>NZ_JBFRCH010000023.1:0-110472 GCF_040965635.1 Paraburkholderia phymatum
GGCCAGCGTCGTGGTCGTAGCAGGCGACCCGCCGGCCGGCCGTGGATAACCTGGCCGCACTCTCGAATGGGAGATAACTAACGGAAAAACGGATCGCGAAAGGGCTTGACTTCCATTGCCCCATAGAAGAGCGTACTGTCAGGACGATGCCCCGTGACGACGCACGCGGCGGCCTCTCGTGCCAGCGCGTTTTACGGGGATGCGTCGATCTGAGCCGAGTTCGGACTTGAGCCAGTCGGCGGCAGCCGTGTGCCGGTCGCCAGGATATTCGATGTGAGCCTCAAGCGCGTGGGCGGTCGCGATCTGGCTCGCAATGTCGCCGGGTACGGCGCCGCATGCGATGAGCACGCCCTTGCCTGCGATGACGAGCTCCAGTGGCTTGCCTGAATGTGTCAGACGTACTCGAAACCAGGGTTCCTCATCGTCGCCCGGTGAATACACGACGTCGACCGACGAATCAGGATCTGACATGGCTTGCCAGAGCGATTGAAGTTCCAGAGCTTCGCTCGCAAGCAGTTCTGACGCGCGATCAAAGCCGTCATTTACCTTTACGACGGTACGATGGCGCGGATCAATCAGATAACACAGAAACATTCGCGCACCTCTGCTTCTCGTCGATGGCCACAAAACCAGCGTAGCAAGCGGCTCGCCTCCCCGAAAGGCAGAAGGCACACCTCTTTGAGGCGCTACGCGGGGCGCACCGCTGCGGCACGCCGTTATACTGCGCAACACGACAACCAACGAAGCAGCACTCGTTTATGAAGGGAAAAATAGTTGACGGCGAAGCCCGCGACCGGCTGATCATCTGGATACGTCGTCGGATGGAAGAATTCGGCATCACACTGCAAGCGCTCGCTGACTCAATCCAGCACGACCTCGATCACCCGGCGCTCTACCGGGATGCGCACGGTAACGAATGGAATGGGCTGGGCGATACGCCGCATTGGCTTCGCGCGGCGCATAACGCGGGCGTCGACCCCAGCTTTTTTCGCATCGCTCGTGGGCCTGCGCCGACCGAAGCGAACAGCGAGGGTCGCAAGTCCGATCCTCGGCAAATGGATCTGTTTAAGCCGCTTCCGTAGCCTACTTTTTCGCGCCAAGTGCGATAAAAACCTCGCATCAATGCACGCACCTCGGGATCGGGACCAGCTGCCGAATACAAAACAATGCATCCGCGCATTGATTCATATTTTGAAAATACCCGGTTATATGTTTTTCGCTTTTGTTTCAGATTAAGCAAGAGCAACCTGAGCCGGCTCAGGTCCCTTTGTGCCTTCCCAAGTTCGCAACCACCGGGCAGCGCACGGTTAACTAATTGAATTGCTTGATTTTTCTCGACTGAAAGACACCAAAGTTCCGAAAAATGAGCCTGTGGAATGCGTGGAATCCGCTTTCAGAGCCAAACCGGAATAAAAAAACCCCAGCACTCGGCCGGGGTTGGGTTAAGGGAATGAGCAACATCGTGCGCTAACAGATCACTTCGACCATCTCACCGAACGGCGCCTTCTTCGCCCGCTTGAGAGGTGTCGTCGACGCCCACAGGACCGGGTAGTCCGGAGGATCGTCGGGAAACGGGCCGTCCATGTCGGTGAGATAAACCAAGAATGCGGGGCGGATTCCTTCTTTCGCAAGCCGCTCGAACGGCTCGACGAATGAGGTCCCCCCACCGCCGCGCACAGGTAGCAGTTCAAGATCAACCGCGTCACCGCGCTCGAATGTCTGGACCTGTGTTACTCGCGTGTTGCAATCCATCACGATCAGCCGGCGCGGCTGCACACCGGCGTTCACTGCGATGATTTCCGCCGCGAACTGCGCCTGCGTTTCATCCCACACCGATCCGCTTGAGTCGCGGACAAAGACAGCATCGCCCACTGCCGGTTCGTTCAGCGACGGCAGATACAGGCCCATGTGCAGATACCGGCGATTCGGCATCGCGAAGGTGTAGTCAGTCGGCGACGATTCCTGCGCAAAACGATGCAGGATCGGACGCCAGTCGACAACGGGTTCAACAGCATCCGTCACCATCGCTTGCAGCGCACCGGGCAGCGAGCCCCGCATCTTTGCCGCTTTCGCGGCCTGCAACACGGCCACCTTCCATTCCGATTCCTTCAGGGCCTTGTCGTCGCCGGTGTACTGGCGAACCTCGCCACAGGAGGGGGCGGCATCGGGAGTCGAGCCGGGGTCGGGATTGGCGGACGGTGTGTTCGCGCCGTTCGCGTTTGAGGACTGCGGCGGGCTGTTACCCCCGCATGCACTGTCAGGCTGCTTCGGCTGTGGAGCCGACTGCTGGCCAGACTGTGCATCCGGTTTGCCACCGTCCTTCTTGCCCTTCCCTTGCTCGTTTTGCTGCTTTTGCTGCTTTTCCCTCTGCCGCTTCTCCTGCGCGAGAATGCCATAGATCTCTTCGGCCGACTTTCCCTTGAAGCGCGCATCGACCAGCACACCCTTTGGTAGCAGCATGCCTGCCTCGAGCACGATCGGATTGATCGCATAGTCACATGCGTCGTTCCAGAGCTTCGGATCGCGATCGCCCTGACGCCAGCAGTGGCCATTGGCCACGTGCAGAACTTCGTGCGCCAGGACACCACGTGTCTCAAGATCGTTCAGTCCGCCGAGATACGCCGGGTTGTAGCCCAGCGACTCCCCGTCAGTCCAGAACGTCTTGCACGACGGATCTTCGACCGCCTTCAGTCGAAGCGCCAGCGCGCCGAAAAACGGCTGGTCCAGTACAAGCGCCGTACGCTGTTTCGAGATTCGCGGGTCCATGGCCACCTCAGGCAACGAGGCGCAGCAGCGGCGTCTGTTCCGGCTGGACGATCGGTTCGACCGGCGCAAACGCCGATTCGCGATCCACCATCGGTTCCGGCGCCGTGCCCATGAATGCCGCCATCAGCCCCTCGATTTCCGAGGCCTTGGCCGCGACCTGCGAACGCAGCACGTTCGACTCCTTCAGATCCGCACCCGTATGCACGGCGAGATGACGCTTCGCCTGCTCGAGGATGTGATTGAGCTTCGGATCATTCGAGAAGTTCAACTTCGGCAGCAGATCACACAGTTCGCGCACGTTGTTCGTGACGTCCAGGCGAACGTTCGTCGCGCCGTAAAGGCGATCGGCAAGCTTCGAGACTGCTTCGAAAAGACGACCAACGAGATCATTGTTCGCCGTCGAAATCGAGGCGAGCACGTGCTGATCGATTTCCGTACGCAGATCGGTCAACACATCGGGCGGCAGATCCACGCCAAACTGGCTGGCGTCCGGAAACGGCAGCACCGCAAGCTTGACGCCGAACTTGCCCGACATCGCGGCAAGCGTCGGATAGTCCGCCTCGTTGTACAGGTCCTTCTGCTCTTCGCGTGCTTTTTCCTTCAGGTCCAGATAGTCCGTCAGGAAGACCGATACGGCCAGCTCGAACTCGTCTTTCATCTTGCGCAGCTGCTCGGCGACGTCCATGTAGATCATCGTCGGCAACAGGCGCACGCCCAGCTGGTCATACTGCAACGTGTGGGCGTAGTAATACGAGCGGATGCGATTGCCGATCGACATGACCTCGTGATAGCTCGGCGCGTGTTCAGGTAACAGACGCTTGTTAAAGCGGCCGATGCCCTTGGTCTGATGCTTCGCCTCGACGGCTTCAGTTGCCTTCATGTCGAAGCGGCGACCCTGCCAGGCAGAGACGGTGACCGACGACAGCATGACCTTGGATTTCAGTTCGGTGATGTTCATGGACGACTCCAGAAAAGATAGGGATTGGATTCAGCAGACAGAAAAAAGCCACGGGCCGCATGGCGGGCCGTGGCAACAGGAAAGACAGGTAAAGCAGGAAGCGCGGTCCTTATTGACCGCGGATGATCTGACCGAGCGGACCACCCTGTGCGCGGATGAACGCGTGGGTGTTCTGCAGTTCAGGCTTGCGCCGCACTGCGTCACGTGCGAGCAGCGCCGCGAATTCGCGGCGGCCAGCATCAATCAGCCGGTCGTTGTAGGTCAGCACCCGGTCGAAGTTGCCTTCGGTTGAGTGTGCGGCCAGTGCCGTGCTAACCGCATAGAGCGCGGCGGGCGTTTCGGGAATCGGCGCACTATCCGGCGCGAGCAGGATGGCGTCGGGTGATGGCAGCTCGCGGTAGATTGCGAGAAAGCTCATCAGTTCGCCCGCCGCCGCTTCGCCGACCGATCCCGCATACGAGATCAATTCAAGCTCTTTCGGCACGACGCCCATCGTCTTCGCGACGAATCCCCAGGTGCGGGGACTTGCCGAGTTTTCGATGTCGCGCGACTTTTTCTGCACGTACAGCAGATCCGGCCGGAAACGCAGAAACGCGATCAGTTCCGCAGGCACGTTGTTGCGCACTGCCCATGCGGTCCAGTCATCGATAGTCGGCTCCAGCTCCACCACCGTCGCAAAACGCGAGATGACGGGGTCGAGAATGCCCGACACACCAGCGTTGTCGCCGCGCCGGTTGGTAGCGGCGACGAACGTGACGCAGTCGGGCAATACGTGCTCGCCGATACGACGAGCGAGCAGCAGCTGCATCTTCGCTGCCTGCACCGCTGGCGAGGCCTGCCCGAGATCGTCGAGGAACCAGAGCAATGGCGTAGTCGCCCGCAACGCGCGTTCAAGATCGCCGAACGGGAGAAAGCGGGCAATGTCGCCCTTGGGAAACGGCAGACCCTTGGAGTCTGTCGGATCTTCGACGACGGGGTGGCTGATGAGCAGATCGTGACCGGTTGCCTTGGCAACCTGATCGACGATATCGCTCTTGCCGACACCCGCTGGCCCGGTGATGAGCACCGGGAGACGCTTCGGAATGTAGGCAGAGAGCAGTGCAAAGAGTTGCTGGGGATTGACTTTCATGGGGTACCTGAAAAGGAAAAGCCCCACGAAACGACGCCCCAGGGGACGTGGTCCCGAAGGGGCGAGTTGAGTGTGCCGCTTTCGCGGCCGGTCGAATGCGTCGGTTGACGCTTGAAAATCGGTTGGGTATTACGCGAGCGCGCCGGCCAATGCAGCCAGTTGCGCCTGCGTGAGCGATCCGCGCGACACCGAGGCCTCGCGCGTGAAAATCAGCTCGCCGTACAGGTCGGCGAGACAACGTGCTTCGGCACACAGCACCAGCACATCCGAGTCAAACATGGACGGATTGCGGTTGCGCCATACATTGATCGCGGCTTCAACCTGCGCGATCGAAACGCGATCTCGTTCGGAAGCGTTCTGTTGAGTCATGGGGGCCTCAGAATGTAGTACCCCGGTGTCGCCCGTAAAGGGAGGACGTCCCCCAGGGCAGCCTTGTTGCCGGAATCCGGCGGGTCGATGCGTCAGTGACGCAGGTGATGATGCAAGTCTATGCCGGGAAAGCGCCGCTAGTTGCCCGAATCATGCGCAAAACAACCCCGCTTTGACCGCGAGTCTGATACCGACGGCGAAAAAAAAGCCGGCGCTGAGCGCCGGCTGTGTTTCAGGAAAATTGCTTCAGAGCAGCGAGGTCTGCGCGAGGCGTGCACCGTCAATCCGGGCAATCATCGCCACTTCCCGCTCGCGGAACACGCGTGATTTTTCCGCGCCTACGCCATTGTGCTTTTCCATCACATAGGAGAAGCAGACAGGGTTGGCCGGACCGCGCCACGCTTTCCACTCTCCCATGATCAGCTCGCGCACTTCGGCGGGACACGCGAAGTACTCGCGACGCGCGTCACGCCACTGGCGGGCAAACAGGTCACGCATGCGTTGCTCGCTGCGGTCGAACATGCGCTCACGACGCTCCCTTTCTTCGTCGACCGAAAGCGCACGTGGCGCTTCAATCTGGTCGGCAAACAGCGGATACGCCTGCGCAATCCTGTCGGCGGCACGCTCCTGGCGACGCAGGTGCAGCGTCTCCATGCGCGACGTCCAGCGGTAGCCCTCATAACGAGGATATCGATCGAATCGCACGACAGTCTCCTCAGGCTGCAACGCGCTCGAGCATCGCGCGCGCATAATCCAGCGTGCCATCCTTCGCACGCAGTGTCCTCGCCTCGCCACGCTCGGGATTCACGAGCGCATACTGCCTGCTCGCCCCCTTGCGCCAATCGCGGATCTCACGGAAGCCCTCCTCGATCGCAGCTTCGACATGCTGTGCGCCGTCGATGATGACGCCGTCGGCGCGCTGATACTTCGTGCGTTGCGCCGCCTCCTTCGCACGTTGCGCATCTTCCGCCTTTCGTTGCGCCGCCTTGCGTTCCGCATCAGCCGATTCCCACGCTGCCTGGGCCGCTTCATCCATACCGCACAGGGCGAAGATTGCGCGACGCCGGGTTTTCGAGTTACCGCCACGCAGTTTGACGCCGTAATGCTCTTCGACGGCGCGCTTGCTGCTGCGGTTTCGATCGTCGGGGCTGTCCAGCACCTCCAGCAACAACGGGAGGTGATGCTGTTCGATGGCGACGGCCATGCGGTTTGCCCATTCGAAGGTCTCACGACCGTGCGAGAGCAACGCCATCTCACGCTCCAGCTTATGCCGTCGCGCAGTCGTGCGCCCCTGGGTGCGCTCCATGTCGGCCCTGTCCAGAGATTTGTCCCGCTTCGAGTCGGCCAGAATCTGGCGCAGACGCCCGGCGAAAGCATTAACGGGTGTTCCCAACGTCAGCGGCTCGTTGAACATCGGCGGCAATGACTCCGCGGACAGGATACCTGCCGCGAAAAGCGCGTCGTCGACCGAGACGAAATCACAGGCAGCCGGCAAGCCGTCGACGGCCGCTACGATCGCGTCCACGTTCTGAGCCGTAATCGGCAGCTTCGCGGCTCGCATCACCGACACCACCCACCGATGTTTCTCGGCCGGCATGCGCCCGCGTAGCTCAACCACGTTGAGCAACGATTCTGCCCACTCCAGGTCGTAGCGAAAGGCACGCTCCATCTTTCGATAATCCTCGAGCACCACATCAGGCACAGGCTCGTTGCGCAACAGTGCGTACGCCACGTGCACCTCATGCCTGGCGTTCACGCCACCACCCGGCGCGGGCGGCCCGCCTGCCCCGAAGCCGAAGCGCTCAACGGCTGCGTGATGGAACAACGGCGACAGGTCGAAGAACTGGCGAGCGTTGCGCGCTGCTGCACGTTCCGCATCAATCTGGCTGCTGGACAGGAAACGCTCCGGCGCGCGAGAAAGATCGAACAGGCTGAACAGTTCGTCCCAATGCGCCGGGCGGATCTGCCACGGCTTCGGCTCGGCGCCATATTGGCCGAGCCAGTGCGCGCGGACCTCGTCAAAGAGGGATGCGATTACTTCGGCCGCCGTGCCAGCGCGGCGGATCGCCAGCGTGCCGTTGTAGCGCGTAACGGTTGCGGCAGCGCTGTCGCACTGCAGCCCGATAAGCGCCGTTTCGGTTGCCTGCACGCACTCATCACGGAACAGGGACAGCACACCGGCGAGCGTGGCGACAAGGAAGGTTTCACCGGGAATCGTCAGTTTGTACATAGGGAGTTGGCTCCAAAAGAAGCGAGGCCAACACCCCATCTGGGGACGTTGGCCCCGAATGGGTGTGAAGTAGATGAAAGACGGGGGTGATCAGTCGATGTCGAGCATCCGCGACACGACGGCAGCGACGGCCCACGCTCGCGTGCGCGACAAGGTCTTGATGCGCAGAACGGGCTGGCTCTTCCAGTGGCCAGCCTCGCCGGTTTCGATGAACTGGATGAAGTCGATCTGGATCATCCAGCCTTCCGAGTATCCGCGCGTGACAGACAGCGCGAGACGCCGACGCGGGGTGCCGCCATCAGGCCAGTCACGTGTATCGACCAGCCCGAAGTAGTCTTCGTTCGGGTCGCCAACGAGATTGGCAGCATCAACCCATTCCGGTTCGATTTCAGACTGACGAAGGGCATGCTCTATGTGGTCGACGACCTGCCGGACAGTTTTTTCGGCAGGATCAAACGGCGTGCTGGCGTGCACGGCGGGTGGTTCGAGTAGTTCGGGCATAGGATTCAGAAAGCAAAAAAGGCCACACCCGGGTGGGTGCAGCCTTTGATGAATGACGGGCTGAAGAACTCCAGCCCGGATCGAAATTTGATGTCTATCGCGGGATGCGCGGGAAACGACGCTCCCGCTTGACCTTGCGTGCATTGTGCTCCATCAGCGAGCCAATTCCACACATGGCAACCGCGACACCGAGTACAAGAAAACTGATGTCCATGCTTATTCTCCCTTGATGGAAATCATGCCCTGAACGAACGTTAGCACAAAACTTGCGACCAGACTTGCCTCCAGCTTGACGTCGGCGAGGGTCCAAACCTGGGTCGAGTGCCACACACCCACAGCGCCCAGGAGCGCGGCGGCGGCAAGCGTATGACAGAAGCGACCGAGCTGCTGGCGTTGATCCTTTGTAGGATTCAGGAAGAGCTGGAGTACAAGCCCGATAAAGCCGTCCTCCTTCCCAACGACGCCGATTGCATCACCGACAGAGAAGCCCCCGTCAACTCTGCTATCCAGCTGCACGGTCGCGCCATCGATAACGGCCGACACAGCCGGCGGCGCTTCGCTGACGCTGAATTCCCGAAGCAGCGTCTGCAGGCGCTGCGAGGGATATACCTGATCGGTTTCTCGCATATAGGTCGCGCGATCGCTGATTGTCATCCCGGACGGATATCCGACGAAGATCTCGACGATTTCCATTGAACCTTCTACCGGCGTTCGCAATCGAGACCGCCCGCGAGCAGCAGGCCGCCGAGCAGCGTGTCGTATCCCTCGCGTGAGGACAACTGTTCGAGCGACACGGCGTTGTCGCCGCCCCCGGACATGTCCGTGCGGCCGCGACGCGTGCGGAATGACACAGCAACCTTCTGGCGTGTCGGGGTGTCCGCAACTTCCAGCATGACGGCGGGGGTACGGAGGGTGACGCGGCAACCGCGATTGCGGCGAGCCGGTTCGGCGACGATTTCGTGCTCGCCGGAGCGAAGACGAAGATCGCGTGCGACACGACGCAGCATCTGGGTCGCGTGGTGGGTGATAGCGGCGTCACCAGCCGCACCCGCACTGCGGCGGTCGGCATAGAACACCTTCGGAACTTTCAACATTGCTGCCTCAATAAAGAAAAAGCGAGGGTCCCTTTCGGGACGCCTCGCGATGAAGGAATGGGCCGGCAACGCCGGCTGTGGAATAGCGGATCAGTGCGTGACGCGCAGACCCGAGTTGGTGGTGATGAGAAGCACGTGATCGCCCGGCGCGAACGGCTGGTCGTCGGGTTGTGCCACAACGACGTTGCGACCGGTGTTGGTGCGCACAATGATTTCGAGGCCCGAGTGATGCGACAGGACCTGCGAGACCTTCTGCGTGACAAAACCGGATGCAGCACCCGTCAAGGCACCAGCGATGTAGCGGCCGGTGCCATTGCCGATCGTGCGCGAACCGAGGAAAGCACCGACACCTGCGCTGATGAGCGACGTCAGCCCGGAGTTTTCCTGGGTGGCTTCGATCGTGATTGCGCGAGTGCGGACAACCGTACCTTCTTCGAGCGTGCCCGAACGCTGAACGTCATAACGCTGGTACGTGTTCGGCGAACCGAAATCGACACCGGCGCAAGCCGACAGCATGGATGCGAGAACGAGACTGACGATGCTCTTGAACATTTGATTGCCTCAACAAGATGAAGGGCAACCATCCCGTCGGGGAGGTTGCCCTGACGGGAAAGAGATTTGGTATTCAGTGGGCAGCAGCAAAGCGAAGACGCAGATTCACGTTTCGCTCACGCGCACCCAACCAGTTAACTGCGATGAGCAGCGCGGCCGACAGCGGCGCGATAACGAAGACGAACCAGAAACCAACGCCCTGCAGGAAAGCGCCATATGCGTAGCAGTGTCCCGTTATGGACTCGAGCATGAACGCGGCGAACGGCAGTTGATGCGAATCGACGTGCGCCAGATAGGCATCGACAGCAGCCGGTCCAGATGCACGCAGCAGGTCAAGCTGGCTTTGCGCTTCGAACGCACAACCAGAAATGACCAATATGCAGCCGGTTAAGGCGAGAACAGCAGCAACGAGCAGGACAAACTTGAGCGAAACGTTAGCAGCCGTGCTGTTGCGATTCGACATGGAACAGCTCCTTGAAATGCGGGAGCCGGTTCCCCGTTGGGATTGGCTCCCAACGAGAGAAAAAAAATAGTTGCGTCAGGCGAAAGCGCCTGACGCATTGAACAGTTGCTGGTTACGACGAAATGCGGGTGAGGTAATGCAGATCGACGCGACCGCTTCTGACGAGCTCGCGCTCGGCATCAAAGGGGATTTGAAAATCAAACTTCACGGTGGCCGTTCCGTCGCTCCACAGATACAGAATGGAGCCGTGGAACTGCCGGATGGGCAAGGTTGCAACTGCTTGCGCGAAAACGCGTTGGTTCTCACGAAAGCCCCACTTTTCCGAGATACGTTCAGGGTCGTTGGCGATTGCCAGGGACTTGACGAGCTCTGCGGACTGAGTGACTTGCTGCAGCATGGTGCGGCTCCTAAAAAAACGGGAGCGGTCCCGTTGGGATAGCTCCCAACAGGGTTGACAGACGGGGTTGCCCTCGTGGAGGACCGGCATTTGCCGGTCAAAGGTATGAGCACTCCAGAATCTGGAGTGTTCGTTCGATGCGCAGAAGCGCGGGTGATGGGGTGAGTCTAGGGTAGTTCGAACGCGACGAAGCCTGGAAACATCGGCAAAACCACCTCGCTTTCGCATTTTGTGTGTCACGACGAAGGTCATCCCCCTGTCCGGTGCGCCCGAGACAACGAAAAAAAAGCGCCGTTCCTGAGGAACGGCGCTGGCTTAAGATTGTACGGTCACAAACGGCAACATGACGACGCCGTTGCTCCGCCTCGCGCGAGTGACGGGGCAAGGTGCGGCGTCACTCGTGCATCAGGCGGACTTCAGCCCGCCGTCGTTGCCCTCTTCTGGCCAGCAAAGCCAGAAGAAGGCGAAACCCAGCCCGAGAACGTCGGCCAGCATCTGAATCAACTGGCTCGGGTCATGGCTGGCAAGGTATTGGCGCCCGTCGTGCAGCAACGTCGAAGCGACGAAGTAGATAACGACGAACGTCCCCGCGAGCAGCGCGCGGTTGCGCGTCGTCGGCTTAACGAAGATGCCCCAGAACAACGTGAACAGAGCGCAGAGCGCGAACGCCCCGAACAGATGTTCGATGCCGCCCGGCGCCCAGCGTCCGAGGTACTGTATTTCGTCGAGACGGAACCAGACCTGATACGGTTCGGCAAAGCCTTCATAGCGGTGAAACGCCGCCAGAAAGAGCGCAATGAGGGTAATGACGAAAGCGCCCGCGTGCGAATGGACGGTGCTTGCAGTCCGCGCGGGCGCGGTGTTAGTGAAGAAATTTTTCAGCATTGTTTGTGCTCTGAAAAGAGGTTGGATGATTGTTGCGTAGGGATGCAGCGACAAGCAGCACTGCTTCTTGGTATAGCGTTTCAGACCTCCAATAAAAATGCCGCTTCCCAAAGGAAGCGGCATGTCAGTTTGCTGCGGCGGATTTCCGGCTCTTTCGAGCCTTCTTTTCCTTTGGTTTGGGTGCCTCGTATCCGAAGCGCGCCCACGCAGCAGGGTCAGTCGCGACCGGATTCGTTCTCCCCGTTGCGAGGTTCACGAACACAGCCGACCAGTCGAGCGAACCGGTTCGAAACAGCGTCCACAACAGATTGAACGCCTGCACCGAGATCGCCTGATTGATGACCAGCGACTGCTTTCGCAGCGCGTCAGCCATCGAGCATGAAGGCGTATCGTCGCCCTTGTCGTTCTTCGCGTTCAGCAGGTCGGGAAACAGATCGCCCACATGGGGCAGCCTGTCGTGCCGTGCCTTGCCGAACTCGCCGAGAATGACCTGGCCGCGATCCGTCTCGTTGCCACAGTCGAGGTAGTAGGCGCACGACCCGCGGTTCGCGGCCTGCACGATTGCGTGCCGCGCGCGCCGTGTGTCGACACAGCCGATCACGAGGTCCGCGTGCAGCCGGACACTCGAATCGACTCGCCGAGCTTCAGCAACCCAGCGCGTTCCCATCAGGTTGTTCAGCCGGTTCACGAGCAGCAACGCCTTATACTGGCCGACGTCGTTGGGATAGAACCCTTGTCGACCGACGTTCGTCTCGCTGACCGTGTCGTCGTCATACACCGTGCACTCGATTCCACCCGGGTGCCCAAGCTCGATCATTGCGTGGTGCAGACGCGCGAGGCTGGGCAGCAACGCACTGCCCGTGCCGCCCGCGCCGACAACAACAACCTTCCAGGCTCGCGTAAGCATGTGCTGCGGAATCCGGTGTTTGATGGCGGTACTCATGCCGTCACCTCCGAATCCAGCGCCACCCGCCACGTTTCAGGAATCCCGCCCTGCTTCTCGTCGAAAATCCCCTTCACGCATAGCCGGAACGCCACAGACGGCGCACGTTCGCAATGACCGAGCACGAGCGCGAGCTTCACGTCGTGCCGGTCATCGTCGTTGTCCGTCCGCGAGAAGAAGGCCGCGCCCGAGCCATGCGAATGGCAGTCCACCACAACGCTCTCGCCTTCGTCCAGCACAGGCCGCTCGTACCTCAGATGGCCCGGACCGTGCGACAGCGACGGCAGCGGCACCGTGCGGAACTGGCGCGTATGCCGATTCCAGACGATCCAGGCGCCCGCCTCGTTGGGCAGCGCGGCCCGAGCAATCTGGTAAAAGGCGGACACATGCTCAGCCGGTATTGCGCCACAGAGCAGCTCCGTCGATTCGGCAACATCGCCGTACGGAATTGCGGTGGGTGCGTCATACCGCGCGACGCGCCGAACCACGCGAATCCATGGCCTCAGCACTTCGAGCCAGATACCGTTGGCGGCGATCAGCAGCCGCTCGCCGTAGGCGGTCATGGGTTCCACCGCCTCACTGCGCGGCACCATGACCGACGGGAACGACTTCTGAAGAGCGGTGTCGAGGGCGTTCATGCCACACCTCCGACACGACCGTTCACCAGCGCCTGGACCGCAAACTTCATCGGCACAAGGCACTCCAGCGGAAACGAGTCACCGAATTTGCCGTCCAGCATGTCGCGCCAGAAGGCATATTCACCGTCCTTGTACGCCACGCGTTTGCCGCCGGCGTTCGGATGGGTGAATGCCGACTCGAAGAACCCCGCTTCCCAGCGAGGGATCGACGCGACATCCACGCGCTTCGGAACGCGTGCCGTCCCAATGCAGATGCCTCCGTTGTCCCAGGTGTTGAAATACGGCGGTTCATACAGCTTCGTGTCCGCAGCCGGCCGATCGTTTCCAGCGACTGCAAAGACGCGGAACCCGGCATTCGCCGCCTGGAACACGAGACCGGGATGCGGCACGATCGCCGAGCGCTCGCCAAGGGTCTGGCATTTGAAGAACACGCGACGCATGCCCGGCGGGCACCACCACGTCACAGCAGAGGGGGAGATTCCCAACACTGTGGGCGGCAGAAATTCCGCTTTCGGTGCCGCATGCTCAGCCAGCTTCGTGAGCGCCGAGATGAGTGCGTCACGTTGCAGCGGCCGTCCTGCACCGATTGTGGGACGACCTTTCACGAGGGCAATCGGGTGCGCCGTTGCGAACACCGTTTCTTCGTCCTTTGCGCCATACAACAATAACGCGGACTGAAGCGATACATCCGCACTGGCGCGGCCAGTCGAGATACCAGACATGGAAAACTCCTTAAACAATATGCGTCACGAGCGCCAGCAGGCTGTCGAGACGTTTCAGGATGGAAAACCCGAGCGTCCAGTCGGCGTACTGCCGTCGGATCGCGCGCGCGTTGTTGCCCAACGCGATAAAGCCGTGGTATGTCGTGGCTTCACCGCTCTGGGATTCACTATCGAAATGACAGTCCAGGATGTCACTGATGAACTCGTTGCCATCGATGACAATCCCGCAACCCGCGTAGACGGGATTGGTCTCGTGCGAGGCGTCAAACAGCCTTTTACGGCGCGTGCCGTGCATCAGCCGGTTCAGCCTTAGCAGTTCAGTGCAGACCCGCCGGACCGTTCCCCGACTTCTGGAACGCAGGGCGAGCAGCTCTTCGTCATCGAGCGCAGGACGTAGCCGCCAACGACCTCCTGAGAACACGGAAGGCTCCGCGTCGTCGGGACACAGCATCGGTCGTACCGTCGAAGGCAGATACGCCTTTCGGGCCTCTGCGTCTTCGCCAAAGCGCTCCTTGAGCATCTCTTCCGCATCCGCGTCAGTGATGCTTTCGTCGCCTTCCCAGTACCAGCACGCAAACTCGTACATGAACCAGTCCGGCGTGCGCATCCAGACGGTGCGCCAGGCGGCACGATTAATGACGGACATGACCGTACGCAGGAGCAACGGGTGCGCCGCGCGTAGCTTGCTAACCATCGGCCCGAAGGAACAGACCCACTCCTCCGGTGACTCCAGCGCGAAGAACATAGGCGAAGGGTCTTCGTCGTTGCTCGCCGTGCCGGTGTACCGGAGAACGTCCCGGACCGCATAACTATCGAAGAGACGGGGCTGTATCGTGATGCGCGCCAGCGGCCCTGTGTGGCGCTTCGCCCAGGCAAAGAAGGCCTGCTGGAACGCGTCACCGGCATCGATCGGATCGTTCACGTCCGCTGCGCGCAGCGGGCCGTGCAGGAAGTGCTTCCTGACGATCCCCGTCAGTGACACGTCCTCGCGCCACTTCACGCGTGCGACTTGCGGAACATCGTCGCCGACGCTCGGAAGCGTCAGAAAATCAGCGGCAGGTCCACGTCGGGCAAAGGGAGCGCGTGGCGGTTGCCACGACCCACCGGCGCCGAGAGCGAACCGCGAATCAGTTGTTGAAGGATCGAAGAGCATGAGCGGGCTTCCTCGTCATATAAAAAAACCGCCCTTTCGGGCGGTTCCTGGTTGAATGCGCCGTCCTTACCGGACAGGGCTTTGAGCAAGGCGTCCTTACGCATGGGAACCTTTGGCCCCAGCAGCGCGGACGAACGTGTAGCGCATGACCGTCCCCTTGATTTCAGGCCCGTCTACGGCGGCCGTCGTAAGTTCCGGATACTGCGCGGTATAGAGATCGCGAACCTGATCGGGGGTGAACGTGACGCCCGGATCGGGCAGGTTCATACCGTTGTAGGCGAATTCGCGAGTCACTGCGGCGATGGCGATAGACATGGGAAATCTCCTTATCCGAGAAGCGACAGAAGATCCGTGCCCTTCGGCTCGGTCGATGCAGCGGCAGGCGCAGATTCAGTCGGTGTCGAATCCGACGCTTGCGCATCATCATCGTCAGCGTCTTCATCGTCGCCCGCAGTGCTGTTCGATGCCGGCGCTGAAAGCGCTTTTTTCGAACCGCCCCGCAGCGTCTGTTGTGCCTTGCCGACCTGTGCCTTTTTCGCCTCGTCAAGAATTGCCGTCGTGACGGCGACCTGCTCCTCGAGCGACTTGTGCGAACCTGTGTAGGTCAGCAGCGCGTTGGCAAAGCCCTCGTCGAGCTCTGCTGCCGTTGCCGTAAGCATGAGCGGCTGACGTAACGTCGGGTTCGATGCGCCTTGCGGCACCACGAACACAGAGAGTTGGTCACCCGAGGCCTGCAAGGTCATGACGACCTTGCCCGCCGCGCGTACGAGCGCTTCCAGTTGCTGAAACATGAATAACTCCAGAAAAAAGGAACGCCGCGCGGTGGCGGCGTATACATATAGAGAGGAACGGGACGCAGAACGCGCCCCGCGATTTCAGAACTTCAGCACCTTCGGCAGCTTGCCCGTGTAGTCGAAACCTTCGACCTTGAGCAACGCCTCGATGACTTCCGCCTTCGATTTCGCGAACACCTTCTTGAAGTTGTCGCCAAGTGCGGCCCGAATGCCAATTTCCTCGGCGAGCACAAGCATTTCCGACTTCGTGATCAGCTCCAGAAACTCCTTGTCGAGCTTCCAGTGCTTTTTCAGATCCAGCTTGTGCGCCTTGCACAACTGCGTCAGGTTGGTCAGCTCCAGACCTTCGATCGCGGCAAACAGCATCGCGATCATCAGGTCCGCCTGTTTGCTTTCACCCACCGCTTGCACGGCGTCGACAGCTTTGGGCAGGTCGGCCAACGGCGCTTCGCGGTCTGCAATCTTCTCGAAGAACTTGCGAAATGCGCCGTCATCGATCTGACGGGCATGACCACTCAGCACGACTGCAATCAGATACTGGCGAGCCAGTTCGTGATTCATGCCGATGTCCACACGCAGCGCCTTGCGCCACAGCTTCACGCGATACGCCCTTACCCGCTCGGACTCGGCGATTACCGTGACCGACGGGTTCGTGGACGCGGGGGCACTGGCCGACTTGCTGCCGGTCCCGGTCGCGCTCTTCGCCGCGGGCGCTGACTTCGCACCATCGGCCTGTTGGGGCTGCTTCGCAGCCTTTTCAGCCTTGATGCGGGCCGCCACCTTCTGCATGTTGCAGACGGTGTCGAAGCATTGGCCGCGATAGACCTTGCCGATCGAATCCGGCAGGCCGCTCACTGCCGCGCCGTAATTGGCGCAACCGTGACAGGCTTGCGCCTGTTCGAGGCCGACGCCATTCGACCCGTCGACAGCCAGTTGCACTCGCGTGTTGTTGTCGCCAGCCCGTACGATCCGCACGGTCTGGAACTCATCGCGCAGCCCAGCGGCTGTCGCCTCAAGCTGCTTCTCCGTTTTTGCATTGAAGCAGCTACGGTTCGTGCAGTTGCCGGTGCCAATCGCTTCGCCAAACATCTGCGCCTGCGTCGACGAGTTATGCGGGCAACCCGCGCAATCCGCCTTGTCGAAAATGGCCGAGGCCAGTGCGCACGACGCCGATTCAACCAGCTTCTTCACGTCGGCGACGGACCGCTTCTCCGCAACGACGACGGGCAGGACCTTGTCCTGATTCTCTTTCGAGAGCGCCGCCAGCAGTTCGGCGTGAGCGATATTGATCTTTCGCTCGCTGAGCGCATCCAGTACCGCCTTCGAGCAGTTCAGCAGCGCGAGGCGGCTGTCCAGTGTCGAGCGCGACCACCCAAGTATCTTGGCCGTCACGTCACGATCGCCGCCGTGCAGACCGAGCAACTCAGCAGCGTCGACGGCTTCTTCCGAAGGCGACAGGTTATCGCGCTGGATGTTTTCGGTGAGCGCAATACGGCGCGCTTCGACCTCATCGACGTCCTTTACAACGATGGGCATCGGGAAGTGTTCACCGTGAGCGTCCATGGCACCGCGATAGCGGCGACCACCGGCGATCACCTCGTAGTCAAACTCGTCCTCCGTTACGGGGCGGACGATGATGGGCGTGTCAACGCCATGCGCCCGAATCGATTCGGTCAGTTCCGCCATTGCCTTCGGATCGAAGTACGTACGCGGATTCCGGCCGAGCCTGATGCGCTTGAGGGGAGCAGTAAGTTGTTGTTGCATTGCAGGTTCTCCGAAGTGGGAACCTGCCCCCGAACGGGAGTGGTTCCCGATGGGGTCTAAGATGGGTGCCGGATATCCGGCGGATCAATGCGTCAGGGACGCGTAAAAGCGGCTCGTCAGTGCTCGAGATGCGGGCACTGCCAGATTTCGTGGCCCTTGAAGCAGAAGGAGCACATGCCCGACATTTCCTCCTCTGCCTCGTGGATCGCAATGCCTCTCTTCCACGACTCAGCCAGGTTCGGCTCATCGGCAAAGTAGATGGGCACCTTCAACTCACCAGCGTTTGCAGTCGCAGCGTTGCGTTGACCCAACGCCTCAGCATCAGCCATCGGTACCGCAAAGCTGTCATCGTCGGGATCGACGATCGAGGCTATCTTCGCTATCGCGAACGCGACGCGCACATCAAGGTAGGCGTTTGACATACAGGTTCTCCGGGGAGGGAACCAGCCCTGCGGGAGTGGTTCCCGAAGGGGTCAAAATGGATGCCGTGCGAGCCGGCGGTTCGATGCGTCAGGGACGCGGATGATTTATCAAAGATACGCCTCCGCGATAGCGGAATTCCCCGAAAAGCTGCACAAATCCATGCCGCTAAGAAAAAAAGGCCCACCGTCCGGTGGGCCTTCGCGTTACGGCGCGACGCTATCGCGCTGACACTGTTCGAGGACGAAACGTGCGATCGTCCTCGCAAGCGGCATCGCTACCGAGACTTCGCGCCGGTCGGCCGGCGCTTCCAGCACATACAATACGAACGCGATTGAATCGACGACAGGTGGGCTGCCGGTTGCGTGAGTAGCGATCCATTCGATGAGTGACGCCTGATCGCGCTTCCAGTCTCTGTCGTCATGAACATAGCCGAAGCGTTCGCAGAGCAGTCGATGGAAATTTTTGAACTCGTGCTCCGCTCGCGCGCTGGCTTGATTGCCACCATCGGTCGGCGAGTTTAGAGAGGTGTTGCTTTCGGAAGGTTGAGGTTGCACGGCAGATTCTCCTGAAATGGGAGTCGGCCCCCAACGGGAGCAGACTCCCGTTGGGATCAATAGAGGTGCCCCCGTTATCGGGAGGGCTCCGGTTTAGAAAAGCGTTAGCTGGTCGATCGTATCGAACACGGTGCGTTCCCGTGTACCGCTTGCCAGCGACTGCTCGAAAAGCTCAGCCAGCGACGTCGCACTGCGACTTACCTGTGCAGGCGTAGTCCGCGGCGTTTCGCGTTCCAAAACCTCCACGTCCGCAGTTTCGATCTCTGTTGCGACAGCGACTTCCTGCACAACGTCTGGCGACTCAGCCACATCAACGTCCGGCTGCTGTTCCGGCGCGACAGCTTCACGAAGCAGATCCGCCTCGAGTCGGCGCCGTAGCTTGAACGTCCAGCCTCCGAGAATGTGCGCGGGCGTGTACCAGGTGCCCCACACCTCCATCGACAGCGCATTGCCGTGCACGACCGTTGCGGGAACGTGCAGCAGCGACAACTGGACGTACGTCATGTGGACGCAACACGGATCGATATCGATGCAGGTTGCGTGCATCGAGTGCTGAAAATTGTGACCTGCAGCGAGGATTGAATCCGCCGCGGCGATCACCATGCCACCAGCGCCACAGGCCGGTTCATGCACCCGGAGAAAACCACGGCGCTCAACCTCCGCACCTACATCTCCCATCAACATCATCGACATCATGCGGGACACGCTGTAGGGCGTGAAGAATTGCCCTGCCCGATCGTTGCCAAGGCCTAACATCATGTACGTCTCGCCAAGGACGTCGGTCAGGCCGCCGCTAACTGGCAGACCATCTGCGGTTTGCTTGCGGATCACCGCCACGCGTTGCTCGAACGATTCAACGAGGAGACCGAGCATCTGCGGGAACCGCTCCACTTCCTCCCGCTTGTACTTGCCGACGATTTCGAGATAGCGCTTTTCGCGCGCCTCGAACTGCGCGCGATCGGCGCTATTGCTGATCGCGAGCGCGCTCATCTCCACAAAATCGGAAAACACCGTGTGCAGATGGTGGCCGTAGGAAAACGACTGGATGAGCTTGACGAGCTCCTTCTGTGCCGAGTCCGCGGTCAGATCATGCTTGCGTTGCGCAGGTTTTCGGCTCACAGCAGATCCTCCACCGGGCCGAGATGTGCCTGAAGAACTGCGTACAGCTGGTCGAAATCAGGAACCTCTCCCAACGCGAGGGAACGCTCTACATCAAAGCCAGCCATCTTGAATATCGCGGCTCGATCGACCACGGGTCGCACCGACCCAGCTGCGAACTCATCACGCGCCTTCCAGATGATCCGGGTGGCCAGCGTCTCATAGGTACGACGCAGTTCGCTGATAACCTGTTCGGTTGAAGGTACGCGTACCGCAGCGGCATGAGTCTCGCCAAACAGGCGCTTTTCGGTTGCCGCGACAGCGCTGTAATGCCGCCATGCGGCCGTTTGCGCATCAATGAAAGTTTGAATGAAATGATTAAACATGCCGGATTCCGTAGGTGATCCGGAGCGCATCCCCAGCGGGGGCGCGCCCCGGCGGGTAGATGAGTGTTTGATCAGATGCCGTAGTACCGGCGTACACGCCGGCGTCGCTCAGCGAACGGGCGGCCGCAAGTCACTGACAGGGGTGCTTCCGCTACGAGATGACGGAGCGCTGCCGCTCGAAAATGCGCGGGATGGCGCTTCTTCGCTCTGACGATCCGCAGCAGTTGGTCGTGAGGGAGGCCGTAGCTCTGCCAGACCATCAGGCCGAATCGAAGAATGCGTTGTCGGTTCATGGTGTGCTTCCAGTCGAAATGACGGGAGCACGCCCGTCGGGTGTGGGACCCGTCGGGGTAAATAGGAAACGCCTGCAGGTGCAGGCGTTCGGTCGATGCGTCATGGACGCGATTGATAAGACCATCTTAGCGCCCCCGCACTTCCACTCAACGGAAAATGGGCGCGTAATTCGTACGGCTTTTGCGGAGGGCGCGATCCGATATCCGGGCAACCTTATCCACAGATTTTCTGGATAACCCTGTGGATTGCTCGCCAGGAACGTCCGCCAGAAGGGCGGTGACCGGCCTTGCACGCGAGAGCGGCACGAGAGAGTGGCCCGAGAGAGTGACCCGATCCGGCTCAGGTCCCTAACCCGGAAAGCTTCAGAAATCCATATAGCTTTCGCCGCTCTACCGCGCAGATCAAAAGCTTGCCGCAAAGGTCCAGCTTTCGCATGACACCCGAAGCGCCGCGCGATCGACAATTACATGCGCGCATGTACGCGCGCTTAGCTGGCTGTTGCAGTGTCCCCAGTGTCGCGACGTGGCTGCAACGTCAAAGGGCCATCTCAGGGTCGTCGACCTCGCAGCGATGCTTTGCTCACAGGCATTCGTGCCCTGCGACTCGATACACGAAGTCGCTATGGCGAACCGGCTGGTTGCCGAGCGCCGCAGTTTCGTCAAGCCCGTGCGAATGTCGCCGGCAGACGACATGCTTCCCGATTTCATCCTGCGCGATACCAATCCGGAGACTCACATTGAGGTTTACGGCATGAACTGCGTCGCTTCGTATGAGGCACGCAAGAGGGAAAAGCAGGCACTGCGCGCCGCGCGCCGCATTCCCGCCGCCGAATGGAATATCGAACGGGAACCGCTGGAAAACGTCGTGCTCCCACCCTCGCGCATCGCATCGCCGACCTGACGGCGCGCCCGCCTCGATTAATACCCGGCAACATTCTGAACAGGAGACGCCATGTCGCCACAACTCGCCGAGATCTTGCAGGATGCCTTGAACTTCACCCGTTACGCCGCCTCGCCATTTATCCTGAATGGGAGACCAGACTCCATCCGGCTGTGGCTTGACGCGCTGCGGGAGCAGCTTTCCTGTCTCATCGCGAAAGTGGACCGCGCGATGGACGCTGTTGCGCTTCGTCCCGAAGGCGACACATGGACCGACGAGGAACGCATATTGAGCCACGAATGGGTCAGGCGTCACTACCCGAACGAGACGGCCTCGACACAGGCCGCGCTTCGCATGGCCTGGCGCGATGGTCAGCGTCTCAGATCTGCGCACCCGGATTCGCCGCGCGCGTCCGCTGGCACGCAGTTTGAGCGGCTCACGCTGGAAGCATTGCGCGCGCTGGTCCCGTCGGACGACAAAAACTCCGAATGGTGTAGGTCAGCGCACGAGTTACTGCAGGCGCTGCCGGCCGGTCGCGGGTTCAGGTACCTCGACATTAACCGCACCGTGATCCGCGATGTGTTCCTGAAGCACGGCGTGTTCCCTGCGCAGTCGCCCCGCGACATCCCCAACTCGGCGTGTGAGGCTGTCGAGGAGTTGCTGAACCATGCGGAGGAAGCGGACGAGTACAAGCACCTCTATCGCGATGCCGCCCGCGACCTTGCCTCAATCCGGCAGGCGCTGAACATCCCGAACGATGAGATCGGGATCGTCGGCGGAGTCGGACTCGTCCTTGAAACGATCGCGAATCTCAAGCGTCCACAACAGACGGTAGCCTGACCGGGTCGCGCGCCGTCGCGCGCGCAACCTTGACTTTTCGTCTCGCACGCCATGATGCCTATAAGCCGCTCTTCGAGGGGCAACCAACCAACGAGGCATTCATGCAAGGCAAAGCGTTTTTCCTGGAGCGCGCAATTTCACGCGCGCTCGACTGGGCCGGTCGCTACCCGGCGCTCGGCTGCGCAGCCCACGATCCACATTCCATTTCCAACGGCCGGCAGGTCGTCGCCGCCGCTCTCACACCTGACGGAATCCGCTGCGTCTTTTTCAGCGCTGTCGGCTCCGTGCTCGACTTCACGGCGACATGGGCCGAGCTCGAGCGCGCCAAAACGTGGTGGTACTTCGTCCAGCGCTGGTATTTCTGGGTGGTACCTGACGCGAAGACACTCGATCGCCTGAACGTCACGGGCCTGCGGCTCGACCACGCGATCGTGCCGATGCACAGCAGTTCGCTCGACGCAGTCACCTATAGGGTATGGCTCGGCGGCATTGAAGCGCGGGCACGGCTGCGCGGATCACTGGCAGCCGTCCACCTCGAACTCGAAGCGTAGGAGGAAAGTCATGGGTGCGCTTACCGCAATCGAATGGACGGACATGACGTGGTCGCCCTGGGAAGGGTGCCAGAAAGTTGGCCCGGGTTGTGACCACTGTTACGCGGAGTCGATGAACCACTGGCTGCGCCGCGGCGAGAACTGGGGGCCCGGCGCAGAGCGACGCACCTACAGCGACGCGCATTGGGCAAAGCCCGTGCGCTGGAATGAATCGGCCGCCCGCGCCGGTCAGTATCGGAAGGTGTTTCCCAGCGTTTGCGATCCGTTCGACAATGCTGCGCCGGCGGGTGCGCGTGAGCGATTCGGCCAGCTCATCCTCGCCACGCCGCACCTGATCTGGATGCTTCTGAGCAAGCGCATCGGGAACGCGTCCACGATGCTCCGCGCCATGTTCCCCGACGGCACCCCTGACAACGTATGGCTCGGCGCGACGATCGTCAACCAGGCAGAAGCCGACCGGGATATTGAGAAGCTGATAGACGCGCCCGTTGGCACCCGCTTCCTCTCGATGGAACCTTTGCTCGGTCTCGTCAGCCTGTACGACTGGATTGGCCCTTGGGGCAAGCCGAACGAACTCCAGGCCCCACCGATGATCGACGGCATCTTCGTTGGCGGTGAGAGCGGCCGCAGTGCGCGCCCGATGCATCCATCATGGGCGCGATCGCTGCGCGACCAATGCGCCGCCGCCGGTGTTGCGTACCACTTCAAGCAATGGGGTGAATGGGCGCCGGGTAATCTATCTGCTGGTGGCGATTTGATCGAGCGCGACCGATCGAAAATCAAGAGCGGCTTTTTCGACTACAACGACCACTGGAATCCCCAAGGCCCCAACCCGTTCCGTCAGACGATGGACCGCATCGGTAAAAAAGCCGCTGGGCGGATGCTCGATGGCCGCATCCATGATGATTTTCCCCGGATTTCCCCTCTTCTATTATCCGCCTCTGAATAAAGAACCTTTTCTGGATGTAAATCAGGCTTCTCGCGTCTCTAATGTCCAACGATAATCTAGGATAGATATTGGAACGCGGGATTTCCGGAAAATGTACGAACAGCTCTACCCATGCGACCACTGTGGCGGCCGTGCGACCGTCGGCCTATCCCAACGTGTGGTTGCTGAGATCGGCGAACCCGGCTTTGACTACGGCCAGTTTGGACGGCATGCCGGACCGCCCAAGATCGGCGATACCCTCAGGCGCCCCCCGTACGCTCCACAAACAGAACGCCTCGCCTGCATATATTGCGCAGACTGCGGCATGTCGACGCCGTGGTTTCCGTACGCCGAAAACGAGGCCGATGCTCTGAAAGAAGCGGCTCCCATCTGGAACAGGCGCATCAGCCGCCCTAAGATTACCGAAGGCGACCTGCGCGACCTCATCGAAAAAGAGCTTGGCGCATGCGACGCACAGATGGTCATAGACATGCTCTCCCGCAATGACGAGGACTGGGAGACTCGTGGACCCATCTTCAAGATGCTGGCACAGCGTTTGGTCGACGCTTCGGTTTCGACCATCGACAGTTGGCCAATCGAACCGGTACTGCGCGACGCCGCCCGTTACCGGAAGCTGGTTCAACTCGTGAAGTGGCTCGACGTTGACGGCAACCGCTACATCCAGTTTCCGACGATCCCAACACCGCAGGAACACTCCGACCTGATGTTCGAGGACCGGATCGCCGTCGCGATAGACGGAATGCCCGATCGCGACAGGTGGTGATCGCGTGTAGGGGTCTCTCCCGCCGACGCCAGTGCGTTTTCCGTCGGTCTGCGGTTACGCACGAAAAAAAAGCCGGCTGCTAAGAGCCGGCTTCAAAAAAGTTCCGGCACATTCCGAGGGCCGATGCCAGAACCTGAGAGACGATTCATTGTGCGGCAACGCCGGCACCCTGCGTGGGGCATATGGCACACAATATTGCTGCTCATTCCACTGGACGAACGAATCTTAGCCTTGCTTTTCGCCGTCGCCAAGAATCCGATAGAGCGCCTGCCGCGAAATGCCCAGCGCCTTCGCGGCGTGACTCTTGTTGCCAGCCGCAGCCCCCAATTCGCCCCGCGCTTCGTCTAGCGTCGGGAGTTTCCGCTGCATCCGGTCCTGCATCGCGAAGGTCGACAGGTATGCGCCCGACTTGCTCAGGCGCGAGTGACCGGCCGCCTCGACGACGCGGCGCATTGCCTGTTCGTGAAGTTGCGGGTCTGGGCGCTCACCGGCTCGCTTGATCGGAGCCTCCACACCAGTCGTCTCTTTGTAGAGCGTCTGCAGATACTCATGCCGAAGACCGTGACTCGTGATGCCCATGCCTCTTTTGGTGACGCCGTGCTTTTCAAGCACGTAGTAATACCAGTCACGCCATTGGCTTAACGTCCGATCTGCAGGCACCGTCGATCCAGTCAACCCGTTACTGAGTCTCGCCGCTTCTTCAAGTATTCCAATCTTCGTCTCGATAGGTACCTCACGCGGCCTGCCTCCCTTCGTGCCGCGCGTCACTGCCAGCATTCTTGGGTTACGCACGGCTTCCGCCGGTCGCAGCATAAAACTCTCTTCGATGCGCAAGCCAAACGCCGCCTGCAACTTCAGTTGCACGGCGGTGTACGGACATGTTTGTGCGATCTCCTCGATCTTCGCCACCGCGTCGACACCGTGCGCCGCCCATGATTTATCTTCTGTTGCTACGTAACTTCGCTTCAGGCCGAGCGCCTCCCGGTCCGCGTAATCGTCAAGGGAGCCAACCAGGTTTGTCTTGCCCATCCATCGCGCGAACGCGCGAAGGTACGTCAGCTTGTTCTCGATTGTGCCGCCGCTCTGTCCGGCCCTGATCCATGCGCCGACCAAAAACTTCACATGCTTCTCTTTCAGCGACCAAGGCGTCTGGAGCGCGAAGCCGCCTTCTCGCAACTCCTTGAACGCCTTGCAAAGCTTGGCCGCGCGGTACTCCTGTGTCTTGATCGACAACGCCCTGTTGCTGATCCGTGTGGTGCTGTGAACGCGTGAGACGTTCTCGTCGAAAAGTCTAAGCAGCGCATCCCGGAATTCAGGTCCAAACCCATATCCATTAACGATTGCGCGCACATTCAATATTGCGGCCATCCGATACCTCCGCCCGCGGCGCTGCGCCGCGATGCCTTGTTGTTCCGTATTCGCCGATCGATCGCTGCATCCCTACCTGATGCCGTCACCCGACCACCCGGGCTTGCCTGTTCGCCGCACTGTGCGGCTGCGCCGTATCCCCGTCGCGTGGGTCCTGCCTTCCGAGCCTTTAGCGATTCCATCCGATCGGCCAGTTGCACGGGAAGAACATGCAATCCGACTGTCCAACCTGCTGCCTGCCAGCCTGAATCGCGCTTCGCGCAATCCACCACTGACGTATTCCGCGCGTGGCATCTCTGCCGTCGCGCTCCGCGGTGCACTACCCGCGCGATGCAGCTTCGTGGCTACCCTGCCAGCATGACGCTTTCGCGCCTCCGAGCCGTGTTCCGCTTCGCGGATCTCCGACCGGTGCTAAATGCCGGGTAATACCTGTACGCGTTTTGTGTACGGCCGCGCGCGCCGTGTCCTCTTCCGTCAGGGAATCGCGATGACCCGGCCTGTGCCGATCCCGCAAGAGTTCCCCCGCCCCCAAGCACGTTCATCCTTGCCGCTGTGTGTCGGGCAAGTCGAACGCACCCAGCCGTAGCTGTAAAGGCGTGTACAGACGCTGCTGAGATGCGGAAAGCTCTGGTGTCCAGACACTCCACATTTCCTCAACGCGTCACAACTCGGCTAACCGCCGCCAATCGTATGGATATCGCACTGTCCGGTGGTCCTCAACGTGGACCAACTCGGACTTGATTTACTTCAGAAAAAGGCCGCATCACTGTGCGGCCCGGTCAGTGGGATATTTCTGGCCCATTGCGGGCGTGGGGTATAGACGTGCGGGTGCCTTGCACTCGCATTCGATGCGTCAGAGACGCGGTAGGTAAGCCAAGGATAAAGCTACTCGCACAAGCGTCGCACGCCGAAAGATGGGCAGAACCGGTCGGCTTTCGTTGACTTGACTTCGCTACGCGCTCGCTAGACTGAAACCAGGTAGAACTGACAGAAAACTGTTAGTTCGCTCCGATAGAACCGGTGCGACGCCCAAACTGACACTTAAGTGTCAGTTATCTGATAGTTCGCCGGCCCCATGAGTCCGACCCGATACAAACTGATACTTTACTGTCAGTTTTCTGTCACTTCGGCGCGTGGGCAACTTTAACGCATGGAGTCATCTTGAAAACTTCCGTCTTCGCAATCGACGTTGGCTATGGCAACACCAAATACGCTCACCGCGCCGCAAGTGGCACCATCGCTACTGGTATGTTCCCGTCACTTGCTCCGGTAGCCGCGAGCGTCGCATTGTCTGGTTATGACGATAGAAAATTGGACCGCAAAGTCCTCGCCAAGATCGCCGTCGACAAAATCGACTACGAAGTCGGTCCCGACGTGTCGCTCACGGCCGCCTATGGCAAGACGGGCCGCGCGTTGTCGGACGATTATGTGCAGTCGAAAAACTACGCAGCCCTGCTCTACGGCGCAATCCATTTCGCTGGAGTTACCCATATCGAACGGCTAGTGCTGGGATTACCGGTTCACAACATGCCGAGGTACTCGAGCGAACTGCGAGACCGGTTTACGGGCGACCACGATTACGGCCTGGGTCGGGTCACCATCGAGAAGGTCGTCGTGATTCCACAGCCGCTCGGGTCGCTGGTAGCGGCGTCGTCTAACCGCCAGAACGAATTCGGGCGCGACAGCGCACATCTCGTGATTGACGTTGGCTATTTCACGACCGACTGGGTCTACGCCAACGGATTCACGATGGACGACCGGCGCAGCGATGGCATTCAGGGCGGCGCATCCCAGATCTATCAGAGAATCGCCGAACTCTTAACGAAAGAGTGGAAGCGAAAGGTTGTAGATATCGAGCGCATCGATCAGGCATTGCGAGAGGAAAAGCCATTCTTCTTTTACAACCACAATATCAATCTGGCTCCCTACCTTGACCAGGCGCAAAACGTTATCGATGGGGTCGTCGATGTGATGAAAAACAACGTCGGCGAACTTTCGAATGTGCGCTCTATCATCCTTTCTGGCGGCGGCGGCGCCCTGTATCGAACGGGCATCCTGAATGCATTTCCCCTTAACACAGTCGAGGTCATCGAAGCGCCCTGCATGGCGAATGTGAAGGGCTTCCTGATCGTCGGCGAAGCCGGGCTGATCCGTGAGCGCGCGACAGCGAAAGCATGAGCGAGAAGTTCGACATGAAGCTGGTCATCGATGCGGTGACCACGCCTCTCCTTCATGCCAGGCTGAGTCAGTCCACCTCATACAGGGAGCGCGCGGCGCTCCTGCGCTCCCTGGCCGAGGCAGCACTGCGGGGGAATAACGTCACGTCCGAATCTGAGCGGCAAGTCGCGGTGCGTCATGTCGATGGCGTCGCCACGCCGGAGCGCAATTTCATCCAGTCGCCTTTTTCCGGTCAACCTTCGCCGGCCACCCGCGTTGCGACTGAATCGAGCGTCGAGAAGGTTCAGATTCTCTCAGTCAACGAGCAAAATGGTCCCGAATCGCACGACACGGATCAAATCGCTGATGCATTTGATGCGTTCTTCTGAGCCAAGACTTGACTTTGGCGCAATGATGCGATGATGGGTCATGGCTTCGATGTTCATCGCGCGCGGGGCGGTGCATCGAAGCATCAATCACCACCGGCGGGAAGAATATGCTGGAATTTATTGAGATCGTGCGCCATGGTCTGCCGCTGACCGAGCCGCGCTCGTGGCTCTTTATCGCGACGGTCATTGCTGCGGGCATCGCGGGCTGGAAGAGCCTGAATGTCGTCGAGCGCTTCGCAAAGAACAACGAGGAGTAAATGGACGCTGACGATCGACTCACCAGGTACTACACGAAGTTTACGGCGCTGCCGTTCTTCACGCGCCGTGCAATCATCTTCGGCGCGTCGCTCGCGCTCTGGTGGTTCGGCGCGCTGCTTTCTAGCATGCATGTCAACAACAATCTGTGCGTCATGTTTCTTCTCACGGGCGCCGCCGGCGCTATATGGTCTAGCGGGTTGTGGCGCATGTGGAAGGTCTTCGCAGTCATCGTTGCTGTTTGCGTAGCGATCATGCGATGAACGGAACGAACGGACGAAAAAAAACGGCTCCCCCTAGATTCTGGGGGAGCCGTTTTCACTTTAGCGGTTCAGTGCGGCCGAGGGGTCGCAGTAACAAGAAGGCGATGCGCGCAAAAATCCCACGCATCCACAAAAGTTTTGTCGCGGCACGCGTATGCAGTGTTGCCACTGGCCGTTCGATCAATCACGTCGAACGCGACAGCCTCTGACTTCCCTACCCGCTGGCGGCCACCTTCGGCGCCGTTGGTTGCGACGATTGCAAAGCCACCCACGAGAACCTGAAATGAAGCCATTTCCACTCCAAAGAAATTGGCCCGACGAGACAATCCCCGATGGGGAATATCCCCACCGGGCAGGTTGAATAAATGTGCGGCTCTAGCCGCGTTAGAAAATCGATGCCGCTTACGCGGCGACGTGTTGCGGGACAGCAGATTGCGAGACGCGAGCTACGTTTACCGTCGGGACGTCGTTGGCGAAACGCGCGCACCACTGGTCGGCGTAGTCGGTTCCCCGCACGCGAGGCCGGTGAACAAACACGGTGAAGCCTTCCGACTTGAGCCGCTTCGCCAGTTCGAGACCGCCCGCGACACCTACCGACTTACCGGTCTTCGGGTCAATGTCGTCGAAGTCCACGAAGATGTGCACGACGCGGATGCCGAGGCCATCCGGGACCACGAACTGGCGCAGCAGGCCGATGTTGAGGCAGTACCACATCGGAACACCGGACTCCATGTAAGCGCCAAGGGCCGATTCCAGCCCTTCCGCCACTCCGATCTCGCCGTCTACCGGCTCCATCAGGCGTACTGCGCCACCCTGGAGCGGATTCAGCGTCATGTCGTTGAGCCTTGAGTCGAGAATTTCTCCGTCACCCGAAATGATCTTTGCCTTCGACGGCGTCGATCGCTCAAGGTATGTGCGGTGAAGCGTGCCGAGACGACCATCGGGCAATTCGAACCGGGCGAGGATGCCCGGCCAGCTGCCGATGACCTTCTTTTCGTGCCGGTACTCGAGCATGCCGAGTCGCAATGCGCGCGACGGCACGAAACGGAGGCCCGGCACGCGTGCGCCCAGATACCGCATCACCAGATCGCCGCTCGACACGGGCTTTGCTGCGTCCCACATCGAGTTAAGCCGGTTTGCGATGAACTTCGGGTCCGCCTTGCGCTTCGGCTTCGGTGCCGTGGCTGCCGCAGCGTTGTTAACCGCATGCGGTGCGGGGCCACCATCCAGTTGACGCATCAGGCGGTACAACCCCAGCCGGTTCAGACGCGTGATCAGCTGGAGGCCGTCACCGGCCATTGCCTTTCCGTTGTTGCATTGACGGCAAACCCAATCACCTCGCCCACGCTTGTTGTCGTAGGTGAAACGATCGGTACCGCCGCAGATCGGGCACGCGCATGGGTCGCCAGTGAGACGATCCGCAGGCACGCCATAGCTCACAAGGAGCGAAATCCATTGCTCCGGGGAACGCTCGAAGCTGGCGAGCTTCTGCTGAAGCCACGCGTACTGCTCGGGCGACAGCTCTCTTCCTCTTACAGTCATGAGTCACTCTCCTTGTGTTGAGTGGGTTAGGTCGGTGCCTGAGGCAGGCGTGAAAACGCGTGCTCAAAAAAGCGGTCCGCGTGCGTGAGCGGGGGGCTTTTTTCAGCAGACGGGGGTGTTGGATATGGAACGCTGGCGCAGAAGGCCGGATGGAAGAACCGCCGCACGACACACCCGTAAGTGTGCCGTTGCGAAGGTGAGGTGATACGGGAGTAGAAGTTAGTGAATGGTGAGAGCTTCCGGGATCAGATCGCAGACCATCCCGCCCGGCTCAGGTATGGCCCGAACGGTTCTGTGTTGGAACTACGTAAAGATTGCCAGCGGACGACCTGAGGACATGCTTCCCACCAGGGTGCATGCGAACAACTGTAAAGATATGGCAATACGGGGCATTGGCCCTGAATTGATCGTCGATGCGCAATCTGCGCGGGGATTGGACTGATTCTAGGCCGAGCCTAGGCGATCACTTCTTCGAATCGTGATCAATTCGACCCAGCTTTCTTCCTTGGGAATCGAACGCCAGTTCAAACTCTTCCTCCCCTCTTGCCATTTATTCGATATTTCGACTAATATCGAATCATGGAAACGAACCAGACCATTGCCGCTCTTGCGGCGCTCGCGCACGAGTCCCGACTCGCGGTCTTCCGTGCACTGGTACAGGCGGGGCCCGAGGGCCTGCCCGCGGGCCAGATCGCCTCGCTGCTGGATGTGCCACCGTCATCCCTGTCCTTCCATCTCAAGGAGCTGGCACACGCGCAACTCGTCACGAGCCGCCAGGAAGGTCGATTTGTCATCTACTGCGCGAACTTCGCAACGATGAACGGCCTGCTGGCCTATCTCACCGAGAACTGCTGTGGCGGCAACCCCTGTTCGCCTGCATCAGCGTGTTCTCCTTCCCGGGAGAAGCAGTCATGAAACGCTTTCATCTTCACGTCGCCGTCACGGACCTCACTGCGAGCATCCGCTTTTACTCGGCGTTATTTGCAGCAGAACCGACTGTCGTCAAGAGCGACTACGCGAAGTGGATGCTGGACGACCCGCGCATTAATTTCGCGATCTCGCAACGCGGTGCAAAGCCCGGCCTCGATCATCTCGGCGTGCAGGTCGAGAACGAAGCCGAGCTGGCCGAGATGCATGATCGGCTCCGGGGGGCCGACTTGCCGATCGATGAGCAGATGGGGACCGCCTGCTGCTACGCGAACTCAAACAAGTACTGGACCGTCGATCCACAGGGCATCGCGTGGGAGTCGTATCACACGCTGAGCGACATTCCCATGTTCGGCGAGTCGCGCAATGCGCACAGCGGTACGGCCACTTCCGAGGTTGCGGCGTGCTGCGCGCCGTCGGGCACACCTGGCGTCAAACAGGTCAAGTCCTGCTGCTAAGTCCTGCACACGTCTAACCGAGAAACGTATGACGACCAACGTATTGATCCTGTGCACGCACAATTCGGCTCGTAGTGTGTTGGGCGAAGCCATGCTGAACCATTGGGCCTCGAAGCTCGGCAAGGAGGTGCGAGCTTTCAGCGCCGGCAGCGCGCCGCGTGGTCAGCTCAACCCGTTTGCTGTCGAGGTGCTCAAGCAGGCAGACATCGACGTGAGTGGCTTCTACAGTAAGAGCTGGGACGAGTTCTCCCGCGATGGCGCGCCCTCGATGCGCGTCGTCATCACCGTATGCGACAGCGCTGCCGCCGAGACATGCCCGTACTGGCCCGGCAGTCCGGTCAAGGTTCACTGGGGTTATCCGGACCCTTCAGACGCGCGAGGAGAAGATGATGGCAAGCGGGTAGCCTTCGAACTCACCCGTCAGGCGCTTGGGTACCGCATGCTGCAGCTGCTCGCACTACCACTGGAAACGATGAGCAACGAGGAGCTGCAGCACGCACTCGCGGCGATCTCGACATCATGAACACCCCGATCGGACTGAAGCGCAAGATCCTCGCTGAACTCCTCGGTACGGCCCTGCTGCTCGCGATCGTGATCGGCTCCGGCATCATGGCCGAGCGGCTTGCGGGTGGCAATGTCGCGATCGCCCTGCTCGCCAACACCATGGCGACGGTCGGTGGCCTGTACGTGCTGATCGACGTCTTCGGGCCATTGAGCGGGGCACACTTCAATCCCGCTGTCAGCGCTGTCATGACGCTGCGCGGTGAACTGCCTGCCTGCGAACTGCTGCCTTACATCGCTGCCCAGCTGATCGGTGCGGTGCTAGGTGCATGGCTCGCCCATGCAATGTTCGGTCTGCCGATCATCGAATTTTCAGGCAAGGTGCGCGCCGGAACCGGCCAGTGGATTGCCGAAGCCGTGGCCACGGCTGGCCTGCTGCTCGTCATCCTGCGCGCACCGGCCGCACGCGCGTCGGCCATGGTCGCAGCGTACATCGGCGCCGCATACTGGTTCACGGCGTCAACCTCATTCGCAAACCCGGCGGCGGCGTTCGGCCGTATGTTCAGCGACAGCTTCGCAGGCATTGCGCCATCCAGCGTGCCTGGGTTCATCCTTGCCGAACTGATCGGCGCGGCACTAGGCCTCGCGCTGCATACGGCGTTCGAGCCACGCACGCGCCGTATCGGCCATCCGAATCTGATTGAATCCTCTGGCGAGCACGGGGACGTGCGCTAAGGTGGCCCCGCGGCTACACGCCTTTCCGGTTGAGATCGTCAAGCGGTTGATCGAGCTCCTCAATGCTCATGCCCTTTCGGGAGCAGTGGTAGGCAATGCGCTGCCAGCGCTGCAACCATTGCTGTTCCAATGCTTCGTACCGCCTGATCTGCGAATGTAAATTCGCCAGTGTCTGATCGAGATACGCAATTTCATCACTGTTTGCGCGTGACCGCGAACGCCGGGCAGGATCCGCGAGCGCACGCTTCGCCTCCTTGTAGGCATGACTGATCTCCTGATGTCGACTCAGTGCCTGCCGTGTGAACCCTGAGAACGCCTCAATCCGCTCCCATGTCAACTTTGTGCCGAGTTCGCCCTCCCGCCAGCGCTCGAGTTCGGCGACGATGCCTGCCGCCTTGCTCTCACTAATTTTCGAGTTAGCGCGGATCGCCTTCGGCATTACAGCCTCCTTCGTCGATACATCGCACAAGATCCGTTTCATCGAAGTCCAGCGTGGCCAGTTGGGTCATGAGCTGGTCGTAACGGATACGGAGGTGCCTCAGCCAGTCCGGCTCGACCAGCGCCTTCCTGTCAATCTGGATCTGGGCATTCTGCAGGCTCAGATAGGCGACGGCTGCCTGTCGTTTGAGTTCATCCGCGCCCGACACGTCATGCCGCAGCCAGATGTATTCGTCGCAATTGACTGTGCACTGCAGATGACGCGGACACGGTGACATCTGGAAGTCGTGGATGCACATGCCCGGCCCGACATCGTGGACGGCATGAATGCGTGCTGCGAGAAACGTATGCGCAACCCCAACCGGCAGCACCTTCACCATCTCCGCCACTGCGCCGCCCACTTGCCCGTCCATGATGTCAGCGACCACCTTCGCGGCTTTCTGGCCGGGCGTCAGGTGCTGATAGGCCTTGGTGTCGGCAGCGTGCTTGCGCCCGAACCATTTGGTTTGCACGAGATCCGGCGCACCGCCCTCGTCCAGGAGATGGTTAAGGAAGTGACGGAACCCGTGTGATCGAACGTTTATCCGGCCACCGTGACCGTCCACGATTGCATGACGATCGAAGATCGAGCCGAGGAAGTCCCGCACGTTCTGGTAGGTGATTGGACGCGCCGCATAGGTCAGGGTTGACCTGGTTCCCCGGTGCATCTGGTTCGTGTAGGCCACGCAGAGCGCTTCGTGGAGCCGAAGCCCGCTGTTAGAAGATCCCGGTATCGTGGGCAACGTCCAGTGGTCGCCACGAAGGCCTCGAAGCAGCGCGTCGCGGTTCACCCGTATCCTCTTCGCCACGACGTCGTACGCAATGTTCCGCGCCTTCAGGAATTGCGCGACGTTCTTGCTGCGTAATCCCAGTATTGCAGGCAACGAGCCCCCGTCAATCTCTACCGGTAACGGGATGTCTAGCAGTTCACCTGACGCATTGAACGAGCGGGCAACCTGTCGAGCGCCCTCCGTCGCCTCGTGCAGTTCGACCAGCGCTGTCTCGACGACCTGTTCCGTCTCTGTCAGAAGCGGTTTGCTTTCCCACTCAACAGCCACGCCATCCGCGCGTCCTTTCAGACGTGCATAGCGCAACATCTTGCTACCGTCCTCGGCAAGCGAGATCGGCTTTTCGGGCAACGTCAGCATTTCGCCGATACGCAGCCCCGTGCACACCATCACCGTTGCAATCAGGATCATGATGCGATCGGCGCTGACCGGATCATGCGGCGATGCACCACGTGGGATCTGCTGATAGAGATAACCGATCGCGTGAATGGCCTCCTCATCTGGCAGACGGTTCCGTGGCCTGGTCTCCTTAGCCTCAGCGTCGATACGGTCAGGCGTCATCGATCTCGGACGGGTTTTTCGCCGGCAACGCCAGTCGAGTCGTATGCGGCACAGACCGTTGCGATCCAGTGCATCGGCAAACTCTTCGATGTGACCAACGACCTTGTATGCCGATGACTCCCGCTCACGTTCAAACAGCGTCGCGGCGGCAGCGTCCAGATGATCAGCCGTTAGCTCGCCGATGTCGTGGTCACGATCAACCAGGGCATCGAAGACGTAGCGCGTGGCCCGGACGAACACCATATGGCTGTTTGCCGATTGACCCCGTTGACTATGTCGCAGGCAAACGAGCGACTTCACCACATCGCCAAATGAGCCGCCCAGCGGCGCTCCGGGCGCGCGTGGCCTGCAGCCGTGCTGCGTAAACAGCAGCCGCTGTGCAGGCCTGTCCGCCTTGTACCCACGGGTGCGATGCTGGTAAGCCTCCGATACGTCCCAGATCGGACTGTCCCAAGACACGCCTGTAAATGGAACAGCCGACTTGGCTCTGGATACGAGCGTCGCACGATTGACAAGCCAGTTATCCGACAGCGCACCGACCGCGCAAGCTACCGCAGCCATCGATTTACGCTTTCTTGCGAAGCTGGCGGACATATTCATCAACCTCCCGGATGACCTGCGCGACTGCGTAAATGACATCATCGAGCTGGATCGACAGGCGCAAACCGTACTTCGTTTGACGATTCTCGCGGCTCGCGAGCAGCTCGTTCAGCACGGCCTGATGGTCGGCTTCCACATAGGGCTGGAATTTCGGGCAGAGGTAGCAGGAGAAAGGGGGATCGAGAGCACACAGCCGGTCTTGTCCACACGCTCCAATATCAACCGACGGCACGGCAGACATGTCTCCGATGAACCTGATGCTTTTCGCGGGATCGGAACCGTTCACGGCGGTCGCCGACGACGGCACCAGCGTTCCGCGAAACAGCCTCATCAGCGGTCCGATCTTCAGCGCGACGGCACGATCCAGGATTGTCGTCAGTCGCCTCCCCTTCAGCGCGTAGTAAACCTGAACATGCCGTGTATCGGAGTGATCGAGCATGGCGGCCAGCACCTTCCTGGATACGCCCAACTCAACCATCGTCGTCGCAAACGTGTAACGCAAGCGGCGCGAACTGATGTGAAGGGGCCGCGATGTGCGAGGCGATACGAGATTCATGCGCTTCGAGAACTGCCTCAACAATAGGGTGAACGACTGGGAAGTGAGGTGATACCCGTAAGTGACCGTATCCGTTCCCTCACGCCATTCGTCGACGTTGAGCCGCATGAAGAACGGCCTGGGACGGTCACCGCAGTCGATCGTCTGGTTGACCGCAATCAGCTCCCTTAAGAGGCCTGCCAGTTCATCGCTCACCCGCTCCTCGATGAACGCCTGTCGCGCGCCGACGCCCGGCTTCTTGATTCTCGGAATGGCCAGCATCCATTGAGGGGGTACTTCGAATTCGTCAAGGGCATTCCTCAGGTCCGTCTCCCGAAGCAGACAGAAGTTGGCCGGATTGCGCCCATACGCAAGACTGAGCGCGACGGCCGCGCGCTGCATCACAGCGCACCGGTCCATCGATCTGTCATCGAGCAGCGCGCGACGCAGCAGCGTCACCTCAGTATCCCAGAGCGGGCCACACTCCTCATCGTCCAGCTCTACTGCAAGGCGTGACGGCCGCGTTGGTATCCGGATTTCATCGAGTTCCAGCGCAAAGTCCTCGTCGAAGCCAAGACAGTCCAGCATTTCTGATGACCAGAGGTACCAGCTACGCAGGACGTAAAGCACTTCCATTGCTTTTCGCGCGCGCAAGCCTTGGATCGCTTTTTCCATCAAGGCCCGCAGGGCGCCCCGCAGGCTTGACGGATCATTGACTGCCGACAGAGCCTGCCACATCCGCTCCAGTTCGCCCGACACACTCCCGCCGTTGCGATACCGACCGCACAGCGCACCAACGATGGCACAGATACCCGTCTGAACCGTACTACCGGACTGCTGGGCAAGTAGCAGCACTGCCCATCGACGCAGTGCATAGCCCACAAACACGTTGCACCCTGGAATGCGTGACCAGTCGACGGCCACATGCTCGGTAACGACGTTGAATTTCCATACGACACCTTGGAGGTCCATCCGCCGCCCATCGCGGTCGACGATGTACTCAGGCAGCGGAGGCAGTCCATACCGTCGCAAGTGCGCAGCCATGGCGCAGTTAATGTCACTGTTTGTCACATGTCACTCCCCACGATCGGCCTACCGAATAGTGCAGCCTGGTAGCTCAGGCTGATCTCGCCCGATTCGCGACGGATTGCGGCATCGATGTACGGCCTCACCGAGTCGGCCGAACGCCAGCCGAAGAAGTACATCATGTCCTTGTCGACACGCTCCTCATCCAGGCCATTGCGCAAGCCTGCTGCCCGGAAGTTGGTGGCGCATGTGCTGCGTAGGCTGTGCGGGTGCAGATCGTCGTATTCGGGATGCACGGCGGCAACCTGATCGAGCAGACCGTTCACGCGCACAAGGCTCATCGGCTGCCCGATCCGGCTGAGAAACAGAAACGGACTCCTGTGGGCTCCGGGAATCTTCCGGCGCGCTCGGCAGATATACTCGTTGAGGTATCTGGCCAGCGAGGCATCGCACGGCAGATGTCTCGACTCGGTCTTGACCTGTGGCTCGTTGATCCGGGGATCAGCGGGATCGTCGGGCGAGCGCTCGACGCGAATTTCGGGAATGGAACGGGACAGCAGGCAGTCCGAAACCCGGAGCTTGAGCAACTCGCCCCGCCGCACGCCGAGCGTCACCATCATCAGCACGATCAGGTAGTTCCGTCGGCGATATGGCAGTTTCCAGGGATTTTCGTGAGACTCAGGGTGGCAGATTCGCAATAGCCGCTGCAGCCGGTCGTCGGACAGTGGCGCCGCATGCTCGGCCGATGGCAGGCGGGCCCGCGCCGCAGTCGCAAAGCTGCGCTCGATGAGCGTCAGCCGTGCCCGCATGCCGCGGATTTCCGGACTAGCGACCGGCATCGCCGACATCGCGCACTCAAGGTGCCACACGACGAACTGCGAAACGACTTTTAGCCGGAACGCCACGGTGTTGGATGAGACGACGAGCCTGCGGACTTTCGCAGTCGTCTGGAAGTTGCGCCGCAGCCAGGGGTAAAGCTGACTGACGATCTCGTCCTGAGTCAGACCTTCACCGGATACGAGTCGCGCCTCAAGCGGGAACGCCCCCGCGGAAGCCCAAGCCCACAGGTAGCCGAGGACGCGCAGCGTCCTGACAAGGCTGCTGACGGACAGCCGGGGGCGCAGGCGCCTGATGAGATACGCGTTGACCCAAGCTACGGGTTGCCTCTCGGCATCCAGCAGGATTGGCAGACGTTCGCCGCCAGGATGCAGCACCGTGACTACGTGAAATCTGGGCTCCATGGGACATCTCCCGGATGCTCCCGATCCACCGTAGGCAATGTTTACGACTTTTTCGTGGCAGCCTTCGCCGAATACCACCGGTCCGGGCCGTCAGCGCCGGAAGTTGACGGTAAGAGTTACGAACAAAAAATCCCCGGCAGCCGCGGTACCCCTCCGGCAAATGTTGCAGGTCAGGAAACGACCTGAATCCCAGATACATAAAGAAAAACCCCACCAAAAGGCGGGGTTGATGTTTACAGATTTTCGTTACGAGACTTCAAAACGGAATATCGTCGTCCATCTCATCGAAGCCACCGCCAGCAGGTGATCGCATGCCACCACCACCGCCATGCGAAGGTTGAGGCGGATTGGCGCGAGTTCCGACATTGTCGGCAGCGCGCGATGTATTCGCGTGCGTCGCCGGACGTTGAGTACGACCGTTGCCACGCTGCTCGAAGCCGTTGTCGCCTTCATCATCGTTGCGACGGCCGCCGAGCATCTGCATCTGGTCTGCCACGATCTCCGTCGAATAGCGGTCGGTACCGTCCTGCGCCTGATACTTGCGCGTGCGGATGCGACCTTCGATGTAGACCGACGAACCTTTTTTCAGGTACTCGGAGACGATCTCGGCCAGACGGCCAAAGAACGACACACGGTGCCATTCCGTCATTTCCTTGTACTCGCCCGACTGCTTGTCTTTATAGCGGTCGGTTGTCGCGAGTCGGACGTTCGCCACAGCGTCGCCGCTGGGCAGGTAGCGCACTTCAGGATCAGCGCCGAGATTACCGACGAGGATCACCTTGTTAACAGATGCCATTTGAGTTTCCTCACTATTTAGATATTGACCAGAGCCACTTGTCCCACATGAGAGGCTTACCGTCCTTCATGATCGGTGTGCCGTCGGTCTGTCGGATGGCCGGAACCTTGACCTTTCCGGTGCGGCGCACAGATACAACGTCGCCAACAACGCAACGACATTCAGCGATCGCTTCCTTCAGGCCTTCACCCTGGAGGGTTCGCTCGCCCGAACTGGTGTCGATATGCATCGCGAACGAGGTGTAGTGCCGTCCTGGCCGCTTGCGATCCGGGAACCGTTCCTCGCCCCACGAAACGATGCGCCCAATTACGTTCGATGCATCGGCGTTGTGAGTACGACGCGGCCGGCCAGGCGCGCGTGCTTCGGGCTCGAACGTCTCTTGCACTTCCGACGCTGACGCTTGATTCGAATCACTGTCAGTTTCCTTTCCTTGCGGCAAGGGCATGGCAGTCGGAGGTTTACCGTTTTGACGGATGGCCGCGGCCACCGCCTCCTTCAGCGCGCAACGATGAACAGAGCGCTGCGACCAGTGAGGGACAAGATCAGGGACGATCTTCAGGCCGAACTCGGTTTCTTCAGCGTGATCGTCGAAGGCCGGAGTAAACTCGACGATGTGATCGCCTTCGTCGACGAACAGATGTGGGATGTCGCCGATCGTCACAATCGTTTCGTTCGACGCGCCCTGCCCTACAACGTGGGACACAGATGCTTGCGTGTCTGCTGGCTCGGGCGTTGGAGAGGGTGCCGCTGGTGCCGCAGCGTGTGCGGCAGTGGCAGCGGGAGATGCAGGTTTGCCAGAGAAAACGTCCGCCATGACGCGGGCGAACAGCGTTGCTGCGTTGGGCATGATTCGCTCCTACAGCAGCGTGCCGAAGCACACGCGTTGAACCTCGCGCAGATCGCGCTCCAGAAGCGGCGTGCTCAATATCGCGTCCTGCAGAATCTCCGGATCGACTCCGTTGACCTTGCACACGTAGATATAGGGAAGTGCGCCGTCCCAGTAACCCATGATCCAGCCGAGGGTCGCGCGGTAGTCGTCAACGTCGATCTTGCGATTGCGGAGCCGTTCAGACAGCAGGTCGGCGCAATCCATCAGCGACTCAGGCATGCTGTCGCCGCGACGGCTGTCGCTCGCGAGCGAGATCAGCGCGTCGACCATCTTCGCGCGTACCGACTCGCTCCACAGATGCGGGTCGGGTAGCGGATCGGGCTTGGGAGGGGTGATGTGAACCGGCGACGATTCGCCGAACATGTCCAGCTGCCAGGCAGCCACTTGCGTTTCCATGGGATTGCTCCGGTGATACCGGGAATCTCATGGCCCGTGTCCGGGAATGGGATTCCCGGTGGGGTTAAGGGTGCCGTCACCATGGGCAGAAGCCCAGGTGACGGTAGGTAGTAACGGCGCTCGATTAACGAGTACCGGTCTTGAACGGAAGAACGACAGCCGACTTGGCGTATTGCTTCGCCGGTGCCGGTTTCACATTGCTGTCGTTGGCGGCTGCCGTTGCAGCGGAAGCGACTTCCGGTTTCGCGTTGGCGGCAGCTCGTGCAGCGAGCTTTTCAGTCTCGATGCGAGCAGCTTCGGCCTCGGCTTCAGCTGCGTGGATGGCCTTCGCCTTCTTCTTCATCTCCTTGACCACCCAGTGGGCGGCAAGCAGGAAGAGGAAAGTCGAAACGACGAACGAGATGGTCGCGAAGTACGCGATAAAACACAGCGCCAGCACTTTGGCCGGGGACTTGATTGCGTCTTTGAAAAGGACCGGCAGCATTTTTCTCTCCAGAAAAATTTTCAACAGGGCATGTCCGGACCCTTGTCCGGTGGTTTCGATGCTCGATGAGCAAGGAAACTCGGCGCTGAGCGCTTTCGTGCGTGTCCACGCGAGGCACGCACGAAAGCACAGGCTGAAGGGAACAACGGGGAAAAGAAGAAACAGAAGACGCGCGCGATCACTTGCGGCAGGTCGATGCGTCGGGAGACGCCATTGGATAAGCCAAGCTTAGCGTGCAAGCGCCCCCATAAAGCCACGAATGCTTGCCAATGTCATACAGCTTTGAAGGACTAGGGCCAAAGGTCCCTAAAGGGCAGGAGGGACCTGATCCGGCTCGGCCCTCTAACCCGGAAAGCTCGACTAAACCACGTAGCTTTTCAGGTTTCGATGAAAGCGCGTCGTAATAACGTGCCATTCGCCTGCGATAACTTGACTTCGGAAAATGCCTGGCAGACTGGACTCGTCTACTTAAACAGGAGCGAGGTCCATGTACTGGTTTCTCATTGCGGCCGCGGTGATCTTTTACGCGGTAAAGCGCCACAACCGGCGCCCGATCAGTCCGACAGGATCGCGCGTACCCGCCTCACGCAGCCAACGAAGCGGTGAGCAAGGCGAGGCTGTTGTTCAGGCCGAACTGCGTGCCGCACTTGAATGGCTGTGCGGCGACAATTTCTATCTGCACCCGGGCGCCCTTCTGCTCAACCATGCGCCCGGCTCGGCTTTCCCGACTGCCGAAGTAGATCACCTTGCCATTACCCCGTTCGGCATCTTCGTCGTCGAGACGAAAAACTGGGCGGGTCGGATCGAGCCCGGGCCAGATTTAAAGAGTGTTGTACGCATCGGCGCAGACGGTCAACGCGAAATGCGCCGGTCACCAATTCAGCAGAATCGCTCAAAGGTCGCATTTCTTCGCTCGATGCTGCCGGGAAGCTGGCTCGTCGAGGGCATCGCAGTCTTCCCCAACCCGCATTGCGACCTGTCGTCAGCGCTGCCCGTGAATCTGATGCGCGCCACCGATCTGCGCCAGTGGCTCCGTGACCACAAGTCGAGGCACGACGCCAGAAACGCCCTGCCGGTCGATGTCGTGCAGGCCCGACGAGCGGTCCTCGCAGTCGCCGAAACAGGTGCTGTCGCCATAGAAATGCATCGAGCGAAACTGAGGGAAAACCCTAAAAAATTACCGTGTCTTCCCTAAAGTTTCGGTCGGGGTTGCCGATTGAAACGTTTTCCTCGGCGTTTCTCGTAGCCGATACCCGTGAAAGCTATATGAATTTGAGCTTCTTAGCGGGATGGCGGTGGCGAAACGACGCGTATTCTGGGCGGGTGTAGCCCCGGGGAAAACAGGTTGCACCCGCCGCCGAGCATCTGGCGCTTCGACCTAAGCGCCCGAATAAGATCCAAGAAATAGTCGGAGTTTGTCTAATGAAGAACGAAAAAAAGTCATCCGCACTGCGTCCTGAAGGCGACCTGGCCGGTCGTGAGGACGATCTGATTGCGCGGTCTGACCGGGATGCCGTCCGCGCCGCTTTTGCCGATCGCTGCCATCTGCACGTCGGTATGCTCTTTTCCCAAATTATGGAAAAGGCCGTTGCGTGCTACACGGCGAAACACGGAGATTCGCGCGAGAACCGTAAGCATGTCATGGATGCCGTCTACGGAGGCCTTGAGAAGGAATTCGGACGCACGCGCGAAGCGGTACGCCTGTACATCCGCTGCTACCAGCGCTTTGCCGACCAACCCGAGGAATTCTCAAAACTCACGCTTCGCGACATGATGTTGCGCTTGAGTGGATCGAACCCTGCCGGCGCGGCTTAACGGCGATCAACAGCGATCAAAAACTATATAGAGAGCACCATGACCAAACGAAACTCCGCCCTGGTCGTCGACGACGACGAATTCGACCCGACCCGTCCCGAGGGTAACGACGACAGCAAAAACGACGACAACGCTATCGAACGTGAACTGCCCCTCGCCTTTGCGCACGTGCCGTCCGACGAGGAGATCGGCCTGAAGGTCACAGAATTCTTCGGTGGTGACGAGATATCGGACGCGCTTCGCGCTTCGATCGCCGAAGAAGCTGAGGAAGTCGCGCACTCGACCAGAAAGATCCTTCTCGAACATATGCGTATCGGCGGCTCCTTCTATCACATCCGGACGCGGATTGAAGGTCACTACGTGAGCACCTTCGGCGACACGACTCAAGTCCGCAGAAACGCAGCGAATCGCGTCTACAACTTCCTTGAAGCCACGTTCCGGAAGAAGCGCGACTCCGTCAGGCTGTATATGCGTTGCTATGAACGCTTCAGCACGAACAGCGGAGCCGTCGAAATGCTGTCGATCAGCGACATGCAGTTGCTGGTGAACAAGAGCGACGAAGTCGTGGAAAAAGTCCTTCAGGCCAAGCGCGAAAAGCCCGATATGGGTAAGCGCGAGCTCAAGCAGATCATCGAAGATTACGAAGCGCGCCTCATGGAGAAGGATAGCGCGCTCGAGACCGCCACAAGCCAACTCTCTGAGATCTACGGTCAACTGGACGACGCAAAAAACGAGAATCAGCGTCTCGCCGAGGAAGCGAGGCGCCTCAATCTGGACGTTAAGGCCGACCGCGAAAGACTCAAGAAGACGCTGGTCGACCTTGCTTCGGCCGAGCAGACGGCAAGCGGCCTGCAAAGCACCATTGCGGATCTTGAGCGTGAGGTCACAGCCAAGAGCCGCGAGCTTAGCGAGGCCCAGGCGAAGGTTACGATCAAGGAAGTTCAAGTCGAGGTCACGCCCGAGCACCTACGGAACCTGGAAAGCGTCACAAAAGGCCGATTTGAGGAACTCAGCAGGCTGACGGCTGAATGTGACGCCGCGAGAAAGCGCCTCGAGGAACTGTCCGAGCTTAAGAAAAGGCAGGAAGCGGAAATCGAGCAGAAGGAGGCCGTCGAAAAACGGGTCGCCGGGCTGGTCGAGCGCTTTGGATCGTTCGTTCAGGAATACCACAGCGTGCAACTGCTGGTCACGGCGGACGGTTCAATTGGCCGATTCAAGGGCCTGCTGACGGGTTTGGCCGACCTTACAGGGAAGTTTCACGGGGAATTGCAAGCAGCAGTACGGGCTGCCTGAAGCTGCAGGCAAATTGAGAGAACAAAAGGAAAAACGCAGTGAACAATAAAGAAAGCTATCGCGCCATTGACCGGTTCTACGTCCCGGAGTGGCTCACGGGCCAGATCCAGGTGGCCAACTTCACTCTCGTCGACCACATGAAGTGGTTGCTCAAGCAGGACGGCCGCTTCAACGAGGTGTTCAACGTCGAGCGCAAGGAGATCGAGCAGCTCCAGTTGAACCAGTCGTCCCTGCGTAATCTGCTACGCGCGCCGTTTCTCATGGTGGAACCTACCCTGCAGACCGTTGAGGACTGGCGCTGCTTCGTCGACAACACGGCGACGACCGTCGCGGTCGACGTGCTCCGACGCAAGACGCCGGAACTCGACTCGCTGATGGCCTATGCCGTGAACCAGCAGAATTCGACATTCGTGTCACTCGTGACGCAGGTTCTCAACGTAAGCGTGATGGGCGCGCCGCTTCTCGGCATTTCGACAGAAGTTGCGAAGTATCTGATGTCGGTCCCCCACCACAAGCTTCACGTTGCAATCGGCCGGATGAAGGAACTGCCGCTGTTCCGCTGGCGTTTCAATAGCCCGACCTTCTGGTGGGAATTCGCCGGCAGCACTCTGACTGACGAGACCATCGCTCATCAGATCATGTTGACGTCGCCCTCACGTGTTGGCGAATTGCCTTATGCCGCTCACTGGGGAGACCTTCGTCTTGGCCGACTGAAAAATGAGGCGTATGCCAGCGCTCTCATGGCTTATGGCCTGCGCGCGTCCACGGCTTCAAACCTGTTCGGCATGAACCAGCACTCCATGCGCATCCGTTACAGCGAGATCCACGGCAAGAGTTCGCCCTGTGGCAACACGGCGACGTCACTCACATGGTTTGTCGAGACGCCGGTGCATCGACTGCACGCCACCGTCTACGCATGGCTGTATCGGTCGGCGACTGCGATGGGTGCGAATCCTGCCGAGGCACTGATTGCAACCAATGACGTCTATGACCGCCTCTTCGGTGGTAACCGGGTGATCATGCCGGATCGCGGCTGGAACCTGATCCGCTCGATGGCTGCCGACGCTCGCCTCACCATCGCGCCGTGCCGCACGTGCTGCACGCACTACGTCGTGTCGAACAACGACACGAAGATCGAAATGCACAGTCGCTTCACGTGTCCGGCATGCAACCAGCAACTCGGTGCAAAAAAACGTGCGGCGCGGAGGCCGAACAGTGACGCCTGATACCAAATCGCCCCTGCAAGAATTGCCCGCCGGACTGGTTATCTTCGGCAGTGATGGTCGAACCCAGTTCGGTTGGCAAAATCCTGAAACCGGCGCCTTTTACGCCGAGGCCGACGGGAGCATCATCGCCGACGCGATCGGCGCGATTGCCTGGCATGCGGGCCACATCCACTGACGAGGCGCACAACTATGGAAGACTTCGCCTATCTTGCCCGTGAGAGCAATGCGGCGTGGCTCGCGGGCCGCGGTGACGGGCGGTTTGAGCGTTACGAAAAGTTCTACCAGAGCGAGCGCGCGGTAGACGTCACGGGTTTTGACCTGGAGAAGGCCAACGAGGGATACGTTGAGTATGCAACCAGCCAGCCATCGCGCTTGCTGTCGTTTCTGAACGCGCCGTGGGTCGGTCGAGTCGTAGTCGCGCTATTCGCCCTCTATACGGGAACCCGAGTCGTTCCGCAACTCGCGAAAGTCGGGCCTGCCGTTACTGGTATTGGCCTGATCGTCGCCTTCGTTGGTCTGCGAGTTTTCCATCGACGCGCTCGCAAGCGCCGATAGATGCGCTACGCCCGTCTTTTGGCGGGCTTTTCTTTGCCCATATCACCGTCAGGCTAAACCCTGATCGGATTTTTTCCGATAGCCATAAAATGACGCACGCATTCCGGCGTCGACGCGACAGCCCGACGATAGCGGGAACGCAATCGAGCGGAAACTTGACTTTGTTTCTCGTTCGATAGACTGGATTCAAGGTCGTGCAAGGGGCGCGACCCAGAACAACTCCGAGGATTTATAACGATGAAGAAGATTTCCGTACTCACCGCCGTTTCGTTTGCAGCCGCCCTCGCCCTTTCTGCGTGCGGTGGTGGCGGTGGTGGTGGTGGCAGCAGCGCGACGTCATCGGCGGCTCCGGCCACGGGTGCAAGCGCTCCGGGGACTGCCAATCTTACGACGCCTCAATACACGGCGGACAGCGCGCAATCGGCAGCATTTACATTGCTGAACCAGCAGCGTCAGCAATGCGGCCTACCGGCCATGCAAGAAAACCCGGCACTGGACCAAGCGGCACAGGCTCACGCGCAGTACATGGCCACGAATAACGTGGTGTCCGATACCGAGACTTCGGGGAATCCGGGCTTCGTTGGCACGACCTACTCCGATCGCAACACTCACTTCGGGTACTCGCAAAACGTCTATTCGGGCGGGGTTAGCGGCGGGTTCTACACCAACGCGAAGTTGACTGAGACACAGTACGGACAACAGTTGGTCTATGGTTGGCTTTCGGGTGTCTATCACATCGCAATCGGCGCATGGCCGCTCACTGCGGTCGGTATCGGTGACGTCGAGACGACGTTCAACGGTTTCCCGCAGGTGTGGGCGTCAATGAGCATCGGCACCCTGCAATCGATCTCGCAAAGTGCTCCGTTGACCTTCCCCTGCCAGGGAACGACTGGTGTCGCTTATAAGGGTGCAGGCGAGACCCCGACGCCGCCCAATACATCGGGCGCCTGGGGCACACCAATCGCCGTCGTAGGCAACCAGCAAGACAAAATCGTGATACAGTCGGGCACGATGACCGACACGTCGGGTACGGTTATCACGTTGCAGGTTCTCGATTCGTCGACAGACCCGAATAAGCTGTTGCCTGCATTCGAAGGTGTTGCCTACCCGGCTACGCCGCTGTCGCCGAACGCTTCCTATTCCGTCACCTTGACGGGAACCATTAACGGTACACCGTTCTCGCGAACGTTCACGTTCACGACGGGCAACGTTGTAGGCTGACGCGCACGGATTCTGCAAGGAAAAAAGAGCCCCACAACACTGCATTTTGTCGTGTGGGGCTCTTTGGTTTTGAGCAAGCACACCTGCTCTAGTGCGCCCCCCCGCAAGTGCCGCCAGTGAAAGAAGCAACCCAAAAATCAAACCTCAGGACATTGTTGGAATTTGGATCAATCCAGCAAACCGGAATGTACCGGTTATCGGTCCCGTGACAAACGTCGTACGGAGTCCCATCCCATTCCACTCCGTTTCCATTGGCAAACGACGAATACGGTACAGAGTTTGATGGCAATCCATAGATCATTTGATATACCGACCAATTCGTACCTGCGCCCGACGGTTGAGTCGTGGCGTTCTCCCATGAGTAAGAACCTTCAGGTGTATAACCAGCCGTTGATTGAGCGGCGCACACGCTGCCAGGAGTTGGAGGTGGATTGTTCGGTTGACAGGCTAGGCCGGCCCAAGACGAGCCGTTCCACGAGGGGGTAGAAATCTGGGTAAATCCACCGGGGCAGGTTGGGGGAGGTTGGTAGCTACATTGCGGGGCTGAGTATTGCGATCCGATCCACTTCGCTGGGACGATGGTCGTCCATCCAGCCGACGTCGGACATATTGGTGCCGTCTGCCACGCCGTCGTAATCTGACCTACGCACGTCGAGTCTTGATTGTTGACCGAGCACCTCGCTGGGCCGGCCAGTGCGGTGCGCCCGCCAAGAACGATGCTTGCAATCAGCAGCATCCTGATGACTGCCTTTGTCAGACTCATTTTCTTTTCCATTTAGTAAGAGCAGAACGTTGAGGCGACGGCGTTACCTGAAATCACATTTCCGTTGCCGTCCGTGATGTAGACCGTCCACGGTCCGGTTCCAACTGTCGGGTAATTGATCGCGGCCGTCGGGTCTACGTATAAGCTTTGCCCTGAGACGACTATCCCGGGCGAACCGCCTGCGGGACAGATGGGGTTCGGCACGAACGTGCCCCCGCCACCATTGATAGCCGTGTAGCCATACCAGAGTTTCTGTCCACCAACGGGCATCCATTGGAGAACGCCCGACAAGTTCTGACAGGACAACAGCAGTCCCGAGTTGTCGCTTGCACCCGTCATGGCACCGGCCTTCGTGCATGCAGTCCGGGGCCAACCGACATTGCCTGTAGAAACTGTGGTCCCCGCCGAAACTGTGGTCCCGGCAGAGAGTGTTGTACCGGCGGCAACAGCACCGCTCGCCGCGATAGCTCCCGTCGCGCCGACGTTCGCGGCGTTGACGGTTCCCTCCGCGTCGATATCGTGGACGTTGCGCAGGCTCACGTGATTGACATTCTGATCACCCGTCCACGTTAGTGAACCATCGCGCCGGATATAGACCGAATTGCCGTCAGTCGTTGGCCCGTTTGTCGCGAGGATCGCGGCCGCCGGATTGCCGGCGAGCGGATTGGTCGCGGTCCATGCACCGTTGAGGCCGGTGATCGTTCCCGGGTTCTGCGCTTTCGAGTAGCCGAACGAATTGCCGCCAGCCTGCGCAATCTGGGACGCGCCGACGACATCGGGCTTGCCGCCACGCGTGAGCGGTTTCGACGGATACATGAAGTAGGACACGTGGCAGTCGCCCGCACTGACCGTACACGTTGCTGGCCCGACACTCATGCTGATCACATACGTACCTCCCCAGAACGGTCCATTTGCATGGGGTTGCTTGAGGTTGCCTTGTGTGAAGAGGTCATCGATGGTCGGCGGGTTGGCGATCACGGTGGCGGGTCCGCCAGCAATCAGCGTCGCGTACTTGTTCGTCACCCAGTCCGACAGCGCTGAGTTGATGACCGCCTCGTTCTGGCCTTCCGCCGTCAGGACCTGCGTGCGCCGCTTCGCTGCGTCTTCCTTGATCGCGACCGTGGTCATCAGCGCGGCGGCCACCAACACGACCACCATCTCAACGATGCTGAACATGGGCAACGATCCTTAGTTGTTGTGCGTCGCGTACATCGCAATGCTCGCCGTCGCACCGGCCGAACTGCACGCCTGCCCTGCGGTTGATCCGTTAAAGGTCGTGTTGGGATCGGAGACGGTTGTCCCGTTCACAGTCACCTTCGTGTACGCGCCCGCCACTGCGCCGATCGCGAGCGAACACACCGTTGCGGGAACCGGATAGGTCATGGCCATTGCGTCGTCTGTAGTTGCGATGGTGGCCGGTGCTGCCGTCACGGAGCCGCCGAAGATGCCCGTCAGCGTTCCCGCCGTCGCGTTCACACGCGAGCCAGCGGAATCGAATGCGTGGTTTTGCGCGAGCGTTTGAAGCGACTCGCTCGAAAAATCAATGTCGTTCGACGTTGCATCCTGAATGCCGCTGCGGAATAGTTGCGCCTCACTCTTGAACTGGTGCGCGTGGATACGATCCATCACGAAGCTGCGGCCCTGATAAACGATGAGTGCCAGCAGCGCGGCACCCGCCATGACGGCTGCCGCCTCAATCATCGAGAGTTCGCCCGACTGCTTGCGTCGACGCGCCATGCGCAGCAAGGCGGTCTTGCGTTGTTCGGGAGTCTGAAGGTGGATCGTTTTCTTGTTCATGTGTTGCCCTCTGTCAATTGATTGCGCCTGATGCGGTCGGAGAAGAATCAAAGCTCACAGCGCCGGTCGCGACGTACGATCCGATGCCGAGCGCGAAGAACATGGAAACGGCGAAGCCGAGGAGCACGTAGTGCGTGATGCGCGCGTTGCGGCGCACGGTCGCGACAACGCGATCGAGCGAAGTGCGGCCGAGCGTCTTGATGGCCCGCACGAACTGGTCGCGCCCCGCCGCGTCCGCAATCGTGTCGATGACCATCTCTGAAAAGATGCCCGTGTCGAGTGCGCGCATCGGTTCGTCCGCGCGCTGCGTAAGACGGCGGCTCATCCGGTCGATATGCCACTTCAGCCACGGATCGGCCGTCTTCGACAGACGGTCGAGGGCCGCCCGCAGCGTCAGGTTCGAGTCGAACAGTCCAGCGAGCGACACGATGAGTAGCGCAGCGCGCAGATCACGGCGGTTGCGCCACATGAGCGGCAACGCATCGACCTGGTTGCGGAAATGCCCCGTCCAGCGCTTGAGCGTCCAGAAGTACAACGAGACCAGACCTGCGACGATTGCACCGCTCAGCCACCAGTAGTCGTAGCAGAAGGTGTCGATCGCGTAGAGCGCCTGACCCATCGGCAACCATTGCTCGACCGGCTTCGTGTCTGCGACAGCCGGAAAGATCTCTCCGCCGAACAGCATGCAGAACACGTAGAGATAGACGATCAGAAACGCGGGATACGCCATCTCCAGCGATGTCGTCGACGCGAGCACGCCCTCTGCATGCGCGGCCATCTCCGCCAGCTCGAGCCCCCGCACGGCGGCGTCTTCCCGCGTCGACGTGCCCGCGATGTCGAGCAGCGCGTGTTCCTGGGTTGGAATGAACTGCCTGATAGCAGTTGCAAAATCATCGCCCGCGACCATGCGCTTTGCGACCGCCTGGAAGACGGGCCACGTGAGCCACTGACGCGAGCGATGACGCTTTTCAAGCGTAGTCAGCCGCTCCAGCAGCGTCTCCCGGTTGCGCAGTCCCTTGGCGGCGACATCCAGTCGCGTCTCGCGATAGAAGGTCTCGCGCATCTTCTGGAAGCGCCAACGTGCAATGCGCAGCCGCTCCTTCTGCGGCAGCGCCATAAACAGCGAATGGATCAGTCCACGAATCACGACGGCATCCTCCCATCGCGATCAGCAAAGATCCTGTATTCGTCAAACGGGCGCATAGCCGAATCGATGAATCGCGGATCAATCAGACCTTGCGACGCCTTATAGAGCGCGTGCTCGTAGATCGTTTTGCCGGTCATGTCTTCGTCGCCGAAACCGGTTGTACGCGTCGAGCGCCACACGTTCTCGGCGCCGCGCCAGTCGCGCGCCGCAACACAGTCAAGAAATTCCGAAGTCGGGCGGAAGATCTCCATCGCAAGCGTCTGCCCTTTCGTGCCAGCGGCCACCTTCCCTGCGCGCGTGAACAGACCGTCCAGGCGGCAATGCTCGCATCCGGCTTCGTCACGGCATGCCATCTTCGAGGTGTCGAGGCCGAACTTGCGTTCCAGCGTCTCAATCTGTGACGCAGGCATTACTTCGCGTGCTGGCAATTTGCATTTCCGGCACAACAGGGGGATCAGCTTCTGGTTCGCGACGGCATTGACGAACTTTTCGGATGAGACCTCGTCCATCGGCAACTGAAGCCGCCCACCGGCGAGGCGCATGAATGCACCGATCGCGCTGTCCGCGTGAAGCGTGGTCCGGACCGGGTGCCCGGTCAGCGCCAGCTCCGCCACGAGCCCGGCGACAACACGATCGCGTACCTCACCCACCGTCACGTCGTCCGGGTCCATACGCATGAGCGAGCGGATCACTTCCGCGCACTTGCGGTTCGCTTCCTCATCGGTTTCGTCGGGACGGCGCGGGATCGAAATGTCCGAAAGCCATGGCTGCGGATACTCGGACGGCTCATTGACGGCGAACTGCTTGCGCAGGTCGCGCGACGCGAGCATGAACGACATCGCGCGAAGGAGTGTGGATTTTGCCGACCCTGTTTCGCCCGTCAGGATCGTGACGCCACCGCTCACGTTGCCCAGCGCCTGGATGATGCGCAGCTGCGACGTCTCCAGGCCCATCTTGTCGGGCATGAGCACCTTGCAGTTGCGGAAGTTGCCGTCGAGCAGACGCAGCGCCACGTCGAAGCCTCCGACGAGCGGCGTGCTCTGCCAGCGGATGTTGAGAATATCGGTCTGGACAACGAGCGGGATCATCGCCGACTGCGGCGCGGTCGGCTGGAACGTCTCGCCGGAGTTCGTGTTGCGCGCGACGAGATCCTGATACGCTGCAGACAGTGCACGACGCACCAGCGCTTTCGGCAGCCTGCGGTATGTGTAGAGGTCGCCGTTCACACGGAACCGGACTTCGACATCGTCGTTGAAATCGCGGTACTCAAAGTGGATATCGCCCGCGCCGTAGGCGTGAGCGGCTTCGGACACGTCTCGGAACGTACCGATGGCGCGCGAACTCTCCGGAATGATGGCCGCAGCCCGGTTGCGCTCGGTTGCGTAGATCGCGGCAATCACCGCGTCCGTTGCGATCATCTCCTCATGCACCTTGATGTCGGCACGCTCGAGGTCCTTCACATAGGTCGGATAAAGCGCCGACTCGTGAAACGTCCGCGTCGTGACGACGATCGCCATACCTGCCTGTACTTCGACCGCCACGAACTCACGGCGCGCGGCATCCGTGATGCGCAGCGTCGCATCCTGGCCCCGCTCGCTCAGGATGCGCTTGAAAGTCAGTGCATCGGCGGCCACCAGTTGCGGCAGGCCCGATGGCAGGAATTCTGTCTGCTGCTTGACCAGATCCGCATGCGCGTGGACCTCGTGCACCTCGTCGACAGCTTCGGTCGACCGTACTGTCGGCGGCACGTCGTGCGCTTCGACCGGCGGCTCCCCGGACTCAACAATGGGAAGCTTCATCGCAGAATCACGAGCGACAGCCTCCATCGGAGCCGCGACGCTTTCGGAGACCGGTTGCGCTTCGACCGCCCCATCAATCGTCGGCTCGTCCCGCACCGGATGCTCGGTCGCTTCGGGCTGCGTCAGGTCAATGTCCGGTCGACCCTGCGAGTCTTCGTCAGTGGCGTCGACGTCGGTGATGTCCGCCATTCTCAGCCGCATGCCCAGCGTCATCGGCTGTCCCGGCTTCGTGTCCACAGGCTCTGCCTTCAGCGGCTTGCTTCTGCGCACGAAGCGCGGCTCGCGATTGACGTCCTGTTTGGCGTCTGCACCTGCGATAGGCATTGACGCCGGGGATTCTTCCGTGAACCCGGCGCGCAACGCACGGAATCGCCCAAGAATGCCGCGCGAAGACGGCTCATCTTTTTCAATACCGTTGAACAGACTCATCGTTATTGCCCCATCGCAGAAAGAGGAATGGCAGGAGGCAGCGGACCACCCAGATCAGTCAGCGGTCGCGTCGGAATGCCGAATGGCCGCGGGTTATCCGAAGTAGTGGCCGTGCCGCCGCTGATCGTTTCCGTCCAAGTACGCTTGCCATCCCCGACGGTGACGACGAACCCATCGACCCGCTTTACGGTCCAGCCATTGAGCAGCTTCGCGCCGACGTGCGCGGGATAAGAGGCGTTGCGGAACTCGTAGAGCACCGACGTACCGCTCATGTCGCTGAAAGCGCCAACGAAGCGCACCGGTTCCGCGCGGGGACTCGGCGGCGTCGCCTTGATGACGGGCACAGTTGCGGGCGCGCTTGCGGGCGCGGGCGCATTGAGCGCGACAGCACCACCCTGCTGCCCGCCATCGCCCCCAAGGTCGCGCGCGATCTTCGAACGGGTGATCTGGTCGATGTCGTCGATCGACAGACGCGGCCGCGCCGGAGTCGAGGACGTCTGCTGTGCGACCGGTTGCGACACCGCCGTGGGTGCCTGGGTCGTTGCCCCCTTAGCTGAAGCGGGCATCCCCATGTCAATGTCGGCCGCGGGCACGTGCGCGCTTACCGGCTGCGTGTGCGACACAGCCGGCTTGTTTTGTTGTGCTTGCGCAGCAGCGGATACCAGTGCCAAGGCACAGGCAATCACTGTCAGCCGTTTAGTCGAGAACATAGTATTTGCCCTTCGCAATGAAATGGATACCGACCCGCTCGTTTGCTGGATTGGACTGGTTGCGTGAAGCGCCGCGCTCATCGAGCAAAAGCTCGATCGTCATACTGTCGAGCGTCATGTCCGGCGGCAGCTTTGAGAGCAGCACCGACTGCCATCGGTATCCGCTGATCTCCCACGCGCCGACACGGATCATGTGTGCGGGGCGCTGGCCGGGCGTGCCGGGCGGCATCATCAGCAGTGGTTTCGATGGCTCGAGTTTCACCTTGTAGCCGTAGCTCGCAAGCTCAAATGGCTTTGTCGACAACCGCTGCGGCGGCGTCTGTAGCATGTCGATGAGCGCCTGTTCCGAAGGCCACGTCTTCGCATCGTGATTCGAAACGGGCGTGACCACCGGGATCGCGGGTCCGGTTGCGCTCAGATGCAGACCATCCGCCTCGAAGTGAAGCGGACGCAGCGCCTGTAGTGCAGCGCGACCAAAATCGTCGAAGCTGCCACCGGAGCGCTTGTAGGTGATCGTGCAATTGCCCTTCGACGGGCAGACGGCCTTGTCGAAGACCCACCCCGCGACGACCGCTTCGCTGTTGCCAAGCGAGGCGAGGATTGCCGGCGCCAGCTCATTCGCGCGCGGTATCTTCGCGGCGAACGTCTGCCGCACCAGCGCGGCATATTTCTCCTCGAACGATGGCTCCTTCGGTGCGGCCGGCGGCGGCGGATTGAGGGAATCCATCAACTGGATGCCGCCGAACACAACGGCCGCGCCAATCACCAGCACCGGCACGACCGTCGGAAGGTTGACGGGCACCTTGGCGATGCGGCCATTCTTGCGATCATCCAGCAGCGCGGCGGCGCCGAAGCTCTCGTCCACGTCTCCAACGGCCTGGCCGGAGCCGAGCGTCGTCAGCGTCAGGTTCAGCTTCAGGCATTCCTGCTCGATCGCGAGGCGCCTTTCGTGCGCCTTCGGGATCGTCAGAACTTCGTCGCTGCGTACGACACCGCGCACAACGAAAACGAGATGCACGCGCTGATCGTCCTGAAGCAGGATGAGTACAGCAGCCTTCCCCTTCACACGGTCGTGCTGGGCAATCCGCGCCGCGCCCGAATACAGTTTCGCGCCGTTGATCTCGCTCGTGTCAGGGGCGCAGAAGCCGCCGATTGCGTCTTTGCCGATCTTGTATTCGACGTAGTGCGTCGCACCGAAGTCATCGGCGTAACGACGGCGCTCGGCCCGCATCTGTTTGGCCGGATAGGCGCGCCAGTCCAGCCCGAAGACCAGGCGCGCGTTCTTTTCGCGCGGCAGTGGATCGGTAATGTGCATGCCCGCGCTCACATCGACGGGACGACCGTAGCCGTCAGCATGATCACCTGGAAGGTCTTCGACTTGTTCCAGAGGCCGGTGATACCCGCGATACCGCTATTCGTCGTGCTGTCCGCGAGGTCCGTCATCTGGCCGTAGAGCACCACCGTCTGGCCGTCAGAGAGCGCGATCGTCTGATCGTCCTTGCTGCCGATCGTGTGCGCCAGCTGGATCTGCTGCGACGTCTGACCGGAGCCCACTGACGCCGACGTGAACGGGCCGTTCAGCTTCGAACTGTCGCTCCAGTACGCGAGGACGATCTGGTTGTGATCGTTGACCGACGGCAGGATATTGACGAAGTCGCCCGTCGTCACGGTCCCGGGCGTCAGGCCGGGCACGCCACCAGAAGTGGCCGTGAGGCTGCCCGCCGAAGGCGTGGTTGAACGCAGATAGTCGTCGCTCTGGAACGACGCAATCGAAACCGGCAAGCCGTTGAGCGTCAGCTTCGTCTGCGTGTTGTCCTGCACCGTCCGGCCATACTTGTTAAGCGCATTGAGCACTGCGTTCGTGCCCGAGAACGGCGCATTGGGTTGCAGCACTGAGAGGCCGACCGTACCGCCGCCCGAGGAGAGCGACGTGGGTGACGCGAAGCTGATCGCATACTTTGCGAGGCCGCCCTGGATATAGTTAAACACGACATCGGCGTTCACACCCGCCTGACTGCCCCTGTTCAGCGCAATTTGCAGCGTGCGGATGCGGATCATCACCTGACGAGTCGAGACGGCGTTTTCCTGGGCGAGCAGTTTGCCCATGCGGTCAGCCGCTTCGCGCGTGTCGTAGATCATCACAAGGCGGCTTTGCGGGTTGACGTTGACGTGGCCCATCGGCGAGCGCAATTTGTCGAGCGCGTCGCTGATCGACTTGATCTGATCGAAGTCGCCTTCACGCCCCGTTGAGGTCTGTGCTGAGAACGATCCCGTATTGCCGCTCGATCCACCGCTGCCGTTCGCCTGATTACCCGTCGACGTGTCCATGCCCTTCGACATGGTCGATTTGATCGACACCTTGCCCGGGATCGCGGCAATCTGGTACATGCGGGTGACGAACCGCGTGATATTGATGGTCGATCCGTCGAACGACCAGTCGAGCCCCAGGTCTTCCGTCATCCGGGTCAGATACTCGCCTACATAGCCCGTGAAAACCTGGCTATAGACGGGCTCTTCATAGGTCGCCTTGCCATTCACCCCGTTCGTTACTGGCGCTGCGCCGCCCTTGCCGTCCGATGACGCCGACTCGCGCGGCACGAGCGAAGCGCGCGGCACGAACACATCGGGGCTCAGATGGACCGCATAACCTGTCGCGCCCGAAATCAGCGTTGAAATCTCTTTGATTTTCAGGTTCGCGGGCATCGTCACCTTCTTCTCACGGAACGTGGCAGGCAGCTTCGCTTCATACGCGACAGGGACAAGCCGGTCGCCGAGGAACGCCGTCGGCACGTCTTCCACGAGCGCCATCGAACCAGGCATGTGGGCGATCGCATCGCTCGCGGTGTGATGGACCGCATCGTATGCAGAGTTGATGTCGCTCTGATAGACCGCGCAGCCCCCGATCATGAGCGAGCAGGCAGCGGCAAGGAAAGTCTTAAGAATCGAAGTGTGATGCATGGTGTTAGTCCTGGCAGTTGGCAGCGCGCACGACGACGCGGATGACGTTGTTCGTGTGACGACAGATACGCGTCGGCACGCGCATGTGATTGGTCGCCTTCATGACCTGCGTGAGGACAGAAGTGAAGTCACCGGAAAAGGTCGCGTTGAATTCGAGCGGCAGGTCGTCATCGACCTTCCACGCAAGTTGCCAGCCCTGCGTTTGCAGCCAGCGATCGAGCGCGTTGCGCAAGTTGAGGTCCTGCGGCGAGACGGAAAGCGTCAGCACGCCTGCCGGTGTCGTTTGCGCCCCCGGCAGAACCACCGATGCAACGCCAGTCGGAGTTGGTACGGACGATGCAACCGTTGTCGTCGGCGCAACCGTTGCAGCTGCGGCCGCGGGTGCGGGTGAGGCGGCTATTGCCACAGCAGGAGCCAAGGGCGCGGCATTCGCAGCCGTCGCCCGGGGCGATGGGGCTGCCGAGAGGATCTGCCATCCATCGCCGGCGGGAGGAGCGACGTGCGACTGGTCGGGATCGATCGCCGCATGGGTCCAGCCTGGCACACCCGCCAGCGCCAGTGCGGCCAGCACACGCGCGATCACGCGCACCCGTTCATTGCGTTCAATAGTCACATTCATTCGTTATTGCCCCTGCCGCTGCAGGCGGCGATAAATAGCGTTGGCATAGATCAGCTGCTTCTGCGTCGAGACTGCGTTGTACGCACCCACAGCCTTCCAGGTCGGCCCGAACTGCTTGATGTTCGAAGCGAGAATCCAGGTGCCGACGTAGGCGTTCACACAGACGTTAAAGAGGTGCTCGCGACGGATGCCGTATTGGGCAAGCTTTGGCAGCCACGACGTGTTGATCTGCATGAGACCGATGTCTTCGCTCCCGTTGTTGTTCACGTTCACTGCGTTCGCGCGCATACCGGATTCGTGCTGGGCGATCGCATGCACAAGTTGGCTGCTGATGTGACGGTAGGCGGCGGCGTCGTCGAGGCAATCCGCCCGTACCGAAGACACGCAACACAGCGCAGCAACCGCGCCGGCAAAGGCGAATGTCAGGTTCATCACGATTTCGCCACAGCCGTTTCAGGCGCGGCCGGCGCGGCGGGCGAACCCGGTGCGGCACGCTCGAAGTACTTCACATCGTGGCGACGCGTAACGTTCACCGTGTTCCCGTCGGCCGTCACGATGAACTGCTCCGACGTTCCGTTGAACATGTAGTACCGCCCTTTCTGCTCGCCCGATCCCAGGTGCTTCACATCAGCAACGTGGATCTGGATTACGGAATCCGCGAACTTGAAATAGGTGTGACCGTCGTTGTCGAACACAGCGAGCAGGTGCGCAGCGTTCGCCTGATCGAAGTCGTAGACCGTGCCCGCGGAGCGACCAATCTCGACCGATTTCGAGCCGTCAGAGACGAAGATTCGCTCCGCGCGCTCGACAGTCATGACGTTCGTCTCGCCATTCCATTTCGGATGCAACGAACGACCATCTGGCGTCTTGAACGTCAGCTCGCGAGCGGGCTTCGACGCGAACCGGATCTGGGTGTGCGTGTCGTCACCGTCGCGGATCGCTTGGGCGCCGAAGTATTCGGCCAGCAGCGAGGCGCGCTGCGCAGGCGCGTCAGCGTTTGCGGCGTCGAGTTTTACGACGTCCTCGTTCGCCACAACGGTCTGCGCGATCGCATCGGGCTGAGACTTCTCACCAGCGGCATAGTTGAGCGCGCCAGATTTCGGCGCTTCGCGATGCAACCGGATATGACGGGTCGTAAAATCCACGTCCGCGTACAGGCCGCTTTGCGACATCAGACGGTCAAGCGCCTGCATCCAGTTTTCACCGGCCCGTGTGACGAACGAGCTTGCATCCGTCAGTTCCACGTCCTTTTGTGCTGCGCCCGTCCAGCCCTGCGGAACGAGCGCCTTGACGATGTTCGCGACGGGCATCGTCGCCTTCAGCGAACGCACAGGCTCGAGCGCGCCGTGCGAGCCGATCAGCACGAGGCGGTTCGTGAATCCGTCGAATGCGGGCGGCTGATCGTCGCGCAGCGTGGCGAGCGTGCCGCGTGCCCCAGCGCCGATGAAGGCGTTCGCCCTCGTCCACCTAGCCGTGGCAGTCCTGCCAGCGACCGTATACGTGACCGACTCAGGCGTACCGTCGACGACGACATACGGACCTTCAGCGTGTCCGCCCGTTGCCGTAATGACCTGACCCGCGCGCGGCTGGATATAGGTTTTCGAACCGTCGTTGAAGATCAGCGCCGGGCGCTCTGCGATACCGCCCGAAATCTCATAGTCAAAGTCGAACGGGTCGGTATCCGCAGCATGCGATGACACCGTGTTGAGCAACGCTAAACAGGCAAGCGCAATACGGGAGACGGTGTGCTTCATAGTCCGGCCTGGATCTGATTAAGGTGTCGTGCGAAACGCGCCAGGTACGCCTGACCGGGGACCGGGTTGGCGCTGTGGTAGTACGCGATAGCCTTCGCGACGGAGTGCGTCTTGCTGTAGTTCTCGTTGAGAATTTCCTCCGCAACGCGAATGCTCGTTGCGGGCGCGAGCGCGTCCCAGGGCGACGCAAAGCGGCGCGCGTGGTAGCCCCAGTTGATCTGCATGAGGCCTACGTCGAAGTCGCTGCGGCCGCGCGCGATCAGCGACTGGACAACGCGATAAGCATCCTCGCGGGTCTTGAAGAAAAAGCCCTGCCCCGCGATGTTCAGCGTCCACGGCCAGGCGCGTCCGTTCAGACCCGACTCGTTGAGCGCGATGCCCGCGAGAACCTTGGGATCGACGCTCGTGTGCATCACCTGGAATGGGACGGTCGCGCTCGCGCAGGCCCAGCCGCCACGGCCTTCCGCAATCGCAGCCTGCGCGTCGTCATCAAGCACGGCGGGCTGCAGCCAGCCCTTCGCGATGAGCAGCTGCTCCAGCGACACCTTCTGCGCATCGATTGAAACCGTGATGTCCGTCTCCGGGGTACTCGCAACCGTCTGCCCCACAAGCGGGGCCGCCCACGATTCGAATGCGTGCAGGCCACACCAGAACACGGGCTTTCCGCCAAACGAAGCGAGCTTGCGCGCATCGCCCTGGGCGAGCACAACGCTCGTCGGACTGATCACTTCCGCGATCGTCACGGCATGGGCGCAGTGGAAGTGCGCAGCGAGCGCAGCAGAGAGCACGCCGAAGATCCAGCGCTTTTCCGTACGCTTATTCATCGCGGTACGGCTCCAGCACGATGTCGCGATTGACCTTGAGCATGAAACGCCGCTGGCCGGGGGCCGAGGTAATCGTCGGCGGAATGTTCTTGTAGCGCTCGAGGACCGATTGCGATGTCGTCGCCGCGACCTGTCCCGCCGTAGTGCCAACCTGCGTGACCCCGAGCGGGCCAGTGGTAGTCGACGTCGTGCCGTTCTTGTCAAATGCGCCCAGCAGGATCGCCGTAAGGAACGACGTGCCGAAGATTTTCAGGAAATGGTTGTTGACGTCGCCCGAGAAGCCGGCCGAGCCGTCTCCATCGGCGCCCTGCGCGCCGAAGAGCGGGACATGCTTGCCGTTCGGCAAACGCAGCTCCGTTGCCGCCACCAGAATGCTCTCCTGTCCGGGCTGGATATCAGAGCTATACGGTGCCGTGATAAAGCTGCCCTTCGGGATCATCAGGCAGTCGCCGCGGATACTGTCGTACACGTCCTTTTCAACCATCAACGAGGCAGTCCCGGGACGATCGGAATCCAGTCGCTCTGCCGCGAGCACACCGATGTGATGCGGAGGCGACAATACGCATCCTCGCGCCTGTCCAACGAAACCGGCCCGCGGGAAGTCCTGGTCGCTGCCCGATTGCATCGAAACATTCTTGATGAACGTCGCGTCGTGCTCCTGGCTCGAATATGGGCGGGCTGACTGTTGCCCCCCAAGTCCCGCTGCCGCAAGTGCCGACGCGACGCGATCACCCACCGAGCCTGCTGCATCCTGCTGTGCGGCCGCCTGTCTTGCAGCGACCTGCGCGGGCGTGAGAATTCCCGGCATCTGGTTGGGTGGCGTCGGCGCCGTATCCTTGACCTTCACGCCAGGCTTGAAAATCGGCGACGCGAAAATCGCATCCGTATCGGATTCGGCCTTGAGCTGCTTCGTCTGCTGATCGTTGATAAAGCCGTCGGCCGTCAGCGCCGGCGCCGCATTCCCTGCATTCGGCGTCGACGACGACGAAGCGCGCGCGGCAGCAGCGGCCCGCGCTTCCGAGGCCGCCATCTTGCGCGCATCACTCATCTGGTCCTCAATCGTTTTATTGAGGTCCTGGGTGTTGTGCGACTTGTCGACGACTTCCGCCGCCTTGGCCTTCTTCTGCAGCGCTGCCTGTTCGTCGACCTTGGCGCTCTCTTTGACCTGGTAGTAAAAGCCGAGCGCGCCGATGACAACTGCTGCGACACCGCCAACCGCATACAGAGCGTTGCGTGGCGACTTGCCCTTAAAGAGGCTCGCGTGCTGGTTGTCGTGTTGTCCGTTCGGTTGGTTCATGGCGTCTCTCAGAACCCGAACAGGCCAAGACGGCGGCGTTTGATGGTGACTTCCTCGTTCGGAGCACGCAGCACGATCTCATTGGCGATCTCCTGCACAACGATGTACTGGCCACGTCGGATGAAGTTCGGGCTCACCACGTCTCCGTGGTCCTTGACGATAGGCACGGCAAACGGCGCGTCAGCGGGCAGACGCAGCCACACGGACTTGCCGTCGTCGAACACCGTTTCCGGGCGGAACGAGGCCGATCCTGAGACCGTGTAGTCGAAATTAAGCTTGTCGGGCGAAACGCCGATCGGGCCAGAGTCCAATTGCGCATCGGAGTCACCGCCGCCACCGGTGCCAGAAGCGCCGACGCCCGCCTGTTCCCGGGCACGAACCTTTGCCATGACGGAGCCGGGATAGTTGAAGCGCACGGTCTGATAGAACAGTCCGCCCATCGGCGACGACACAAGTGTCATGTCGTACTCGCGCAGATTGGTAGTCAGGTGAAGCGTGTTGACGAGGCCGGGCTTGACCGGCTTCACAAAGACGTGGTTTTCGCCATCGGTGTCAATGACCCACTGAACCGAGTCGCCCATCGCCGGATCGGTTGTCAGGCGCTCGCCCTTCGCCAGCTCTATCGTCGTGTTCTTCAGCGGCGCGGTCATGATCCGGTAGATCTGGTCGCGGCTGTATGGGAACACGGCCATGCGCGCATCGCCGGGCATGGTGACCGGGTCTGAGCCAGCGTTATAAGGATTCACCGGGCTCATCGGATCGCTCATGGCGGTGGCGAGATCGAAAGACGCGGCTGGCGCGCCGGTCCCCTTCTTCGCGGCATGCGCGGACGGACAGACGGCAGCCGTGAATGCAAAGGCGGCGACCCACGAGGCAAGCGTGCGGGAGGCGATCATCATTGGGTCTTCTGGATCGAGAACAACGGATAGAACAGCCCGAACGGGTTCGCACCAAGTGCGTCTTCGGCGGTCGGCGGAACGATCTGATAGCGGAAGGTCAGGGCATACTTCTGAACAACAGGCCTGTCCGTTGGGGACTGGGTCGTGGTCGTTGTGAACTCAACAACCGCAGTGGAATCCTCAAGCAGTGCGACGTTTGTCACTCGCACCTCGCGCACCAGTTTCGGATTCAGCACAATGGCTTGAAACGGCGCGTCGCCCTTGATCCAGTCGCCGAACTGATTCCGTGCGTTTCCAACCATCATGGCCTTCACGCCATTGATGTTCCGTGCCATGCGGGAAGTCTGGATGTCGTCTGTCAGAACGGGCTCGATCGTGAACCAGCGCTCGACGGTTTCGCGCAGGGACGTACGGATCGCCTGATCGTCCGGCTTGTAGGCGGCGAGCTGCGTCACCACGGCATGGCCGTTGACGTCCGAAGAGACACCATATGCCTTGACGACGGATGGAGGCGGATTTCGGCTATACACCGCCCCGACCGTAACGATCGCGAGGATGAAGCAGAACGTCTTCCAGTGGTTGGCTTCGATGCGAAGACGCGCGCCCATGTCGAAGATGATCTTCTCGGGGTCGTCCTCTGAGTAACCGCCAGGGGCGGTTGAGAGGGCAATCTGCTTTTTGCTACGGAATAAGCGCATGACGGTCGATCCATTTGGGCCGACTCAATTCAATCAGCCTTGAGGGGAAGCCAGTCATGCAAAAGAGATGCGATTTATCAACGCTTTCGAGCCACGCCCGATGCGCTCACATCGACCGAGCCGGCTCAGGGATCTAAGCCAGAATGGCGCGAAAATTCGTGAGCTTTTAGGGCCCTTTCTTATGCCAGCCGCCGCTAGACTGGCCCCAAATCAAGCTGAATTGTCGATTGCACGCGTTGCACAGCGCAATTTCAGGTGTCTGTGACCTTTGTAGAACAACGTTCCATCGATTTTTCAATGATTTAGTCGACCCCGGCTGTCACTGGCGACGATTTTTGACTCGAAAAGTGACCTGAGCCGGCTCAGGGACCTCTTGCCGAATCTGCAAAAATAGTTTCTCAGCCCGAGTCAAACTCGGTTGATTAACTTCTTTTTTGCAGCGATTTGCTAAGCCTGGACCTAGTGTCCAGCTTAATTCCTAGCTGCTAGATGTTCGCATTGATGCTAGGTTTTTTTCATAATTCGAGAGAGAATCCTTGCAGAAGAGGCGACCAAGCTACACAATCGAGCCCAACATAAATAATGCTTCGAGGTACGCCTTGTCGACCAAGCCCTTTAAGGTGCAAGCAGTCGCCCGGTTGCTTGCGACCACGACCGATACGGTCCGCCGGATGGTGGATGAATCCGGCATTGAGGTCACTCGACAGGAAACAGGTCCGAGAACCAGATTGTTTTCCGTCGAGAATATCTTCGAACTCGCTCGCTATCGCGCTAACCGTCGGGGCAGGAATACAAAGAAAAAGCAGGTTGTAGCGACTGTCTACGCCCCGAAAGACGGCGTCGGAAAGACGACTCTCGCTAGTAACTTCGGGACCATCTTCGCCCTCAAAGGCCTCCGGACACTCATTATCGACCTCGATTTAAAGGCAAGCCTCACCCTTAGTTTCGGGTACGACTCAGAATTGACCTGCGAGGAAGCCATCGAGGCCGGCATCAGCCAAACGCGAATCGTCGAATACCACTTTGGCAATCTGATCCCAGACTACCCGGCAGGGCGCGTGACATTGGAAGAAGCGGTTAAAAGGCCGTATGGCGAATGCGGCCCTCACATCGTTCCGGCGGACCTCAATCTGGATCGGTTGGACACGATGCTCACGTACGAAACGATTGAAGGTCGCAATGCCGAACACATTCTTGCGAACCTGCTAAAGGAAGGGCTCGCGAAAAAAGATCGACACTTCGATGTTTCTGACTATGACGTCATCCTGTTCGATGCTGCGCCTGGGAAAAACCGAATCACTAGTGGCGCCTTGTTTGCATCTGACTACGTGGTTTCGCCTGTCTCGATGGAAAAATTCTCGACGAAGGCACTGTCATATCTTTCTAATGTCCTCTCAGAGATGCACGACCAGTTCGAGAGGAGTCCAGAGCTTATCACCATTGGTAACTTCTTCGACCCGAATAGGGTTCGCGTATTGGGTCAATTGATTACCACTGCCCGGACTTACGGTGGCTCTTGGCTGGACGCCTCGATCCGTCGAAGCGAGGACTTTGCGAAAGAGCTCACAGACGAGTCTAATCTCCCGCTCATTCTTTCCAAGCCAAACAGTCAGGCAGCGGCCGAACTTCGCCAGAGTGCTGACGCGCTTCTCAAGCGGATGGGGCTAGTTGGTTGACGTCCTCCGCGCTCCCAGCGTACGGCTGCCGCCTCATCGCGGTGGCTTGAACGCGAACAGCCACGCTGCATGCGCCGCCTCGCTAGGACCGGCGCAAGCCGAATAACGACCCTAAGCAGCCTTCTTTGAAATTGGTCTGCGCCCGTTACTTTTGTAACGGTAAGACGAGCTAGGATGAATACATGGACGACAAAGAGTTTTCCCCGGGGGTGATTTCCAATCGGCGCACGGCAATCGCGGTCCACAGGCGGTTGTGCGATGAGAAGGCGCCGATGCTCAAGCTGGGTCGGTTCTATTGCTCGATGCTGGACCGCGGCATATGGGACAGCCAGAAGGTAATGTCAACGGAGCTTGGTGTATCTAGATTCAAACTCTCTCGTACGATTGCGGCCGCTCGCCTACCCGAGGAAGTCGTGGCGCTCTTCAGTGGCCGGACCTTGGCGTTCAGGAATGTGTCATCGCTTCATGTACTCGTCGCGCAGTTCGGCGAGGCAGAGGTTATAAAGCGCGCCAGCACAATTCCTAGCGGCACGCCACTCGACGACATCTTTGCCATTCTCACAACGGGGAAGAAGGCTCCTCGGCAAGGTGTAAGGGTCAGCATCGCCGCCGGTGCCAAATATCTCAGGGTCGATGTGCCAAACATGGCGCTCGTTGCTCCGCGTGTGAATGAACTCGAAGAACTCCTTAACGCGATGCTTGGAAGCGCCGTTCGGTTTAGGGGCTAATGGTCAGCGCGCAACGGCGCGAGCCGGGACCGGAACTCACAGAAAAATGCCAGTAACACATTGCGCATGGGGCTGGCTCAACGAGCGTGAACTAACAGATTACTGATACTTATCTGTCATTTCCGAGGCAGGGTCACGCATCGGTCGTCGTCGAGTTAATTTTCCATTGCTTGCTCCCTTGAGGGCGACATATGTCGGACCAAGCACGCCGTGGGGATCTGGATCGCTGTGCTAGCGCGGCGATCTCGCTCGAGGCAGCTAACCCAAGAATAGTAGTTGGTTTGCGCAGCATTTAGCATTTCGCTGAGGCGTGCGCTGGGCAGGATGTCGGTTCGACGGACAACTTTCGGATTAGGAAACGCCGAGTGGATCGAACATTGGACTGCGAGATTCCATTCAATCCGTCCGGTTTTTCTCACCCAGATTCGAGATTTACGGCTCTCTGCCAGGCGTGACGCCGCTCACACTGGGGCCGGACCGCGCAAAGTTTACTTGATGTTTACCGACTTGCCCTTTATTCTCCGGGTTAGCCAAATATTTCGGGCCAACTCGGAAAACCTCCGGACAACTGGGATACCACCGTGACCGCAAACGACCTGCTCACTGCCAAAGTGACCGTCGATCTGTCGATGTCAATTGCTGACATCCGCGACGACCTCGCCGTGCGCGCGCTGGACATGCTTGATCAGGTACGAGCGACCATGCTCGAACCGTATCCGCGCAAGCACCCGCCGACCTTTACAGCTGCGAACATCGCGACCATGTGCGGGTTCGACAAACAGCGCATGAAGTACCTCACCACCAAGCTCGGTCTGCCGGCCGGCACACAGACTGGCGCAGGCCGCGCGAAACTGTTCTCGCTCGAGGAAGCGCTCGCGTGGATCCATGCGACTTCTGCCCGTGCGAAGCGACCCGAAGGAGCGCGCGGTCGCGTCGTCGCGTTTGCGAACTTCAAGGGCGGTGTGGCCAAGACATCGACGTCAGTGAGCGTAGCACAGAAGCTGACCCTACTTGGGCGGAAAGTCCTGCTGATCGACGCTGACCCGCAAGGATCGGCCACGCAGCTGTGCGGCTACGCACCCGACGCGGAGATCGCCGATACGGACACGTTGCTGCCGCTCATTTACGGCGACGAGCCGACGCTCCACTACGCCGTCAAGGAAACGTACTGGAAGAACCTCGATCTGATCGCGGCGTGCAACGCCCTCCAAGATGCGGAGTACGCGATTCCGTCGCACATCCTCCAGGACAGCCGCTACGAGTTCTGGAACATCGTGCGCAATGGACTGGAGCCGTTGCTCGACGAGTACGACGTGGTGATCATCGACACCCCGCCCGCTCTCTCCTACCTCACGACCAACGTGATGATGGCTGCTGACGCGATCATCATGCCGTTGCCGCCGGAAGCGCTGGACTTCGCGAGCTCGACGCAGTTCTGGCAGATGTTCGCTGAAGTCGCCGGGCGCCTGCCCAACGCCGAGTCCAAGCGCTACGACTTCATCAACATTTTCATGACGAAGGTCCGCCCGTTTGACGCATCGAAGGGCGTGCAGGGCTGGATCCGCAAAGCGTACGGCGATCGAGTGTTCCCGCTGCACGTACCGGACTCGAAGGTTCAGGCCGCAGCGCTTGGCGCTCTCTCGACTATCTATGACGGCAAACGCCTCGACGTCGATGCGGATGGTGATACCCGGATGACGGGCGAGCAGTACGAGCGACTCAAAGCGCCACTGGATGCGCTCGCGGAATTCATTGACGACCAGTTCATCAATGTCTGGACCAGGGAAACTGAGGTGACGGCATGAGCAGCAAACTCCTTGAGAAAACGGCGGCGCTTCAGCCGACGCAAACCGGGGAACGCCCTTCCCGCCCCACTGGTCCCGCCCGCAGCGCGCCCGGCCGGATGTTCGAATTCACGAACCGGATCAATGAGGCTGAAGACAAGGCCGCGGCGGCAGTGGCCGAGCTTGAAGAGGCCCGGCGGCAGATCGAGGCGCTCCAGCAGACCACGGGGAGCGCGGGCGTAGCGGAGGTCGAGATCTCCACGCTCGTGGAAGTACCGGGCCGACGCCGCAAGCTCTCTCCGTCCGAGTACGCGGAACTGACTGCGAACCTCGAAAAGAACGAGCTGATTCACCCGATCGTCTATCGCCCGCTCGGCGACGGTCGTAACGAGATCGTCTCCGGCGCCAACCGAGTGGCGATCTACCGAGACGAACTCGGTCGCACGAAGATCCTTGGCATCCCGTACACCGGCTCAGCGAAAAGCGCAGAACTCGGCGCAGCGTTCTCGAACCTGCTCGCACCATCTCTGCCCGACTACGAGAAGTACAGGCAATTTGAGCGCCTGCAGAAGGAATCCGGGTTTACCCGTTCTGACATTCTCGAGGCATCGGGCCTGAGCACCTCGCACGTCGCCCGCATCCTCGCATTCGAGAAGCTCCCGGCTGCGGCACTGGAAGCCGTGGCTGAGCGCCCCGATCGCGTGGGCGGTCATGCTGCCGAAGAGTTCGCAGCGCTGGCAGCGACCGGCCAAGCTGAGTCGGTGATCAAGGCGATTCAGGCGTTGGTCAAGGATGAGGCGCTGACACAGAAGCGGGCGCTTGAGATGGCTCGCCCGAAGGCGCCTAAAGCGACACCGCCGGCAGCCCGTAGCGTGATGGCTGGCCGCAAGAAGCTGTGTGATCTCTCGGTCCGCAACGGTGTGATCGGCATGCGCTTCAGCGGGAAGGGCGGAGAGGAAGCGGCAACGCAGTGGGCCGACAAGATCGAAGCGTTCCTGAAGGCCGAGATTGCGGCTCAGGCTGGCACTGACGTGACGGAATGATTTCCCCAATGGGGAATCCTTGTAAATCAAGGACTTAGTAACGGAACAGAGCAGGGCGGTAGGACGACAGAGATTTTCCCCAATGGGGAAACCTTTAAAATCAACCACTTAGAAACGGTGCTTGCGATGAACAGGTAACGCAGAAAGACAAAAGCCTTCGGCGCCAACCGAAGGCTTTTGCTTAATAGGGCTTGGCTGGAAACCTCGCCCGCTACACTCACCGGCTGGAAACCGGAAGAGCTTCGACACCTCGGAGTGTAGCGGATCGCGAAAGTCAGTCAAGCATTTCCAATCCATTTTTCAAGAAATGGACGACTGACATGTGCATCGCGCAACACTTCGTTGCTGGCGAGGGTGAAACTCACCCTTTTGAAACAGACACGCTCTCCACCGACACAGTCAACCTGCCGTGGGTGATCCTTCGAGCTGTCCACCAAGCATCCCGTCTGGATGGCATCCCTGCACGCGCCCGTGCCGTGCTCGCTGCCCTCGCCCGCACCGTTGATGCCAAGAAACCCTACGGCGAGATCTACGCCCGCCGGACCCTGCTCAGCGAGCGCGCCATGCAGTCCGAGCGTACGTTCTACCGCAGCCTCACTGACCTCGAAACCGCTGGCCTGATCGACCGCCGCCCGCAGCGTCGCTACGTCGACCACGGGTTGTTCGGCCGTGCGTATCTCCATCTGACGGAGCGCGCTGCCGTGCTGCTGGGGCTGGTGGAAGAAGCGGCGCCTGACGCCGCGGAAGCCCCTGCTGAAGGTTTTGTCCAGCCGTCTGACAGCGTGGCAGACGGTGCTAATACTAAGGATCTTATCCCTACTGCATTTCAAAAGAGACAACCGGGCCGGGTTGTCGAGAAAGACTCGAACCAAACCGAAACCCACCAGGCTAACCCGACGCGAGCAAAGCAAGCCAACCAACTCCCCGCCGATCTCCAGCGTCTTCGCGCCCTTGGCTTTGGTGACTTCCTGATCTTCCGTCTGATGCGGGAAGCCCGCGAAGCCGGAAAGCGACTGTCGGAAGTTGTTGAGGTCTGCTGGGCATCGCTGCGAAAAGCTACGCGCCCCATCAATTACCTGAGGGCACTGCTGGCCAGCCCGACCGACTTCGGCCATCAGCTGCGCACACGCCTCGCTGAGCAGCAGGCTGCCAAGGACGCCGCGGAGGAGCGTCAGCGCGCGGCCGCTGCCGTACGTGGCCTCGATGGCCAGACCTTCGTAGACGCCTCAGGCGAGACCCAGTATGCCGTCGGGCAGGGCGGGGCAGTGCTGACGGTCTATCGCCGCGACGAAGGCACGGCACGGCAGGCAGCAGGGGATTGGGCAACGGGCTTCGTGCGTGCTCTCGAAAAGGGACAGATTGCCCGTGTTACCGAAACGGAGAGAGTGCTTTCCAGAATCACCTGTAGTGAGCGTGTTAAGGTTCCTGTAAGCTTTGGAACTCCTGCACCCCGCGTCCTGACGACGCAAATCTCAGAGCATCTCACCCAGTTGCGACAACTCTGCCGACGCGTAGCGTGAAACACTGTTCGGTATTTCCTTAATTCGCTTCAAGCCTTTATCCACGGGGGGGTCAGCGATCGCACAAGCAAGCGTCGATGGCACTCGGCATACGTCGCAATGACATCGCCAATGCCCTTGCAATTGACGCCTTGCCGCAGGAGGTAAAGGCACTGTCGCCGGAAATGAGTATGCAGTTGGGCCTCGAACTCGTCCAGATGAGCCGAGTGCTGGGGCCTGAGAAGATGAAAGTCTTGGCTCTTGAGGCAAGCAACGCCATACCGCGACTGTCCGAAAAAGAATTTGTGGGCCACTTCCAACGGCTGCAAAGGGGGATAGCCGAGGTGAAAATCAGGAAGCAGACAGGAACAGGTCCACGACGAAGCCATCACGTCCATTCGCGGGTCGCCTGAGGTCGCGCAGCGATTGCATCGGGAAGGGAGCCAGGCCACGTGCGCGCGCCGCGGAAATCGCCGGTCGTTGAGGCGGACGGGGCACTGCGTGCGCGTAAGTTGGAAGCCAGGCGCGGCCGCCGGAAGACATGGTGAGTTAAATTGACATTACGGACCTGATGTCAGAGCCGACGCGGTTACCTTGGCGCGGAAAAGGCGTCCAGCAAAGCCCGGCGCAGTGGTCACGCGAAAGGTGCCCGTTGCACGCGCCACGTCCTGACCTCATGCAGGTTATCAGGTTCGTGAAACAATCGGAATCAAAATGCAGTTTGCATAAGCTCTTGATTTTGCTAGAATAAATGAATGAATGGCAGCATTGTTTCACGATCAATGCGATGCACCTTGCGTCGGGCGGCCTGAACCGGCGATTCCGCGCCGCAATCGCGGGTGCCGCGCAAGGATTTGTAGCAGATACTACGTTTTCTGTATGTCGGTCGGTACAGCCGGGCCGGCTAATGCCAGCATGTTTCCGTCTAGGCGGATACGGACATCAAGCGGCGCGCGGACAGTCGCCAGCCGACAAACAACCCAGGAAGCCAGCTTTTCTCTCACGTCTAAGCAGAATCCGGCACTCACCCTGACATCAGACAGATGCAGCATGTCATCGCGCCGCATTCAAGGACCGCTTTGCTACATGCGCGCATATGTCGATAACGACGAGGAGCGGTTCGCTCTTCGGCTCGGAAAGTCGGCCGACTGGACGCATCCGGCTAGCTTCACACGTGCAGGAAGCGCAGCGGTGAAGTAGGGCAGGTCCGGTGCGTTCCGTTGATCTGCAAATGTGACGCGAAGCGGGCTTATGCAGTCGGCGTTTTCCCGCAGGCCGGGTCGCTGACCCGCCGGAAATGGATCAGCCGGTACAGACCTGACGCGCTTGATCCGATGAACCGCGAGTCGAAGAGCGCACACCTGGACGCGCCAATCTCGCCGGATGTCACGCGTTACGGGATTTCAGGAGACTGCTCACCGAGAATGCGATCGGCACCATATCGCCGGGCGCGAAGACGAACAAAACCATCAGGTCGCAAGTGCCTGACACGAAGTAGTATGTCTGTGGTCTTCTTGGGCTACGCGTGAATTGTCTCAAGGTGACGTCCTTTGTGCCGGCAGCTAGATGGTGCGTGTCGAATGCGGGGCTGAGGGCGCGGCGGATTTCGCTGCTGATGGTTGAACACGGGATGAGCCTGCACACGTTGATTGTCTCGCCTAGGGCATGGAATGACAAAGGGGACGAGAGGGGCAACACGCCCAAGACAGACCACGGTCCTCTGACCGGTCGCAACCGTGCACCCACGCCCGGAGGAGAATCTTACGTCCCCGCACTTGTTTCAGACCGGGGGATGTGCGGCAGGAGAATCAGTACCGCACGACTATGCGCACGCACACAAGTTCAACCAAGCCAGGTTGAGGGGCGGGCAGACAGTGACCCTGGACATTGCAACCATTTCAATCAGGAATTCGGAATACTGTGACGGTTGTCGGTGCTCCATTCCGACGGGCCCGATAGACAGGAGTTCAGGCTGCGCCGCTGAGGCAGTTGTTTTCAGCCGCCATCGCGTGCCGGCCGCCTGTGTCCAGCCCTCAACCCGTCGATCCCGGGCACCAAAAGAACGGCCGATACACCAGCGCGCATGCCACCGGCGGTCGGGCTGCGCGTCTGCTGACTCAGCCCTGCTGGGCGAAGATCTTCCAGGTCTTTTTCTGGGTGGCGGCGTCGGCCGTTTCGTGCACCGGGCAGTCCAGACGGAGATCAGTGTCCGCCATCGACAGATCAAGCAGCATGCAGTGATGCGGCGTTTTCTTCGGGTTTCTGCTCGGATCAAGATGCGTGCAGGTCACACACATCCGGTGCGGCGGAATATGGCCTTGCACTTCCAGCTGGCGTACGGTCTTCAGCAGCGTGCGATAGAACGTCGATTGTTCTTCGTCGCGCAGCGTTCCGACCGCCTTCGCGAGGAAGTCTGGCCATTGCGTGGCGCGCCTGGCCGCGGTGCGTCCCTTTGCCGTCAGGCGCAAGGCGAGAGCGCGGCCGTCGTCAAGCGCACGGCGCTTTTCCACAAGTCCCTTGGTTTCCAGCGTGCTCACGGCATCGCTCGTGGTCGCGGCCGTCAGTGCCGTTTCGCGGGCGATTTCGCCCAGACGCATCGGCCCCTTGCGCTGCATCAGCAGCACGAGGATTTCGCCTTGCGTCGGCGTCAAACCTGCGCCTTCCGCCCACTCCCATGCCTGGCTTCGCATGGCCGTGCTGAGTCGCAACAGGCTGTGGGTCACCCGCCCGGTTGCCTGCTCTCCATATACACTTTCGCTCATGGTTTTCCGTTCGTGGTCGACAGCATGCCGTGGTCCGTCCACATCCGATATGCGATGACGGCGCACTGACAGTCTATGGAGTCGGCGTAGCCCGTACATTCGCTACGCCGACTCCCTTATCTAAAAACTGATCGTGAATCGGCCCAGCTACGCCAGGAACGTCTCAAGTCTCGTTTCGCAACCTGTGGGAACCGCGAGCTATGACCGACATCGCATGCACGCCGCGCCTTGCGAACAGATACGCGAACGCCAGCGTCGGTAAGTGTGACGCAAATACACAATTGCTAAATACTACTACGTTTATCGACATGGGAAGTACCCGCATCGTCGGTGCATCTTGCCATGTCAGCATCACGCCCGGGGCGCGGCGCACCGATGTAGACACGAATCAGAAGGCATAGAAAAATCAGGGGGCCGTTGAAGCAGTTATCGCAATCAGGTACACCGCGCTGATCAATTTCCGCCTGCGCGCCAGGACGACGAAGTGACACTCCGCCTATGTCAAGGCTTATTGAGCTGACGACCCGCATGCGCGCGCCCGTCTCCCGCCATACGTGTGTGCAGCATGAACCTTTCGCGAATGCACATGCATGCATCGCTTGATATTCATCGGAGGCATTCGATCAGCTATGTTCCCCGCAGCGAACGGCTGCAGCCAAAGACGCCTTTTCCATGAACGGTCGAACGGCCTACTATGACGCGTCTCGGAAACTATTCCTCTTTGTGCGTTCTTCAGTTGGCGAAGCACCGCACAATTCACGCAACTAACGATCTGTGCCTTACCCGACGATGCCTTCGCTTCGCCACCAACGGCCGGCACGAAAGGCGCTGTACCGCCCGGTGTTTCCTGCCCAGCCATCGCAGGTTCGTGCGCGACGAAAGCGAAATGCGCTAAGGTGTCGGTGCTGTCCGCACACGGACGTTTCTCAAGGATGACGAATATGAACAAACAGGAACTGATCGACGCGGTTGCGAGCGCCACGGGCGAAAGCAAGGCGACTACGGGCGCTGCCATTGATGCGGTGCTGGATTCGATTACGCAGGCTGTCACGCGTGGTCATACGGTGCAGCTTGTCGGTTTCGGGTCATTCTCGACGGGCGCACGTTCGGAACGCACGGGCCGCAATCCGGCGACGGGTGAAACCATCACGATCGCCGCGGCGAAGACCGTGAAGTTCACGGCGGGGAAGGCGTTCAAGGATGCGGTGAACACAGCCTGACGCCGTGCGTTGAACTCGTGCCGGAGATCGTGGATGTCCTGTACGAGACGTGTGCATGAAGGCGGACCCGGCGCCCGCGTCGATGCGCCCTTGCCCGCGGTTTTGCAATGACGCTCGCACAACATCTTGCACGAGTGATGTCGCGACTGACTGTTGCTGCGTCAGATCAGGGCAACGGCCCCTTGCACACCAGGTGGCAAGCGATAACTGCTATTGCGCGGCTTGAACGACCATAATGCGCGTTGCTGGCCAGGCGTCGTCACCCCGGTGCGCACGCCAGTGTGCAGTCGATAAATGCCCGGGCACTACGTACCGAGCGAGAGATTCGCGGATCGCAGTCATATCGCACCTCCCGCCGTGGGCCATGAGCAGGCGACGCCGCGCAGGTCCTCAAACGCGACCTTTGCGTAGATAGCGGTACTGTCCTGTGAGCGGTGCCGCAAGACCTCGGCGATTTCCGCCATCGAGGCACCGTGGCGAATCATTGTCGTCGCCGACGGAACAGATGTGCGGCGCCCCGGCAAGAGGGGCGGAAACCGGCACGCGCGAAGGCCAGATGAACAATCTTGCCAATCGCCGCCGGACCCGCCAGACCAACCCGAGGCGCCAATCTGCGAAGAAAGACCCGCCGCGAAGCGCTCGCCCCACGACCATCGCGAAGTTACATTGCGATTGCTTCTCCAACCTCGAATGGCAAGGGGACATGCTCGACCATCTGCCCCTTGCCATGAACAACGAGCTCCCCCGAACGCCAAAGAATGTCGTCGAGCTCGATTGCGACGATTTCTCCGGCACGTAGACCGAGCCGCGCCAACAACAGCAGGATTGCATAGTCACGGCGCCCAGTCGGCGTCGACCGGTCTGGAGATGCAATGAGAGCTTCTTGCTGCTCAGGCGTGAGGAACGTCGGCACAGTCGACTGTCGCCACTTACGAACCGAGGGCACTGACTCATACAGGTCTCGGGCCGTATCGCCGCGCAGAAAGAGGAAATGGCAGAACGAGCGAAGCGCAACTGCCATCAGCCGCGTGTACTCCGCCGATCGACCTTTGCTGCGGGCAAGAAGATGATTCCGGATCGTTACCGCGTCAAATGCATCGGGCTATATACTTCCGTCGCCGGCCGCGTGGCTGTCGAGAAAGTCGCGAATGAAAGGCCCGTAGACAAGCAGCGAGTTCTTCGCGAGTCCACGATCGTGCTTCAGATGATCCAGGTATCGGCCATAGATGTGCGCAATCGCGGGCTGGCCGCCCAACGTCGGCGAGCGCATGATGGCTTCGGCGCGCAGATATGCGAGAAACTGCCGTAATGTGGGACGCGCACGCTGGACGTGGTCTCGTGATGCGTCGATCGTGCGCTTCATAAAACGAGCCATGGCAGACTCATCGAGATCAATCAGGTCGATGTTCCTGTTCTTCATCCACCCAGAGAACGCACACAGGACCCTTCGTTTCTTGCGCAGCGTTACCTCGGAATAGTGTGCCACCCGTAGACGATCAAGAAATGCATCGATGTGATGGGCCGGCAGCCCGCCGGATTCGCTGACTGTGCGTGTCGCCTTCATCTGATCTCTCCTGGCCAGCGCGATCGCCAGCCTGAGAAATCATACGGTTATGCCGACACAGCGATCATGATAGGCGATACCCACCGCCACGCGCATGCGTGACGCGGCATAATCGGGAAGTCGGCCTAATTGGCTGGAAAATCAGATTCGTCCATGGGCCTTGGGAAGGGCGAACTGGCTCTTCGCGGGCTCTTTGCGTGCGGGGCAACGTGCAGCCGCAATCATGCGGCCTGATTCGATCAGCGCAGCTCAACGGCCATGATCCATACGTCTACCTCAAAGACGTACTGAACCGCTTGCCCACGCATCGCGCCGACGACATCGCTCAGCTATTGCCTCATCGCTGGGCGCCGATCACCGCCTGATCGCCAGCGGGCACTCCCCGGGGTGCCATTGCCGGGCGCTTACGGTTCAGGCGACGCGCGGCCAGCCAGATACCGAACCCGTCATACACGAGCACCTTTATACGCGTCGAGTGCTTATTGGCAAACAGATAGGCGTGGTGCGGTCGCGCCGCGCCGAACACCTTCACGACACGCGCCAGGATCGTGTCGATGCCCGCGCGCACATCGATGGTCTCGGTCGCCAACCAGATCGCGTCGATACGGATCATCGCAGCCACCCTTGCAACCAGGCTGCGCAATCGGCCGCCGCGCATAGCGGCCAGCGTACGGTCACAGTCGCCGCCCCGCGGCGCACCTCGATCTGGATCTCCGTCGAAACGACTGCCACGCCCGGCGCCTCCACCTGCAGTGGAACAAACTCCGCCAGCGGCACGCTCATCGACTGGCAAGGCTCCCGCGCGGCGTCTGTTCCTCCTGCGCGGCCACCCATCGACGCAGCAAATTCGCATTCAACTGGTAATGCAGCGCGACTGCGGCGATCGACACGTTCGGCTGCATCGCCGCATCACCTTCTCCTTGAACTCTTTGCAGTGGCGGCGTCGCCGTGTCGGCTGCACCACTTCCGAAATCGCTTCATTCTCGTCCATAGCGTACACGTGTCCATTTAAAAATGGACTGACCCCCGAAGGTTGGACATTACTTCGGGATGTTCATGGCAAAATACACATTGCAGACGAAGCTGTCCGCCGTCGAAGATTACTGCTCCGGGCAATCAGGACTGAAGGTCGTCGCCAATCGCCACGGCGTAGACGTTTCGTCCCTGCGCCAGTGGGTCGCATCGTATAGGGCGCGCGGGGCTGACGGTCTCCATGAAAAAGCTCGCAGTTCCTATAGCGTAGAGTTCAAGCTTGCAGTGTTGCAGCGCATGCAGGACGATGAGTTGTCGTATCGTCAGGTCGCTGCAGTGTTTGATATCCGTCGATTCGACATTGTCGGCCACTGGAAGCGTCAGTATGACAACGGCGGCGTTGAAGCCCTATCGTGGGGCGCCGCCGGACGAAAGAGAACAATGACAAAGCAGTTGAATCAAGAATCTAAAGCTCATCCACGCGATGACGAAAAACGCAGCGCTGCAAGAAAAGCGCAGGTCGTGCTTGAGCTAAGGCAAGAGTATCCGCTCGCTGATCTACTGCAAATAGCCGGTCTTGCACGCAGCACCTTCTACTACCAGCAGAAAGCGCTGCAGATGGCCGACAAGTACGCAAGTCTGAAAGACAGGATCCGGTTCGTCTTCGATCAGCACAAAGGAAGGTACGGCTATCGGCGTGTTACGGCTGTGATCCGGCAGGAAGGCAGGCGAATCAATCACAAAACCGTGCAGCGTTTGATGGGCGAGTTGCAGCTGAAATCGTGCGTGCGGGTGAAGAAATACCGCGCCTATAGAGGTCAGATCGGGCATGTCGCGCCCAACGTGTTAGAGCGCAACTTCGCCGCGCAGCGACCCAATGAGAAGTGGGTAACGGATGTGACGGAATTCAATGTGAGCGGCCAGAAGTTATACCTCTCGCCGATCATGGACCTTTACAATGGCGAGATCGTCGCATACGAGACTGCCAGGCGGCCGTTGTTCAACATGGTCGGGTCAATGCTACGAAAAGCGTTTGACCGGCTGGGAGCGGACGAAAGACCAATCCTTCACTCTGATCAAGGCTGGCAATACCGGATGCCCGACTACCGTCGTCACCTCGAAAATCGTAAAGTGACGCAGAGCATGTCGCGCAAAGGTAATTGCCTGGACAACGCAGCAATGGAGAGCTTCTTTGGCACACTCAAAGCCGAGTTCTACCATGTCAACGAGTTCAGCAGTATCGACGAACTGCGGGCGGGCGTGGATGACTACATTCGCTACTACAACAACGATCGCATAAAGCTAAAACTGGGAGGACGGAGTCCTGTTGAATACAGGATCCAGTTCGACCAAGCATAGTCGCCAACCGTCCAACCTTCGGGGGTCAGTCCAAAAATTGGTAGACACGATCGTCGCTTTCGTCACCCGCATGATCAAGGTGACATCGCCGGGTGCTTACACAGAATACTAGGCCGGCGAAACCGGAGCCGTGAGCAGGAACGGCGACGCCGGAATTCGTTCCCGTGGTTGCGACGCCCGCGGCCGTTTGCACGCCAGTGCGGCCCGCAGCACCGGCAATGGCGATTGCGCTGCACGTGCGTTTTCCCAACGGAGTGCAGTTCGAACTGGGCGAAGCCCGACTGGAGGAGTTGTCGACGATCTTTCAGATGTTGGGGAGGCTACCGTGTTCCGGTTCGACCATGGGCTGAAAGTTTACCTGCACCGCGAGCCGGTCGATTCAGGATGGGCATAGCCGGACTGTCGATTCTGGTTGAACAGGCGATGCAGCTCAATCCGATGGACCGAGCGCTTTATGTCTTTGGCAACCGCCGTCGCGACCGGATCAGGATCCTGGTTGGCAGGACAACGGTTTCTGGCTCCTGATGAAAAAACTCGAGGCGGACCGCTCTATCTGGCCAGTCGAAGCGCAGATCGTCACGCTGGATGTCGACCAGTTGCACTGGCTTCTGGAGGGCAGCAATCTTGCCGCGATAAGAAGGCATCCCCGCCGATATTATGCGCGGGTCAGCTGAACGGAATGACGGCATGTGCCGTCCAAGTGCTCATGTCGATTCACGTTACCGTCACCGCCGATGAACTGAAGCAGCTGCTCGTCGAGCGCGATGCAGCGCTCGAACTCCGACAGGAGCGTGACGAACTGCGCAGCGCCTTGCGGCTTATGGCGGCAGAGCGCGATCTCGCTGAAGAGCGACTGAAGGCTTATCGCCGCGAACTGTTTGGGCGCAAAGAGCGAAGCGCGCAGCTCCCACCGGCTGGGCCTGTTCAATGAAGGTGAAGCGTTGGCGGCAAACGCTCCTGCACAACGGGCGCAGGAAGATGAACCGGTCACGAAGGTCGCCGCACATGCGCGCAAGAAGCGTGGTCGCAAACCCCTCGTCCCATCGTTGCTCTGCACGGTAGTTCGTCACGAATTGCCAGAGTCGGAACGGTTCTGCGATCACGACGGGCACGCGCTGGTCGAGATTGGCGAGGAAACCAGCGAGCAGATCGGTGTGATCCCGGAGCAGGTTCACGTCATCCAGCACCAGCGTGTCAAGCATGCGTGCCCGTGATGCGACCTGGGGATCAAGGTTACGCCACCGCCGCCGCGGATCGGTTTGATGTTGGATGACAAGACAAAGAATCAGTGACAAGCCTATACCCCTCGCTTTCGGATGACAGGTTTTGTTAGCGAGTCTTAGGCATCTGGCGTTGCTCGCGCGACTGCGCGGATATGATGCGATCGACTGGCGCCGCGCGAGCATCGACGGTGCGAGCGTGAGCACGATGCGATACCGCCGGTGCCAGGCATACCCGGATGTCCACGGTGGCGACAAGGTGCATGCCGACAAGGGATACGACTCGGCGCATTGCGGGGAGTCGCTGCAGCGACGCGGCATCACGGCACGTATCGCTCGCCGTGGCGTCGAGAGTAGCGAGAGGCTCGGTCGGCATCGCTGGGTTGTCGAGCGGACCCACGCCTAGCTTGCCGAATTCGTCAAGCTGCGTATCGGGTTTAAGGGAGCTCTCGATACTCATGTCGCGTTGCTAACTCGCTAGCGCCGATTCAGTGAACTGCCCACGCGGGATGGCTCAGACCTTCAGCCACTCATTGGAACGGCGTCGTTTCTCGACCTATACAAAAAACTGCTGAATGTTCGCTGCCGCTCGGCGTTCAGGAGATCCGCCGCTTACTGCGTCGTCTGATATGGCGAACGCCTTACTCCATCGAACATGTGATGTCGTGGTCAATAGCGCCGTCGCCATCAGTGCCGTGCCAGGCAGTGCCAATTACCGGCGACACGCCGGCGTGCCTCCACGCTACGGAGCACTTAAGTTCGTTTTGCTACAAACGCGTCGCTTTGTCGGGAAGCTGACGTTGCGGACCTCGGTCTTCGAGGTTTCGCGCAAGCACCAGAAGTTCCGGTTTACTGAGGATTCCGCGGCTTCGCGTCAACATGGCACAAAAGCTGCGCGATAGACGTCCGCGCAGCCACGCTCCGGCCTATGTGTGTGATTCAACGGAATGAGACCATGCAGCACCGCAGGCTGAGGACATGATCGCGGCTTTCAGACTTGATTCCCGACCCTGGGTTCACCTTATACGTCAATGGAGTACCACAATGTCTCAACTTCGGAAAATCGCCTTCTACGGCAAAGGCGGGATCGGCTGTCCTCGTCGTTGCAGAACACGCTCGCGGCGCTGAGCGACCGCGAGCGGAAGAAAAACCTCATTCTCAGCTGCGATCCGAAGGCAGACTTGCCCAATCCTGCACGCGAAGGCTTCAGGAGAAGGACATGGTGTTCGGCGGTGACAGAAAGCTCGAGAAGATAATCGACGAGATCCAGGCGCTGTTCCAGCTGAACAAGGGTATCTCGATCCAGAGCGAGTGTCCGATTGGTCTCATCGGTCATGACATGGAGGCAGTCTCGAATAAGAAAAGCGCGCGGTACTGAGGGCACGCGATTGTGCCGGTGCGCTGCGATGGTTTTCGCGGTGTGTCGCAGTTACTTGGATATCCTCTCGCGAACGACGCGATTCGGTCTGTCGTGTTCGATCAGGCCGCTCCGGACAGGCGGCCGGCAGGACGGCACGCCGACCTCCGACCACGTGACCGGCTACGGATTTGAGAGGTGCTCAAGCCGGCGCCGCGGAACCTCGTCGGCTTGAGCGTCAAGGAGAAGTTCGTGCTGCAGAAGATGAGCGTGCCGTTCCGCTAACTTGGATTATTCGGGCTCCTATCACAGACACGCCGGCTTTGCGATCGAGCCTAGCGAAGGCGTCGTGAAAAACAGCTTCGTGAACGCAGCAGGCTTAGCAATCGCGTACGGCACCGACCACCGGCTATTCAGATTAACGACTCGGGACTAATCATGACTCGATCCGCCGAGAAGATTCTCGATCACGAACTGCTCTTTCGCAACAAGAAAGAAAGTCGCGAGTTCAATCATCTTGACGACTTCGTCAGCAGACCGTCGAATGGTCGAAATCCGAAGAAGAACTCGCTTTTCCATCTTTCTGATATTGAAAACCTGAATCGACCGAATTTATAACCCCACACGAAGGAGCATTTGATGAGGCATGCGAGCCGATTAATTTGCGCGCGCGGATGGCTGGCACAGGCTGCGCATTTTGTTGACCTGTCGTCCCGTCGGCGTCGTAACAGCGTTGTGCGGAAAGGATCAGCCACAGTCGCGCAGGCGGAGCCACCTTCCAAAAGAGGGGCTCCCATGTGTCTTGCGGCCAATCCTGCTTCCCCTCATCAGGCCGGGCACACGATCTGGCTCGACGAGCGCTCGTTCTGCCTCTACGTTCCGATGGAGGCAGGGGATGCCGAAGGAGGGCTCATCGTGTGGGCGGACCGGCTGCGTACGCTCGGTCTCGCGTCGGTCGTAACGGCGGTCCGCGAGCCGTCGCATGATAGCGTGGACGTCCTCCATGCCGGCTGCGACCCTGGTGTGGCCGAGGCCGAACCATATCTCGAAATCCTCGTCGGCGGCGAGACCGGCGCTTTTCTCCACTATCGAGGCGACGAGATCGAGGACGAACTGTCCGCATTGCGAGAGATACTTAACCGCCGCAGTTGTGCTCGCCGTGCGTCGTCCTGACGTGTCGTTGCCCAAATTCCACTATGCGGGCGTATGCGGCGCCGCGTGCCCGCCCGTCTTCGATAAGGAGGTTGTCGCTATGTCGAACTAAATTATCTCGAGTCAGACGTCCCTTTATCAACAATGGGTGCAGAGCCTGAATGACTCGTACGAGGCGTTTCGCGGGCTCGCTTATGCACAGCTGCGCGTCAACGCTCTTGCGATCGAGAGATTGGCGTCGCGTCGCTTCGGTCGTTCCAGTCGGTCCTGCGCGTGGCCATCGTCAACAATGTCGTCGGCAAGCTGTCCGGTCAATGGCTACGGCAGCTGATGTCGGCCGTAGTCAAGACGGCGGCGTACGACGCCCCAGTCACCTCTTATGCGTCGAGGTAAGTACGATAACGACCTTTCTTGAGCAGCGCATTCGGTCCGCGTCCGTGTCTCGTGTCGGCGAGCGAGACAGTGACTTACGACGTATTCGGCGGGAAGATCGATTTCTGACGGGGCGAACTCGATCAATGGAGCGTGAGGCGCGGTGGGGCCGTGGCGGTGTGCGGCGATTATGCACCCGGTGTCTGCGCATTGATGCTTGCACTCGCGTTTGCCGGAGCGATTGTCGTTCCGGCGCGAAGCGCGACGAGTATCTTGAGATTGCTGAAGTCGGCCTTGTCGTCATGTTCGAGTTGGCAGGTGTTTGCCAAATCGAACGCCGGGTGGTGCCTGTCATCGCCCATCCGATGGTCGAACAGTTGCGCGTCAAAGGTGCGGCCGGTCTGATTCTCTTCAGTTCCGGCTCGACAGGCCGAAGCAAGGCTTCCCTGCTCGACTTTGACCGGATGGCGGCGCGGCTCGAACGGGCCAATGGCCGCGCGTACGTCACGCTCGTCTTTCTGATGCTCGATCACATCGACGGCATCAACACGCTGCTAACCGTGCTTAGGTAAGGTGGCGCGATCGTGACGCCGGCTGGCAGAACGCCCGATGCGGTGTGTGAAGCGATCGGGCGCTACTGTGTCGAATTGCTGCCGACAAGTCCGACGTTCATCAACATGATGTTGACGCCGATGTTTGCAAGCGCTACGACCTGTCGACCTGTCGTCGCTGAGGCTCATTACATACGGCAGTGAACCAATACCTGAAACAACCCTTGCCGCACTGCTCGGCGCAATGCCCGGCGTGAAGCTGAAACAGACGTACGGACTGTCCGAGCTCGGTATCCTTCCGACGCGGTCGAAAGGCTCGGGTTCACTGTGGATGAAGCTCGGCACGGAGGGGTTCGAGCATAGGATCGCCGACGACGTACTCTGGATACGCTCCGCAACGGCGATGCTGGGCTATTTGAATGCGCCCTCGCCGTTCGACGACGAAGGGTGGTTCAACACCGGTGACGTTGTCGAGACAGATGGCGAGTATGTACCCGCGCTCGGGCGGCGCTCAGAGATCGTCAATGTCGGCGGCGAAAAAGTTTATCCGGGCGAAGTCGAGAGCACGCTGCTTGCGGCCGGAAACGCCCGGGATGTGACGGTGTCCGGCCGGCCGACTCCGGTAATGGACAGGTCGTCGTCGCCGCGTTTCGGTGATCGAGTCCGAGGCGCCCGCGGCGCTTGCCGCGCGGTTAAGAGATTCCTGTGCAAGGTGCCTTGAACGTTTCAAGGTGCCTGTCCATATCGATATCGATAATAGCGTGCATCATAACGTTAGATTCAAGGAAGCCAGAATTTTAGCACCGACGGAGCAATCACTATGAGCGATGCAGAGGACGTAGTCATCATTAGTGGAGGCAGTAGAGGCCTCGGGCTCGCGCTGGTCAGCCGAGCAAGCACGGCGACATCGACGGTCTGATCGAACGCGATGTTCACGCCGAGCGGTTCCACTGGCAGCCCAGTCGACAGCGCAGCCGTGTCGCAGTTCGTCGCCGGCGTTGCAGACCGCTGGGATAGCGTCGGCGCGCTTGTAAACAATGCAGGCGTGAGTCACGACGGGCTCCTCGCGCTGATGCGCGCCGACGCGATCGAGCAGATGATTGCGGTCAATCTGACTGGCACCATCGTGCGTTCGCAAAGCTGCACGAAGTGGATGATCCACGCGAACCGCGGTGCGATTGTAAAGGAAGGTCTGCAGAAGTCGTTTTCGTAGCGGTGATCTTCCACACTCATCGGAGTCTGAACGCTGACGACATTCCTTGTGCGGAGATCGCCCGGTACGGTCACCTGTCAGGGGCTGTGCCGGTGAAACATATGGCCGCACCGGCCCGATCTTAAGCGTTTCGCAAAGCTCTGCGCGCCATCCACAAATTGCTCAACGCGAACAACGTGGTGGTCTGGGCAGTATTTTTCATCAAACCACGATAGCGGGTCTTCGCATAGCCGAACTGCCGCTTGATGACGCGAAACGGGTGCTCAACCTTGGCACGGATGCCGGCCTTGAGCCGTTCGATCTGATCGTGTATCGCGTCCAGAGGATCACTCAGGTCCAGTAGTCTGCGCTTGCCCGGTCTCATCGCAACATGCCAGCGAGCTTTGTCTGGCTCACAATGCTTTTCGATTCCCTGATACCCGGCGTCAGCGTAGACATCCGTCTCCTTGCCATGCAGCAACGCCTGGGCAACGGTGATGTCGTGCACATTGGCCGCCGTTCCAATGACTGTATGAACCAGTCCGGAGTCGGCGTCGACGCCGATGTGCGATTTCATTCCGAAGTACCAGTTGCCGCCTTTCTGCGTCGAGTGCATTTCTGGATCCCGGGTGCCGGAACCGTTTTTTGTCGAACTGGGCGCGGCAATCAGGGTGGCGTCGACTGCGGATCCCGCCTTTAGCATCAAGCCTTTTTCCGTCAGGATCTCATTGACCAGCGCGAGCATTTGCGCAGCCAGCCCATGTGTTTCGAGCAAATGGCGGAACCGGAGAATCGTGCTTTCATCCGGCAAACGCACCATGCCGCCGTCGAGACCCGCGAACTCGCGATACAGCGGCACGTCGTACAGCGCCTCTTCCATTGCAGGGTCCGACAGACCGAACCACTGCTACTGAGATTGACCCGACGCACCCTCAGGAGGAAACTGGGCGTCTCATTCTCGCGGACCGATGTGGAGGCACATCATGGAAATTGATCTTCTCGGCATTGACCTCGCCAAGCGCGTCTTTCAACTCCACGGCGCTGATGTACGGGGCCGGGCGGTGTATCGCAATAAGGTTTCGCGAACGACTCTGATTGAAACAGTGCGGGCCCTGCGTCCTCAGACGATCGCGATGGAAGCTTGCGGCTCTTCCCATCACTGGGCGCGGCGTTTCGAGGAAGCAGGCTTCAAGGTGCGCCTCATCAGCCCGCACTACGTTACGCCCTTCGTTAAAACGAACAAGAATGATCGAAACGACGCTGAAGCTATCGTCGAAGCCGCATCCCGGCCGTCCATGAACTTCGTCGCGGTGAAGTCGGTTGAACAGCAGGACATGCAGGCAGCGCACCGGGTGCGCGAACTTCTTGTCCAGCAACGAACGGCGATCATCAACCAGGCAAGAGGTCTTCTGGGCGAGCGCGGCATCGCGATAGCCCAGTCGCCGGCAGCCTTCAGGAAAGCGATACCCGAGATTCTCGTACAGTCTGAGGGAGAACTCACCAGCTTCTGCCGGTCCCTGATCATGACGCTTGTTCAGCATTTGCGCGCTCTGGAAGAGGAAATAGCCGTGGCAGAAGGCTGGATTCGCTCATTCATGGATCGATCGGCTCTGTGCCAGAAGATCGCCGCCGTGCCGGGAATCGGCCCAATCACAGCGACAGCAATTGTCGCCGCTGTCGGTCGCGCTGATGGTTTCAGGAATGGCCGTCATCTCGCGGCGTGGCTTGGCCTGGTGCCCCGGCAGCACTCGTCCGGTGGGAAGTCGCAACTCTACGGCATCAGTAAAAGAGGAGACAAGTATTTGCGCACACTCCTGATTCACGGCGCCAGATCCGTCCTGATACGCGTGGCAGGCAAGCTCGACGCTCGAAGCCGCTGGCTGCAGGAGTTGATTGCGCGTCGGGGTTACAACCGGGCCTGTGTTGCACTGGCCAACAAGAATGCACGGCTCATTCAGGTGCTTCTGAGCACCGAAGCCACATACAAGCCTGGTGTATAGGCCCGATTCATAAAGGCATTGAAGCCATGGAGTACACGTGTTAATCGTAGCGACACAACCATCACTGGTTTGCGAAGCTTCCTGATTGTGATGACAAAACCGGTTAGACCAGCGCCCCATGATCCTGTACTTTCTGCCGGCCGATCAAAAAGGCCGAACTGCTGCCAAGGACGGGGCGCGCGGATCTCATCAAGGCTGCGGGCATGCTGGCAAGCCCACCAGGCAAGCCGGATACATGTTTGCAGACCGTTTTACGTCACAAAAGAAAGCTTGCAAAACGCGTCGGGTCCATACATGCATAAAATGAACTTGCAGCATCGTCGCGATCGGGAAAGGCGGCCGTCCGGTTTTGCCTGCCGGATAGTGCGGCTCGATCAGCGCAATCAGCTTCGACCACGGCACAACACGCCGCATCTCATCGAGAAATTCCCGCTTGCGAGTGCGCTTGGTTGACAGATCCAGGCCAAGACCCAACTGCGACATTACTCTTCTCCTCAACTAATTCGCGATGCTTCCAGGATAGCTGAATGGGGCGTCAATGCCAGGACTTTTGCAGACCTTCCTAAACATTGCGTCGGTAAACGCGAATCGCGGCCATGCGGGTGTCGCCGCCCACAGCGCAACCAAGTCGGCGCTCGACGGCCTGCGCGCAGGCTTGCGCGTGAACTGGGTTAGGCGGGCCACTTCGGCACGCAGTCTCGATAATTCCATCTGCTCAGACTTACCGGCTTTGTATCGGCTCCGCTGAGCTTGCGTTCGCGCTCAGCCTTGACACGGTTGGAAATCGAATTGGGCCGGCGCGCCCAACGTCGCGGGCACCGCCGAAATGTTCTGGCCGTCCTTGACCAGCCGAACCGATTCCAGCTTACAGTAAATTCGAGCGTGTATCGCGCACGCTTTGTCTTGCTCATCTTCTTGTTTCTCCTTGCATGAGTTCAAACGCTCAGCAAGGGATTCGTTTTTCGGGGGGGCAAGCTCACTCCTCAATCAAAGCCGGCGCGCCTCAAAAGGCGCTTTCTTTGTCTTTTTGCTTCACAAAGGACAGATTGTTCATCAATGATGGTGGCACGACCTCCTCTCATTATCACCCTCCCGTCGACAATGACGGTATCGACGGGCATTGAACTCGCCGAAACACCCAAAAGATTTCCTGGAAGCGCGACCGGCGCTTGCGTTATATCTCCCATCGCCCTTATAACGATATCGGCTCGCTTCCCCACGGTGATACTGCCTACTCGTGAGTCGAAACCGAGGCATCGGGCGGCATGCAAGGTTTGCATACACAAAATGTCTGAGCCGCTCAGCGGTTGCCGCAGGATTTCCGCTAGGAGGCTAGCCCCAAGCGCCGGGCTGCCCAACGGGAAACTAAGCAGAGTATCTACCGCGATGGCAACGGGTACACCTCTTCGGAAGAGGCTGATTTGTTGATTTTCGTTGGTAAGAAAAAGTGCGCGCTGCAGAATGTTAAGCGGACACCAGATGGCGTTCGCACCTTCGGCGACGAGAATCTCGGCGTCTGTTGCCGAGATCGCATTTAAATGCGTGAGGGTTGTGAGGTTGTCGAGAGCATTGAGTCGCTGTAAGCGACGAACACCGCTCATCCCAAACTTTTCGCATTCCACCGCATAGCTCGCGGTCAAATACCCCAGATGCTCATTGAATATCGTGTCATGCTCGTTTGCCAAAGTTTTGGCTCCAACAATTAGTTCATCACTTGCGCTACCCTCACCATAAATACATACAAATCCCTGAACTAGCACGCTCGGGTTAGTGTTTCGCTTTAATTCTTGCTCGCAGGCTTTGATGGATCGGTTGAGATTCGCAGGTGCCCGGTCCAATATGTTGCTGGCTATCAATCCTGGGGCGGAAGCTCTCATCACGGAGAGGTCGTCCCACGCGTAGGGTGCAGCCACTAATGCTCTTACTCCGCATGCCGTCAGTGCATCTGCCATTGCATCCGTCTCGAACACAGTTCCGGCTTCCGCAAAAAAAGTAAATCCTTTACGTAGCATCGCGACTGAGAACGCCGCAGCCAGCGCCGAAGTGATTTTTTCGTCTGTTGCGCATTTCAGATCACTATACGTCGATCCCGTAAGAGCCAAAGCATCCAGGCCAAACGCGTGAAATCCCGTCGAGGTTAAATGTACGTGCGGGTCAATGAAGCCTGCATGGACGATTGCCCCGTTGGCATCGATAGTGTCATTGGCGATGAATTGTTCCGCCACGAGATCGTTTGGACCAGTTGATACAATAACGCCGCCCTCAATCGCGATTGAGCCGGATGGAATCTGTGGATGAGCCGAATCACTTGTGACACAAAAACCATTCTTCACGATAAGATCGACATGCTTTCGAGCTATGGTGCTCATCACATTTCTCCTTCATTGGTGTTCGTCGTCAACGGTGAGATGTAACGACTAAAAGTTACGGAGCTTCTAGTACGTGACGGCGGGAACTGCTTAGTTGCTAAGCGGAGGGTTCGACAATGGCCTATGTTTGACTTTGGTAGCATCGACGCAGCTCGCGGTGCCAGTAGCCGACTAGCGATCGATTCACGCAGCCCAACAGACATGAGCAATCTTACTGTTATCATGAAGCCCGTTTCTATCCGTATGAGCGAGCTGAGCACGTCGACGGCGATTACCGTCGCCTCCGCGAACGGTTTGTAGAAAAATCTGGAAACGGTGTATCCGTAGTCGCTTATGCTGCAACCCATGACTACCGGTGCTGACCTTGAGCTTTCACCTTGGCGACGTGGCCGTCGTGCTTTGATATATTTTGTCGGTTTCGTCTCCATGCTCCGCTACAAGAAAGTGCGACGCCTGCAAGAATCAACGCGACGGAATAAAGTTGCTGCAAACTGAGGGTTTCGTTGAAAATATATGAATCAACGACTACACCAATGGCTGGCACGAGGTAATGATGTGTACTTGCAAAAACGAGTCCATCAGTGGATACGAGTTTGTAGTAGCTGACATATGCAATCGCCGTTGACACAGTACCTAGCAGCAGCAAAATGATGAGCGTGTGAGATGAAGGCAAGTTAGCAGTTGGTGGATCAATCACTAGACTGATGGGAATGATGATCACGCAAGCCCAGCAGATAATCGCGGCAGTCGAGCGTACGTTTGCATCGGGCGGTAATCGGGCGGCATATCCACCTGAGATGGCGAAGCTTGCAGCGGAAGCGACGAGAGCTAACCGCTGCAGAGACAGATCAGTGACGCTTGGTATGATTGAGGCCTTTATGAAGTACATAGTGCCGACGAAACCTAGCGTAACGCCAACGATTTCAATAATACTAGGAAGACGTCGTAGCCTCAGATAACTTACTAAGGAGCTGAAGACTGGAGTCGTTGCAAGCAACACACTTCCTTCGCTTGCAGGAGTGCTGATCAAAGACCACGATATTAGAAGAAACGGTACAATATGTCCAAATGTGGCTATGAAAAAGTAGGTTCGACACGAACTACGAGGAGTTGCCTGCAGGCGGATTTTTTGCACCCGAAGCCAGCAGACTAAGAATATTGCCGCGATCGTCAGTCGCGCTGAGACGATGTTAAGGGGCGAGACTTCACACACTGCCATTTTGGCGAATACAATGGTTCCGGTCCAGGCAAACGAAATGAACAACAGCAACGCGAGCGATGCTGCCATTTTGCTTCGAAGGTTCGTGCTGGTGGTGATCATGTGACTAACCGCAACGATCGCGCAATATAAGTTCTCTGCGAGCAGAAGGGGAGAAGGTGGCCGGGGCGTTAATCGGCAAACTCCCGAAGGTGATTGCGGTAGCCTTCAAACACTTCTAACAAGGTGTCGGACAGGGCGGCGCATTCTTCCTCAGTTGTAGCAAGTGATAGGCTGAAGGTGCCGCGCTGAGGAAGATAGAACCCACGTGCGAGCATCTCCAAGTGGAGTACCTTCCGCCAAGCGGCTGGTGTAGTTATGCAACTGATATTCTTTGGTGGTTGCTTTTGAAAATGAAGAGACAGGAGCGAACCGATACCTCCGACGTGCAGAGGCACTTGCAGGTCATTTGCATTTGACTGCAAGTCGGCGCGTAAACGCTCGCCGAGCTCATTCACTCGCTCGATCTCTTGCCGCGTTGCGATGTGATTCAAGCCGACGAAGCCTGCCGCGGCTGTCAGCACTGCATTATTGAAGGTGCCACCATGAACAATAAAGGCGTTGCGTGAAGGATTCATGCACTCCAATACGTCTTTGCGACCGCCAAAAGCGCCGAACGCGAAGCCGCCCCCGACAAACTTGCCAAGCGTGGTAATGTCAGGGATGATTTGAAGTCGCTCTTGCAGTCCTCCGAAAGCCAGTCGGCCAGTTTGCACTTCATCAAAGATTAAGAGGGCTCCGATATCAATTGCGTATTGCTTCAACTTCTCCAAGAAGTGTATTTCCGCTCGTATTCCACCGGCGCTGCCCATCATCGGCTCGACAATTATTGCAGCGATTTCGCGAGGAGCATGATTTATAGCCTCAAGCACAGTTGTCGCATCATTAAAATGCACAAGAATCACATCGTTCAGGTCCGTATTGGGAGCGTGCGAATTGGGAAGGAAGTTCATGACGCTACCGTGATATCCACCAATGAAAGCCAGAATCTTTTGTCGTTGAGTGAAATAGCGGGCAAGCTGGACTGCTAGAAGATTGGCCTCAGTGCCGGAATTACAAAACCGCACCCGCTCGATAGATGGCCAGCGCGTACAAATGGCGCTGGCTAGACGCGCTTCATGTATAGAGGGAGCGCCATATCCAATCCCCGTGGACAAGCTATCGTGTATCGATTGAACAATTAGCGGATGAGAGTGTCCATAAAATGCGGCGGTTAGATCATTGGAAAAATCGATGTATGTATGACCGTCTAAGTCCGTCAGTGAGCTCCCTCTGGCAGCTCGCATTACCAAAGGAAATGGATCGAAGTGGAGAGCCGCGCGCGTATTTGCGCCGGGAAGATAGTGGGCGGCAGCAGCGAACTGTTCTGCACTTTTCGGATTTCCATTGACATAACGTTCTCTCAGCTTTTGTAGAGATGACAACATGAAAACCTCCGATACGGGGTAGAGGGCTGGGAAGGATTGTGAGTCAGCCGAGGTCACTCCTTTGCATCAGATGGCTATTCAACTTACTCGCGAGCACGCTGACGTGGGGCGGTGCAGTCATCGTGTAGTGATTGCCCGGAACTTCGTGAATCTCGATACCACCTAGTGCGAATTGGCGCCACCCCAGATCACCTTGCGGCTGAGTAGTGCTGACGCGTAATCCCCGTTCGGCCGCAAATAGAACGGACTTGCAGTCGTATGGCTGAGGTGTATGGGCATAAAGCGCAATTCTATTTGCATTGGCAACGGTCAGGAGGTGGCCAATCTGGGTTTCGTTCATCTCTGGGATATCGCATTCTTCTCTTCCAAAATCGAGCAAGGCCGCGATCTGCCGATCCGGTTTAACAAACTTAACTTTTCGCCAATGTTTCTTTATGCTTGGAAAAAGTATGCTCAACGTCACAATGTCGTCGCTCAGCCATTCGGGAATTGGGTCGTCGCCGAGCAGATGATGATGCCGTCTGCTGGTATTTTCGTCGGGCCTGTGAATTGCCTTGGTATCGAGCAGCGCAAGTAATGCAACCTCGTCGCCGGCATTGCGCAATTGGCATGCCATCTCCCAAGCAATGCTTCCTCCCATGGATAATCCGACGAATTGGTAAGGACCATTTGGCTGAACGCTTTTGACGACGTCGATATAATCTCGTGCCATCTCAGGAATGCACAAATGGGGTCTAGCCTCACCATCTAAACCCCGCGCTTTCAAGCCGAAGAGCGGCTGTTCCTTACCCAGCGCGTTCGCAAGAGGTATATATGACATTACGTGTCCGCCAAACGGATGAGGGCAAAACACTGGCGCCCGCGAACCGCTGGTTTGTATCGGCACCAAGGCGTCGAAAGGCCCCTTTCTCGTCGATAGAGCCTTGGCAAGGTCCTTTGGTGTCTGATATTGGAGCAGAAGCGAGACGGACAATTCTTTATCCGTAATCTGCTGGATGCAATTGATGACACTCAGGGCGCTCAGCGAGTCGCCACCAAGATCAAAGAAACCGTCGGTCAGGGCAACGTCGTCCAAGCCCAAAATGGCCCGAAATATCGCGGCAATTCGGCCGTCCAAGGCTTCCGGCGCCGTCGCCTCAATCGCAATCGGACTGTGCGTTTCTCCATTCTCTTCAGGGCGATCGGCTAATGTGGCCGCTACCTCGGGTTGGCTCGCGGCCACCGCTTGTACGTGCTGTTTGACCGGGGCCGCATCAATCCAATGGCGTTTCGAATCGAAAGGATAAGAAGGGAGAGGGATGCGATGCCGGGGCTGATGACCGTGGACACCAGACCAATCGACCCTAACGCCGCGCGTCCACAGCTCGCCCAGGACCTGTAGCAGGCTCGCATGCTCGCCTTGTCCACGATCTTTTCCCGGTAGGGCTGAGAGGGCAGTGAAGGCGCGCAGATCGCCGGCTGATTTATGCTGCCTGATGCATTTGGTCAGAGCGGAGCCGGGCCCAATTTCAATGAACAAATCGTGATTTGATTGAACGAGCCGATCTAGTGCCAAATTGAACTTTACAGTCTCTCTTAGGTTGCGGACCCAGTAACCGCCGTCGAGCGGGACGTTCACCTCAACCCAGTCCCCCGTGACCGTCGACATGAAAGGTATTTGTGGATTACGAAAGTCGATCTGTTCAGTAGCAATCCTGAATTTTGGCAAGATTGGATCCAGCAAGGATGAATGCACGGCATGACTTGCGTATATCTGTTTACTCACGAGGGATCGCGCCTGCAACCGCTCATGAAGCGCTGTAACGGCGACGACGCCTCCCGAAACGATGCAGTGGCGCGGCCCGTTTACGGCTGCTAATGACAGATCTTCGTTCCAGTAACGCTGGAGCTCTTCGGGCGATAGGTTGACAGCGATAATGCCGCCAGCTTCTACGCCAGAAGTCAGTCGTCCTCTTGTCAGAGTTAGTCGAATAGCGTCGGGTAACGAAATGACGCCCGCAATATGAGCCGCTGCGTATTCTCCGATGCTGTGACCTACCACAGCCGCGGGGAGAATCCCCCACGAAATGAGGAGTTTAGCTATCGCATATTGAGTTGCGAACATGACTGGCTGTATGAGGTCTTGCAACTGTGGGTCGAGCTCACCATCGGATTTAGGTTCGCAGTACAACAAAGGGCGAAAATCAGTGTGTGCGAACTCGTTAATCCACTTTGCACATTCATCGATGGCTTCCCGGAACACCGGTTCTTGCGTATAAATCTGCCGACCCATTCCGATCTGCTGCTCTCCTTGTCCAGAGAACATGAAAACGACGCGGCGTTCGTTGCGAGACTTACTCAGAGGCGAATTCGAGTGGCTTATCGCCAGATCGAGTTGGTCGACCAGTCCCGCTATATCGGATCCCACGAAGCATGCACGGTATCCAAGATGCGCCCGACCCTGTTGCAAGGTATATGCGATGTGCGTCGCGTCGTGCTCAATGTCACTTCGACGCAGGAAGGCCGAAAGCCGCCGAATCATTTCGGTCAGTGCCGACGTGCTCGCTGCCGATAGAGGAAAGACGCATAATCCGGGGCGGAGCTGTTCGCGTGCCATCGGCGGGGATTCTTCGAGAATAGCATGTCCATTCGTGCCGCCAATTCCGAATGAACTGATTCCGCCGCGCCGTGGCCCATCATTCTTTGGCCAAGCGGTGCCGGTCTTGTTCACAAACATAGGACTATTCTCGAAGTCGATGTTAGGATTTGGCTCATCAACATGTAGGCTAGCGGGAATGATGCCCTTCTTTAGCATAATCGCGAGTTTTATTAAGCCGGTGACGCCAGCTGCCGCGTCAAGATGGCCGATATTTGATTTAACCGAGCCTATTGCGCAAAATTGCTTCCTTTCGGTGTGAAGGCGGAATGCCTTAGTAAGGCCGGCGATCTCGATAGGATCTCCCAGATACGTTCCCGTACCATGTGCCTCGACGTAACTAATGGTATCCGCGGAGACGCCAGCATCGGTGAGGGCAGCTTGAATTGCCGTCGCCTGTCCGTCGGCGCTAGGAGCGGTGAAGCCGACCTTAGCCGCGCCATCGTTGTTGATAGCGCTGCCTTTTATGACGGCCCAGATATAATCGCCGTCTCGGCAAGCATCGGTCAGCCGTTTAAGAACGACGACTGCGGCTCCGCTGGCCCTCACTGTTCCTTGTGCTTTAGCGTCGAACGCGCGGCAGCGCCCATCAGGAGATAGGATATGACCCTGCTGATATCGATAACCTTTTCCATGGGGCAGGGAAATCGACGCACCTCCTGCCAATGCCATGTTGCACTCGTTGGTGCGCAAGCTCTGACAGGCGAGGTGGACCGCGACTAGTGAAGTGGAGCAAGCGGTCTGAATCGACACGCAGGGGCCAGTCAAATTGAGCTTATAGCCTAGTCTTGTTGCTGTGAAATCGCGGCTGTTAAGAATGTGAACCTGCAGTTTCTCTGAGTCCAGTAGGCGTTCGCCTATCTCGCACTCGGGCGCATAGTGATTAGCCCCCACGCCTGCGAATACACCGACGGTATCTTGTGCGTCGCCACGTGATCCGTATCCGGCATTCTCGAGGGCGTGGTATGCTGTCTCCAGCAAGATTCGCTGCTGCGGGTCCATCCACGACGCCTCCTTCGGTGAGATGCCGAAAAAAGCTGCATCGAAGACGTCAAACCCACTAATCACGCCTTCGCGCTTGACATAGTTGGGTTTACAGAAAGTGTCCTGGTTGACGCCCGCTTCTCGCAATGTCTGTTCATCCAGATCCGTGATGGACTCTATACCGTCGACCAGATTGTTCCAGAACTGATCGACGTCGTCCGCTCCCGGGAACCTGCCCGCCATGCCGATTATCGCAACAGCATTGATGTTTTGGTTCCGTGCGTGCTCGCTTGCGGCCGACGTAGCTAGTGTCTCGACAAGCTTAGCGGGCTGACTTGCATCGGAAAGTGTGGCCAAATGCGCGGCCAGTTTTCTGATGGTGGAGTGCTCGAACAGATCCACAATTTTGCAATCGATGCCTAAGCGTTCGCGGATTCGAGCCTGGACTTCGACGATCGCCAGAGAATCTCCTCCAACATCAAAGAAATTATCGTCGTCGCAAAAAGAGTCCAGCGTCAGCACCTCCTTCCAGATATCCGTTAGCTCACTATGAAATCTGCCCGTTGGCAAAAGTCGAGCTTTCGGCTTCAGAGATCCTATTGGATCAGGAAGTGCGCGCTTATCGATCTTTCCGCTATTCGTAGTCGGTAGCTGCGGGAGGACTACGAATTGTGAGGGAATCATATGCGACGGCAACGAAGTGCGCAAAAAGGCGCGAAGCTCATCAAACTTTTCCGAATTATCGAATCCGCCCACTATATAGGCTGTCAGTTTCGGACTGCCGTTTTCACCCTCTCTCAGAGTCACACCGCATACCTTGACGTATTCGTGCTCCATCAACTTCTGCTCGATTTCGCCAAGTTCTACACGCATGCCGCGGATCTTGACCTGCTCATCCTTTCGGCCTATGAATTCAATCATCCCGTCCGAGCGATAGCGCGCTTGATCTCCAGTCTTGTAGAGCTTGGATTGCGGGCGATTATCGAATGGACTTTGTATGAAATGCGCGCGTGTGAGTTCGTCACGATTGACGTACCCTCTGGCCACGCCGACGCCACCGATGTAAAGTTCGCCGACTGCACCAACGGGTACCGGATTGCCGTAGCGATCCAGGATGTAAATCTTCGTGTTTATCGCCGGACGTCCAATCGGCGGCTTCTGGCCATCGGCGTTCACCTCCGTCCTTATGCAATAGACGGTTGCTTCCGTAGGCCCATATGAGTTAAAAATGCGACGATTCTGCCCCCATCGGTCAATGAGGCTCGACGGTAATGGCTCTCCCCCGGACTTGATCACAGTAAGGTCAGGGAGGTCTGTCGATGGCAAAGAGGCCCATGCTGTCGGTGTAAGGCCGGCGGTGTTAACAGACTCTCGGCGCATGAATTCAACAAGTTCCGCTCCCGGTAGGGACGCCGACGGTGGCGGCAGACACAAGCGCCCGCCTGCAGATAAAGCCAACAGGAAGTCAAAAATCGAAGCATCAAACCCACAAGAAGCGAATTGCAGCACGCGACTATCAGGCCCCAACTGATAAGTGCGCCTTAAGTCCTCCGCCATGTTGGACGCACTACGATGTTCAATCTGAACACCTTTTGGTTTGCCGGTAGATCCCGAAGTGTAGATTATGTAGGCCAGATCTGATGGGCCTGCGGGACAGAAGGGAGTTGTGGTTTCATGCCGAGCAATATTGGTGCGATCTCGATCGAGAAGGATCATCAAGCGTTCGCCCGCATTCACAGAATTCGGCCTTGCCACGGCGTTATCGAATGGGAGATCTGTAAACTTTGCCACGGTAATAACCGCAGCAGCGCCCGCGTCTCGCATCATGAACCCTAGGCGTTCGGCTGGTAGTCGCGGATCGAGGGGAAGATAGACGGCCCCCGCCTTCAAGACTGCGAGGAAGCTGACGATGAGGTCGCCTGAGCGTTCGATAAGGACGCCGACGACGTGTCCAAGGCCAATACCTTTCGAAATAAGGTGTCGGGCAAGCGTATTCGCCTGTTGATCGAGTATGGCATAGCTGAGTTTCTCGGACGAGGAACTGACAGCGATATTCTCAGGGTAAGCGACTGCCATACCTTCAATCAGTTTATGTAGACAAATGTCAGACCGAAAAGGCACCGTTGTGTCATTTAATTCATTCAGAAGCAGGCGCTCGTCTTCACGGGTGATTAAATTATACTCGCCTATCCGTTGCGCGGGTGCATCTGCAATCGCATTAAGCAATAAACGATAGTGCTGCGCGAGTCCTTCTATTGTGGTTTGATCCCATAAATCGGAGTTGTATACGAGGTAAAGTCGGACTGTTTCTTTTCCAACCAAAATGCGAAGATCAAGGTCGATCCAGGTGTCTGTCTCGCACAATCGAATTTGTACGGGTATGCCGGAAAGCTCCACTTCGCAGGGTGTAAAGCCAAGGGAGCTCACAGCCTCCGGAATAAAGTTGAATACTGCTTGCGCCAATGGATTTCGGCCAGGTATATGAGAAGGCTTGAGTCGCTCCAGCAGCGTCGTGAGGGGGAAATATTCGTGCTTGCGTGCCGACCGTGTTAGTTCATGCACCCGTTGTAGAAAGTCAAGGAAGATTGGATTCCCAGAAAGATCCTGAGGTAGAACGCCTAGTGTCACAAAATAGCCAAACGTCCCAGAAAACCTCTCGAAAGGACGGCCGAGGCGCGGTACGTACAGAGTTATGTTGTCTTGGTCGCAGTAGCGATGTAACAAGACATAATAGGCAGCAAGTAGAACCGTGGCGAGCGTTACCTTCTCCTTTTTCGCTAACTGCTCTAAACGCCCAATCAGCGACATTTCGATGTCTAAAGACACTACTGACCCGTTGCTTGCGTTATGCGCAGTTCGTGGCCTGTCGGTCGGAAGAGCCAAATCAGGATCATGTCCAGCCAACTGCTTCTGCCAATACGACCACATGCGTTCTCCATCGTGATCCGTGAGGACTCGATCCTGCCATGATACGAAGTCCTCGTAAGAAGCCGTTCCGCTTGGACTAGGAATCGTCGTGTTGTTACAGCACGCGCGGTAAATCTCGCCGAATTCGTGCAGGAATGTGCGAATGCTATATCCGTCTGTAATAATGTGGTGGAAATTGAAAAGAAGGACCTCTTCTGTTTCACTGCGGATGAACAGGTGAGTGCGAAATAGTGGCCCATTTTCAAGATCGAAAGGTGTCCGCGCTTCAGCCGAGACAGATCGAGCGAAATCTGGATTTTCTTCTCCCTGCGATGGAACGATGTGCAAGTCCGAGAAAACCGACTGATGTATGTGCTGAACCGTTCGAACGCCTTCCTGATGAAACGTCGTTCGGAGCATTTCATGTCGGTCGACTAATATATGAAGTGTGCGGCGTAGTGCCGCGAAGTTAAATGATGTATTTGCGCGGATCTCGACGGGCAAATTGTATTCGCTACCAGTTGGCCTTTTTTGGTGGTGCAACCAAAGACCCATTTGGTCGCGCGAGAGAGGTCGCTTTATGTAGCTCATTTCGTCACTCCGACGGTCTTTTGTTCGAAAAATGCTACCAATTCTTGCGGCGACAGGTGTGAAATTTCAAATATCTTTTTGTGCGTCGGGTATGAATTGGAAATAATATGTTTATATTGCGATTAAAACTGTATTTTTATGTGGAAAAATGATTCATTTAGTGCGGCCGTTTATGTGAAAATAACCAGCCGTCTGAAATCCCAATGCTCTTAATTTAAGGTCAATCGGGAAGCCGTGGTCAACGCCAACGGCGAGTGCGGCCTCAATCAATATGAGGTGCGTCCTGGGGCTGACACTTGATGCGAATGTCCGATGTGTGAGGCTGACCCGCCTGGAAACAGCATGCAAAGGCGCAAGCACAGACCAACCGACACACAGAACAGGCTTTGGCCATCATCAAGCGCGGCGCGCAGTCACATTACTTCGCTACAGACATTCACCTCATTCAATCCTGACCGGCGCGGTGCGCATACGCGCCATCAACTGCAAACAATTCCCCATTCGGCGGGCTGGGACTGCCACTGCTGATTGGTCAACGTCGCCGATCGCTGTTATGTTCATCGTTGATCCGTGACGCGGTACATTCCATCTGCCGGCTAGGGAATGGGATGCGAAAAGTTGGAGCTCGAACGCGCGCACGCTTCAGCGCTGGGTTATCGACGACAGGCGGTACGCGCGGATGGCTGGCGCACGGCCCGGCTGCCGCAGCCATACAACAAGCTTAGGAAAGCAGAACGACAGCGGGTTTCGAAGGTGGCGCAATAGCGCCGAGTTTACCAGCACCCTGCCGCGGCTGATTGAGGCGAGCCTGCCCTCACGGGCGGACATACGAACGCGAAGTTGGGGAATTTTGACGTACCTTATGATGACGGCTCGCTGGCCGAACAGCTTGGAACGGTCCAACCTTCTGCTCCGGGGTATGCCTATAGCGCCGCTACCGCAGGTGTCTGGTCGAATGTCGAACGTTGACGTTGAAATGCCATCAGAGGACATTATTCACGATAGAAAGTACAAGAGCCCGAGCTGTGCCAAAGACGCGGGCTCATCTGCGAAGGCGATCGGATGATCATCGGTAATTTGACGCAGCATCGCGGTGCGTTCGTGACCTCGTCTCGACTGTTCGGCCCAGTACGCTGTATAAGCGAAACTCACTCCGACCCGTTTGGCGATGCGGTTGACCAGTTATTGTGTTCTTCGAAGGTATAACCAGTTGGACGTACAGTTCGGATCACATTGTTGACCGCGATTATCTTCAGCTCTCTCCTGAGGCGACAAATATGGGCATCGACGGTCCGCGCGTCGACAAAGACGTTGCTCGGCCACGCTGCTCCAATAAGGTCGTCACGGCGGCAGATGTTGCCACGGTTCTCCATGAGATGCCGCAACAGATTGAACTCGATTTGACGTAGAGGAATGTGCTTTCCGTTGCAGCGCACGCTGCGGCTACCGAACTGGACTTCAAGGTCGCCGCAAGTGAGCGACTGGCCTTTCTGGCGACTTTCGGAACGCGACCACGCCATCGACAGGCGCGAACGCAGATATGAGATTAATTTGGCCGGTGCGAAGGGGCGCACGAAGGTCTCATCGACTCCTGTTTTTAGCAACTCAAGGTGCTGGCGCTCAGCGCCAGGCGCGATGACGGCAATGATGGAGAGAGCACTGGTCTGCTCCGCAACCTTGAAGCGCGTACAAATCGCCGGCCCCTTGGTGCTAGTGGGCTGACAGTCGATAATGACTGCTTTAGGCGCCCGGGAAGCAGTCTTTTCCACTGCTTCCTGTGCGCTGCCAGCAAGTTCGCAAAGGAAGCCTTCCGCCCCTAAAATATGGCTGAACATCATGTAGAACTCGACATCCTCGGAACAAATTAGGGCCATTGGCTTCGTCAGCATGGCTGCTGCGGTCTGGAACTGATGCTGATCGCGTTGATGCGCCGGCACCGGAGCGATTGATTCATCAACGTAGTTGCAGGCAAATCGTTGCTCGGTAGCGTCCGCCGCGGCGAAAAAACTGCGGTGTGCACGGTGTCGAAGTTCTGACATAAGGATTTCCTTCCCGGCTCTTGGCGAGCTGGAATGAGCGGCGATTTGGCTGGTATAGGCTTGTGCCCGCTGCAATGGGATTCAAAAATCGTGCCCAACAGCGGTCAAAAGTGTGAACTGCGGGTGAAAAGCAACGACGACGTCACATCGCGGAAACGTTCAACGCACAGTGAAGGAGGACGCCTTCTGGACCTGTCGCGCGCTGCAGCCGCGACATTTCGAATGCTACGTCGTAGATCCGGCGACGTTCCAGTCGAGCGCCACAAACGACGCGCGGCTCGATGCGATCAGGCTCGTCATCAACCTGCGCGCCTGGCCGTATGGCGAACGCAATCGCGCGCAAGTAGGTCGCGTACCGTCGCCACAGGACAAGGCATCTTGGCGTCTATTGTGCGATCAAGGTCAACTGCAAAAGGTGCGGCAGCATCGCGACCGCATGAGAAAGCTGCTGATAACCTTTGGCTGCTGGAACGAAGTCGACCATAAGGCGTTCGCCGACGCGATCGACTCGAAAGCGGTGCGGTCATCATCTATCACGACGGCGCAGCCCTACCAGCGTAGCTGCGCCAATGGCTGTTACGTGAGACAGAACGGCTCGCACTGGCTGAGCGCCAACTCGCCGCGCTCGATGCCACCTTGCAGGAGCGCCTGCCAGTGCCGGTGCGTGAGTCCTTGGTGAGATACGCGAGATCGAGGGTGAGCAGATGGAATCGACCCAACCGGTTGACGGCAGCTTCAAGAGCCAGTTTGCGACGCGCGAACTGGAGCTGCTGCACGAGGCCGACGATAAGTGCGACTTGCCCCCGCTGGGCGGTCCGATCGGGATCAAATCGGCGCCGCTGCGCAGCCAGCCGTCGCCAGACCTGCGCCCTGAACGCTATCGGGTGGGGCGTCGAAGCAGAAGTTCTCCAGCGTCTTGCCTGGCATTATAATTTGGCCTCAGTGAGATGATCTTCGATGCGGCGTCGATCGCGCTCGGCGAGTTCAAGTTCGACCAGCGTCATAAGCAGGCGCGCCGCTAATCGGCCCTTCGGAACGCTCGGCGAGACTCGACCAGATATATTTGATGCCGTAGTGAGCGTGCAGCGTTCAGTAGCGAGTGGGTCAGATCGCGATCGCGAGGCGCGAGACGGTTCGGACAACCCGAGGCGACCGGGATTGAGAACCGGACTGAAGGCGACGTCACGCATCTTCCAGATACAGGGTGCGTCAAGCGAGTATGCGCCGCTCAAGCGTGCGGCGCACGGTGTGCGGCAGGTATGGATGGCGCCCGAGCATACGGCGTCGAGTTACATGAGCTCGTCCGCGTGCAACGTTCACCCCGCCCACCGATGTTGACATCGACGACAGATTCTAACTAATCATTCGTTACTCGCCCTCGGAGGGCAACGCCTGCGGGGCAGGGTAGACTGTTTAACTCAACCTTGCGCCGCCGTCCGGCGTCGGATCTACGCCGCCGCTAACAACTAGCCTTCAAAGTCGAAAACCCTCGTTTATTTAATTTCACGGAGAGGTTGGATTCAAAGCAGAATCGAGCACTTCGTGTCACGGAGCCGACAAATCCAACATTGTTGACGCTCGAGCTGGCCGAATCCATCTCTCGCAGAGTCTGATAGGCGGATGTCACGCATGCTGGAAGGAGTTGAGATGTGCGTAATCCCGTGTCCCCCGTGTCCTGGCTTTGCCAGAGCCGGTTAAAGTTAAAGGCCATCAGATAGTATTGGACGAAGCCCCTGTATGGGCTGGCGAAACTCGATGAACAGGTTGCGCAGACCGAGCGCAGTGTGCGGGAGTGGAAGAAACAAGATCCAGCGGTCAGGGCCATCAGAGAAATCCTAGGCGTAGGACTGCTTACAGCAACAGCAGCCGTTGCGATGATGGGTGATCCGAACGCATTCGCCTCGGACAGAGAATTCGCGGCGGGCCTCGTACCCAGGCAGACGGGCTCAGGTCGCAAGGTGAACCTGCACTGTGGCGCGACAATCTGGATGAGACGCGCGACAATCGGCTTGAGAATGTCGCGGCAGGAATGATGATGCCGATGTTGATTGACGCTGGCGAGCGGGGGTCGCGCGACAATCAAGATGAGGACTTCAGTCGTTGAGGATTACTGTGTAACGCGTGACGCCGCAGGTATTCTGGTCGCGCGACAATCAGGATAAGAATGTGGTGGCGAGGGTAATGACGCCGGTGTTGATTGACGCCGGCGAGCTTGGCCTGCCAGCCGCGCGTCAATCTGGATGAGAACAGCGCGTCAGTCGGTGAAGTCGATGCCGTAACGCGTGACGATGGCTTTGAGCACGCGCTTTACGCTCTCGCGTTTGATCTCGATGAGCATCGTCGAAGTGCAGCTCGCTTCTATTGCAGCCAGTGCGTCGCCGAGCAGGGCAAGCAACGTAACGCGTGACGCCAGGACTTCCTCACCAATGGCGTCTGTCACGGACCGTTTGCGCCGCAAGCGATACGCACGTTGCCGTTGCGCTCCAGTGAGCGCGCGGGGCGTCGGCATCGAACTGCCGGATGCGTCGTCACGCGTTACACCCGTGAACTGCGAATTACCCGTCATTGTTGATCCTCCTGTTTTGGCGGCACGCCGACGTTCTTTGGTGTCGCTCGACTGGCCGGGCGTCCCGGACCCTGCTGCTTGCGCTCCAGGGCGGTACGGCGACGGTAGCTATCGACATTCAGCTCGAAGATGGTCGAGTGATGGACCAGCCGATCGACGGCGGCCACCGTCATGGCCCGGTCGGGGAAGACCTTCTCCCATTCGCCGAACGGCTGGTTTAATGCGGGGTCTATTTTTACGCGAGCCCCCTTTCTCGAAGGCCCGCCCGTCCTCAGGTTTGACGCTTTCTTCTGTGCATAATAGTTGACGCTGTCAACGAGGCAATCAGTGCATCGGTCGCTTTAAAACGCCCTGACCGCAGTGTCGGAGGCGTGACTGCCTCGAGCGCCTCCAGTTTCACAGAGGGATCCGCTCGGGTGTAGATTTCAGTCGTTTGCATGTGCGTGTGTCCAAGCCAAAGAGAAACCTTACGCGGATCTTTAATTGCCTCCAGGATACGAAGCGCGCAAGTGTGTCGCAACAAATGCGGAGAGGCGCGCCGGCCTTTCAATGAGGGGCAACGGCTAGCGGCGGCCCGCGCATGCTTATGCAGGATGTACTCGAAACCGGAGCGAGTCATGGGCTCGCCATGGGCATTCAGAAACAGCTCAGGAAACGGTGCGAGGCCTCGGACTGCCATCCATGGACGTAAGGCTGATGTCGTTTCCCTCCAGAGCGGCAGGCAGCGCTCGGGGCGTCCCTTGCTGTGAACGAGAACGCTCGGGTATGGTCGAAGTTGTATGTCGTCAAGCCGCAGTCCGACGAGTTCCGAGACGCGTAGTCCTGCAGCGAAACGTAGATGCAGCATTGCACGATCGCGAATGCCTTCGCGATGATTAGGCACAGGGGCGTCCAGGATACACTGCATCTCGTCAATGGTGAGATGCTTGACGAGACGTGCGTCCGCTTTCTTTGACGGAACCGCCAGAACTCGGCGGATGTGATCGAGCGCCGCTGGGACATGATATTCCATAAAGTACATGAATGACTTGATGGCTGCGAGGCGAGCGTTTCTTGAACTCGGGCCCATTGTGCCGCTCTGTTTCCAGATAGTTCAGAAATCCAACGATCAGATCAGAATCAAGCTGCTCCAGATGCAATTGCGATGGCGGAACCTTTAAACGTCGGCTGGCATATGTAAAGAGCAACTTGAATGCGTAGGCGTAGGAGGTCGCAGGTGTTGATACTGGCGCGACGTTCGACGGGAAGGCGTTGCTGGAGAAACGCCGTGATATGAGGTGCGATTAGAGTCATGACTGTACTCCGGCTACGAGGGTCTCACAACGATCTGCGATGTCCCGCATGAGGGACGGGGTTGCGTCCAGATACCAGTAGGTCGAAAAAATCGTGCTGTGTCCGAGATAAGTGGAAAGTGCCAGCATGTGTTTCGCGATGCGATCACGACCATCCGGAGAGCGTTCCAGTGCTCTCACTGCAAACGTATGGCGAAACGAGTGAGGCGTCGGTCGCGACAGCCCTGCTTGCGGGGAAGCCAATTCGGGCGGCTACAGTTTGGAATGCGCTGTCGACAGCGTCGATAAGCAGGGGCTTTCTGCGCAAGGAGATGAAGACGTGATCATCGAACGGGGCATAGGGACGTCGTATCTCTAGATAGTTCGCCAGACCCACTCGAGCCGCATCGTGCAGTTGGCACGATACGGCTCCGATGGAACTTGGAACATCGAATAACAAGGCCGTCCTCTGTAATGTCATCGAATCGCAAACGAATGGCTTCCGACACTCGAAGACCCGTGCAGGCGAGCAGCGCGAACAGCGTGCTGTAAGTCCGTCGCCGCAACGAGCGATAACCTGACTGGGCTGCCTCCTCGACAAGACGCCGGATCTCGTCTTCGGAAAAAATATAAGGAACCGGACGCGGCGCTTTCTCGCGGCCAAATACCGGCAGTGGTATTTCGTGGCGCTCGTCATCGGCCCGGGCGTGCCGGGAGAAGCGAATTACTGCGCCGAGCCTGCGGGCACGCTGAAAGACCGATTCAGCCAGTCCGGCCCATTCGATGGCGCTTGCTGCACAAACGTAGCGTTCGCCGCGCGCGTCCGCGAAGGCAGCGAAGGTCCGCAGGAGATCACCCTCAGACTTGATCGCAAATCCGCAAGTACGACGTAACGTCAGATACGACTCCACGGCTTCAGATAACATGGCTGTGCCTCCGGCCAGGGTTGGGCAATCTCGTCAACTAATGTTGCGCGCAACATTACTCGACATGTACTAAACCGCTGACGCGGTACGGGGAGGAGAGCGAGAGCCAACGGCTGACGTTCGTTGGTGGTGGTGAGCTGGCGCACGATCCCAACGACGGGACGCAGACACCTCCGGGAGCAGTATGTGGATGCCAACCGGGCATCACCACTGTATCCAGGAGGTTCCCCATGACCCCACTGCGTCAACGGATGTTGCACGACATGCAGATCCGTAATCTAGCCGAGAACACACAGAAGTCCTATCTGTTGCAGATTTCAAGTTTCGCCCGGAACTTCTGTCGCTCGCCGGAACTGCTGGGCCCCGAGGAGATACGAACCTGGCTCGTCTATCTTCGGGAAGAGCGCAAACTGGCGCCCGCCAGTCTCGGCCCGACGATCGGCGCACTGCGCTTCCTTTACCGCGCGACGCTCAAGCGCGACTGGAGTGACGAGGACTTTCCGTTGCCCAGGAAACCGGTGAGACTTACCGGTCATCCTGAGTCCCGGTGAGGTTACCACTTTCTTCAACGCCATCCCCAGCCTGAAGCAGCGAACCATTCTGATGCTCGCCTATGCCCTGGCCTGCGCGTGTCGGAGGTGATCCATCTGAAGGTCACGGATATCGATAGCAAGCGGATGGTCATCCGCGTGAACCAGGGCAAGAACCGTAAATGTTCGCGAGGACATTTACGGCCAAATGTTTTGCCGAAACTCATGTTGTGAATCCGCCGAAGTGTGCCGTGAACGCTGCTTTTGCCTTGCATTGACAACACATAACTTTTGGTCGTTGACTGGAGGAGCATCTCATGTTCCGACGGAGGTTCGACCATGTTTGACCAACTTTTCAAGCGTGCGTCAGCGGTAGCCCGTCACTCGACGGCGCCTTTTGCCGAAGAACGGATTCGCTATCTGAATTACTGCGTGCATCGGGGTGACTCTTATTGGTCAGTACGACGTAAAGCCCATGACCTGCTTTGGATCGCACAAAGGCTCCAGCACCGTAATAACCTGCGTGTCACTGTCGATCAAGTACGATCACTCGTTGTCGGTCGCATCGATCGCGAGCGCGCAAGTGGTCCTCGGCTCGACTTACCCACTACACGAAGGAGGTTGATCGCCAACGCCTGCACATGGCTCCGATTCCTCGGCAGCCTGCGTGAACCTATCGAACACATACCGTTCGGCTCGCGGCTGGACGAATATGCCGACTGGGCAAGGCAGGAGCGCGGACTCAGCGACGCCACGATTGACCGATTCGGCCGAAACGTCAGGCAGTTCTTGAAGTGGTACGGTCCCCTCGGTCGACCACTATCGCGCGTTCAGGCCACGGATATCGATGGCTACCTTGCTTTCGGGAGGGACCGCGGGTGGTCGCGCGTTACCGTGAGCAATACGGTGGACGCCCTGCGGGCGTTCTTTCGCTTCGGTGGCCAGCAAGGGTGGTGCGAGGCGCATCTGGCAAACGCCATTCCGAGGCCCCGGATTTATGCATTGGAGGGATTGCCAACGGGACCATCGTGGCCAGATGTACAACGGCTTCTCGCCACTTTGAATACACTTCGTCCCGCCGACGTACGTGACAGAGCGATCCTGATGCTGTTTGCGACTTATGCATTGCGTGAGAGCGAAGTGGCGAATCTTCGCCTCGAGGATATCGATTGGCAGCATGATCAACTGAATATCCATCGCGCAAAAAGGGGTAAGGCGCAGGTATACCCGCTTCTGCCTTCAGTCGGCAACGCCATTGTTCGCTATCTGCGATCAGTCCGCCGGAATGACAAACATCGAGAGGTATTCCTGACTCTCGTGTCGCCGTTTCGTCCGCTTTCGCTGAGCGGTCTCTACGACATAGTCTCCTACAGACTGAAGTCGTTGAATATCCAGTCCTCCCACTACGGCCCACACTGTTTGAGGCATGCATGCGGAACCCGGTTGGTTACAGAAGGGTTGACCCTCAAGGAGATTGGCGATCATCTTGGACATCGCCGCACCGCGTCGACCCGCACGTACGCGAAGGTTAATCTGCCCGGTTTGCGTGAAGTGGCGGCCTTCGATTTGGGAGAGCTGGCATGAGACTTCAAGAACTCGTCGAGACCTACATCGCGTTCAAGGCTTCATTGGGTATGCGCTATCGATCACAATCCGCCGTACTCCGTGCCTATTGCCGCGCCATGGGTGATATAGACATCGAGGACGTCAGGCCAGGCGCAGTCCTGGCATTTATCACCGGCACTGGACCGGTAACCAATCGCTGGTTGGAATGCTACAGGGTCGTGGATGGCCTCTACCGTTATGCAATTGGACGCGGTTTTGCGAAGAGGTCTCCGCTTCCTGCGGATACCCCGAGGCATCCACCGTCGTTTGTCCCATACATATATACAGTTGATGAGCTAAAGCGGTTAGTGGCTGCAACTGAAATACTGCAAACACAGTTGTCTCCAATGTTGGCTCAAACCATGCGTAGCTTGCCCCTGCTTCTTTATGGGACGGGAATGCGCATTGGCGAGGCGCTATCGATCACCCTGCGGGATGTCGACTTGACGAGCAACACGATAACGGTTCGAGATGCTAAGTTCTTTAAGACCCGCGTGATTCCCATCGGCCCACGGTTGGCAACCGTTTTGAGCGAATATCTGTCACGTCGTCGTCAGCTCCCCATGCCAGATGGTGACAACTCAGCGTTTCTTGCTACGCGTACTGGCCTTCACCTGAATTACAAGCGTGTGAATAAGCTGTTTTGCCGGCTTCGCCGAGCTGCACAGATTCAGCGCGAGTCTACGGCGCGTTATCAGCCTCGTATTCACGACATCCGACACGCCAGCGCGGTTCATCGGGTCATCGCGTGGTATCGCGTCGGCGCCGAGGTACAACGCCTGTTGCCGCAATTGGCCACTTACCTGGGGCATGTTGACTTGAGGTCCACGCAGCAGTACCTCAGCATGACGCCAGAACTGCTGCGGGAAGCCAGTTTGCGCTTTGATCGCTACGCGCAATCGGAGGTGTGAGATGCGTGACAATAACTCGATTGGACCATGGATACGCAGGTTCCTCCTGGAACACGTCGCCACAGAGCGCAATCTCGCGCGCAATACCCAACTCAGTTATCGCGATACGCTGGTCCTTCTGCTTCCGTTCCTGAGCAAGGCACTGGGGAAGCCAGTCGATCGCCTTTCGATCGATGATCTCTCGCCAGCCAGTGTGCGCTCGTTTTTGCGGTATCTGGAGAAGGAACGTCGCTGCAGCGGCGCCACGCGCAATCTGCGTCTGGCGACGATCCATTCGCTTGCGAAGTTCATCGGTATGCATAGCCCGGAGCATGTGGCGTGGTGTGCAGCATTACGTGGCGTTCCTTTCAAGAAGACCGCGTCATCAACTCTGACGTACCTCGACAAGCCGGAAATGGAGGCATTACTGCACACGCCTGACTTGCAAACGGCATTGGGAATGCGGGACCACGCCTTGTTGCTGTTCCTCTATAACACTGGAGCGAGAGCTGACGAGGCTGCTCATCTGTCATTGAACGATATCAAATGGGGAACCTCTCCTGCGGTACGCCTGGTCGGCAAGGGTAAGATGCGCTGGTGCCCCATCTGGCCTCGAACCGCGGACGTTCTAAAGCCGCTTGTTGCCGGACGCGCGTGCGGAGAATTCGTGTTTCTTAACCGGCTCAATCAACCGCTGACACGGTTTGGTATCTATGCCGTCGTGCGTCGAACGGTTGCCCAAGCTAGTCAGACTTTGCCGTCGCTGATGTCAAAGACCATCAGCCCCCATTGCCTGAGACACACCTGTGCCGTCCATTTGCTTCGTTCGGGCGTGGACATCAACACCATTCGGGCATGGTTAGGGCATGTCTCCTTGGATACCACCCATATCTATGCGGAGGTCGACCTGAAAATGAAGGCTAAAGCGCTTGCCCTGTGCGATCTACCGAAGGAGACGAGGACCAGGCCTTGGCATACTGATGCTGGCCTCATGAGTTTCCTGAAAGCCCTCTGACGATCGATAAGCAGACGAAATTAATGTTGCCGCGTATCGAAAGCGGGTACCGCCAGAATGGCATTCCAATCTTCGCGGCAACATAAGTTTCGGCAAAACATTTAACCGTAAGGATCGCTACGTGATGCTCTCGCCACGGCTGCTTGAGATCCTCCGGACGTACTGGCTCGACGCTCATCCTCGCGACTGGCTGTTTCCCGGCGATATTCCAGGCAGACCCATTTCTCGCGATGCGGTCGAACTGGCATGTCGCCTCGCCCGTCAGCGCAGCGGCATCCAGAAGCCAATAACGCCGCATTCCTTGAGACACGCGTTCGCGACGCATCTGCTGGAAACCGGTACTGATATGCGCAGGATCCAGCTGCTGATGGGACATCGCGCCCTCTCGACCACGGCTCGCTATCTGGAACTCGCGACCGGCACCGTGTGTGCCACCGCGAGTCCCTTCGATCTGCTGCCGCACCCCGCATCCACTTCATCCCCACCTACGCCTGAGTACTTCTGAAGACCCCGCGATGCCTCTGGCGCTCGAGGTGGCGGACGTCTTCTGCCGCTGCGGCCCTCAGTACCGGCAAACCCATGCCGACGGGATCAGTCGTGTCCAGCGGCGCGTGATGAGCGCCATCGAGCTGCGTCGCACCGCCGCGCTCGGCGGACATGTCGAGCAGTGCGATGCATGCGGCCATCAGCGCATCGCCTACGACTCATGTCTTATGGGGAGTCCTGGCTAACAGGGAGTCCGAAAGCATGTTCGGAGCCCCAGACCGAACAATTCTGTGTTTTTGCTCCCCATTAAAACGCGCCCCTCCGTTGCTATCGTGGTCTGGCTTTCACGGGCAATCATCACAGGAGGACGTGATGCTAGACACATACCCGGTAGCACCCAAGACTTTGAGGCGCCTGCGTACGGGACCGGTCGGCGCCTTCATTGACGGCTTTGCTGATGCGCTGGAGCGGGACGGATATTCAGCGGCCAGCGCCGAGCGGTACATACGTGCCGCCGATCATCTGGGCCGCTTCATGCTGATGAGTGGCAGACCTCTGGCTGAGGTAGGTCCGCAGATGTTGGAAATCTTCCGTCGACATCTTCCGACGTGCAGTTGTCCAGATGCAAAGGGCGGCAAAGCAAACCACCATGTTTACTTCGGAGCGAAGCGCTTTCGTGAGTACCTGATCAGGATCGGTGTCTGTCAGGCAGGGAAACCCGCAACGGCCGAGATTTGCGAACCTAACATCGTCAGCGGTTTCCGGCAGTGGATGCAAAAGCACCGGGGCGCAAAGCCGGCGACACTTCGGCTGTACTGTCGCGATGCCACGACAATGCTCGAGTTACTTGGGCACGATGTCGGCGGATGGGATCCGAAGCGCGTGCGGACGTTCCTGCTGGACAGTGTTGGCAAGTGCAGTGTCAGTACGGTCGAAAAGCGGGTCACCAGCGCGCGGGCCTTCCTGCGTTATCTGGGTGTTCACGGCCTGTGTCGGGCCGGTCTCGACCAAGCGGTTCCCGCACTAGCGCATTGGCGCCTGTCGACACTCCCGCAGTGTCTTGCGCCTGACGATGTTGACCGTCTAATAGCCGCTTGCGATGGCCATTCACTTCGAACACTTCGCGACCGCGCGATCATTCTGTTGCTCGTGCGACTCGGGGTGCGTGCGGGCGACCTAGCAAACCTTCGAATGAGAGACATTGAGTGGGAAACCGGGACGCTGCGGGTCTCGGGTAAGGGTCGTTATGAAGTTCGACTCCCGCTGCCCCAAGACGCTGGTGAGGCACTCCTGCGCTATCTCGAATCCCGATCCCGAGTGACAGGAGATGACCGCGTCTTCGTACGCAACATTGCTCCCTTCAAGCCGTTTGTTTCGGGCGATGCCATTTCCTCGGTAGTGAAACGCGCGCTCAAGCGGGCCAAGGTGAGTTCACCCGCCAAGGGCGCACATCTGCTGCGACACACAGCGGCGACCGAGATGTTGCGTCACGGTCTTCCCCTCGAGCAGATCGGCATGATTCTCAGGCACCGCGGTATCGACACGACGGCCTATTACGCCAGGATTGACTTTGCACTGCTCAGGCGAATCGCCCAGCCTTGGCCGGAGGTGATGAAATGATGTCCGCCGTGGAGTCCTATCTCGCTGCGTGTCGGGCCGCGGGATTCAAGATGTCGAACGTGGAATACCTGCTGCGCAGCTTCGCGCGCTTCGCCGTCAATCGTGGTGAAACGCACGTCCGCGCACAGACTGCTATCGACTGGGCAACTGAGGCTGCATCGGTAGCCCAGCGTGACGCGCGGCTGAAGACCGTATGCAGGTTCGCGCGGTACCTGTTCATAGAGGATCAGAACCATGAGTTGCCGCCGGTGCGGTACTTCGCCTACCGAAAGACCCGGCGGGCTCCGTACATTTATACACGGACCGACATTGAACAACTGATCGACGCTGCGCTGAAACTCGAGCCCACCAACGCACTGCGTCCACAGACATATGCTTCGTTGATCGCTCTGCTGTCCGCCACTGGTCTGCGCGTATCGGAAGCCCTGAATCTACGGTCTGCCGACATTACGCCGGAGGGACTCGTCATTCGAAAGAGCAAATTCCAGAACTATGCCGCATTTGAGGCAATGCCGATCAGGCTGGAACTGGACCACGAATATGCCAGCAGTGAGCCCAGAGGGACGATGTTAACGAGTCGTCCGGCTCGGCATAGTTTAGATGCCTAAAGACCTT
>NZ_JBFRCH010000024.1:0-109619 GCF_040965635.1 Paraburkholderia phymatum
AAAGCCCGCGCAGAACGCCTGCGGCGCGGTAAAACGAAGCGGAACGACCATCTTCATTGGTTATTCAGAAAGTTTACGCATGCTCAACCGCGCTCAGTCGCGTTTACACGGCTTGATCAGCATTGCCCTAAGGCGACCAGCTGTCAGGGCACCAGCACTGCAGAGGGCGGTGCTTGTATTGGTGGAAAGCTTTCGGCTTGAGGCTTGTTTCTCCGCATAGCGCGTTTGCGGTTTCTGCATGCCAGGCGGTATCCGTTTGGGCGGCCGGGCGTTCGCGCCGGGGCGAGCGGCCTTGTCCCGCCTCATGAGATGACCTTAGGTCGAGGAGGCGTCTCGTTTCGCAACCAACGCGTCGAAGGCTTCCCGCGCGTCTTTCAGTTCCTGCATGGCCGCGGCAAACCGCGCCAGTTCCAGCGTCGTAGGTGGTTCATTCGAGTCTCGTGCGTAGTGCGCTTCGAGGCGCAATGACGCCGCCTGTACCTCACGTGCAGCGCTTACTACGCGTTCAAGGGCGCGAGCTTCGCCAGAAGTGTTCTTAACGTTCATCGTCGTTTATGTGTCGAGCCCCGTTTCCGGGTCATCCCGTGCCATCGGCGCGCCCTTTGTTGCCCACACCCTGTCACCCGCAGCTCCGACTGGAAGAAGCGCCGCAAATTCGCGGCGGCGCATGGGGTAGGCGTGCGTTGTGCCGTCAGCGATGCATCACCTGTCAGCAAAAATCTGCAGCGGTCAATGCTATCGGTGCGCCCGGCGCCTTGAGCATTCTCCGTTCGGCAACGGCAACAATGCGCGGTTTCCCGTCGGCGAATGCTTTCAGCATCCGCCCGTTGTCCGCATTGGGTGGCAGCCAGAAGTGCTGTTCAAGTGCGGCACGGGCAATGGAACATTGCATCGACTGGTTACGGACTGACGCAACGAAAACTACCATTTTGCCGTCGGAAGAAACACACGGCTCCGCGGTGAGAACGTCGTCCATTGTCATATCCGCTCCAAGCTGCTCATCACAGAAGTTGCGCTAAAGCGTGAACGTCTGCGCACGCAGGTTGCCACTGCATAATGGGTCACGGGCCGTGCTCCGAGGAAGTCAAGACGGTTCTCCGCGCATGTATTTGCACACTCGTTGCCCAAAGGTGAACACGTCGTGTATGACGCACGACGCGCACCGGTTGCTGTTAAGCATCAGTCGACAATCGCAAAAATGCGGACAGGGCTCGCCCGCATGAATTGACCTTGGCAGATGACCACAAGACACTATTGCTTGATGGTTCTGTCCTTGTGGGCTAGCCCGGCGCCTTTGGGAATGACCACGCCGCAACAGCGGATTCGCTGCTGACCGGTGGGGTTTTCGCGGTGTTGTCAACGGAACTCTGTACCTTGTGCTGGTACTGCCTGGACTGCGCCTCGATGAATGTCACGAGTTCGCCCTGAGTCCCCGAGAGGATTTCGCACATGTGACGCCAGTACGCCTGTGCCTTTTCCGGGGCGGTTTGAGCCAGGCTTTTCTGTTGCGCTAGCAACGCGTGTGGCTCCCGGGATGACAAGCCCTTGACCAGGCTTTCCTGATTTTCTTCGAGAGTCGATTTGAGCGTCTGCACATTCAACTCGACGAGTTTCCGGGCGCCGTCAAGAGTCGTGGTTAGGAGACAAAATGTTGTGTCAACGGCGGCTCTCTGTGCGGCGCCAATGTATTCGGGGCGAAGATTGCTCATCACAAGCTCCATGTGGTGGGAATGTGCGACAGACTGCTAAGCCGAATGGTTCGCGGCAAGTCGCAGAGTGGATTCATTGGTGCAATGCAGCGAAATTCATTCTAGGGCCCAAGATGCGAATGTCAATCTTCTGTCCTTGAGGAGGGCCACGTGCGCACGCAATTAACCGCCCGCAGCCTTGTCGGAATTGGGAATCGGCCACCCACCAGGGGAAACCCCTGCGACACAACGTCACGCCGATGAAGACTACTCTGTTCAGATGTGTGCGTCGCAGCAGGAATTGCGAAAAGTCTCACTTTCTAAAGAAGCGTGCCCGCCATCGCGATGTGCGACGAAGTCGTTGAACGGTATGCTGAGAGTCGCATTCGCGATTGCGGGATCGCACGGCCCGACCAGCTGCGACGGACGACTTTGTCCCACACAGGGATGAAACGTGCCAATCAGCATATCCACGCGCAACGCGTGGATGGGTGCGTCACGGTCATTCCGACCTGGTCCATACAACCCGCGAAGATGGGTTGTTGCGGCTGGTTCAGCTCAACCTACGCATAGCGGCACCCAGGCGGCATGCTGATGGCAAGAGGTCCAATGCTTGCGGCTTGCGAATTTGTTACCGTGATATCGATTCCATTTTTGATGCGTTTTAATGCGAGTGGGAAGAAATTACTAAATCCTGACTTTAATCGCGAGCATACCGTTATATTTCACGGCAACGCGATTGCATTGAGTCTCTCAATTGTGTACGTTTTAAGCAAGAGGCGCTAAGCGTCCCGTAGGAACAAGTACTAAGAGATTCCGAGGGCAAAGATGAATCCAATTGTCGAGCGTGACATCATGCATATCGGCCGAGTTATGCGTGCGACTGTTGTCCAGTGTGCTCGGGAGATTATGCTTATTGACTATTGGCGTAATCGGCTGAACACCCGCATTGAAACGGCTCGCCTGACGGAATATCAACTCAATACGTTGCAAGAGCTGATGTACGAGCTCAATGAAATTGAGCGACGAACAAATAGGAAAAGCCCGCAGCCGATTGGACTTCTTGAGTCGCATAACGTGGTCGAATCGTTATAGGCCAAGTCTGCAAGCGCATCTTAAAGAATCAATTAAGTGGTTGCCTGAAGACAGGTTGTTGTTCACGTGATTGCGGCGAGCTTTCCATTATCGTTAAGGAGTGCAGATAAAACTATGAGCCAACTGAAATTGGACCTTCGGGCGAGAGCTGAGTTGCTCGCCTTCCTGGTTGAGTCTCAACTTCTGACAAGGCTCGTTAGTGGCGACTGGCTCACTATCGGGAACGTCGTCGAATTGGAACGAATCTGGCTGGCCGCAAATGGGGGCGACGCTGACTGGTTTGAGCGCGTGTCAATCTCAAGCTGGTCGCAGACGCTTGCTGAACGCGTCGAGGTGAATTTGCCGGTGGTGCTCGGCGTCGAGTCAGTCGCGGCTTCTGAAAATCCCCGACTCGACTTTCGCGCTACGTTTGTGCGGGCGGTTTATGACATGTGCCTGGACCATCTCGTGGAGATGGGCTGGTTCATGAATGGCAGACTGCGCTCACGCGACGGCGAAGCACCGTAAGAAAGGTCATCTAATGCTTGCTTGCGGGGCGCCGGAGGAGGAAGAGGGGTAGAAGTCCTCTTCTGCGTCGGGCATCCACTATCCGGCAAGCTACGAGCGCTGCAGCGGTCTGCATCAAGGCATCCAGGTTTGCCGGTTTGCTGAAAATTGCGCTTCGCGTGAGTGAATTGTCGCGCGGTGGTTCGCGCCACAACCCGCCGATTGGTCTGTGTGGTGCGGCGGGGTCAGCCGGTACTCGCTCTGGTTGAGGTGGTTATCGATGGAGCAAATTTTTGTTTCCCGGGCCAGCGCGATTCAACGACTTCTCGAGAGAAGGCAGGACCTCATGTCCGAGGTCGAATACAACCCGTCCCTTGCGTACTTTATTGTGGATGTCGAGCAGCTTCTGCTTGACGTCAGAGCTGGCCGACTGAATGTGTTTCAGTTCACCGACGCCACGGGGCAGATATGTCGCATTTTCATTCTTTAGATGCGGCGCGCGAGCATAGGCCTCGATTCGCTCTCGCGAGAGAGCAACCGAGGATAGCCCTCGGAGGCGACGCATCGCATTGCTGCTACGCGGCCAAACGCTCCAAAGTCATCTCCGGGAACGTCGTAGCGGGGGGAAACACCCTCCAGCAGCCGTCGCTGTGGCGAAAGAAGAAGAGTGCGAATTGCTCGCCGTCGTGCGTAGTCTCAACGCACACATAGCGCCTTCCACCCGAGACCGTACGGCCAAATGCGGTGATTCTTGCGGTCTTGGAAGGGTTGAAACCAAGCCATTTTTCCACTACGAGACGTAAGGATTGCCCTTCGGTATTGGTCATCTCATCCTCTCGGTCCTGTGAGAGGGCGCACCCACGTGCACGGCGCCCGTTACCCATGTTCACGCAACCGGCATGACAGTGCGCTCGCCGCTCAATACGTGCGCAATGTACGAACGGGTTCGGCGATTTCGCCGCTTGTATCGCAAAAAAGTCAGTGGTCGATTTGTCGATTGGCCCACCTGCTTGCCGCTGTGAAGGCACGAAGCGGGCGCGATTGCAAACCATCCATAGCATGGGCGATGGCCAGTTCGAGGTCGGCGGAAGCAGCTCCAGTACGGTCGCCCTGATATCCGGCATGTCGTGGGGGGCCACCGCCCGGGTCATGGTTGAGGGCGGTGGTGTTTCCCGCGGCACAAAATACATGGCCGGCTTTTCACACGAACACAAGACGGTCCTCAGTAACCGTCGCAGACGGTCTTCGACCCGCTTCGCGCCATGCAACGATTATCGTTGTCGCGGTGGGCGTTTCAGTACGCGGACTTCAGGCGGCTTGAAACCGTTCGGCAGCGAGCATGGTGCCGCGGCAGTTGGGCGAGCCGCAGTGGCACCGATCAGGTCTCGAACTTCGTCTGTTCGTGGTCCCTCGACGACGAGTCCGTAATCAATCGTCAGTTCTTCACCGCGTTTGACATCTCTCAGCGTGTAAATAAATACGCGTCCGTCGGAGACGTACGCCTTGCAGTTCGGTTCACAACTGTGATTCATCCAGCGGACGGTGCTGCCTCCGCGAGCTCCGTCAATAACCGTCCCATCACCTGTATCAAGCAGGAACGTGTGTCCAGGGGTCTTGCCGTAACGGGAGGCACCTTGCACGACATCTTGCCAGGAGACGCGTGTGCCCTTGTACTCCGAAATCAGCTCTGCTCGACCGATATTCTGATTCGCAAAGACACCCTGTCCATGCACGGACGAAGGTTGCAGATGAATCTGGAAACTGGGGATTTATCAGGCCGCATGTATCAACTAATGACTCGGGTCACAACCGTTACCAGTCTTCCGAGCCAGGTATTGAGGACAAGGGCGTCGCGCCGCAGTCATTCGTGTCGTGGCTCACAGCGCTCGGTGGCAGGGTGAAGCAGCACTAGCGAAATGTTCAGGACATTTGCCTGGCTGCATGGCTGTGCGCCGTCAGGCCCAGTACTACTACAGGCTCCCCCATTCGCGTTATCCAGGCCGGCCGGATGATGACGCGCAGTAGGCCCGACATTGGTCGTACGTCCCGTATGGTTCAGTAGCGCTTCATGACGTCGAACCCGGCTGAGGCCGCGGCCAGCCCTTTTTCTCGTCGGGCGCATCCCACTCAGCGGACGGTTCTGACTCGACCGACGCTTCAACGGGACTTGCGTCGTTAGCGGCGGCGGGCGCCAGTTCGACCGAAGCGCTGCTTTCCATCTCGGGAAGTCCCGTTCCAAACCAGCCGACCTTGGTCTGCATATGTGCGACATGCACCTTCCAGCCGCCAGAATTGCCATCAAAAAGATCATGCTGGATGGTCGACGCAAGCGCGTTGCGGTTGAGCTCCGTCTCGAGCAGTTCCTTTGGCCACAGGAAGAATGCGCTGGCGACGCGTGCACCGATCTCGGCCACCGTCATTCTCGGGTCCAGCGCCCGGAGGAACTCGAACTCCTGCAGCGATTCCTGCGACCTTGCAAGCCGCGTCACCGGTGCATCCGGTCGGCCTGTCCTGGCCAAACAGGTCGATGCTTCGAGCATGTCCCCGAGGTGAAGCAGCAGCTCGCGTCTGTCAAACCGGTCGTCCATCGCAGCACCTCCGTCCGTTGCGTCCACGGTCGATGATACTCGCGCCTTTGATGCAAGCATGCGGGAAGATGTTTTCAAGCAGGCGCCTGGCCGTGGTCAGCAGATACGTGGTGAACGTCATCGACGTTCAGGTCCGATTGGACTAGCAGGTGGTGCTCGAGGACTGAGCCGGGAAGCCGTCGGCGAACTTCCGTATAGGCTGTCAGTGTGTATTATGGACCGCATAGCCCCTGACCTTGCGGAGAGACGCTGTGGACGTATCGTTCCTCATCGACCCGATTCACAAAACCGTCACCAGCGTGCAGGACGGCTACGCCCGTGCTGGTGAACTTATCGGCACGGAGCTGACCGATACCGCGACACTGTGGGGTGAACCTGCCGACTCGGATACATCGGTCCAGGTCATCGTCGCAGACGACAGCCTGGCAAACAACACTATTTCGCGAGGATTCTTCAAGGTCACGCTTGAACTCGAGAGTGTAAGAATGGAGCGGGTATTTGCGGGAAAAGCAGTACTCAATGCGTACGGCAGTCCGCGTCCCGACATCAAGGAGCAAGTCAAAACGCTCAAGGCGATGCGCGAGCGCATCAGCTTCGTCAGCGCGGAAGAAGCGTTTCAGTGGTTTGAGGAAAACACTGGCGGCTCACCGTTTTCACCGGAAGACTGAAGCGTGCTTGCGGTCGGGAACCTGGCCGCAGAAAAGGTTGCGAGCCGAGCGCCGCAACAGCATGTCGCGCGTCGTACGCTTATCTGTGACAGCACCGTCGCCTATCATTGACAGGCGTTCCCCAAGTTCACCCCGCTCAACGCGAGGGTTTTGCCGATTTCACGACGGGCATCGCGCTTGATAAAACGTGGTGTCAATGGACAAACAGAAACAAGCCGCGCAGAAGCTTATCAATTGACTGTGCGCAATTGTCCGAGGACCGAATCGATTTCGGCGCGATTCAGCGCCAGGACATCAGCGTGTTCAGAGACGAGTTTCTCGAGCAGGCTAACTGCACGATGAAGATATGAGCTTCCCTCGGTTTTTCGCCTTCCAGAGGCCCGGGGTTATGCGGCCGTATCCTTTGTCCGCTGAGCCGCAAGCCAGTCTTGCATGAACTGAGTTGGCGACGTGAAGCCGAGCGATGAATGACGACGACTGCGGTTATAAAACACTTCGATGTATTCGAACAAGTCCGCAATGGCTTCGCGATGCGTGCGATACCTCGTGCCGTGTACCCGCTCGTTCTTCAGGCTGTTGAAGAAGCTTTCCGTCGGCGCGTTGTCCCAGCAATTCCCTTTGCGACTCATCGAGCAGCGCATCCCGTAGGTAGCCAGCTTGCGCTGGAATTCATGGCTCGCGTATTGACTGCCTCTGTCCGAGTGGTGCAGCGCGCCGGGCGCAGGCCGGCGCCGGAACCATGCCATCGTCAACGCATCGGTTACGAGGTCCGCAGTCATACGCGGCTTGACCGACCAGCCCACGACCTCCCGATTGAACAGGTCCAGCGTGACCGCCAGATACAGCCAGCCTTCGTCGGTCCAGATGTACGTGATGTCCGAGGTAAACACCTGGTTGGGCTCGACCGCCGTGAAGTTACGGTTCAACACGTTCGGTGCGACCGGTAGCTTGTGTCGAGAATCGGTTGTCACCCGATAACGGCGCTTGTGGCGAGCTCGGATACCGTTGGCGCTCATCAGCCGCTCCACCCGTGCTTTGCTGGCCGGAAAGCCGCGAGAGCGCACCTCGTCGGTCATGCGCGGCGAACCGTAGGCACCTTTGAACTTGGCATGAATCGTTCGAATCAACGTGAGCAACTGGGCATCGGTGAGCCGCTGTCGCTCGGGTGTGCCGCCGCGCTTCCACGCGCGGTAGCCATTGACGCTTACACCAAGGACCTCGCACAGCGCCGACAGCGGATAGTGTCGGCACTGCGTGTCAATCCAGGCGAACTTCACAGGAGGTCCTTCGCGAAGAACGCCGCCGCTTTTTTTGCGATTTCCAGCTCCATCTGCAAGCGCTTGTTCTCCGCCCGCAGACGCGAAAGCTCCATCTGTTCCGCTGTGACGACCTTCGCCCCGGGACCATTGAGCTTGCCGGCTTCCGACGCTTTGAGCCAGTTACGCAGCGTCTGCATCGACATGCCCAGTTCGCGGGCCACAGCGCTTACGCTTTGCCCGTCCCTGACTCGTTGCACGGCCGCTTTCTTGAACTCTGCCGTGTACACCTGGTGCGGTACCTTGAACATCTCTTCTTTCCTTCCTTTGGGTCGAGTTTATACGCGACCTGCTGGAAGGCGAAATTTCAGGGGAAGCTCAATACTCGCACGAACGCACGTCTTGCAGTGCCGCCTTCGGGACACCGTTGTCTGTGATGACTATGACGCTGTTACTGCCGTGCACGGCCGCGACGAGTTCATCAGCATGAGCTCGCAGATATGCGAGCGAAAATGCATTTTTCTTTATCATCTCGTCTCCCGCCGGCACCGCAGCGATGCATGTGCATGTCTAACGGCACGCGAGGGTGAAACTTAAACTGTCACGGCAGGATTCGTCGGAATACCTGACGCAGATGTCGTTGTGGCTGTTGGCTCGTGCAGTGAGGTTTCGGCTAGGCGTGTCCAAGGACTCGCAGCGCTTCGGCATGTAGTTCTGAGGTCGCAGCCGCGATGATTGTGCCATCGAAACGTTCGTTAACCGGATGACCGGACCATGTCGTCACAACGCCGCCCGCGCCGCGAACGACAGGAATTAGCGCGGCTACATCGTAAATTTCTAGGCCGGCTTCTGCAACGAGGTCGACGTGGCCGGAGGCTAACAGGGCATAACCGTAGCAGTCGGTTCCGAACCGGGAGATTCGGACTGTGCGCCGCGACAGAATTGAAAAGGCTTCTGACGCCTCGCCAACGAAAATCTCTGGGTCCGTTGTGCAAAGTCGCGCGTCGCCCAAATGCGTACACCGACTGACCTTGCACGGCACCCAGTTAAGAACGGTGTGATTGCCGTACCCTATCCAGCGCTCATGCAGTGCCGGGACTTCAATCATGCCGTAAGCAGGAAGTCGGTTTTCCAGTACTGCTACAAGCGTCCCGAATAGCGGGAGGCCCGCTACGAAGCTTTTCGTGCCGTCGATGGGGTCAATCACCCAGGTGATGCCCTCGCCAATCTCTCCGCCTTCCTCTTCTCCTACGAGGTCATGCAATGGATACCGCGACAGGATGAGTTCTCGCAGTCGCCGTTCAATCTCGCGGTCTGCTACCGTGACGGGAGTGTCGTCGGACTTTGTTGCAATGTGGAACCTGGTCCGGAAGTGCTTCAACGCGAGGATTCGCGCTTCGTCTCCGAGTGATTCAAGAAAGCTGCAGGTGTCCATTGGTGACATGTTCCTACTCCCCGATGCCGTCAGTGCTGCAGCACCGCAGCAACACGCCGTGCCGATGCGGCAAGCACGACCTGAGCGTCGCCCCGTCGCGCCGCCCCTGTCCCTGGAAACTGGAACAACGTTGGCTGTCGCATAAACTACTGACATTCGGCGTCAGGAGGGCGCAAATGAATCTGGACGACGAAATGCGCGACCTCCGGCAGGCAGACGTTGCCAGTTCGGCTGCGCACTCTCGAATCGGCCGCCAGCTCGAATTGCTGCAGGCGCTTGAGAGGGACGGGCACATACGGGGTTGGCCGAAAAGCTGCTCGCGGAAATGCAGAATACGCTCCAGGTGATGATTGAATATCGCGCGACAATTGCCGCAGCTATCGACAGCATAAAGTCCAAGAAGCTCTAGCTGTTTACGTGGCGGTGTTCGCGTTTCGGCAAGACCTCGGTCCAGTAATGTCGACCGCGCCACCAATCGGGTACACGTGCATCACGAATGCAGAAGGCTGCCTGCGACCCCGCCTCGCGCCGAGTGGGGCTAGGTGAGCGATGACATTCCTGAATGAGATGCGCGCTCCAGTTCGACGAGCGTTGCGACGCTGACGCGCAGGCAGTCGTAGAGTTGCTCCGCGAGCTCCGAATTAACGCTGCTGCTGTGAAGCCCGTGCAAGCGCTTCTCCTGAGCCTGGACCAGTTCGATGCCTCGTTGGATGCGGCGCTCGCGCGCGGAGGTGCTCCGAGCGCGCTCTTTTTCGCCTCGAATCGCGAACGGTACGCCGCCCCGCTGTCCTTCGGCACTCGCCGTCGCGGCCAGAGGACTATCCGATGCCCACACTTCGTTTGCGGTGAGGCAGCTAGGGAGCCCGTCAAGCACCGCCAGCAGTTCCGGCGGGGCAAACGGTTTTCGCAGCATGGCCGCGACAGGGATTGTCGGAACAGCCGCACGCGCGGACATGAGCACCACTGGCACTCGCTCAAATGCGGGTATCGCCCTGATTCGACGGGTCATTTCCATGCCGTCCATCAACGGCATTGTCACGTCGGAAACGATGACCTGCGGATGGCTGTCATGCGCGAGGCGCAAGGCTTCGCGTCCGTTCGGCGCAACGACTACTTCGTGGCCTGAGGCGTCGAGCGCAGCTCTGAGTGCTTCCCGCAAGTTGGTATCGTCGTCCACCAGTAGTATGCGAGTCATACAAGTCCGTCGGAACACGATGAATGTTTCCTGCAATGTCTGTTCCAGGGCATGTTCGCGTGTGGGTGGGTGCTGCTGTGAAACGCGTGCACAGCGTAGCCCTGTACTTTTTGCGCTAATGGCAAAAGATTCGTGCTTGCGTTGGCCTGGTTTGTTCTGGTCAGCGCTGCACGAGAGGAATGAGAAGTGCAGATGGGGTAGATGAACGCAACAAGGGCACAGTTCCGTGATTACTTAAAATGTTTAAGGCCGACCAACGTCCGACGTTCCCGTGGTGATGCCGGTGGCCGCCGTCGTGCAGGACTGTTGCCGGGCCCTTCTTTTGGAAGCCGGTGAGCATCGCGCGCCACGCGTTGTTGCGTCAATGGAGAACTGGGCCGGAAGCAAGTCGTCGGCAACGTCGGTCCGCCGGGAGCGGTTTCACGAGATGCCCGGAAAAGGCGGCAATTGCCATTCTGCCCAATATCGCCTGTGATTTTCCCTTCTGCGTCGGGAGGCAGCCATGCATGCCCAAGCGATTGACGTGCACTTTGACAGTTCGAATGTGTTTCTGCACTTTGCCGATGGCCGCGCTGTCGGGTTTCCACTCGACTGGTTTCCACTTCTGCAGGTTGCCAGCGACAGGGACAGGGCCAACTTCGCAATTTCACTCGACCATCAACAACTCTTCTGGCCCGAGCTTGACGAAGACATGAATGTCACGGCTCTGCTCTCGTTGCCCGCTACGTGGCAACCCTGGCCCGCGAGCTTTGCCGGCTCGGTCAAATGCGAAGACGCATAGCGATGGATTGTGGGCCCGGCTGTATCGACCGGACCAGGCCGGCGTCACGCGCGCAGCACTTCACCCAGGTCCTCAAGCGACGGCGGCTTGACGAGATAGCAGTCGAATTCGTCCGCGCCGCGTTCGGGTGTCGTCGCAGCATATCCGGTGAGCGCGACGAGGCGGGTCGAGGCGCACTGTGTTCGCTGCCGCAGCAGACGCGCAAGCTCGTGACCGTCCATGCCGGGCATGTTGATGTCAATCAGTGCGACGTCCGGCGTGAAGGACTCGACCAGAGACAGGGCTTCCGCTCCACTCTGTGCACGCTTCACCTCGTGACCGTCCAGCGTCAGCAGTATCGCCAGCGCTTCCGTCGCATCGGGAATGTCGTCGACGAGCAGGATGCGGGCAGGCGGTATCCCGTGGGTGGTGGGCGCCGCGTGCGCAATCTGACTCCGACAGACAATGGGCAGGCGCACGGTGACTTCCGTGCCTTTGCCTTCGCCTTCGCTGTAGATGGCAATCTCGCCCCGGTGCGCATTGACAAGGTAGTGGACCACAGACAGTCCCACGCCAAGGCCGCCTTCTGCGCGCATGCGGACGCCCGGAGCCTGTGTGAACAGGTCGAAGACGTGTGGCAGCAGGTCATGGGCGATGCCCATGCCACTGTCGCGAATGGTGATGACGGCTTCCCGTGGCGTCGAGTCATGCTCGGGAATCGTGCCGGGGTCGGGCGCTTCAACGTGCAGCGTGATTTCGCCACCGGATGGCGTGTATTTGACTGCGTTCCCCAACAGGTTCGTGAAGACCTGCGCCAGTCGGCCTGCGTCAGCAAATACTGTCAGTGGATACGGCGGCTGCTCCACCCGGAACCGATGCTGGCGCTTTTCGGCTTCCTCCCGGACAGTGCCGACTGCATCCTTAATGATGTCGCCGAGCAGGCCGTAGGCGCGATGAACACCGAGCTTGCCGGTCCTGATGCGCGAGGCGTCCAGCAGGTCGCTCACGATACGCTTCAGTTGTCCCACCTGACGGTTGGCAACGGCGAGAGCCGATAGCACAGCAGGACTGTCGGCAGCCAGCTTTTGCGCAGCAGCGAGTGCACTGTCGACGGGAGCGAGCGGACCACGCAGTTCATGACCCAGCATCGCGATGAAATTGTCCTTGTTGGCCTCCTCTGCGGCGAGGGCGCGCCGTGCCGCCTCGGCTTCTGCGGCGCGTGCTTCGGCGGCGGCGTTCGCCTGCCTGATGCTGAGTGCTGCGCACGTAAAGTTCGCAAGGCTCGTCAGGATTCGGCGATGTTCGTTATCAAAGTGATGTGCTTCGTCATGCGACATCACCCATAGTGCGCCCCACGGCTCGGGTACGCCGGGAACCGGCACGACAAGTTCTTCAGTAATCTCCGGCTCGATATCGGCCATGCAAGCGAACTGGCGCTTCGGGAAAGCGAACAGTTGCGGCGCGTCGAATTCGAGTACCACCCCCGCAGGGCTCGCACCGGATGGAATGACGTGGTCCACATAGGCTGCGCACCGTCCGGATACGGCGACCCAGCGAAACGAGGAAGGTTGCGTAGCATCGCGGTCCCGCAAGCTGATGCCAGCGCTGCCGGCGTTGCATAGCGCCAGAGTCGTGTCGACGAGCGTCTGGAGCATGACCGCATCCGACGCACTGAGCGCTTTGGCCAACGTATGCAACGCGTCGTTCTCAGCCGCATAGTCGGGGGCACGGTGCGGCCGTGTGTCGAGTTTCCCGGTGGCAAGCATCTGCGTGCGCCGCGCGTCGCTCGCAGCACCAGAATGTGACAGCCTCGGCATGCCGTCCTCTACGGGGAGCCAGTTCACATCACATTCTAGTTCGGCAATTCTGACCGGACTATGGAAAACGGATATGCGGCGATGCAATATCGGCTATGTGCGGCGAATATTCCGCCCATCGCTCATCGCCTGCAGCACGCGGGCCCTGCCTTCGGCCGCGAGCCAGCCGATGTACAGACCGCTAAGAGGAATGGCCGGGACTGCGTTTTCGTCCAGACTCACTGACCTGTGAATCGCCGCGTCCACCGGTAGCTTGCGACGTGGCAGAAAACAATATCGGCGCCGCCGTCGCCATCATTTCGAGTCTGACCAGCGCGGCAACGCACGCGACAAGCACCTCATATGACTGTTCTGCGAGGCTGACGTCAGTACCCGAGTTCCGGAGCAGGTCAACGCGCGCTGCCTGTTCATGAACAAGCTCCAGTCCACGACGGACACGTGCCGCGCAGGCTTCAGCGCTGGCGGATATCTGCGGTCCGGGAAACAATGCCTGAGCGGGATGATGCTCTGGCTCGCGATACAGAGCTTCTATGGGCGTGTCGCCGAGGTGTGCCGTGACCTGAGACACGAATTCGAGTAATACCGCTGGGTCGAATGGCTTCTTGAGAATGTGCTCCACGGGAACGCTGGCCTCGGTATCGACGCCGGACATCAGGATAATCGGGACGCAGGAAAGTCGCGGGATGGCTTTCAACATGCGAACCAGGTCCGTTCCTTCCAGAGCCGGCATGTGAATATCGGAGACGATGACCTGCGGAATATCCATGAGAGCTGCGCCCAATGCCTCGAGCCCGTCATTTGCGACCGTCACGTCGTATCCCTCAGCTGTCATGAGCGCTACGAGAGCCTCCCGCAGATTTGCGTCGTCGTCGACTAAAAGCACGCGGCTCATCACTGCGTTCTCCCCCTATGAGTAATACGTACGAGCATCCAGCATTCCCATAGCCGACTTCAGTCTCACTAGGGCAGTCATTCCTGTGCCGGTGCGCCCCAACAGGCGTCCACGGCCCCACGAGGGATGTGTCGACTTCTCCCGATGGTTACAGGTGCACCGGTCATCGTTTTGGTCTGAAGACGCTGCTTGCACTCAAGCGGGCGCGACCATTGCTGTGGTGCTAGTAGCTCGCCGATTCAAGGGGGGACGTATGAGACCTCTCAATCATGGGAACGGGTCTCGTATTGATGAAAGCCGCGACAAAATCGTCGGTGACATAGACCGACAGGTGCCTGCCGTCATGCCGACGTCGGCGTTCGCGGGCATGAGAGTGATTTCTGTCGACGGCAACGACGTCGGAAGGGTGTTGGAAATCATGGCGGATATGCGCGACGGTCGAATTGTCTATGTGGTGCTGGCCGAAGGAGAATTCCTGGGCACAGGACTCACACTCCGTGCTATTCCGTGGAGCGCATTAACTCTTGATATCGCCAATGAGTGTTTCCATCTCGACATGAGTGCCCAACAAATCAAGGACGCACCGGCATTCGATGGCGACAATTGGCCGTCGATGGCGGATGCTGCGTGGGGCCAGCGGATGCACAAATACTACAATCGACCGCCTTATTAACGGCAGAAGCGCACCTGGAACGCTCTCGAAGTCCGCGCACCGTCGTTAGCTGGAGGCAACGATGTAATCCGATACCTACCTGTGAAATACCACATCAAGCTGTCTTCACGAGAGGGTTCGGAACCGGCGTTCTGCATCAGGTCGGGGCAGCCATCCTTCGTATGATGAAGCTGGCCTGCATCGACGGTCGAAGCGGCTGGCGATGGCGGCACACCTACCCGCTGTTATGCCACTTCGCTAGAATTACTAAGTAAGTTTTCTTGCCGTGTAAGTGCTATGCATTCGGGGACGACGGGTACGCTAATAGGAGGGGCAGGTGACACTCCTGTGCTCCTCGGTACGGTTCCGATGCCGGCACCGGCATCGACGGACCCGTTTGTCATTGCTGACGAGGGTCGTGCCATCCTCGTCTATCGTATTACCTCGTCCGAACTGAGCCGGTACGGTCATTTCGTTCAGAAAGAAGAGCCTTTCTGCGTCGTGCGGTTCGATGGCGCCGTCTTCCAAAGCCTCGGTCCACCCAACGACGAGGAGTTGGTTCAGCACGTCCTGTATGCAAAAGGCTTGCGTCCCTACGGCGCGTACGAGGTCCTGGCATCGAGCCTCGTTGTCGAGTGGTGGCCAAACATTGCGCCGGCGATTGCGCTGCGCCATTTCATCTTCACCTTCGAAGACAGTAGTTTCGAATGCGTCGCAAGCAGTTGCCAATTTGCCGGCATCTTTGCGGTGGCTGACATTGCACGAAGCGAGGCTTTTTTGCGGTTGCGATGAAGGCTGACCGCTCTGGTCGGATTCAGCGACGTAATGCCCGAGTGAAATCTGAGCGCCGGGTCGACAACCGTCGAATACGTGCATTGGGGAGGCATTTCCTTGTCCTTCAGAAGTGCTCGCATCCCTGAGTGCACGGGCAGCGCGTGTAACCCTTGCGTGATGTATCGCGCGACGTTCTTATCCCGGGTTTTGGGGTTCAGATAGTTTTCTGCTTTCATGTTTTCTCTATCGGCAGCATCGACGTCATCAAATCCACTGTGCCTTTTGCTCATAGGTCCAATTATTCATCTGGCCGCGCGGCATGCCTCCCCCGGCATCCGTGTGGATAACAGCTATAGGCTGATTGCATAACAGCCCGTAGCGGCCGTGCTGTAACCTAGCCTCCCAACAGCCTTGCTCTGCACATATCTGTCTGCGTGCAAGGGCTTGTAAGAGAGAAAACGGTTCGCTTAAACGTTGATTACTTAATGGAGACAAGCATGAAGACGATGCGTGCCGCACGATTGCACGAAGTGTGAGCAGCGTTCCAGGTCGATGAAATCCCGGTTCCCGAGCCGCGTGCGACCGATGTACTGGTTCGGGTCAAGGCGTGCGGCGTAGTGCCCAACCTGCACAACGTGGTAGCCCATTACCCCAAGTGGTTTCCGTTTGTGCCGCTGCCGAAGCTCCCCGCCATCTACGGTCTTGATGCGGCCGGCGTCGTTGAAAAGGTGGGCAGCCTTGTCCATGGCATCAAGCCGGGCGACCGTGTCTACGTGAATCCCGGCCTGTCATGCGGTAGCTGTCCGGCATGCCGTCGGCGCGACAACACGAACTGTCCCGCTTATACCTTCCAAGGCTATTTCGGCTTCGGGCCGGGTTCCCAACAAATCTACGAGGACTACCCCTACGGCGGTTTCAGCGAGTTCATGACCGCCCCGGCGGCCAATCTCGTCAAGCTTCCCGACTCGATTTCATTCGAACACGGCGCCCGCTTCGGATACATCGGCACGACCTACGCCGGTCTCAGGAAAGCTGGTCTGGAGGCGTCGCAGACGCTGATTATCGACGGCGCCACGGGCACCTTGGGCTTGGGTGGCACCCTGTGCGCCCTGGCAATGGGGGCGAGGACAATCTTCGCAACTGGCCGAAACAAGGAACTGCTCGCGCAACTCAAGGACCTTGACCCGGCGCGCATCCATCCGATTGTCCTTGGGGAACGGAGCGTGCGCGACGTCGTCATGGAGGCAACAGAAGGCTACGGCGTGGATGTCGTTCTCCAGGCGCTCGGTCCGGGAGCCCCGGTGTCGAACGTTCTGGACTCTTTCTCGGCGCTTCGTCGCGGGGGCAAGGCTGTCTCGGTGGGCGGTGTCTCGGACCCGATTCCGCTCGAACCTTTCCCGCTCATGTGCCAGCAGAAGTCGTTCATCGGCTCGCTGTGGTTCACGCCCGCAGAAGGCGAAAATATGGCAGCTATGGCCGACTCCGGCGCGCTCGACCTTTCCGTGTTCGAGCACGAAGTCTTCCCGCTGGAAAAAATCAATGAGGCACTCGACGCTGTCAACCATCGCCATGGTGGTTTCACGAATGTCGTGATTAACCCGTCGCAAGTCTGAGCGGGAGGGCGTCATGGTAAGGCGAATTGTCACGGCGATTGACGGCGACGGTGCTTCCACCTTTCTGAGCGATGGCTCGTCGCCGTGGTGCGCGAAGTTCGAATCCATTCTCGGCCTTGATGTCACCATGTTGTGGGCGACTGACGGAGGCACGGCTGCAGACTTCGAGTTTTCCGACAAGGGACCGTGGCCCACGTCATGGGTTCCGGGTCCGGGCGGCAGCCGGCTGCTGGTCGTCACGTTCCCGCCGGATAGCGTGATGCTCAGCGAGCAGTTCGACGGGATGGCGGCGCACCGCGAACAGATTGAAAAGCTGCCCGGGCTTGCCGAGACATTTGAGGCCGAGAGTCCGGGTATGCACACCACACCGACGCTGGACTACGGGCGTGGTGCTTACCGGTCACCTCACGCTCGAACTGGACAACGGAAAGACCAAAGAGCTGCAGGCTCACGATATTGTGATACAGCGAGGCACCCGGCACGCGTGGCGCAATCCATCGGCAGCTCCCGCGACCGTTCTATTCGTGTTGGTCGGGTCGGCGTCATCTAGCTGACTCCCGGAAACGGACGTACCCCATTGAACACAGTTGTTTCTCTGGGGCGTCGTTGCCTGTCATGCAGTGCCTCATCGCATTGAGCGTGTGACGAGGCGCTCGACCTCCGAATTCAAACATCCTGCCCGACCGCTGTTGCGGCGTCGGCATGGCGCGTTGTTTGCCATCGATTTCTGAGAGTGCTCCTGTGAATAAAAAGATTCTCGCAATCGCCATTGCGATGCTTCCGCTGCAATCACACGCGCTGAGTTCCGTGACGCTGTTCGGTCTGCTCGACAACGGCGTCACGTACGTCAGTAATTCGGGCGGACATTCGCTCATACAGATGGCGTCCGGCATTCAGGCGCCGAACCTGCCCGGGATTCGCGTCATCGAAGACCTGGGCGGTGGATTTCAAACGCTGGCTGTGATGGATTCGCAGCCGGACCTGAACAGCGGCACGGCTCGAGGAGGTGCATTCACGGGCCGCGAATCCTACGTCGGTATCGCGTCGCCCTATGGCACCCTGACGCTGGGTCGGCAATTCGACTATATGTTCGACAACCTGTCCATTGCGCGATGGGCCCATCAAATTCCGTATGTCAGCCTGTAGCAGTTCCCGGGTGGACCCTTTGCCAAACTCGGAGCGCCGCTGGGCACCTTCGATTACACGCGGATAGCGGGCGGAGCAGCCACGCCGAACACGGTGAAGTTCACCTCGAAGCACTATGATGGGTTCAGTTTCGGTGCGATGTATGGCTTCAGCAACATCGCGGGCCAGACCGGAAGCAACAACCTGACGAGTTTCGGCGCTTCCTACGACAATGGCCCCCTTCGTCTGGATGCGGCATATACGTATTCGAAAGAAGATGGCATCGACAATGGTCACTCCGGGATTCGCAACTGGGGCACGGGTGGTCGATATGATTTCGGCAGGTTCGCGCTTGATGTCCTCTACACGAACACGAGAAACACGTTCACCGGCGCGCATGTGGACAGTTATGAAATTGGCGGCCTCTATACGTTCGCGCCCGACCTCTTTCTCTACGCGAACTACATCTATGCAAAGGGCAACGACCAGCTCACCAACAATCATTCGAATCAGGGTGGCATCACGCTCGACTACCTCCTGTCCAAGCGCACAGACGTGTATGTCAATGCCATCTACCAGCGCGCCAGCGGTGGTGCAGATGCCTTCGCATCCGTGAATGGCACGTTCGCGACATCATCGGGTGCGAATCAGACGGTCCTGCGCCTCGGGTTGCGAACCCTGTTCGAGAGAGACGCGGCGGCCTTAATGATGCAACCGTGTGGTGCGTGTATGAACAGGCGCGCCACACCTCTACCGTGCGGATTCAGTTTGACCTGTCGTTTCATGCCGCCTGACATCCACGCCTACGCCTCTTGAAGCAGCTCGAATGCGGCAGCCTTTGCCGTTTTGCTCAGTCGTTCCGCTCCAAGCCATTTTCCGCGAGCCAGGATTTCATCCACGAGCTTGTACACCAGTTTCTGCCCTTCGCGCACGGCCGGTGAATGCGACCTGGCGGTGTTCTCACAGAGCGCCCAGGTCATGTACATGCCGCGAACGGGGCTCCACGCGACCTCCTTTTCCCAGCGAGGATGGTCGCTCACCGCACAGCACGGCGTCACGGTGTCGCACACGCCCTGACGAGCCAACTCAATCGAAAGATTCATCGCGTCGATTTCGAAGATTGGCTTGAACTGGAAGCCCTTTCGTTCGAGTGAATTTTCAATCTGTGTGCGGATGACATTCGGCTTGCCAGGTAGTGCCAACTTCAGGTTGTCCAGGCGTGAGAGCGGCACAGGCCGGTCTGACTGCAGCTGCGCCCCTTTCTGCGAAACGAGGATGAGCGGTTCACGCACAAGAGGCGTATGTACATACCCTTGTGGCGGTGACCCTTCGAACGGGACTATCGCGAGGTCCAGCATTCCGGAGTGCATGACTTCACGGAGCTCATGACTGGCGCCTTCATGGACTCGCAACGACACGCCCGGGAATTCTTCAACAAGCTTCGGGATGTATTTCGACGTGAACATGTGCTGCCAGGACGGCGCGACACCAATGGACAACTGGCCCGCAGCCCGGTCGCCGACTTCATCGACGAGCTTGTTGAGTTGCCGGAGTATGGGACGGGCACGTTCCAGCAACAAAGTGCCGCCATCGGTCAGCGTCACGCCACCCTGAGTCCGGGTGAATACCGACGCTTCGCCGACATCCTCGCGGATGCCCACGCACGGCTCGGGGCCGATGTGGTTCGCTATTCCTTCATCGTAGTGGACTTTCACGACGATGGGCGCGAAGCGACTCGAATTCCGCGCGGCATACATCGCTAAACTTGCCGAGGATGTCGATCGAGCCATCCGCGAGCATCTCGCGCAGTTCGAGAAAGGACTTGTCTGGCGCGAGGTAGGTGTCGACGATTTTGCGTCCGATCAAGTCGGCTTCATCTGCGACTTCACGCGATGACTGAACCCGCATGGGCTGATCTTCGCGTAGAGGCTGCCGAGCGCTGGGAGATCCGGCTCGTTGTGTTGCAGCGCGTTGATATAGCACTTCGTCGCTTCTTCGATGAAATCCCTGTAGAGCTCCTGCCGCCGGATGCGGTCGTGCGCCCGCCACTCCGCGCGAACCTGGGTGCGTTGGGTCAGCCACGAGGCAAGAACCGATGTCAGGCCGCCGATCACGGCGCCGACAAGTGCAGCCAGGGCAGAGACGACTGATGCGTTCACGGACCATCCTCTTATTGCCGATCGCGCTCATCTTACTAGCGTCCGTGCGTGCGCTTTTAAGATTTGTATGCTGGTTCAGTGAGCCAAGGTGGGCGAACCGATCGGTGTGGTCGCCTCCCGGTTGGTCATCTCCTAGGCCGGCGGCAAGGAAGTCTGCTACCGCCTGCTCCTTTCCCGGCCTGGCCGGCGCGCCGATTCAACGACACTCTCCGGCGGCTGCGGTCGAGCATGCCATTGACCGTCGCGCTCCCCGAATGGGCCCGATATCCAGGAACCTGGTCGCCGGCCGCACCGACAATTTTTTGGTACATTGCCGACCGGGCCCGCAGCCATTGAAGGACAGGCCGGCACTGAAGCCAGACGGGCTGCCCGGCTGGACCATCAATGTCGTCGACGCATGGCCCGGTTTCTGTCAAAAAACATCAAGAAGGCAAAGCGCGTGATTCCGGTCCGCTTCCTCTCTGGCCGCCTGCTGGCACACCTTGGTTCACCCCATGCGGTGATTGGCGGCGCTCTGGTGATCGCGTTCGCCATGCTGACAGTGTGTGCGGTGCTCCTGTATGACGGGCGGCAGGACGCCCTCGAGCACGCCCTCGACGCGTCACGCAATACGCTGTTAGTCATCGAGCGGGACATCCTGCGCAACGTTGAACTCTATGACCTGTCGCTGCAGGCCGTTGTCGATGGCGTCGGACAGCCAGAGGTGATGGCACTGCCGGCGCGGTTACGCAATGCGCTACTGTTCGACCGCGCCACCACCGCGAAGGATCTCGGTTCCATGCTGGTCCTGGACGCGGCCGGAAACGTGCTGATCGATTCCCGTTCCGAGGTGCCGTCCCACGTGAATCTGGCCGACCGGCGCTATTTCACGGTGCATCGGGACAACCCGGCCGCGGGTCTCTATGTCAGTGCCCCGCTGGTGTCGCGGATCCGCAAGGGCGACCCGATCATCGTGTTAAGCCGGCGCATCAACAATCCGGACGGTTCCTTTCGGGGCGTGGCGGTCGGCACCCTTAAGCTCGAATACTTCCGCAGGCTGCAGTCGGGGCTGACGCTCGGGCCCCACGGCACGATGGCGCTGATCCATACGGACGGGCACCTGATCATGCGCGCACCCTACAACCCGCAGGTCATCGGGCGAGACCTGACGGGCACCGGACCGTTCTCGAAAATGATGACCCAGCCCGAGGGCTCGTTTGCAGACCGGGCCTCCATTGATGGCATCCGCCGCGTCTATGAATTCCGCCACCTGCCGGGCCTTCCCCTGATTGTCGAGGTCGCACCGGCCGAACCGGACATCTACGCCGCCTGGCGGGAGCGGGCAATCCGGCTCGGCACGCTCATGGCAGCGTTTGCCCTGAGCTTTGTCGGCCTGTCCGTGCTGCTCGCCTCGTCACTGTCGCGCAGGGCGAAAGCCGAACTGATGCTGACGATGCTCTCGCGTACCGACAGCCTGACCGGCCTGAACAACCGTCGCGCGCTCGACGAGTTGCTGGATGGTGAATGGCGCCGGGCCAGGCGCCTGGGCGAGTCGCTGTCGATCCTCTTTGTCGATATCGATCACTTCAAGCTCTACAACGATACCTATGGTCACCAGGCGGGGGACGACGCGCTCGCCACGGTGGCCCGTTGCATTTCCGAAAACATCCGGCGCCCGGGTGACAGCGCGGCCCGCTATGGCGGTGAGGAATTCGTGATTGTGCTGCCGCATACGGACGCAGCGGGCGCGCTGGCGATCGCCGAAGCGATCCGCAAGGCCGTGGCGCGACTGGGTATTGAACATGCGCCAGCCGCCCTGGGGCATATTACGGTGAGTATTGGTGCCGCGACCTGGCAGGGGCAGGTCGCCGATACTGTCGCATCAGTCATCCGGGCCGCCGACGACGCGCTGTACAGCGCGAAGGCCGGCGGGCGGAACAAGACCTTCGGCACAGTTCTCGCCTGACGTCAGGGCCGCAACATGGTCCGACACGTCAGCGCCATATGGATAGTTGACGCCCGGGTCGCACCTGACGGCGATTTCTTCCTATCACATGACACTTTGGTGAAGTTGTGCACAGAAAAAGTGGAAGAGCCTGTGGATGATCTGTCCGAGAACGCCTGCAAACGTTTGATTGCACGCGGATTTGCAGCGAGCGTCACGACATGACAACGGACGCCCTCCATACGGACGCTGCACGTGCGATTCAATACACCGGAAGGCCTACCGGCGGTTTGGCAAAATTTGCCAAAGAGTGATAGAGTGGTTTGCATGAGCACGATGAACATTTCCCTGCCGGATTCGTTGAAGGACTACGTCGACGAACAGGTCGGCGAGGGCGGCTACGGCACGAGCAGCGAGTACGTCCGCGAACTGATCCGGAAGGACCAGGATCGCAAGCGTCTGCGCGCGATGATCTTGCAGGGCGCGACGTCTGGCCTCGCAGCCCCTATCGACTCTGACTACTTCGAATCGTTGCGCGCCCGCGTGCGTACTTCTCGCAAATGACGGCTAAGCCCGTCATCCCGACACGGCTGGCCAGGCAGGACGTAGAGGACGAGGTGACGCACTACCTCGTGGACGAAGGCTCGGAACAGGCAGCGCTCGGGTTCATCGCGGAGATCGAGCAGGCATACGCACGTCTTTCCAGGCACCCCAACATCGGGTCTCCCCGTTACGCGTATGAGCTGGACATACCGGGCCTGCGGTCGTGGCCGCTTGATCGCTATCCGCACCTGATCTTCTACATTGAGCGCGAGGCTCATGTCGAAATCTGGCGCGTGCTCAACGGCACGCGTGATATTCCGGCTTGGCTTGAGAGCAATGACGGTGAAATTCATTGACACCTTTCTGTGCACGGCACCAGGCCCGCGAGCGGCCTTCACTGGCATCGCGGGTTTTTTCATTTGAACCACAGCGAAGCTAAGGAAATTCGGACCGCCTGACCGACGACGAGACCATCCGGCATTACCTCGATCAGACCTTCGAAGCGGGCGATCCGCCGGCGTGCCAGTTGGCGCTCAGCGACGGTTGCCCGAGCTTAAGGCGTGAAGGAAATCACGCGCAGCGCCGGAATGACGCGCGAGGCTCTCGAGCGGGCTCGGTCTCCTATTACACCGTCGCCTTTTGGCGGGAATTCTCGGATCGGCATTGTACATATGGCGCAGTCGGCGAGTGCGTACAGTCGGCTAGCAGCGGTCGTACCTATGCCAAAGGGGAAGCCTTATCGATCGGCGGCAACCGGGATTCGAGAGTTGGCCAAACCAAACTGCCAACCAGATAATTCGGTCTACGTATTGAATATCCGCGCTCGCCGCAATCCGTCGCGTTCGCGTTGAAGCAGGTGCGATCGCCCCGTGCCGATTTGAAGGCGGCGAGCACATGGATCGTGGGAGCAAGGGATTCTAAGGTCGACACCATGGTAGCCGTGGACGGTCTGGGCATCCGCCAGAACACAGTATGGCCGCGTCGGTGGCCGGTTGTTCGCATTCAGCTGGAACGGGCCAGTTCCAGCGATGATCGCGTACCACAAAGCGGCATGGCGCAAGAGACGTTGCTCGCAGCCGTGTGATGCATTGCAATAAGGGGCCCGCGAAAAGTCCGATGTTTCCGAGGAACCTACCGGACGCGCGAGACGGCAGTGCCACACGACTGCCATGAGGTAATCCGAGCAGCGGCCCAAGAACGGTCGCATGTGGGAGTCTGCGCGTTTTCGACCGGTAAATTTGGCTAGTACAAGGTCACGCGGTATCCCGCACCAGGGCTGTGCAATCCGCGCTGGCATGTCCTGGCGGATAGGGCGCACGTCATGGCGCACCAATGGCATGAACGATGCGGCACTTGGGTCACGCAACCATCGGTAGTGCACACGGATGGTCATACCTGCGGCGAAAATGCACAGTTCATCGCCGCATGAGCGTTAATTGAGTGTCGGGAGACCGTTATGGAGCTTCATCTACATTCCCATCATTTCACGCACTGCATGCCTGACTGGCGGGCAGCCGTCTGGGCAGGCCTGATCGCTGGCGCGGCATTTCTGGTGTCGGGTGCGTTTCTGATGGCGGTGGTGACAGGGCAGGATCCGAGGGTTCCGCCGCACATGATCGCAGCAATCATACTGGGCCGCGGTGCATTGCAATCTCAGGCGGCGTTTCCTGTCGGCATCGTCATCGCGGCATTGGCCGTGCATTTTGGTCTCGCCATCCTGTTTGCCGTGATCCTGGGTCTGATCATTGCATCATTCAGCCTTGACTCAAGCCTGACGATGGCGTCGCTCGTGGGCGTGGTTTTTGGAATTGTCATCTATCTGGTGAATTTCTATGGCATGACGCGGTTCTTTCCCTGGTTCGCGGACGCCCGAAACTGGGCGAATGCTCTCGCCCATATTGTATTTGGCGTCGTCGCGGCAGACGCCTATATGAGGCTGGAGCGAAAGGAGACGGGGTCGGGGGAACCAGATTCGAGGGAGGTCAGCTAGGAGTTAAGGCACTTTATGTCGTCAGTCTGCGATCCTGTCTGCGCAGAACAAGGTGACCATCATGAGTCGACAACTTCCTTCGTTTGGTGCAATACGCTCGTTGCTATCGTTGGTAGTGAGTGTGGGTCAACGGTTCAGCACGCAGCGGTGCACCATGATGGCCGCTAGCATCGCGTTCTACAGTGCCTTTTCGCTGGCGCCGACGTTGCTGATCGTGCTCGCGATCGCCGGGTGGTTTTTCGGCGCCGACGCGGCGCGCGGACAGCTGTTCGGGGAGGTTAACGGGCTGTTGGGCAATGACGCGGCGGCGGCGGTCCAGACCATCGTCGAGCACGCCCGCCATCCGAGCATGGCGGGCCCTGCCGCAGTGCTTTCGGCTGCACTGCTGGTAGTGGGCGCGTCGGCGACCTTTGCCTCGCTGAACACAGCGCTAAACGTGGTGTTTCCAGTCCCGACCCGGCACGGCGCCGCAAGCAACATTGCCTTGCTGCTCAAGATGCGACTGATTTCGTTCGGTCTCGTCATGGGGGTCGCTTTCCTGCTTGTCGTCTCGCTCGTACTGGATACGGTCATCAGTTTTGTCGGCGCAAAGCTGTTCGCCAATTCGCCGCTGATTGCCGTCGGCGAGATCGCACAGTTCGTATTCGGCATGATCGCGTTGAGCGCGGCCTTCGCTACTTTGATCAAGATGTTGCCTGACGCCCACGTGCGTTGGCGAACCGTATGGCAAGGCGCGATCGTGTCCGCGTTGCTGTTTTCCGGTGGGCGCAAGCTGTTCGCCCTCTATCTCACCCACGCGGGGACCGCCAACGCATTCGGCGCTGCGGGCTCGCTCGCGGCTCTGATGATGTGGCTTTACTTCTCCGCAGTGGTGTTGTTGCTGGGCGCCGAGATTGCTGCCGCGGTCAGTCACGCGAAAAGCCAGTCGACCGTCGTCCCAGACCATGTTGCGCATGACAATCGCGCGCTTTCCACCGAATCACCGCCCGCCCGGCTACGTAATGGGGGATCTGCCATCTCCGACCTGGCGAACGGAGAGCGGTACGTCAGGAATCTGGTGACATGGGGGTTGATGTTGTGTCTGAAACATCGCTCGAAGGCGGCCGTGCTGACTCTGAGAAAAATGCTGCCGCATCGCGTGTATCGGAGGGCAGACGGATTGGTCTTGTTGCTCAACAGCTATCACGAACCGATCGGTGCGGATGACGCGTTCGGACCGGTCGATTTCGACGCGTCAGCGTTCGCTACCCTGAGTGTCTCCAGCCTGATACGGCCGGCCTACGGAGCGTTGGATGGCACCCCTGACTGCTTCTTTAGCGCCGCGAATGAGCCTTGGCTATCCCGACGTGATGCTGAGGAATACGTGTCGCGAATTGAGGAATGTCTTGGAATTCGATTACCCGCGGATGCTGCATTCTCGCGATCGGCGGCCTTGGCTCGATTCGAGCGCGAGCGCGCCGCGCTCTTCCGACTCGCTCACAAGGAAGTCTCCGTTCCGCAACGTTCAGAGCCATCGCATCGGACGGCGCGGTTATGGCGGCCGTGACAGTTGTTGGCGTCAAAACTGATGCTGATGAATGGTCACGAACGTGAGCGTGAATTCGCGTGCGTCGAGTGAACCACGATGAACGATTGGGACTCCATCGTCATTCCGGGCCTTCCGGCCACTCGCCAGCGCGCGGTGCAGGGATTGCCGACTTTGACATTCTCCGCAGTTTTGCCTGAGCGATGGTCTATAAACAGGAAGGGAAGACCAATACAAAAACCTGGGATTCCGATAACCCAGGACTGTCCCGACCGATGTTTCCGAGTCTTCTGACGAAGGCACAACGGTGCGCGAGGCGCGAGTGTGGGAGGATGATCTCTCGCGTGTGGTGACCTGACATGAACGACAGGCGGCGAAAGACCATCCATGCGCAGAGGCAACGCCTCGAAGCGCTGAAAGTCAAGGTCGAAGAACTGAAGGCGGAAGCCGAAGTATCCGGAGCGAACTGGAAGCCGTACGCGACGACGAACAGGAAGCTTTCGACAACATGTCCGCGAGCAGGCAATCCGGCGAGCCCGGGCAAAATGTGGAAGCGTCCATCGACAACGTCGACACGGCCCTCTGTGCGCTCGATGAAATCGAAGACCTGACGGATCTCGTCGATGCCATCGAAGCGCTCGGCAATGCGGAGAACGGATAACGTCTCCACGGTTGTTGCCCGGCCTGGGCAGCGCGAGAGACCCGGCATCAAGGAAGACGCCGCCCGGCGCTCCCGGTCGCGTCGTTTTATGAAAGGCGTGTGACTGGTTCCCAAAACAATCCGGTTCCCTGACGTCAACGAATCCGGGCCCGGTGCGTTTTGACGGTAGACGACGCAATGATTCGTCGCCTTCGCCCCCACTGGAGACTCCAATGAAGAAGCTTGCTGCCGCCTTGATGACATCGCTGTTTGCTACTGTCGCGTTCGCCCAGGCTTCCGCACCTGCCGCGACCGCACCAGCAGCCACCGCTACGGCTCCGGCCACGGCCGCCACGACGCCGGCGCCTGCACACAAGACGACGAAGCACATGCACAAGGTGAGTCACCACGTGACGCACAAGAAGGCGGCGCAATAAGAGACGGACTCGGCGCGAAGTATAGAACCCTGCTGCGGCAGGGTCTTATGCTTTGAGCGATCAGCCCTGAACAGGTAATCGTGTCGACCTCGTCAAGGTGTTCGCGGCAGTCGGTGGCCGCATTGGTCTCTCTCAAACAACGCTGCCTGCCTGATGCGAACGCGAGCACCTTGCCGCCAAGGCATTCGCGGCGGCCCGTGGGCGGGGCCGTCAGAGTGGACAAGCTGGCGCTTGTGCCTCTCAGAATCCCGCAAACGCTGCCTTATGCGAGCGCGAGTGCCTTGGCTCTTCACGTCTTGCGTCGCGCATCGAATGCGCGCACCGTTCAGCTTACGATAGTGAAATTTCCGCGACGCAGGGTTGTGGGCGCGCTTGACGCTTTTCGGCCCTGGCGGGACAAGTTCCGCCAGCAAGTGAAAGGGTAGATCAAAGAGGCGTGAACTGACGGGCGGGTCGTCTTGAGGTTTATTCGACGCCTGCCTATGTCTGGGGACACGGAAGCACACGACGGCGCGTGCGGGCAGGCGTTGGAAAAGGACGAATACCCCTGGTCGAAACCTGGCATCGCGGCGCACATCAAACTTTCGATTGTCACGCCGCGCGCATACCCTTTGCGCTACAACTGGCGGTTTTTTTGAATCGCGCTTTAATGGTAGTTTTCGGTTTTTCCAGGGTAGCCGCCGGCAACTCCAAGCGGCCTGAAGCGGGGTAGCGACCGGCTTTCACGCCGGTCAGAGCGGAGAACGGAATGAAAAAACTGGTGGTGGGCCAACTGGCTGCGCTGGTGTTGTGCGCTACGCCTTTCGTGCCGGCGGCGGCAAAAGATACGCAACTGAATGTGTACAACTGGTCGGACTACATCGCCAAGGACACGATTCCGAACTTCACGAAACAGACGGGCGTCCAGGTCAAGTACGACAACTACGACAGCGATGACACGCTGCAAGCCAAGCTGCTGACGGGCAACTCCGGCTATGACATCGTCGTGCCGACCAGCAACTATGCGGGCAAGCAGATCGCAGCGGGCATCTTCGCGCCGCTCGACAAGTCGAAGCTCCCGAACCTCAAGTACCTCGACCCGTCGCTGATGGCGCTCGTTGCGGGCGCCGATCCGGGCAACAAGTACGCGGTGCCCTGGGCGTACGGTACGACGGGCCTCGGCTATAACGTGACGAAGGCACAGCAGATTCTCGGCAAGGGCGTCGCGCTCGACAGCTGGGACATCCTCTTCAAGCCGGAAAACATTTCGAAGCTCAAGGCGTGTGGCGTGTCGGTGCTCGACGCGCCCGACCAGATGTTCGCGGCCGCGCTGCACTACATCGGCAAGGACCCGATGAGCACGAACCCCGAGGACTATCGCGCCGCGCTCGCGATGCTGAAGAAGATCCGTCCGTACATCACGCAGTTCAACTCGTCGGGCTACATCAACGACATGGTCGGCGGCGACGTCTGCTTCGCGTACGGCTGGTCGGGCGACGTCGTGATCGCCAAGCATCGCGCGCTCGAAGCGAAGAAGCCGTACAAGATCGACTACTACATTCCGAAGGGCGGCGCGCCCGTGTGGTTCGACGTGATGGCGATTCCGAAGGACGCGAAGAACAAGGAGGCCGCGCTCGAGTGGATCAACTACATCGAGACGCCGCAGGTCCACGCAGCCATCACGAACGCCGTCTACTATCCGAGCGCGAACCTCGAAGCGCGCAAGTACGTGGACAAGGATGTCGCGAACGATCCCGCCGTGTATCCGCCGGCGGACGTCGTCAAGACGCTGTTCCTGCTGAAGCCGCTGCCGCCTGAAATCCAGCGTCTGCAGACGCGGCTGTGGACCGAGTTCAAGTCCGGCCGCTAAACCAGTCCGAAACGGACGGCTGTGCAGGAATGCAGCATCATGAAGCCCTCGGTGTCTCCAGAGCCCGGGGCTTTGTGACGCCGTGCTAGCAGACGCCATCTTTTTGGTGTCGCGTGCGCCTGCCTGAATCGGGCGCAGTTGCTCGCCTCGCGGCAAAGCGAGGGCGGCACGCGAAAGCCGGCGCCCTGATGCTGGATGATCGTGCCGATCGTCGTGAAGCCGAGTTTTTCGTAGAGCGCTGGCCCAGCTGGCGTCGCGTGCAGCACGGTTGTCCGTCGGCCCGGCGTGTACAGTAGCCAACTCGCGTCCGATGCCTCGCCCTTGCTGGTCGGGGTGATCGTACTTCTCGTGCAAATTCTGGCGGTAGGAGCGGAGATGTGGTGGCTATTCGATGACTTGCAGGTCATTCGAGTCGCGCGAGACGCGTATGCTCGCAAAGCCTTGCTACGAGCCGGTCGGCGTCATGCAAGCGCCATTTTCAGCACGAGAAGTACGATTACCCCTATTACCGTTTTTTGATGCAACTGCTTGTGCTTGGAGGAGCGCAGGAGAGCGGTGAAGAAAGCCGCGACCAGGAAAGTTGCAGGAAAGAAGGCCGCAGCAAAGAAGGGCGTTGAAAAGAAGGTCGAGGCAGCGACCAAACCTGCACCGGCAAAGAAGGTTGCAGTCACAAAAACCGTGGCGAAGAAACTCGTGACGAAGAAGGCGCCTGTGAAAAAGGCACTTCCGGGTCCGGAAGCAGTTGCCCCGGACAGCGATTTCGCCTCGACATCAGTCTCGGCCTGATTTCCGCAGCCCACTTGTTGTTGGTGTTCGTGTGAGCAGGACGTCTCCCTCCTGCTCGAACAAATCGGGTATCTCGTGCGACGGGCCGTCACGCGGTAGCGAATTTTGCAGTGTCTGCCAACCGCGCGCAGGAGAATTCGAAGACCCGCGTCTGCGACCGCGACCACGTGAGCTCATTGAAGAGTGCGGCCAGTAATGATTTTTGGGATCTGCGCCGCATTCTTGCGATCATCGACGGTTATTGGAGACGACACGGCGCGTCCGTCAACGTATCCGGAAATCCACTCCCATACTTCGAAGCCCCAGTACGGGCAGGCCTCAAGCGGTTTGCCCAGACGTCCAGCGAGGAAGCCGTTTTGCCACGGTGTGCTGTTCATCAATCGCCCTTGATGAAAAGTTCGGGGCAGTATTGCAGCGATCCTTTTCTTGTGTTGTGCGTTGCACCACGAAGATTGTTAATTTAAATTTGGGCGCGCTTCATCGCTTTGAGCGTCTTGTCTTTCATGGCGAGAGAGCCAGGCATTTATCGCGGCTCGAGTCTGGGTGCAACAGCGCATAAAAAAACAACCGGCCGTCTCCCGGACCTGCGGGCGTTGATCGCTTGATTTATCGCGATGAAGATCTTATCGCTCGTTGCGCGACTGCATGTGAACGGCCTGTTACTTCGTTCACGAATTCCTGACGCGCCGAACATAAGAAATGTGACCCGCGCGGGGCGGGCTACGCGCCAGGATGATGTGCGTCCCGATTACACGGGCTTGATATTTGCGGCCTGCTTGCCCTTCGCTCCCATCTTCACGTCGAAGCTTACTTTCTGGTTTTCCTGCAATGACTTGAAGCCTTCAGTCCTGATTTCCGAGAAGTGGGCGAACAGGTCTTCGCCGCCTTCGTCCGGAGTGGTGAAACCAAAGCCCTTCGCATCGTTAAACCATTTCACTGTACCAGTTGCCATTTTTGAACCTGAAAACCGCATTCGCGAACGCAGTACGGCACGGAGCGGCCGCCCGCGACGGAAGACTTTTACCACGTCGGGATGAGACCTGCCAATCAGCAGGTCCACGGACAGTACACGGTCTGCTTTCCGGTGGCCCCAACCGGCTCAGGGTTGTTCAGGCCAGCGGCGGCTCCATCGGCTCAGCGACGGAATCCGTCGTCGATCGTCGATCCGAAATGGAACGATTTTTCGCGCACCGGGCCCATGCCACCTCGATGCGCTTCATACGTCATGACACGCGGGGGCTTGGCCCGCTACCAGCGACTCACAACCGGACCGCTTGCTGCAAAAGTTCCAGCGCTTTCAATTCGTCCAGTCGACCCGTGCGCGCCTTACCTGCCAGCGTCTTGATCAATGCTTCCGCTATCGGTTCAATACCGTGAAGAGTGTCCAGGCTGGTCACGGAGTGAAGGGGAGGCGGTACAGGGTTTCGCTGCGGTACGGCGGAGGCAGGGAACGACTCAAGGGTTGCCGGTATGGCTGCCGCGGTCTCGCCATCACTTTTTTCAGGTGAGCGACCGGCAAGGTCGTCGGAGAAATCACTTACACGATCCTGCGGGCTGACGACAATCCCCTCTTTCTCGCCTGCCACATCCGCCAAAACAGGCGAGGGGCCTTCCGGATCGCCCAGGGCGGTCGCCCGCGCGCGCGCCGCGTGCACCTTCGCATCGACCTTCCCTGGCACGCCATCGTTTGTTGCGGCCGCAACCGGCTCGTGTTGTTCGGATACGCGACCGCGCGAAGCAGGCGTAAGCATACGCGACACCGACTCTGGAATCTCGGCTTCGGAGCGCGGCGTATCCAACCAGCCAACTGGCAAACCAAGTCGCTCCGTGAACCGGTTTGCTTCGGCACTGTCCATTCGTTTCTTGCCGTATAGCCGATGGTTCATGTTGGATCCACTCATCGCCATGACCACACCCAGTGTTACTTTCGATCCCTTGCGACTCGTGAGAACGTGGAGATTAGCGCGTCGGATGCTTTCTACCTCGGCGCTGTCGCTTAATGCCAGCGTTTGCTGCTGGGACGATTCGGCAGACGTCTTGCGTTTCGACGGCGAAGCTTTTACCGGCGCATGTGGTTCGGGCTGTCCCGCGATTTCGCTTTGACGATTCTTGACGGCTCTGGGCGACCCGCCAGCTGCTTTCCTTGGCATTTGCGCTTCCTCGGACAAACTAAGAAATGGTTGTTGATTGACGTTCAGGGCAGAAGCCGGCTCAGGTGCTTCCAACTCCACGTCGGGTCCGTCGTCCGCTTGAACGAAGTCGAGCGGCGACTTGAGACGCGCGATGGTCTCGGGCGCGAGCGCGGGATTGGGATGGTCAAAAAAACCATTCGGCAACCCAAGCGTGGTTTCCATGTGAAAAGCGGTCTCGGGTGTGAATCTTTCGCCCTTCATCAGTTCGGCCACGCGCGTCATGTTCGATTCAAGTGCTATCGCGATATTCTCTGCGCCCACCGCATCGACGAGGAACTGAAACGATCGGGTTTTGAAAATGGAGGCAGTCTGGGTGAAGTCTCGAGGAGGGGGCTTCACATGCGGTTGTCCCTGCCGGTTGGGCGGGATTTTTATTTCGTGGCGAGGTTGACGTTGGCCGCTATCCCGGGATCCCGCATATCGCCCGCGGGCTTGACTCATAAGGTAGGGCTCCATGGAATCGTTGGTCTGCTGGATCTTTTCATTATAGACGGGGCGATGTCGGCATTTGATGCATCAGTAGCGGTGACATAAGCAGCCATGTACAACTATTGTATTGCGTACTGGGGGACATCTTTGAACACTCGATTTGCGCGACTCGGAATCGTGAAAACAACTGCGATCGACTCGTGGCAGGGCATTGAGTTGATGCATCGCATTCGAAAAGGCCAGTTCCCCTCGGAAGTACGGCCTCAAAGATGCCGCTGCTCCCGCTGTGTGGAACTATTCTGTCTGCCCGATAAGCATACCTTTATATATCAACGATATCTTCCGATCCCCCTGTTTGCACCAGGGCCTCCATCGGCTGGTCCTGGTACGCTCGGGGCATCAGGTTGGCGTGGGTTTGTCGCGCGCGGGTTGCGCCGCCTGTTCTCCTGGCGCGCACGGCATCCGATGGTACCCGATAGCCCATTCCGCGGCAAACCCGTTGTGCACCGGCAGGGAGGAGAGTGACGCCAGACCTCAATGGCGAAAAGGCAGATCGATGTCCGGTACGAGACGGAAGGTGAGCGTTTTCAGGATCCCTCACGAAGGCCGCTGCGGTAGCGTACTTCATGGGTGCACATAGCGGCTTCGCAGTTCATTGTCGTTACACTTCGCAAGTCACGACTCTATTCAGACACGAAAAAACGTGCACCGGGTTCCAAGATTTTCCTGGCACGCACTGGTCACCTCAAATCCACACTGATCCTCACGACGGTTAGCATAATTTAAGACTTGAGTAGGCTAACCGATGAGACGACACCCGCTCTCGCCAATCATTCCCTTATCGCCCGCGCGAATCCGGCTCTATAATTCAGATATGGCGCAATGGAGCGCTGTATAAAAAGGGGGAATACATGGCCACCTTAGCTGCTATCGAACGGCGAATTGCCAGGTTGAAAAGTCAGGCCGATGCGATGGCCAAAAAGCAAGACGGTGCCGTCAAGAAAATCCTTAAACAGATGAAAGTTGCGGGCGTAACGGTCGAGGAAATTGTTGGGGCGAGTGGGAGTAGAGCTAAACGGGCCCCGATGGCCGGAAAGTATTCCACTGCTAACGGGAAACCCGGGAAACTGCCGCCGAAGTATCGCGACCCGGTCTCGGGCGCGACCTGGAGTGGTCACGCTCGTCCTCCCGCCTGGATTAAGGATGCAAAAGAACGATCCAAATTTCTGATCAGTAAGGACACTTCAGCTGTTTCGGTTCAGAAAGCAAAAGCTACAACTGCACTGAAGGGTGCAAAAGGCAAAGGTAGTAGTTCACTCAAACCCAAATATCAGGATCCCGTTTCGGGCGCTACGTGGTCGGGAGCCGGACGACCGCCAGCGTGGATCAGTCAGGCAAAAAGCCGTGACGCTTTCCTGGTCGGCGCCACGGCAAGGAAAGCAGGGCGAAAAAGCGCGGCGAAGCCGAATTAACGAGACACCGCGCCAGTTCGATTCGCGCCGGCAACAGCGCCCGCGCAGCAGCCTGATTTGGCGCCCTCCAAAGGCATCTATTTGTAAGTGACCGGTACCGCCATGGCCCGCCCTGACCAAAGGGAGTCGTAGACGGTGCCGACGCTCACCGGGCGCTTTTGAAAAAGCGGCGAGCCTCGATGGTCATCGGCCAAGGCAGACTGCCCGGCTCGTGTGATGCCGACCTTCGACTCGAGAGAGCAGGCCCTCATCTGGTCGACCCCGCCGTGATCATTGCACATGGTCACGGCGCCAGGTGGCAGCGATTGACAGGGCACGAACTTTTGGGAGAGGCATCGGCGATAGCCGCGCCTTGGTGACACGCCTTCCGGTCTGCCTTGCACAGGTTGCGACTGGGTTGGGACGAAATTGCCATGCATCAGGCGGAATCTATCATGATGCGATCGTACCAGAAGAGCCGTACGCGCCGCCGCTGGTCCGGGAGTCGGCGTTTCATTCAGGATTACGTGGCTTCGACGCTGCCTGTCCGGAGAGCGCGTGGCTCGCCTGATCGATCAGCGATTTCGCGGTGCCCACAACAATCGAGCGGTCAATATCGGCGGTTTGCCAGCGACCGCCGCTGTCCTTTGCGAACTGTAGTTCCGCGTGAAGGGTCGTGCCCTCATCACCAGTCTCATCGGGCCGCAGGACGATGCTGATGTTGCAGGTGAATGCGCGACTACCGCCCGTGCTCCCTTGTTCAGCACAGTCACCATCGGGCTTCACCAACGCAACCCTGTCATCCGTCGGCAACGGATTGCCAGCGAGCGCATTCAGCCCTCCTTTGTTGGCCGCATCCAGCGCCCGACGTACTGCACTGTCGATGTCCGATGCGTCCGGACCTTCACGCGGCCACCCACACGCTGTCAGAGCCAGGCACGCCAAGGCTATCGCCACAGGTAAAATATTTTTACTGTGCATCCTTATTCTCAATCCCGGGGAATATTGCCTGACCCAATTGTCGCATTTTGCGCGGAACGTGCCGGAAGTTAACCCGTCCTTTCGACAGATCGTAGACCGACGACTCCAGCGTGACGCGGTCACCGGCAAGGATGCAATGTGATTCTGCGCATGCGGCCCGATGCATACGCGCTCACCACTACGCCGTTCTCGAGCGTGCGCGGTATTTGCTGTCTGTCCGGCAGCACTTTGTCGACGACCCCGTTGGGTTCCATCAGTTCCTCCCTTTGCCAAATCAATTCCCCCAAGTGTGCGTAATGCCGCGTCAATGCGGAGCATCGACAAAGGGCTCTGAACACTGTAACCGTTCCCGCGCGCGGTGATGTTGCAAGTTGTGTCCTGTGCGGCGTATTTCGCATGTGTGACGCAAGCCGATTTTGCGCGAACAACATGGGCCAGGAAACAACGACGGTCGGCGGGATGAAACGCCAGATGCCGGTCCCGGTCACCCGTCACCACACCTGGAGCATCGGTTCACTTGCAGCCCGGGACTGGAAGGCTTGCCTTCAGCAGTACGGCTTCTTTTATTCCGTCCATAAACTGGACGGTCTCATAGTTTCGCACGAGTTTTTCGAGACCGTGGACGATATCGGCTTCCATCGCGAGAAGGCCTTTTTCGCCGTGAAAGTTGGATCTGAAGGCCTGATTGAACCGGTTGCTCAAATAGGAACTGACTTCCTCGATTTTCTCGGGGCTCCCTGAGTCCGTGAACAGAACCGACCTGGGCGAACCAGCGTCATAGAACAGGTTATGCCGCCGCTTGGGCACGAAGTTCGCGGGCCGCTCGTCGGTAATCCACATAGAACCGATAACCCTGATCTTCCCCTTCATGCCCTTGGGCGTTATGAAGGTCCACACCTTGCGCGGCAGCCGCCCTTGAAGCTCAGTCAGCTTGTCGGTATCAGCTCCAAGTGTGCCAATACGCCCTTCGTTTACGTCCGATACGAAGTCTTTCCAGTAGTAGAAGATGTCCAAATTTGCTCCGTTCTCGAACTGGCGATATCGAGTCAGATGCCGTGACGGCCAACTGGGGCGAAGCTCGGCGACAGAACGCGATCCTCATAGCGTGAACGCGGATACGCTACTACAGGTCGCTACCAGCAGCCATGACACGGCCGACGGTCTCTACAGGCCCTTTGCCCAGGACAAGCGATCGGGGTCTATGGCATGCTCGACAGTCACCTCGCGCGCCAGCTTGTCGTGACGCAGCGCGAGAAATCTTGCTTCCCGTAGTTCGCCGCGGGGCGTCCATTCATGAAATGATACCTCGACGACGATCTCGGGCTTGAGCCACAGGTATTCGCGATTGCGCTCGGGCTTTGGTGTGTTACGGAATGGCGAAATGTCGTGTGGCGTGGCGTGCGCGAGGAATGCCGCAGCCTGCCGGCTTCTGAAATATGGCGGCACGGAGCCGACGTAGCGAAGCGTGCCGCCTTGTTCGAACACGCCGAGCAGGAGGGAGTCGACGCCAGAACTCCCGCGCGCGATGCCACCGACGACGAACTCCTGCTGCTGGTGACATTTGAGTTTGATCCAGTTCGGCGAGCGGCCCGAGTGGTAGGGCGCATCTGCGCGCTTGCCGATGATTCCCTCGAGCTTCATTTCACGCGTCGCGGCCAGTATGTGTTCCGGGTCTCCATCGAAATTCTCAGAGAAACGGATCAGCGGCGAGTCGACGACTTCGAGCAGCTCGCGCAACAACAGTCGACGCGTGCGCAGAGGTTCCTGGCGGCGTTCGATGCCGTCGAGCCAGAGCAGATCGAACAGAAACAGGGTGACGTTTGCTGAGCTGCGACGGTCGAACGCGTTCTGAAGCGCGTTGAAGTCCGGACGTCCATTCTCATCGAGAACGACCGCCTCGCCGTCGAGCCATGCGTTATCGACTGGCAGTTTCGCGAGCGCGTCCCGAAGGCGCGGCATTCTCTTTGTCCAGTCCAATCCGTTCCGGCTGACGAGCCGCACGGCACCGTCTTCAAGCCGCGCGAGCATGCGGTAGCCGTCGAACTTGATCTCGTACAGCCAGTCACCGTGGGACGGCGGGTGCCTGGCAAGCGTCGCTGACTGCGGCTCGATCAGGAGGGGCATCTCTCCGGGCTCGGTTGCGGGCGCGCGCACCCCGCGTTGCCTGGCCGGATCCCCGGCGCCCCATGTCACTGACCTGCTTCGTGTGGCGCCGCGTCCACGAGCCATTGAAGGACCTCGGTTCGCATGCTGAACTTCGACTGATCAAGCCAACGTTCGAATGACGGGCGCCATTCTTCCCACACCTTGTCCTTGAGGTCGAATTCCCCGTCGTCCTGGCCGCTTCCGTCTTCGCAGAGGAACGTGTAGACGACGCCGCGCCCGCTCTGGTATGCGACGATGCAATTGCTCAGATCGGTGGTCATGCCGAGGGGATGCCGCTGCAGCAGCGTGGCAACGTGCTCTTCGAAGCGTTCACGCGTCATCATCGTCGTCCTCGTGTGGGTCGCCTCGTGGTATGGGCGCGTGCAGGGGCTTCGACATGTCTACGCCCATCATCTCCATGGCGTCCGTCAGCAGATCGGTCTGCAGCCCGAAATTGAGAATGCGCTCTTCGCCGTCGAACACGCCTCCCATACCGCTGTGTATCGAGAGCGCGTACCGGGCGACATGCAATGCGTGCAGAACCCTGGCTTCGTCGCCTGGTTGCTCGTCCTCGTCGAGGTCGATGGTCTTTTCAAGCCCGGGTGGCGGCGGAACGGAAACGACGCCGCTCTTCACCAGTTCGACGGCAGACGACACAAGGCGAATCTCCGGCTCGAAGTCGAGCGGAAACACCTCGCCCTCTGCGTGGCAGGTAATGCCGCTATGTTGCTCGAGCGTCCGCAGCGCTGCTTGCAGTGCATTCAGCACGAGACGATTGTCTGCTGCCTGCTGAACCGCGCGGCGAATAAACGGATCAGTGTCCATGATCCACCTCGATGAGCTACGCCCTTAGCCTAGCATCGAAAGTGCCCAACCCCGCGATCCCTTGTCACTGGGCAAGGGTCTGGCGTGTCACGCAACCGGGACCTGCAGCCGCTTTCCACGCCTTGTGTGCTGCCGCGACGTGTCGATCTTCGTCGTGCGGCGCAAGCCGACGATCCGATTGACGTCCTGCGGTCGGGGTCGCGCCAACTCCGACGGCGTTATGCGATCATCTCGTTGAGCCGCAGCACCTTTGCTGACGCGCTGACGGGTAGGGCGGCCGGCGCGCACACGCCCCCCAACTCAATATGGGAACCATCGTCAGATGAAATGCAATTGACCTGCGCTCGTCTCGTCAACTTAATACCCGGCTTCCAGGTTCCTAAACGTCCTGGTAACCAAGGTACTAAGGAGACGAGTGATGGCGTAGTCGTTTCTGCTCCTTCGCAGCGTTGCGGGTGAAACCGCAACAGCGAACCCGATCGCTGCAAAGGTGAGGATTTCCAGGAGTCTCGGAGATCTGATCTCGGGTTGTGTGCGACTCGGCTAGCTCGCAACGCGGAGGACGGGGCGGCTTCCACACCGACGATCAAGCAACCTTCAGACGGCACGTCGTTCAAAAACCGAAGGCGCAGTTCCGCTCGCCGCATTGCGCAGCGAGCATGGACACGCCAACCGAATTTGTTATCGTGCACAAGCGTTGTCGTCCGGCCGATCTCCCAGGGCGCTGAGAGGCAGATGGACCTGGCGCGCTTGACCACCTGAATACAACTGCCTGGCCGCAACTGTCTATTCATCCGAGCCGGCCAACAGACAGTAGCGAGATAATCGGGGCAGCTGACTCCACCAATACGAAGTAACGCCGAATGCAGGGAGACTACCCGTGAAGCTACAGTGCCCAACTCTTTTCGAACAATCAGCATATGTTGGCGGCGCATGGGTCGACACTACTTCCCTGCCGAGGATGCCGGTGACCAATCCGTCGACCCACGAAGTGATTGGCTCGGTACCCCAGGTGACGGCCCGGCAGGTCGACGAGGCGGTCGCCTGCGCAACCACAGCCTTCAACGACTGGCGCGAATGGAGTGGCCGCGAGCGCGCCCTGGTGCTGCGCGAATGGGCGCACCTGGTGGAGACCCATCGCGACGACCTGGCCATCATCCTGTGCAGCGAACAGGGCAAGCCGCTCCACGAGGCTCGGGCAGAAATCACGCAAGCCGCCAACTACCTCGACTGGTTTGCCGAGGAGGCGCGAAGGATTTACGGCGACAACATTCCGGCACCTCGCCGCAACCAGCGAATCCGCGTGCTACGTCAACCCGTCGGGGTCTGCGCAGCGATGACCACCTGGACTTTTCCATCGTCGATGGTGGCACGGCGTATCGGGGCGGCTCTGGCCGCAGGCTGTACTGTCGTCCATCATCCCGATCCGCAGACGCCTTTTTCGGCACTGGCGCTTTGCGCCCTGGGTGAGGGCGCCGGGTTGCCACGCGGCGCTCTGTCCGTGCTGACAGGAGACAGCGATACCGTCAGAAGCGCGTTGATCTCGCATCCGGGCGTCAGGAAGGTCTCCTTTACGGGCTCCATTGAAGAAGGCAAAAGGCAGATGGCGCGATGCTCGGCCACGGTAAAAAAGGTCTCGCTCGAACTGGGCGCCAACTGCCCCTTCATTGTTTTCGATGATGCAGACATTGATCTGGCGGTCAAAGGTGCCATTGATGCGCGCTTTCGACATTCCGGGCAGGCAGCCATGTGCGCAAACCGCTTCTTCGTGCACACGGACGTGTACGAACGCTTTGTAAGCCGGCTTGTGGCGAAGGTCTCTACACTCAAGCTGAGTGACGGGATGGCCGAGGGCGCACAGATTGGCCCGCTCATCAGCGAGACAGCTGTTGCGCGACTCGAAAGCCTGGTGGACGAGGCGGAGCAGGCGGGGGCAACGGTTGTCATCGGTGGCTCGCGTCTGACTATCGGGTCTAACTTCTTTCTACCGACTGTACTGACTGGCGTCCGTCCGGAGATGAGCGTGTGCGGGGACGAAGTGCTGGGACCGGTCGCAAGCGTGCTTCAGTTCAAGGATGAGGACGAGGCGATTGCCCTCGCGAACAACACGCGAACAGGCCTGGCAGCGTACTTTTACACAACGGACATCCGGCGCGCATTCAAGGTCATGGAGGCACTTGAATGTGGTGTGGTGGGTGTCAACGACAGTCTCGTCTTCAATGAAGCCGCCCCCTTCGGCGGCATCAAGGAGTCGGGAATCGGCCGGGAGGGCGCGCATTCGGGGGTCGAAGAATACCTGGAGCCGAAATACGTCTGCTTCGGGAATCTCTGACCGGGTGGGTGCCTGCACCGCTTTTCAAGCGTTCCCTGTGTTTGCAAAACCTCGCAGAACCGCGATAAGGCCGCCTGCCGATCAAGCCCGACAGCTGACGTGTCATTCAACGGCATGCAAAGGGCGCTTCTTGATCTTGAAGAGCTCGATGAGACCCAGCTGGGGGATTTTTGCGCGGAATACGAACAGATCGCGACGGAAGCACGCGAGGCCAGCAGTTCGAAAGACGAGGATGTGCAGGTGCCTTCGCGGCCGCGCGAAAGCACGAACTGACTTTGGGTGTTTGAAGGCGATCGACGGATCGCCCCGGCTCACATGCAATCGAACCGGCGTTATGGCCAGCGTGAAAGGACCGGGTTCCCGACCATCGACGCCGCGCGTGCGGCGAGGATCCGCCGGATCGTTGCCAGGGATTGCTCGGCCACAGCGCTCGGGGTCTGCCGACGTGGCGGATGGAACCCGGGAGTTTTGACGCCCAGCTGCCTGCAGACCGAGGAAAGGTACGGTTTGCCCGATCCGGTGCATCGTTCGACGGCGGCCGCAAGCGCTGCGTCACCGACGTGTCGGCGCAGCCATTCGAGCGTTTGCCGATCCTTTTCGTTATAAACCCTGACCAGATGCTCCATCGTCGCCTCCCGGTAGTACTGTATATAAATACAGTACTGATAATTTATACAGGGGATTCGAACAGGTTGCAAGTGCCGATTGCGCTTTGCGGAGGTGGATACTGGGGAAGCCCAGCCGCACGGCACCAGTTATCTGTTTTGCCAGGAATTTGTTCCAATCACATGACGCTTCAGGGAAACTTGTGCACAGAAAATGTGAACGAGTCTGTGGATAACTGCGAGGGAAATGCCTGTAAGGATTTGATTGCTGCCGGTTTGCTGCAATGCGCGATGAAATCCCACGGCACGTGGTTTCGGCCTAGCCAGGAAAAATGAACGATCGTTCGTTTCGGTGATAATTGATATTATGTCAAGTATGCACCATGCCAGCACGCATCGCAGCTTGCCGTCAGACCGTTAATGGTTTAAATTCAGTCCTATCCACCTCGCCCCCGGAGCGCCAAATGCATCTCGCGGATCATGTGAAGCCTATCAGCTACCTCAAAAGCGAAGCGGCGCAAATCGTCAAGGATCTGACGGAGTCGGGAGAGCCGCTCATCATCACGCAGAACGGCGAAGCGAAGCTCGTCGTCCAGGACGTGCGCACCTACGAATCGACACAGCAGACGATCGCGCTACTGAAAATCCTGGCGATCGGCCAGAAGCAGATCGAGCGCGGGGATCACGCTGATGGCGACGAGTTCTTTGCAGAGCTCAATGAGCTGGACCAGCAGGAAAAGCTCCGCTAATGGCGGCACCCTTGCTGAAGTACCGCATCCTCCCCACCGCACGGATCGGCATCGATGAACTGAGAAGCTACGTCGTCCGCACGTTCGGTTGGGAAACATGGCGTCAGACATCCGCGCAACTGCAGGAAACGATCAATCACATTCGCCAGTTTCCCGCAAGCGGTCACGCGCCTCCCGAGCTTGAGGGCTTCTTCGAGGACGGTTTCCGGCAGGCCCTTTCCGGCAAGAACAGGATTATCTATCAGGTCCGCGACGATACCGTCTTTGTTCATCTCGTGGTCGACGTGCGACGTGACCTGCCCTCCCTCCTTCAGAGAATCGTGCTTCGCCTGATGTAAACGTCTGGGCCGGCTCACATGTATTCACGCCTTACATCAGCAATATCAAGTAGTACATACTAAATGTTGTCTGAGTATCATGTCAAATTAAGCCATTCAGGTCGGCAAACAGTCCCTCGTGGTCTTCTCCACGGTCGATTCATGCCACGGGCCCTGTCGTCGCTTCTTTCTGTGCGTAGGTCCGCGTACTTGACTTGCCAAAGGAATTCTCGTAGCTTAAGTTTAACGAATTCCGTACAGGATCGATAATGTCATTCCGTACCCATGATGTGGTACCAATTACCGAGGCCCGCGCACGGCTGACGGAACTCGCCGAGGACGTCGTCGCAGGAGCCGAGAAGGTTCTGACGAAGAACGGCTCTGCTTATGTGGCCCTCGTTGATGCGCGGAAGCTGGATTACTACCACGCACTCGAAGCCGAGCACGGACGACTGGTCATGCTGGATGATGCCGAGAAGGGCCTCAAAGATGCGCTCGCTGGTCGGGTCAAGCCGCTGCAGGAACTGCGCGACACGATGCGCCGTCGCGTTGAGTCCAAGAAGAAATGATGCATGTTGATTTTGCAGAGACCCTTGAGGAGCGACTGGAGACCATTCAGGAATTCATGTTGCAGCAAGACCCAGTGTCGGCACCCGACAGAATCGAACAACTGTGGAGCGAGATCTATCGTTTTGGCGATCTCGTAGCGCTCCATCCCAAAATCGGTCGTCCCGCCGGCGCACTCGCCACCACTTCGATCGAAGGCCAGGTGCGGTTGGCGCGCGTGTTGCGGTTGGCTGTCGAGGCTGGACTGCCTGAACTGCGCGAGTACGTGCTGCGATCCCATCTGATCTTGTATGCGCACTCGGATAGGAATGTCTTGTTGTTGTCCATCCGTCACCAGCGAGAGCTGGGATACGCTCCAGAGTAGCCTGATTTCCCGGTAATCAAGACGCCGGCCCCCCCGAAAGACTCAAGCGCCTTGATTAATCTATGTGCGGTTGCCGTTGAACAGACGGAATGGTGGCGAGCCGGCAGGAGAAGCTGCACGCGCGACGCGGAACGCGACATCGGCAAGGTTGGACGCGACTTCGACGGCGCTGGATTTTTCCGCCGTTTCTTTCGACTGGACCCTGACGTACTACAAATGCTTACAAAGCAGGCGTCCTTGTGCGTGCACCGCCATCGTCGACGCAACGTTATTGCTGGCACACACCAGTGGAGGCCGCAATGAACACGAACGTCACGAACAGCATTCCGCAACGCAGCCGCATTCATCCGTTGATCGTGGGCGCAGCGGTCTCCGTGATCCTCGCCTGCGCGACAGGCGTCGCCGCGATGACGGGCATGCTTCCCATATCGCACGCAGTGCCCGCGCCCGACGCGCAGCGCGCGGCTGCCAATGCGCAGCCAGCTAGCGTGCCGCTCGTGGCACAACAACCGAACGCGGTTCAGTCCGCTCCCTCTATTCAAGCGACTCAACCTGCCGTCCAGGCTGTTGTGCGACAGCCGGAACCCGCTGCTCCGCCGCGCGTTCATCACACGCCCAAGCCGCATATGGCACCCGCTCCGCAGTACGCGAACGGCGACTACCCGCAGGCGCCTTCGCAACCGTCCGGCACGCGACAGATCGCCGCCGATCCGTACGCGGGTGACGTCGTCGCGATCAATCCTGTTCAGACTTCTGAGCCGACGACGGGTCTTGGCGCAGTCGGTGGCGCTGTTGCAGGCGGACTGATCGGCAATCAGGTCGGCGGTGGCCGCGGCCGCATTCTCGCCACGGTAGCGGGTGCCGTCGGCGGCGGTCTTGCGGGTAACGGCATCGAGCATGCGGTACGCAAGCAGACGAGCTACCAGGTGCAGGTCCGCATGGAAGATGGCAGCTACCGCAACTTCACCTATACGACGCAACCGCCCGTGCAGGTCGGACAGCGCGTGCATGTGTCGGGCGACACGCTGACGGCTTCGTGACAGAATCATTGGGCGTGACCCAACATGTAATCGCCCGCGATATGGCGGGCGGTTACTGGCGGTTACAGACGCAACGTGACCGATGCAGCATGAGAACGATTGCATTCCTAGAATTCCCATCACGCGCCATCGAATGGCATTTCATCCGCGGACGCCCGGAAGGGAGCAACAAGTTGAAACGCCTCACTCTTATTTGCGCAGCCGGTCTCATCGCGGCCTGTTCATCGACGGCCGCACTGGCGCATGTCGATGTCGGTGTGACGTTCGGTATTCCCGCCCCCGTCTATGTCGAGCCGCCGCCCGTCGTGTATCAGGCGCCGCCGCCCGTCGTGTATCAGGCACCGCCGCCCGTCGTGTACGAGGCGCCGCCACCCGCCGTCTATGCGCCCGCGCCCATCTACTATGGATACGGCTACCGCGATGAACGCCGGTGGCACGATCACGGCCGCCATCACGGCTGGCATCATCATCACGATGATGGCGACGACTAGCATCGATCAAGCTTTGATCCAAACAGGGGAGCATTGGCACAGGCAGCGACGATCGCCGTCGCATTTGCTTTTCAGCCGTCGATCGACCAGCCGCAGAGATCTGATCAAGGGACGCTCAAGGCGGCCAGCACGAGATCCACGCACCAAACGACTGCCGTGCAGGCAAGCACTGTCGCGTTGGTGACCCGTGAGCGGCGCGTCAATCACCCGGCACGCGATGTGAAACCAGACCCGAAATTATCGGAACCCGCAACGCAACATTTCGCGAGCTGGCTCAAGATGAGCCCATGCGTCGCTTCCAGACCGAGCGCGACGACCACGAACGCAGGCACCATCGTTACGACCCGTCGCATCCACACCGGGACGTGAAAGCCGACAAACCCCTGCATGATCATCTTCGCGGCCATCGTGCCGACCACCGAACTCGGTACGATGGACGCGAGCAATGCCGCGAGAAAGAGACCTGCCGCTGCACCTCCAAGGAGTCAAGGAGTGGAGGTCAGCGTGCGCCAGGCGGATTCGATGGTGGACAGGTCAGCATGGTCCGCAGCCGGTGAAACGCGGGACGAAAGATCACCCGCGGCGTTTCGCGGATTTCGACGTAGTACGCGGACGTGCAGCGGGCTTTTGAGACGCGACCGAACGGTTCGTCTTCGACGTGCCGGGATCGGTGTTGCCCTTGGGCTTTTTCACGGCGGCGGGGCTGGACTTCGCGGTCGGCGTCGCGACCTTGCCTTTCGGTGCCGATTTCACGGTCACGGACGGCTTCGTCGTGGTCAAAGCAGAGTTTCTCGCTTGCGATGTAGATGGTTTGCGCGTGCGGTTGCCTCGGACCGTGTCGGCATCTGCAAAGGGTTCCGTGTCAATGTCGATACCGAACACATCGCCCAGAACTGCATTGTCGAGCAGCTTGCCGGACGCCGGGGAAGCTTTTCCCGCACCGGACAAATTCGCGCTTGTGTTATTGACGAGATCGGTGGGGTCAACGCCACGTAACGTAAAGAGCAATTCGGGCTGCTGGTCGAGCCGTGCGCCGATGCCATAGAGTACTGCTGCGACGTGCTTGCACATCACCGCCCAATCCAGACAGTTGCAACCGAATTTGATATCTTTCGGTGCGGGGAAAAGCCCGGTGCCGGGCTTGCAGATGCGGCCCATCACCGCAGCCGATAGCTTACCCAGCAGCAATTCGACCATGGAGTCAATCGACGACGCACAATCGGCGCTCAACGCGCGCCACTGCTTTGCTGGACAGGCGGCGACATCAATTGCGATCTCATACAGGCTTGAACCCATCACCTGCGCATGGATCTTGCCCTTTGTAATCTGCAGATCGATCACCGAACCATTGCGCACGTAGGTGCGCCCCCTTGGCAGGCGGCTATCGTAGTCGCTGTAATGCTCCAGATTATCGCACCACGCTTTGCCCCAGAAAGTCTTCGCAATGGCCCCGCGATACGGTGCGATCGGTGACAGGGCCTTGCCAGCCCTGGTCGCTCTGGCGACCAGCTGCTCCGCTTTTTTTCGCCGCTCGGCCACCGGGACGTAAGGTTTCCATCCACCGTAGCTAGCCATCAGCGTTCCTCTCCATGATCAGTTTTCCTGCGCGGAATGAATATCGAGCTTGACAAGATCAAGCAGCTCCTGGTCACTCATCTCGGTCAGCTGCAGTTCCGCACTGCGTTCAAGCATATCGTTCACCAACTGCTGCTTCGATTCGATCAACTGGTCAATCCGATCCTCGACCGTACCCTGGCAAACAAACTTGTGCACCAGAACATTCTTGCGCTGGCCAATGCGAAACGCCCGATCGGTCGCCTGATTCTCTACGGCCGGATTCCACCAACGGTCGAAGTGAATCACGTGAGGCGCCGCTGTGAGATTCAGCCCCGATCCTCCCGCTTTGAGCGACAGCACGAAGAACGGTGTTGATTCGTCTTCCTGGAATTGCCTGACCAGTTCGCGCCGTTTGCCTACGGGCGTGCCGCCATGGAGAATCAATCCCTCCCGGCCGAAAAGGGATCCCAGGAACGCGGCAAGTGGCTCGGTGGTTTCGCGGAACTGGGTGAACACCAGTACCTTTTCCTGCTTCGCCGCGATCACGTCGACCAGTTCCCGCAGGCGGCCAAACTTGCCGCTGGCTTCGGGACTCCACGCCGCGTCGCCAAGCCACTGGGACGGATGGTTGCATATCTGTTTGAAACGCATCAGGTAGCTTAAAACGATGCCTTTGCGTTCAATACCGTCGGCGCCATCGAGCGCCGCCGCCAGGTCCTTGACCGCGCGTTCGTACAACGCGGCCTGGACGGGGCTCAGGTGGCACCACGCCTTGAGTTCGGTTTTTTCGGGGAGATCGGCGATCACACGCCTGTCGGTTTTCAGACGGCGCAAGATGTAGGGTCGCACAAGCGTGCGAAGCGGACCGAAATGCTCGCTTTTCGCCAAACGTCGGGTGAGACCGGCAAATTCCTTCGCCGAGCCCAGCAGGCCTGGATGCGTGAAATCAAAAATGGACCACAGATCCGACAGGCGGTTTTCCACCGGGGTGCCCGTCAGGGCGATATGTGACTGGGCCCGAAGCTTCTTTACCTGTTTCGTCTGCCTGGCGCCGGGATTTTTGATCGCCTGGGCCTCGTCGACAATCGCGATGCGCCACTGGATCGTTTCCAGGCCGGGTTGACGCAGCAGCGAACCGAAACTGGTAATGACGAGGTCTGTCTGCGCGAGCTGCGCGTCGTTCAGTGCACGTAGTTCTTCTGCAGGCATCACGGACGGGTGAGCCACCAGCACGCGCAGGCCGGGTGCGAAGCGCTCAGCTTCCGCTGCCCAGTTTGCCAGCAAGGACGCAGGCGCGACCAGCAGGCTCGGGCGCGAGTCGGCCTGTTCGCGCTTCAGGATCAATAGCAGGGAGAGTACCTGCATCGTCTTTCCGAGGCCCATGTCGTCGGCCAGACACGCGCCCAGCCCGAGCCGGCAGAGCAGGTATAGCCATCGTACGCCGGCTTGCTGATAGGGCCGTAGCTGGGCTCTCAGGTCGGGGCCCGGATCGACCTGCGCCAACCCTTCCGGTTGGCGCAAATGCCCAAGCGTCTCTGCCAGCCAGTCTCCTGCAACAACCTGTGCCCAGTCGCGTTCGTCGGAGCCTTCAGCTTCATCGCCTGATACACCCGCCAGCAGACGCAAGGCATCGTTCAACGGCAGTCCCGATTGCGCTGCCTTTTCCAGACTCTGAAAGCGCTGGAGTACGTGGCCGAGTTTTTTCGTGTCGACTTCGATCCAGCGCCCACGAATCCACTGGAGACCGTCGGCCCCCTTGAGCAGACGCCGGATCTCGGCGGGACTTAACGGCTCGCCATCGAGCGACACCTCCATTCTGAAGTCGAGCAGCGCATCCTTGCCGAGGAGCGACGGGGACTGTGTTCCAACGCTGGCCTTGACCGCGGGGCGCGCCGGGCGGCCCGTCACCCAGGTAGCCGGTAGCCGGACCATGATTCCGGCAGATTCCAGAGCGGGCAAATCGCAGAGAAGACGGTAAGCGTCAGCCGGCATCCAGCGCAACGGGTGGTATATTTCGCGCGAATCGAGCATCGCACGAAGCCAGTCGCAGCGTTCAGCGGCGCGCTGAACCGGCATCAGGAGGGAGAGCAGCTTCGCCTTGTTGCGCGCACCGGAAAATTCCTCGAGCGCCCGCGAAAGCGGTTGATGCTGTGTCTTGCCATGGGCCGATATCCGCGCTGCGTAAGTTGCCAGGAAGGCGAAAGGGGCTTCAGGATCCTTGCGGTTTTCGGCAAGGTTGAAGTGAACTCGGCCCACAAGATTCCACGCAGGGTGACGCGACTTGAGAAATGCCTGAAGCGACTCCCCTGTGCGTGCCAGTTCATCCCTTAAAGCGACGTCGATTTCGCCCCACAGTGCCGCGAGGACATCCGACGTGAGATATTCGGCACCCGTCATGGGCGGTGCATCTTCGATCAGTCTTTCGAAGTCCTCTGTGTCCGGTTGAGAGACCGTGGCCTCCTCGCGTTCTGACGTGGTGCATAAAGACGTGACATAGCGGGCGCCAAAGTCGCGCCACCATGCCCACGCAGGCGGCAGCGCACGCCCTATGGTTGCGCTCCCCAGATAAAGCAGCCCATGACCCGTGCCACGCCCGAAGGCGGTGCCTACAATTGGCGCTACGTCATCTGGCAAGGGAGGCGCATCGACGTCCGGCGCGGCAAGGAGATGGCCTGCCGGTGTGATTTTGGGCGCGAGACAATCGCTATCGGTCAAAGACATGGATGGTCGATGGGGAAAGTCCCGGGTTCGAATGCAGGCGGCAAATAGCCTCGCGTGCAGATCACGTAATATCTTGCGTCCCGGGAAAAACTGCTACTCCTGATCATGGTGCTGGCTTCCGGCAGCATGTTGTACGGCATTGCCGGGTGACGCTTCTGTCCGCGCCGCACACAAGGTTTGACCCGCAGGCTGCGGCGACCGGACCTATACTCGGGGCGCAGACGGTTCAAGAGCGGTCAGTGCTTCGTCACGTGCTCCGGTACGCCTGCTGTTACCGATGCAATGCCGTGCGAGTTGATGGTGTACAACGCTTCTGCCAGCGCGGCTCCGTCGGTCGGAAACGGGTCGTCCCAGACTGTTGATGTTCCGTGCGAGTCGATGATTTCCAGGATCCAGCCGTCGCGGCTGTCGTTTCCGGCCCGATAGATGTGCACATCGACAGACGTACCTTCGCGAGTGACGCCCGTAGACAGCGGGGACAATGCAAGCGGGTGAAACGCAACGTCCGTCGTCCGGCCGAGCGAATCAACAAGGAACAGGTCTTCGGACCCGTTCCCATCTTGCGCGTCCAGATCGCTGCGTCCGGCATGCTTGCCCGTCCTGCCTTTCGGCCTTGGAACCGCCCGGATCATGCTCGGCCGCTCACCCTGTTCCATCAGTTTTCGGCGCTCCTCACCCCAGTATCGATGGATATTGAGCGCTGCGGCCGTGAGCAGGTTTGCGAATGACCGACGTTGCTCGACCGTGTAATCCCGCTGCCCCAGTTCATGGTATCCGGAGGCTGTTCCAAACAGCAGGATGGCAGTGAACCACTCGGGGTGCCGTTCGATCAGCGGCTCCCAGGCCGCCCGATCGATGTCGATGCCCTTGCAATAGCCCTCGCACCACTCGTCGAGGACGACAATCTCTTCACCCTTCCACCCGGCCGTGTGCAGCGGGGGTTCGAACAGATCGGGACAGTTATTCAGGGTGTTGTTGATGTCGTTCCAGTATTGGATGATCAGTCCGGTCATCTTGCGTGCCCGACCGGCTGATAAAAATCTCGGCTGACGTGTTGCGTGCCTTGCATCCCAAATCCATGGAAGTATCGTGCCCGGCATGACCATGCTCGGTCCAGAGATGACGGCGGTCAGAAAGCCGTGCAACATGACGGCGTCCATCGCATCGTCGCAAACGGCATTGCTCGAAAGAAAGCGTTCGAGCACACCAAACTCTTCATCCATCAGCGGATCGTCGAATTCGGGATCGAGATTCATGATATTCCCACGGTGGTACACGGTAGACGCGATGCTGATCGCCTGTGTATGTCGCTGTCGCCGACATGCCACTCGATGCAGCGCTTGCACGCAACCATTTCGGCGGGCGCCGGGAGGCCAACATTTTACCCGATGGGGTGACGTGCAAATCGGCTACCGGTCGGAAGGCGATGAATTTTTTCGCGCGCATATCACTAACCCTTGTTATCGTTTGCGAAAGCGCCTCCCCCATTGTTCGGGCACTTATAACATGCCGATGCCAGTCACCGGCTTCCACCCTCTTTCCCCGATGCGCCGTCAGTGTCCGCCGTGCGTGCCGGATACGCAGACATGGACTTCGCGCGCGGCAGTCAAGTGCCATTGACCGCTCCCACCCGGAAGATACCAAGGAGGCGCGCGGCGCACTTTGACGCATCCTTCGGCAATTCGCGAACACGTGTGTATTCTTCGACGGCAGGGTATGTCGAATGGACTGACGATGACAAGCCAAAGATATTACATAGGAATCCTACACAAATATTGTTATTCCTTTTATGTCAAACCGATGAGGCGCGTTCGCTATCGCACAATCGCCTGTTGCAAGAACGCGAAGCCCGGCTCACTCTTGATTCTTCGTCCACTCTGACATGGGAGCTCCGGATCATGAGTAAGAACCCACCCACCCTTATCACTTTTACCCCCGAAGAGCTACGCGAACACGACCTCGACGTCGCTATGGAGGCTCAGCAAATCGTCGCCGGCCATCTTGTTCACAACTTCAATGACATGAAGCCGGCCCAAATGGTGCGGCGGCGAGGGAAAAAGGGAAAGATGTGCTCCCCCTGAGTCGGGACGAAATGGGCATGGCGCTCGATGCCGTTCGCGCTCAACGTGAAGCTAAGGCACTCAGGGTCGACAACAAATAACGAATCCACCGGCGAAGAAAAATCCCGCGCGGGACGAAACGCGCCGCGCTTGCCGTCAGCGAGCGATGCTTGCCGCTACACTTTCGACTGGGAGATCACACGCAACGTCGTCCATACGTCGGGACCTGGTACGAGTTACAAAAGCCATCCAGAACGAACCTCAGAACCTCACAGGCGTCCGGAAACAGATCACGGACATTGCGCAACGATTTCAAATTTTCGCCACCGCCATTTCCCTACGCATCGCCAGATCGGTGGCTCGCAACGCTTCATACGGTGGGTGTTGGCCCTCTGGAGAGAAGGCGTAACCGTACACCCTTGCGCCTTCAATCGGGCGGGTGAGGTTTTCGCGAATCCGCACGGCATCCCCAGGCGATCACCTCCACGCCAGGGACGCGAGTGTAGTGCATCATCACATCATCAGGTGCCTGAACTGCCCCGAAGGTTCTGATGGATGAAGAGAATCTGCATGGCTTTTCCCCGTCGTGGATGCGCGCTGTCGTGTCGATCGCCTGTCTCAATCGCCTTCTACCCGGCGCAGCTCCGGGATACCCAGCCGGCCGATCTTCGCGGCCAGTTGCAGTCTTGCGGCCCGCCAGTCGGTGAGTGCCTGAATGCGTTGCCGGCTGGCATCAGATAACGACGACTGCGCGTTCAGCAGTTCGAGAATGTTGCCGACACCTGCGTTATACCGATGCCTCGCGGCGCCGAATGATTGACGAGCGATCTGAAGCAGCGAGGCTGTGTTCTGGAGATTCTGGGTGTCTGTCTGCAGGGACTGGCGAGCTGTGCCCGGGCGGTTAACACACTCGGATGACTACGCTCGGCCTCATCGATCAGCTCCGCAACGGATTCCTTAAACTCGCTGTCCGGTGTCACGCCTTCGTCAACGGACGGGACCACGATTGCCCGCGCAGGATTCAGGTTCATATCTGAGGCCAGCGTTCCGAGTGCGGTCTGCAGCTCGCCTTCCGCCTTCGCCCGGTTGTACGTCGCCTGCGCATAGGACGTCTGCGCCTGTAGCTGGTCGGTGATTGCTGCCACGCCGTGCCGAACACGCGCTGACGCCGCAACAAAGCTGTCGTGCGCGGTCTGCTCCGTTTCCTCAGCGGCCGCAAGCTTGCCGGCTGCGGCCTGAGCCGCGTAGTAGTCTGCCGCGACCCTCGAGAACGTATCCTGTAGCGTCGCGTCCTGGTTCGCACGGGCTGCTTCGAGCAGTTGCTGCGCATTGCGCAATGCCGCCTTTCTGCCGCCGAAATCGAATAGCACCCAGTTCAGCGAAACGGTGCCGGTCTGGATCGTACTGCGGTTGGCCGAGCTGAGCGCCGGATGTCCGCTCACATCTGTCACCTGGTCATCGCGTACACCTTGCCACGAGGCCGTGACAGACGGGAGGTACGCCGCCGTCGCGGTACCGACGCTGGCGGCCTGCACATCAGCGGTTCACTCACGTTCGTCTCTTTGACTCCCACCTGCCGGGCTTAACCCCGACTTTTCCAACAACGCTCACCACGGGGGCTCTTTACCCACGCAGCTTGTGGCGGTTTGAAGCCTGCTCCTGCAAGCCGACTTCGAGGGGCCGTCCCTCATCTTCGGTAAAGCATCGCAAGCATCGGTCAGTCGACGCTCGCGTTCTTGGCACATACTGCACGTAAATCAAGGTCACCCCTACTATCGTATCGAAACTGATCTCACGTCCAGGTCTTGCGTACATTGCCGGCGCTTCGCGCCGTGATCGCACTCGTCGATGCCATACGGATCACGTCGCAAATCACGCCATCATTTCGCACCGCACATCTTGCCACGTCCGCCACTTCCTGCATCATCGGCTCCATCAACGGAAAATCGATGAAATCCATCCAGAAACCCACAACCACCTGTCATCGTTCGACTAGGACGACGTTGAACATTTTCTGCTCCTTAGCCGAGAGCATCGTCGAACGGTAGCGCGCGATATCACGAAAAAGTTCGAGGTCGTTCGTTTCCCAGCGAACGCCCGTGAGGCCGTTTTCTTGAGCGAACCGCAATTGCTTAAGCAACTTTGCCTGCTCCTTCTCTGGGAACACTGCAAAAGTACGACCTTTCGCCGCACCACCCAACTTAGTGACCACATCGGGTTCCTGCTCTGGTGGGATTTCGAGCCCTGAACGTAGACCACGCATCTTGGTGTCGACCACGACGCCCGCCTGGTCTATATCGTCGAGCTGAATAGGTGTTCCGTCACGCATTTTTGCAATCCACGAACGCTCACCGGAACCCGTGTAGATTGATTCCTCGAACAACCCTGGTTCAGCCAGGTTGCGCTTGATGGGCCCTAGTTCTGCTTCCTGCAGCTTTGGAAAACGCTTGACCAAGTTATTCCGGTACTGCAGTGCCGCTGCATCTTTTGCAAGCGGTGATACCTTTGTTCCTTGTGAGGCTCCTTTTTCGAGATTCGAGGGATGAATTTTTGGGGGTTTAAGGTCCGAGACTGTAGCCGGAGACGTTCGGATCGAGGAAACCTTTCTCGACTCCATGATATTAGGCGCCGGCCCCTGAACGCCACGACCGACGCCCGCTGCGATCTTTTCGCCACCTGCCTCCAGTGCTTCTGACTCCGCAAACAGGGCTGCAAGTGCATCGAAGGCCTCGATCGCCTTGTTCGCAAGACCCTCAAAAATTTTAAGCGCGCCCTTGACGGCATTGCGCAGGAGCGAGACCACCTCTGACGCCATCCCCTTGATCCATTCGAAGACTTCCACGGCTTTCCCGGCTACGAACTCAGCCGCCTTTCCGAGGAAGCTAGCACCCTTGGAAACCAGGTTGCCGATCGCGTCGCTGAAAACCAGCAAAAGGACCTGGGCAACCAATGCGCCGATCACCTCTCCGATGCCCCGCCCCATGCTGAAAAAATCCTTCTCGAGAAAGTCGAAGATGGCGTGTGCCGCCTTGGCGCCAAGATCGCGTGCCTTGTCGAGGGCGAGTTGCATGAGACTGTCGAGAAAACCGGCGACCTTCTGGATCGTCCCCTTTGGATCCGCAATGAAGTCGATCAACGACTGATTGAACTGAACCTCCAGATCGCGAAACTTGTCCATTAGAACCGCTATCTTCCGTTGACGATCGGGACTCGCGGCCACGCCGGGGGGCGACCATTTGGCCGCCCATTCAAGCGCGGACCAGCCGAGCTTGACGGCGCCAATGATCCCCTTGACCAGATCGGTAATCGGACTGACTAGCCCCAACACGAATCCGACGAGATACCCTCCATGAAACGCGATGGCATTCGTAGGCACGAGCAGCATGGCCAGGTGGCTTTTTGCCGCGTCCGCGCGACCCGACTTCACATCCGCTTGCAGCCCTCCGACAAAGCCCTCCAGCACAGCCTTGATGAAAGGCCAGGCCGTATCGCCGAAAATCCGCTTGCCCACCGAGTCAGCGAACGGGCCGCCAATCGAGTATTGCGCGTCGTCCGGCGCGCACTGGATCCGCTGGAGGGGCAAGGACTCCACGCAGGGATCGAGAATCTTGCGCGCCTCACGCTCATGCGAGGAGCCGGGCGAATCCAGTTCCGGCATCTCCGCCGGGCGCGCAAAACGCTGCTGTGCCACATGTTTCAACTCATGCTGGAGCAACAACTCGCCGGCGAGCGAGGCCGGCGCATAGCGGTTAGAGCCGAACACGATGTCGTTGCCGAGGGTAAATGCCGCCGCCTTCAGCGACGCGGCCGCTCCCGCCGCGCGATCGTCGGCATGAATGCGGACTTGACTAAAACTACGGCCGAACCGGACCGCTGCGTCCCGCTCCACCTGGAGCGGCAAGGGCATGCCGGGACTGCGCGCGACCTCCACCGCACGCGAGATCGCTGTCGCGGACGTCACAGTCGATTGGCCGATATGATGGTCCGACGGCCTGGAACGCGGGCTTTCCTTCGTTTTAGCTTGATAGACGGTCGATGCAATCACAGTCTCACCTTCTCCTTCGCGATCGCTATGCCGCCGACGGTCATACCGTCAGGAATGCCGAGCACGCGGTCATCGCGTATGTTTGCGATACTGGTTGCGAGGGCTGCTTCGCCGAATCCGACGGATCCTAGCCCCAATGCTGCGACGGTGGCGTCGAGCCGCTCCGGGTCGAAGATTTCACGGCGCAAACCGTCCTCGAACCGTTCCGGTGCCGCCGCAAAATCGAATGTCAGGACCAGCAACCCACCGGGCTTCAGCACACGCAGCGCTTCCTTCAACGCGTATTGCTTGTAGACGATATGCTCGACGACCGACACGCTCAACACCACGTCGAAACACGCATCCTCCGCCGGCAGGTTATAGACCGACGCAAACTGCGCGCTGATGCCTTCGTTGCCCGCCCATATTAGATATCGCCGTTCGACATCGACGTCCCCTCCGTCATCCCACAGGTAGTCGATATCGTACACACTGACCCGATGTCCGAGCCTCGCGAGATACGGTGCCAGCGCGCCTCGCCCGCCCCCTATATCGGCAATCACGAGATCGCTGCGGTTCGCGCCGAAGCGCCGCTCGATCTGCTGATGGGCGTAAAGGTATTCCCATTGCTTGGAAGCGTGAATGTACATGCCGACGTCCGCACGCCGTGCGTGCGCCGAGATCGGCACTGGCGGTATCCCGAGTTGCGCAAACATGTTTTCGAGCACCGCGGCGCGTTCATTGCGAAGCGCGCTGTCGTATAAGCGCGCATCAGCCAGCGTATAGCGCGAGCGTTGCGCCGCCCGCGCCGCCAGGATCGGCAGCGCGTGGCGCTCGACCAGCTCCGGCGCGAGCGCCGCCATGCAGGCGGGCTGGGCGAGTCCGCGCGGACAGCGGCTTAGCCAATCCGGCGTCGACCACCAGCAGCCGCCGCATGAACCCGCATCCAAATTGATGTTGCCGGGATAGCCGTAATAGGCCGCCAGCGTCGGCCCGAACAGCACGACGGACTGCGTACGCAGCGCGCTCGCCATGTGGACGAGGCCCGAGTCGGTATCGATATGGAGCAGCGCATGCTTCAGTACCCACGCGGCTTCATGAAGGTCGGTTCGCTGCACGAGGTCGACATCGACACCCGGAATATGCCGGCTCTTGCAGCCGCCGATCTGCACCACGCCCACCCCCGGAGCATTCGCCTTCAAACGCTCGACGAGGCGTGCCCAGTATTCGACGGGCCAGCACTTGGTGGCTTGACCGGGTTGCGAGCCATGCAGGTTGTCGAAGCCGTCGTGCAGCGTCACATAGGGCCTGTGCTGCCCGTTAAGAAGCGTATCCACCAGCGTCAGCCGAGCCGGGTCCGGCGCGAGAAACGTACCGGTCGCCGCGTCGATCGGCAGATTGCCGAGGAAGCCCAGATTGGCGACCACGTTGCGGCCCTGCTGCGCGGATAACCTGCCCCACAAGCCGTCAAGCAGCGGCAACCGGTCGAACAGGCCGCGATATTGCGCGAGCCGCTGGTCGGCTTCGTCCGCGATCTTCAGCAGCGCCGGGCACAACCGCTCGATGTTGGCCCGTTTTTGGATTTCGTAGCGGACGAACTGCGCGACAAAGACGACGACGTCGTACCTATGCCGCGCGCCCTGCAGGGCCGACAGCGGATAGACACCGTGGACGAAGCGCGCCGCGTTGAAAACGAAGCGCGCCACGTCGGGCGAGTGATAGTAAACGTCGATGCCGGGATGCCCGACAGCCGCGAACAGATGCTGGACGAAACGCGCCGAGACGATCACGTCGCCAATACCGCCGCTCAGATAGATCGCGACGGCAAGCTTGCGATTGTCTACGAAGGCCATTGCGTCGCTCCCCGTTCAAACTGCAGCGTACGCCGCGCCGGTCACGAGGGCGTTGCACGCCTCGCGCTGCTGCGCGGACAACGCGCTGATCGCACCGCCCTCGAAGTAGAGATCGATCGCGCGAATCACATCGCCCGCGGTGACCAGCTCCATGCAACGCGGCAGCTGCCCGACGACATCGATGCACAGGTTCTCCGGGCGATCGTTCTGCGAGTGGTCGCCAAGCGGACGCACGCGCGACTTCCAGCAGCCGCCGTCGTCGCAGCACTTGAGGGCGCCGGCGCGATGCAAGTATTGATGATGCGGATACGCCTCCCAATGCGGCGGCTCCCGGCCGCCGGCCACCACCACGCATGGCCGGTTCTTTGGCATGCCTCTTTTCACCTCCACGGCGGCGGCGAGGTGCATCAGCAACGTGACCGGACAGAGCACGCCTTGCGCGTGATGGACAAGCCGGATCAGTTGCCGCAGATCCGTCTTGCCGCGCAGATCGATCGTGTTGCGCAACGGCGGATGCTGATGACCGGCCTCGCCCACCTGGACGAACTGAATCCGGCCGGCGAAATGATCGACTACGGCCTGATAGCGCTCGGGGGACCACCACTTGATCGTGAAATCGCGCTTGCCGCCGCAGACGACGATCCAGAAAGGCACCGGTTGGTGCACCAGCTCTTCGATCTGCGAGATCCACGCCTTCTCGCGCGCAGCCAGATGGATGTCGCCGCAAAAGCGGGTTGGCCGGATCGCGAGACCGAGCTGCCGGTTCAGATAGTCGATGAAGCCGTGCAGGAAGTGATACGGCGCGTGGTTGCTCTGGTGGATCAACGGATAGTGGCAGTCGTACACCTTAACGTCGCGATCCTGCTCGCGCAGCGGCGTCAGGTGTGGATTGTTCTCCCAGATCGCCGGACACGGCGTGCGCACGTCAGTCGCGAACTCGCCGGGATAAGCGGCATGCAGATCGCGCACCGCCGCCGTGAGCATCACGATGTCGCCCGGCGATTGAAAGTTGCGCAGGATCAGCTTCTTCATCGTCGTTCCCGCAATTGCCGCGCTCATCCACGCACGTTATCGACCTTCATGCAGGTCGGTGCATCGACTGGGTTGCCCACGCTTTCGAGCAGGTTATCCGCGACGAGCCATAGCTGCGGGGGCGGCTCATTCGAGACGTAGTTCTGCGGACCGGGACCGCCCTGATCGTTCTTTTTGCCCGGCGCCACCACCCGCACGACGCGGATGCCGGTCGTAAAGCGCGTCATATGGTTGTGGCGGATGATCATTTTCTTGCCCGCGTAGCCCCATACGCGGATGCCGTCCGTCACGAGATCGGCTTGAGCAGGCATGGTCAGGTTCGCGCGGTTGTTCTCGATCTGTAGCGACGTGCAGTTGCCCACGAAGATCGCGTAGCGCGCGGCAGCGTGACCGAGTACCGGATCGATCAGCACCTGGATTTCGTTGTCGCGGATCGTTACGCTGCCGGCCATGTCGGGGGGCGTCGCGCCCGGCCCCGCGTCGAAATGGCTGACGCCGACTGCGACACCCTGCATGAAGCCATCGATCGTGTTGCGGGTCACATTGAGCGTCGTGCATACCTGCCCGCCGACCACGATGCCCGCGCGTCCCGACGAGATCTGGTTGTTCTCGAAGAAGCGGACGATGTCGCGGAATCCGGAAAACTGCGCCTGCGCGGCGGGGCTGGTCAACAAGGTCGACGCCGCCTGTTTGACGAAGGTGAGAAGATCGCGGCTCGTTGCGAATTCCTTCGGCGCGTTGCTGTCGACGTAGGTCTGCCAGACCCCCTTCAACTGCGCAGGCGTGTTGAAACTGATCGTCGCGGCACCGACGTTGATGTGCGTGTTCGGCAGACGCGAGAGCGCGCCTGCAATCGGCGAGATCGCACCGGTCGCGGCGGCGGGTTCGACCGGCGCGGCCGGTGCGACGCCAGCCGCAGTGGCCTCGGGCGCGACCTTGGCGATGCTCTTGCTGGCCCTCTTCCGTGCGACGGCGACGGTCTTCTTCGCGGTCGGCCGGGTGGGCGGCGAAGTCGACGAACTCGACGAAGACGAGCTCGACGAAGACGAACCGACGCCCGGCGTCCCCGCACTGCCGACCAGCACGCGCTGGACGAGCTTGCGATATAGCCCGCTTTGCAATGCGGTCCGAAACAACACCGGCTTGCTGTGGGCGCCAAGCAGCTCGTTACCGTCGATGTACGCTTTCTGCACGTTCACCAGCACCATGCCGTACTGCATCTGGCCGACCGACATCCGGGTGTTCGACACCCGCACCGTGCCCGCGTCGGTAGTCGTGTTCGACACTTTCAGACAGGCCGCGCCCGCTCTCAGCGCGCCCGCGCACGTGAGGGCCGCGGCATCGACGTTGACCAGCGCACAGTCGTCGAATTCGAGCGCGCCGCCGATGCTGTCGCCTACCCCATCGAGCTGGGTCGTTGCGCGCGAGGCCATCACGCTCAGGTCGCGCACGATCACGCTCGCGCAGTTCTTGAAGCGAAGCACCACTTCGAGCTGCTGTCCGACGAGCTTCGTGCCGAACCCCGCGCCCGTTACCTTGACATTGCCGGTCGTGGTGATCGCGACGGTCTGGGTTGTGTCAAACTCGCCCGCCGCGAAGCAGATCTCGGCGTCGGCGGCACTGTCGCGCGCGAACAGCGAAGCCAGTTGCGCAGTCCAGTTCGAGCCGGGCTGCAGCGTGATCGTGCACGGGCATTGCGAGGTCTCGAGCCCGGTCAGCGGCGGGAAGAACAGCCGGCAGTCGGTGACCGCGCTGGCGCCTTGCGGCGGCACGAAGGCAAAGCCGTCATACGCAACGATACCGAGCTTGCAGTAGTGGTGAACGACGCCGCGCGGCGGTTGCGGCAGCGGATTGCCGCCCGCGTCCTCGGGCCATTCGATCGTGCCCGTCAGCTGTTGCGCGTTAGCCGTGCGGGCCGGAATTAGCCAGTAGTCGCCAACCGCGTACTGGCCGTTCGAAAACTGCACCTGCACGCCGTTCTCCAGATCGATCGGCGTGCCGTCGACGATCGCGACGCCCGCCGCTGTCGCATTCTGCGTCTGGTCCCAGCGCCGCAGCTTTGGATGCAGCGTGAGATCGAGCGGCTGCGTCGGCGCGTTTTGCAGCGTGACGGTCATCTGCGCGTCGCTGGTCGCCGCGACCTGCAGCAGCTCGCCGCGTCCGGACAGGAACTCGGCGCGATCGTCGATCAGCTCGACCCAGTCGCCGGGCGCGACGCCCAGCGACGCATCGCGGCCGGTCGAGCTCACGTATAGCGTCCTGCCGCTGAGCGTCCCGGAGGCCGGCTGGCCCGGCGCTGGCGCGATGCCGAGCACCACCGAGCCGTTCTCGCGCGACCACTTGAAGGTCGCGCTGCCGTAGCCGCCCGCGCGCTGGATCTCGACGCGGTACAACTGGTTTTCGAGGCTGCGGTAGCCGCTTTCGGGCGGCAGCGTGCATGGCGTCGGATCGACCGCGGGGGCGCTCGTGAGCGCGCTCAGCTGGCCGGTCGAGCGTTGCGGCCAGGGTGGTCCAATGTCGTTGCACACGGGAGCATTGCCGAACCTGCGGGTGTCGATCGCAGCGAGCCGTACCTGCCAGACGAGCTGCGAGCGCAAGCACGTGTCCGGGCCGCCGAGCGCGATCTCCTGAATCGATGGATCGTCGATCGGCGTTACCACGCGCTCCCATACGTCGAGATAGGCCGCATAGACGCCAGCTCCCGCGAGGCCGGCGGGACCGGCGTCGCCGGCGAGCGGCAAATACGGCTGCGTGAGCAGCGTGGTATCGGCGTCGTTGACGACCAGAATGCCGTCAACATAGATACGTCCGTGCGCGATCGTCAGATCGTTGCCCGGCAGCGGCACAAAACCCGATGAGCTGCTCGACGAGGAGCCGCCCACGCTCGATCCGCTGCTGGAACTGCCGACGCTACTCAGGCTGCTCAGGCTGCTGAAACTACTGAAACTACTGAAGCTGCTGACACTGCTGAAGCTCCCCGACGAGCTGCTGCCGGGAGGCGCGCCGATGCCCAGCGCGAAGCCACCCGCGTACCCGGGCGCAAGCGACGTCTCCGGCACGCCGGCCGGCCCGATCACGTCGGACATCGTGCGCTCGGCGGTGGCGAGATCGATCGATACCTGTTCGTTCTCGTCGGCGTCGAGCACGACTCTGCCCTGCTGATGCAGCACGCGCCGATAGTGCTTGCGCGGGTCGAACGTGTCGCGACTCCGATCGGCCTTCATGACAGTCTCCTCGCCATCGTCGGCTCAACTTGCATGGATCACCCCGGCCTCGAGGCCGATGCGGAGATACTCGGTCAGGCGAAACCGCAAATTGGCTTCGCGCCGCACGTTGTACATGCCGTGAAACAGGCCCATTTCGTCGCCGCTTTCGGCGCCCTGGGCCAGCTCGACAGGACCGCTGTCCGCGAGCTGCAGATAGCCGCCCAACCCCGCGAGGCGGCTCGTGAAAACAGGCTCGACGCGCAGCGCGACCGCTGCGCCGATGGCCTGTCGCGTGACGCCGTCCAGCGCGGCGAGCCCGGATGACGCGAGGTACGCGGCGAACGCCGCCTCGGTCGCGAGGTCCGGCTGGCAGCGAAACCGCTGCGGCGTGACGGAGCCCGGCGGCACATAGCTGTAGCGCACGCAACCCGCCTGGGTGCGTTCGAAGCGCGCAAGTCCGCTCAGAATGCTGTTCTCAATCAGCGTGGTCTCGCGCGCGCTGATCGTGCCGAGCACCGTCGATGCCGCAATGTCCACCTCGCCGCAAGGGCTCGCGCCGTCGGCGCCGACGATCGCGGGCGCCGCGTCCGTGCCGCCGTCGACCGCACTATCGGCCACCGAGACAGTCACGCGTGCGTCGATTTGCAGTGCGGCGCACAAGCTGTGCGATACCTTCAGGCTGCCGCCGCCGTCGTAAGTCCAGATGAGCGGGCCGCACAGCGTGCAGTGCTCGAGGTTCAGCGTGAATGCGCTGTCCGTGACGGCGAGGCTCGCTCCACTCGAAGAACTCGACGCACTAGCGGCGCTCGACGAGCTCGCCGCTCCCGCGCGCACCACGATCCCGTCGCGCACGCCGAGGCCGCGCAGCGTGACGCTGCCGCCCGGCACGGCGTCGATCGTGAGCGACCCGAGCACGATGGGTCGCGCGTCCTCGGCCGCACGCACGACGAGCGACGCCGATGCGGGCGTAAGCGCGAACGGGCCGTCGAACGTGCCGCTGTCGGCGATTTCGAAGACGCCCTGCTGCAAGGTTGCCGGATCGACCGACGCGAACGCCGTCACCACTCGCGCCGCGCCTTCGTGCGCATCGGCCGCCTGATGATAGGTGCCGCCGCCATAGGGACCGCCGAACGCGTACGCATAAGCGACCCGCACCGGGTCAGGCGGCGCGCCTGCGAACATCAGGCGTCCCAGTTCCGGATCCACCGAGACGACGATGCCCGGCTCGGTCGGCGCGGTCCAGCCGGCGAGATCACAGCAGCAGATCGCCGACGCGGGAATCGACTTGCCGTTGCTGTCATACACCGCGAAGACCGGCGGATTGCCGAAGAATTCCGGCCGATAGTCGGCGACGGTGCGCAGCGCCTCCAGTTCGACGTAGAGTGCGTCGCGCCGCAACGCGAACGGCACGTTCGCGCGCTGCGTCACGCTGAAGCTCTGCGCGAGCGGCTGCGGCGGATTGACGAGCGCGACGTTGCGGCCGAACGGGTCGAACGTGTAGCGCCCCGCGCCGACCCGCGCCGCCGTGCCGATGCCGGCCGCACCGACCGGCTTATCGGGCGCGGCGAGCGTCGCGCCGCCGAAGGCCGCGAGGCGCCAGACGAATACGCCGACGTTCGGGATGTTGTAGCGCCCTCGCCCGCTGGCGATGCGGCGCACATCCGCGCTGCGGGGCATCGTGTCGAACGCCGAGTCGAAGTCCGCGGCGCACTGAAAGCCGTGCGTGTCGACGCATGCGTTGCCGATCCGCACGTGGTTGCGCACGTACTGCGCAACGGCGAGCCGCTGAAAGAACTCGACCGCCACCGTGGGCCAGCCCGTCACGTCGAAGCCGAGCTGATCGAGGACCGCCACCGTGCCCTTGCGGCGCCGGTAGCCGATCGTATCGGCGACGTCGGCCCGTGCGGTCGCGTCCTGCGGCGGAATCGGCCGCAATGGCCGATAGCCGATCAGCTCGCCGATATACGGAATCGCCCACGGTGCGCAGGTCTGAATGAACAGGTCGTCGTACAGCTGTTCGAGGTCGGCGTCGAGGTACTGCGCCTGGGTCGTGATCACCTTGATCAGATCGAGCAGCGCGCCGCCCGCCGCTGCATCGCTGGTGCGCACGGCAACCGGCAACAGCCCATAGATCGCTTCGGCAACGAGCGGGTTCATGTGTGCACCACCGCTGGCAAGGGTCCGCTGTCGAGCATCAGCAACTCGGCGCCGGCAAGCTTGCCGGCGACGAGCTGCGGCGGCATCGCCCGCAGGCTGCCGGCCGAGGCGCAGGTCGAGACGGTCAGGAGCATCGGCGTCGAAGCCCCCGTGGCAGCGCCGCCTGCGACGCGCAGCGCGTCGAGCGTCAGCGCGATCACGCCCGGCACGTTCTGGAGCACGTCGATCACTTCGCTCGCCTGCACCGGCTGCATGAAGCTGCGCGCATCGAAGCCGAACGCGGCGCGCAACGCAGACTTGGCCGCGGCGACCACCGCATCCGCATCCAGTGCGGGGTCGACGGTGAGCGTCGCGCCGACCGTGAACACGCGCGGCACGTAGCTGCACAGCACGATCGGCACGGTGCCGTCGGTGGCCGCGTTCATCGCCCCGAGCAGATGCGCGAATTGCGCCGACGACGCATCGAGCGGCGCGCCGCCCGTGCCCGCGACCGTCACGCACGCCACCTGGCGCCGCCCGTCCCAGGCCCACACGGCCTGCGCCTTCGCGATCGCGGCACTGGCGCGCGCGAAGTCGCCGACGTCTTCCAGCGAGACGATCCGATCGAGCGCCCGCACGTTCATCGGCGCATTGAGCCGGCCCGATTCGAGCGATTCGGGGTCGCCGCCGCCGCTCGCCTCGACCGGATTGATGACGCCTTGCAGCCCCGCCGGCCGCGTGAGCAGCGTGGTGATGCGCCCGGCCGCAACGTTGCCCGCGACGCCGAGTCCCTGCCGATAGGTCGCGGTGACGTTGTTCTGCCCGCTCGGCAAGCGCGCGCCGCTATCGGCGCCGTCGCCGAACTGGACCATCGTGTTGCCGTTCGCGTCGACGGCGGTTGCGAACACGGCTGCCGTCGGCCCCTGGGTCGCGAGCCACGGCACTTCGGACCAGCGCGCGCCGTTCACCCGCACGCTCAGCGTCGACGCGACGCCGGACGGCGTCGGCGCGCTGACGTAGGTGAGCGGGGTCTGCTTCAGCGTGAAGCGCTGCCACGTGGCGACGCCATTGCCGCTGCCGAGGATCTCGCTCTTCGACGCGCCTTCGGTTGCGGGCGCAACGTTCGCGTTGATCGTGACGGACGCCGCATCGTACTGGTGCGCGAGATCGAGATCGAGGCCCAGCGTCGTATAGCCGTCGACCAGCGCGACCGACATGATCGTGCGCACCTCGCTGACCAGACGCCTCGACTGGTCGAGCGCCGCGCCGGTGATCGCGATCTGCTGGCCGACCCGCAGGCCCAACTGCGCCGAGGCCAGCCTCAGCGTCGACCCAGAGACCGGGTCCGACACCGGCTCGGCGGCAACGGTGAAGCGGTCGGTCGAGCCGAGGACCGTGGTGGTGCGGATCACGAATGCGCCGAGGCTCGCGGGCGCATTCAACGGCTCGAGCTGCGTGATCTTCGACGACAGCATGAAGCCGGTGCGCGACACCTGGCGGCTCGCGCCGATCGCCATCACGAGCGGGTTGCCGCTCTCTCCTTGCAGCACCACCCAGCCGCCCGCGACCAGCGCCGGATACGTCTGGTCGAGCGAAATCCAACCGGGCGAACGGGATGGATCGCTGCCGATCGTCGCGCGCGGGCTGTCCCAATTCGCGAGCACGCTGTCCGAGTACACGCCCGAGATCGTCAGAAACTTGGGCAGCGTGGCGAACAGCGGCGCGTTGTGGCCGAACAGCGCGGCGCGCACGCCGAGCCGGAACGCCTGCACAATCGGCGTGGGCGGCGACGCATTGAGCGCGTTGAGGTTGTCTTCGAGCTGCTGCAACGGCCATTGCAGCTTGCGCGCCTGGGCGACCAGCTCCGCCTGGTCGCTCCACACGACGCCCTTGACCGAGCGCGCGAGCGCCGCATCGCCGAGCGTTCCGCCAAGCGCCGGCGCGGCCGTGGTGGGATCGCCAGCCAATACCGGCGCACCGCCGCGGTTGTCGAACGTGACCACTGTCGTTTGCGTCGCGTTGTCGGTATTCACCTGCGCAACGCGGTTCACGCCGGTGGCCAGCACCCCGCCGGCGTTGCTGACCACCACCAGCAGCCAGTCGCCCGCCTGCACGCTGCCCGCCAGCCCAGCGAGACTCAAGTGCCCTGCGCTTGCGTTGGCCGGATCAGCCGCCAGCGCGCGCGCGGTGCGAACGCGCAGCGCATTCCAGCTCGCGCGCGCCTCGATCGGCGCAATGGTCTCGAACGTGACGGGCTGCTCGCCCGGCCCCGGCACGCTCTGCGCCTGCAGTCCGGCCACGACCGGCACCACCGGCGGCACCAGCACCGGCTGCGGCCCGGACAGCGCGGTGCCCGCCGCGACGGCCGCCGGCGCCTGCACCGTCAGCGCGAGCGGCACGCTCGCCGCCACGCCCGGCGCGAGCCGGTAGCCGACCAGCTTCGCCAGCTCGCGCACCGACACCGGATCGGTGGCCGTGCCCAGGTAATGTTCGTTCGCGCTGCGCTCGCTGTAGAACGTCAGGATGTCGCAGACCACCGCGAACGAATCCAGCAACGCGATGGTGAAATCGTCGTCGCTGCGGGTTTTCAGCGCCGTGAGCCGGCCCGTGCTCGACAGCGCGTCGAGCATGCTATTGCGGAACTTCGCCCACGTGCCGACCCGGTACGCGAGCGACGACAGCCCGGGGCGGTTCGTCACGGTCGCCGGCGTCTGCGCGGACACGCCGGTGCAGCAGTCGCACTCGCAGCCTGGCTTGGTCGTGCTCATATCCCACCATCGATCGTCAGTTCGAACTGTCCGCGCTCGGGAAAATCCGGATCGTTCGCGAGCTCGAACAGCTCGGTCGCGCGCGGAACCAGCACGCCGGTGCGCAGGCCGGTGCGGTCGGGCGACTGTTCGCGCTCGAAGCGGGTCACCTTCACCGACGCGACGCCTTCGACCCGCTGCGCGGCCGCGATCAGCGGGCTCAGATAGAACGGCTCGCCCATCAGGAAACGCTGCGGATTGAAGAGCCCGGGCGTGCCGTCCGGCTGCAGCCCGCTCGTGAAGATCGCCAACAGCAGCTTCGCGAGGTCGGCGGCCACGTAGCCGTTCGCGACGCACACATGCATTGCGACACGCAGCGGCACGCGCACCGCGTCCTCGACTTCGAGGTCATGGCCCGCCATCCGGTAGCGCTCCAGATAGGCTTCGAGTCTGGTCCTGAACGATGCGTCGAGCGCCACGCCCGCGTTGCGCTCGACCGTCACGAACACCGTGGTCCAGCTTCCGGTGTAACGCAGGCTCGCCGCTGCGCGCGCGACACCGGCGAATTGCAGCGCGCGGTCCACATAGTCCTGCGCGGTGACCGCGCGCTCCTGCTGACGGAATGCGATCGGCGCGTTCTGGCGGGCATGCGCGATCGTTTCAGCATCGCGCCCGCCGAACGCCGGCAACGGATTGGTCAATGACCGGATCACGCCGCCACCCTCGAAGCCGCGGTCGATCAGGCCGATCGAATCCGCGGCGACGTTGCCCGCGGCACCGTTGCCGACGCGGTACGACGCAGTGAACTGCATGCTGGGTTCGACCAGATGGCCGTTGACGCCGTCGCCGAAACGCAGGTACGTGGTGCCGTCGTTCTCGACTTCCGTTTCGAACGCGGTGGTTTCCGCGTCGATCCCGCCTTCGAGCAGATCGCCGACCGCGCGCCAGTTGAGCGGGTTCCCATCCTGATCGCTGCTGGTCAGCGCGATGGTCGGCACGGTATCGGCGACGCTCCATGAAGCCGCGCGCGCGGCCGGCTGAATCGGCTTGGCGGTGTCGCCGGGCTGATCGGCTAGGTACGGATTGGCGGCCGCGAGCGTCACGCCTGGCTGAGAAAGCAGCGGCCGGTAGCGGCCGTACGGCGGCACCGCCGCCAGCAGTTCCTGAGGCGCTTCGAGCGGACTGCCGAGCGTGCGCCCATGATCGGCGAGCACGACATTGCCGTAGGCGACGCTGACACCGGTGAGCGGCCGGCTTCCGTGGGTCGAGTCGGTCACGCTCGACACACAGAGCGGAAACGGCAACGCGTCGCCGTCGTGCCAGACGATGCGCGTGACCGGCCTGAGCGTCAAAGGATCGGTGCTCTTGGCCGAGTCGCGCACCAGCCTCACCACGCAGCGCCTTGCCGGGTCGGCGTCGGCGGTCGCGCCGGTGTCCGGTCCGCAGGCCTCGGCCAGGATCAGGATAGCGCCTCGCTGCAACGTGTAGGTGCCGTCGAGCGTCGCCGCGGTCGCGCCGACCGGCAGGCAGTATTCCCGCGCACTCCATGCGTAGAGCGACATCGCATTGTTGTCGGCGCTCAATGGCCGCGGGTTCGGCCGCGGCGGTTGGTCGGCGGTGAAGCGGTCGGCCATCACCTCGAAGAACTGCGCGCCCGCTGCGAGCGCCATGTCATAGGTCTGCGCGTCGGCGCGCAGGGTCGGCGCGCCGGCGCCGTCGAACAGCGTCGCGCAGCGCGTACCCGGCGGCACGCCCTGCGGCAGGTCGGCGTCGAGATCGAGCGCCAGCCAGACGCGCGCATTGCAGCCGTCGTCGAGCCGATAGTCGACCAGCCGCACGTGCCGGCGGATCGACGTGCGCAGCCGGGCCGTGTTGAGGTACGCCTCGGTGTCGATCACGTCGTGGCGGTAGCCGAGCTGGTCGGCCACATAGGCGAGCGTCTCGACCAGCGCCACGCCCAGATCGGCCGGATTGCGCTCGCTCCAGCGCGGCGCGAGCAAGGCGAGACGGTCGAGCATGACCCGGACGAACGCCGGGTAGTCGCGCGCCAGATAGTCGATGTTCGGCGCGCTTTGCGCGGGCGGCACGCACAGCGCGCTGTCCTTGCAGTCGAAGCGCTTCGCGCATTCGACATGAAACGTGAAGCTCGCCGCGCACAGCACCGGATCGAAGCCGGCGGGCGGCGGGTCGGCCGGCGAGCCGAGCTGCAGCGTATAGGTCGAGAAGTCGCCGACCTCGCTTGCGATCACCTGCAACTGGTTCGAGGCCGGCCCGCGTTGCACCGACTTGACCGCAATCGACCTGATCCGCTCGCCGCCAGCGATCGAGACCAGCTGCTTCGACAGCGGCGCACCCACCGCCGTCGGCAGATCCGGATCGACATCGGTGTCGATGTCGAAGATGAACTGCACGACAAGCCGCGCCTCGTCGGCCGGATCGATCTGAATGAAGTCGATCCCGTTGACCGGCGCGAGCGCCGGGTCCGTCGTCGAGCGACGGACCAGCTCGCGCCGGTCGTCGATCGCGGACGTGCTCATACCGATCTCCCGAACAGGACCGTGGCGGTGTCGCCGCTCTGCCGGTCGAGGTAGCTGACCTTGATCGTCAACGTCGCGTCGTCGCTTTCGACCTCGACGCCGCCGATCTCGATCAGGTCGCCGAGCCATGTTTGCAGCGCGCCCGCCACCAGCACCTGGGTCATCGCCGCGAGGCCCGGCCCGTTCGGATCGAAAACGAGGCCGAGCACGCCGCTGCCGAACGTCGGACGCATCACGCGCTCGCCGGGCGCGGTGAACAACACCGCTTCGATCAGATCGCGCAGATGGCGGCCGCGCTGCGCCTCCATCGTGCGGCCGCGGCCGTCGATGCCATAAGGCGCCGCGATCGGCAGGGTCGGCACGGTATTCATTGCGCGATCACTCGGGTTTGCGTCGAGACGATCATCGGCGGCCCTTGCGGCACGCCGGTCGCACTGATCGCCAACCCGGTGGAGGCCTGAGTGATCGGCGGCGAGCCGTTCACGAGCACCCGCGTCGCCGGCGTGAGCCACGTCACCTGAAGGCAAGGCTGCGGCGGCGGGATCGTGAAGCCGCAGCCCGCCACCAGATGCTGGTCCGCGACGGTCGCCACCGGCATGCCGCTCACCAGCACGCGCGGGCTGCCGGGCAGCACCGCGATCTGACCGCCGTGCGGGCACATCGCCACCGCGCCGACGTGAAACAGAGGACCGGCCATGTGTGTCTCCTCGCGTGCCTAGATCACGGTGAGTGCGCCTGCATTGACGGTCACGGTCGGTCCGATCAGCGTGATGGACGCGCCCTTGCCGTTCTGGATGTAGATGCCGGTGTCGTTGACGATCAGCGTCGCGCCGGTCGTGCTCTTCAGCATGATGCCGCCCGTCGGCCCCGGGAGATCGCTGACCACGAGGCCGTTCTGCAGCGTCGTCTGCAAGGCGATCGTCGCGACCGCGGGCGGCGCCGCGTGCGCGAGCACCGGCACCTCGGCGGCCTCGCCCCAGTAGCAGCCGACCCAGATCGGATAGTCCGGATCGCCCTGCTCGAACTCGACCCACACGCCCGCGCCGATCGGCGGCACCGTCACGATGCCCATCTGGATACCCGCCACCGGCGCGCAGGGCATCGCCCACGAGGTCGGCGTGAAGGTCGACACGTCCGGCACGATCACCTGGATGCGGCCGATCTGCATCGGGTCCACGTTGTTGAGCACCGTGCCGCGATACTTGCCGAAGAACTGCTGCGACGCGTTCGAGCTTTCCGCCTCGAGCGTGCTGCCGGCTTCGTCGGATGAGGCCTCATAGTCGTTCATGTCGGGATGCTCCCAAGCGTCGAGACGAGCCCATTGCGGCTCAGTTCGAAGTCCTGCCTGTATTCGCCGCGTTTGAGTTCGTGCGTGACGCCCGTCACGTACCACAGACCGTCGAACGCGAGACCCGCGCCGCGCAGCCCGACCAGCCCGCGCGCCTTCAGCACGCGCCCATAGCGCAGCACGTTCAGCGAACCGCTCGCGGTCACCGCCTCGGCGCTTTGCGCCGCGCGCGCCATCGCGATTAGCATCGCGCGCATCGCCGACCACTTGGCCGCGCCCTTGGTCAAATCGATGCGCGTCGGAATCGGCTGGATCGCGCCAAGCGGCGGATTGAGCGGCGAGATGTCGCCGACCGCGATCGGGATCGGCGTTTTCGTCAGCGGCTCCTGGATGATCACGATCGGCAGCGACTTGCGAGCGTTCTTGAACGTGAACTGCAGCTTGTCGACATTCGTGTACGCGTCGGCGTCGACGGCGAGCGCGGGCTGCACCGGCCCAATCTTGATCTGCGGTCCCCAGTACGCGACGCTGATGCCGGGCTGCGGACCGGGGTCCTGGTAGAACACGTAGCCGACCGCATCGGCGAGCCGCCGGATGTGCTTCAGATCGGTGCCCTTCTGACGGGGAATCCGGTCGATCGGCAACGGCACGTCGATCAGCACGCTCGGGATGATCATCGGCGCGACGCCGAGCACCGCATACTTGACGAGCAACAGCGCGACCTGCGCCTCGGGCGGCATCGCCGGCAGCGGCAGGCCGCTGGTATCGAACAGGTCCATCATGCGCGTCAGGTCTTCGCCGATCACCGTCAGCGTGGTCTTGCCGTTCTGGATGTCGGTGCCGACGTGGTGATTCGTCATCACGCCGTCGATCAGCACGTTCATCGTGCCGTTCACCGTCACACCGACGATCACGCGCATCACCGGCGGAACGCCGCCGCCCGCGATCAGAAAGAGCGTCTGCAGCGGCGAATCGACGTCGATCAGGAAGTTCAGCTCGAAGCCGCTCGCGCCGGTCGCGCGCGTCGTCACCTTCACCGACTGCAGCGCGTCGATGATCGTCTTCGATGCCTTGATCGGCACGACCGGCCCGATCCACAGCGACAGCTCGATCGCGTTGATCATGTGAGGCCTCCCGCGCTGCTAGCGGCAAGCGGGATATCCACGCTGACCGCGACCGGCGGCGGCAACGGTTGTCCCGCCGGCACCGCGGGCGTGCGCGGCGCGAGGGGATCGTCCGGACGCACCGCGAGGTTCGCGTCGGCGACGCGCCAGTACAGCAGCGGATCGCCGAGATAGCGCGCAGCCAGCACGTCGATGCGGTCGCCCTGTTGCACCTGATGCACGGTGAGCGTCGGAAACAGCGCCGCATCCGGAATGAAGCGGCGCTTCACATAGCGGATCACGACGCCGTTCGCCGCGGTCGTTTCCAGCACCGGCAAGCCGTAATACCGGCTGCTGGTGTCGTAGCCGGTGGCGGGCAGCGTGCCGGCGTCGAGTAGCGCGGTCAGCAAGTCGCTCATGGAATCCCCGTGATGCCGAGCTTCGCGAGCGAACCGCCCACCGCCTTCTGCGCGAGCCGCTCCTTCTGCTGTTGATAGGCGAGGTAGATGCTGCCGCCGCTCGACGCGTACGGCAGATCGTCGATGCTCAGCACGCGAAGACCGAGCGACACTTTGGCGCGGATCGGATTGAGCGCGCTGTCGAACATCTCCTCGGTGATGCTGAATTCGGTGACGCGCACCGGCACGATCCGGTTGCTGCTCCAGACGAACAGCGCGAGCGGCGCGTCCATCGGCGCGATCTCGAGCACGCCGTTGCGCGCGTTCGCGTCGGCGGCGGCGAGCTGCTGGGTGGTCGGGTAGATCAGCATTTCGAGCGACGCGAGCTGCGGCGCGATGCCGTTGCTGACCGTGTTCGGGTTGCTGCCCGGATCGGCCAGCGCATCGGCGGCGTCGATCTCGGCGTCGAATTTGAACGTCTCGATCGCGACGCCCTTCAGGCGCAGCTGATCGACGTGCGGCCCGCTGTCGGCGCCGACGCCCTGCACCTGCAGCGAACGCGTCAGCGTCTCCGGGTTGTATTGCAGCGCAATCACCCGCAGCACGGCCGCGTTCGCCGGATCGACGAGGACAATGCCAGCTTTGAGCATCAGCGTCTCCGATCCGGCGTGGCGCGTGCGCGCGCCGGCGCGCTCGCCTGGGTCTCGCCGATGCTGCGCCAGACCCGCTCGGCCAGCGCGCCGCCCAGCGCGGCCGGCGCACTGCGCGCGTTCACTTCGAGCGGCCGCGCGGCGAGCGCGTCGACGGCCGCATTGCGATACGCGCGCGCCGGCTCGGCCGCGAAGCGCAGCGTCAGCGCACGCCCCAGCGCGTCGGCGAGCGCGCGGCACTGACGCGCGTCGAAGCCATCCAGCGCGAGCGTGTCGATTTCGACGATGATGCGCGACCTTGTCATGCCCAGCCTCCGATCTCCACTTCGCTCGGCGTACGTTCGAGCTTCGCGCACTCGGCCAGCGCCGCTTGGCGCAGGTGGTGCATGCTCACCGCCTGCGCCGCGTCCGCCGCGAGAAACGCCGCATAGGTGACGATGTTGCGAATACTGCCGCCCGCCACGTTCAGCCGCGCGAGCTGCGTGAAGTCCACGCCGTCGACCGGCACACCGGGGCCGAACAGCTGCGCCCAGATCAACATGCGCTGGGCGTAGTCCGGAAACGGAAAGCTCACGACGAAGCGCAGACGCCGCATGAACGCCGGGTCGATCGCCTTGCGCATGTTGGTCGTGAGGATCGAAATGCCGCGATACGCTTCCATCCGTTGCAGCAGATAGCTGACCTCGAGATTCGCGTACCGGTCCTGGCCGTGCTCGACCTCGCCGCGCCGGCCGAAGATCGCGTCGCATTCGTCGAACAGCAGGATCGCGCCGCTCGCTTGCGCGGCGTCGAACACGCGGCACAAGTTCTTCTCGGTCTCGCCGATGTACTTGCTGACGAGCTGGCTCAGATCGACGCGAAACACGTCCAGCTCCATCGCGGTGCCCAGCACTTCGGCCGCCATCGTCTTGCCGGTGCCGCTTGGGCCGTGAAACAGCGCAGCCAGACCGAGGCCGCGCTCGTCGTGAATGCCTACGCCCCATTCGTCATGAACGGTGCAGCGATGGCGCGCATGCGCGGCGATGTCGCGCAGCGTGTTGAGCTGATCGTCGGACAGCACGAGCTCGGACCACTCGGTGCGTCGTTCGAGCCGCTGCGCGAGCGTCGCTAGCTCGTTGCGGCCGCCTGCGCGCGCGGCACTCCAGATCCGCTCGCGCGGCGTCGCGCCTGGTTCGGCCTGGGCGCGCTGCGCGGCTTTTTCGATCGACACGGCGTCGAAATCGAACTGCGCGGTGACCCGGTCGAGCAGCACGCGCAACGCGGGCTCGGGCGGGTTGCGCGGCATCGCGCTGGGGCTCGAATCGGACAATGTGGAGGTCGTCAGCGCCGCACCGAGCGCGACGCTCCACAGCTCACGCTGCTCGACACGCAGCGGCCGGACCACGTCGAACACGTGCACCGGCCGTCGCCCGAAGTGAAGCGGGTGCCGTGCGCCGATCGCGACCGGCGTCGCAAAGCGCTCCAGAAAACGGCCGAGGCTTTCACGCGCGAGCGGTTCGACGACGCCGTGCGCGTCGACGAATAGCGCGGCATTGCGCAGACGCGCTTCGCGCTCCCAGCCGCGCGCGCGCGCTTCGAGTTCCTCGGCCGTGCCTGCCAGCACGGATGCGTCGAACTCGAACGTGACGAAGCCAAGCTGGGCGAACGCATGCGCGGCGACCTGCTGCTGCCCGGCGCGATCGTTGCCAGTCAGCAGCGCGGCGGCAGGCAGCGCGCGCGATACGTCGAACGCCAGCACTTGGGCAATCTGGCGCGCGACCTCGGCATGGCTGGACACGAGGCTCGCGGGAGCATCGAGCGGGCTCACGCAGCCATCGATGCGTGGATCGAGTTCGCACACGCCCGCCAGTTCATGCAGAAAGGCTTCGTTGATGCGCAGCGGCGCCAGCGTCAACGAACTGCCGGGGTGCATTTCGACGAGGTTCCAGCGGCGCAGCGGACTGGACGGCGCAAGCGCGCTCCAGTGCGCGTCCTCGAACGCCGCGAGCGCGAGTGCGAAGGTCGGATAGTCGCGCGCCCGGTCGCCTTGCGCGAGCGCGCATAGCGCTGCGAAGCCGGGCTCCAGTTCGAGCGCGGCGCACAGTATCACGATCTTGCGTTCGAACGACGACAGGCCAAGGCGTGCGCACGCGATGTCGAGCGCGCTGGATGTGCAGCCCGTGGCGCACGTCGGGTCGATATCCTCGCACAATGGCGCGGCGAACTCCGCAGGCGGCGCCACGCCGGCCGCTTGCGCGGTCTGCTCCGGCGGTCCGGCAACGCGCCTGAGCTGCACCCCCACCTCCGCGATCTCCGCCAGCAACGCGCGTTGATTGGCTTCGAGCCAGCCGCTCAGGCCATCGTCGAAATTCACAATGTCACCTTCGGCGCGCTGAACGCATGAGTGCCCGGATCGATATCGAGCGGACTGTCCGCGCCGTCCACGCGGATGCGGACAAGGTAGTCGCCTATCGGCACCCCTTGGGTTTTGATTGTCACGGTATTCGGCCCGCTGATGCCATCCGCGTCCGCGTCGAATGTGTAGCTCCGTGCCGTCTGCGGCGCCGGCGGATTGAGCGGATTGAGCAGCAGCGAAACCTTTTGAGTCGCGGCGAGCGCCGGATCGAGCGTCACCGTGACCGGCACGCGTGGTGGCTTCACCGTGTTGTCCGACGCGCCGACCGCGATCAGGTAATCGCCTGACCCCGCCGCGCGGCGAATGCGCGGCTGCAGAATGAACGACGCGACGTTCGATTCCGCGAACGCCGTCTTCGGTGTCGTGCCGAGGTCGATCTGCTGGACCACGCGCAGCGTGTTGATGCCGGCAGTGAGCGCCGGCAGCGTCACGCTGACCGATGCGCCGTCGCCGCTCGCGGTCGGCTTTTGCGGCGCATCCGGAGCGCCGTCGAACACGACAAACGTATTGCTGCCGACGAGATTCGCCCCCGTCAGCGTGAGCGCCACGCCGGCCGCAAACGGCACGCTCTGCGGATCGATCGCATCGATGACCGGCCCGGCCAGCGGCAGCACCACGACGTTGCGGCTCAACACCGGCAGTGACGCGACCACCGGCGCCTTGCTCTCGATCAGCAGCACCGACACCGCATACGCCGCGGACACGCGGAACTTGCTCTGAAACGCGGTCCACAGCTTCGAGAGCTCGTCGGTGCCAATCTGCTGCGGCACGATCTTGACCATCTCGATCTGGTTCGCGAGATCGGCGCTCGCGAGCGCCTTGTCGACCGGCGTGGCCGGATTGGAAAACACGTTGGCGATCTTGCCGCGAAACAGCACCGGAATCTCGTGGACCGCCTGCATGCCGATGCCGAGCATGATCTGCGCTTCGAAGTCGCCCGCGCTGTAGGCGCTCATCAGGTAGTGCAGATCGATCGCCAGCGGTGCGCGGCCGACCTGGCTGCCGTCGCTGCCGCGTGTCGGCAGTCCGACCTCGCGCCAGCCCTGGTTGTAGGTGACGTGATACAGGAACAGGTTCAGGTTGGTCACCTCGCCGTCGGTGCCGGTGACGAGGTGATCGGGCGGCGCCGTGCTCGTTGTCGCACCGCCGAGAAACGGCATCGCGAGCCGCGCCGCGGCCACCGCGTCGTCGACCACCGCGGCGATAACGCGGGACGTCGCGGCGATCGCCAAGGCGGTGCTCATGGCCGTCCCCGGTCGCGCGTTTTCAGGTACGCGTCCAGCGACGGGTTGCGCAACCCGCCTTCGGGCTCGCGGGCAGGCGCGGCAGGTGGGCTGGCGTGCTGCGCGCGCACGTCGATGTGGCCGATGCGCACGATCACCGTCGGCGGCCCGTCGGCCTGCGCGGCGTGCCGGTCGCTTGGGCGCAGGCGTTCGCGGCCCGGCTCGCGAGCGCTCTGGCGGAGCGAGCGCGGCTCGCCGTCGTGAAGCGGGCCGTGGCGCGCTTCGATGCGGGGAAGCGCCGCGCGCGCACGCGGATCGGCGAGCGCCGGAACCAGCGGCTCGCGATCGTCGCGCGAGCGCTGCGTGGGCGCGGCCTGCGCCGGCTGTAACGACGAGGTTTCGGCGGCGGGGCCAGGATCCGGTTGCTGCGCCAGCAGCCGTCCATCCGGTCGATCTGGTCGACCTGGTCGATCTAGTCCATCTGGCACGCACGCACGAGCGCGGTTCGCGAGCGCCGTCCGCACCGGCACACCCTGATCGTCGAACGGCGGCGTCTCCACTCGCGCGGCATCGCGCACCGCATGCCGCGTGTCCGGCACATCGTCGCGTGCGTCAACAGGCGCGGAGCGTTCGGCCGCCTGTTCGATATCGAGCCACGGCCTGCCCGGATCGCCGTGCGCCCATGCCTGCGCGTCCCCGAACCGGTAGCGCGGCAACGGCCGCAGACGCGGGCCCGCGCCGACCGCGAGCGAGGCGATGCGTTCGAGGTAACCGCTCACCGTATCAACTCCAGATAGCGGCGGCGACGCTGTTCCGGCAGCGCGAGAATCGCCGCTTCGGACCAGCCGTATACGCTCGCCAGTGTGTCGACGTCCTCGATCAGGCTCCGCGCCCGCGCGCTCAATTCGTCCCACAGGAATTCGCCGATATCCACCGGCAGCTGAAACCCCTTGCCGCACTCCGGACACGAGATTGCAAGCTCGATCGACGACGCGTCGCACAGACGCTCGATCGCGACGCCGATCGCCTCGGCCACCTCCTCGTCGGGCGGCGCCAGCGGCGTGTTGGCGTCGTGCGCGAAGCAGCGCCCGAGCAGCGCGCGCGCCGCGTCGCGCGGTTCCGTGCAGCGCGCGATCGCCGCGAGATCATGGCTGTCCGGCACGCGAAACCCGATCTCGCGCCCCGCGACGAACACGGTGCCGCCGTCCTGCTCGTCGCCGCACATGCGCGCCGACAGATCCACACTCACATCCAGCTCGCTCGCGCATGCGTCGCATTGCGCGACGCCGTCGAGCCTCGCGCCGAACGCCGCGACGCGGCTGGCGATCAGCAGTTCGTCGCGCCGCCGGATCGACAGCCGCGCCAGCGCGTCGCGCGTCTCGAACGTGAACGCTTCGAGGATCGACAGCGCGCGATCGACCGGGTGCTCGCGCTGCCCGCGCTCCCACAGCGCAAGGAGCGACTGGCCGTCCGGCAAGGAACGCATTGCGCCTCCTACGCGTTAAGGGTCGGCTCGGTCGGCTCGGTCACCGACGTATCGCGCTCCCATCCCTCGTTTTCCAGCTTCAGGTGCTGGATCGCCACCGCATTCGCGTTCGCGTCGAGATCGGGCTGCGCCTGATATTCCGATACCCAGCAGCGGAATACCTTGTAGGCGATGACCTTCTGGCCTGCTTCGTTGTACAGCTCGATGATCAGGTCCTTGCGGAAGTCCGCGAGCGACACCTCGGCGCCGAGTCCGGCGCCCAGGTTCCACACCTTGTTCGCCCATGCCTCGAAGTCGACATCGTGCGTGACCCCGCGCTCGAGCGTGATCGCATCGAAGTCGGTACGGCCGGGCGATTTGCGCGTGGTGCTCGGATCGCCGCCCTCGCGGTGCTTGACCACCTCGGTCGTGCGCTTGAGCATGCTGACCTTGCTCACGCCCGCGACATAGTGGCCATCCCACTTCACCTTGAATTTGAAGTTCTTGTACGGATCGAAGCGTTTCGGATTGACACTGAATTGCGCCATGTTCGTGTACCTCACGCTGAGCCTGACTGGCCGGCAAGCTGCTGGATCTGCAGCACCACGAATTCGGCGGGCCGCAGCGGCGCGAACCCGACCAGAATGTTCACCACGCCGATGCTCTGGTGATACGGCGTGGTCGTCTCGCTGTCGCATTTCACGAGGTAGGCCTCTTTCGGAGTGGTGCCCGCGAACGCCTGCTGCAGAAACAGCGACTGCATGAAGGCCTGCACGTTCAGCCGGATCTGCGACCACAGCGGTTCGTCGTTCGGCTCGAACACCACCCACTGCGTGCCGCGGTACAGGCTCTCCTCGAGATACAACGCGAGCCGCCGCACCGGCAGATACTTGTAGTCGTCGGTCAGCGCGTCCGCGCCGCGCAGCGTGCGCGCGCCCCACACGACATTGCCGGTGAAACGGAAGTTGCGCAGGCAGTTCACCCCGAGCGGATTGAGCTCGCCGTTGTCCGCGTCGGTCATCGGCACGCTCAATCCCTGCACGCCGACCAGTCCGGCCGCGGTGCCGGCCGGCGCCTTCCACACGCCGCGGCTCGCATCGGTCTGCGCGATCACGCCGGCCACCGCGCCCGAGGGCGGATAGTTGTCGAGTTGGCCCGGCCGCAGCGGATCGGCCTCGATCAGCATCGGAAAGTAGATTGCGCCGTAGTCGCCGTTCGCCGTCAGATTGAGGCCCGCCGGACCCGCCTTCGCGTCATCCACCGAGACCCAGTTGCTCGGCGGATCGACCAGCAGCACCGCGCGGCGCGACTTGCAGTACGCGAGCGCCTGCGGGTAAAGGGTGTTGAAGAAATCGCTCCCCGATGTCCACGTCGGCGCATCGGGCGGGATGCACAACAGATTGAAGATGTCCGCGTTGTCCAGCGCGTGAATGCCGGTCTTGCTGCCGTCGGTCGGCAAGTAGATCTTCGTGCTCGTGATGTTTCCGCCATCGGAGCCGCCGCTCAGGCTGGGCCACAGCGGCGCCGCGGCCGCTTGACCGGAAGACGACGACGAAGACCCCGAGCTCGACGAAGATCCGGAACCCGTCGGTGCATTCAACGGAATCGTTTGCGGCGGCCTTGTGCCGGGCAGAATCGGCACTTTGTTGACATCCAGTTGAACTCGCACCAACTGCGACTCGACTGCCAGCACGCGGTCGACCCGGCGCGAGCCTTCGACGACGGACACATTGCGGATCGTTTCACTGAGGCCGCTGCCGGTGTCGGTGACGAGAAGATCGAACAAATCCCCTGCTGCGTAGCCAAGGCTCTGCAGCACCGTGTCGTCCAGATGGTCTTGCAGCACCACATGAACCTGAACGAGATTGCCCCAGTTGCCGGGGCTCGTCGCCTGTAGCGCGAGACCGATCGAGTTGGTGCCCGCCGCGTCCATGCGCGCGATGCCGTCTGGCTCCGTCTGCGGCGACGGCGGCGCGCCGGAACTCGACGACGAACTCGAGCTGCTACCGGACGAGCCTGAGATAGCCGACCAGACGCGCACGATGATCGCCTGGCCACCGCCGTTCGCGAAGAAATCGCGCACCGAGTAGCTGAGCGGATAGTTGGCGACGATGCCGCCGAACTGACGGCCGAAATCGGAGAAGCTGTTGATCACCGTCGGCGTATTCAGCGGGCCACGAGCGGCACGGCCGACGAAGGCGGCAATCGAGGTCGGCACGCCCGTGATCGCATGGACGCCGCTTGGCAGCTCTTCGACGTAGACACCGGGGTAGTTCAGGGTAGCGGGCATGTGTCGACTTCCTCCAGGCAGGCTGAGTCAAAATTTGCGGATCGCGGCACGGCTAGCCGTTGGCGGCACGATAGATCACGTGCCCATCGGGCAGCTCCGTGCGGCTCAGCACGCCGCGCCGCTCCAGCTCCGCCAGCGCGCGCTGCACCTGTTCGTCGCTGGCGTCCTCGCGCCGTGCATCGAGCCACCAGCTGCGAATTCCGTCGGCGCTATCCGCGGCGTGGGGATACAGCGCCACATAGGCCTCGATCTCGCGTTCCAGATCTCGAACCATTTGATCGTCCGCCGTCGCCATGTCCGCCCGCCGAAAGTTAATGGGCTGCCGCGACGAATCCGGGTGCAAGGACGGTGCCAGCCGCATGCGCACCGTGCATCAAGGCGCGCGACTCACAAGCAGGCTCGCTGCTGCGGGAGGACGTCCCCAGCGCGCCGGCACACGCAGCGCTTGACGCGCGGTGGTTGCTGAGGCCTCGCGGCTTTCTCCACATGAGGGGAAAGCGCCTCAATTGACAACGCATCGCCGGTTGACTATGTTGAAAAGGCCCAAGGTAGGGACGGCGATGCCGGGGGGTTCGAATCCCCGTGTTTGTGAATGAAATGGGCGAGACACGAACGCGTCTCGCTTGTTTCTTGGGGTGTGCGCAGGCCGACTGGGCGTGAGCCGCTACCAGTCTCAATTGAAGTTCTGACGCACAATTCCGTGCTTGCGCAACAGTTTGCCGAGGTCGCTGCGATCCTTGCCCGACATACGTGAAGCAAGGCTCAAATTACCGCGCGTCCTCGATAACAGTGCTTCGATATAAGACCTTTCGAAATCGGCTATGGCCTTTGCTTTTGCCGATCTGAAGGTGTCGATGGCCAGCGCTTCATGGCCCGCAGCCGCTTGAGGCGAGCGCGCTCTTTCCATGCTCGACAGCGTGACAATCGATCCCGTCGAGAGGATGAACTCGCGAGCGACCAGATTTTCCAGTTCACGTACATTCCCCGGCCATCGATAGCTGTTCATCCGATCGAGCGCTTCGGGATGAAATGCCTTGGGCGGATGGCACGATCGCTTGTTGAGCCGTTCGAGAAAGGTTTCGGCTAGCACGTCCACATCGCCATAGCGATCGCGCAGCGGCGGCAAATGCAGCGACAACACGTCGAGGCGAAACAGCAGATCCGGCCGGAACTGTCCGCGTTGCACCATCGCTTTCAGGTCGGCATTGCTGGTGCCGATGATCCTGACGTCGGCGCAATGTATTCCCGATGCCCCAATCGGCCTGTACTCCTTGTCCTGTAGAAAACGCAGCAATGAAACCTGGACACGCGCGTTCATTGCTTCGATTTCGTCCAGAAACAGCGTGCCGCCGTTCGCCTGCGCGATCAGCCCTTGACGTGTCTCGCGCGCATCCGTGAAGGCGCCGCGCACGTGGCCGAATAGCTCGCTTTCAACCAGCGCCTCGGGCAACGCGCCGCAGTTCACTGGAATGAACGGGCCGTCGCGCCGGGCGCTTAGATAATGAATAGCACGCGCAACCAGTTCCTTGCCGGTGCCGGTTTCACCGTGCACGAGCAAGGTCATGTCGCAAGCCGCAAACTTTTCAACCGAGGCCATCGCGGCTACAAAGGCCCCGGACTGTCCGATCAGGTTGAACCGTGCCAAATCTTCCATTCGGCACCTCCCGTCACCTTTGAGCGCGCGAGCGTCGCGTTTGCGAAATCAAACGAATAGACAGCGATTGATTTGAAATCGATTGCTAACGGCGGGACCGCTTCGGCATGCACCAACATGGTCCTTCGCTTTGCACGGGTGATTGCGCGATGCAATTGCATGAAAGGCCGCTTAGGCTCCATTAGTTTAGCTGTCGGGAGAAGCACGGCAAGCCGGTTTTTATGGCGGGCGCGCGATTGCGCCAAATAGAACGGAAGTGAATAGTTAATCCAAAGAATAGAATTTTCCAATTCACATTGGACCGATGCGGAATCGGCAACTAGCTGTCTCAAATCGATTAGCGACGTACAGCGCCGCGTTTTTCCCGACAATCGCGATTTTGCGGGCGGTGCTCAAAATGCCATTCGACGATGCGGCGGGTAATTCAATTCGTTTAGCATAATTTCGTACCTGCTAGGGCCGGGTATTCGCCCGTTGACGATCACGTATCGCGGATACGGACGGCAGAGCAGGCAGCCTCGAAGCGACAGCGGCGGCTCGCTTCCAACGCCGCGAGCGTCGCGAATGGAACCTTGCTGTCGTTTCGACTATAAAACAGCCATGAAATGCCTCGCGATGAGGCCTCTTCTTTCGGCTAGATTGACCGCTTCATGCTCCGATGGGGTTGGCATGTGAATAACGATACGGCCACGGCAGGCGGGCAGCCACCGGCACACGATCCGGCGGTGCGAACAGCAGGCGACGCAACAATGCTTGGCGTCGAGGAACGGCTCGCCTCTGTTGAGCGCGAAATCGAAAAGCCGAAGCCTTCTCTTGAAGCACGACTGTCGGCATTGGAAAAACGGTTGCCCGCCACTAAAGACAATTGGGACAAGCTTGGCATTTTCGTCAGCCCGTTTGCGACGATCTTGACAGGGGTCGTGGTCGCGCTGGTCAGCTACTACCTGACGGGAAGGATCACCAACGCTCTCGAACGGCAAAAGCTCCAGGAGGTGAACATCACCGCCATGCGGGATACGTTGATCAAGCTCAATAGTGCCGATGTTTCGCAGACGGAAGCCGAAGCCAGCGCGCTTGCGCTGGCCGCATATGGCGAGTATGCGGTCGTTCCGTTTATCACGGTGCTGGATAGCGGCGGCGACGTGCGCGGTCCCGCGGCCATGCATGGCTTGCGCGCCGCGGCACTGGTTTCGCATGAAGCCGTCTGCGACCGGTTGGCACAAGTTCTCGATAATCGCACGCAACTGTACCGATGGCAAACGCACCGCACGACCATCACGCTGATCGGCGAAATCGGTTGCAAAGGAAAGACTGCAACGGCGGCACTGAACAACTATAGTGAGTTGACAGGCTGCACGCGAACCAAACCGGAACTTGCGGCATACCAGAACGTAGTCAGCGCGGAGTCGGTTCCCACGCAGGAAAGCATCGATCTTTTGTGCAAAGCGCTCGACAGGACGCAGCAACTCGTGCAGCGCTAAGACATCACGGCAAGCGCCGTGCAAGCGGACAGGAAGCGATATGAGTGGCGATTTCAATCGTCAATCGAAATGGGGTGCTGCCTTGGCTACCATGCTGATGTGGCCGATGGTCGTTGCAGCACAACAACCGACGTTGATCGAATGTGGCTATTCGAGCCAGACCTATAAGCTTCTGCTCGATCAATTCGCGTATACCGATCCCGCGTTGTCGAGCGACCCGGAACTCGGTCCTCTTCCTCAAAGGTTGCAGTGGAACCTTAGCAACAACGAGAAAATGCTCGAACTCGAAAACCAGAGAGTGCCTTATCAGGCTATCTGGTGTAGGGGGCGCTCGCCACGCGACGGCAGCGAATTCAATTCAACCGTTACCGATGCGCTGAATTCCAGCAATGTGATGCTCGAAGTCTGGGGCACACTGGACGCGAAGATCGCCCATGGTCATGTGTCGGATCGCGTGGCGAAGCTGGGCTACACCATCATTCCCGTACGGTTCTATGAGAGTGCTGGCCCCGCGGGCCTCAGCGGCATCTATCAGGTTGAATATGCCGGCAGCCAAGGTCAGCCAGGCCAACTCATGGTGGATCTGCTCGGTCAGGCGCAAGAACTGAAGGCATACTGGAAAGTCGCGGTCGGCATCAAGGCAATGAAAGCAAACGACTATGACGTTGCACGAGGCTACTTATGCCAGGCCGCCGTTGAACTGCGAGCTGTCAAGCGCCCAGACAATGCATTGACCGCCTACGTCCAGCAGTCGGCGGCAAAGGTGGTCGACACCGCACGAAAAGACACCGCCTATCACGGCAGCCTGAAGCTGGTTGGTGCGGACCAGCCTTGCTCGTAGCGGGACAGCATCCATGCGGACCCTCTCCCGTTACACGATCATTTCGCAGCGTGCCTGCATCATGCGATCGCGCTTCCTCGCCAGCGTGCTGCTCGTGCTCTTGGCGGCTTCGAGCGGTCAGCTTGCACGTGCCGGTGGGGTCGCCCCCTGCGAGGAACCGATCGTATTCGAAGGCAGTGCGGTGAATGTTCTGGTACTTCCGTATGCAGCAGGCGTCGGCTTCGATGAACGCGTGACCGCAGTCGGCACGCGGCTGGGTTTGCTGATCCAGCAAGATTCCCTGATCCGGCTTGCGAAGTACAGCAGCATCGCGGTTGTCGATCTCGTACCAAGACTGGCGGGGCAAACCCAGCGCCCTTGCAGTCCGGCAACGGTGTTGGGTATGGTGCTGGGCAGAACTCCCGGTGCGCCGCGGCATATTCAACCCGGCAAAGGGGTCGTGCTGGTCTGGGGGAGCATTTATCAGGAAAAGGACGATATCTACATTCAGACATTCGCCCGCTTTCTACGGAACGGTGAAACAGAAACGATCACCGCGACGCCGCCCGATGCGAAGTCGAACACTATTCGCTTCACCGGCAACGTCCCATGGCAGTCGTTTGCATTCGAACCTCATCGCGTCACACAAGCCGATCTCGACAACATAGAAAAGACTTACGAACAACTGGCGCGCCTTCACACCCAAGCCAGCGATAGCGCGCCCGCCACGCCGTTGTTGCGCGACCCGGCGGTTCCGGTTGCCTATCAGGTGCTTGAAATCAAAGGCGAGTGGATGCGAGTCAAAGAACTCTATTTCGGCAAGGAAGGCTGGTTGCGCTCGAGCGGTTCCAACACGAAGTGGCCGTTGCTCGATCGAATGCCCGAGCTGAACTTTATCGACGGACTGGTTGGCTATCTGCAATACAAGGAGGCGCTTGCCGGAAAAGGACCGCAAGTCAGCGCCAAAACCGCCGCCATGCTGGGCAGCGACGCCTTCCAGCGCTATGAGCGCGGCGCCGCAAGTTCGGCACCGGAGGCGCGCGCGGCATCGATGAGCTTGCGCGCCGTCATGATGCTCGACCCGCAGCAGGCTAACCTGTCCGGTCCGGTCGAGCTGTTCAGCCAGTCCGCGACCCTGGCTCCACAGAGCGCGGAAGCGCGCAACCTGCAAACGATGTTCCGCGCGGCTCGCTGTTGTGCGAGCTCCGATCCCGCTAAAGAGGAGCAAGCCATTGTCGCGAACTTTCTGGGAGCCCTATCGCTCGACCCGGGTAACCGCAACCTTGTCGCGAACCTGGAAAGCTTTTACAGCCTGCTTGCTTCACGCCCCGACGGCCAGCACGCATTCGATACGAACGAGCTATCGAAGCGCCTAGTGCAGGTACGGGACGTGAAAGCGCATCTCAAGCAGGAGTAGTGGTCGATCAGTGCCCTCAATCCGACGCTTGCCTGACCATCTGGCAAGCCGTGGAAGCTGATGTTGACGGCTGTGTAAATCCGACACTAGACGGCGGCGCAAGGTCGAGTAAATCGCTTAACAACGAACGGCGGCCGATGCCGGCCGCCGTTAAGCGTCCTTTCAGAACGGGTCCGCGATATCATCAGTGTCGCCGACGTCCGGAGGCGATCGCTGTTGACGGATCAGTTCGTGCAGTTCGACGCCGTAGCGCATCCAGATGCGCGCACGCAGATCGCTGAGCAGTTCAAACACGGCGAACGCCTGCTGGGGCGACCATTCGGCATCGATCAGGAAGTCCAGTCCGCGAGACAGGCCCGATGGCAGGTGCGTGCGCCGGCTCATGGTTTTTTCTCCAGGCGCGTGGCGTTACGCCTGCTGGCACGCTGCTCGGATCGCTCGCGCGCTTCATTGACGCGATACGACTCGCCCTCGATTGCAATGACCTCGGCGCGATGCACGAGACGATCGACCAGCGAGACGACGCAGGCCGCATTCGGGAACACCTCTGACCATGCCTTGAACGGTTTGTTGGTCGTGACCACCGTGCTTGCGGCACCGTACCTGCGACTGACGAACTGCTCCAGCACGCCCTTTGCTGGCTGTATGGGCGTCGCATTCTGATACGCGCCGAACGGAAGCTGTGCGATCTCGGCCGTTCGATTTGGTCGGACGTTGAACGGGGTCTGCTCGCGCTTATCGAGGCAACGGTCACGGAAACGTAGTTGATGCACGTCGATGCTGTCCTCTCCGCCCAGCACGGGACGTCCGGCATGAGAGTTCTCGAATAGCTCAAGACGCCACCGGCGCGACACAGCCCTACGACGCTTACCGAAACTCTCGCAAAGGATAACGCGGAGCTTTTTCCCGTCGTTCCGCACCCGGGTGGCCACCGCTGCCGAAGCCTCCGTGCCCTCATCGTTGATCTTCACGACTGACTGGGTGTGCTGGCTTCCGGAAAACTCGTGGTAGATCTCGAGGCGCGCAGTAACGATTTTCTTCTGCGGCGCAGGCTCCTAACCGAGGGATACTTCACGTTGGCGTCCCGGCGATGGCGCGCCCGCTGCGCTGCGCCTTTCTAGGCATAGTCTCGGATGACGTCCTAAAAGCGCTGATAGTGATCGTCCAGGTACAGCCCGCAATCCGTGAGGAACCTAAAGATGGCGTCCAGTTCAGTCTTCATATCGGAGACCGTTTGCTTGAGTTGCAGCGTAACACGGGCCTTTGCCATTGGGTCTGACATTAGTGGCAGTTGAGGGTGGACGTCTTCCCAGACCGCATAGTAACTTTCGAGCGTCCTTTCCCGAACCCGAATGTGTCGCAACTGCTCCGCAGGCAACCGTTGCAGATCTTGCCCGGTAATCGTCTGAATTACTGCGCCATGCTCTTTCGCTACCAGTTCGATCCCCGCACCCTCATACTGCACCCGATGGGCACCTCCCTTGTCCTTGCCGGTCAACAAGAATTCCACGGGTCCTGCCAGCTTGTCGACCATGGCCATCGTCTTCGCGGTCGCGGCAATCGCTTCCGACACGTCTTCATAACTGTTCCGGAGTTCTCGCGGCCCAGGCGGCGCGAGTAGGCCGCTGCGCACGAGTCCCACGGCATACGCGGCAGCTACTTCGCTGGCGTACTGACGCCAGCGAAGCACGGCCGAATTGCCCTTCTGCCCATCCGCCAAATCCGACACTCCGCGGACCATGAAGAAGTTCGTCTCATGTTGGTGAGACGCCGCCGCCGCCCCCCCTGCCTCCATTTCCACACCGACGAGCTTGGGATGAAGGTCGATGAGCCGCTGTAGCGCCTGAGCATCGTTGATGACCTTGTCGCCGCTAGCGACTGGCCCGAAATGCACTTGCGGTTCGCCAGGCGACGGGCGCGATTTGAGCGACTTCACCCAGCTACGATCCTGGAAGTTCAAGCTTGCTTGTAGAAGCCGCTGGCTAATCGGCGGATATGATGGTCGCACCGCCGTCCGGCCGGGTTCGATTTTCTGTAGCTCATAATCCACGATTTGCGTTGAGACCAACACGTCCCCGACTGTGACGTTTTGCGTGGCGAAGCCTCCGGAAATTTTCAAGCTAGTTGTCGCCTCAACGAATAAATTTCAGGCGGCCTTTCTCTCCTGGCTACGGCGTTGCGGGGCGACGCCCTGGTTGTCGATGCGATCCGGGTTCAGGTGCACAGCATCTACGCGCTGCCAGTTGCGTGTACGGCCTTTCCATCGGAGCGGATTGCGCTGCCTTGCAGTCTCGTAGAGCGCCGCGCGTCGATCCAGAATGTCCTGATCGAGGTTGGCATGACGCTGCGCCGGCGTCACGAACCGGATCGCGCTGTGACGATGTTCGTGGTTGTACCAGCGCACCAGTTCGCCCACCCAGGTGCGCGCGGCAAACAGGGTATCGAACGCCTTGAGCGGATAAGCGGGCCGGTACTTCAGGGTCTTGAACAGCGACTCGGAATAAGGGTTGTCATTGCTCACGCCCGGGCGACTTAACGACGGCATGACACCCAGTGCCTGAAGGGTGGCGAGCATCGTCGCGCCTTTCGTCGGGCCGCCGTTATCCGAATGCAGGATCACCTGATCGGACTGTATCGCTTCGCGTGCACAAAGGTCCCGGAGGACTTCGCTGGCCAGCGCGCTGCTTTCCTCCGCATAGACCTGCCAGCCGACGATCTTGCGACTGAATACATCCAGAAACAGGTACAGATAAAAATACTGTCCACGGATCGTCGTCGGCAAATACGTGATGTCCCAGGAATACAACTGGTTCGGCGCGTCGGCGCAAACCGAACGTGGTTTGCTGCGAGCGTGGGCCGGCCGTTCGCTGCGCCGATGGGCGAGTTGCTTCTCGGCTTTCAGTACCCGGTAGAACGTCGATTCCGAGGCGATATAGCGTTGCTGGTCTGCCAGTCGCGGCACGATCTGGCTTGGTGGCAGATTACCGAATTCGGGCGAGTTCGCGACCGCCAGCAGCTCGGCGCGTTCGTCGGCAGAAAGCTCGTGGCGCGGCTCATGGTGCCGTAACGAGCGCCCGTCCACCGCGTCAGGTTCGCCGCGTTGCCAGCGTTGAACGGTCCGGGCACTGAGCCCCAGAATGTTGCACGCGTGTGCCTGGCGAGCCCCGGCCAGGGTCGCCTCGTTGATCAGGCTGATCAATGTCTTGCGCTCTTCAGGAGCCGTCATTCGGCCTCGCCCTCGAACAGCGCGCGGTAGTTTTTTTGCAGTACCAGTAGCGCCGCAGCTTCAGCCAGCGCCTTCTCCTTGCGTTTCAACTCGCGCTGCAGCTGGACATTGGCCTGCTTCAGATCCCGCACCTCCTGGGCGCTCTCGCGCCGGCTACCACCGATTCCACCAGCGGCGCAGAAGTCCGCTCGCCACTGCGCGAGATGATGCGCAAACAGGCCGCGCTCCCGACACCAGCCGTTCAATGCTTCGTCGACCAGCCCGTGGCTCTCCTGCAAGGCCATCAGCCGTTCTTCCAGCGACCAATCTTCCGGACGTCTTGCGTCTCCGGAGCCCGAGCTCCGGTTCGCGGCGGCGGCGCCTCTCATCCATTTCCTTAATGTCAGTACGTTCACGTTCAATTCGTCGGCCACTGCTCCAACCGTGCGGCTCCCGCGCTGCAGGACCTTCGACAGCGCCTGCTCCTTGAACTCAACAGAATACGTTTGTTTCGCCTTCAACCTGCACCTCTGACTCTTCTTGATAAGAAAGTTCAGAGGCGACAACTACTATGACGCCGGGGGTAAGATTGAGAGACGCCAGGAGCAGATCGAACAAAGCATTCAACGCTACCTGGATGCACTGGAGACAGCCGATCGCACGCAACCAGCCGAGGTAGAGGCGAAGACCGAGCGTTTGCGGGAAAAGATCGAGACGCTGCGCGAACAGATGCGCGATCTGGATCGTGCAGCAGTGCTCCTGAGCAAGTTACCGGAGAAGCAGGTCTCGCTAACTGATCCCGATTCACGCTCGATGATCTCCCAAGCCAAGGGCACAGGTGTCGTTGGCTACAACGTTCAGGTAGCTGTCGATACCAAACATCATCTTGTCGTCACCCACGAGGTCACGAATGTCAGCAGTGACCGGGCACAGTTGAGCACGATGGCCAAGGCTGCGCGCGACGTCATGGGCAAGAAGAAGATCAAGGCACTTGCAGACCGTGGATACTTCAACGCGCCAGAAATCAAGGCTTGCGCAGACGCGGGCATTGCGGCACTGGTACCGAAATCGCAGACCTCAGGTGCGAAGGCTGACGGGAGGTTCGATCGGTCTGACTTCATCTATATTGCCAAGGACGACCAGTACCTGTGTCCGGCCGGACAACGGGCAATATACAGATACACCTCGCTTGAGGGCACCAATCTGCTGAAAACGCATACCTACTGGAGCAGTGCATGCCCGCGATGCCCGATCAAAAGCAAGTGCACGCCGGCTGATTACAGGCGCATCCGCCGGTGGGAACACGAAGCGGTACTTGAGAAGATGCAACTTAGACTGGATCGCCAGCTTGACGCAATGACGATACGACGTCGAACGGTTGAGCACGTGTTCGGCACCCTCAAACACTGGATGGGTTCGACCCGCTTCCAGACGCGCGGGCTTGGCCGCGTTGCAGCTGAAATGAGCTTGCATGTGCTGGCTTATAACCTCAAACGCGTCATCAGAATTCTGGGATTCGCTGGCGCGATGCGGGCAATGAAGCTGCGGGGCGCGTAATCTAACGGCGCTCGAATCACTCGCGGGTGGGCAACGCAATCGCCCCGATGCACGCAATCTGGCGCGCGGCAAATGCGCGACATCACTTCCTTTGCAAGCCGGCCGGCCCAGGCGTTTTTACACAGCCTTATATGGACACCACCCGGTTTGCCAGGTCGATCTTGATGTGACGCTTGAACGAGGTATCGGCTGCGGTCTTATATGCGGCCTTTTTGCAAGCCGAAGCTGCGGGCCCTGATGGAATTCGCCAGGAACGTCCTCATCTCGGCCACGTGCTTGAAGCACAAGACTGTGTTCAGGTTTGCGTTCCTGCGGTCCGACCTGTCTCGCCATCACATTGAAATCAACCCTAGCAACCTACCAGTTTCCCCAACACGTCAAGGCGCCTATTCTGCTATGCGGGTTTGTGGCTTACATGATGCGCTTCGTACGAAGTCCCGTGGGCGAGGATTGCCCATGCGATTCGCGCCATTTTGTTCGCCAAGGCCACTGTTGCTACATTTGCCGGTCGTCGGACCTGTATTGCCTTTTGCCATGCGGTTGGCATCTTGGCGTGACACAGAACAGAACGTGCCCCATGTATCAACAATGTACGCAGGTATGCATCACCTCGCCTGGAGATCGACCCCAACCGGATCTTTCCGCCTGTGCCATTCTGACGAGGAACAAGCCCCAGAAACGCTGCGAACTCGCGCCCCGACCTGAACGTCTTCGCATCTCCAATTGTTGCTACCAAGGCCGTTGCAGTCAGGCGACCGATGCCCGGCACTTCGGAGATCGCTCGACATGCCGCTTCGTGCTTCTGCCAGGCGCCAATCCGCTTCTCGAGTTGATTGATGTCTTCCTCAAACAGGTTGATGCGACGCAATTGTTCGAGAAGGTTAAGAACGATTGATCGTGGCAGTGTGTCTTCGAGTTCTGCCATGCGCTCTCTGATCTCGTCGAGTCCTGCCACGCGTCCTGCGCGAAACGTAACGCCGAATTCATACAGCAACCCACGCAACTGATTTATCTGCATCGTTCGAAACTTGACGAGCAACGAGCGCATACGATGAAGGCTTAGCATCACTTGCTGATCTTCTGTCTTGGCGGCAACCACGCGCATGCCGGGTTGCTGCGCTGCTGTCCATATTGCACGGGCGTCCGCCGCGTCGGTCTTGTTCGTTTGCACGAAAGGTCGAATGAATTGGGCGTGTAATAGCACCACCTCGTGTCCGAGCGACCGGATCTTACGCGCCCACCAATGAGCGCTTCCGCACGCCTCGAGGGCGACTCGACCCGCGGGGCGTTGAGCCAGAAATGCAATTAAATCGTCACGCCTGAACTTGCGATTCGCGATCTCGCCAGTTTGGGCGTCGACCCAGTACAGCTGGAACACCCGTTTTGCAATATCGAGTCCATATGTCGTAGCATTCATCTGGGGCCTCCGTTCCTCAAGTGGTTGTGTCGCAGCTCCACTTTGGCACATTGATGCCGTTCGGTCCTGGGGGCCCTCAATCGCGGTCACTTCCCCCGAGGGAGGGTGGTGTCCATTCCATCTCGGCCGGCCGGTCGCATTCGCAGAGATGCGGCGCCACAAAGCGGCCGCAGGCGAGCCGACCGGTCGCTCGAGAGCACGACGCTGAATGCGTACAGCCGGCCAGTTTGCGTCATTCACCTGCTGCCGAGTGTGTAGCAGCCGGCTGAGTGACTGCCCGGCGCTGCAGGCTGTCCTCGCTCTCCAGAAACGGCAGTAGACCGCTTCCTCAGACCTGTCTAAGAGTTCGGGCCGTAAGTCTATGAGCGGTTTCGGCCGGCACACCCGCACTCTGGTACCCGGACCGGGGCCGCCGGCATTTGCTCCCGGCGAACCAAACTGAGTCCGGCGGACGAGAACATTAACGTTTCGCTTCTAGGGATAAAGCTGCAACGTCTTATTTGAAACTTTACCTAGTTCATCAAGAATTACGTCGATCGGGCTTGCCCAGCTAATAAGGTCTGTGCCAGCGAAAATCATCCCGACCACCTCGTGGTTAATTGTTAGTACTGGGCTACCACTGTCCCCCTTTGCACTGAATGGTCCGGTGTTGTCCGGCGTAGTCCGGAGGCCGATCGAATCTACGAATGTGGCCGTTCCGTTCCCAAATTTTGTGTTGAAGACGCCACGGAGTGCCGAAACATACCCTTCAGTGTATCCAGTGGAGCGCCCACATTTGTATACATAGGGCGATGCTCCCGGGTTTCTAGTTTTCCAATCATCCTCATTGAACTCTGGTTTGTAAGACGTCGTTGGAAGCCGGTAAATCGCTTGACCGCAGATCAAGCCTCCGTAAGGAAGCCGGCCGAGCTTGTCGTAGAGTCTCTCGCTTTCCAGGAGCCTCGCCATTGCCGCATCTACCGGGTTAGTCGGCTGCGCATTATTAGGAAGTGCCGGCGAATGTAGACTTACATTAACAAAGGCGGCGAGCTCCGCAATCCCAAACCGCGTCTCAAGATCTGCCTTGGAGAGAGTTAGGATGTCGCTTCCCGATAAATCCAGCGTAGCAGGCTGTACGATAATGTCGGCGTTCGGACTTGAAGGGCTTCCACTTCCATTCGACTGAGCAATAACGTGATTGCACGAAACGAGATAGATTTCATCCAGATATTGTGGGTCTTGAACAAAAAAGGCAAGCGTCCCTCCTCCAAGCAGTTTGGAATACTGCACAGGGTTCGCTATTCCGATTCCCGGTCGAATTGAATGAAACCACTTTTGTGTATTTGCGCAAGCCGGATTGGCATGTTCAGAACCTCTATACGCCTGCGCTTGCAACTCCACATCGTCGTCGTCAGTTTGTCCAGAGTTATGCAGTCTAAACTCGCCTCCGGCCGATACAACGCGAAAATCCTGGCCGCTGATTTGCGGCCCTATTTGACGTTGGGCTTCGGTTACACACATATTTCGTATATTTGTACGCTGCGCTCGATCGAGAAGATTAACGTCCTCAACGAACACAAGAATACAAAATCCAGTGAACCGCGTGACGGGTATCGGCCCGCCTTCGGCATCGCCAATTGCCATTCCGATAATTTCATTAGTTGGATCCGCCACAATCCGGGGAGCGATCAAATCGATAAACGAATTCGCGATATTTGCGTCCATTTTCTGCTCCACCGGTACGAGCCCACCGGAATCATAGGCTATAACTCCGCTTTTGCCACATCCGAATAGTGACAAACAAATTGCTCAGTTTATTACAGCAATGAAATTTCTATTGCACGACGGGCCTCGAAATACACCTTGCCGATGTATCGCCGATGACCTATCTTGCTAAAGCCTGCTGGCATGCTCCACGGAGACGGCGATGACAAGCAAAGAAATAAGTGCAGAAGAAATGAATGCCGGCGTCCGCAGTTTCTACGAAGGGCTACGCGACATCGCGCCGGGCGGCCCGGATGCTGCCGACAAAATCATACAAGACCTTGACAATCCTTCAGGACAAGACGCTTATCTTAAGCTTTTCACAGAACTCAGCGTCAACAATTTTCCTGCGGCGCTGTCTGCGATGGAGACTCAGTTACCCGAACTGACCGGCGATCTTCTTCACAGCGCTGATGGACGAGCAAACGCTGGTCGCCACATTATTAAGGCGCTGCAAAAACAAATATGCACAGATCAACGAGTTTCTAAAGAATTAAGAGATGCACTCAATCAAGCGAAAAAGCAGAATATTATGATAACGGACCCGACTGCCGTTTCAATAATGGTGACTGCGGCGGGAGCGTTGTCTGTCGCAATCGCGAGCCTGTTTTCTGCGGCCTTTGCTGCAATTATGGCACCGCTGATCGGTGGAGTGGCACTGTTCATCATGCGGGTGGGTGTCGACGCCTTTTGTGGATGGGCGGAAGAGCAGGGCAAGCCGAAAAACTAGCCTTGCAACCCGTCGTGATGCTAGGCGACCGGCAAAATCACGTGATCTAAGTCAGACTCCAAAGCGGACCTCCTGCGAGTACCTCATTCGCTTTAGTCGGTGTATATCGTTTGAAGCTCAAGAGAAGCGTCGAAAGCGATGACCGGAAATTGGAGCGCTGGGAAGGAGTCCGCCAGGCGCGCGCCGAAACCGTACCGGCCAGACCGTCGCAATCCGACCCGTTGCGGACGTAGCGTCGTCCCGGTTCCAACGGCAGGTCTGAAAGTGGAACGGCCATACCTCTCCGTCATCTACGGACTTGTCGGTCTCTGCCGACATTCTGGCATCGGCGTTGGAGAGACGTAACAGGTCGCTTTCATTTGACATTCGCACATCGATAGCCTCGAATCAGGTTTCGCTACCGTTGCGGTAACGAGATCAATATCAACTTAAATCAACCAGGCTCCACGATTCCCGGGCGATTCAGAGCTAGATCGCAGCATTAAGCATGGACCACGTGCTTATCGCATCAGGAGACGAAGCAACCCAATCGCTTAAGGCAGCCAATATGTTTCGTCAGGACGGTTGACCAGCCTGCTACCCTTCCAGATTGCCTACGGATACTAGTACAACACCTGTATGCTTTTCCGAAACAAATTCAGAACCGACGATGTGTACGGTAACGCTCATATGGGACGTGTTTGGCCTGACAAACCACAAAATGATTTCCTAAGCTTAGTGGAAATTTGTTTGACCGACCTTCAACTCGAATAATAATAAGCAAACAGGTAGCCAGCACCATCTTCTTTTTCACTTCTGAAGAACAGAGATTTCATTCGGCGAAATTCCCTCTCGCTGATTTGAGCTGCGTGCTCCATGACCTTTTACCACTCACCAAACGGATTGAGGTATGAGATGCCCACCATCGACTCGCAGGCTGCAGGCGGAAGTAATCGATGTGCCTTTCTAGACATGATTGCTTTTTCCGAAATCGGGCCGCCGCTTCTCGCTGCCTCACAAAACGGCTACAACGTTCTGGTGGGATCGACGGCGAGTCATCCCTTACTCTTTTCGAGCTATGCGACGCATCCGAACATATTTAATCCAACATTTGATTCTACGGCAGCGGGACGTTACCAGTTGCTGTATCGTTATTTTTCGCATTATGCAACCCAGCTTTCGTTACCGGATTTTTCACCGTTATCTCAAGATAAGATTGCGTTATGCCAGATAAAAGAACAAGGTGCGCTACCATTTATCGATAGTGGTGATTTTTCGAGCGCAGTTTACCGTTGCAGTAACATTTGGGCTAGCTTCCCGGGGAATATATATCAACAACATGTAAATCCAGTTTCGTCACTTCAAATTGCTTATACTGATGCCGGCGGAAAGGTAGCTTGAGACTGTTTCTAATAGCATTCTGTTGTCGAATGTTTTCCATGCAGGCGACGGCATCTAAATGACGTCGCTGAGATTGTCGCTGTTGCTTCGAAAACTCGTTCAAACAACGAGCTTGTCAAGGGAACGAGGTACTGACATGAACGTTCCGGCTGATGCTTTGCCGCCCAAGGTAGACAACACGAACGAAGCTATCCAGACTGCATTTGAGCTTGGTTGGAACCTCGCGGAGTTGAATGCACGCATACGAGCCTCATTGAAATCCACGCCCACTTCCAGTAGCCGGATCCTGGCCTTGTGGCGCGTGATTCTTTTCAAGATCGGCGCTCTGCACGCCAAAGCTTTCCCGGGAAGTACGACGGAGGGCACGCTCTATGCGCTTCCGGCCAATACACCACCGTTCCTATTTCCAGCGGATCCCGACTATGTGACGATCAACACTGCAGCGTGCCCTAGCAACCTTGAACCGCAATTGGGAGGCTTCGCCCTATATGACACCTCCCGTCGAACAATAAACTGTCTCTGTCTGCTCTATTTAAATCCTGCAGAGTGGCTTGCTGAAGCTGATATCGAGGCTCGGCAACAGTCAATCCGCGACCAGGTAAAACGGCAGGTGCCGGGAGAGACGACCCCCGAATGCGTGCTCGGGACACTTGCATGCAAGGTCCTGGACGCCTGGAATAACTATGTCCGGGAGCATTACTTCGCAGGTGGATTGATCCCTGACAACGATATCGAATCGATAGCCTTCGAAGCGGGGCGCACGATGGCGTCGTTCTCGTGGGAAATAACGGTCGCGTCTGTAGGAATCGAGTCGACTGACGGCAAGGCTGCGCCTGAGGACGTCACGAATCTAGAGAACGCGTGGAGTGCTGCATTTCGGCCTGAGGTAATCATCCGCTTGCAGCACTATATTTCTGAACTTTCATCTGCGCTGGGCTCAGCGCAAGATACCGAACCGAGACTTCAAGCTTTTGATTCGGTTAAAAAAAGCATTGATTACTGGCAGCGCACGGTTACGCAGCAAGCAACGCTTTTTGCGTCGGGAACTGCACAAGCGTCTGCCCGAATCGAAACCTGGAAGACGATGCGGTTGGCCTTAACTCGGCAGGCGAACATTTGGGAGAGCCTGATGATCGGGCAGCAAGGTCTGGGCGCGTTCGACGTCGAGAGTGTCGCGACTCGGCTCGTACAGAGTGTGTGGAGTAACATCCAGGCCGACCTGCGCGTTCAGTTTTCGCAAGCTGTATCACAAATGACGACGGCAGCCGATAAGGAACTGAAGACGTTTTATCTTAAATCGCTCCCCTACCTCATCCCTCTCGTGATCTTCGTGCTCCTCATTGCGGGTGCCACTGCTTACCTGGTTTTTTCCGCCCAGTCCAGCCCCGATGCAAAATTGACTGGTATAGCGAGTGTTCTGAGCGCAACAGGCGTGGGGTCCGCCGTCGTGGGCGCAATAGGATGGATAAAATCCTTTTACGCACAGAGGCAGGCGGTTGCGCCGGACGGGCCAAGGAGTCAGGAGAGCTCATCATCAACGGGTGGACCTCCGGCTTTATTCTCGCGAGTGCAACACGCTGCCGATGACGTCCTTGGCGAGATACAGGACGCGTTGAAGCGAGGTTTGCAGCAACTTGAGATGCAGATGGCAAGCCTCAGTCACAGCGTAGCAGTTACCTATCCGCTGATCGAGTGTCTCGTAACGATCGAGAGCCTCAATTCTGACGTCGAATTTTTAGAGAAAGTCGTTTGGACGGGAACAGACCGCATCGCCGACATGAAAGCGGTAATAAACGCCGCATTAGGGCCGATGTGGGTGTTCCTTGGCGCTGGTCAAGACAAAGGATAGAAAATCGTCACATTGACCGCATGCTGAACGGACACAGCCGAACTGAGCAGCCACTTTGAAATAGCTCGTCCAAAGGAATTCCGGGAGAGTCATGCACATTCGTTATCTAATCTTGGCACCGCTAGCGGTACCGGTCCTGGCTTTAGGCGTCGAGGTCGCATCCGCACCTTCGACCACCACCCTCGTCATCAACTCCGATCTTATTCTGCTTCTGAAGGTCGCGATCTGGCTGGGCGGAATATTTCTTGCAATCCTTGCGACTCTTGGTCTGACTTTCTTTGGATGGGACGTCCGAAATGCGCGTGCGTCAATGATCGCAATTCAAAGGGAGACAAAAGAGCTCCAGCAGGATGCAGTGGAATTGCTCAACACGCTAAAAGAAGAAAGCGAAAAAGTGAAAACCGAAATAGACAAACTGGAACAGCTTGGTGCACAGCTTGAAGAGGAGAGCGATCTCCACGTTGACTCACAGCAGTCTGACTCGGAGAGTCCCATTTCGCCTCCAAACGCATCCAGCGATAGCGGCACCTCTGCCGAGCATGTCGAAACTGCCGGCCGCTCGACAACCCCAGATGCTTCTAGTCCGGAGCACTCTGTTCCGGAGCACAGCGCTGCCACGTGGCTGCACGATCCAAAGAGTCCAATCTCGTTGTGGAGTACCCCGTACAGTCGTCCTAGAACTAACATAGACCTCATCCGCGACGTCATCCGCGACAGCAAGTACGAATGGACGACTATTGGGAGAATAATGAACAAGACAACCCTATCTCGCGATCAAGTTCTGGAAGAAATACGAAAGGCTAGCGATATAAAGATTGGCAGAGGTCGTCAGACCGGAGACTTTATTTTCAAATCTTCTGTACCTCACTCCTAGTGTACCAATACGATTCTCCGTATGAATCAAACTCCAATGGATTCATGTGATCAATCAAGGAGAATACGTCTGACGCTAGCTTGAAATGCTCACGGAAAATCGGGGAAACCAAAATTGCCAATCTTCACGCCGACGAAGGCCGAGATGCAACAATTGGTTGTCGGACAGCTCTCCGAGACGAACCGGCCATTCGAGTGGCGGCTTCGTCGGATGAGCGAGCGGCGGCAAGTGGCCGAAAGCACCGGTTCCGTGAACGTTCCACAGAGCTGACGTTCGAGTCTCAACGACAAATTTCCGGCGACGTGGGTGAACGCGTACTCCCGGCCAGTTCCAGACGTTCATCGTCGGGAGAGCTGAGACGTTCGAACGGCCGTCCGCTGCCGAGACCGGCCGTTTCCCGATGCGATCTCCGTGTTAGCGCATGCCCTGCATGCAGTGAGTCAACTTTTCCAGTTGCATCAGTTCGACGGTGACCTGCGCGCTTGCGAACTGTCGTGGAGCGCTTTCGAAGTGCCTGCGGAATAAACCAGACCCCGCGCCGTGTCCGCGCGTACCTGCGGACAGCGGAGGCGACGCGCCGATGCCCCTCGCCACCTTCACCAGTGAAAACCTGGCCGCAGTTTTCCATGCCACTGTCACCCGATCCACCGCTTGGCGAGGCCGGCGTCGTCGCGCCTCCGCCTCGGGTTCGTCGTCGGCACCTGTTCGCTCCGCCTATGCCTGACCGGCTTTGCCCGGCGCGCACCGCTTCCTTCTTTTTTCAGCCTTGATCCTTTACCTGATTGCCTGCACTTCCTTCTTTTTTTCAGCGCTGGTCTTTTCCCTGCCTGTCGCCTTCTTATTTTGTCCGTAGACAATTTCGGTTGGCGCGTGCATCCACTTCAGCAGCTTGTACTTCAACCCGTGCTCCAGGGCTTGACCAATGCCAGCGGCCGCACCAAAGACGATTTTCGTGCCCCCCACCACCAGGAAGTAGATCGCGATCTGTCCGGCGTCGGGGTGCGGGAACATGGCGAGAAAGGCTGCGCCGCTTCCCGATGTCGCGAACAGCTGGGCGAGCGTCGTGCCTCCAATGGGGGAGTTCATAACCGGGAACGGCTGTTTCATCAACAGCTCTACTAAGTGGAACTTTGTGCGTGGGTCCAAATCCTCAGCGTCCGGGAGGCATCTTTCGATTCCCCGCATCGCCTCCAATCGCTCGACCACGTCCACCCCCTCTGATGCCCAGCCCCAATCTCCAAGTCCGTCGTATGCGAATCTGGCTTCCCACAAACTATCTTCTTGCGTCGACCCCGAAGAGGGGCGGCTCGCTGGGAGCGTGATTATTGCAACTTCCGGCAGGTGCGGACTCACAAAAACCGTGGTGGTGAAATATCCCGTCAGCGGCATCTCATCACGGTCGGCTGGTTCTTTTTGCGTGCTCGTCATGGCTGTCTCCCGGCATGATCCGGCAAAGGGTGTGCAGAGGCGTGTAACCAGCATAGGAAACGCGCCGGCGCGTTGTCGGCCATTTTCACTGGTGAAAGCAGGCAGCGGTGTCTTCGCGGGCGTTGCAGAGACCGCACCGTTGATAACTCGTGTTAGCGATATTGTGTTTAATGGCATAAGAATGCCGCGTGTTGCGCAATCCGTCAGTCTGGTCAACGGAATGGAGCGACAGCGACTGGCCGGCCGTTATACCCCGGAAGCCGCCGCTCTGGTCGAACGATCACAACGGGTTTTGGTGCGTTCGCCGTCGGCCCGGTGTCGGCCATCTAGGGACATTGGGCCGCGGTTTCAGCGTCATTCGGACGTCGGCTCCGCACCAAACAACGGACCTTGGCGCGTTGATCAGAGTAACCCTACGGTGCTTACGGGGCATTGCTACGGTCCCAGTGTACGGTGACCTCACCTCTTTGGCGACAGATCGAGGAGGCTATTGCTGTCGACCGGTTATTGCGCAATCGAAATAAGTGCCGTCGGGCATCGTGATGCTCCCCCAAAAATGCAAAGCAGGAAAATTGCTATGTCGAACAATCCCGTAATGATGGCAATCAATATGTAGACACAAAAGATCGGTGCCATCTTTTTCGCAGGCGGTGATGGCACACATATTTCTTGCCAAATTGATGGCAGATGATCCTTTGCGATTTTGTCAGCGTTCTTCCAATTCCGATTGGACTGCCCTGCGTAAAGGAAAGACACGTAGGCGGCCAGGATTGCAATACCGATACCGAAAAGCGAAATCACGAAACCCGCAAAAGGTTCTTGGACGTGGACGTGGAAGCCATCCGAATAACAGAGGATTTTGGTGACAATATATCCGATAATGGTCCCCTGCAAACCCAATAGCCAGTTCTCGCCGGTCATCATTGCGTTCTTGTCATTGAAACCAAAGGTACTAAAGTGCTTCCATAAGTCGATCGCTTGCTTCTCTTTTTCAGAAGTTGTCTGGTCATCCATGAAGTTGCACTCCCGCGTGTTGTGTGGAATTTGGGCGCGTTGACCGTCATGAACCGATTTTGACCAACATATCAAGCGGCGGCTGGGCGACAAAACTTTGCCAAGTGCGTTAAGGACGTCTGCTATGGGATCCGCGAAGCACGGCTTGAAGCCCTGATTTGCGTGCGAGAGGAAGCTGCGCAGTACAGGAAATGCAGAGAGTTCCTTTTTTCTGGCAAACCCCGATCCCTTCTCCCATTCAGAGATCAATTTCCCGACATAGGACTCGGCTTTTCTTAGCCCCCCGAGCAATGTTTCTGGATGAGGGTATTGGGGCTTGTTACCCTCGATTCGCCGCATGTGCGTCTCCAGTGCTAGCTGCGCGTCGTTTAGTTTCCGCATCAGTTCCGCATAGGGCGTCGCAAGCACGAAGGCTTCGAGATGGTCATATGCCGGTCGGACGGCCTCCGCTCTCAGCTGTCGACGGATGGCTTTGATTTCATTGTAGGAGCGGACAATATCTTGAAGGGTAGATTGCACAAGTTGATGTTTGGCCTCTCGTCGTTCCCGCTGCACGTTTAGCGCGTTGTACAGGAGCGTTGCTATTCCGCCAATGCCTGAGGATGTTACGAGGGTTGTGATGAGCTTAAAGACATCACCTTGCATCCTTCCCGCAATTAGCTCACCCCAAAAAACCAGTGCAACAGTTCCCAAGAGCATTAGTAGGATCAGCGCGACAATTACCGCGTACATGAGCACCATAGCGGGTCATAGCCTTTTCGAGTTTTCCACGTCTTGAGCAGCGGTGGACGGGTGCTGCACCGCTACAGATATAGAAACCGAGTGATCGTTCTGCAAGCAGACAATCTTGCGTGGACTGTGCGCCAGCACACATACGGCTGGGCTATAGGCGCTATCTGTATCGGATTTCTCTTGGGTCGTTACGGAAAACGTTATTTGGATACTGGTTGAGAGCGATGAGTGACCTATCAACGGTGTCGTTTCAGGAACGCTGATGGGCGGGCGACGCCAATGACCGCACCACATCTTTGAGCGGCCGTAGGCGGCGACTCACCTTGAAGGTCCGAGAAGGGTCGGCTACGGCCCATCGCGTCCGACGATTTGCTACAACTTTGGCGCGAGCGTAGCCTGGTCGCTGTCGCACCCGCCGCCCTGGCACATGTGGCGCAGCTACGCGGCCAAAGCCACGACCCAGACCAAGGACGAACTCAGAAGCATTGTCGACAGGATCCTGCGGCGCTTGCAGAAGCTGCCCGACATTGTGGCCGTCTTCTTCCGTGCACCGACTTGTCAATACGCTGCAATGTGAGCTACGAACACCTTACTAGTCACCATCACGAATCTCCTGTTGGCTACCCGCCTTCGGGGCAAGGGCGAAATACCCGCCATGGTCGTCTACGGTGCGGGGCACGCCAGCGCCCCAATTGTCGCCGGGTTACTCCTCCCCAGCCGCAAGCGCGAAATAGCCGTCGAGGCTTCCCAGATACACGACCTCCGCTGCGCGCTCGAGCTGATCCCGCTCGTCGTCGGTCACATCGAGCTCGTTCGGCTCCCCCACTTTCTGGAATTTGTCTTCGACCTTATGAAACTGCTGGACTAGCACTATTGGCATGATGATTTCCCCATATGGACATCCTATTTTATCCATCAAGCGTCCATTGAAACGGCTGATTGGCATCCAACTGCGGTCGTTCGCTGACATGTTAATGCGGGCCAGTCATCGGGATCCTGGGATTCGGGAGTGCGGCACAGGTTGTCGAAAGCGATCGCGCGACGAAGACACTGCGCATCACGGCGCGTGCTCGCGCATTCCCCTAGCCATATGATCTGTTGCCGGGACCATGACACGTCGCGGAGGACTGGGCGGCGACCTCCTCCAGTCGCCGCCATTTGCGCTCACGGCAATGTGATCTTGCGGGTGAATTCGGCCGTCACATTGTGACCCGTGGCTGTGCCGAATACCGGGTACACGGTCGTGGGCCCGCTAGCAGTCAGGCCCATGTAATCGCCGAGGAAATGGCCACGCGCCACGGGGGCGTCAAGTATGTTGAACGAAGCGTCGGTCAGGCGCCGCTCGTTGCCCCAGTTGGCGGGGTTCGTGCATCCGCTGGAGGTGGAGCAGAAGAGCGCGAAATAGTCGGTGCTCTCGAAACCCGCAGGCGTGTTCGTGTCGTTGCGAAAGTCGTAGTAGGTCACCACGATCGTCTTGCCGTCGCCCGCAGCCACCACCGCGGGAACGAAGGCCTGCTGACGGCACGGGTTCGCGGCATTCGCCGGCGTCTTGTTGATCATCACTGGCGCCGACCAGGTGGTCCCGCCGTCGTCCGACTCACTGAAGACAATCCCATCGATCGGGATTGACCCAGTGGGCGTCGTGCAGGTGCCTGCCGAAAAGCGATCGTCCTGCCAGGCGAGATAGATTGCCCCGGTGACCGGGTTCACGGCAACACTGTAGAGAATCGAGGCATCGCGTATCGGCTGGCCGGTGTCCGGCGTGACGACCCCGACCACTTGAATGTTGCTGGCGAACGCCGGCCCGCTCCAGTGGCCGCCCTTATCCGTGGACGCTATATAGCCGATGTTGAGGCCCTGCGGCGTGACATTAATCGCGGTGAAGAAATCGAGCACGGTGCCGTTAGGCAACACCCGCACGATATTGTCGATCGTCTGTCTGTTCGTGCCCGGCTGGTAGATCGGGGCGGCCGTACTCCAGGTTACGCCGTTGTCGGTGGATCGCGAGAAGAAGGTTGGGCCGGTGAAGTTGAACTTGAAGACGGGAGCACCGCCCGCCGCAGCATTGAGCAGTTTGCGCGCGATGACGACACCATCGTTTTCCCCGAGCAACTCAGCGCCTTCCCTGGTTGGCGGGAAAACGCTCAGCTGATCCCACACCGCATAGACGAAACCATTCGCTGTCGGATCGGCGGTCAGCGAGTTCTTGTCATTGAGCACGTGCGGCGAGTTGTTTTGAATCAGCGTATCGGGACTTTGCCAGGTCGCGCCGTGGTCGACGGAGCGGCTGACGAGCATCGCGCTATTTCGTGCACCGAACGGGGTCGTCGGCTGCGCGGGGTCCAGCGTCAGCGAGAAGAAGAAGGCTGTTCCGTTTTGCGCGAAGTCCACCCAGGGATCGGAGGCACGACGGAACTTACCCCCGGTGCAGTCGGTAACGTCGGTCGGGATCGTATTGGTCCACGTGCTGCCCGCATCGTTGGACACGACGCCGACGAGCCCGCGTGAGCCACCGTCGTTCCAGCGGTCCTGCTGGTGCCCGGCGAGAAGGCGGGACGGATTGGTCGGATCGGTCGCCACCCATGGCTCGATCGACGTGGCTGGAAACAGAATGCTCCCGAATGCGGACTCCTGTGCGTTCACCTGGTCGGAAGTGCATCCGCTGAATGGATCGCCCGCAGCCACCTGAACGAGCGGGCCGAGCACTTGCGCCTGGGCGCCCGGGCCGATTGCACACGTAAGCGCGATGACGCCGCTGCCTGCGATGCTCGGGGAAGCTAAACGGGATAGGCGTCTGAAAATGGATTTCATTCTTTGCCTCGTGAAATTGGATAAAACGCCTTTGCAGTGCCGGCAGACCATCACCGGCACCATGACTCTCGCACCGTGATGATCCACGTGCGAAGACGACTTGCCCCACCGCAAAACCAACGCTTGCTGCCGATTGCCACCTACAGAAACACACTAGGTCGCGGCAGCCGCATTTGTGTGAAAGATTCGTTACGGATGCCGGTTCGTCGCGTGGGCGTCCTGCGCTCTATTGATGTGGTATAGCGCTTGCAGAAGAACGGTCAGAGCATGTATGCGCTTGCAGAAGCGCACGGCGCCCCAGAATTGCGACCCGGGCCGATGGCGATCAGCTCGCGGTGCATTGGCGATGCCTTTGGCGGCACAAAGGGGGTGTGCCTCAACTGCTTTCGTACCCGCGATGATCCATGGCTGTAAGAAGATCGCGTTGGCGAGATGAACCCCAGTCTGTGACCAAAGCAATGGGCGCTAGACGACCCCGTTGCTGCCAACAGCAGGTGGATGTCCCTTCAATCGAAAAGATATGCGCATCAGCGACCGCAGAGCTTCCGCGGGCATCCGCTTGCGGCCTATAGCGCGATTGGGACAGCGTATAGGCGCATGTCAACGATATTGCGCTGGAAACGCTCCGGCCTCCACCAATGGCCCGTGCTCCCTGAGAGCGGCCGTAGGGGTGACGGCTTGTCGAAGGTCCGCAGAGGGTTGCGGCCGGTCGCGTCGGGCAGCAATCGGCCACAACCTGCTGTTCAGCGCTCCGGGAACCCTGCTGTTGGAACGGCTGCATCGCACCGGAACCTGACGGACGAGCGCACAATTGGGATCCGCCAGGAGCAGCCGTTCGGCAAATAACCTGATGGAGGACGTGTGCACCGTCTTGAACGGTTCTGAGAGGACCGTAGCCAAACTAGCTCTTCCTCCTGCTTCGATATATATCGAATGCGTTGGCGTACCTGGCTTGCAATTTTCGGGTACACAGTAATTCCTTTCCTAATTCGGTCAGTGGAGTTGTTTCCCTTTCAAGTATCGCTGTTAAGGAAGGCGCGAGTTAGTACGGAGATGAGTCTGTACGTGCTTGCCTACAACATGAAGTGCGTTATTAAGCTCCTTGTTCGCAACGGCTAATTGGGGCGTTGAGGGGTAACGCCGCCACCTGACAGCGCTGCGGTTCCTATGGTGCCAAATTATTCAGTCGCTCCTCCGTTCCCGAGAAGGGGGGCCTTGAAAGCGACGAACTCGCCATGGTCGGAGCCCCTTAGTGTTTTGACATGGTCTTATATGGACACCGCCCGGCTTGCCACCCGTGTTGACGCGCGAATGTCTGCTCTGGCCATAGCAGCGCCCCCCGCGCTGTGGCTTAAGACATCGTTGTATTGACCGTTCGTGACGGATCTTAAGCGTTGAATGTGATTGAGAAGTCGCCTATAAAGCCAAAAATGCAACTCGAACCCTGAAAAAGCCCATTCGCGCGTGCGCTATGTGCAGAGCGTTACAGACAGATCTAATTCAAGGTAGAGCGGCTGTAGCGCAGACGTATCGTGACCTGATCGATATTTGATCTGGTGCAACCAACATCAACGTCAAGCGAAACCAGCTTTACTTCTGGCTAACCCATCATGCTGAACCGCGCTGGCGTGGTGGACGCCCAGATTGCGCAGACATAGGCAAGACGCTGGAGTCAACAGTGACAGCCGGCTGCATCCGGATCGGGACTTTTCGCGTACAACCCAATGCAGACGGGAGAAGGTCGATGTCGGGTTGGCCATTCGTCACGGTGGTAGCCGCGCTTGTCTTGCTCTCAGGCGAGAGCGGGGCGAAGCCATACGTACCCGAAAGCGATGGAGTGGTGCTCGAACACCTCCCGGAAAAAAACGATCCAACGCTCGCGCAACTGAAGCGCATGCGCGCGACGCTGATGATGGACCCGCGCAATCTCAACCTGGCAATGTCCGTCGCGCGTCGCGCTCTCGAAGCAGGGCGGAGGCTGGGCGATCCTCGCTTCTTCGGCCAGGCGCAGGCGGCGCTGGCGCCGTGGTGGAGCGCAGAGGATGTGCCGCCTACCGCGTTATTGCTTCGCGCGACGCTCAAGCAAAGCCAGCATGATTTCGACGGCTCGCTTGCCGATCTGGATCGGTTGCTGGCCGCGCATCCAGCGCTCGCGCAGGCGCGACTGACGCGCGCCACAGTGCTGAGCGTGCGCGGACGCTACGCGGACGCGCGGCACGATTGCGAGCAACTGAAGGGACTCGTTGCACCCATCGTCGTTATCGGGTGCGATGCGACATCGGCGAGCATGAACGGCAACGCAGCCGGCGCATACCGGGCGCTCGTGCAGGTGCTCGCGCAAGGCGTCGGCAATCTGGACGTGCGCGAGTGGACGTTGACGCTCGCCGCGGAAATTGCCGCTCGCCGCGGCGACTTCGATGCTGCCGAGCGACATTTCCGCGACGCACTTGCGCTCGACCCGCGTGACGCTTATCTGCAGGGGGCGTACGCCGATTTTCTGCTGGATCGGGGTCGTCCGCGAGAGTTGCTGCCACTTTTGCGTGACGCTACAAAAAATGACGCGCTGCTGCTTCGTTTAGTGCTGGCCGAACAACAGCTGCCGGAATTGCGCGAGTCATTCGCTGCGCACCGCGAGGATCTCTCGGCGCGCTTTGACGCTGCGCGTCGCCGCGGGGATAGCGTGCATCGCCGGGAGGAGGCGCGCTTTCGTCTCACAGTGGAACATGACGCCAAAGCGGCACTCATTCTCGCGCGCGAAAACTGGTTGGTCCAGCGCGAGCCGCCAGACCTGCGGATTCTGATCGAAGCCGCGCGTGCGGCCGGTGATGCTGATGCCCTAAAGATTGCATCCGATTGGGTCGCCGCAACGCGTCTCGAAGATGCATCGATTGTCACGCTGCTGCAGGTGCGGCAATGAGACGCGTCGTCCTCGCCTTTGTGCTCGCGTTGCTGATAGCGCCCGCGTTTGCGCACAAGGCAAGCGACGCCTACCTCACACTGGAGCGCAGCGGGCAAGCGCTGCGCGGTCAGTGGGATATCGCGCTACGCGATCTCGACAACGCGCTTGGGCTCGATGAGAACGGCGACGGGGACATCACGTGGGGTGAAGTACGTTCGCGAAAGCGAGATATCGCGGCATATGCGCTTGCACACCTCAAGGTGTCCTCCGCCGGCAAACTTTGTGCGCTCGAACCGACTGGGCAACTGATCGACTCGCACACCGATGGCACCTACGCGGTGCTGACGTTCACAGGACAATGTCCGCGGGCGAGCCCAACACTTTCTATCGATTACCGGCTGTTCGAAGGCCTTGATCCCCAGCATCGCGGACTTCTTCACTTCGTCGAGAACGGTGAAAGCCGAAGTGTCGTATTTAGCGCTGATGCGCCGCACCGCATCGTCGGCACCGATACCGGCGGGCCATTGACCCAGTTCGCGATGTATCTGAACGAAGGCGTCTGGCACATCTGGACCGGATACGATCACATCCTCTTCCTGCTTTCGCTGCTGCTGCCTGCGGTGCTGATTCGTGAGGGACATGCATGGCAGCCCGGCACATCATTTCGCCGGGCATTCATCGATGTCACCAGGGTTGTGACCGCATTTACGGTGGCACACTCGATCACACTCACGCTCGCGGCGCTATCGATCGTCGTGCTGCCTTCGCGGCTCGTTGAATCGGGCATCGCCTTGTCGGTAGTGCTGGCGGCGCTGAATAACCTGTTTCCGCACGTGACGAACGGACGCTGGATGGCGGCGTTCGGCTTCGGGCTGCTGCACGGACTGGGCTTTGCAGGCGCGTTGCACGACCTCGGCTTGCCGACCGGTTCGCTTGCGTTGTCGCTCGCCGGATTCAATCTTGGCGTCGAAGCAGGACAACTCGCCATCGTATTCGTTTACCTGCCACTGGCGTTCTCGTTGCGAGCAACCTGGACATACCGGCGAGTGGTACTTACCGGCGGCTCAGCGGTGACCGCGACCGTCGCCATGATCTGGCTGCTCGAGCGTGCACTCAACGTGCCCATATTTAGCTCGTTTGCGGCCCCGTTATAACCTGAAGGAGAACACCATGAGATCTGTTGTCCGCATCATGGCGGCCGTCGCGCTTTGCTCCGCGGCGCTTTGGGGCAGTGGAACGCACCCTGCCAGTCACCGCGAGGCACCCCTAATTGCGAACGACCCGACCGCTGACAACACCGACTTTTACATGTTTCGGAGTTGGACGAACCCTAACAACGTCGTTTTCATTTTGAACGTGATTCCCATGCAGGACCCTGGCGCTGGGCCGAACTATTTCAATTTCGGCGATGACGTGATTTATCGCATCAACATTGACACCAATGGCAACGGCAAGGCCAACGACCTCGTCTACGAAATCCGCTTCAAGACCGAATTGCGCGGGGCCCTGGCGAGCCAACAGCTGCCGCTGTCATACGCCGCGTTGCCGCCGATCACTGCGCTCGACGGCCCTGGCTCGGACGGCCTGATCCTGCGCCAGAGCTACACCGTGACGCAAGTTCGTCACGGCCAACGCACCGACCTGGGTACCCAGAGGATGTTCGCGGTGCCGTCCAACGTCGGACCGCTAACGATGCCCAATTACGAAGCGCTCGCCGCACAGGGTATCTACTCGCTGGCGAACGGCGGCAAGGTCTTCGCCGGACAGCGCGGTGAGACGTTCTACATCGATTTGGGCGCCGTGTTCGACACGGTGAATCTGCGCCGCACGCCACCTGTGTTGACACCGGCGGAGGATGCCAACGATCACGTGAATCCTTTTGGCAACGACACTTTGTCCGGCTTCAACATCAGCACCATTGCGATCGAAGTGCCAATCACCACGGTGACGTCCAGACCCAATGGCGTAATCGGCGCGTACGTGTCCACAATGCGTCACGAAGGCCGCGGGATGGGCGTCGATGAGGACAACGCCGGACGTTGGGTGCAGGTGTCCCGCATGGGCAATCCACTCGTCAACGAACTGATCATTGGGACCGATATGAAAGACAAATGGAATGCGACCGATCCGGCCGATGAAGCGCAATTCCTCGGTTTCTATCTCAACTCCAGGCTGGCGACCGCACTCAACCTGCGGTTCGGCTTGACGATTCCGACGACCAACCGAACTGATCTGGTAAACGTGCTTCTCAAGTATCCCTCCCAACCGCAGACTGGGACGTGCGGCGCACACGATTGCTCGGAACTTCTGCGGCTCAATCTGGGTGTTTCTCCGACACCGCCCGCGCAGCAGCGTCGCCTCGCCGTTCTTGCCGGGGACAGCGCCGGCTGGCCCAATGGGCGGCGCCCGAACGACGACGTGACCGACATCGCGCTGCGGGTCATTGCGGGCCGTCTGACAGGTGCGCCAACGGGCAACCTGTTGCTGGGTGATGGCGTGAACTTCAACATCGGTGCCGAAGGCCGCAACGTGACCGCGAACGGCATCTACACCGTATTCCCCTACCTGCCGACACCGCACGACGGGAGAAATCGCCGCCACATCGACTGCGGCGAAGCGGGTGCCAATCCCTGCTGAATGGTAATTGAGGTCCGCCGCGATTCGGCATAAGGTGTTCGCGGCGGTCGACAGTTGCACGAAACGTCACCAATGCTTAAGCAGAGAGACCTGGACAGGCGCTGTAATCTGGAAGATTGCGCGCGGCGATTTCGCGCTAGCCCACGATTGACCGAGGCCGGGGAAGTCCACGCCGGCCGTTCCAGGACATTGCATGAAAGGCCGGGCTTCGTCGGTGCACCCCGTCGGCGAAGCTGGCAACACGGTATTGCCTGACACGCTCGAGTAAGCAGGTAATCCGTCACGGTCTGTGTACCGAAGCCGAGGTCATTGGCTCACCAGGTCCTCAACGAAGCCTCGTGAGGCCGTTACCCGGCCTGGATGGCATATGCGATTCATGTCGCACGTACCCCGAGATACGTCGATAGACCGCATCGGCTCCGCGCGGCAGAAATCCTTTTGATGTGAAGCGGACACTCGACAATGCCTAACGATCCGCGGTGGCGAGTGCACGAAGAACGGCCGAGCAATTATCGAGCGCCGTCGCTGATTGAATGACCGCCGGATCTTGAAAGCTGCCGTCGACTCGCGCTAGACCCAACGGCTGTTGAGGGTCGCTTTATGCCGTTCGCATGTGGATCGCCATCCAGTCGACGCGACGTGCGCATGTCGGTCGGCTAAGTTCCGACACTCCCCTGGGTGCGTATGCGGACGCTCGACCGCCGGAATCCGTAACACTCAATGAGGATTAGCGTGGGTCGCTAAAGAGTTGTCCGCTAATCTTCCAAGTTCCACCGTAAGCGTCGCGTGGGAGCCGTTGAGAATTCTCTGGACAAGCGTCGAAGAACGCGGCAGGCCGCTGCCAGCAGGGATCAAAGCGAGGCAGATGTAGATAGGGGGAGATGCTTCGCGACGTTCCATG
>NZ_JBFRCH010000025.1:0-105580 GCF_040965635.1 Paraburkholderia phymatum
ACGGGCTCAGCGCGATATCCACCCGCCCGTACGCCGCCAGATACTCCGCGCGCGGCGACGGGCCCTCCAGTATCAGCCGCTCCCCGCCGATGCCGTGCGCCTCGAAACGCGACAATGTCGCGGCACGAATGTCGTCTGCTTCGAGCAGCGGCGCCTTCAGAAAGAGCCGCGAATGCGGCAGCGAGTGCAGCAATCTGCACCACAGTGCGATCACCTCGTCCGTCACCTTGACGAGCTTGCCGAAACAGCCGAATGTCACGCCCTTGCCGGCGAGCATCGGCAGCGGGCCGACTTCGACCGCATCGCGCGGCGGCGTGAAGCAGAGATAGCTGTCGGGCAGCCGCCACGGCTTTTCGACGAAATGGGATTCCTCCCCTTCCGGCAGCACGTGACGGTCGCCGAGGAAGTAATCGATATCTTTGCTGCCCGTCGTCGCGAAGAAGCCCAGCCAGCTCACCTGCACAGGGGCCGGCTTCCAGCCGAAAATCGGCAAGCCGGTCCATGACGTATGCCCAGCCAGATCCACGAGAATGTCGATCTCATCGTCGCAAATCGTGCGCGCGGCCGTCTCGGTGTTCATCCCGTGCACATCGCGCCATTGACTGAAGTGTCCCTTCAGGCGGGCGGTCACGTCGTCCTGTTCCGCGTAGGTCGAATAGGCGAGTAATTCGATGCGGCGCCTGTCGATATAGCCCAGCACGCTTTCGAGAAAGATGCCGACGGGATGCTGCCGCAAATCGCCCGACACGAATCCGATACGCAGCGGCCCTGCTCGACGTCGTTCTCCGCGCAGATGGACGAAAGGCCGTGTGCCTGCGCGCATCAGTTCGCCGAAGCGGCGTGCATCATCCATCCATTCGTGCGGTGCGAACTCCGGCGCGCTGGTCATCGCGAACAGCATGCGATTGTAGATTTGCAGAGCGTCACCGCCATTTGCGAGCGACTCGCGATAAGCGGCGATTCCGCCCGCCAGGTCATTCACCTGCCGACGGATATCTCCGAGCGTGATCAGCATCGAACTGTCGTTACGCGACAGGGACAGCGCCTTCTGACAATTCTCCAGCGCTTCCTTTGTCCTGCCCTGCTTGCTGTGAACGATAGCGAGGTTGTGATAGGTGTCCGCGTTGCCCGGATCGAGATCGAGGGCGAGCCGGTAGCTCAATTCCGCGGCCTCGGATTTATCTAGCGAGTAGTACGCATTGCCGAGCAACTGGTAAGCCTTGACGAGCCGCGGCTGGAGTTCGATCGCGCGACGTGCGTGCCGCAACGCGTCGTCGTAGAGCCCACGGCAGCCGCATGCTTCGGCGAGGCCACAGTGCGCCAATGCGTTAGACGCATCGGCGGCGAGCACTTTCTCATAGTACGCAGCCGCGGAATTGAAGTCGCTCGCTTCGCGCAGCTGATCGGCAAGCGAGAGATATGCGCTGACGTCCTCGCGCGCCAGTACGAACGGCAGACCCGCGGCAGCACCGGCCAGATCGCCCCTGGCGCGCAGCACCGCGCTCAGGCCATCATGCGCCGCTCGCAGATCCGGCTGCAACGCGATCGCCTGGCGATAGCTGCCGATTGCCTCGTCCAGTTTCCCCTGCTCGCGCTGCACATGGCCCAGGTTGCAGTACGCCTGCGCGTAATCCGGCGCCAGCGCGAGCGCCTTGCCGTAGCTCTTCGCCGCCGCTTCCAGCTCGCCCAGGTCCTGCAGCGCATTTCCCAGGTTGTTGTACGCCTGCGGGTACGCCCCGTTCAGCTCCAGCGCCCGCGCGCAGCTGTGCATCGCCTCCTGCGCGCGCCCCGCCTCGCGCAGCGCGTTGCCCAGATTGTTGTGCGCCTCCGGGTACGCCTCCTTCAGCGACACCGCCTCGCGATACCGCGCGATCGCCTCTTCCAGGCGGCCATGCTCGCGCAGCATGTTGCCCAGATTGTTCAGGTACGCCGCTTCCGCGCGCACGCGCACCGAGTGCTCCATCAGTGCGAGACCCGCCTCGTACTCGCCCCGCTGGCAGCGCAGCAGCCCCAGGAAGTGCTGCGCATCCGCCTGCCCGGGCTCGCGATCCAGTATCTCCATGTACCGCGCCTGCGCCTCCTCCAGCCGTCCGGACTGGTGATGCGACAGCGCCTGCTCCAGCAGCCGTTGCACTTCGTTCATGTGTCTCGCTCTCGACGGCCCGCGGCTCCACACCCGCGCGCGCTGCTATCGGATTCAGTAAGGGTGGGTTTCGGATGCGAAATCGATCAGCGAGCCGTCGTGCTCGATCAACACAGCGCCTGCGGAAATGCCTTCGCGAGACATTTCGGCGACGATGTCACGCGCGCGCCATTGCGTGGGAATCACGACCACGTCGACGGCCGCTGTTTTCAGTACGTCGCGGTACTCGATTTTCTGGCCGGTACCCGGCACGAAAGTGCCCGCTTTCTGCTGATCGGAATCGACCACCAGCGGAAACCGCCCGGCGTCCGCACCAAACTGATGAATGAACGCGGCAGCCTTGCCTGTGCCCCCCCAGATCGCGACGCGCTTGCCTGATCTGGCCAGTGACGACAGTTGCTGCGCGATCGTTTCGCGGCTGATGGCCGAACGCGCCGCGAAACTCGCCGCAGCCTGCGCACGGGCACGCGCTTGCGCGGGAACTTCGAGACGCACCAGCGCATAGACGACTTCACCGTCGTACCCGTGCGCGAGTGTGATGATCTCGCCCGCGCGCGACATCAGCGCCCGGAACGATTCCGTTGTGAAATGCGAGACGTGCTCGTAGAAGAAGTCGGCAAGACGGCCCGTTTCGAACACCCGGTCGATGCACGGCACTTCGGCGAAGAGCAGACACGCATGCGTTTGCGATGCGGCGCCCCACGCGAGTTGCTCGATCAGTCTGGCGGGCTCCTTCAGGTGTTCCAGCACGTGACGGATAACGACGGCGTGCGGCGCGAAGGTGGCCATATCGGAGAGCGGCTCAAACAGGCGCGCATAAAACTCGACTCCGTGTCCGGTCTCCGGGCTCGCATTAGGATCGAAGCCGATGAAGCGGCCAGCATCACGCACCTGCGCGAGGCCTCGTACGAAATGGCCCTCGCCGCAGCCGATCTCGACTACGTTCGGCGCTGCCGGCAAATGATTGAGGAGAAGATCCCGGGTCAGTGCCAGATGCCCCTTCCAGATGCCACCGCTGTTGAACATGCGGTTCGGGTTGCTCTCGTACGGAATCGCGTCGTAGCGGAAACGATGATTCCACACGTGCGAGCACGACGGACACTGCACAAAGTCCTGCGGGTGGCGGGGCAACTCGCGTGCTGCCTTGGCGGAGGACGGCCAGGCCAGCGTTGCAAGCGAATGTTCGCCGGCTGGGAAAAAGCGTGCCGCGATCGAATGCGCGCACACAGGACACGCGGCGTTGAGTAGATCGTTACTCATTGATTCACCAAATGACGGAAGTAGCTGATGGTCTCTTTCAAACCATCTTCAAGCTCCACGCCCGGATGCCAGTCGAGATGCTGGCGCGCGCGCGCGATGTCGGGGCGCCGCTGAACGGGATCATCGGCGGGAAGTGGACGGTATTCGATGCGGCTCTTCGAGCCGGTCAGGCGCAGCACGCGCTCGGCCAGTTCGCGAATCGTGATCTCGGCCGGATTGCCAACGTTGATGGGGCCGACCAGTTCGTCCTGATTCATCATGCGCAGCAGGCCTTCGACGAGGTCGTCGACGTAGCAGAACGACCGGGTTTGGCTGCCGTCGCCATACAGCGTGATAGGCTCGCCACGCAGCGCCTGCATGATGAAGTTCGATACGACACGCCCATCGTCCGGCCGCATGCGCGGGCCATAGGTGTTGAAAATGCGCACCACGCGAATGTCGACCTGGTGCTGCCGGTGATAGTCGAAGAACAGCGTTTCGGCACAGCGCTTGCCTTCGTCATAGCACGCTCGCGGACCGGTTGGGTTCACGTTGCCCCAGTAGCTTTCCTGCTGCGGGTGCACTTGCGCGTCGCCGTAGACCTCGCTGGTCGAAGCCTGCAGGATGCGCGCGTTGCAGCGCTTCGCCAGACCGAGCATGTTGATTGCGCCAAGCACGGCCGTTTTGACCGTGGAAACGGGATCGCTCTGGTAGTGAACAGGGCTTGCCGGGCAGGCCATGTTGAAGACGCGGTCTGCTTCGACATACAGTGGCAGCCAGACATCGTGCCGGATCAGCTCGAAGTTCACGCGCCCGATCAGATGTGCGATGTTCTGCTTGCTTCCCGTATGAAAGTTGTCGACGCACATGACGTCGTGGCCCGCACCGACAAGGCGGTCGCACAGATGCGAGCCGAGGAACCCAGCCCCGCCCGTCACAAGAACCGAAGGCATGTTCACCGTGCGCTCTCCGTGACCTTCGAGACGTGACTCGCCCACATTCCGTGCAACGCGTCCTCGAGGTTTTGCGCAAAGCGCGCGGCGTCGCACAGCGGCGAAGCGAGAAGCTGCGCACGCAGTTGGCCGCGCAATACGCGCAATTGCTCGATGTTCGACGCGTACGACGCGGCTTTGGCGATATATTCGTCCGCGCTTGCTGCGATCCAGTCCGAAAGCCCCGCCGAATGCAGGATGCTCTCGCAGATGTGCGACAGGAACCGCTCACCACGCAGGCAGACTACGGGCACGCCCATCCACAGGGCTTCCGCGGTAGTCGTACCGCCCGGATACGGGAAGGGGCTCAATGCGATGTCGACGCGCCGATATGCGTTCAGATAGGCAGCACGCGGCGAACGTCCCTCGAAAAACAGGCGCGACGCGTCGATCCCATGCGAAGCGAAGCGTGCATACATCGTTTCGCTTGCGTGGGGCGCATCGAGATGCTGTGCCTTCAGGAAGAGGCGCGATTCCGGTACGGCGTTCAGCAGGCGCGCCCAGACGGCCACAGTTGCTTCGGAAATCTTCGCCAGCTTGCCGAAATAGCCGAACGTAGGATACCCGTTCGCGACCATCGGTAATTCACCGACCTGCACGTATTCAGTCGGCGGCGTGAAGCACAGGTAGCTGTCGGGCAGCAGCCACGGTGTCTCGGTGAAGTGCGCCGCTTCGCTGGCGGGCAGCACATGGCGGTCGGCGAGAATGTAATCCATCGCCTTGAGGCCCGTGCTCGCGAAATAGCCCGGCCAGGTCACCTGCACGGGCGCCGGCTTCCATGCGAACACAGCGAGGCGGTTGTGCACGGTATGACCTGAAGCGTCGATCAATACCTCGATCTGGTCGTCGCGAATCATTTTCGCAGCCGCTTCGTCCGTCATGCCGCCGATGCACTTCCACGATGCGAAGCGAGCCTTGATGCGCGAGGTCAGCACATCTTCGACATCGCGCGCCGGATACGCGTACAGCGCGACGCGCCGCATATCGAGGTTCTTCACGACGCTTTCGAGGAAATAGCCGACGGGATGCTGCTTCAGATCGCCGGATACGATGCCCACCCTCAGGGGCCTATCGATGGGCAACGCCGGCTGTACGAGCCAGTCGCGCCAAGCGGTCACGCCACGGGTAGCGGCTTCGTCGAAACGGGACGCTTCTTCGAGATACGCTTGCGGCGCGAAATCGCTCCGGTAATTGAGCGCAAACAGCATATTGCTGCGCGGGACCGGCAGCTCGGGACTCAATGCAATAGCGGCACCATATGACTCGATGGCCGCGTCCAGTTCGTCGAGTTCCATCAACGTGTTGCCGAGGTTGTTGTACGCCTGCGCGTGATCCTGCTTTAGCGTGATCACCTTCACGAACGACTCGACGGCGGCCGTCAGATCACCTTGCTGACGCAGCGCATTCCCGAGATTGTTATAAGCGTCGACGTAGTCCGGCTGCAGCGCGATGGCCTGCCGAAAGCACTCGACCGCGGCAGCGGGACGGTTGTTTGCCTGCATCACGTTGCCAAGGTTGTAGTAGTAGATCGCCTGCGGCCTGATGGCGATAGCCGCCATGATCAGTTCCGACGCCTGAAAGTACTGCCCGAACTGATGCCCGATCAGCCCCAGCAGGTGCAGTGCATCGGCGTGGCGCGGCTCGCGTTCGAGGATTTCCCGGTAGAGGGTTTCGGCTTCTCCGAGGCGATCGGCTCGATGATGTTCGAGTGCACTTGCAAGCAGCGCGTCGATTTTGGTTGTGTCAGGCGTGGCGCTTCCAGCCACGGCCGGCGCCTCTCGCCTCGGCGTCGGCATGCGCCGCCATGAAGCCGGAGCGGCGGCTTCGGAAACTTGTCGATCGCGGGATTCAAGTTCGTTCATGGGTCGAAGCATCACGCTTGGCGCGCGACGTTGATGTCAGATCGGTGAAAAGGGGATGCCACAGTTGAATGCGAATGTCGGTCGCCCGTGCGCCGGCGCGAGATCTCCACACCGCTACCGCCTCTATTCGCCGTATTTGTGCAAATACCGCACATACGCATCGCGCCAGCGCGGCGAGTTGAAGCCGCCGCCGCTTTCGTGGATCGTGCTCAGCGCAAACGTGCCCATCCGAAGTCCCCTGAGCTCGGCTTGACGGCAAAAATCCACGTCGTAGAAGTCGAACGTGAAGCGCTCGTCGAAGGTGAGCCCCGTGCGTTGGAGCGTGTCGCTATCCACCGCAAGCAGCACACCGTCGAGCAGCTTGCATTGACGGCCTGCGGGCCCATAGAAGCTCACGTTCTGACACGGGAAGCCGCTGCCGTGCCCCACCACACCGCTCAGAAACTCGCCCGTCTCCAGGCTGAACGACTCATCGGCAAAGCACCATGCGGGCTGGCGCGGGATGCGGCGCGTATTGCCGGCGAGGCCGATGATGTCGAAGTGGGTCAATCCTTCGCGAATGCGGTCAATCAGGAAGAAATCCGGAATATGCAGGTCGTCGTGGATGAATACCAGAATGGCGGGCTCATCCCTGGCTTGGGCGATCGCCAGGTTGTAAATCGCGGACAAGCCCTCGGTGTTGTTGTCAAACACCACGAGTTCGGGCGGATGGGCGTAACGGGACAGCGATAGCGAGCGGCCGAGCGCCGTTCCCGTCGCAAAGTCGTCATAGGACACGCGCGTGCCGCAAACAAATCGAATGGGCTTCATGTTTCAGCGATAGATGACATCGACTGTGGTCCCGCGCGACCGACGATCCGCAATCGCGGAATGCTCGCGCGCCAGGCCCCACCTTGATCGACATTTTGCGTGAACGCTGGAAGCCGCAATCTACGGATCAGACCACGTTATTGGCCGCTATTCCGTGATCTCCGGGAACCGAAAGACGCGCCCCATCGGAAACGACACCACGGTTGAGCATCGCCAATTCAAAGTGGGAAGGTTTGGGCACGACAGCAGTCGTTGCGGAATGGCCAGAGGAGAAGGAGCGAGGAGAGTGGCGGCGAGGTCACCGCACGCGTGCTGCTGCTTTGAATTACGCGCAGTGGCGCAAAAATTGGCGCGCCCGGCTGGGATCGAACCAGCAACCCCTGCCTTCGGAGGGCAGTACTCTATCCATTGAGCTACGGGCGCATTCGGAAGAAATGCTCGGCGAAAAGCGCTGCAAAATCACGAGGTTGATGCGACATGCGGCGCCAAAGCGAGACCGAGAGGATACCCTTTTTCAGGCGGTCCGTCCACCGCAGGCCCGCTGGCGCAACCCACCAAGCTGTCGAAAGCAATGTCAAATCAATCACAAAACCGCGCGAGAACCCAAAAATGTCCGCGTAAACGCCTACTGAACACGCTTGAGGCCCGCACACCGGCGCCGAAACCTTCCGTCTATAATCGTCCGTGGCCTATTAAGAACAAAGTCGTTGCCGTCGCGCTGTACCGCTCACAATACCCATGGGAGACGAGACAAGCATGAGCGAAGCACCACACGGAGCCCCGATCAAAACCCCCGGACAGCTGATCGCCGCAGTCATCGCCGGCTTTGCTGTCCCCATCGCCATCATCGTTCTGCTCGCCTATTACGTCGACAACTCGACTCGCACGGGCGCGGGAACCGATGGCCTGTCCGACGCAGTCGTCGACTCGCGCATCACCCCCATCGCCAAGGTAGACATTCGCGACGCCAACGCGCCGCGCGTCTACAAGACGGGCGAGGAAGTGTACAAGGCCGTCTGCTCGGCCTGTCACGCGGCGGGCGCGGCGGGCGCGCCGAAGTTCACCAACACGGGAGACTGGGCGCCGCGCATCGCCCAAGGCTTCGACACGCTCTGGCACACCGCGCTGACCGGCAAGGGCGCGATGCCCCCGCGCGGCGGCACGAGCCCCGACGATTACAGCGACTACGAAATCGGGCTTGCCGTCGCTTACATGGCGAACAACGCAGGCGCGAAGTTCGCCGATCCGCCGAAGCCCGTGCCGGGACAGCCGGCTGCCGGTCCTGCGGGTGCCTCCGGCGCAGCGGCCGCTTCGGGCGCCGAAGCGGCGTCGGGCGCAGCAGCAGGCGCTTCCGACACCGCCAGCGCACAGGCCGCCGCCGCCATGGCCGCGATGAAGAACGTGCCCCAAGGCGCCGCGCCGGCATCGGGCGCGACGCAAAGCGCGGACGCATCGCAGGCGGGCAAGGCGCTATATCAGCAGGTCTGCCAGGCCTGTCACGCGGCGGGCGTGCTGAACGCGCCGAAATTCGGCGACAAGGAAGCCTGGGCGCCGCGCCTCAAGGACCCGATGGACACCGTCTACAACTATGCGCTGCACGGCAAGGGCGCGATGCCGCCGAAGGGCGGGTCGAACGCCTCGGATGCGGACGTGAAAGCCGCCGTCGATTACATGGTGAACGCGTCGAAATAAGCGCCGCATCTTCGGCCCCAACGAAAAATCCCCGCCTCGTGCGGGGATTTCTCATTCATGCGGCATGCGCGGCCAGCGCATCACGCCTTCTGCAACAGCGCCTTCAAACTCGCAAGCCGGTCTTTCGGCGTCATCGGCGCTTCTTCCGGTGTCGGTGGCGGCGCTTCGTCGAGGCCCATTTCGGGGATGAAGCGCGATGGCTCGCATATCACCGTCTCGCGCGCCCGCTTGCGCTTCTTGCACCAGTTCAGATGCAGGCTGCGCTGTGCGCGCGTGATCGCGACGTACATCAGCCGGCGCTCTTCCTCGATGCGCGCATCGTCGATCGGCCCATCGTCCTCGGTGCCGCCGCGATGCGGCATGATGCCTTCCTCGACGCCCACCAGAAACACGTGCGGATATTCGAGCCCCTTCGACGCATGCACCGTCGACAGACGCACGGCATCCGGGTCTTCGTCCTTGCCTTCTAGCATCGACATCAGCGCGACCGTCTGAATCAGACCGAGCAGATTCTTGCCTGTATCGGTGAGACCGTCAGCGGTGTCGTAGCCGGTCTGCTCCGCGCCTGCTTCGGGTTCAGGCTTCGTGCCCTTTCGCTTGAGCCACTCGAGAAACTCCAGCACGTTCTGCCACTTCGCCTGGGCCTGGCGTTCGTCGAATGCGTCGTACAGGTACGCTTCGTAGTGGATCGCTTCCATCATGTCGTCGAGCACGGACGTTGCTGCATCTTTCTCAGCGCGGTCTCGCAGACGCTGCATGAAATCGCAGAACACGCGCAGCGGCTCGACCTGCCGCGCCGACAGCCGCGCTTCGATGCCGCCCATGTACACCGCTTCGAACAGCGACACCTTCGCCTGCCCCGCGAACGCGCCCAGCGCTTCGAGCGTCGTGTTGCCGACGCCCCGGCGCGGCGTCGTGATCGCGCGGATGAACGCGGGATCGTCGTCGGCGTTCGCGATCAGCCGCAGATACGCGCAAATGTCCTTGATCTCAGCCTTGTCGAAGAACGACTGGCCGCCCGACAGCACATACGGAATGCGCTCGCGGCGCAGCACCTGTTCGAAGATGCGCGCCTGGAAATTGCCTCGATACAGGATCGCGTAATCGCGAAACTGCGCGCGGCGCTCGAACTTGTGCGCCGACAGCCGGAACACGACGGACTCGGCTTCGTGCTCTTCGTCGTTGCACCCGGTAACGGTGATCGTGTCGCCCATGCCGTGCTCGGACCACAGCTTCTTCTCGAAGAGCTTCGGATTGTTCGCGATCACGTTGTTCGCCGCCGTCAGGATGCGCACCGTCGAGCGGTAGTTCTGTTCGAGCTTGATCACGTGCAGCTTCGGGAAGTCCTTGCCGAGCTGCGCGAGGTTTTCGAGCGTCGCGCCGCGCCAGCCGTAGATCGCCTGATCGTCGTCGCCGACGGCCGTGAACGCGGCGCGCGGGCCCGCCAGCAGCTTCACCAGTTCGTACTGGCACGCGTTGGTGTCCTGATACTCGTCGATCAGCAGATAGCGCAGCTTGTTCTGCCAGCGGTCGCGCACCTGCTCGTTCTTCTTGAAGAGCTCGGCGGGCAGGCGTATCAGATCGTCGAAGTCGACGGCCTGATACGCGTGCAGCGTCGCGACGTAGTTGCGATAGACGATCGCGGCCTGATGCTCGTCCTCGTTCGACGCAATCGCCATCGCCTCTTCCGGCATGATCAGGCCGTTCTTCCACAGCGAGATGATCGTCTGGATCTTGCGGATGAAGCCTTTGTCCGTCGAGCCGACCTGCTCCTGGATCATGCCGAAGCAATCGTCCGAATCCATGATCGAAAACTGCGGCTTCAGGCCGACGTGCTCCGCTTCCTGACGCAGGATCTGCACGCCGAGCGAGTGGAACGTGCACACCGTCAGCTGGTTGACGGGCACCTTGCGGCCTTCCTTGCCGGGCGCCGTCAACGTCTTGCCCTCGAGCAGCTTGCCGACGCGCTCGCGCATTTCAGCAGCGGCCTTGTTCGTGAAGGTGACGGCAGCGATATGGCGCGGCTCGAAGCCTTTGTTTTCGATCAGGTGCGCGATCTTCTGCGTGATCACGCGCGTCTTGCCGCTGCCCGCGCCCGCGAGCACGAGACACGGACCGTCGAGATAGCGCACCGCTTCGCTTTGAGCGGCATTCAGGCCTGCGGACATCGTTGTGAATGAGAAGTCAATTGAGGGCGCTGCTTGACGAACGAGCGGCCCGGGAACATGCAGCAAGACGGCTCGAATGGCGCATCGTGCTGGACGGGTGCAGAGGCACAAGCGTGGCGCTTGCGGCGATCCGCCGGCATCCGCCGCGCATCTGTCTCTTGCGCCACGCACTTGATTCCATGCGTCTTTTGCCGTTCGCGTGAGAACCGCGATGCTAACACGAATGCTCTTGCGAATGCCTCGGCTCATGCCCTCGGGTCAGCGGCGACGCGCCATGCACTGAACCCGCGCGTCGCGAGCCGAAGCGCGTCCGTGCCACAATTGCGGCGTTGCGCGCCGCCCCCGCGGCGCGCCGCTTTTGCAGGGAACACGCATGTCTTCATCGCTGAAAATTGGCTTGATGGGCTACGGCTTTGCCGGCGCCACCTTTCACGCGCCGGTGATCCAGCACTGCGGACGCGCGAGCGTCGCCGCAATCGCCACCGGACAACCCGACAAGGCTCGCGCCGACTATCCGAACGCGCGCATCGTCGCCGACATCGACGCGCTGCTCGCGCTGGCGGACATCGAATGCGTCGTGATCGCGACGCCGAACGACACGCACTTCGACCTCGCGCGCCGCGCGCTGGAAGCGGGCAAGCACGTCGTCGTCGACAAGCCCGTCACGCTCACGGCCGCCGACGCGCGCTCGCTCGCCGATCTCGCGCAGAGCAAGGGCCTGCTGTTCGCGCCGTTCCACAACCGCCGCTGGGACGGCGATTTCCTGACCGTGCGCGAGCTGATCGCAAGCGCAGACCTGGGCCGCATCACGCATTTCGAATCGCACTTCGACCGCTTCCGTCCGGGCATCCGGCAGCGCTGGCGCGAAGAGGCATCGCGCGGCGGCGGCCTGCTGCTCGACCTCGGGCCACATCTGATCGACCAAGCGCTGACGCTCTTCGGCACCCCCGAGACGGTCTATGCATCGGTGAAGGCGTATCGCGACAATGCGAGTGCGCCGGACTACGTTCACCTGCTGCTCGGCTACGCGAACCACGAAGTCGTGCTGCACGCTAGCGCGCTGACGGCGATCGTCGCGCCGCGCTTCACGATTCATGGCACGCGCGGCAGCTACGTGAAGCACGGTCTCGACACGCAGGAAGATCAGTTGAAAGCAGGCCTGCGCCCCGGCGACGCCGGCTTCGGCGGCGGCAACGAGGCGGGCAAGCTGCGCGTGCTCGAAGGCGAACAGGAGGTGCAGCGCGATCTGCCGACGCGCGACGGCGTCTATGTCGAGTTCTATCGCGCGCTGGCGGCTTCGATTTGCGACGGCGCGCCGTTCCCGGTCAGCGCGCAGGATGCCGTCGACGTGATGACGATCATCGAACTCGCGGCTCGCAGCGACGAGGAAGGCGTGCGGTTGCCGTGCAAGCGCGGAGTTTGACGTCACACGGGCCGCGGGCCGCCCTGGCACGGCCCATTGCGGATCAACGCCGCTTGCAGACGATCGAAAAAACGTGTGCTTGCCGGCCGCCCGCTCCGACAGCATGCTCAGCGACCTCGACGGCTTCGAGGCCGCTGGCGTTGAGCAGCGGTTCGATCGACGCTTCGCTGAAGAAGTTGATGTGTTCGTGCCAGTGTCGGCGCTGACGATTGATGTCGAGCGAGCCGCGGTTGGCGCGCATCAGGTCTTCATGCGGGACTTCCACGTAAAGGAGCGTGTCTTGTCTCATCTCGGCCGCGATTTCGGCGAGCGTATCGATGGGATGGGGCACGTGTTCCAGCACGTTGGAGAACACGATCAGGTCGTACCCGGTCGCGCCGATCACCGTCTTGTCGACGCGCACCGCGCCGTCCACGACAGGCTTGCCGGAAATGTCGTAGACGTGATGCAGCGCACAGCGGCTGCGAAACGGCGTGTTGAGCCCCGTGTCGCCGCCCCAGTCGAGCAGGCGCGGCGTGCCGCGCACGTAGCGCTCGAGGAAAGCCTCGATCTGTGGGATGTAGAACGATCCGTCGACGTAAATCTGATTGCGCGCCTTGTAGCCCGGTTCGAAACGATCCCTCAGGTCTGTGTATGCCTCGCCGCGATAGTCGGTGTAGAGCGCGGCCATCTCCTCGTCGTCGAAACGGATATCGAGGAACAGCGCGCCGCAGTCCGCGCATTGCACTGAATTGCACAGCGGATACGCGTGACCCGGCTGAATGTCACGAAAGCCCCAATCAGCCGTCACTTCGACGGGCTCCCATCCGAACACGCGGTTTGCGACGAACGGCATCAGGATCGCGGGACTGCGGTTGAGCCGGTCGCCCTGGCAGCAGATGCACAGCCTCGCGATACGCTTGCGCTGGCGAATCGGCGAAGGAAGAGCGGTCATGATGCATCCTGTTTCCGGAGTCGTCCCGCCGCGACGCGAGCCTTCGTGACCTCTCGCGCGTGAGCGAGATTCGCCTGGAATTTTTCCGATTCGAATAGTCTTCCGGATACCTCATCCGTCAATTCGGCGAGACCTTCGATGAATCGCTGTAATTCGGGAAACTGCGCGACGTAATGACCGTAGACGTGTTCGAGGCGCTGCTTCGCCGCGAGGATTTCGCGGATCGTCAGATTGCCGTCAGCCGCCTCGCCGCGCAGGAACACCTCCCACTCGATGAGGCCCATCGCGAAGATCGGGCTGCCGGCTGCCGACTCCTGCGCGCCGTGCTTTCTGAAGCCGCCGAAGTAGCCGCCGACAGCGACGATGGGCGCCCTGCCGGCCACCTCGAGGTACGCGCAGACGTCACCGAGAAAGTTGGGTTCGTGGCCTTTGTACAAGCCCATTTCCGCGAGGTCGATGCGGCTCTTGTCCAGCATCAGGAAGCTCGGCTCACCGATAAAGTTGTCCATCTGCCCAACCATGCGGCGCGCAATGTAGCTGCGGTCCATCAGCCCCAACTGGCCATCGCCCAGAAGCCGGGGCGGCGTATACACGACCGCGCCGCTTTCGTCGATGATCGCGCGCTCGTGAAACGCCATCAGGGAGTCAGGATACGTCTGCAAGGCCTCAATCAGCACCTCGACCGACGCGGGCATCAGCACGTCATCGTAGAAGAGCCACTTCACATAACGTCCACTCGCCTTCGCCCACAATGCACGCGCGTTGTCGCCGCCATTGTCGAAGCCGTGATGAAAGTACTTCAGCTTCGGGCTATCGAACTCGCGGACGATCTGTTCAAGCGCCCCGTTCGGGGTGTTGTCGCCCACGAGAATTTCGATGTCCTCGAAGGTCTGTGCAAGCGCGCTGGCGATCGCCTGTTTGACAAACTCCGGACGGTGCGCGGGAATAAGAATGCTGACGGTGGTCACTGAACTCTGCCTCTGGCGAATCGCAACATCTGGTACGCGTGAATGCGTTACGCCGCAACGGCTTCGAGAGCCGGGGCCGTGTGGAAGCCGCCAACCATGCGGACCATCTCGACGAGCGATTCATGCGTAAGCCAGTCGTCGTTGTTGTCGCTGCTGTACGAGAAGCCTTCGGGCATCGGACTGCCCGCTTTGACGGCGTGACGCTCGGCGCGTCGGTCGTCGAATTCAGGCACGATCACGAAATGCGTGCCCATGTCGTACGTATGGCGTCCTTCGTCTTCGCTGATCAGCACTTCGTGCAGTTTCTCGCCGGGACGGATGCCGACCACGCGCGCCTCGGGCGAGCCGGGGAACGCCTTGACGAGGTCCATCATTCTCGTGCTCGGAATCTTCGGAATGAAGATCTCGCCCGGTTCGGCGTGATCGATGGCGCGCAACACCAGGTCGACGCCACCTTCCAGATCGATCAGGAAGCGCGTCATGCGCGCATCGGTGACGGGCAACGTGGTTTCACCGCGTCGGATAAGATCCGACCAGAAGGGAATCACGCTGCCACGGCTGCCCGTGACATTGCCGTAGCGCACGACGCTAAAGCCGATGTCGCGATAACGCGTGTAAGTGTTCGCGGCAACCAGCAGCTTTTCCATCGCCAGCTTGGTGGCGCCATACAAATTGGACGGGCTGACGGCCTTGTCCGTCGACACGCCGATCACGCGTTTCACGTTGCGGTCGAGCGCCGCCTCGATAATGTTCTGCGCGCCGATGATGTTGGTCTTCACCGCCTCCATCGGATTCGCTTCGAGCGCAGGCACCTGCTTGAGCGCGGCAGCATGAACCACGATGTCGATGCCGTTGAACGCGCGCAGCAGCCGTTCGCGGTCGCGGATGTCGCCAAGGAAGTAGCGCACTGGGAAGCGGCTCTGCGAGAACACCTGCGCCATTTCGAACTGCTTGAACTCGTCGCGGCTGAAGACGACGATCTCGCGCGGCTCATAGTCCTTCAGCAGGCGCGCGACAAATGCGCGGCCAAAGGTGCCCGTGCCGCCCGTCACCAGGATCGACTTGTTGTTCAGGTAGGAAGAGAGCTTCATAAGGTCTCGCTGCGTTGTTCGTTGGTATTGTCCGCAGCGGCGATGCGGCCTTGTGGCCTTGCGCTGCCTGGTGCGGTCATGATCGCCGTGGCACGGCGTCGTCCGGAAAGCCCGGTTGTCATGGGTACCCAGTTTACGCAGCGTCCGCCAGATCAAATTCGTGATAACAAGCCCCTTTTCCCCCTTTTTCCCGCCGATTCAGACGCCAGCATGAACCCCGCCGGACTGCCGCGCGGGCGTTTCGAGCTTATTTCCTGAAGCGCCACACGGTCCGGATGGACGGGTTCAGCGGGTGGATGCCGAAGACGTCGGGCTCGAAGCTCACTATTTCGATGTCGGGATGGCTGCGCAGCAGTTCGACGAGGTCGCGGTTGTGCTGGATCAGTTCGTTGAACCGGTTTCTCGCCATCCCCAGCAGGGTCGTGCGCTCGTCGAGCCAGGAAGGCTCCAGATGGATGACCTCGGTGATCTTGTCGCGCTGCTTCGAGATCGCGTCGATGAAAGCGCGCGCGCTCGGAATCTGCTCGATGCTGTGCACCGTGAGGATCGTCGAGCCTGGGCGAATGAACTCGTAGGTTTCCGGCTGGTAGTAATCGAAGCGGCAGATGTCCGCACCAAAGCGCTGGCCGAGCCGCACCGCGTTCTCCGAGTAGTCGCCGCCATAGCTTTTGTCGCCAAGTTGCGCGAGGTTATAGCCGTAGCCGCAGCCCAGTTCGCAGATCTGTCCCGTAGCGAAACGTTGGGCGCTCGACTGGATCAGGTCGATCCACAGCTTGCGGGCAACCCGGGTCGGGCACTTGAACAGCTCTTCACCATACGAAATGAAATGCGGCGCATCCGGGCTCATCCCCATGTTCTCGAATTCGCGCGTCTTGCATGCCTCGATGGTCAGAAGCGATGCGTCGGCCAGCAGAGGCGCATACCGGTCGATGTTGTACTCGGACTCGATCTGCGCGATGTCACGGTCGATGCCGAATTTCTCCCAGCCGAAGAGGCGCTTCGGCCAGTTGCTCTTATTGCTGAGGTAGTCGTTCAGGGATACGGATTGCATGCGGGTACTCGCCGTTGATAAGTGTCGTCAGGCTGAGCGTGCGTCAGGAGGCGCTGAGCGCGACGTCGGTAATGGGCTCGCCACGCTCGAAGCTCACGGGCGACGGCCGCCCCAGCAGCCGGTCGAGATGCTTGGGCGCAAGGCCAAAACCGGGCCGGATGCTGCGAACGTTCTCGTTCGTGAAGAGTTCGCCGGCGGCGATCGGCTTGACGGCATAGAGCGAGCGGCGGAACTGTGCGTTGCCCTGTTCGCTGCTCTTGCGCGCATAGTTCACGCCGCCCAATGCGTCCCACGCGGTGCGGGCGTCGCGGACGAGCGCGGCCAGATCGGCCGGCTCCAGAGAGAAGCTGTCGTCGGGCCCGCCGCCATTGCGGTCGAGCGTGAAGTGCTTTTCGATCAGCGCGGCGCCGAGCGCGACCGAGCAGACGGCCGTCACGTTGTCGAGCGTGTGGTCGGATAGGCCCGTCACCACGCCGAAGCGGCTCATCATGTCGGACATCGTGCGCAGGTGGTAGTCGGTCGCAGGCGCCGGGTAGCCGCTCACGCAGCGCAGGACGGCGACTTCCTCGCAGCCGCCCGAGCGCGCCGCGTCGATCGCCTCGGCAATTTCTTCGGCACTCGCCATGCCCGTTGAGATGATCATCGGCTTCCCCGTGCGCGCGGAATAGCGGATCAGCGGCAGGTCGATCGCCTCGAACGACGCGATCTTGTAGGCAGGCGCGTTGAGGTCCTCGAGCAGATCGACGGCCGTCGTGTCGAACGGTGAGCTGAAGATCGTGATGCCTTCCGCGCGCGCCTTGTCGAACAGAGGCTTGTGCCATTCCCACGGCGTATAGGCGCTCTCGTAGAGCTGATACAACGATGTGCCCGCCCACAGGCCGCTCGTGATCTGGAATTCGGGGCGGTCGCTGTCGAGCGTGATCGTGTCGCCGCGATAGGTCTGCAGCTTGACGGCATCGGCGCCTGCCGCGCGCGCCGTCTCGATCAGCCTGAATGCCTTGTCGAGACTGCCATTGTGGTTCGCCGACATCTCCGCGATGATGTACGGCGGATAGTCGCGGCCGATGCGGCGCCCCGCGATCCGCATGTAAGGCGAAGCGTTCGAGTTCATGATGCGTCTCCGGAAAATGCGTGCGCCCTTTCGTCAGCGGCGCGGGCACGCAGCCAGGACGCGCGCGTCAGGCTGAATTCGTGGACATCCTGCACCGTGTCGCCGTCGCGATGGTGCGCGCGCAGAATGTGCTCGCGCTCGGAGCCGAGCTTGCGATGAAAGCGAAGCGAGGCTTCGTTCGACGCCAGAACTTCACCGATCAGTCTGTTCAGTGACAGCGGCCCGAATGCCTCGGCCAGCGCGAGGCGGCCAAGCCGTGTGCCGCTGCCTTTCGGCGCTCCGGGGCGCACGTAGAAGCCCCAATGCGCTTCGCCGCTCGCCGCATCGATACGGGTGAAGTTGACGACGCCCATCGGCTCGCCGTCAGCATCGAAAATCAACGTGCGCTTTGTCGGATCGCGCTGAAGCCGCGCGAACCATGCCGCGTGCTCAGCGGGCGTGATCTCGCGGGATGTGTACATGACGGCGCGCACCTCGGGCGCGTTTCGCCACATGAGCACCTGCTCGAGGTCGGCCTCGCACAGCGGCCGCAGGCGGTCGCGTAACGTGTCGGACGCCATCGCGTACACGGCAGCGCTCATCGTGTCTCCTGAATGCCGAGCAGGCGCGCCACGACGCGTTGCACGCCGAGTCCGTCGACTGCCTGCATAAGCCGCTCACGGCGTGCATGCGCCGCCGCCGATGCGGGATCGAGTGCGCGAAGCGCGCGACGGTATGTTTCGGGCGTCGTGTCACGTGCGTCGCCGAGACTGTCGACCCATCCCTGTTCGCCAAGGAATTGGGCAATCGGTTGCTGGTTGTCGGCGACCGAAACGACCGACGCGTTCAGCCCCAGGCAAAAGCGCTCCCAACTGGTGATGCCCGATGCGCCGAACGCATGGTCCGCGTTCGTCATCAACCCGGCCATTGCCGGGACATAGCCAAGCACGGTCACACCAGGCAGCGCGCATTGCTCGTGTTGCGCGCGGCGCGGATGATTGGCGCCGATCACCACTTCGGCGACGAAGCGTTCCGCGTCATACGCGGACCATGCGTCCAGAAACTTGCCCGTTTCATCCGTCGCGTCGACGCCGCCGAAGAAAACGAGCAGACGAGCGGGAGCTTCGACGCGGCGGTGCTTCGCTATCTCGCGCAGCGCGGCGAATTCCGGACGCAGCAACGCATACTCGACGCCTGTCAACTGCTCGCATCGAGGCTCCACGCGCGAGCGGTAGCGTTGCTGCGCGTTCGCAATCATGTTCTGGTCGAGCAAAAGGTCGGCGTCGTGGTGCCGGTCGGCAAGATCGTCGATTACGAAAATCCGCTCTGCGAACTCGCGCAACGGCGTTTCCCAGCGTGCGTCGAGCGCATAGTGATCGACGACGAGCCAGTCTACGCTGCCGGCCGATCGCAGCACCCGCGCCGTATCTTCCAGATCCATGCGCCAGTCGCAACCCAGCCATGCGGCATGTGACGGTTCGGCGGATACGACGTGCTCGTCGCGCGGCGCAAGCGAATGAACGGGATAGCCACGCGCTTCGATCAACGCGTCGAGATGCCCTAGATGGGCGCGAGTGATGAACCGCACGTTTGCGCCTTCAGCGCGCAGTCCGTCCGCGAGTGTGAGGCAGCGCATGACATGGCCGCTCCCCATACTTACCGACGCATCGGTGCGAATTGCGACTCGAAGCGGTGACGTGGCATTCGACGTGGCATTCGACGCGCCGTCATCGCGCTGACTGGCAAGCGTGTTCACGCGGAATCCCTGGCCTCGACTGTGCGGGCCGCGAGCGCCGGACGCGTGCGCGACGGAGTAAGCAGCGTCCACAGGGCATCGGCCACCTGGTCCTGTTCTGCCTCTTCGAGCGCCGCGAACAACGGCAAGCTGATGGCCTCGCGATAGAACTGCTCGGCAGCGGGAAAATCGCCCGCCTTGAAGCCAAGGTTCCGATAGTGAGGCTGCATATGAACAGGGATGTAGTGCAGATTTACGCCGATTCCCGCCGAGCGCAGCGCCTCGAACACCTCGCGATGCGTGCGGCCCGACACCTTCCCGTCTTCATCGAGCACGAGACGAACCACATAAAGATGCAAGCTCGAATAGCCTTCCTTTAGCTGGGCCGGCACCGTGACAGGCAACCCTTCGAGCAGCCGGTCGTAACGCCGCGCCAGCACGTGGCGTCGCTCGACGTACGCGTCGAGTCGATCAAGCTGGCTTGCACCGAGCGCCGCCTGTAGTTCCGTCATCCGGTAGTTGAAGCCCAGTTCGATCTGCTCGTAGTACCACGGACCGTGGCTGGGTTCGCTCATCGCAGCCTGGTCGCGCGTGATGCCATGGCTGCGCAACAGCGCCATGCGCTCGGCGAGCGCCGCGTCGTTCGTGACGGCAACGCCGCCTTCCGCCGTCGTGATGATCTTGACGGGATGGAAGCTGAACACGGTGATGTCCGCGTACCGTCCGCAGCCGACGGGCTCGCCGCAATAGCGCGCGCCCACCGCGTGCGACGCGTCTTCGATGATCCTGAATCCGAACTCGGTGGCGAGTGCCCGAATTTCGGCCATGTCGCACGGATGCCCGCAAAGATCGACGGGCACCACGATTTTCGGCAGCGTGCCCTGTTCACGTGCCCGTTCGAGCTTCGCGCGCAAGGCGCGAGGACTCATGTTGCAGGTGGCAGGGTCGATATCGACGAAGTCAACCGTGGCGCCGCAATACAGCCCGCAATTTGCTGACGCGACGAACGTGATGGGCGTAGTCCACAGGCGATCGCCGTGACCGAGGCCGAGCGCGAGACAGGCAATATGCAGCGCCGACGTCGCGCTGTTGACGGCGACGGCATGCTTTGCGCCCGCATAAGCCGCGATCGCCTGCTCGAAGCGCGGCACGGCCGGTCCCTGGGTCAGGAACGGCGAGCGCAGCACCTGGGTGACGGCTTCGATATCGGCGGCGGTGATGTCCTGACGTCCATAGGGGATCATCGGCGGTTCCTTTTCATTGCTCCGGACAGTGCATCAGGCCGTCGTGCGCGCCGTGGCACGCGCGAAACGCTGCAAGTTCTGCTCGATTTCTTCCTTCGGCAGGAACGGATACATGTCCTCGAGCGCGGGCGACTCCATCTTGCCGTCAGCCGTGCGGCGCGACATCAGGCGTGGCGAACGCGGCTGCCCTGGCGACACGTTCAGTTCGCAGATCATCGGCCCCGGTTCGGTCAAGCAGGCTTCCAGTTGCGCATCCAGTTCGCCGTGATTCGCGATGCGGCAGTAGCCGAGACCGTAGGCCGTCGCGAGGCTGTCGAAGCGCGGATTGCCGACACCCGAACTGGAATCGGCGCCGACCAGGTGTCCCGCGAAATGGTTGGTCTGAGTTGCGCGGATCGACTGGTAGCCGTCGTTGTTGAGCACGAAAATCTTGATGTTGAGCCGGTTGAGGCCGACCGTCATCAGTTCCTGAATGTTGAACTGGATGCTGCCGTCGCCCGTCACGAGGATCGTGCGTGCGGCAGGGTCGGACCGGCGCGCGACGGCCGCGCCGACCGCTGCGGGCAAGTCCCAGCCCATCGCGCCGTAGTTGATGTTCGTGTACACGCGTTGACCAGGCGTGACCTTGAATGCCTGGATCACCGACGCGGCATCGAGCGCGTTGCCCGTGAGCACCAGATCGCCCGCGCCGAGATAGTCAGACAGACGGTCGACGAACACATAGCTGTTGACGTACTCGCGTTCCGCTCGCTGTTCGGGCGTCACGGTCGGATAGCGCTGCTTCCATTCGAGGCAGGCAACGGGCCAGTCGGGATCGACGTCGAAACGACGGTCCTTGCACGCTTCGAGCAACGCGCGGATGAAGCTGCCGGCGTCGGCCGCGACGCCGAGATCAGGCGTCGGGCGCATCTTGCGGATTTCCTCGACGTCGGTGTTGACGACGATCTTCGTCGAATGCTGCGAGAACGAATCCGTGTTGAAGCCGATATTGGTGACCGACATGCTCGCGCCGATCGTGAGCAGAAGATCGCAGGTCTGGATGACGAAGTTGGCGTTGCGCTGCCCGCCCGGTCCGAAGCGGCCCGCGAACAACGGGTGATCGTCGCCGATCAGATCGAGGCCGCCTAGCGTCGTGAGCACGGGGATGCCGAGACGGTCGGCAAGCGCGCGCGCTTCCTGTTCGGCACCCGCGTAATGCACGCCGTTGCCGAACACGAGCGCGGGCCGCGATGCCTTCGAAATCCGTTCGACGACGCGCAACACGTCTTCCGCCGCTGGCGCAGTGCCCGTTGCGGGCGCCAGCCTGCGCGGCTCAGGCAAGTCCACCTGCGCGCCTTGCACGTCGAGCGGGATGTTGATCCAGACGGGACCCGGCCGGCCACTCGACGCGACTTCGAAAGCCTTGTCGAGTTCCGCGCCGATGGTCGCCGGATCGGTGATGGTCACCGCGTACTTGGTGACAGGACGCACCATATCGATGATGTTGATTTCCTGCGGCCCCATTTGCCGGACGCGGGAATAGTCGGCGATCAGATCGCGCCGCACCTGGCCTGAGATCACCACGACGGGAACGGAATCGACCCATGCGCCCGCGATCGCGGACAGTGCATTCGTGCTGCCGGGACCCGTCGTCACGAGGCACACGCCGGGGCGCCCCGTCGCGCGCGCGTATGACTCCGCCGCGATAGCGCAGGCCTGCTCGTGATAGTTGCACACATAACGGATCGACTTGCTGTGGCCCAGCGAATCGACCAGATGCATGATCCCGCCGCCCGTCACGGTGAATATCGCGTCCGTGCCCTGGATCGCGAGGTACTGCATTACATAGTCAGAGAGTTTCATGTGCGTTCTGCAGGTTCGTAGCAAGGAGGCGCGCAGAGCGTGGCCTGATTGGCAGCGCCCGCCGTCGCGGCCCATGCGGCCGTCCGGCGAATTGCGGCATCGAGCGGTGTGACGACATCCAGCCCGAGGCGCGCACGGGCGAGCCCGACATCGGGCGCGAAGAGTTCAGGACGGTGGCCCGTCGGCTGCCCGGCGACCACGACGGGACATTCGCGCACCGGCACGGCCGCCGGCACTTCGCGCGCGATCTGCCGCGCCAGCTCGCCAATCGAAATCGGCCGGTCCGAGCCGACATTGAAGATCTCGCCATGCTCGCCGCGCAGCAGCATCGTCCACAGCCACATCGCCATGTCCGCGCCGTACAGATACGAGCGGATGGGCGTGCCGTCGCCTTTGATCTGGATCGACTTGCCTTCGAGCGCGTCTCGCATGAAATTGCCGGCCGCGAAGCCCGAGTTGAACGGCTGGTACGGGCCGATGAATGAAAAGCAGCGCGCCGCGACTGCGGTAAAGCCGTGCGCAGCGCCCGAGGCCACCGATAAAAATTCGGCAGCGGCTTTGCCGAGTGCGTATGCGCCTGCCAGATCGCCGCGCACGCTCGCGAGCGGGTCGCTTTCGGTGAGCGGGCGATCGAGTGCATGCGTGCGCCCATACACCGCGCCCGAACTGATCAGCAGGAAGCGTTTCACCGCATGACGCTCGCAGAGATCGAGCACATGGCGCGTTCCCATGACACTCGCGTCAAACGCCGCGAGCGGCGGCGGATTGTCGAGCGACACGTTGGTTGCCGTCGCGGCGTGAATCACGTGCGTATAAGGGACGCGGCGGCCATCGCCGGCTTGACCGTCATGCGAAGGCAGATCGCCGTTGCGGATATCCCCTCGCACGAGCGTGATGGCGGGATCGGCGGCGAGATGGGGCGCAATGGCCGCTAGCCTTTCCGGGCGCCGCGCGAGCACGCTGATCCGCAAGTCGATGCGAAACCGCGCGCGCGCCCACAACGCGGCCTCCAGCAGCCAGCAACCGACGAAGCCGGTGCCGCCCGTGACCAGCACATGCACGCCGTTGAGTTCGCGCCACAGCGCTTCGCTGCCGACGAGCACGGCGGCGAGATCGTCCGCAAGCGGGCTCGCGTATTGATGCGTCGTCATGGGACGTGAACCCTGTGTCAGAACACGACGCCAAGAAACCGCTCGATCGAAGTGGCCGCGAATTCGAGCATCTCTTCCGTCAGCCCCGGATACACACCGATCCAGAACGTCCGATGCATGACGACATCCGTATGCATCAGTTCGGACGCGACGCGATAGTTACGGCCCTTCATATACGGTTGCTTGAGCAGATTGCCGCCGAACAACAGGCGCGTGCCGATCTTCTTCTGGTCGAGATATCCCAGCAGATCGGCGCGGCTGACGGGCGCGCTGTCGCGCAGCGTCAACGGAAAGCCGAACCACGACGGCTCGCTACCGGGCGTGGCCTCGGGCAGGATCAGATACTCTTCGCAAGTCTTGAGCCGCTCGCGCAGGAATGCGAAGTTGCTGCGGCGGCGCTCGATGAAACCGTCGAGCCGGTCCATCTGCGCAAGCGCGCAAGCGGCCTGCATGTCGGTGATCTTGAGGTTGTAGCCGAGATGCGAGTAGATGTACTTGTGATCGTATCCGGCAGGCAAGTCGCCGAGCTTCCAGCAGAAGCGCTTGTTGCAGGTGTTGTCGCGGCCGGGCGCGCAATAGCAGTCGCGGCCCCAGTCGCGGAACGAATCGATGATCGGCTTCAGCTCGGCGTGTCGCGTGAAGACCGCGCCGCCTTCGCCCATCGTGATGTGATGGGCCGGATAGAAACTGAGCGTGCCGATGTCGCCGAACGTGCCGACGAGCTGCCCCTGAAACGTCGCACCCAATGCATCGCAGCAGTCTTCGATCAGCCACAGGTTGTGCTTGCGGCACAGCGCCGTCACCACTTCGAGGTTGTACGGATTGCCGAGCGTGTGCGCGAGCATGACCGCCTTCGTCTTCGGCGAAATGGCGGCCTCGAGCAGCGAAGGATCGACGTTGTATGTCGGGATCTCGATATCGACGAAGACGGGCACCGCGCCGAATTGCAGGATCGGGTTGACCGTCGTGGGAAATCCAGCCGCCACGCCAATCACTTCGTCGCCGGGGCGGATCGCGCGGTCGCCAAGGCGTGGCGACGTCAGCGCTGAAAAAGCGACCAGATTCGCCGACGATCCCGAGTTGACCGTCGACACAAACGGCACGCCAAGCACGCGAGCGAGCGACGCTTCGAACTGGTCGTTGAAGCGGCCCGTGGTCAGCCAGCCATCGAGCGACGCTTCAACCATGTTCTTCAATTCGCTCGCGCCGATCACCTTGCCGGCGGGCGGAATTGCGGTGTCGCCCGGCGCGAACGGCCTCGGCGCGCAACTCGCCTGCGCGTAGCGATCGACCAGTTCGAGGATTTCGCGCCTCAGCGCCTCTTGACTCATCTGATTTGCCTGCCTGTCTTGTGTCCCGAAGCGCACATGGCACTTGCCGGCCCAGTCGCGGACTATGTACGGACAGTGTACGAATTGCGCTCTTTCTTTAACCGCGGAATACGGGGCACTTTCCCCAGCAATTCGAACCGCTAGCCGGGGCTGCGGCTTGCAGGCAGGCGAATCAGCACGCGGTGGCGCGGTCGAGATAGCGTTCGAGCTGGCGCAGCGACACGCTGCGCATGTCGGTGCGCGCAAGCCATGCCCGATACCAGTCCGCTGTCAGCGCAAGCGTTTCGTCGAGATCGATGCGCGGAGCCCACGCGAGGTGCGCACGGGCCTTCGAGGTGTCGAGCTTCAGCAGCGTCGCCTCATGCGGCTGCTTCGTGGCGGCGCCGAAGCACACGCGTGCCGGATTGCGCCATGCCGTCGCCAGCGCGAAACGTTCGATTACCTGCCTGACCGTGCGCACGCCACCTTCGTCCGGACCGAAGTTCCACGCACCGGCAATGCCAGGCTCGCGCAAGTACGCGCGTTCCGCGAGTTCCAGATAGCCGTGCAACGGTTCGAGAACGAACTGCCACGGACGCACGGCTTCGGGATAGCGGATTTCGAGTTCGGCATTGCGCTCGATTGCGCGAACAAAGTCAGGCAGCAGCCGGTCGGACGCGAAATCGCCGCCGCCTATCACGTTGCCCGCGCGAGCTGTCGCAACGACGACGCCCGCAGCATCGAGAAACGACGAGCGCCACGCGTTCGTAGCGATTTCCGCAGCGGCCTTGCTTGCGCTGTAAGGATCGTGGCCACCCAATGGATCGGTCTCGCGATAGCCATAGACCCATTCACGGTTGTCGTAGCACTTGTCCGTCGTCACCACGATCACGGCACGCACCGACGGCGTCTGCCGCACCGCTTCGAGCAAATTGACCGTGCCCATCACATTCGTTGCGAACGTCGCCGTGGGCTGCGCATAACTTTCGCGCACGAGCGGCTGCGCAGCAAGATGGAACACCACCTCCGGCTGCGCGGCCTGCATGGTGGACTTCAAACGCCCGGCATCGTTGATGTCACCCGCCATCGACTGGAGATGCGCACCGACGCCCGCCAGTTCGAAGAGGCTTGGATCAGTTGGCGGCGGCAATGCGTAGCCCGTTGTACGAGCGCCCGCGTGACTCAGCCAGAGGGCAAGCCAGCTGCCCTTGAAACCCGTGTGCCCCGTCACGAAGACGCGGCGATTCCGCCAGAACTCCGAAGTGCTCATGACACCGCGTGCCGCCACGGAGCCTTCCCCGAGTTCCACAGGCTATCGAGAACCGTTTTGTCGCGCAGCGTGTCCATCGGCTGCCAGAAACCGTCATGAAAGTGCGCGCGCAGCTGTCCTTCGCTCGCGATCCGCTCGATGGGTTCCTGCTCCCACAGCGTCTCGTCCCCATCGATGTAGTCGAGCACGCGCGGATTCAGCACGAAGAAACCTGCGTTCACCCAGCTGCCGTCCCCATGCGGCTTTTCCTTGAATGAGATGACCTTGTCGCCTTCCACATTCAGCGCGCCGAAACGACCAGGCGGCTGCGCGGCCGTCACCGTCGCGAAGCGGCCATGCGAGCGGTGATAGTGGATCAGCGCCGACACGTCGATATCGCCCACGCCGTCGCCATAGGTCATGCAGAAGTCTTCGTCGCCGAGATAGCGGCGGATTCGCTTCAGCCGGCCGCCCGTCATTGTCTTTTCGCCCGTGTCGACCACCGTCACGCGCCACGGTTCAGCCGTGTGCTGATGGACCTCCATCGAGCCGCGCGCAATATCGAACGTGATGTCCGCGTTGTGCAGCATGTAATTGGCGAAGTACTCCTTGATGATGTAGCCCTTGTAACCGACGCACACGATAAAGTCGTTGATGCCATGAGCGGCATAGATCTTCATGATGTGCCACAGCATCGGTTTGCCGCCGATTTCGACCATCGGCTTCGGCTTCAGCGTGGTTTCCTCCATCAGCCGGGAGCCAAGACCGCCGGCCAGAATGACTGCTTTCACGGACCACCTTCAAGGTAGTTTTTGACGCATCGATGCTAGCCTGGGCAACGGGAGGTCAAACGGGCGGATAGAGGCCACATCTGGCTCGATATCATGCGAATGGCGCGCTGCTCATTTCGTCGGATGCACGTGGCCCGTCCAATCTTTTCAGCGCCTGTTTATCGTGCATGCCGGTGTGCGGCCCAACACTTTCACCCGATCATTACTGATGCCGATGCCCTGCGCGCGTCCGACGTCCCGCGCCGCACATAGAGTCGAAACCTTTATTTGACAAGCCTCCCACCCTCGCGTACATTCGCCGCACGCGTCGGGAGAGCGCGCCGCCTGCTGTCGTCTTGAGTACACCGCAGCCAGCGCCGCCGAAGGGGCACACCCGCAAACTCTCAGGCAAAAGGACCGAACGCGTCGAAAAATCCCGCTCGTCATCCGGTCATAGCGACCTCATTCGAATGAGCGCGCGTTTTTCGCACTCTGGAGAGCGGCAGTAGCGCCGATGCACACATGCTGCACGCGCAAGCTGCCCACCGAAGGGGCGCGCGCCACGCCATCCAGCACTCGCTGACGGCGGCGCAATCTCTCAGGTATCGAGGACAGAGGGGGCATGCAGTAATCGCTCGTTGGCCCAAGGTGGGATCAGGCCGCGAGGGGTTTCGCCGCATGGCCTTTCCTGTTTAGCGACGCCCGAGGCCCCGATGACCGAACTCAAACACACCCCGCTCCACGCCACGCACCGCGCGCTGAATGCCCGCATGGTCGACTTCGGCGGCTGGGACATGCCGGTAAACTACGGCTCGCAGATCGAAGAGCATCGCGCCGTGCGCACCGATGCCGGCATGTTCGACGTGTCCCATATGTGCGTCGTCGATTTCAAGGGCGAACGCGTGCGCGCTTTCTTCGAGCGCGCGCTGGCCAACAACGTCGGCAAGCTGCAGACGCCGGGCAAAGCGCTCTACTCCTGTCTGTTGAATCCGCAAGGCGGCGTGATCGACGATCTGATCGTCTACTACTTCTCCGAAGACGATTTCCGCGTCGTCGTGAATGCGGGCACGGCCGAGAAAGATGTCGCGTGGTTCAACAAACTCAACGACTCCGAAGGCTTCGGCCTCACGATCGAGCCGCGCCGCGACTACGCGATCGTCGCCGTGCAAGGCCCGAACGCGCGCGAAAAAGTCTGGGCGACGGCGCCCGCCGCCCGCGCTGCCAGCGAAGGCCTCAAGCCGTTCAACGCGGCGCGCGTCGCCGATACGCTGTTCGGCGAGCTGACCGTCGCGCGCACCGGCTACACGGGCGAAGACGGCTTCGAAATCATCGTCCCCGCCACTCACGTCGAAGCGCTGTGGAACGCGCTGCAGGCACAAGGCGTGCGTCCCGCGGGCCTCGGCGCGCGCGACACGCTGCGCCTCGAAGCAGGCATGAACCTGTACGGCCAGGACATGGACGACAACGTGTCACCGCTCGACGCCGGTCTCGCATGGACCGTCGACCTGTCCGCGCCGCGCGATTTCATCGGCCGCGCGAAACTCGAAGCGGACGGCTCGAAGTCGTCGTTCGTCGGCCTGATCCTGCACAAGGACAACGGCAAGGCGGCGGGCGTGCTGCGCGCGCATCAAAAGGTGGTCACGCCGCACGGCGAAGGCGAAATCACGAGCGGCACGTTCTCGCCGACCATGCAGGAGTCGATCGCCTTTGCGCGCGTGCCGACAGGCGTGCAGCCGGGCGACGTCGTGCACGTGCAGATACGTGACAAGGCACTTCCCGCCAGCGTGGTTAAACTGCCATTCGTGCGCAACGGCAAAGTGCTCGTGAGCTGATCGATACCCGAGCTCGCGATGAGCGTCACGAGACAGTCACCAGACAGACACCAAAGCGTCGCGTGCGTCCCATCCATCAAGTCAACCGAATCAAACCGTTTTAGGAGCATCCGATGAGCATCCCGGCCGATCTGAAATACACCGAATCGCACGAATGGGTCCGCACCGAAGCGGACGGCACGCTGACGGTCGGCATCACCGACCACGCGCAAGAAGCGCTCGGCGACATCGTCTTCTTCGAAGTGCAGCAACTGGGCCAAACCGTCTCGGCAGGCGATACCGTCGCCGTCATCGAATCGGTGAAGGCGGCTTCCGATATCTACGCGCCCGTCTCGGGCGAGATCATCGAAGCAAACCCGAACGTCGCCGATACGCCCGATGCCGTGAACGGCGCGCCGTACGACAACTGGCTGTTCAAGATCAAGCCGGCTGCGGGTGCATCGCAGGACAAGCTGATGGACGCCGCGGCATACGGCAAGTCGATCGGCGAATAAGTCATCTACCCACGACAGGCGCGGCGTTCACGACTGGCGAACGCCGCGCCGGCAGGAACAATCAATGAAGCTCGAACACCCGGATCATCTGATGAACCGCACTCCCCTCTCGCTCGCCGCGCTCGAAGTGCACGACGCCTTCGCTGAACGGCATATCGGCCCCGATGCGGCCGATCAGCAGTCGATGCTCGAAGCGCTTGGCTTCGCATCGCGCGCCGCGTTGATGGACGCGGTGATTCCGAAGACGATCCGCCGCCAGGACGCGCTGCCGCTCGGCCCCTTCGCCCAGCCGAAGAGCGAAGCCGAAGCGCTCGCCGCGCTGCGCGAACTCGCGGACAAGAACCAGGTGTTCCGCTCGTACATCGGCCAGGGCTATTACAACGCGCACACGCCCACCGTCATCCTGCGCAACGTGCTCGAAAATCCTGCGTGGTACACGGCTTACACGCCGTATCAGCCGGAAATCTCGCAGGGCCGTCTCGAAGCGCTGCTGAACTTCCAGCAGATGATCGTCGACCTGACGGGTCTCGCGATCTCGAACGCTTCGCTGCTCGATGAAGCGACGGCCGCAGCCGAAGCGATGACGCTGCTGCAACGCGTCGGCAAGCCGAAGTCGAACATTTTCTATGTGGCAGACGACGTGCTGCCGCAAACCATCGAAGTCTTGAAGACGCGCGCGAAGCCCGTCGGCATCGAAGTAAAGGTCGGCCCGGCCGCCGATGCCGCTAACGCAAATGCGTTCGGCGTGCTGCTGCAATACCCGGGCGTCGACGGCGACGTGCGCGACTACCGCGCGCTCGCCGACGCGATCCACGCAGCAGGCGGCCACGTGGTCGCCGCCGCCGATCTGCTCGCGTTGACGATCCTCACGCCGCCGGGCGAATGGGGCGCGGACGTTGCCGTCGGCAACTCGCAGCGCTTCGGCGTGCCCGTTGGCTTCGGCGGTCCGCACGCTGCGTACCTGGCGGTGCGCGACGAGTTCAAGCGTCAGATGCCGGGCCGTCTCGTCGGCGTCACCGTCGATGCGCAGGGCAACCCCGCGCTGCGTCTCGCGCTGCAAACGCGCGAACAGCACATCCGCCGCGAAAAGGCGACGTCGAATGTGTGTACCGCGCAAGCGCTGCTCGCGATCATGGCGAGCATGTACGCCGTCTATCACGGCCCGCGCGGCCTGAAGACGATCGCGCAGCGCGTGAACCGCATCGCCGCGCTGCTCGCCGAAGGCGCGAAGCAATTGGGCTACACGCTCGTCAACGAAACGTTCTTCGACACGCTCACGTTCGAAACGGGCGCGCGCACGCAGGCGCTGCACGACGCGGCGACGGCCAAGCGCATCAATCTGCGCCACGTGAGCGACACGCGTGTCGGCATTTCGATCGACGAAACCACGACGCGCGCCGATCTCGCCGATCTGCTCGCGGCATTCGCGCAAGCCGCGTTTGTCAGCGACGTGCCGCAAATCGATGAACTCGACGCGAAGCTCGCTCAATCGAACACGTTCCCGGCGACGCTCGAACGCGAAAGCGCGTACCTCACGCATCACGTGTTCAACCGTCACCATTCCGAAACGGAAATGCTGCGCTATCTGCGCAGCCTTGCGGACAAGGACCTCGCTCTCGACCGCTCGATGATTCCGCTCGGCTCGTGCACGATGAAGCTCAACGCGACGTCGGAAATGCTGCCCGTCACGTGGCCCGAGTTCGGTCAGATCCATCCGTTCGCGCCCGCACAGCAAACGGTCGGCTACCGCGAAATGATCGATCAGCTCGAACAGATGCTGGTCGCGGCCACCGGCTACGCGGCCGTGTCGCTGCAACCGAATGCTGGCTCGCAAGGCGAGTACGCGGGCCTGCTGATCATTCACGCGTATCACGAGTCGCGCGGCGAAGGTCATCGCAACGTGTGTCTGATCCCCGCTTCGGCGCACGGCACGAACCCGGCGTCCGCGCATATGGCGGGCATGCAGGTCGTCGTCGTCGCGTGCGATGCGCAAGGCAACGTCGATATCGAAGACCTGAAGAAAAAGGCCGGGCAGCACGCCGACAAGCTCGCGGCCATCATGATCACGTATCCGTCGACGCACGGCGTGTTCGAGCAGAACGTCCGCGAAATCTGCGAGATCGTGCATGCGCACGGCGGCCAGGTGTACGTCGACGGCGCGAACATGAACGCAATGGTCGGCCTTACCGCGCCGGGCCAGTTCGGCGGCGACGTCTCGCACCTGAACCTGCACAAGACGTTCTGCATTCCGCACGGCGGCGGCGGTCCGGGTGTCGGTCCTGTTGCCGTCGGCGCGCATCTGGCGAAGTTCCTGCCGAATCAAACGTCGACGGGCTACGAGCGCGACGCGAACGGCATCGGTGCTGTCTCCTCTGCACCGTATGGCTCTGCGTCGATCCTGCCAATCTCGTGGATGTACATCGCGATGATGGGCGCGAAGAACCTGACGGTCGCGACAGAAGCCGCGATCCTCAACGCGAACTACGTCGCGAAGAAGCTCGCGCCGCATTACCCGGTGCTGTACTCGGGCCCGGGCGGACTGGTCGCGCACGAGTGCATTCTCGATCTGCGTCCCATCAAGGAAACGAGCGGCATCAGCGTCGATGACGTCGCGAAGCGTCTGATCGATTACGGCTTCCACGCGCCGACGATGAGCTTCCCGGTGCCGGGAACGCTGATGGTCGAGCCGACCGAATCGGAATCGAAGGAAGAACTGGACCGCTTCATCGAGGCGATGATCGCGATTCGCAATGAAATCCGTGCTGTCGAAGAAGGCCGCAGCGATCGCGAGGACAATCCGCTGAAGCATGCGCCGCACACGGCGGCTGTCGTCGTCGCGAACGAATGGGCACATGGCTATGCACGCGAGACGGCGGCGTATCCGCTGCCTTCGCTGGTCGCGAAGAAGTACTGGCCGCCCGTCGGCCGTGCGGACAACGCGTATGGCGACCGCAACCTGTTCTGCTCGTGCGTGCCGATGGCGGACTACGAATAAGGCCGTATTCAGCGCATCGATATGTTGAAGTAATGTGAACCGCGCGTCGCGTCCAAACGTGTCGCGCGGTCCTGTCCATTGTTCTGTTGCTTGGCGCGTCAAACCGTTACCATCACACACCGATCCAGCCCAACGAAGGAGTTTCGCATGGTGCGACAGGTGCGAATGATGCAATCCAGGACACATCGTGCGCGTACGCCGCAACAACGTATTTCCGCCTCGCCGCTTGCGGCGCTGTTGATGATGTTCGCTGCGTTCTGCGCGCAAAGCGCCCATGCCGCGATGAACCTCTGCGCCGCGCCTGCGCTGCAAACCAGCGAGCGCACCAACGCCGATCCGGGTGTCAAGGCACTGGTAAGCAATGTTCAGGCGCACCTGGCCGAGCCAACGCACGCGGTTCGCCGATTGCATACGGAAGGCACGCTGCCGCACGAAGATATCTACGATCAGAGCAAGGACGCGGAGAAAGACCTCGATCTGCTGCGCGATGCCGCGCTCGCGTGGCGCGCAACCAGCGACGACCGCTATCTGAAGCTCGTCGACCGTCTGCTGTATGCCTGGGTGACGATCTATGAGCCGTCGTTCAATCCCATCGACGAAACGCCGTTCGAAGGGCTGATCCTCGCGTACGACATGACAGCGAGCGCGCTGCCCGTCAAGACGCGCAACGCGACGATGGCTTTTCTCACGAAACTCGCCAACGGCTACATCGCGCAGATCGACGCACAAAAGCGGCCGCTGACGGGCACATTCCGAAACAACTGGCAGAGTCATCGGGTCAAACTGATAGCGATGGCGGCGTTCACGCTCGACAACCGCAAGATGATCGACGCGGCGCAGCGTCTGTACGTCGAGCACGTCAACGACAACATCGCACCCGACGGCACGACCGTCGATTTCGGCGAACGCGATGCGCTGCACTACGTCACCTACGATCTTCAGCCGCTCGTGACGGCCGCGCTCGCGGCGCGCCGCCACAACCGCAACTGGCTCAACGAGCGCGCACCGAACGGCGCGACGCTCGCCGCCGCGTTGAACTGGCTCACGCCATATGCGAGCGGCTCGAAGACACACGACGAATTCGTGCATTCGAGCGTGCCGTTCGATGCGAAGCGCCGCGAAGCCGGCATGCCCGGCTACAGCGGACAGTGGGACCCGAAGAACGCGGCCGAGCTGTATCACCTCGCCGCGCGGCTCGACGGACGCTATACGCCCGTCGCGCTGAAACTGGCACCGACGCCGCCCGCGTGGCTCGCCGTGTGTCTGCCGTTGCCGGCGCGTTGATCACGCGTCGCGTATTGGCCGCCGAATTCGGCACATTCTGCTGCCGCGTTACCCGCGCAGTGCAGCACAAACGAAATTCTTGTTAGCAGGAGCAGCCATGGCAGTCAGCGTATTCGATCTCTTCAAAATCGGCATCGGTCCGTCGAGTTCGCACACGGTCGGTCCCATGCGTGCAGCGCTGATGTTCGCGCAAGGGCTCGAGCGCGATGGGCTGCTCGACAACACGGCATCGGTGAAGGTGGATTTGTATGGCTCGCTCGGCGCAACGGGCAAAGGCCACGGCACCGATCGCGGTGTGATGCTCGGCCTGCTCGGCGATGCGCCCGATACCGTCGATCCCGATACGATCGCCGCGCGTCTCGACCAGGTTCGCACGTCGCGCACGCTCGCGCTGCTCGGCAAGCACGACATTCCGTTCGTGCAGAGGGAGCACATTTCGTTCTACCGGCAAGCGCTGCCGGAGCATCCGAACGGCCTCAAGCTGCGCGCATTCGATGCGAACGGCGAGACGTTGCGCGAAGCGACGTATCTGTCGGTGGGCGGCGGCTTCGTCGTGACGGCGGGCGCGCCGAATACGAAGGTGCTGTCGGCTGTCGACCAGTTGCCGCATCCGTTCCACACGGGCACGGAACTGCTCGAGATGTGCAAGGCGACGGGCAAGAGCATTGCGCAGCTGATGTGGGAAAACGAGTGCGCATGGCACACGGAAGAAGAGACGCGCGCAGGCTTGCTGAAGATCTGGGACGTGATGCAATCGTGTGTCGCGCGCGGCTGCGGCATCAACAACCCGGACGCGAATGGCAACCTGCCCGGCCCGTTCCAGGTGAAGCGCCGTGCGCCGCAACTGTATCGCGCGCTAACGGGCAATCCGGAACGCGCATTGCAGGACCCGCTTTCGATGGTCGACTGGATCAACCTGTATGCGATCGCGGTGAACGAAGAGAACGCAGCGGGCGGACGCGTCGTCACGGCGCCGACCAACGGCGCGGCGGGCATCATCCCCGCCGTGCTGCACTACTACACGCGCTTCATGCCGAACGCGAATCAGCAAGGCGTGCTCGACTTCCTGATGACGGCGGCCGCCATCGGCATTCTGTACAAGCTGAACGCGTCGATCTCCGGCGCGGAAGTGGGCTGCCAGGGCGAAGTGGGCGTCGCGTGCTCGATGGCGGCGGGCGCGCTCGCGGCCGTGATGGGCGGCACGCCGCTGCAAGTCGAGAATGCCGCCGAAATCGGCATGGAGCACAACCTGGGCCTCACGTGCGATCCCGTCGGCGGCATGGTGCAGATTCCCTGCATCGAGCGCAACGCGATGGCGTCGGTGAAGGCGGTGAACGCGGCGCGCATGGCGTTGCGCGGCGACGGCAGCCACTACGTGTCGCTCGACTCCGTCATCAAGACGATGCGCGAGACGGGCGCCGACATGAAGACCAAGTACAAGGAGACGTCACGCGGCGGGCTCGCGGTGAACATCATCGAATGTTGATCGCATGTTGATGCCGCTTTTACGAATGACATCGGCGCGTGTCTCGGCGTAAGCTGTCGAAGCTCTTCTGACTGGAGGTGTCTTCGCAATGTCGCTGTCTTCCGATGCTTCATCTATGACGACTGGCGCGCGGCTCATGGTCGACGCGTTGTTGACGCATGGCGTCGAGCGCGTGTTCTGCGTGCCCGGTGAAAGTTTTCTGGCGGTACTCGATTCGCTGCACGACGAGACCTCGCGAATCAAGACGGTCGTGTGCCGTCACGAGGCGGCAGCGGCCAACATGGCTGAAGCCGTCGGCAAACTGACGGGCCGTCCCGGCGTGGCGATCGTCACGCGCGGCCCGGGCGCGACGCATGCGTCGATCGGCGTGCACACGGCGTTTCAGGACTCCACGCCGATGATTCTGCTGATCGGCCAATGCGCGCGAGAGCATCTCGATCGCGAGGCGTTCCAGGAGATCGACTATCGGCGCATGTTCGGGCAGATGGCGAAGTGGGTCGCGCAGATCGACGACCCGCGTCGCATTCCCGAGTACATGAGCCACGCGTTCCATACGGCGACATCGGGCCGGCCGGGTCCCGTGGTGTTGTCGCTGCCCGAAGACGTGCTGAGCGAAGCATGCGCCGCGATGCCGGGCGCGCCCGCATATCAGCGCGTGGCCGCGGCGCCGGCGCCGCAACAGATCGAACGTCTGCGCGGCCTTCTCGAAGGCGCGAAGAAGCCGATGGTGATCGCTGGCGGCAGCGGCTGGACCCCGCAAGCGTGCGAGGATTTGCGCACGTTCGTCGAAAACTGGCGGTTGCCCATCGGCCTCGCGTTCCGCTTCCAGGACACGCTCGACAACGAGCATCCGAACTATGCGGGCGATGTGGGCCTCGGCATCAATCCCGCGCTCGCGAAGCGCATCGAGGATGCGGACGTGCTGCTCGCACTCGGCCCGCGCCTCGGCGAAGCAACGACGGGCGGCTACACGCTGCTCGACATTCCGAAAACGAAGCAGACGCTGATCCATATTCATCAGGGCGCGGAAGAACTGGGCCACGTCTATGCAGCCGATCTCCCGATCGTCTCCGGCATGCCCGAAATCGCATCGATGCTCGCGGCGCTCAAGCCATCGGCGAAGCTGGCCTGGGAAGGCACGGCCAACGAGGCGCACGACGCGTACGTCGAATGGCGCAAGCCGCGCACAATCCCCGGCGACGTGCAGCTTGGCGAGATCATGCAGCAACTGCGCGAACACTTGCCGAAGGACGCGATCCTGACCAACGGCGCGGGCAACTACGCGACGTGGCTGCACCGGCATTTCGCGTACCGTCATTTCCGTTCGCAACTTGCGCCGACGAGCGGCGCGATGGGCTACGGCGTGCCCGCGGCGATCGCGGCGAAGTCGATGTATCCGGACAGAACGGTCGTCGCGTTCGCAGGCGACGGCTGCTTCATGATGTCGTCGTCCGAGCTTGCGACGGCGATGCAGTACGAGCTGCCCGTGATCTTCATCGTGGTGAACAACAGCCACTACGGCACGATCCGGATGCATCAGGAGCGGCACTATCCGAACCGCGTCCACGGAACGGGCCTGACGAACCCGGACTTCGCAGCATTCGCGAAGTCCTTCGGCGCGCACGGCGAAACGGTGGAGCGAACGGAAGACTTCATGCCCGCGTTCAAGCGCGGGCAAGAATCGAAGAAGCCGGCCGTCATCGAAATCCGCCTGCCGCAGGAAGCGAGCACGCCGGGCGCGACGCTCGAACAGATTCGCGTACAGGGTAGAAAGCTGCGCGACGAGTGATGCAGGCGCGCGCAAGCGCGCACTACCGGCGGCATAAGCGGAATACGCGACATACGCAGCATCAAAACAAAAAGCCTCGCAGAGCAAAATCTCTGCGAGGCTTTTTTCGTCAATCGATCAGGCTGCGACGCTCAGCCAGCAACAACCGCCGAGCGCCACACGCCTTAACGGGAATTACTTGCCGCCCACGCTTTGCAGCGTCGTCCACTTGCCGTCGACGACCTTGTACAGCGTGATGCCGCCGTTCTTCAGATCGCCCTTCGGATCGTAGGCCAGATCCTTGGTCGTCACAGCAGGCATATTGGTCTTCGCGAGCACGGGCAGGTACTTGGCCGGATCGGTCGAGTTCGCCTTCTTCATTGCGTCGAACATCGCCATTGCGCCGTCGTACGCGTACGGCGAGTACGTCTGAACGTCTTCACCGAAGCGCTTCTTGTACTTCGCGACATAGTCCTTGCCGCCCGGCATTTCTTCCAGCGGCAGACCCGCCAGCGAAGCCACCGTGCCGTTAGCCGCATCGCCTGCGATTTGCAGGAACGTCGGCGTGTGCACCATTTCGCCGCCCATCAGCGGAGCCTTGATGCCCAGCGTCTTCATCTGCTTGACCATCGGTGCAGCCTGCGAATCGGCGCCGCCGTAGTAGATCAGATCCGGCTGCACCGACTTCAGCTTCGTCAGGATCGACTTGAAGTCGACGGCCTTGTCGTTCGTGAACTCACGATCGACGATCGTTCCGCCCGCAGCCTTCGCTGCCTTCTCGAACTGGTCGGCGAGACCCTGGCCGTAAGCCGTGCGGTCGTCGACGATCGCAATCTTCTTCATGCCCAGGTTCTTCACCGCGAACGTGCCCGCGACGGAGCCTTGCTGCGTGTCCGACGTCATCATGCGGAACGTCGTCTTGAAGCCTTGCTGCGTGTATTCCGGAGCCGTCGCCATCGCGATCTGCGGGATGCCCGCGTTCGCGTAGATGCGCGATGCCGGGATCGTCGTGCCCGAGTTGAAGTGGCCGAGCATGCCCTTGATGCCGTCGTCGACCAGCTTCTGCGCGACCGTCGTGCCCGTGCGCGGGTCAGCCTGGTCGTCGGCCACGTCCAGCACGAAGCGAACCGGCTTGCCGCCGATCGTCGGCTTCGTCGCGTTCATGTCTTCGACTGCGAGCGTGATGCCGTTCTGGAAGTCCTTGCCATAGTGAGCCTGTGCGCCCGTCATCGGACCGGCGAAACCGATTTTCACGTCTTCGGCCTGCTGAGCGTGCGCAGTCCCCGCCAGCGACATGGTCGCGAACAGCGTCGCGCCTGCCAGCTTTTTCATCGTGTTTTGCATATCTTCTCCTTGGTACCAGGTGTGGACGGCGCGGTGATCGGTGTCGCCGTCTCGCGCCATTTTTTTGAATCGATCAAGCGAGGTTCGCTCAGCCGATCGTCATCAAATTCGCATTACCGCCTGCTGCGGCCGTATTCACGCTGACCGAACGTTCCGTCAACAGACGTTCGAGCGCGTAATCCTCATCGCCGCTCTCCAGCGCGCGCGCCGCGACGCCCTGCACCGAGACGATCGGCCCCGCGCGCTTCGCGACATCCTTCACGAGCGTCAACAGTTCGTCGCTGTCGCCTTCGAAGAGCACGGCATCGAACGATGCTTCCGCGCTCTTCTTCACGCTTGCGTACGGCTTCAGCGTGGCGGGCAGCGCAGCATACAGCTGCTCGCCCGCTGCGCCCTCGAACAGCGCCTTGTTGCCCGTCGCAAGCGCCGCCGCGAACTGCACGCGCGCGCCGCTTGCCGTCGACGCGACGCACAGCACCGTGCCGCGCGCGCCGAGCGTGTACGTGTTGCGCTCGCCCGTCGGACCGGACAGCACGGCCGTCGCGCCCGCCGGGATGTGCGTAAGGTAGCCGTCGCAGCGCGCGGCCAGCACCGGCTCGCGTTCCGCGATCAGCCAGTCGCGCAGCGCCGTCAGCGCAGCGGCAGGATTATCGCTTGTCGCGCCGCTGGGTGCACCATTCGATGCGCCGCTCGATGCACCATTCGGCGCGCCTTGCGAAGCGTCGACCATCAGCGTCTGCGCGAGCGACTTCGGCAAGCCAGCCGGACGCGTCGCGAGCAGACGTTGCAGATAGAGCGCGCCGCCCGCCTTCGGCCCCGTGCCCGACAGCCCTTCGCCGCCGAACGGCTGCACACCCACGACTGCGCCGATCACGTTGCGGTTCACGTAGATATTGCCCACGTGCGCGCGGCTGATCACATGCGCGATCGTTTCGTCGATACGCGTGTGGATGCCGAGCGTCAGTCCATAGCCTGTCGTGCGGATCTGTTCGAGCAGCTTGTCGAGCGCGCTTCGGCGATAGCGCACGACATGCAGCACCGGACCGAACACTTCGCGCTTCAGTTCGTCGATGCTGTCGAGCTCGATCAGCGTCGGCGGCACGAACGTACCGGCTGCGCAGGCGTCCGGCGTCGGCAGCTGCGTGACCTTGCGGCCCTTCTCGCGCATCGCGGCGATGTGTGCATCGATACCGCGCTTCGCTTCCGCGTCGATCACGGGACCGACGTCGATCGACAGGCGGTCCGGATTGCCGACGGCCAGTTCCTTCATCGCGCCCGTCAGCATTTCGAGCGTGCGGTCCGCGACGTCGTCCTGCAAGCAGAGAACGCGCAGCGCGGAACAACGTTGACCGGCCGAATCGAACGACGATTGCAGCACGTCCGCGACGACCTGTTCTGCGAGCGCCGACGAATCGACGATCATCGCGTTCTGGCCGCCCGTTTCGGCGATCAGCGGAATCGGCTTGCCTTCGGGGTCGAGCCGGTTCGACAGCGTCTTGTTGATGAGGCGCGCGACTTCCGTCGAGCCCGTGAACATCACGGCACGCGTACGGGCATCGGCCACCAGAGCAGCGCCGACCGTTTCGCCATCGCCCGGCAGCAGTTGCACCGCGCCTGCGGGCACGCCCGCTTCGCGCAGAATGCGCACGGCTTGCGCGGCGATCAGCGGCGTCTGCTCAGCGGGCTTCGCGAGCACCGTATTGCCCGCTGCGAGGGCAGCGGCCACCTGGCCCATGAAGATCGCGAGCGGGAAGTTCCACGGGCTGATACACACGACGGGACCGAGCGGACGATGCGTATCGTTCGAGAACTCATCGCGAATCTGCGCCGAGTAGTAGCGCAGGAAGTCGATCGCTTCGCGGATTTCAGCGACCGCGTTCGGCAGCGACTTGCCCGCTTCGCGCACGACGAGGCCCATCAGCGTGTGCATTTGCGCTTCGAGCAGATCGGCGGCGCGCGTGAGGCAATCGGCGCGCGCTTCGATGGGCGTCGCCTGCCAGATCGGCGCTGCGGCGACCGCGTGCGCGAGCGCGGCGCTCACATGTTCCGGCGTCGCTTCGACGACCGTGCCGACGACGTCGCGATGATCCGACGGATTGCGCACGTCGCGCGCATTGCCGACGGCGATCTCGTTGTCTTCGAGCATCGGCGCGGCGCGCCACGGATGATTCGCGCTCGCCAGCAGCGCCGACGACAGCGACGCGAGACGATGCTCGTTCGAAAGATCGAGGCCCATCGAATTGCTGCGCTCCGCGCCATACAGATTGCGCGGCAGCGGAATCTTCGCGTGCGGCGCGCCGAGCGGCATGATCTTCGCTGCTTCTTCGACAGGATCGGCGACGAGTTCCTTGATGGGCACGCTTTCGTCGGCGATGCGGTTCACGAACGACGTGTTCGCGCCGTTCTCCAGGAGACGTCGCACGAGATACGCGAGCAGCGTTTCGTGCGTGCCGACGGGTGCATACACGCGGCACGGACGGTTCAGCTTGTCGCGGCCCGTGACCTCTTCGTACAGCGGCTCGCCCATGCCGTGCAGACACTGGAACTCGTACTGGCCGGGATAGTAGTTGCCGCCCGCGAGGTGATAGATCGCCGAGAGCGTGTGCGCGTTGTGCGTCGCGAACTGCGGATAGACGGCATCGGGTGCGCCGAGCAGCTTCTTCGCGCACGCGAGGTACGACACGTCCGTGTAGATCTTGCGCGTGTACACGGGATAACCTTCGAGGCCGTCCACTTGAGCACGCTTGATTTCCGTATCCCAGTACGCGCCCTTCACGAGGCGCACCATGATGCGGTGACGGCTGCGGCGCGCCAGATCGACGATGTAGTCGATCACGAACGGGCAGCGCTTCTGATACGCCTGCACGACGAAGCCGATACCGTTCCAGCCTTGCAGTTCGGGATCGAAGCACAGCGCTTCGAGCAGATCGAGTGAGATTTCCAGACGGTCCGCTTCTTCCGCGTCGATGTTCAGGCCGATGTCGTAGCGCCGCGCGAGGATTGCGAGCGCGCGCACGCGCGGCAGCAGCTCGCTCATCGTGCGTTCCTGCTGCGAACGCGAGTAGCGCGCATGCAGTGCCGACAGCTTGATCGAAATGCCCGGGCCTTCGTAGATGCCACGGCCGCCCGCAGCCTTGCCGATCGCGTGGATGGCCTGCTCGTATGACGCGTAGTAGCGCTGCGCGTCGGCTTCCGTGGTCGCGGCTTCGCCGAGCATGTCGTACGAATAGCGGAAACCGCGCGCTTCGAATTTGCGGCTGTTCGCGAGTGCTTCGGAGATGTTCTCGCCCGTGACGAACTGCTCGCCCATCAGGCGCATCGCCATGTCGACGCCCTTGCGGATCAGCGGCTCGCCGCCCTTGCCGATCATGCGCGTCAGCGCCGACGACAGACCCGTTTCGCTATTCGTCGTCACCAGCTTGCCGGTGATCATCAGGCCCCACGTCGCCGCGTTCACGAACAGCGACGGCGCATGGCCGACGTGCGAGCGCCAGTCACCCTTGCTGATCTTGTCGCGGATCAGCGCGTCGCGGGTTGCGCGGTCGGGAATGCGCAAGAGCGCTTCGGCGAGGCACATCAACGCGACGCCTTCCTGGCTCGACAGCGAAAACTCGTGGATCAGCCCCTCGACGCCGCCGCCCGAACGCTTGCCGCGCAGCGCTTCGACGAGACGCGTGGCCATCGCCTGCACGTCGCTCGCGATGTTCGCGGGCAGACGCGCCTGGCCGATCAGGAACGGCACGCACTCCGGCTCGGGACGACGATAAGCCGCCGTGATCGCCGCGCGCAGCACCGATTGCGGCTGCACGCTCTGCGCGAATTCGAGGAACGGATGCGATGCGTCGCTCTCGTCGGAATCGACGGCGGCACCGTCGGCGAGGTCGGTCGCGTTCTGATGGCCGGTGAGTTCTGCGGGAAGCTGACCGTGCTCGATCTTCTCGAGGTAAGCGAAGATCGCCTGCTTGATCAGCCAGTGCGGAGTGCGTTCGAGACGCGTGGCGGCATCTTTCAGCCGGGTACGCAAAAGGTCGTCGACCTTGACGCCAAGGGTAGTGCTCGCCATGTTTCCTTCTTCATTGCCGGACGGACGCCGGCCAAAGACTAAAAAGTTGGGCGAATCGTACCCCTCTCAATAAAAAGGTGCAACCAGTTCGATGAATCGGTTGCACCCTTCGACGAGCCTTGCTGCACAAGGGTTTGCAGCGGAAGTGCACCGTTCCGATGCACGCGGTTGCGCTCGGTGTTTTCCCTGGATGGGTTTTGTCTCGACGCACCCTTATCGAAAGCGGAATCGCGCCGTTATACCGGTCATGAAATGCGCAGCGACGCTCGGTACGGGGTTCGCAGTCTCGCTAAAACGGGGTGGCCGGAATGGAAAAGTGGATCGTGGTAACGGGGATTTGGATGATGTTCGCGTCGTGCATGGTGCTGTTCATCCGCGGCGCCACGGGCCCGTCGCGCAACGAGTTGCAGCCCGTCGAAGTGAAAGACGACGAGCGCGATGTGAAGCAGCAGGGGTCGTTTCGGGTCTGAGGGCCGTGCGTGTTTTTCAAGCCGACGCGCGGACGGCGCGAGTGCAGCGCTCGCGCGCCTGACAGGTCAGCAGTGACGCGGCAAGAACCGGCTGCAATGGTCGCGACGCGCGACGAGCCGATCGTGCACAACGCACAGCCGGCTATCAGCGACGCTCGCACCGAATCCCGAACCGAAGATAGCGAGGCCCGCAATGCGTTGCTCAAGTGAATGCCGATCGTCGGCGCGGAACCGGCAATCCGCGCAGCAAGGCCGGCGCGCGTCGGGCTGCGCGCCGATGTTGTCGTCGAGAACGGGTGCGCTCACGAGCCCTGTCCCAAGCTATTCCAATACGGTGCGAACACGTGCGCGGACCGCGCGTAGCCGATGGCGATATTGACGGCCACGCCGACGGTGAACGCGATAAGCGGCTTCACGCCCGTCGCCGCCAGCGAACGGATGCGCGTCGTCTGCCCGATGCTGAAGAAGCAGAAGATGAACGCCCACGTGCGCAGCGCGGTGATCGGCGCGACGAACTCCGGCGTGACTACCTTGCGATAGCCGGCGAGCGAGCAATGGCTCGCGATCCGCGTGACGAGCGCCAACGCGATCACGAAGCCGATCACGAACTTCGGGAAACGCGCCCAGGTCTCGCGCACATCGGCTCTCGCCGCAACGCCGTTTTCATCGGATTCCCAGCGCGTCGTCGAGTCGAGCGAAACGCCAAACGAAACGACCTTTCGCTCTATCGATATGACTTGAAGGGATTTGCACGCAGATGCGCGCAAGAAGCCTGCGGCGAGCGGCTCGCTAGATGTCGAGAGGATCGACTTCGATGCTCCAGCGCAGCACGCCTTTGATCGCGCGCAGCGAGGGTTGCCATGCACGGAGCGTCGCCTGCAGCGCCGCGCGCGACGCGCTTTCGACCAGCAGTTGCGCGCGGTGCACATGCATCACCTTGACGACGGTGAGCGGCACCGCGTCGTAGACGGTCACGCGGGCGGCGGCGGGAACGTCGGCGAGCGCCGCCGCGGCCTGTTGCAGGAAGGTGAGCGCGGCGTCGAGCGTGCGGCCCTCGGCGCGCAGCATCGCCTGATAGACGAATGGGGGCAGATGCGCGTCGCGGCGCTCGGCAAGCGTCGAATTGGCGAAGCCGATGTAATCGTGACGAGCAAGCGCGTGATACAGCGCATGACGCGCATAGCGCGTCTGCACGAGCACTTCGCCCGGCAGGCCCGCTCGGCCCGCGCGGCCGCTCACCTGCATCAGCTGCGCGAAAAGCCGTTCGCTCGCGCGGAAATCGTGCGAGAAGAGCGCGGTGTCGGCGTTCAGCACGCCGACCAGCGATACGCGCCGGAAATCGTGCCCCTTCGCGATCATCTGCGTGCCAACGAGGATATCGACCTCGCCGGCATGAACATCGGAGAAAAGCGCTTGGGCGCTGCCTTTGCGGCGCGTACTGTCGGCGTCGATGCGCAGGACGCGCGCGCCCGGCACGGCGCTCGCCAGCGCCTCCTCGACGCGCTGTGTGCCACGCCCGAGCGGCGCGATATCCACGTTCCCGCATTCCGGGCACGAGCGCGGAATACGCGACTCCCAGCCGCAGTGGTGGCAGCGCAGCGCGCGTTCTGGCTTGTGCAGCACGACGTAGGCGCTGCAGCGCGGACAGCCCGCGACCCAGCCGCAAGCGTCGCAGGCGAGTTGCGGCGCGTAGCCGCGACGGTTCAGGAACACGAGGCTTTGCTCGCCGCGTTCGAGGCGCGCTTTCAGCGCCGCGATCAGCGGCCCGGACAGCCCTTCGACGGATGCGCGTCCGCGCCGCCGTTCGTTCTCGAGGTCGATGAGGCGGACGGCCGGCAACGCCGCGTCGGCGACGGCGCGACGCGACAACGTCAGCCGCCTGTAGCGCCCCTGCTCGACCTGCCACCAGCTTTCCAGCGACGGCGTCGCCGATCCGAGCACGACGGGCACGCCGAGCTGCTTCGCGCGCCAGACGGCGAGATCGCGCGCTGAATAGCGCAAGCCTTCCTGCTGCTTGTAAGCGGGGTCGTGCTCCTCGTCGACAACGATGATCGACAGATGCGGCAGCGACGCCAGCACCGCGAGCCGCGTGCCGAGCACGATGCGCGCGCGCCCCGTGTGCGCGGCGAACCAGTTGCGGGCGCGCTCGCCTTCGGCGAGGCCGCTGTGCAAGGTGACGATCGCGGTATCGTCCATCGACGCGAAGCGCGCGCGGAACGCAGCCTCGAACTGCGGCGTGAGGTTGATCTCCGGCACGAGCACGAGCGCCTGTGCCTGAGGATTCGCGGCCAGCAGCGCCGCCAGCGCGCGCAGATACACCTCCGTCTTGCCGCTGCCCGTCACGCCGTGCAGCAGGAATGGCGCGAAGCCTTGCGCATCGCAGATCGATTCGACGGCGGCCGTTTGCTCGTCGGTGAGCATCGGCAGCGTTGCGTTCTGCGGGGCGTGATGCTGTGAAGGGAGCGGCGCGGCGGGATCGATCACGTCGAGCGCGACCCAGCCTTCGGCTTGCCACGCTTCGAGCGTCGCGGTCGCCTTTGGGTGCAGGGCACGCGCATCGGCGGCAGGCAGCGTCTCTACTCCCGCCAACGCAGCCGCCAGGCGGCGCAGCGCGCTCGCGCGGGCGGGCAGCGCGTCCGGCAAAGCAGTGCGGCCGGCGGGCAGCAAACGGTAGTACTCCTCGGGTGCGAGCAGCCGCGCCCAGCGCGCCGCGTCGCGCAACGCTTGGGGCAGCGCCGGCAACGCGACTTCGCCGATACCGCGCTGGTAGTAATCGGCGGCAAATTGCGCGAGTTGCAGCCAGTGAGCGGAAAGCGGTGGGCATGCGGCACACACGCCGGCCACCGATTTCAGACGGTCGGGCGGCACTTCACTGTGAGCGGTCACTTCGGCGATGAGCCCTACCACGTGACGCTTTCCGAACGGCACGCTGACGAGCATCCCCCGCGCCGGCGACAGCACGGCTTCGCAGCGGTAGTCGAAGAGCGTCGGCAGCGGATGATCGAGCGCGACGCGGACGTAGGTGCCCGTCAGATCGTCGATCCGCATAGCCGCCGTTCATCGGGACGGTTATTCACAGGCTGACAGCCTCCGGGGCCACACTTAAAGTAAAACTTCAATTTCGGCGCTAAGTTTTGAATTTGTCTCAACAATTGCGTCCCGCCCGCCCCGCCTGTGGATAACTTTGTTGAGAACTCGGTCCGAATGCGCCGAAGACCGCGCCGCGCGGGCCTCTCTGTGGGATAGGGCACATTTGTCTTAAGATCCGCAAAGCCTTGTCACTCAAGGGATTGACCAGAGATCTGCGGATTTTTCGAGCCAGGTGTGACAATCAATCCCTCTACTGCGGCGCAACGTGACAAATGTGCATAAGTCAAGTCTTGACAACGTCGGGAGCACCATCGGGCGGCCTATGGAACGCCAATTTCCGCCTTCGGCCGAGAGCATGCGTCGTTGCACTGCAACAAAACCGTCACAATGCGATGAGCCCGCTTTATGCCGGTTGGTTGCCGCCCGCTGCCCGAATCGCGCGGCTGTGCCGATGCACCTCGTCGACCAGTTCGGCGACGTGTTCCGGCGGCGTGAACTGCGAAATACCGTGCCCCAGATTGAAGACGTGACCCGGGTGGTTGCCGAAACTGTCGAGGACCGCGCGCGCCTCGATGCGAATCGTCGACGGCGGCGCAAACAGCACGGAGGGATCGATGTTGCCCTGTAGGGCCACCTTGCCGCCGACGCGCTCGCGCGCCTTGCCCAGATTGACCGTCCAGTCGAGCCCGACGGCATCGACGCCCGTCGCCGCGATCTCTTCGAGCCACAGGCCGCCGCCTTTGGTGAAGGTGATCACCGGCACGCGGTTGCCGTCGTGCTCGCGCTTCAACTGGCTCACAGCCTGCTGAATATAGTGCAGCGAGAAGCGCTGATAAACGCCATCCGCGAGCGCGCCGCCCCACGTATCGAAGATCATCACGGCTTGTGCGCCCGCTTCGATCTGCGCGTTCAGATAGGCGGCGACTGCCTTTGCGTTGACGTCGAGAATGCGGTGCATCAGGTCCGGCCGTGCGTAGAGCATCGACTTGACGGTTCTGAAGTCGTCCGAACCGCCGCCTTCGACCATATAGCACGCGAGTGTCCACGGACTGCCCGAAAAGCCGATCAGCGGCACGCGCTGACGGCCTTGCGCGTCGGTGAGCGCCGTGCGGATCTGGCGAACGGCATCGGTGACGTAGCGAAGCGTGCTGTCGATATCCGGCGCCGCGAGGCGCGCGACGTCGTCCTCGGTGCGCACGGGCCGCGCGAATTTCGGACCCTCGCCCACCTGGAAATCGAGACCGAGACCCATCGCGTCGGGGATGGTGAGGATATCGGAAAAAAGAATCGCCGCGTCCAGCGGATAGCGGTCGAGCGGCTGCAACGTGACTTCCGTCGCGTAGTCGGGATTCTTCGCGAGTCCGAGGAAACTGCCTGCGCGGCTGCGCGTCGCGTTGTATTCGGGCAGATAGCGCCCCGCCTGGCGCATCAGCCAGATCGGCGTGTAGTCGGTCGGCTCGCGCAGCAGCGCGCGCAGGAAGGTGTCGTTGAGGAGATTGTGGGCCACGTCGCTTGCAACTTAAGGCAAAGCGGCATTTTAACCGCTGGGCGTCGGCGGCAACCTGCGTAATCCCCGCAATTGCTGTTTGTCCTATGCCTTCCCGCCGATGGTCACAGATAGTTGCGCAGGCTATTATCCGTTCCGTTGGCCCACAATAAACAACGATAGAGGAGATTCAATGAAGAAATTCAGCTTGCTTCTCGCCGCTGCACTGTGCTGCGTCGGCGCAGCCCATGCGCAAAGTGCCGCATCATCCGCCCCCGCGACTTCAACATCGCGGCTCGACGAAATCACGGCACGGGGCACGCTGCGGGCCTGCACGACGGGCGACTACAAGCCGTACTCGTTCTACAAGCAGGACGGGCAGTTCGAAGGCATCGACATCGACATGACCGAATCGCTCGCCAAATCGCTCGGCGTCAAGGCGGAATTCGTGAAGACGTCGTGGTCGAATCTGATGAACGACTTCGTCGCGAAGTGCGACGTGGCCGTGGGTGGCGTTTCGACCACGCTGGACCGGCAGAAGCGCGCGTTCTTTACGGAGGCGTACCAGGTGGACGGCAAGACGCCCATCGTGCGCTGCGACGACGTCAACAAGTACCAGACGGTCGCGCAGATCGACCAACAGTCCACGCGCGTGATCTTCAATCCTGGCGGCACCAACGAGCGCTTCGCGCGTCAGTTTTTCCACCACGCGAATCTCACCGTTTATCCGGATAACGTGACCATCTTCAAGCAGATCCTCGCGGGCAAGGCCGACGTGATGGTAACGGATGCGTCCGAGACCCTCCTGCAGCAGAAGCTCAACCCTGGGCTGTGCTCCGTGCATCCGGACAAGCCGTTCCAGTATGGGGAAAAGGCGTGGATGGTGCCTCGCGGCGACGTCGTGTTCCAGCAATACGTCGATCAATGGCTGCACCTCGCGAGAGCAAGTGGCGAGTATCAAGCCATTTCGGACAAGTGGCTGAAATAAGCCGAACCGAGCCGAGTTTGTGACGGCCAAGGCAGTCGCACTTACCTGTTGGGGCGAGAGGCTGCCTCTGTCCGTGATGAGCAATGCTTGCGGTTCGCCCGGCGAGCTACGAGTCCGTGCGGGACGGTCCGCTAATTCCGCGTTGCGGCAATATGCAACTGCGCAGCCAAGCGCGAGTTTCAAGCATGTGCGGTCCGGATCGGTATGAGCATTCGGGCTCGAGGCTTTGCATTCACTCGTGGCCCCTGTGTTGGCGGGATTCCTGGCACGACGCGATGCAGCATGCGCTTCGAACGATAGTCCGGAAGCGGACGAAATCGACTGAAAACGTATCGGTAATAATTGCACCAAAATCGCTTCCCTATCGCAATAAATCCCGCTGCGCCTTATCTGGCGGGCGTTACAACCTGAAACACTTTGTTACCGCGCGAGCGAACTAATTCGCCCACAATGCCTTTCACGGGTTCAGCACGGATGCGGCCGGGTAGTAGTGTCTTCGGACAACTCGACGGCTGGTCGGCGTAAATGCCGAAGCTCTCTTATCAGGGGCATCTCTGCTGGAGTCGTGATCGGCGTCGATCGCGCCGGTTGTTCGACTCCTCCAATGGTCTCCTCGCGCTAACCCCGTAGCGTGTGGTTTTTAGCGGGCTCCAGGCCCGCTTTTTTTTTATCTAGCCAAACGTTTGCGCATCACCCATCTGTGTGCGCGAGCCGGCAAATTCCCTCTCAAAACAAAACGCCGTGTGATTTGCACACGGCGTTGAGTCCTCTTCCGGATAACGGCGATGCGCCGTCAGGCCGTCTTGTCTTCCTTGAGGTGAAGTTCGCTGATCATTCGTTCGCGCATCACGAACTTCTGGACCTTGCCCGTGACGGTCATCGGCAGCTCGTCGACGAAACGGATGTATTTCGGAATCTTGTAGTGCGCGATCTGGCCACGGCAGAATTCCTGCACTTCCTCGGCCGTGAGATGCTCGCCGGCGCGCAGGACGATCCATGCGCACACTTCTTCGCCGTATTTCGCATCGGGCACGCCGAACACCTGAGCGCTCTGAATCTTAGGGTGCCTGAAAAGAAATTCCTCGATCTCTCGCGGATAAATGTTCTCGCCGCCACGAATCAGCATGTCCTTCAGACGGCCGACGATATTGCAGTATCCCTCGGCGTCGAGCGTTGCGAGGTCGCCGGTGTGCATCCAGCCGTCGACGACGCTTTCGCGCGTTTTCGCTTCATCGCCCCAATAGCCCTTCATCACCGAATAGCCGCGGGTGCACAACTCGCCCGTTTCGCCGACAGGCACGGTGTTCCCGACTGCATCGACCACTTTCACTTCGAGGTGCGGCTGAATGCGGCCGACCGTCGTCGTCCGTTTGTCCAGCGGATCGGTCGTCGAGCTTTGGAATGACACCGGACTCGTCTCAGTCATCCCATAAGCGATCGTGATCTCGGCCAGGTGCATTTGCGAAACGACGCGTTTCATCGTCTCGATCGGGCATGGCGAGCCGGCCATGATGCCCGTGCGCAGGCGCGACAGATCGAAGGTCGCGAAGTCGGGGTGGTCGAGTTCGGCGATGAACATCGTCGGCACGCCATGCAGCGCCGTGCATTTTTCCTCGGCGACGGCCGCCAGCGTCGCGCCGGGCTCGAATGCCTCGCCCGGGAAGACCATCGCCGCCCCCACCGACACGCAGGCCAGCACCGCCAGCACCATACCGAAGCAGTGATAGAGCGGCACCGGAATGCAAAGCGAGTCCTTCTCCGTCAGCCGCATCGCCATGGCGATATAGCGCGCATTGTTCACGACGTTCCGGTGCGTCAACGTCGCGCCCTTCGGATTCCCGGTCGTTCCGCTCGTGAACTGGATGTTGATCGGGTCATTGGCGTCGAGCGTTGCGCCGACTGCGTCGAGTTTTGCGGGATCGTACGTGATTCGGCCACGCTCGATCACATCCGAAAACGTCAGCATGCCCGGCGTCTCCGCATCGCACATGCGGATCACGATGCGCAAGTCCGGGAGGCGCGCGGCGTGGAGATTTCCGGGAGTGGCGGTTGCCAGTTCGGGCGCCAGTTCCTGAAGCATCTGCAAGTACATCGACGACTTGAACTTCTCCGCCGAAATAATCGCTTTGCACCCAACTTTGTTCAGCGCGTATTCGAGTTCGGCAAGGCGATAAGCGGGATTAATGTTGACGAGAACGGCGCCGATCCGCGCCGTTGCGAACTGCGTCATCAACCATTCGATGCGGTTCGGCGACCAGATGCCAACGCGATCGCCTTTCTCGATACCGAGTGCCAGCAATCCCGCCGCCAAGGTGTCGACTTCTTGCAGAAACTCCGTCCAATTCCAGCGAATCTGTTGCTCGCGAAACACCACGGCCGGATGTTCGGGGAAGCGCCGCGCGGTATCGACGAGAAACTGACCGACCGTCGATTCGCTAAGCGGCACGTCCGTCGAACCGCGCACGTATGACAGCCCGTCCTTCGGCTCGATGTTTGCGCCCTCTCCTGCAGCTTGCGTTGCCATGGTGGTGTCTCCAGAGATGATTCGCCGTATTGAGATGAGTTTGCGACCGATTGTGCCCCGGTCGTGAGCCGACCGGCATCAAGTCTTACCCGCAACTTTCTAGCTGTTCGGGCACTGCCGGTATGATTTTGCTGACCTTTCCGTAAACGTCAAGTAGAAGACAAAAAAAGCAGCCACGAGGGCTGCTTTTCAAATGATGTTGCTTAGTGCTGTCCGCGCAGCTTGCGCAAACGCTGGATCGCGGCCAGCTGTGCCGTCGCATACGCGAGTTCTGCTTGCGCAGTCGCGTATTCGAGGTTCGAGCCGGTGTTCTGCAGCGCTTCTTCCGCGCGCTTGCGAGCCTGCTCGGCCTTCGCTTCGTCGAGATCCTTGCCGCGGATCGCCGTGTCGGCCAGAACCGTCACTGCGCCCGGTTGGACTTCGAGAATACCGCCAGCGACGAACACGAACTCTTCTTCGCCGTTTTCAGCTTCGATACGCACCGCGCCCGGACGAATCCGCGTGATGAGCGGGGTGTGGCCGGGCAGAATGCCGAGTTCACCCGCTTCGCCCGGGAGCGCAACGAACTTCGCCTCGCCCGAGAAGATCTGCTCTTCCGCGCTGACGACGTCTACCTTGATGGTTGCCATTTATGTCGACTCCTGTCGACGAGTGTTAGCGCTTTAGCGCTTACTCTCGTCCCATGCAACGCTGGTTGAGCGTAGGACGAGGCGCCAGGCTTGTGCGCCGGCAGTCTTGCGACAGCCACCGCGCGCGAGCCGGCGCCCGCTTCGATACACCCAGCCTTTACTGGATCTTCTTGGCCTTTTCGAAGGCTTCGTCGATCGTGCCGACCATGTAGAACGCCTGCTCCGGCAGGTGATCGCACTCACCGTCGACGATCATCTTGAAGCCACGGATCGTTTCCTTCAGCGGCACGTATTTGCCCGGCGAGCCCGTGAACACTTCAGCAACGTGGAACGGCTGCGACAGGAAACGCTGGATCTTACGAGCGCGCGCGACCGACAGCTTGTCTTCCGGCGACAGTTCGTCCATGCCCAGAATCGCGATAATGTCGCGCAGTTCCTTGTAGCGCTGCAGCGTCTGCTGAACGCTGCGCGTGATCGTGTAGTGCTCTTCGCCGATCACGTGCGGGTCGATCTGACGCGACGTCGAATCGAGCGGGTCCACTGCCGGGTAGATACCCAGCGAAGCGATGTCACGCGACAGAACGACGGTTGCGTCCAGGTGGCCGAAGGTCGTTGCCGGCGACGGGTCCGTCAAGTCGTCAGCAGGGACGTACACGGCCTGAACCGACGTGATCGAGCCCGTCTTGGTCGACGTAATACGCTCTTGCAGCTTGCCCATTTCTTCAGCCAGCGTCGGCTGATAGCCCACTGCCGACGGCATACGGCCCAGCAGTGCCGACACTTCCGTACCGGCCAGCGTGAAACGGTAGATGTTGTCGACGAAGAACAGCACGTCGAGACCTTCGTCACGGAAGTGCTCGGCCATCGTCAGGCCCGTCAGCGCGACACGCAGACGGTTGCCCGGCGGCTCGTTCATCTGGCCGTACACCAGCGCGACCTTGTCGAGAACGTTCGAGTCCTTCATTTCGTGGTAGAAGTCGTTCCCTTCACGGGTACGCTCGCCCACGCCCGCGAACACGGAGTAACCACCGTGCTCCTTCGCGATGTTGTTGATGAGCTCCATCATGTTGACGGTCTTGCCCACGCCAGCACCGCCGAACAGACCCACCTTACCGCCCTTCGCGAACGGGCAGATCAGGTCGATAACCTTGATGCCCGTTTCGAGCAGTTCCGTGGACGGCGACAGTTCGTCGAACGCCGGTGCCTTCTGGTGGATCGAGCGCGTGGTCTCGCTCGAGATCGGGCCCGCTTCGTCGATCGGACGACCCAGCACGTCCATGATGCGGCCCAGCGTCGGCTTGCCAACGGGGACGCTGATCGGCTTCGCGGTGTTCTTCACCATGACGCCGCGGCGCAGGCCGTCCGACGAACCCAGACAGATGGTACGGACAACGCCGTCGCCCAGCTGCTGCTGGACTTCGAGCGTCAGTTCCGAACCTTCGAGAATGAGCGCGTCGTAAACCTTCGGCATGTGCTCACGCGGGAATTCCACGTCGATCACCGCGCCGATGCACTGTACGATCTTGCCTTCTACCAAAGCAGTAGTACTCATCGCTTTTCCTTTAGATACTCAATTCTTCACTCGCGCAACGGCGCAGTTTCGGTGGACTCGCCAGACGGCGCTCCCGCGTGTCGACGTCAGCGTCAGACTGCCGCGGCGCCACCGACGATTTCCGACAGTTCCTTCGTGATCGCTGCCTGACGGCTCTTGTTGTACGAGAGCTGCAGTTCGTTGATGACCGTCTTCGCATTGTCCGACGCGGCCTTCATTGCGACCATCCGTGCCGACTGTTCCGACGCCATGTTTTCCGCGACGGCCTGATAGACCAGCGCTTCGACATAACGCACCAGCAGTTCGTCGACGACGGTTTGCGCGTCCGGCTCGTAGATGTAGTCCCACGACGTATTCGGCGTCGGGCTACCCTTCTCGTCCTTGAGCTCGAACTGTTCCGCCGACAGCGGCAGCAGTTGCTCGATCACCGGCTCCTGCTTCATCGTGTTGACGAAGCGCGTGTACGCGAGATACACGGCCGAGAGCTTGCCTTCCGAGTACATGTCGAGCTGAACCTTCACAGCGCCGATCAGCTTTTCGAGGTGCGGCGTATCGCCCAGTTGCACGACGTTCGACACGACCTTTGCGCGCAGGCGGTTCAGAAAACCCAGACCCTTGCCGCCGATTGCCGTCGCTTCGAGCATCTTGCCCTGACCTTCCAGCTCCTTGAACTTCTGGAGCGAAGCGCGCAGCACGTTCGTGTTCATACCGCCGCACAGACCCTTGTCAGTCGTGACAAGGATGAAGCCTGCCGATTTCGCGCCATCGTTCGTCACCATGAACGGATGACGATACTCCGGGCTCGCACTGCTCATGTGCGCAGCGATATCGCGGACCTTGTCGGCGTACGGGCGAGCAGAGCGCATGCGCTCCTGAGCGCGGCGCATCTTGGATGCGGCCACCATCTCCATCGCTTTCGTGATCTTGCGCGTGTTTTGCACGCTCTTGATCTTGCCGCGAATTTCCTTCATTCCAGCCATTGCTTGCTCCTTGATCGAAGCAGCGCGGACGCATTTGCATGCACCGCGCGCTGCTTCAAGGTCCGTTTATGCTTTGCGGATCACTCGCGGATCAATAAGCGCCCGACTTCTTGAAGTCCTTGAGTGCGGCGTGCAGCGCGCCCTCGTCGTCCTTCGACAAGTCCTTGTTGTCTTCGATGCGCTTGACCAGGTCAGCATGCTTCGACTTCAGGAATTCGCGCATGCCCTTTTCGAAAGACAGGACTTGCGAAACTTCCAGATCGTCGAGGTAGCCGTTGTTCGCTGCGAACAGCGACACCGACAGTTCCCACACTTGCAGCGGCTGGTATTGCGGCTGCTTGAGCAGTTCCGTCACGCGGCGGCCGCGCTCCAACTGCTTGCGGGTTGCTTCGTCGAGGTCCGACGCGAACTGCGCGAACGCTGCCAGTTCACGGTACTGTGCGAGGTCGGTACGGATACCACCCGACAGCTTCTTCACGACCTTCGTCTGAGCCGCACCACCGACGCGCGACACCGACACGCCAGCGTTAATAGCCGGACGGATACCTGCGTTGAAGAGGTCGGTTTCCAGGAAGATCTGGCCGTCCGTAATCGAGATCACGTTCGTCGGAACGAATGCCGTCACGTCGCCTGCTTGCGTTTCGATGACAGGCAGTGCCGTCAGCGAGCCGCTCTTGCCCTTCACTTCGCCGTTCGTGAACTTCTCGACATACTCTTCCGAGACGCGAGCAGCACGCTCCAGCAGACGCGAGTGCAGATAGAACACGTCGCCCGGGTATGCTTCACGGCCCGGCGGACGGCGCAGCAGCAGCGAGATCTGACGGTATGCCCAAGCCTGCTTGGTCAAGTCGTCGTAGACGATCAGCGCGTCCTGGCCGCGGTCGCGGAAGTATTCGCCCATCGTGCAGCCGGCATACGGCGCCAGGTACTGCATCGCGGCCGATTCCGAAGCCGAAGCGGCGACGACGATCGTGTATTCCATCGCGCCCGTTTCTTCGAGCTTGCGAACCACGTTCATGATCGACGAAGCCTTCTGGCCGATCGCGACGTAGATACAGATCAGGTCCTTGCCCTTCTGGTTGATGATCGCGTCGACAGCGACAGCCGTCTTGCCGCACTGGCGGTCGCCAATGATCAGCTCGCGCTGGCCGCGGCCGATCGGCACCATCGAGTCGATCGACTTCAGACCGGTTTGAACCGGCTGCGACACCGACTTACGCCAGATCACGCCCGGAGCAATCTTTTCGATTGCATCGGTCATCTTCGCGTTGATCGGGCCCTTGCCGTCGATCGGGTTGCCCAGTGCGTCGACCACGCGGCCGGTCAGCTCCGGGCCCACCGGCACTTCGAGAATGCGGCCCGTCGTCTTGACGATGTCGCCTTCCGAGATGTGTTCGTATTCACCCAGAATCACCGCGCCGACCGAGTCGCGCTCGAGGTTCAGCGCGAGACCGAACGTGTTGCCCGGGAATTCGAGCATTTCGCCCTGCATCACTTCCGACAGGCCGTGGATACGCACGATACCGTCGGTCACGGAGATCACGGTGCCCTGGTTGCGAACGTCTGCGCTCGCTTCAAGGCCCTGGATCCGGCTCTTGATCAGCTCGCTGATCTCAGAGGGATTGAGTTGCATTATTCGCTCCTGATAGTCAATTCTGTTGCGTGCCAGCCGCCACAACCACGTGAGGGCTTCAGGCGGTCAGAGCCGTCTGCATGCTGGCGAGCCGCGCGCGGACCGAGGTATCGAGCACTTCGTCGCCGACCGTCACGCGAACGCCGCCGATCAGCGACGGGTCCACTTGAACCGTCGGCTTCAGCTTGCGTTTGAATTTGCGTTCGAGGCTCGCGACGACGTCGTCCAGCTGCGCACCTTCGAGGGGGAATGCGCTGACGATCAGCACATCGGCCGCACCTTCACGGGCGTTCTTCAACTCTTCGAACTGCGTGGCGATTTCCGGCAAGAGCGGCAGACGATTGTTGTCGACCAGCATCCGGACCAGATTCTTCGCCTGCGCATTGTCCTTGAGCGGCGATTTCAGCGCGGCGAGCAGCAGGTCGCTGATCTGCGCACGGCTGACTTTCGGGCTCGAGGCAATCGACAGCACTTCGGGCAGACGCGCAACCTGTGCCAGCTCCTGCACGAGCGTGGACCAGGCGGCGATGTCACCAGCTTCGGCCACGCCAAACAGCGCTTCTGCGTACGGACGGGCGATGGTTGCAAGTTCGGCCATGATCAGAGCTCGGCTTTGAGTTGATTCAGCAGGTCGGCGTGGGCCGCCTGGTTGACTTCGCGCTTCAGGATCTGTTCGGCACCCTTCACGGCGAGCGCGGCGACTTCACCACGCAGCGCTTCACGCGCCTTCACGACCTGCTGTTCCGCGTCGGCTTTCGCCTGAGCGATGATGCGCGCCGCTTCAGCTTGCGCCTGTGCCTTGATTTCGTCGGCGACCGCGACTGCACGCTTTTCGGCGTCAGCGATACGTTGCTGGCCGTCATTGCGTGCCTGAGCGAGTTCCTGGTCGACGCGCTTGTGCGCGGCTTCGAGTTCCAACTTGCCCTTTTCAGCGGCCGACAGGCCATCGGCGATCTTCTTCGAGCGCTCGTCGAGGGCGTTGATCAGCGGCGGCCACACGAACTTCATCGTGAACCACGCGAGGATCAGGAACACGACCATTTGCGCAAACAGGGTTGCGTTGAGATTCACGGTGTTTCCTTAAACGTTGCTTGATCGGAGGGGGAAACGGCAAGGCGCTCATCGATTCAGTGCTCGATCAGCGCCTTAGTGCCCGTTCCGCTTTGCGCCTTATTAGTTATAGATCAGGCGCACACTTCCGAGGAACCTCAGCCTGCCAGCTTCGACAGCAGCGGGTTCGCGAACGCAAACAGCATTGCCACACCAACGCCAATCAGGAACGCCGCATCGATCAGACCAGCAAGCAGGAACATCTTGGTTTGCAGCGGGTTCATCAGTTCCGGCTGGCGAGCGCATGCCTCGATGTACTTGCCACCCATCAGGCCGATACCGATACAGGCGCCGATAGCACCCAGGCCGATGATGATGCCGATACCGATGGCGGTCAGACCCTGGATGTTGGCGATGAAAGCTTGCATGATCACTCCTTTGTGAAAAGTCTTTTTGGAACTGGGATTTAAGAAAAAACTAAAGCGGATAGAGGTTCGACTTGCCGTGTTAGTGCTTGTCGTGTGCCTGGCCGATGTACACCAGCGTCAGCATCATAAAAATGAACGCCTGCAGAAGCACGATCAGGATGTGGAAGACCGCCCACACGCTGCCTGCGATCACATGACCAATGAAGCCAAGCAACGTCGTGTCCGCGCCGAAGGTCCAGAGGCTGCCGAGCAGGGCAATCAGCAGGAACAGCAGTTCGCCCGCATACATGTTTCCGAACAGCCGCAGTGCGAGCGAAACCGTCTTCGCGACGAACTCGATGATGTTCAGTGCAAGGTTCGGGATCCACAGCAGCGGATGCGCGCCGAACGGAGCGGACAGCAATTCGTGCACGAAACCACCCGCGCCCTTGATCTTGAAGTTGTAATAGATCATCAGCACGAATACGCCGAGCGCGATGCCGAACGTGCCATTCAGGTCGGCGGTCGGCACGATCCGGTGGTGCGAGATGATATCGGACAGGCCGAGCCAGCCGATCACACGACCAGGCAAGTCAACGGGAAGGAAGTCGAGCGAATTCATCAGCGCGACCCAGACGAACACGGTCAGAGCGAGCGGTGCAATGAAGGTACGGTTGCCGTGGATAATCGATTTCGATTGATCCTCGACCATCTCGACGAGCATTTCGACAGCGCACTGGAAACGGCCCGGAACGCCGGACGTTGCCTTGCGCGCAGCGAGACGCAGCACGAGGATGGTGACGACACCGCACACGATCGACCAGAAAAGCGTATCGATATTCCAGACGTGAAGATCGAAGACCGACGTCTGATGAGCGGTGGAAAAATTCTGCAAGTGGTGCGCAATGTACTCGGACGGATCCAGAGTGCGCGTTCCTTCGCTAGCTGCCATATCGTTAATGCCACCCAATTTGTCGAAAATCGTTCCGGACCGTTCCCGCCGCAATTCTGTCTTGCGGGAACACGCCAGCGCGGGCCTTTGTCGAACCCGCGCGCCTCGTTGCCGACGCCGTGCGTCAGCCAGTATCTCGCTTGCTTCAGCGCCAGGCGAGCGCGATCCAGTACGTCTTGAGAGCGATGAGGTAAGTCACGAGAAGCGGAATCCACCGTACATCGTGATACCAGAATGCGATGGCAATAAACATCGCAATCGTTGTCCCCATCTTGAGTGCTTCACCGATCATCCAGCTCATCACCGTTTCGGCGCCACTCAACTTCTTAAGACGTGCCGCGAACAATGCGCTCGGCACCCAGCAAATCGCTCCTCCCAGGAAGGCTGACAGCGCAGCATCGCCCGGCGGCTTGTAGAACAGCCACCACAACAGCGTCGCACCCAGGGACAAAACCATTTGCGCAATCACGACCTTGAACGGTGTGACGCGCGATGGACGACTCACATTCGGACCGAACAGTTTTTCGGCCTCGGCCCGTGTGAGCGGAACGATATTGTTATCTTGCTGCTCGGCATCCCACGCGTCGTCATGCGCTGCGCCCTGACCGCCGGACGTTTGCGAACCGGTGCGAGCTTCACGGTTTTCGTCGTGCCGTTGTTGCGGCGTTTGGTTCGACGCTTTGACCGCCATCGCAGTGTTCCCGCAAAGTCCTGTTCAGCCCGCGAGCTTTCGCACCGCTTACGGGGTTACCTAGCAAATAAATCCGGGCGATTGTAAGCGATAGTTGCAGGCAATTCAAGACTTTAGCCCGGCCAATCACTACCATGAAATGGCGCTTCATGATGCGGGAAAATGCCCATTTTCATGCGGTCGGACTGCAAATGTAAGGCGGTCGCGACAGACGGGGAAATGCCGCAGAAATTGTGTTACGAGCACAACGTCGCGAGCGCATTTTCGTCGCTCGCACAAGTGTCAAAAATGCAACAAGAGCCACCCGCCGACCACCCCGCTCACGACCCAGAACGGAACCGAAAACAGGTGGAATTGCAGCCACATTCCGCGCTGTCCTGAAAGCCTCATTGCAATCAGATTCGCCAGCGAACCGATCGCAAATCCGAATCCACCGACACTGACTCCGAACGCCAATGCTCGCCAATCCTTTGAAAACTCGGCCAACATGATCGCTGCCGGAACATTGCTGATGAACTGCGACAGCACCGCACTTGCGGCATAGGCTCGCGACGGCGTCGTCAGATGCATTTGTCCGACGGCTGCGTGTACCCAAGGCAATGCTGCGACGCTTCTCAAGACAATGAACATGAACACAAAGATCAGCAGCAGAAGCCAGTCGATCTTCATGACGATACGAGGCCGCCAGAAGAGAAATCCGACACCGACGCCGATCAGTCCGATGCCTGGGTGATGCGCATCAGCGAGGAGTACAAACGCGGCGAACAGAAGCACGGCGACGCCAAGCAGCGAACGATCGACGGGATGAGGTTCCGTGTCTTTCGACAGATCCAGTTCGACGCGCTTGAACGCCACTGCCGTCAGCGCAAACAGCATCGCCATCAGCGCGACACACAACGGCGCCAATGCCAGCACGAATCCCGCGAACGAAACGCCGCTCGTCTGCCAAAGGAACAGATTCTGCGGATTCCCCAGCGGCGTAAGAACGGAGCCGGCGTTGACGGCAATCGCAATGAAGATCACGAGCCGCTTCAACGGCAACGGCGTCAACTCGTTCAGCGACAACGCGAGCGGCACGACGACGAACAATGCGACATCGTTCGTGAGCAACGTCGACAGCGCAGCGGCGAGCGCGATCAGCAGATACGCCAGCCCTCGCTGCGATCGGATCCGATGAACGACGCGATGCGCGAGCCATATCAGGAATCCTGAATATTCGACGGCCTTCGTCAAAACCAGAAGCCCGGCGAGCGTCATCACCGTTTGCCAGTCGACGAGCGCAGGGAGCGACGCCAATGGACGCGGATGGAGTATCTGCAGCGCGATCAATGCCGCGACGAGCACGGTTAGCACCGGCTCTTTCGCCACATAGCGAATGACCGCGTGCAACAAATTTTGATGAGGCGTCAGCGCTCGGTCGGCAGCAGGCATCGCGTGAACCGTTATGCAGCAGCTGCGCTGCCCCTCAAGCGGGCAAGAATGCCTTCGAGTGCGTCGAGGTCGCCAAAGTCGACGAGCACCTGCCCTCGTCCGCGTCGGCCAAGCTTGATCTTCACCGTCGCGGCGAGCAGATCCGACAACTCCTCTTCGAGCCGGCGCGTATCGCGGCCACCGTCGCTATTCACCTTGGCCTTGACGGCGGGTGCAGCCTTCGTCGTCGTCGTGACCAGTTTTTCGGTTTCGCGCACCGACATCCGCTTGTTGATTACCTGATTCGCGAGCGTGATCTGCGTCGCGGCGTCGACGGCAAGCAATGCGCGCGCGTGACCCATGTCGAGGTCGCCGGCGAGCAGCATCGTCTGAACGGGCGACGCGAGATTCAGCAGGCGCAACAGGTTCGACACTGCGCTACGCGAACGCCCCACCGATTCGGCCGCTTGTTCATGCGTGAAGTTGAATTCATCGAGCAGACGCTGGATGCCTTGCGCCTCTTCCAGCGGATTCAGGTCTTCGCGCTGGATGTTCTCGATGAGCGCCATCGCTGCCGCAGCCTGATCCGGCACATCGCGGACCAGCACCGGCACCTCGTCCAGCCCAGCCAAACGAGCCGCGCGAAAACGTCGCTCACCTGCGATGATCTCGAACTTTTCCGGCGAGATCGGACGTACCAGAATCGGCTGCATCAAACCCTGCGCGCGAATGCTGGCTGCCAGTTCCTGCAACGCGCCCTCGTCCATTCGTGTGCGAGGCTGATACTTGCCGGCCTGCATCTTGTCGAGTGGCAGTGTGTGCGGCGCGCCGTTGATCTTGACGGCCTCCGTGAACTCCGCGCTGCCGCCGAGCAACGCTTCCAGTCCTCTGCCCAAACCTTTCTTCCGTGCTACTGCGTTCATCGTGGTTCCTCGATCCGCTTTGGATGGATGGCGCAGCGTCATAGCGCACGCACCCGTTCGATCATTTCCGCGCCAAACTGCACATAAGCCTGCGCGCCGCGCGACGCACGGTCGAACACGACGCCCGGCAAGCCGTAACTCGGCGCCTCGGCAAGTCGTACGTTCCGCGGAATGACGGCGTCGAATACCTTGTCGCCAAAGTGCTCTTTCAATTGTTCCGATACCTGTTGCTGCAGCGTGATGCGCGGATCGAACATCACACGCAACAAGCCGATCACCTTCAGGTCACGGTTCAGATTCGCGTGAACCTGCTTGATGGTATTGACGAGATCCGACAGGCCTTCCAGCGCGAAGTATTCGCATTGCATTGGGATCACGACGCCGTGCGCGGCGCACAGGCCATTCAGCGTCAACAGCGACAGCGCGGGAGGGCAATCGATCAGGACGAAGTCGTACTCGGCCACCACATGCGCCAGCGCCTCTCTGAGTTGGTGCTCGCGATTTTCCATGCCGACGAGCTCGACTTCGGCGCCCGCCAGTTCGCGATTGGCAGGCAGTACGTCGTACGAAACGGCTTCCGATTTGACGCGCGCATCGGCGATCGATACGCCGTCGACCAGCACTTCGTAAACCGTGTTCTCGCAAGCGGCCTTATCGACGCCGCTACCCATGGTGGCGTTGCCTTGCGGATCGAGATCGATGAGCAGGATCCGCTGTCCCTGCGATGCGAGGCTCGCGGCGAGATTGACCGCGGTCGTCGTTTTGCCGACTCCACCCTTCTGGTTCGCAACGCAGAAGATTTTTGCCATCTTTTTAGTGTCCCTTTGCAGCCTGTTTAATGAGATTTCGATTTGTTCATCAGCCTACGGCAACTTCGACGAGATGCCGTTCGGCATCCAGCGATGGCACTTTGAGACGAATCACCTGCTTGACATGCGTGCCCTCTGGCAAGCGCTCGATTTCTCCGTCGGGTCGCACGCCCTTCATCGCCCAGATGGCTCCGTTGTCCGCGACGAGGTGACGGGCCAGTGTAACGAAATCCGTGAGTTCTGCGAATGCGCGCGAGACGATCACATTAAATTTTCCCGGGACTTCGACGCCGGGTCTAAGGCTTTCGACCCGCCCAGTCACGACCGACAGGTTCGCGAGACCCAATTCGGCCTTCGCCTGCGACTGGAAGGCTGACTTCTTGTGGATGATATCGTTGACGGTGACAGACCAACCGGGAAACACGATGGCCAGCACGATACCGGGCAAACCGCCACCCGAGCCGACATCCAGTACCGACGACGGCCCAAGATTGGCGAGATGCGGCACGATCGAGAGCGAATCCAGAATGTGCTGAACCAGCATCTGCCGCGGATCGCGGATTGCCGTCAGGTTGTAGACGGCGTTCCACTTTGCCAGGAGTGCGACGTAATCGAGAAGTTTGCTCTGCTGCTCCGAACTAAGGTCGATGCCCAATTCACGCGTACCTTCTTCCAGGAGGCCAGCGAGCGCTTCGCGGTCGGCCACTGTGTTGGAGCGCGCCGTCATTGAGCCACCGGCGTGCTGTCGTTGCCAGCGTCGGCGGGCTTTTGCGAACGGCGGCCAAGGCCGCGCTTAAGATGAACCATCAGTAACGAAATGGCGGCCGGCGTAACTCCCGAAATACGCGAAGCCTGACCGATGGTTTCAGGGCGGAACTGCATCAGCTTCTGACGCACTTCGAACGACAGCCCCCGAACTTCGGCGTAATCGAGGTTCTCCGGCAATCGCGTATTCTCCTGCGCTCCGTTTCGCTCGATCTCACCTGCTTGCCGTTCGATATAGCCTTGATATTTGACGCCGATCTCGATCTGTTCCTTGATCTGCGCGAGCAGCACTTCGTCGCCGACGAGCGGCTCGACTGGGCCGCAGGTTCCTTCACGCAGACCGCAAACGCCCTCGTACGAGACGCCTGGACGACGCAAAAGGTCGGCGAGACTGTATTCGTGGTCAATCGGCTTGCCGAGGAGCGCAGTCGCTTCCTCAGACGAAAGCGTCTTCGGGTTGACCCACGTCGTCCGCAGACGCTCTGTTTCACGTGAAACAGCGTCGCGCTTGCGGCTGAAAGCGTCCCAGCGGACATCGTCCACGACGCCGAGCTCGCGCCCAATCTCCGTCAAACGCATATCCGCGTTGTCTTCACGCAGGCTCAAGCGGTACTCGGCACGGCTCGTGAACATCCGATACGGCTCGGAAACACCGCGCGTCACCAGATCATCGACCAGCACACCCAGATACGCCTCGTCACGGCGCGGCGTCCACGCTTCTCTACCTTGGACGTACAAGCCGGCGTTAATGCCCGCCAGCAGCCCTTGTGCAGCCGCTTCTTCGTAGCCGGTCGTTCCGTTGATCTGACCGGCAAAGAACAGGCCGTTGATCACCTTCGTTTCCAGCGACGCCTTCAGCCCGCGCGGATCAAAGTAGTCATATTCGATCGCATAGCCGGGACGAAGGATGTGCGCGTGCTCGAGGCCGACCATCGAGCGAACCAGCTCGAGCTGGACGTCGAACGGGAGACTCGTCGAGATGCCATTCGGATAGAACTCGTTGGTAGTCAACCCTTCCGGTTCAAGGAAGATCTGATGCGATTCCTTCGATGCAAACCGATGAATCTTGTCTTCAATCGACGGACAGTAGCGCGGTCCAACTCCTTCGATCACGCCGGTGTACATCGGAGAGCGGTCCAAGCCACCGCGAATGATGTCGTGGGTTTGTGCGTTCGTATGCGTGACCCAGCACGGCACTTGGCGCGGGTGCTGCTCAACGCGTCCGAGAAAAGAGAAAACCGGAATCGGATCGAGGTCGCCCGGCTGTTCTTCCAGCTTCGAAAAATCGATGGTGCGACCGTCGATGCGCGGCGGCGTGCCCGTCTTGAGACGGCCTTGCGGCAGTTTCAGCTCTTTCAGACGCGCCGACAACGATACCGCGGCAGGATCTCCTGCCCGTCCACCCGTATAGTTGTTGAGCCCGACATGGATCTTCCCGTCCAGGAAGGTGCCGGCCGTCAAAACCACTGCGCGCGAGCGGAAGCGGACACCAACCTGCGTCACTGCGCCAACAACGCGATCACCTTCGACCATCAGATCGTCGACGGATTGCTGGAAAAGCCAAAGATTTGGCTGGTTTTCGAGCCGCCGACGGATAGCCGCCTTGTACAACACGCGGTCAGCCTGTGCACGGGTCGCTCGGACTGCCGGGCCCTTCGACGAGTTGAGGACGCGGAACTGAATGCCGCCTTCGTCGGTTGCCGCCGCCATTGCGCCGCCGAGTGCGTCAACCTCTTTCACCAAATGGCCCTTTCCAATGCCGCCGATCGATGGATTGCAGCTCATTTGGCCGAGGGTTTCGATGTTGTGCGTCAGCAGGAGCGTCTTGTTGCCCATGCGCGCGGACGCCAAAGCGGCTTCCGTGCCGGCATGGCCACCGCCAACGACGATTACGTCAAACTCTTTGGGATAAAGCATCGCAGATCTCACGCCGGACCCGCCGTGAGCCTTCAAGGAAAATATATGGCCGAAATTATAGCGGGTTCGCTTTTGACACCAATTTCGTCCAATGGGCATAGGAATAAAAAACGGCGTGTTTCACGTGAAACACGCCGCTCATTTGACAGCCAACCTGTCACAAATTCCTTCCGCTACGCGCTATCTTTTTCGTAAGACCGAGATACGTTTCGATCACGCGGGGATTTTGTGCCAACGCGTCGGCGGCGCCTTCCAGAGCCAGTTCGCCCGTTTCCAGCACGTAGCCATAGTCCGAAATTTGCAGCGCCGCGCGTGCATTCTGCTCGATCAAAAGCGTCGCGACGCCCGTTTGCCGCAACGCGCTAATGATATGAAAAATCTCCTTCACAATCAGCGGCGCCAAGCCGAGACTCGGCTCGTCGAGCATCAACAGATCCGGCTTACCCATTAGCGCGCGGCCGACCGCCAGCATCTGGCGCTCGCCTCCCGACAGCGTTCCCGCCGCCTGCTTGCGACGTTCCTTCAAACGCGGGAAGATTTCGAACACCGGTTCGAGCTGATCCAGATAGTTTCGATCGCCGGCACGCTTGCGACGATAAGCGCCAAGCAACAGATTGTCCTCGACCGTCATCGTCGCGAATAACTCGCGCTTCTCCGGCACGAGACACATGCCGCGCGCTACCCGCTTCTCGACGGGTACGGCACTCACGTCTTCGCCGAGATACGTGATTGCGCCCTTCGCATGCCCCGTCAGCGGCAACGCGCCCATGATCGCGTTGAGCAGCGTCGACTTTCCCGCGCCGTTCGGACCGATCACCGTAACAATCTGACCGGGACGCACGGCAATCCTTGCGTCGTGCAGCGCTTCGACCTTTCCATAGCGGACCGCCAGGCTGTTCACTTCGAGAATCGGCTGCGCCGCGGCTTGATTCGTCGTTTGATTCTCCATCACTCCACCCCGCCCAGATAGGCTTCCAGCACAGCCGGATCGTTCTGCACATCCTGCGGAAGCCCTTCCGCGATTCGCGTCCCAAACTCCATCACGACTAACCGGTCAGTGAGATTCATCACGAAGTCCATATCGTGCTCGACAAGCAGCACGCTCATACCCTCCTCGCGCAGCTTGCGCAGCAACGTCGCCAGCTGCAGCTTTTCCTGGTAACGCAGGCCTGCCGCAGGTTCATCGAGCAACAGAAGCGTTGGGTCGCAGCAAAGCGCACGCGCAATCTCCAGAATCCGCTGTTTGCCGAGGGCGAGACTGCCCGCTTCGTCGTACAGATGCTCGTCCAGACCGACGCGTCGGATCTGTCGGGCGGCCTCCGCCATCAGACGCGCCTCCTCCGCGGCGTTCAGGCGCGCCACGCTGCGCCACACGCCGGCATGTCCACGCAGATGCGCGCCGATCGCGACGTTCTCCAGCACGGTCATGCCCGGCAGCAGCTTCACGTGCTGAAACGTCCGTCCGATGCCGCGTTTGACGATTTCACGCGAATTCAGCTTGTCGATACGCTCGCCGCGGAACGTAATCGCACCGCTTGTCGCTTGCAGCACGCCCGTGACCAGATTGAACGTCGTCGACTTGCCCGCGCCATTCGGGCCGATCAGACCGACGATCTGCCCCGCCTTCACATCGAAGCTGACATCGTTCACCGCCACCAGACCGCCGAACTGCTTGCGCGCCTTGTCGACGACAAGCAGCGCTTCGCCCGCGGCCGGCTTGCTGCGCTGCGGCAGCCCTTCCGCGTGATCGGGCACGTGCGCATGCGGGCCGTGAGGGAAGATTCGCGCGACGAACGGCCACACGCCCCGGCGAGCATACTGAAGCAGCAGCACCATCAGAATGCCGAACACGATGATTTCGAAGTTGCCGTTCTCGCCGAGCAGTTTGGGCAGCAGCGTCTGAAGGTAGTCCTGAAGCACGGTGAGAATTGCCGCACCCAGTACCGCGCCCCAGACGTGCGCGACGCCGCCCACCACGGCCATGAACAGAAACTCGATGCCGTGGTTGAGACCAAAAGGCGTCGGGTTTACCGCGCGCTGCAAGTGCGCGTACAGAAAGCCCGAGATCGCCGCCAGCACCGCCGCATAGACGAAGATCACGACGCGCATCCAAGCGGTATTGACGCCCATCGCCTCCGCCATCAGGCCGCCGCCACGCAGCGCGCGGATCGCCCGACCCGGACGACTATTAAGCAGATTCTGAACAGACACGACCGCGCCGAGTACGACGATCCAGATCAGGTAATAGATATGCCGGCCGGATTCGAGGTTGATGCCAAGCACGTTCAGCACCGGAATCCCGTTGATCCCGTCGTATTTGCCGAGCATCTCCATGTTGCCGAACAGAAAGAACAGCGCGAGGCCCCACGCGATCGTCCCGAGCGGCAGAAAATGCCCCGACAGCCGCATCGTCACGGCCCCCAGCAGCAACGCGATCAAAGCTGTCAGGACGACGCCGGCGATCAGCGCGAGCCACGGCGACACGCCGAACTGCGTCGTCAGATACGCGGTCGTGTAGGCGCCGACGCCGACGAACGCCGCCTGTCCAAAGCTCGTCATTCCGCCGATTCCCGTCAGCAACACAAGACCGATTGCAACGATCGAGTAAAGGCCGATGTAGTTGAGCAGCGTCACCCAGTACTCGGGTACGCGAATCGGCTGCGGCAGCACGGGCAACGCGAACATCACCACGAGAAACAGCCAGAAGAACTTGTTTTGCATGATGCGTTTCATCGCGTCACTCCTCCTCTTCTTCCGCATGCGGGCTGGCGAGACTCCGCCAGAGCAGCACCGGAATGATCAGCGTGAACACGATCACTTCCTTATACGAGCTGGCCCAGAACGACGAATACGACTCCAGCAATCCGACGAGTATCGAACCCGCCGCAGCGAGCGGATAACTGACCAGCCCGCCGATGATCGCCCCGACGAAGCCCTTCAGGCCGATCAGGAAGCCCGAGTCGTAGTAGATCGTGGTCAGCGGCGCGACGAGAATCCCGCACAGCACGCCGAGGCCTGCCGCAAGCGTGAACGCGAGTCGCCCTGCCTGCGTCGTGCCGATACCAACTAGCCGCGCGCCGAGCCGGTTCACCGACGTCGCGCGCAACGCCTTGCCCGAGATCGAGCGGTCGAAATACACGTACAGCACGCCGATCAGCACGACGGCCACGCCGACGACCCACACGCTCTGTCCTGAGATCGACATGCTGCCGACGTTGAACGTCGCATCCGTGAACGCATTGGTGCGCGAGCCTTCCGCGCCGAACATCACGAGCCCGAGGCCGACCATCGCGAAGTGCACGGCCACCGACACGATCAGCAGCAGGAGCGTCGTCGCTTCGGCGACAGGCTCGTATGCGAGGCGATAGACGAACGGCCCCATCGGCACGACGATCAGCAGCGTCAATGCGATCTGCGCGACCATCGGCAGCGGCTGCATGAATACGCCGCGCGTAATCGCGTAGACAGCGACGGGGAACAGCAGATACTTGCCCGCCAGCGTCACCAGCGTACGTGCAGCATGACGCCGCCGCTCCGCATGCCGCGCCATGCCGGTCACTTCGATGACGAAGCATGCAAGCCCCATCGCCATCAGCAGCCAGCATGTCGCCGGAAACTTCTGCGTCTGCAACGCGGCGAGCGTCAGCGCACCGTACGAAACGAACTCCCCTTGCGGGATGAAAATGGCGCGCGTCACGGAGAACACCAGCACCAACGCGAGCGCGAGCAATGCGTAGATCGCGCCCGTCGTGATGCCGTCCTGCGCGAGGATCGCCGCAATTGATAGATCCATACTTCCTCGTCCTGGAACGTCGAAATCGAAACTGAGAAACGGAGAGAACCGCAGTGAGAACCGGCTGATCGACCACCAGCCGCGAAGCGAAGCCGCACTTCATAAAACAACTGCCGCGCCTGAGAAAACGACGCGGCAGAGCTTGCCATCGTTATCGACCAGAAATGGCCGCGCGACTTAAGAGATGCCCTACCGACTCATGGTCACGCGTTGCGAGCGTTGCGCACCTTCTTAGTCGTTCTGAAGTTTCCACTTGCCATCGGAGATTTCGACGATCACGCGTGCGCGCTTGTCGAGACCGTTGTGGTCGGTGGCCGTCGTGTTCATGATGCCGTGCGCGAGTGGCAGATCCTTGACGTTCTCGAGCGCGTCACGCAGCGCGACGCGGAATGCTTCCGTGCCCGGCTGGCCCTTCTTCAGCGCTTCGGGAATCGCGCGCTGGAGCATCTGGCCCGCATCCCACGCATGACCGCCGAACGTCGCAACGGAGCCCACGCCATACGCCTTCTCATAAGCGTTCTTGTACGCTTCCGACGACTTCTTCACCGGATTTGAATCGGGCAGCTGATCCGCGACGAGAATCGGGCCCGCGGGCAGCAATTCGCCTTCGCAGTCCTTGCCGCACACGCGCAGGAAGTCGTTGTTCGCGACGCCGTGCGTCTGATAGATCTTGCCCTTGTAGCCGCGCTCTTTCAGCGCCTTCGCCGGCAGTGCCGAAGGCGTGCCCGAGCCTGCGATCAGCACGGCATCCGCATTCGATGCAACGATCTTCAGAACCTGCCCCGTCACCGATGCATCGGTGCGGTTATAGCGCTCGTTGGCCACGAGCTTCAGATGGTGTGCATTCGCTGCCTGGCTGAAGACCGTGTACCAGTTCTCGCCATACGCATCCGCAAAGCCGATGAACGCCACCGTCTTCACGCCGCGCTTCTCCATGTACTCGGCGATCGCGTCGGCCATCAAGCCATCGTTTTGCGGCGTCTTGAATGCCCATGTCCGCTTCCCGTCCATCGGCGAAATGATGGCAGCCGATGCCGCCAGCGAAATCATCGGTGTCTTGCCTTCGGCGATCGGGTCGAGCATTGCGAGCGAATTCGGCGTCACCGTCGAGCCGATGATTGCATCGGCGTGATCTTCGTCGATCAGCTTGCGCGTGTTCTGCACTGCGCGGCTCGTATCCGATGCGTCGTCGAGCACGATGTATTGCACGCTCTTGCCTGCGATCTCCTTCGGCAGCAGCGCAATCGTGTTCTTCTCCGGGATACCGAGCGATGCGGCGGGTCCCGTGGTGGACAGCGTGACACCGATCTTCACTTGCGCCATTGCCCCACTCGCGCCGCAAACGAGCGCCATTGCAATCGCGGAACGGACCCACTTCTTTGTCGTTTTCATTGCATGTCTCCAAACGCTTTAAATGCGTGTCGTAATCCAGTTCGAGAACCGGGTAACTGAATCTAGTTATCGGGTATAAGCCTGCCAAGCATGGTTTTCCCTGCTCGTTGCAATTGCGTCAAACCAGGCTTTACCGCTTTAGTTGTCTCCCCTGCGGATCAGAGTGAAGCCGCACTGCCTTATTCGATTCATCTCGCGTGCAATAAAAAAGACGCGTCAACTGCCCGCGTCTTTATGAATGAATTCGAATTCGTTAATTCTTCTCGCTCAATCGGAAGCAAGCTTCCATTTGCTGTCGACGATTTGCACCATCACGCGCGCCCGCTGATCGAGACCCGCGTGATCGTTCGCGCTCATGTTGAAGATGCCGTGCGAGCCCGGCATGTCCTTCGTGCTTTCGAGCGCGGCGCGCAGCGCTTCACGGAATTGCGGCGTGCCCGGCTGGCCCTTTTTCAACGCGACGGGAATCGCGCGCTGCAGCAGCAGGCCTGCGTCCCAAGCGTGGCCACCGAAAGTCGAAATCGAACCAGTGCCATTCGCGCTTTCATAAGCGTGCTTGTACGCGAGCGATGCCTTCTTCACAGGATTCGAATCGGGCAATTGATCGGCAACGAGTAGCGGACCCGCAGGCAGATACGTGCCTTCACAGTCCTTGCCGCACACGCGCAGGAAGTCGTTGTTCGCGACGCCATGCGTCTGATAGTACTTGCCCTTGTAGCCGCGCTCGCGCAGCGTCTTTTCCGGCAGCGCGGCCGGCGTGCCCGCGCCGGCGATCAACACGGCATCCGGGTTCTGCGACATCATCTTGAGCACCTGGCCCGTCACCGACGCGTCGTTGCGCGCGAAACGTTCATTCGCGACGACCTTGATCTTCGCGAGATCGGCGGCCTTGCCGAATTCCTTGAACCAGCTCTCGCCGTACGCGTCCGAGAAGCCGATGAAGGCCACCGTCTTCACGCCGTGATTCGCAATATGCTGCGCGATGGCCGTCGCCATCAGGATGTCGTTCTGCGGCGTCTTGAAGATCCAGGAACGCTTCGCATCCATCGGCTCGACGATCGACGCCGCCGCTGCCATCGAGATCATTGGCGTTTGCGTTTCGTTCGCGATGTCGATCATCGCCAGCGAGTTCGGCACGACAGTCGAGCCGATCAGCGCGTCGACGTGATCTTCACTGGTGAGCTTGCGCGCGTTCTTGACGGCTTGCGTCGAATCGGTTGCATCGTCGAGCACGATGTAGTCGATTTTCTGGCCCGCGATCTCCTTCGGCAGCAGCGCGCTGGTGTTCTTCTCCGGAATGCCGAGCGAGGCCGCCGGCCCCGTTGCCGACACTGTCACGCCGATTTTCACGTCCGCCCATGTCGCGCCGCTGTACGTTGCGCACACGCCCGCCGCGACCAATGCCGCGCTGATCCAACGCAATGCCGACTTCATTCCGCTCCTCTATGCCCCGATGTTTGAGTTAATTCGAATACGTTGAAATGCCGACCGAATGGTCAGCGAATGGCGAGTGTAGCGGACGCATACTACGCGCGGCAAGCAGTTTGAAGGCTTTGAATCTTTGGGAAAAATGCCGCGGAGAAATGCGTGCGGAAAGCGCCAGAATTTACAGCGCTGCACGAGGGCGGAGCGTGCGCTACTAAAGAGATTTTGGAAAGGGAAAGTAAAAAGCGCTGTTGGATTAGATCCAACAGCGCTTTTGTATGGGCACTGAGTGCCTCATTGTCTCCTCGTTCTCCACCTGCTAAATTCGGTGCATCAGAACTGTGTGAAGATTAAACGGGGGCCGTTTAACGGGCAACTAGCATTTACCCTAGTGGTGCAGTGCCGCACAAAAATGGGGCGGGTTCTTGTATTTTCACTTCGTTTTCGGCGCAGATCAGCCGCATTGCGCGATTGATTTGGATAACGAAACAATTTCGCAATCCACTCACGCCCGCAGCGGTTTGAAGCGCTGAACGATCTCGCCGACGATGCCGCGCCTGAACGCCAGCACGCAAAGAATGAAGATGATCCCCATCACGATCGTCGCGGACTCGCCGAGCGAATGAAACCAGTCGACGCCCGTCACTGACGCAATTGCACCGCCAATATCGCCGAGCCGGTCCTCTAGCGCGACAATCAGCGCGGCGCCGAGCAGCGGCCCGAACAGCGTGCCCATGCCCCCCACCAGCGTCATCAGCACGACGAGGCCCGACATCGTCCAGTATGCGTCGCCGAGCGTTTCGAAGCCCAGCACGAGCACCTTCAGCGCCCCAGCAAGACCCGCGAGACCCGCCGACAGAACGAACGCCAGCAGCTTGAAGCGGTTGGTGTCGTAGCCTAGCGAGATCGCACGCGGCTCGTTTTCCTTGATCGCTATCAGCACCTGCCCGAACGGCGAATGCACGACGCGCACGATCAACAGAAACGCCAGCACCATCACGACGAGCACGATGAAGTACAGCGTCAGATCCGATGAAAGGCTCAGCACGCCGAACAGCTTGCCACGCGGCACGCCTTGCAGCCCGTCTTCGCCGTGCGTGAACGGCGCTTGCAGGAACACGAAGTAGACCATCTGCGCAAGCGCGAGCGTCACCATCGCGAAGTAAATGCCCTGGCGGCGAATCGCGAACAGGCCGACGACCAGACCCAGCAACGTCGCCGCCGCGGTGCCCGCGATCACACCGAGCTCGGGCGACAGGCCCACCGTCTGGATCGCGTAGCCGGTGATATAGCCGGCCGTCGCCAGGAACATTGCGTGGCCGAACGACAGCAGGCCCGTATAGCCGATAAGAAGATTGAATGCGGCCGCGAACAGCGCAAAGCACAGCACTTTCATCACGAATACAGGGTATGCGCCGACGAACGGCGCAGCGATGAGCGCGATCAGCAGCAAACTGTAGAGCGCTTTTCTCTGCATCATTTTTCCTTGCCGAAGAGACCTGCCGGACGCACGAGCAACACGAGCGCCATGATCACGAAGACCACGGTCGCCGACGCTTCCGGATAGAACACGCGCGTGAACCCTTCGATCACACCGAGCAGCAGGCCCGTGAGGATCGAGCCCATGATCGACCCCATCCCGCCGATCACGACGACGGCGAACACGGTGATGATCATCGGCTGGCCCATCAGCGGCGAAACCTGGATCACGGGCGCGGCGAGCACGCCCGCAAATGCGGCCAGCGCGACGCCGAAGCCGTACGTCAGCGTGATCATCACCGGCACGTTCACACCGAATGCTTCGACGAGCTTCGGGTTCTCCGTACCCGCGCGCAGATATGCGCCGAGGCTCGTCTTCTCGATCACGAACCACGTCGCGAAACATACGATCAAGGACGCGACGACCACCCAGGCCCGATAGTTCGGCAGGAACATGAAGCCCAGATTGGTTGCTCCCGCAAGCAGCGACGGCACGTCGTACGGCTGCCCCGACGAGCCGTAGATCGAACGGAACATGCCTTCGACGACCAGCGTGAGACCAAACGTGAGCAGAAGGCCATAGAGGTGATCGAGCTTGTACAGCCAGCGCAGCATCGAGCGTTCGATCAACACGCCGAAAAGCCCGACGATCAGCGGCGCAAGGACGAGCATCACCCAGTACGGCAGACTGAAATACGACAGGCCCATCCACGTGAGCATCGCACCCAGCATGAACAACGCGCCGTGCGCGAAGTTGATCACGTTGAGAAGACCAAAGATCACGGCCAGTCCAAGACTCAGGATCGCGTAGAAGGAACCGTTCACGAGTCCGAGCAGGAGCTGGCTGAGCATCGCCGGTAGCGGAATGCCAAAGATATCCATTGAAGCCGTCGTCAAAGTGAAAGCGGCATGCACGCATCAGGCCTGTGAAGGCCCGACGCGTCCAGCACGCAGAACATCGACGCCCGCTTTGTCTCGATGAATCAGACCAGCAGGCGCTCCTCGGCGCCGCTTATTTCCACAGCGCGCAGCGCGTTTCCTGCTTCGTCGTAAAGGCCTGTTCCCCCGGAATCGTGGCAGTGATCTTGTAGTAATCCCACGGCTCCTTCGACTCGGCCGGCGTCTTCACCTGCATCAGGTACATGTCGTGGATCATGCTGCCGTCCTGACGGATGTAGCCCTTTGCATAGAAGTCATCGATCTTCTGCTTCTTCAGTTGCGCCATCACCTTGTCGGCGTCTGTCGAGCCGACCGTCTGCACTGCCTTCAGGTAGGTCATCGTCGCCGAATAGTCGGCCGCCTGCAGGCTCGACGGCATCTTCTTCATCTTGTCGAAGTAGCGCTGCGCCCACTTGCGCGTGTTGGCATCCTTGTTCCAGTACCAGCTGTCCGTCAGCACGAGGCCTTGCGTCGTTTCGAGGCCGAGGCTGTGGATATCGTTGATGAAGATCAGCAGCGCGGCGAGCTTCATCGACTTCGTGATGCCGAATTCCTTCGCGGCCTTGATCGCGTTGATCGTGTCGCCACCCGCGTTCGCGAGGCCGAGAATCTGAGCCTTCGATGCTTGCGCCTGCAACAGGAACGAAGAGAAGTCCGATGCCGACAATGGGTGACGCACCGCGCCGACCACCTGGCCGCCATTGGCCTTCACGACGTCGCTGGTCGCCTTTTCGAGCGCCTTGCCGAACGCGTAGTCCGCCGTCAGGAAGTACCACGTCTTGCCGCCCTGCTTCGTCACGGCCGAGCCGGTGCCCTTCGCGAGCGCCGTCGTGTCGTACGCATAGTGAATCGTGTACGGCGTGCATTGCTCGTTCGTGAGCGTATCGGCGCCCGCGCCGATGCTGATGTAGGCCTTGTGCTTCTCGGCCGCGACCTGGTTCATCGACAGACCCGTCGCCGAGTTCGTCCCGCCGATCAGCAAGTCGACGCCATCGCGGTCGAACCATTCACGCGCGCGCGAAGCGGCGATGTCGGCCTTGTTCTGGTGGTCCGCATACACGACCTGGATCGGCTTGCCGTTCACCTTGCCGCCGAAATCCGCCACTGCCATGCGAATCGCTTCGAGACCACCCTGCCCGTCGATGTCGGCATAAAGACCCGACATGTCGGTGATGAAACCGATCTTCACTGCATCGTCGGCAGCCCGCGCGCTGCCCGTCGTCAATGCGACGCTTGCGGCCGCCGCAAAACAGATTGACGCGATCCGGGCCAGCGGCGCGAGTGTCTTCCTTTTCATTACTGTCTCCTTCGTTCTGCGTTGTGGTTGTCAGAGGCAATCAGGTTGGTGCTTACACCCCGAGCAGATCGTGCAGCACCGGCATTTTGCTTTCGAGGTCCTTGGCGCCGAAGTGCTCGACGATGCGCCCATGCTCCATCACATAGAAACGATCGGCGAGCGGCGCGGCAAAGCGGAAGTTCTGTTCGACCATGACGATCGTGTAGCCGCGCGCCTTCAACGTCACGATCATGCGGGCGAGGGCTTGCACGATCACAGGCGCAAGTCCCTCGGAGATTTCATCGAGCAACAGCAGGTTCGCGCCCGTACGCAGAATGCGCGCGACAGCGAGCATCTGTTGCTCGCCGCCCGACAGACGCGTGCCCTGGCTCATCCGCCGTTCCTGGAGATTGGGAAACATCTGGTAGATCTCGTCGACCGACATCATCAACGACTTGTCGCCGACGGGCGGCGGCAGCAGCAGATTTTCTTCGCACGACAGGCTCGAAAAAATGCCGCGCTCTTCCGGACAGTAACCGACGCCGCAGTGAGCGATTCGATGCGTCGGCATCGAAATCGTTTCGCGCCCACCGACGCGGATCGAGCCCGTGCGACGCCCCGTCAGTCCCATGATTGCGCGCAGCGTCGTGGTGCGGCCCGCACCATTGCGGCCGAGCAGCGTGACGACTTCGCCTCGACTCACGGTCAAATCGACGCCGTGCAGAATGTGCGATTCGCCATACCACGCCTGCAAGCCGGCGATTTCCAGCGCCGGTTCGCCGCTCACCACACTGACTGCCGGGTTTTCCTGTTCGCTCACTGTGCTCATGCATGCGCTCCGGCAAGCGCCGCGTCCGCACTGCCCATATAGGCTTGCATGACGAGCGGATTCTTCGAGACTTCCGCGTACGTGCCTTCGGCGAGCACCTCGCCGCGTTGCAGGACGGTAATCGTGTCGGAGATGCCGGCAATCACATTCATGTTGTGTTCGACCATCAGGATCGTGCGGCCGCTCGATACTTTTTTGATCAGCGCAGTCACGCGGTCCACGTCTTCGTGACCCATGCCTTGCGTCGGTTCATCGAGCAGCATCAGTTCAGGTTCCATCGCGAGCGTCGTCGCGATTTCGAGCGCGCGCTTGCGGCCATACGACAGTTCGACGGTGCGCACGTCGGCGAAATCGGTCAGACCGACCTGCGTCAGCAAATCGATTGCGCGGTCATCGAGTTGACTCAACGTGCGCTCGCTCTTCCAGAAGTGAAATGCTGTGCCCAGCTGACGCTGCAAGCCGATGCGCACATTCTGCAATGCCGTCAGATGTGGAAATACAGCGGAAATCTGGAATGAACGGATGATGCCGCGACGTGCGATCTGCGCCGGACGCTCGCCCGTGATGTCGACGCCGTTAAAGACGATCTGACCCGCAGTGGGCACGAGAAATTTGGTGAGCAGATTGAAGCAGGTGGTCTTGCCCGCACCGTTCGGCCCGATGAGCGCATGGATAGAACCGCGCTTCACGCGAAGGTTCACACTGTTGACTGCGGTGAAACCTTTGAACTCACGTGTGAGCCCGCGCGTTTCGAGTATCGTATCGCCGAGAATCATGTTCCCTTCCATGCGAAGTAAGGCGAAGCACTACCGCGTTTTATTTCGCGCGAGGATCCGGCGCGACTGTTCATTGGCGAAGACGTCCCCGAGCCAATCGTGGCGTGGTGCACCAACGCGGACGGTCATCCATGCCGCACCACGCAGCATGGATGCCATTGTCTCGCCAATGATGCAGCGCAATCATTGGGATTTGCACTTAGTGTTTAATGCGACCTTTGCCGAATGAAACGTTAAACGTTGCGTGTCATGCAACGGACATCGTAGACGCGGCATGCGTTTCGATCGTGACAGCGTCTCTTCGCGCGCGACGGTCGGCGCGAATCATGTCGCTCGCGCGCTCAGCGATCATCAATGTCGGCGAGTTCGTGTTGCCCGATGTGATGGTCGGCATCACGGATGCATCCACGATGCGCAGTCCTTCGACACCAAGCACGCGCAAGCGGCTGTCGACTACGGCGCCTGGATCATCGGCCGTGCCCATGCGGCATGTGCCGACAGGATGGAAGATGGTCGTGCCGACATTGCCCGCGGCGATCTGCAATTCTTCCTCGCTTTGAAACTGGATGCCGGGCAAGATTTCTTCTGGCCTGTATCGCTGCAACGCAGGCGCGGCCGCGATACGGCGCGTGAGACGCAATCCATTAGCGGCCACATGACGGTCGTAATACGTCGACAGATAATTCGGCGCGATCAACGGTGGTGCATGCGGATCGCGCGACTCGATGTGAATGCTGCCGCGCGATGTAGGCCGCAAATGACACACGGATGCCGTGAACGCATTGAAGCGATGCAGCGGCTCGCCAAACTTGTCGAGCGAAAGCGGCTGCACGTGATACTCGAGGTCGGGACGCGTGAGCGATCCGTCGTCGACATCGGACTTCGCGAATGCACCGAGCTGCGACGGCGACATTGACATCGGCCCGCTCTGCATCAACAGATATTGCAGGCCGATCATCATCTTGCCCCACCAATGCGCCGAGGCCGTGTTCAACGTGCGCACGCCGTGCACCTTGTACGCCATCCGCAGCTGCAAATGGTCCTGAAGATTTTCGCCGACGCCGCGCAGATCCTTCACCACTTCGATGCCCAGGCCCTGCAAACGCGCGCCGTTACCGATGCCCGACAGCTCGAGCAATTGCGGCGAGTTCACCGCGCCCGAACTCATGACGACTTCGATGCGCGCCTTCGCGAAGTACTCGACATTGTCGCCGCGATATTCGACACCCACGCAGCGCTTGCCTTCGAACACCAAGCGCTGCGTGTGCGCGCCCGTAATGACGGTGAGATTCGACCGCTGCATCGCGGGGCGCAGAAACGCCTTCGACGCGTTCCAGCGAATGCCGCGCTTCTGGTTCACGTCGAAGTAGCCGACGCCCGTGTTGTCGCCGCGATTGAAATCGTCGGTGGCGGGAATGCCTGTTTCCTGCGCGGCTTCAGCGAACTTCTCCAGGATCTTCCATTTGAGGCGCTGCTTTTCGACGCGCCATTGACCACCCGCGCCGTGAAATTCATTCGCGCCACCGTGGTGATCTTCGCTACGCTTGAAGACAGGCAGCACGGCATCCCACGACCACGACGGATCGTTCGTCACGCGCGCCCATTCGTCGTAGTCCTCGCGCTGGCCGCGCATGTAGATCATGCCGTTGATCGACGAGCAGCCGCCCAATACACGGCCGCGTGGGTAGGACAACACACGTCCGTTGAGTCCGGGTTCTGCGCGCGTTTTATAGAGCCAGTCAGTGCGCGGATTGCCGATGCAATAGAGGTAGCCGACGGGCACATGAATCCAGTGATAGTCGTCTTTGCCGCCGGCTTCGAGCAGCAGCACGGTGACGTCGGGATCTTCGCTCAGGCGATTGGCGAGCACGCAGCCTGCCGTACCCGCGCCGATGATGATGTAATCGAACTCGCCTTCTAGTTTTCTTGCGCTCGTTGCGCGCGATGCTTCTGTCGTGCTCACCCTTGTCTCCTTCGCATGGCCACGTTGCATGGCGTCTCATTGCGGCTTGGGCGTTCGGTGCGTCTCGTGCTTTCTTCTACTGTGCTGCACGGCATTGCCCTCGAACGAGGACAATGCCATTGCTCTGCTATTGCGCCGAAGCCACTTACTTCGCAACGGGCATCGTGAACTCAGCGCCCTTCGCGATACTGTCCGGCCAGCGCTGCATCACGCTCTTGTAGCGCGTATAGAAGCGCACGCCTTCTTCGCCATAGGCATGGTGATCGCCAAATAGCGACTTCTTCCAGCCGCCGAACGAGTGCCACGCCATCGGCACGGGAATCGGCACATTGATGCCGACCATGCCGATCTGAATCTGCCGCGAAAACGCGCGCGCGATGCCGCCATCCGACGTGAAGCACGACACGCCATTCGCGAACTCGTTCTTGTTGATCAGCTCGACGGCGGAAGCGAAATCGGGCACGCGCACGACACACAGCACCGGACCAAAAATCTCTTCGCGATAGATCTTCATGTCGGTCTTCACGTCGTCGAACAGCGTGCCGCCAAGGAAGAAGCCCTTTTCGTGACCCGGCACCTGATGACCGCGTCCATCGACGACGAGTTTTGCGCCCGCCTCGATACCCGCATCGATATAACCCGACACCTTCTCGCGATGCGCGGCCGTGACGAGCGGACCCATTTCGGCCTCCGCTTCCATGCCGTTCATGATCTTCAGCGACTTCACGCGCGGCGTGAGCTTCTCGATGAGTTCGTCGGCGATGTGGCCAACCGCAACGGCCACCGAAATCGCCATGCAGCGCTCGCCCGCCGAACCATAGGCCGCGCCGATCAGCGCATCGACAGCCTGATCGAGATCGGCATCCGGCATCACGACGAGGTGGTTCTTCGCACCGCCCAGGGCCTGCACGCGCTTGCCGTGCTTCGTGCCTTCCGTGTAGATGTATTCGGCAATCGGCGTCGAGCCGACGAACGACAGCGCGCTCACGTCGGGATGCGCGAGCAGCGCATCGACGGCCACCTTGTCGCCATGCACGACGTTGAATACGCCGTCCGGCAAGCCTGCTTCCTTCAGCAGTTCGGCAACGCGGTTCGATGCCGAAGGATCGCGTTCAGACGGCTTCAGCACGAACGTATTGCCGCACGCGATCGCGACGGGGAACATCCAGCACGGCACCATCATCGGGAAATTGAACGGCGTGATGCCCGCGACGACACCCAGCGGCTGACGCAGATTCCAGTTGTCGATGCCGCCGCCAATCTGATCGGTGAAATCCGTCTTTAGCAGGTTCGGAATGCCGCACGCGAACTCGACGATCTCGATGCCGCGCATCACTTCGCCCTTCGCATCAGAGAACACCTTGCCGTGCTCGCGCGTAATCAGTTCGGCGAGTTCGTCGTGGTGACGGTCGAGCAACTCCTTGAACTTGAAGAGCACGCGTGCGCGTTTGATCGGCGCCGTTTCGCTCCATGCGGGAAACGCGGCTTTAGCGGCGGCGACGGCCGCATCCACTTCCGCGACGCTCGCGAGCGGCACGCGCGACGTCACGTCGCCCGTCGCCGGATTGAACACGTCGCCGAAGCGCTGGCTCGTGCCATCGACGGGACGGCCGTTGATCATATGCGTTAGCGCGCGCGCTTGCGCCCGGGTCTGATCGGTCTCGCTCATGGTGTCTCCTGTATCGATCGGAGTTGGCGCTTTAGCGCTTACCCCAGTCCCATGCAAGTAGTTGCGAAGTGGTGCTTTTGGTAGTCGATGCTGCGGCGCAATACACGCGCCCTTCACATCGTCATTCAAGCGTAATCGGCAAACGCCTCCTGAATCCAATGAGTAATGCTCAACTGCGATATAAGGCGCGTTAATATCAACGGATGGACCTGACCTTGCTCCGCGCATTCGCAACGGTCGCGCGAGAAGGCAATCTGACGCGCGCCGCGGCGCAATTGCACCTGACCCAGCCGGCCGTCAGCCTGCAGATAAAGAACCTACAGGCTGCGCTCGGCGTGGCGCTGTTCACGCGCACGTCTCATGGGCTCACGCTTACGCGCGACGGACAGGCGCTGCTGCCTCACGCGGAGCGCGCGCTCGCGGCCGCGAGCGACGTCGAACGCGCGGCGGCCACGCTGCGTCAGGAAGTGCGCGGGCGCTTGCGCATCGGCACGATACTCGACCCGGCGTTTCTGCGGCTCGGTGGATTTCTCAAGCAACTCGTCGAAACGTGGCCGCATATCGAAACGCAGTTGCGGCACGGCATGTCGGGCTGGGTGCGCGATCAGGTGCGGGCAGGCGAACTCGACGTCGGTTATTACATCGGCCAGCCCGCCGACGACGAAGCGCGCGACGGCGCCATCTTCCATGCCGTCACGCTGACGCACTTTCAGTATCGCGTGCTCGCGCCCGCCGGCTGGAAGGATCGCGTGAAAGGCGCGCACGACTGGCGCGCGCTCGCTGCGCTGCCGTGGATCTGGACGCCGCCCGCGTCCGCGCACAACCGGCTGCTCACGCGCCGCTTCGCCGAGGCCGGCGTCAAGCCTATCAAGGTCGCCGAAGTGGACCAGGAACCGTCGATGCTCGATCTCGTCAAATCGGGCGTCGGACTCACGCTCGCGCGCGATTCGACCGCGCTTGCCGAAGCGCACACGCATGCGCTGACGATCGTCGAAGGCGTGACCGTGCCGACCGAACTGACGTTCATCACGCTCGCCGCGCATAAGGATGAGCCGGCGATCGCCGCCGCGTTGAAGCTAATCGAACAGCAGTGGTCGACCTGAGCAGCGAGCGCTTGTATGCACACGACGGGCCGCATCGCGCGATATGAGCCGACCTCATGACACTGCGGCATTTTCCGCGTCTTTGAGGACCCTTCAGGCGCCATGGCCTTTAACTACATCGTCATGAGCTTTTTGCTAGATTGACGCTTTGCCGTTTTCCCTCTGTTTCTTGAATTCGCTTCAAGTCCCGTTTCAAGTCCCGCTTCAAATCCCTTTTTGGCTCTGACGGGCCTCTGACGATCGGCGGGGCCCACTCAGCTCATCGAGGCAAGCGGTCCCGTTGTCAGAAACCGTTCACGCTCACCTTCCGACAGGAGCTACACATGGCACGCAACATCGAAATCAAAGCCCGCGCGCAGCAATTCGAGCAGCTTCGCGAGCGCGCCGCAGCCCTTTCGCCTGACGCTCCGCTGATTTTCCGCCAGCAGGACTTCTTCTATGACGTGCCGCGCGGCCGTCTGAAGCTGCGCCAGTTCGACGACGGCACGCCCGCCGAACTGATCTTCTATCAGCGCGACGACCGCGACGGCCCGAAAGCGTCGTACTACACGCGCAGCCCGGTGACGAACCCCGAGGCGATGCACTCGCTGCTCGCCACGGCGCTCACAACGCGCGGGATCGTCACGAAGGAGCGCCACGTCTATATCGTCGGACGCACGCGGATTCATCTGGATCGGGTGGATGGCCTCGGCGATTTCGTCGAGCTCGAAGTCGTGCTCGCGCAGGATGACGACGAAGAAGGTGGCGAGGCCGAAGCGCACGCGATGTTCGCGAAGCTCGGCGTGCCTGAATCGGATCTCGTCGCGGTCGCGTATGTCGACATGCTGAATCAGGAGCCGTTGAAGGCCGCCTGATCCGCAAAGGGCCCGCTGGTCATGCGGCTGGCGCGCCCGGCGACAGATGACCGAGCGGCAGCGGGCCGTTGCGCTTGAACGTCGTCAGCACGATGTTCGAGCGCACGCTGTCGACGCCTGGCACACGCATCAGCTTTTTCATCACGAACGACGACAGCGCGTTCAGATCCGGCGCCACGATGCGCAGCAGATAGTCCGCATCGCCGACCACGGCGTGACATTCGAGCACCTCGGGCAGCACGTCGATCTGTTGCTGGAACTGCTCGATGATCGAATCGCCGTGATGCTTCAGCTTCAGGCTCGTGAACGCAGTTACGCCAAGCCCGAGCTTTTCCGGCCGCAGAACGACGCGATAGCCGTCGACCACGCCGATTGCCTCGAGCCGTTGCAAGCGCCGCCCGATCTGCGACGGCGACAGCGGCACCTGTTCGCCGAGTTGCTGGTGTGTCGCGCGCCCGAAGCGCTGTAGCACGTCGAGAAGCGCCAGATCGAAGTGGTCGAACTCTACCATGTGATTTCTCCGCATCTTTTAGCCGCTTGATGCGTGATTATCGCATCAGCAAGTTATGCCGCGCCGAACTTGCGCCCTTTCCGCGTCCCGCCCGCTCTAAACTTGCACGGTCCAATTCCCCGACCGAAGCAGGTGCAGCAAGCCATGTCCGTTACGAACACCGCGAAGCTCAAGGAGCAATTCGACGCCGGCCTCGAAATCCGCGCGGACTTCACCATCGACCAGCCGATTCATCGCTACGGCGCGGTCGATCATGCGGTATGGAAGCAGCTCTACACGCGGCAGACGGCGCTGCTCAAAGGGCGAGTCTGCGACGCGTTTCTGGAAGGCGTCGAGCGCCTGAATCTGTCGCCGGAAAGCGTGCCCTCGTTCGAGGCGATCAACGAGCAGTTGATGCCCGCGACGGGATGGCGAATCGTCGCCGTGCCGGGCCTCGTGCCGGATCAGGTGTTCTTCGAGCATATGGCGAACCGCCGCTTTCCTGTCACCTGGTGGATGCGCCGCCCCGATCAGCTCGACTATCTGCAGGAACCCGACTGTTTTCATGACCTGTACGGCCATGTGCCGCTGCTGATCAACCCCGTTTTCGCCGACTACATGCACGCGTATGGCCGCGCCGCCCTCGCCGCGCGCGATGCAAATGCGTTGCCGCTGCTCGCGCGTCTCTACTGGTACACGGTCGAGTTCGGTCTGATCCGCGATACCGCGAGTCCGAACGGCGTGAAGATCTACGGCGCGGGGATCGTGTCGAGCAAGGGCGAAACGCTCTACAGCCAGCAGAGCGACGCGCCTAACCGCATCGCGTTCGACCTCGAGCGCGTGATGCAGACGCAATACAGAATCGACACGTTCCAGAAGACCTACTTCGTCATCGATGATTTCTCGCAACTGTTCGACGTCGCGCGCACCGATTTCGCGCCGCTGCTGGCCAGGCTCGCCGACGCGACGCCGCTTCCGGCGGGCGACGTGCGGGCGACGGATCGTGTCATCACGCGCGGCACAGGCGAAGGCTGGGCGTCGGACGGCGACGTCTGACGCGGCCCCCAGCAACGCACTTTCAACCGTGAAAAAATAGAACAACTCCGTGCGCGGGCGCTGCGCCAGCGCGCGCGGCCTCAACAGGTGACACGATGACGATCCAGAAACTTTCTTCCGATGAACGCGTGACACAGGTCGCGCAACTGAACGGCTGGCAGAACGTCGATGGCCGCGATGCGATCACGCGGCAATTCAGATTCGCCGACTTCAACGAAGCATTCGGCTTCATGACGCGCGTCGCGATCAAGGCGCAGGAGATGGACCATCACCCGGAATGGTTCAACGTCTACAGCAACGTCGAGATCACGCTGTCGACGCACGATGCGAACGGAGTCACCGAGCGTGACATCCGGCTCGCGCGTTTTATCGACGAAGTGGCTAGCGGGAAATAATGCCGAAGTGATGCGCAGCAGGTTGATCCGAACAAAACGGTTCACGCCGGAAAATACGGATGAAAGCCCGAAGTGAAAGCGTTTTGCAGGTCATCAGGCGACCAAACCTTCACTTCGTTAGGCCATTTTAATGGACACGTAAGAATCCCACGCGGCGCGGGCATTCTCGTCCAAACCTTCCTGCGTCAGCACCGTCTGACGCTGTACAATCATCAGCGCATACGGCTTGGAGAGCGCGCTTGCCTCCTTGCACAGAACGAGTTCGTCGCCGCTCGAAGGCGAGCGGGTACGCCAGAAATTGATCGCGGCTTCCAGTTCGTAGATCGTAATATCGGACATGGCTTGCTGATCTGTCGAAGGCCGTATCGAACGGCACGTCGCACGGCATTCTGTGCAGCAGGCGCCCCGGCGAACCGCGTGCCTCATGCCTAACCCATTGTACTTGAGCGAAATCCATGCGACTCCTTCTGATCGAAGATGACCGCCCAATCGCACGCGGCATCCAAAGCAGTCTCGAACAAGCCGGCTTTACGGTCGACATGGTCCACGACGGCATCTTCGCCGAACAGGCCCTCACGCAAAACCGCCACGAACTCGTGATCCTCGATCTGGGCTTGCCTGGCATCGACGGCATGACGCTGCTCTCGCGCTTCCGTCAGAGCAACCGTCATACGCCCGTGATCGTGCTGACCGCGCGCGACGAGCTGAACGACAGGGTGCAGGGCCTCAACTCCGGCGCCGACGACTATATGCTCAAGCCGTTCGAGCCCGCCGAACTCGAAGCGCGCATTCGCGCCGTGATGCGCCGCAGCGGGCCGCACGGCGACATGCCGCGTCCCGAAGTGTCGCTGGGCGGCGTGCGTCTGTCGGGCGTCGATCGCCGCATCTTCAACGACGACAAGCCGCTCGAACTGTCGCCGCGCGAATTCGCCGTGCTCGAAATGCTGCTGCTGCGCCATGGCCGCGTCGTCAGCAAGGCGCAACTGCAGGATCATCTGACGCATTTCGGCGGCGACCTCGGCGATACGGCCATCGAAGTCTATGTGCATCGCGTGCGCAAGAAACTGGAGAACTGCCGCGTCGAGATCGTCACGGTGCGTGGCTTCGGCTATCTGCTCCAGGAAATCCGACAGGCGTCATAATTGTCGTCAGACCGTCTGGTCTGACGGCGTCCGGGCTGTCCGACAGGCGACCGCGAGCGCATCGAAATGCGCGGCGGTCGCCTGTGCCATTCAGCCCGGCAGCGGCCAGCCAGGATCGCGCGAGCCTCGCGTTGCATATGTGCATGCCTCGTGCGACCCGTCGAGCGCGCGCCGCTGAAACCCGCCGTTCAAACGTGCGCTGATGCTGCCGATCGTCAGTCGGCGCCAGCCTTTTATCGCGGGTTCGATCATGCCCTATCCCGCCGCGAATAGCCTGCGCCGCCAGCTGCTGCGCCGGCTCGCCGCTCCGCTTTCGCTGCTCGCGCTAATGAGCGGCCTCATCGCCTACTGGCTCGCGTGGCAATACACGCAGCATGTCGTCGACCGTTCGCTCGCCGATCTCGCCACGGCCATTTCGAAGCAGATCCAGATCGCCGGTCCCGAGGCGCCGATCACGGTGCCGCCGCTCGCGCAGGCGATGTTCTCCGATCCCGTCGAACAGCTCGTGTACCGGATCAGCACGGGCGATGCCGAAATCGCCGGCGACCCGAAGCTGCCGCTGCAAGGCACGAACGTGAGGCGCATGCACTACGCGTACGTATTCGAAACGCAGCACGAAGGCACGGCCGTGCGCGTCGCACAGGTGCGCGTCGATCAGCCGACGGGCAATCCCGTCGTCATCGAAGTCGGCCAGCCTGTGCGTCATCGCTTTCGCATCGCCGCCGAGTTTCTGATCGCCATCATGATGCCGCTGCTGCTTCTGCTGCTCGCGGGCTGGGTCATCGTATGGCGCGTCGTGAACCAGCAGCTCAACCCCCTCACCGATCTCGCCGATTCGCTGAACCGGCAGACGCACACATCGCTCGAACCCGTCGACGAAACCTTCGTTCCCGTCGAAATCCGTCCGCTGACGGGCGCGCTGAACGGTTTGCTCGACCGCCTGAAAACCGCGCTCGACGCGCAGCGCAAATTCATCGCTGACGCCGCGCATCAGCTGCGCACGCCGCTCACCGCGATCAAGCTGCATGCGGAGCAGGCGGCCGTCGCACGCGATCCGCAGCAGACGCTCGCGGCCGTCAAGGAACTGCGCGCGGCCGCCGATCGCGCAGTGCGTCTGTCGAACCAGTTGCTGTCGCTGGCGCGCGCCGAGCCGGGCGAACAGGCCGCGCGTTTCGTCAATCTCGATGTCGCGTCGCTCGCGTTCGACACGGGCGCCGAATGGGTGCCGCGCGCGCTCGCCGTGCATGTCGATCTCGGTTTTCAACGGCTCGACGATCCGTCGAACGATCATCCGCTAGTCGCGCGCGGCAATCCCGTCTTGCTGCGCGAAGTGATCGCGAATCTGCTCGACAACGCGTTGAAGTATGTGCCGCCAGCGCGGCTCGACGGCGCGCGCATCACGATGACGGTCTCGCAGACCGAGGTGGATGGCGTCGCGATGGCGGAAGTCACCGTCGAGGACAACGGCTCCGGCGTGCCGCCGAAACAGCAGCCCGATCTCTTCAAGCGCTTCTTCCGCGGCGACGGCCAGGGGCAGAGCGACGGGAGCGTCGATGGCGGCGCGGGTCTCGGCCTTGCCATCGTGCACGACATCATGGTGCTGCATCGTGGCAGCGTGCATTACGAAGATGCGCCCGAAGGCGGCGCGCGCTTCATCGTGCGCCTTCCTGTCGCGACGGGCGCCGTGCTGGTCGAGCGCGATTCCGTGCGCGATACAAAAAAACCGGCGCATGCGCCGGTCGATCCGTGACTACTGTCGGATAGCGGGATCATGAACGCGCTGCCTTCGTCACGGCAGCGCGCAGCTCACTTTTTCTTCTTCGACTTCTTCTCGCTTTTCTTGTCCGGCTCGGCGAGCATCGTGCCCCGGCATTTGCGCGCGCCGCAGCGGCACTCGTATTCTTTCTTCAGCTTCTTCGTCTGCCGCGCGTCGATCACGAGTCCGTAGTCGTAGAACAGTTCTTCGCCGGCGTCGATATTGCGCAACGCGTCGATATATACGTGGCCGTCGATTTCTTCCGCCTCGCAGTTCGGCGCGCACGAGTGGTTGATCCAGCGAGCGCTATTGCCCTTCACCTTGCCGTCGATCACGTCCCCGTTGTCGAGCGCAAAGTAGAACGTGTGATTCGGTTCGTCCGGATTGTGAGGATGGCGCCGCAACGCTTCCTTCCACGAGATCCGTTCGCCCTTGTATTCGATCAGCCGCTCGCCGGCCGCGATCGGTTCGAGTGCAAACACGCCTTTGCCGTGCACGCCCGATTGACGCACAGCGATCCTGCGTGAACTCATTGAATCAATCCTTTGTAGAACGTTGGGTGAGCAAGCTCTTGTTCGGCGATGCCGACGTGTGTGCCGCGTCCGTCACGCTGGTTTTCCGACGCGGATAGCAAACGCGGCGCCGTGCTGGCGCCGCGTCGACATGTGATGCACGAAGCGTCACAACCGAAATCGTACACGGATGATGCGCCTTCGTTCAACCGTCAAACATGACCATCCGCAATTGCAGTGAACGGTTCACGGCAAATCCTTCGCGCGGCAAAGCGAACGTGTCAGCGCTGGCCGAACGAGATGTCGCCGAACAGCGTCTTTTGATCACGCGGTTGCGAACGCCAGTATTGCGGCGGGGCATCGACGCTCGCGCCGAGCTTCGCAGCCGCGTGCCACGGCCAGCGCGGATCATAGAGCATCGCGCGCGCCATCGCGACGAGATCCACGTCGCCTTCTTCGATGAGGCCGTCGGCGTGCTCGGGGTCCGTGATAAGGCCAACGGCGATCGTCGTCATGCCCGTCGCCGCCCTCACCGCTTTCGCGTACGGCGCCTGATAACCGGGCTCGAGCGGAATCTTCTGCAACGGCGACACGCCACCCGACGACACGTCGATCCAGTCGCAACCGCGCTTCTTCAACTCTTGCGCAAACGCGATCGTGTCTTCGATCGTGATGCCGCCGTCGACCCAATCGATCGCCGACACGCGCACGCCGACCGGCTTGTCGGCGGGAAACGCCGCACGCACGATGTCGAAGATTTCGAGCGGAAAACGCATGCGGTTTTCGCGCGAGCCCCCGTATTCGTCGCTACGCTGGTTGGCGAGCGGCGACAGGAACTGATGCAGCAGATAACCGTGCGCGGCGTGCACTTCGAGTGCATCGATGGCGAGACGCGCGGCACGGCGCGCTGTCGCCGCAAACGCTTCGCGGATGCGATTGAGACCAGGAATGTCGAGTGCAAGCGGCGGCTCTTCGCCAGCCTTGTGTGGCAGCGCCGATGGCGCGTGCGGGAGCCAGCCACCTTCGGCGACGGGTATCAGTTGCCCGCCTTCCCACGGCACGTGACTCGATGCCTTGCGGCCCGCATGCGACAGCTGCATCGCGACGTGCACCTTCGAATGCTTGCGGATCGCGGCGAGCACGGGCTTCAGCGCTTCTTCCGTCGCGTCGTCCCACAGACCGAGATCGGCGGGCGTGATGCGGCCATCGGGCTCGACAGCCGTCGCTTCGACGCACAGCATGCCCGCACCCGACAGCGCGAGATGACCGAGATGAATCATGTGCCACGCCGTCGCTTCGCCGCGTTCGGCGGAGTACTGACACATGGGTGACACGACGATGCGGTTTGGCAGCGTCACGCTACGCAGCGTGAGCGGAGTGAAGAGAGCGCTCATGGCTTGGGGATGCCCGTTCAAACTCAAGAGCGATTGAGGATAGCACCCGGTCCGATTTGCTGCAGACGGTCGCCCGCTTCGCAGCCTTCACATGAGAACCGCGCGGCGAATGAAATGAATCAGCAGAATCAGAGTTGAGCAGCGGGCGTGTCGAGGCGCTTCGTCCACGACTCGACCTGGCCGCTTTCGATGCGCCTGATCGCGATCTTTCGCCACGAAGCCGTGAGCGTATCGAGCTTCGCCATGCCTTCGAGCGCGCGCAGATCATCGCGATCGACGTACAGCACGCGCAACAGACGCTCGACGGTCCACTCGGCATGAGGACGCGCGAGCCGTTCGATCGTATCGCCCGCGCCGATCTCACCCGCTTCGAGCACGCGGTAATACCAGCCGGTGCGGCGCGTGTCCTGCACCGCGCGCGACATGTCGGCGCGGCCGAAACGCAGGTTCAGTTTCCAGCACGGCTGTCGCGGCTGAGACACCTGCACGATCGTGCCGCCGATCCGGTACACGTCGCCGACGCAGACGTTCGTTTCCGTCATGCCGGACGTGCTGATGTTCTCGCCGAACGCGCCGGGGCCATCGAGCCGCGCGAGACCGAACGCGCCGTCCTGCCATTGCGCGCGCCACGCCGCGTAGTGATCGAACGCATAGTGATGCAGCGCCTTTTCGGGACCGCCGTGATGCTTGAGTTCGGCTTGCTGATCGCCTTCGAGTCCCGTTTCGCCGAGCCACACGCGCCCCTCGACGGGCGTCTTGCCAATTGCGCTCGTCTTGCCATGCTCGCCGAGCGGCGCAATCTTGCCGGTCAGCACGGCATCGACGGTAATCACGCAGCTATCCACGGCGGTCTATCGGAAGATTCAGGACTTCGTTGCGAGCTGATCGAGCCATTCACCGAACATCGTGCGGGCCGCGGCCTCAAGCTTCGGGCCGTGCCTGGCCGTATCGGCGCGCAGCTTGCGCACGTCGAGGCCATGACCTGCAATTTCGCCGGCATTTCCGATCAGCCACGGCTCGAATCGGTCGGTGCGGATCTCCGGATGGCATTGCAGGCCAAGCACGTGCTTGCCCCATGAAAAGGCCTGGTTCTGACAGGCGGGCGTCGATGCAAGATGCACCGCGCCTTGCGGAAGATCGAATGTATCGCCGTGCCAATGAAGCATCGACGTGTGCGCGCCGTCGAGATGGCGCAGCGGAGAACGCTTGCCCGCGTCGGTGAGCGTCAGCGGCGTCCAGCCGATTTCGGTGTTGCCCGACGGATAGACGCGCGAGCCGAGCACGCGCGCGATCAGTTGCGCGCCAAGACAGATGCCGAGCGTAGGCAAGCCCGCTGCGATACGCTTTTCGATCATCGCGACGAGCGGCCCGAGGGTCGGGTAACGGTCGTCGTCGTACGCGCTGATCGGGCCGCCGAGAATCACCATGAGCGATGGCATCACGGGGTCCGGCGCCTCGATGCGCGCAAAGCCGACGTCGAGATAACGGACGGGCCGCCCCCGGTCGCCGAGCACCCGTTCGAGACTGCCCAGATCCTCGAAGTGCACGTGGCGAATGGCCAGAACTTCGTGATTCATCGGCAAATCCCACCGTCAGGTTGACTAAACACGCCGAACGACGCGTCGGAAGACACGCCGCCTGCCGATGCACAGGCGACGCGCGTTCAGCCGGCGCCGATCGATCGGCGGCCGGCTTCGCAGTTTAGCCGACTCAGGCTTGCTGCGCGAAGATCTTCCAGGTCTTTTTCTGCGTGGCGGCGTCAGCCGTCTCGTGCACCGAGCAGTCCAGACGCAGATCGGTGTCTGCCATCGACAGCTCGAGCAGCATGCAGCGATGCGCCGCTTTCTTCGGGTTCTTGCTCGGGTCGAAATGCGTGCAGGTCACGCACATCCGGTGCGGCGGAATGTGGCCTTGCACTTCGAGCTGGCGCACGGTCTTCAGCAGCGTGCGATAGAACGTCGATTGTTCTTCGTCGCGCAGCGTGCCAACCGCCTTCGCAAGAAAGTCCGGCCATTGCGCGGCGCGCTTGGCCGCAGTGCGGCCCCGTGCCGTCAGACGCACGGCGAGCGCTCGTCCGTCGTCGAGGGCGCGGCGCTTTTCCACCAGGCCCTTGCTTTCCAGCGTGCTCACAGCATCGCTCGTGGTCGCGGCCGTCAGCGCGGTTTCGCGCGCGATTTCGCCGAGACGCATCGGCCCCTTGCGCTGCATCAGCAGCACGAGGATCTCGCCTTGAGTCGGCGTCAAACCCGCGCCTTCCGCCCACTCCCATGCCTGGCTCCGCATAGCCGTGCTGAGTCGCAACAGGCTGTGGGTCACCCGCCCGGTTGCCTGCTCTCCGTATACGCCTTCGCTCATAGTCTTTCGTTCGTTTGTTGACTGCATGCCGTTGCACGTCGACATCCGATATGCGATGCCGGCGCGCCGACAGTCTGTTGGGGACGACGATTCGCCGGTCGATCCGGCTCGCCAATATCTACTATCTCAAAAAATACCTGTGATGCAGGCCTGTTCGGCCGCTTGCACAGGTGCTGCTAACGCTCTGTGTTCCGTTTGCGACTGTTTCGCTTTCCTGCCCGAAGACGGGCCGCAACGACGAAAAACGACATTCTATTCGAGAGCGGCGAATCGTACAGCTAAGTTATCCCATGCAATCTGTGGATAACCCCGGGAAAAGACCGGGACGACTTGTGTGCCGATTCTTGATAACACGAGCTCTGACGAAGCTCAGGCAAATCGTTGTCCCAGGTTCCCGGTCGCGCTGCACGGCCGATCCGCTCGGTTATCGTTTACGCAGTGCATTGAGTTTTCAGGGAATTATTCGGTTGTCCACAGGCAAACGCAATGCTTGTTAACTACTACTACGTTTGTATACGTAAACAATTGGAAATACCTGAAGCACCCGTCACCGGCATTCGACAAAAAAAAACCGCAACAAAGCGGGTTCGTCCGCGCGATGTCCCTTCGCCTGTTTGTCGCGCAGCTTCGGCTGCCGGGAGCGCATACCGCATCGAATGGTCCGCCTGGCTCACGCGCGCCATTGCAGGCACTGCTGCCGCACGACCTCATGCAGTGATTTTTCCTGCTTGACGACGTTGCGCAGCCACGTCGCATCGTTTTCCTGACCGCGCGCGATCGCGCCGATTTCCTCCAGCGCGTTGCCCGAAGCCAGCGCATCCGCGTGAGGCGCGATGCGTTCGAGCGTGTGGATGATGTCTTCGGAAATCGTGCGACGTTCGCCCGTCTGCGGATCGATGCAGGTGCCGGCGAGGCCGAACCGGCAGGCCTCGAAGCGGTTGAACGTGTAGACGAGGTAGTCGTCTTCCTTTGGCGTCAAGGGCTTGTCGAGCAGCAGATGCCGCGCGAGCGTCTGGATGTAGCACGCGATGGCGGCCGCGCGATCCACCGAAAGCGGCGTGTCCATCACCCGCACTTCGATCGTGCCGAAGCCGGGCTTCGGCCGGATGTCCCAGTAAAAGTCCTTCATGCTGTTGACGACGCCCGTATGCACCATCTTCGAAAAGTATTCCTTGAAGCTTTCCCACGTGAGGACGAAAGGCGCGCGGCCCGACATCGGAAACGCGAACACGGAATTCAGGCGTGCCGAGTGAAAGCCCGTATCGACGCCCTGCACGAACGGCGACGACGCCGACAGCGCGATGAAATGCGGGATGTAGCGCGACATCGAATGCAGCAGGAACAACGCGCTATCTGCATCCGGACAGCCGATGTGCACGTGCTGGCCGAACACCGTGAACTGTTTCGCAAGATAACCGTAGAGTTCCGAAAGGTATTGAAAGCGCGGCGTATCGACGATCTGCCGTTCGCTCCATTGCTGGAAAGCGTGCGTGCCGCCGCCGCACAGGCCGACGTTCAGGCGGTCGGCTGCGGCGACGAGCACATCGCGAATCGCTCTCAAATCGGCGACGGCCTGCTCGTGCGTCGTGCAGATGCCCGTCGACAGCTCGATCATGCTTTCGGTGATTTCCGGCGTGATGTTGCCGGGAATCTTTTCGTCCTTGATGAGCCGCATGAGATCCGTGCCCGCTTTGGTCAGATCATAGTCGTGCGTATTGACGACCTGCATCTCGAGTTCGACACCGAACGTGAACGGTTTCGAATCGACGAAGGCTTCGAGTGACATGGCGTTTCCTGATTCTTGTCGGCCGGACGGCGAACGATGTCGAACGCGTCCGGCCGGATTGACTGTCGGATGCGGCGGCTAGGCGCGGGAGGCGCGCAAGAAATCTGCCGCGCTTTTTGCAGCCCTTGTTGTTGCGCTCATCTTGCCGCGCCCATCCGCGCTGATAAGTATTCACTCGCGCCGCTCGCCGACGAGCGCGAGCGAGCGGTACACGAGCCAGGGCCCGACGAGCTGCAATACGACGATCGTGCACATGACGATCGCGCGCAGCGTCGGGTCGAAATTTGGATAAAGCTGGTAGGTGTCGTCGACGAGCAGATACGCGAGCGCCGACATCGGCGACAGCGACAGGCCGAGCGCCATGCCCTGCTTCATGTTCAGACCGCTAGGCCTGGCAAACGCGAGCACGCCGACCAGTTTCGCGATGAGCCGCGCGACGATCAGTCCGACGGCCGCGATACCGCCTATCACGATGTCCTTCCATTCGAAGGTCGTCAAGGTGAGCACGAACAGAATCACCGTCAACAGCCAGCCTGCCGTGCCGAAATGCTGCGGCCAAAGCTGCGGACGCGCTTCCAGATTCTTCACGATGATGCCGGCGGCAAGCAGGCTAAGTATTGTCGACAGCTTGAAGACATGCGCGACCGCGATCGCCAGCAGAACGAGACCGAACAGCGCGACGAACGAGTGCTCGTCCTGAAGATTCACACGCTTGTAAAAGAACGTGATGGCCCGCGCGACCAGGTACGCGAGGATCAGCGAACCGATCAGCAGATAAAGCGGCTGAAGAATCGTCGCAAGCAGGTTGCCGTAGGCCTCCTGATGCAGCCAGCCCGACGCGAGCTTTTCGACGATCACGGCATACATGCTGTTCAGCGCGGTGAGCGTCATCAGCCGCTGCGTGACCTGGCCTTCCGCGCGCAACTCGGTTTTCAGCTGGATCACCATCGCGGGCGACGTCGCCATCGCGATCGACGCGAGCACGAGCGCCGTCACCGTCGGCACTTTCAGGAACAACAGCACGAGCAGCACGAGCACGAACGTGAGCGTCGATTCCGCGACGCTCGACACGATGAGCCATGTATTGCGGCGAATCCAGCGCAAGTCCAGCCGGCTGCCGAGTTCGAACAGCAGAAGACCGAGCGCGACATCGAGCAACGGACGCGCGGCCGACGACGACTCCGGGTCGATCACGCCGGACCCCGCCGCGCCCGCGATCAGTCCGATCACGGCATAGCCGGAAACGCGCGGAAGATGCCATGCGCGGTAGCACAACTCGCCGACGAGCCCCGCAGCGAGCAATGCGAGGCCCGCCCAGAAAATGGCATCGGGCGTGAGCGGCCAGGCTGGAAAGAATGAAAACGCCGACTTCATCGTGGTGGCTTCTCCTTTACGACAACCGCTGGCAACGCGAACGGGCAAACGCCGGCGGCACGCGAGGCGCAAGCTGTGTCCGTTGCCGCGATTGGTTCGCGTCTGCCGGCGTTGCGAGTTGTCAACGATCGGATGAAAAACTGAAACGAACACGCCGATGCCGCGTGACTACGGGCGGCCCGACGTGAGTGAAAAGAGCGCCGTCGACTTTTGAATCAGATTCTGGTGGTCCGGCAACCGTTCCATTGGCGCGCCGGTTGCTGAAGCAAAACACGACGCGGAAGAACGGCGATTGTGCCATAGCTTTTTTACGGTTGACGGAAAAGCGTCGAACAGACGTCAAAGCGGTAAAAACGTACGCTAATTATCTGACAACAGGAAAAACCGACCGCAGCTAGCCCGCTGCTTGCGGCTGAACGCCTTGCTGCGTCGACTCATATCGGGTTCGCCTGGAGAGATCCTGCGTTGGATCGTCATTGAGTCCGGGCGTTCAAGCCGCCTGCGCTTTTGAACCTTCGCGCGTAGCGTTCGCTCGCAAAGCGGACTTTTGCACAGAGAAAAACGATGCCGCCGCGCGTCGATTGACCGGGGGCTTCTCATCTGTAGGTTTACCTGTATGTATACGTAGTAGCAGTTAACAAGGCCGCCGCATTTCTGTGGACAAGCTGGGTTTACCGAAACGAATCAGCGTCTTGACGAACGCATAACCGGATGTGTTTGATGTGCGCGCCGGATAGGCTTCAGCGGATAACTTTTTGCTTGATTCGGAAGCCGTCGAGTTACCCCGTTTACGTCCACATCGATTCCACACGAGTTTCGCGTGCAATGCTCCCGGTTATCCACAGATTGCCGTGGATAACTTTTCGACGGGAATGAAAGATCAGCGCGCCGTCCCTTGACGCAGCGCGCGAAGCAGAAAGCGCGCGGGGTCGAGGGCTTCCGCGAGTTCGCGCTCGACCGGCCAGGGCTCGCCTTCGATCTGCGACGCGATCAGTTCCGCGCTGAGCGAAGCCCATATCAGTCCGCGCGAGCCGAACGCAAATGCGCCATAGAGTCCCCGTGTACGCGGCAGATCGAGCGGCCACGCGCCGCGCAGCTTGTCGGCGTCGCGGATAGCGGCCGATTCGTCGGCGAACGCACCGATCATCGGCAAGCGATCGCTCGCCACGCAGCGAAACCCGACGCGCCCGTCCAGCGACGCCTGCCGGGCAGTATCGATCGCTTCGCCCATCTCGGGCAGCAGGCACGCGATGCGCTCGACGTTTTCGATATGCGCGTCGGCGCGCAAGGCGATGTCGGGATCGTCGATGTCGTAGCTCGCGCCCGTCAGCGTGACGCCGTTGGGCAGCGGCACCGCGTATCCCTCGCCGATCACGGGCACGCGCAGCGCTTTTGCAGCGCTCTCGGGCAGCAGCGTCAATTGGCCGCGCACGCTGCGCGTCGGCGCATGGCGCAAGCCGGCGACACGCGCCGCTTCATGCGCATTGGCAAAGATGACGACAGGTGCGCTGGCGATCGCGGCGCCTTCAGCACCGAGCACGATCCACTGGTTGCCCATGCGTTCGATGCGCGCCACTTCGACATTGAAGCGCCGCTCGAGCAACGCGTGCGACGCATCGCACTGCGCCGCGCACAGCGACGCAGGCGAGATCCAGCCGCCATGCGGAAAGAACCAGCCGCCTCGTGCAACGCGCATGTTGGCAATGCGCTGCGCATCGTCGGAGGAAACGGGTGTCACGTAGTCCTGTGGATAGGCGAACGCGGCAAACGCCCGAGCCATCGCCAACGCTTCGTCTTCGTCGGCGGCGATTTGCAAAAGACCTTCGGGCCCGCGCATAGGACGATGACCGCGCCGCTCGAGCGACGACCAATGTCGCAAGGCATAGAGAAAGCCGGCGCGTGTGATGCGCGAGCCGACGCTGTCGTCGCGCGACATCATCGGATGAAACACGCCGGCGGGATTGCCGGATGCATCGCCGGCGATTGTCGGATGCCGTTCGAGCGACGTCACGCGCCAGCCGCGCGCAGTCAGACGCTCGATCGCGGCGCAACCCGCGAGCCCCGTGCCGATGACGATCGCATGCCGTTCATCGACGGCAAGCGGCAGCGGCGGCTCGTGACGCCGCACGCGATAGCGCGGCGCAAAGCGTCCGACGAGCATCGCCCGCTTCCATCCGAAACCGTCGACCTTCCGATACTCGAAGCCGGCCTGCTGCAGCCCTCGTTTGACCTCGCCCGCGCTCGTATAAGTGGCGAAGGTCGCCTGATCGCCGGCGAGGCGCGCGAGCGACTTGAAGATCGCGGGCGTCCATAGCTCAGGGTTCCTGGCGGGCGAAAAGCCATCCAGATAGAACGCATCGGCGCGCAGCCAGAGCGAGTGGAGCGTTTGCGCGGCATCGCCGAAGACGAGCGTGAGTGTTACGCAACCGTCTTCGAATTCGAGCCGATGCACGCCGGGCACGAGCGTCGGCCACGCATCGGCGAGCTGCCGGGCGAGCGGCGCAATCGATGTATCAGCAACGGCCGGCGCGCTTGCCGCGATCAAATCGGCTGCCGAGAACGGATGCTTTTCCGTCGAGACGAAGTGCAGCCGCTCGCAGCGATCGGGGTCCGCGCGCCATGCGGCCCACGTCGCGAGAAAGTTGATGCCGATGCCGAAGCCCGTCTCCAGCACGGTAAAGAGCCGCCGCTTTTGCCAGCGTCCAGGCAGATCGTTGCCTTTGAGAAAGACATACTCCGCCTGCTCAAGCGCGCCGACCGCGCTGTGATAGATGTCTTCATAACGCGGGGAATACGGTGTGCCGTTGTCGCGAAAGGCAAGTACGGCGGGAACGAGCGGCTCGGTCATGCGCGATGAAATGCAGTGCGGAAGAATGTATTTGGGAGGAATCCGGGAGAAAGCCGGTGTCGGCGAACGTCCTCATCAACGCTGATCGCGACGCGGAAAGCCCGGGCCAATACCCGTTAAAGCCCGTCCAGACGCCGCCTGGAGGCCGTTCCAGGCCGGTCGAACGTTGGCAAAAACCAACGCTGACGGGGCGTTGAGCGCTGCCAATAGCGTCTATTCGATGCGCTCGAAGTCAAAAAAGCTGCTTTCCATGCTGTATAAGGCGTTGCAGCGTGTAATTCTTCGAAACCCTTATCCAGATTGGGTTTGCGCTGCGCTATCATAGCAAGCGCCGCGAGGGAAGCGGCAGCACGGTGCTCTGCGCGGTGCCTGGCGTGCCGCGGGAGTGCGGGGTATTCCCGAGCCGTCGCTGCTCGACGGCGCGGCGCGCGCACGTATAATCGGCGCGTTCGCGCTGTTCGTGTCAACCTAAACCAGAAAGGAACCTTAATGAACAAACAGGAACTGATCGACGCCGTCGCAGGTCAGACGGGCGCCAGCAAGGCTCAAACCGGCGAAACGCTGGACACGCTGCTTGAAGTCATCAAGAAGGCTGTGGCGAAGGGTGATGCAGTCCAGTTGATCGGCTTCGGCAGCTTCGGTTCGGGCAAGCGTGCAGCGCGTACGGGCCGCAACCCGAAGACGGGCGAAACCATCAAGATTCCGGCCGCAAAGACCGTCAAGTTCACGGCTGGCAAGGCGTTCAAGGACGCAGTCAACAAGCGCTAAGCATCAGCGCCTGATTTGTTGACACCCGCCATCGGCGGGTTTTTTTTCGTCTGCGCTTCGCGATGGTGTCTGTCGATCTTGCTCAATGCTGGTGGTGATGACCGTCGCCATCGTGATGGTGATGATGCGCATGACCGTGGTCGTGATCATGTTCGTGGTCGTGTTCGTGTTCGTGACCGTCGTCGTCGAGATCCCACGCGGGGAACGGGTCCGGCAGTTGTCGCCAGCCTTGCGCGCCCAATCCATATTCGGCGTCCGTCAACAGGCAAGCATCGAACTTTGCGCGCCACTTCGCCGGTTCGATATCGACGCCGATCAGCACCAGCTCCTGGCGACGGTCGCCGATTGTGAAGTCGCCGGCGTCGCCAAACCAGTCCGCCGCGATTTCCTCCAGCAGTTCGTCGTCCCCTTCGGGCCACTCGCTGCGATCCTGCGCGGCCCACCATGTTCCAGCAGGCACGGGACGGCATGCGCCGCCCGCCTGCGACAGCGAACCGCCGATGTCGTTGCGCGTCGCGAGCCAGAAGAAGCCTTTGCCGCGCAGCACGCCTTTCCATTCCTCGTGAAGCAGCGCCCATAGACGCCCCGGATGAAACGGCCGCCGCGCGCGATAGACGACGTGCCCGACGCCTTTGCCCTCGCCCGCTTCCAGATGACTGAGCGGATCATGCAGCAACGCGAGCCAGCCCGCCGCATTCGACGTCGCGTCGTAATCGAAGCGCCCCGTATCGATCACCTCGTCGATGGGCGCGTTGCCGTAGCTGCTGGCGATCTGCGCCGCGCGCGGATTGAGCGCTGCGAGGATTGCTTGCAGATGCGCGAGATCGTCGGCGGAAACGAGGTCTGCCTTGTTGATCACGAGCACGTCGCAGAACTCGATCTGTTCGATCAGCACCTCGACGATCGTTCGGTCATCGTGTTCATGCGCGGCGATGCCGCGCTCGGACAGCGCATCCGTCGACGCATAGTCGCGCAGAAAATTCGCTGCGTCGACAACCGTCACGGCGGTATCGATACGCACGCGCGGGGCCAGCGATTCGTCTTCGATGATCGACTCGACGAGATCCATCGGCTCGTCGACACCCGATGCTTCGATCACGACGGCATCGAAGCGATCAGCCGCCGACGCGACTTCCAGCATCTGTTCGAGCAGATCTTCTCCGGCTTGCACGCACACACAGCCGTTCGGCAGTTCGATGCGCGATGCCGTGGAAGACGCGGGTGTTGCGTTGTCGATATCGACACGAACGGCAGCAAGATCGGCGACGATCACCGCGACGCGCGGGCCGCCGCGATTCGAGAGAATCTGATCGACGAGCGCGGTCTTGCCGGCGCCCAGAAAACCGGAGATCACGGTGATGGGCAAAAGCGGCTGGTTCATCGTGGTGCGAAAAACTTGAAGGTGAAAAACGCATGCGCCGGTCGAGCGTCAGACAGCGGGCGTCGGACTCAGACGGAAGCTAGCCGGCAGCAGCACGAAGCCGCATTGTGCATCAATTGGCGCGGGACCGACGCGTGTCGTTGTCCGCGGTGACGGATGTGCGAGCCCGATTATTTTCGGGCGGCATCAGGTTCCACTTGCGAAGTATCGCAACGATTTGCCTTGCGTACTCGTCGCGCAGCGATGGCGTTTCGGAATGGTAAGCACCGACGGCCGCCCATGTATTGCCGTACTTGTTCATCTTCTGCCGCAGATGCCACGCGGCGATGTACACGTTCTTGCACGGCTCCATCAACGTGCCCTGCGAGATGCCGTACTGCGAGAGCGCGGGCAGATGCACGGAGTTGATCTGCATGACGCCGTAGTCGGTCGAGCCGTTGGCGTTCTTATGCACGGCGGCGGGACGGTTATGCGATTCCTGCCAGGCAATGGCCCGCAGGATCAGCGGATTGACCTTCTGATAGTTGGCGGCCTCGTCAAAGCAGTCCGCGCGTGCAGACCCGGCGCCCAGCAGCGCGGCGAGTCCAACGGCGACAGTGAGTGAGGACGGCTTCATCGGTCAAGATGGTGAATTATGTCGGTGTGCGAACGGGAAAAACGGTAAAGACTACTTGAGACCCTTATCCTGCGGGCCTGCACTCGGGAAAACCCGCTAAGCATGTTATGCTCAAATGATTGGATCCGCCCGTATCATACCGGCTGGATATGTCGCGTTAAAGTTGGCCAACCGACATAAGCCAGTAAATTGCGGCCAAAGGGAAACCGTGTGTAACAACGTACGGTCCGAGTCACAAACTTTCAAGAACGTAACGAAGCACGCAATCAGACGACAGTCTGATTGGAATCGTTAGAGGAATCACACCGGCCTTTCGGTTTTTGTGACATTTCCGACACGAAAAGCTGTTACTGTTCATTGTTTTCGGTTACAGGGAAGCAAGGCGTTCCCGGCATTCGCTGCTGTGGGAACGTCGCGTCAGATCGAGGACGACCTTGTGTCGGCCCGTCGTCCACTGTGCATGATTGTCGGCGGTCACACCGTCGACTTCGAAATCCTATTCATGAGAAGAAATCGTATGGCATTGCGTCGCGTGGCGACAGCGCTGCTGGTCGCTGGCATGATCACCGCGCACACTGCACACGCACAGGTGACGCTCAATTTCGTCAACGCCGACATCGATCAGGTGGCCAGAGCGATTGGCGCGGCGACGGGTAAGACGATCATCGTCGACCCGCGTGTGAAGGGGCAATTGAATCTCGTCTCCGAGAATCCTGTCCCTGAAGATCAGGCGTTGAAGACCTTGCAGTCCGCGCTGCGAATGCAGGGCTTTTCGCTGGTGCAGGATCACGGCGTGTTGAAGGTGGTGCCCGAAGCGGATGCAAAACTGCAGGGCGTGCCGACCTACGTCGGCAATGCGCCCGCGGCGCGCGGCGATCAGGTTGTCACGCAGGTGTTCCAGCTGAAGAACGAATCGGCGAACAACCTGCTGCCCGTGCTGCGTCCGCTCATCTCGCCGAACAACACGGTCGCCGCGTATCCGTCGAACAACACGATCGTCGTCACCGACTACGCGGATAACGTGCGCCGCATCGCGCAGATCATTGCGGGCGTCGATACGGCAGCCGGCCAGCAGGTGCAGGTCGTGCAGCTGAAGAACGGGAATGCCATCGACGTCGCGACACAGATGTCGAAAATGCTCGACCCCGGCTCGATCGGCAATACGGACGCGACGCTGAAGGTCTCCGTGCAGGCCGACCCGCGCACAAATTCGCTGCTGCTGCGCGCGTCGAACGCGGCGCGCCTCGCGGCGGCGAAGTCGCTCGCGAAGCAGCTCGATGCGGCAACGGGCCAGCCCGGCAACATGCACGTCGTGCAGTTGCGCAACGCGGACGCCGTGCGTCTTGCGAAGACGCTGCGCGGCATGCTCGGCAAGGGCGGCAGCGAAACGTCGTCGTCGGGCGGCGCCAATGCTGCGAACGCGTTCAACCAGGGCAACGCGAGCTCGTCGACGGGCACCTCGGGCCAGCCCCCGCTGCCGGGCGGCTCGCTCGGCGGCTCGTCGTCATCGTCGATGGGCGGCAATCCGCTCGGCGGCGGCGGCGGCACCTATGGCGGCCAGGGCAACAAGGAGGCTGCGTTCCTCGGCGAAAAGGAAGGCGGCGGCGAAGAGAACCAGCCCGGCGGCATGATCCAGGCCGATGCGGCGACGAACTCGCTGATCATCACCGCGTCCGACCCCGTCTACCGCAACCTGCGCAGCGTGATCGACCAGCTCGATTCGCGTCGGGCACAGGTGTATATCGAGGCGCTGATCGTCGAGCTGTCGGCGACGTCGAGCGCGAACCTCGGCATCCAGTGGCAGGGTGCGCTGCTGTCGAACAGCGGCAACAACGGTCTTTACGGCAGTTCGAACTTCAATTCGAACGGTAGTCAGGGCATCGTGAACCTGACCGCGCAGGGCGCGATCATCGCGAACAACCCGGCCGCGGCGCTCGCGACGACGGGCACGAATCTGCTGAACAACGGCGTGAACATCGGCCTGCTGCACCGCTTCGGCAATGTGTTCGGTCTGGGCGGCCTGTTGCAGGCGCTGGCGCAGTCGAGCGACGCGAACATCCTGTCAACGCCTAACCTGATCACGCTCGACAACGAGGAAGCGAAGATCGTCGTCGGCTCGAACGTGCCTGTCGTGACGGGTTCGTACGCGACGCCGACCGCCAACGCCGCGACGTCCGTGACCGCGTTCAATACATTCGATCGTCAGGACGTCGGTATCGTGCTGCACGTAAAGCCGCAGATCACCGACGGCGGCATCATCAAGCTGCAAATCTACTCGGAAGATTCGTCCGTCGATCCGACCTCGACGAACAATCCGGGCGGCGTGACGATCATCAAGCGTTCGGTGCAGTCGACTGTGTTGTCCGACGATGGCGAGATCATCGTGCTCGGCGGCCTGATGCAGGACAACTACTCGAACGGCAACAGCAAGGTGCCGCTGCTCGGCGACATCCCGTGGCTCGGCCAACTGTTCCGCTCGGAAAACAAGGCGCGCACGAAAACCAACGTGATGGTGTTCCTGCGGCCCGTGATCGTGCGCGATCAGGCGACCAGTTCGTCGATTGCGTTGAGCCGTTACGACTATCTGCGCGCGCAGCAGGGCGGCTATCAGACGGACAATAACCTGATCCGCGACAAGAACATACCGATGCTGCCGCCCGCGCCGCCGGGACCGAGCGAAGGCGGCGTGCCCGCGCAGAACCTGTTCGACTTCAACGACATGACGCGCCGGCCGCAGGCGCCGAATGGTGCGAGTGACGTGAACGGCCCGAGTGGCTCGAACGGGACGAATGGTGTGAACGGCACGAACGCTGTGAACGGCGCGAACGGCGCGAATGGTGTAAACAGCATGAATGGCACGAACAACGTGAACGGCACGAACTCCGCAAACGGCGCCAATGGCACGAACGGAACGCCGGGCACGTCAGGTGCTGCAACCCAGGGCACGATTGCCTCACCCGGAGCAAGACCGTGAGCACGACGCCGCTTTCCGGGCCGCACGCCGCCGCTACAGCGGAAGGCGTACGCGAAGCACCGGAAACATCCGCTCAACCGGCGCGCGAAGCGCCTTCTCCGCTCGCCGCGCGGCTCGTGCCGTACGGCTTCGCGAAGAGCGGCCAGATTCTCGTCGCGCATCAGCATGCCGATACGATCGAAGTGTGGATCAGCGAGCGCACGAGTCAGGCCGCGCTCGCCGAAGTCGCGCGCAATTTCGGCGCGGTGTCGGTCGTGCGCACGAATGCGGATGAACTCGCGCAGGCGATCAATCAGGCGTACGCGCGCCAGGACGGCAGCGCCGCGCAGGTGGTCGGCGAAGTAGAGGGCGAAGTCGATCTGTCGCGTCTGATGCAGGACATTCCCGAAGTGGAAGACCTGCTGGAATCCGAAGACGACGCGCCGATCATCCGCATGATCAACGCGCTGCTCACGCAGGCTGCGCGCGAGCAGGCATCGGATATTCACATCGAGCCGTTCGAGAATGCATCGGTGGTGCGGTTTCGCGTCGACGGCACGTTGCGTGATGTCGTGCGTCCGAAAAAAGCGCTGCATGGCGCGCTGATTTCGCGGATCAAGATCATGGCGCAGCTCGACATCGCCGAGAAGCGCCTGCCGCAGGACGGCCGCATTACGTTGCGTGTCGGCGGACGGCCTGTCGACGTGCGCGTCTCGACGCTGCCGACGGGCCACGGCGAACGCGCCGTGCTGCGTCTGCTGGAAAAAGACGCGCAGCGTCTGAATCTCGAAGCGCTCGGCATGGCGCCCGATACGCTCGCGCAGTTCGACAAGCTGATTTCGCGTCCGCACGGCATCGTGCTCGTCACGGGCCCGACGGGTTCGGGCAAGACGACGACGCTCTACGCGTCAATGTCGCGGCTCGAAACGGCGACGACGAACATCATGACCGTCGAGGACCCGATCGAATACGACCTGTCCGGCATCGGGCAGACGCAGGTGAACGAGCGCATCGGCATGACGTTCGCCCGCGCGCTGCGTTCGATTCTGCGTCAGGACCCGGACATCATCATGATCGGCGAAATCCGCGACCTCGAAACGGCGCAGATCGCGGTGCAGGCGTCGCTGACGGGCCACCTCGTGCTCGCGACGCTGCACACGAACGATGCTGCGTCGGCCGTCACGCGTCTGACGGATATGGGCGTCGAGCCGTATCTGCTCGCGTCGTCGCTGCTGGGCGTGCTCGCGCAGCGTCTCGTGCGGCGCCTGTGTCCCGTGTGCAAGGAAGAGCGCGAAGAAGAAGGCGGCCGCAAGGTGTGGCACCCGGTCGGCTGCGACAAGTGCGGGCATTCGGGCTACGCGGGGCGTCGCGGCGTGTATGAACTGCTCAACGTCGACGAGCCGATCCGCACGCTGATTCACCGCAATGCCGCCGACGCCGAAATTGCTGAAGCGGGTCACAAGCAGGGCATGCGCACGTTGCGCGAGGACGGCGAGCGCTGGCTCGCATCGGGCATGACGTCGCTCGAAGAGGTGATACGCGTGACGGGCGGAGTCTGAGCCCATGCCCGCATTCCGCTTCGAAGCAATCGACGCCGCGGGAAAGGCGCAAAAGGGCGTGCTCGACGCCGACAGCGCGCGCGGCGCGCGCACGCAATTGCGCACGCAAGGGCTCACGCCGCTCGTCGTCGAACCGGCCGCGACGCGCACGCGCGGCGAGCGCAGCCAGCGGCTGTCGCTGGGACGCAAGCTTTCGCAGCGCGAGCAGGCGATTCTCACGCGGCAACTCGCGAGCCTGCTGATCGCAGGCTTGCCGCTCGACGAAGCGCTCGCCGTGCTCACCGAGCAGTCGGAGCGCGACTACATCCGCGAACTGATGGCGGCGATTCGCGCCGAAGTGCTGGGCGGCCATTCGCTTGCCAACGCGCTGTCGCAGCATCCGAAAGATTTTCCCGAGATCTATCGCGCGCTCGTCGCCGCCGGCGAACATACGGGCAAGCTCGGACTCGTCCTGTCGCGCCTCGCCGATTACATCGAGCAGCGCAACGCGCTCAAGCAGAAGATCATCCTTGCGTTCACGTATCCGACTATCGTGACGATCATTGCGTTCGGCATCGTCACATTTCTGCTGAGCTACGTGGTGCCGCAAGTCGTGAACGTCTTCGCGAGCACGAAGCAGCAGCTGCCGATTCTCACCGTCATGATGATGGCGCTCTCGGGCTTCGTGCGGAACTGGTGGTGGGCCGTGCTGATCGCGGTGGTGGTCGTCGTCTATGTGGTGCGTTCGATCCTCGCGCAGCCGGCGCCGCGCTTCGCGTTCGACCGCTGGACGCTGACGGCCCCGCTCTTCGGCAAGCTCGTGCGCGGCTATAACACGGTGCGCTTCGCGAGCACGCTCGGCATCCTGACGGCTGCGGGCGTGCCGATCCTGCGCGCGTTGCAGGCGGCGAGCGAAACGCTCAGCAACCGCGCGATGCGCGGCAATATCGACGATGCGATCGTGCGCGTGCGCGAAGGCACGTCGCTGTCGCGCGCGCTCGGCAACACGAAGACGTTTCCGCCCGTGCTCGTGCACCTGATCCGCTCGGGCGAAGCGACGGGCGATGTCACGACGATGCTCGACCGCGCGGCTGAAGGCGAAGCGCGCGAACTCGAACGGCGCACGATGTTCCTGACGAGCCTGCTGGAGCCGCTGCTGATCCTGGCGATGGGTGGCGTGGTGCTGGTGATCGTGCTGGCCGTGATGCTGCCGATCATCGAGCTGAACAACCTGGTGCAGTGACGGCGGGTGTCACGCCGCCAGGACGTGACGGCGCACTGTAATCGGAGAGCGTCGCGCCGTCACAGCGGAAGAAATCAGCGCACGTAGATGGTCGGGCCGGGCGCGTTCGCGGGCAGGAACACTTCGGAGCGCGCGCCGTTGCGATCGATGATGATCGAGCGCGCGCGCA
>NZ_JBFRCH010000026.1:0-102325 GCF_040965635.1 Paraburkholderia phymatum
CTACAACTCGGTGCGCCCGCATAGTGCCCTGGGGCAACTGGTGCCGGACCAATTCCGGCAACTGCATCAACCGAAAACCGACGAGCTCACTAACTTACGAATGGTGTACTCGGCGGGGTAAGGTCAACCAGCACCCAGGCGCACTAACCGAACACCAACTCTCCTCAATGCTTCGTCTGCGGGGCCGCAACGTCCCCGTCATCCGCACGCAGCGCATCGCTGATCACACTCTGGCATCCCGTCTCACCCAGCAACGCGACGTCGCGGGCAATGACCTGCGGCAACGCTGCTCATCAAAATCGATCATCCGCGCAAGCATCTGATGTTCATTACCGGAAATCCGTCACAAGTCCCAATCCAGCAATCCAGATATTCCAATCCGGACGCACAATAACCGTCATTGCTGCGCTTTTAAAAGCTTTAAAGCACAGAAAAACCCAATCAGACATAGCATTTAATTCAGAAGAAAAGCAAACCAAAACCAAAAAAGGGGCACGATTCATCCCGCAATTTTCCGTGTAGGATACTGTATAAATATACAGGCATTTTCCTACGTCGATGTCAGCCCCCGCTACCCGTGCCGAAGAGATTCATCCGTCGCTATGGCGAGCCTCGCAGCTCGCGCGCGGCGGGCGGCGCACGCTCGACACCGGCTATCCCGCGTTATCGACGGAGTTGCCCGGCGGTGGCTGGCCCATCGGCGCGCTTGTCGATTTGCTGGTCCAGGTGCCGGGTGTCGGCGAGATGCGGCTGTTGCGGCCGGCATTGAGTTCACTGGGCGAGCGGCCCATTGCTCTCGTTCAGCCGCCTCATATACCGGATGGGCTAGGCCTCAATCACATCGGGCTCCCGCTCGACAGGCTGCTGCAGATCAAAGCCCCCAAAAGCGCCGACGCCTTCTGGGCCGCCGAACAGATCCTGCGTGCCGGCAGTTGCGGTGCGCTGATCCTGTGGGCGCAGCATGCGCAGGCGTCGTCGCTGCGGCGTCTTCATCTGGCTGCGCAGTCGTCGGAGACGCTCTTCATCATGGTCCGGCCGCTCGCCTCGGCTCAGGACTCATCGCCGGCATTACTGCGGCTGGCGTTACGCCCCTCGGCCGACGGTCTGATGGTCGACATCGTAAAGCGACGAGGTCCAACACGCGCGGAGCCTCTGTCGATTCCTCTTCAACCCACTCCTGTTCTGTTTTCCCGCCATGCGCGTTTTTCTCGCCGTCCATCTGCCGAAATTGCCGCTCGAAGTCTTCCGACCGAGGTGGTCGCCTGAGCCGGTGCACGGCAGCGCGGTTCTGGAGAAGGACAAGGTCGCGATTGCCGACAGCGCGGCCCGCGCAGCCGGCGTGCGATTGGGCATGAAACGCGGTGGCGTGCTGACGCTGTCGCCGGAAACGGCTCTATACGAGCGCGACATCGCACGTGAAAACGCGGCGCAGCGCGAAGCCGGCGTGGCGCTGATGAAGTTTTCGCCCGATGTCGCGTTGCTCGACGAAGCGACGGTGCTCGTCGAAGTCGGCGCGAGCGTGCGGCTTTTCGGCGGGCTGCTGTCGCTATGCCGGCAGGCGAAGGCGGTTCTCGATGCGCTCGGCTTGACGGCGCGCATCAGCGCCGCGCCGACGGGGCAGGGCGCGTGGCTTCTGGCGAAACACGGCAACCGACGCGTGCTGCAACTCGCGTCGCTCGAGCGCGTGCTCGCACCGCTGCCGATGCTCGCCGTGCCGGAGATTCGTCCGTTTGCCGACTGGTTCGGCGGTTTGGGCTGCGAATGGATTGCCGATGTGCGCCGTCTGCCGCGTGCCGGTCTGCAGCGGCGCTGCGGCGAGCATCTGCTGGATTCGCTCGACCGCGCGTTCGGCACCGCGCCGGAACTGTTCGACTGGCTCGAGCTGCCGCCCACGTTCAGCGCGCGCCTCGAATTGCCCGATCGTCTGGAGCATGCGGATGGCGCCGTGTTTGCCGCGCATCGTCTGATCGTGCAGTTGTGCGGCTGGCTGTGCGCGAAGCAACTGGCGGTGACGGCGATCACGCTGTCGTTCGAGCATGAGCGCGGGCGCGAAGCCATCGCGCCGACGTCGATCGACATCGCACTGGGCGAGGCCGCCTGGCGCGAAGACCATCTGCTGCGCCTCGTGAAGGAGCGGCTGCATCGCCTCACATTGGATGCCCCGGCTATCGCGGTGCGGCTCGATGCGTCGAAGGTCGATGCGGCCGCGCCCGCCACCGATCAGCTCTTTCCCGAGCCGGGCGGCTCGCCGGCGGATCACGCGCGGCTGATCGAGCTGCTGGTTGCGCGTCTCGGCGACGAAAACGTGTTGCGTCCCGCGCCGACGGCCGACTACCGGCCGGAAGTCGCGAACCGCTGGGTGCCCGTGAACCACGCGGAAAAAAAGATGCAATTGCCGAAGAGCCTGCCGCGTCCGACATGGATGCTGGCGACGCCCGTGCGCCTGCTGATGCGTCAGCACCGGCCGTTTTACGGCTCGCCGCTGAAGATGGTGTCGCCGGGCGAGCGGATCGAAGCGGGCTGGTTCGACGGCGCATTCGTCACACGCGATTACTTCGTCATGCAAGGCGAAGACCGCAGTTGCTACTGGGTTTATCGCGAGCGCATCAGCAGCCGCGATGCCGAAGAGGAGCCGCGCTGGTTCCTGCACGGCCTGTTCGGATGACGCGCGATGGACACCACACTCAATGCGTTGCCGGCCTACGCCGAGCTGTTCTGCTTTTCGAACTTCACGTTCCTGCATGGCGCGTCGCATGCGGAAGAACTCGCCGAACGCGCGTTTCAGCTTGGTTATTCGGGGCTCGCCATCACCGACGAATGCTCGCTCGCGGGTGTCGTGCGCGCGCATGTCGCGGCGAAGGAAGTGGGCTTGCCGCTCGTCATCGGGTCGTATTTCCGGTTGCGCAATGCCGATGGCACGCCCGCGTTCGGCCTGATTCTGCTCGCGCAGAATCGCGAAGGCTACGGCAATCTGTCGGAGCTGATCACGCTCGCGCGCACGCGCGCGCCGAAGGGCGAATATCGCCTCACGCCGCACGATCTGTCGCGGCCCGATCGCGAGAATACGCATCTGCGCGGCATGCCCGATTGCCTCGCGATCCTCGTTCCCGACTTTCCCGCGGACGAAGAGGCGCTCGAAGCGCAGATCGAATGGCTCGACGAGACGTTTCCCGGCCGCGCATGGGTCGGGCTCGTGCTGCATCAGCGTGCGATGGACGACATTCATCGCGGCGCGCTCGAATATGTCGCGGGCAAGCAGAGCGTGCCCGTCGTTGCATTGGGTCATGTCGTGATGCATGTGCGCTCGCGCAAGCCGCTGCAGGACACGATGACAGCGATTCGCGTCGGCAGGCCGGTGCACGAATGCGGCTACGAGCTTGCGCCGAATGCAGAACAACATTTGCGCTCGCGTCTGCGCATCGCGAATCTGTATCCCGAGCATACGTTGCGCGAAACGATCAGCGTGTTGTCGCGCTGCACGTTTTCACTCGACGAACTGCGCTACGAATATCCCGACGAACTCGTGCCCGAAGGCTATACGCCGACGCAATACCTGCGTCAGGAAACGTATTTCGGCGCGCAGCGGCGTTTTCCTTCGGGCATTCCGCACAACGTGCAGGAGCAGATCGAGCACGAACTCGCGCTGATCGTGGACCTCAAATACGAGCCGTATTTTCTGACCGTCTACGACATCGTGCGTTACGCGCGCAGCCAGCACATTCTGTGTCAGGGGCGCGGGTCGGCGGCCAACTCGGCTGTCTGCTATTGCCTGGGCGTGACGGAGGTGGACCCGGCACGCGGCAACATGCTGTTCGAGCGGTTCATCTCGAAGGAACGCGGCGAGCCGCCCGACATCGACGTGGACTTCGAACACCAGCGGCGCGAAGAAGTGATCCAGTACATCTATCGCAAGTACGGACGCGACCGCGCGGCGATCGCGGCGGCCGTGTCGACGTACCGGCCGCGCGGCGCGTTGCGCGAGACGGGTAAGGCGCTCGGCATCGATCCGCAGATCGTCGATACCGTCGCGAAGTCGCATCACTGGTTCGATACGAGCCACGACCTGCTCAAGCGCTTCGAGGAGTCGGGGCTGAACCCGGAGAAGCCGCTGATCCAGGCGTGGGCGCGGCTCGCATCGCAACTGCTCAATTTTCCGCGCCATCTGTCGCAGCATTCGGGCGGCTTCGTGATCAGCCGCGGCAAGCTCACGCGGCTCGTGCCCGTCGAGAATGCGGCGATGGCCGATCGCTCGGTGATCGAATGGGACAAGGACGATCTCGAATCGCTTGGCCTGCTGAAAGTCGATGTGCTCGCGCTCGGCATGCTGTCGGCGATCCGGCGCACGCTGGATCTCGTGTCGGAGCGGCGCGGCGAACGCTTCGAGATGCAGGATATTCCGCCGGAAAACAAAAAGACCTACGACATGATCTCGCGCGCCGATACGATCGGCGTGTTTCAGATCGAATCGCGCGCGCAGATGAGCATGCTGCCGCGTTTGCGTCCGCAGACGTTCTACGATCTCGTGATCGAAGTCGCGATCGTGCGGCCGGGACCGATTCAGGGCGGAGCGGTGCATCCGTATCTGCGGCGGCGGCAAAGACTCGAACCCGTCAGTTATCCGAACGACAAGCTGAAAGTCGCGCTCGAGCGCACGCTTGGCGTGCCGATCTTCCAGGAGCAGGTGATGCAGGTCGCGATTATCGCGGCGGGGTTCACGCCGGGCGAAGCCGATCAGTTGCGCCGCGCGATGGCCGCGTGGAAGCGCAAGGGCGACCTCATCAAATACTACGACCGCATCGTCAACGGCATGCAGGAACGTGGCTACCCGCAGAGTTTCGCCGAGAGCATCTTCGAGCAGATCAAGGGCTTCGGCGAATATGGTTTTCCGGAGAGCCACGCGGCGAGTTTCGCGCTGCTGGTCTATACGAGCAGCTGGCTGAAATGCCACGAGCCCGAGGCGTTTCTTGCCGCGATGCTCAACAGCCAGCCGATGGGCTTCTATACGCCGTCGCAACTCGTGCAGGACGCGCGGCGGCATGGCGTGATCGTCTTGCCCGCGGATGTGACCGTCAGCGGCTGGGATTCTGCGCTCGAAACCGTGGTGGGCAGCGCGCGTCCCGCCGTTCGCCTCGGGCTGTCGCTGTTGCGCGGCATGAAGGATGGCGCGGCGGAGCGCATCGAAAATGCGCGCGCGGTGCGCCCGTTCAGGAGCGTCCACGATCTCGCGCGCCGGGCGCAACTCAACCGGCACGACCTGCATGTGCTCGCCGATGCGAATGCGTTGTCGTCGTTGGCGGGCAACCGGCGCGAGGCGTTGTGGCATTCGGTTGCCGCCGTGCCCGACAAGGACATGCTGTCCGCCGCCGCCGTTCAGGACGACACGCCCGAACTGGGTGCGCCGTCGGAGGCGCAGGACATCGTCGCGGATTACCGGTCAGTCGGGCTGACGCTCGGCCGTCATCCGCTGGAACTGCTGCGGCCCGTGCTGCTGGAGCAGCGCCTGATGCCCGCGTCGACGTTGCGCAACTATCGCAATGGACGTCTCGCGCGCGGATGTGGGATCGTCACCGTGCGGCAGCGGCCCGGCACGGCGAAAGGCGTGTTGTTCGTGACGCTCGAGGACGAGACGGGCAACGTCAACGTGATCGTGTGGCCGAGCCTGCTGGAGAAGCAGAGGAGGGAAGCGCTGGGCGCATCGCTGCTCGCCGTCTACGGCACGTGGCAATGCGAGGGCGAAGTGCGGCACCTCGTGGCGCAACGGCTCGTCGATATGTCGCATCTGCTGGGCGGGCTGCAATCGACGAGCCGCGACTTTCATTGATCGTCCGCGCCGTTTTATGCCCCGCTAACCACGCCACGGAAACTGGGCGAGCACCTGGCGGATCGCCGTATCGAATGGCGTGCGCCGGCCGATGCCGAGCGCCTCGAGCCGCGACGAGTCCAGATGGCAGTTGTGCGGGCGCGGCGTCGAGTCGGCCGGCGTGTGCAGCGGCGTGAGTTGCGCGTCGATTTGCAGCGCGTCTGCGAGGCGTTGCGCGATGTCGTACTTCGTCATCGGTTCGTCGCCGGACCACTGCGCCGTGCCGCACACCGTCTCGCCGCGTGCGTGCCGCTCCAGCAACTGCCGCACGACGACGGCCACGTCCGGCGTATACGTCGGATAGCGGATCGCCCACGCGTCCATCACGGCGGCCTTTGCGTCGGGCGCCGCGCTTGCCGACGCGGCGATCGTGGGCACGAGACTCGTCACCGCCGACTCGTGCCAACCCACGATTGGCCCGAACAGCAGCGGCAAGCGCAGCACACAGCCCAGGTCGGTCGATTCGGCGAGCGCCCGCTCGCCATCCAGCTTGCTGCGGCCATATGCGTTGATCGGCGACGGCCTCGCGTCCTCGCGATAGGGCGGCTGCGTGCCGTCGAACACATAGTCGGTGGAAATGGACAGCACCCATGCGCCGTGCTGCCGCGCCGCCGACGCAATCGCCCGCACGGCGTCGACATTCAACGCGCGCGCGAGCGCCGGATCCTGCTCGCACACGTCCGGCCGGCGCTCGGCTGCCGCGATCACGATGGCATCGGGTTGCTCGCGCTCGAGGAACTGCGTGACGGCATCCGCATCACGGATGTCCAGCCTGATGCTTTGCGGACTCGGGTGGCTGAATGCCGTCTGCACGAGTTGCCAGTCGCGCTGCCGGCTGAGCTCTCCGACAACGGACCGCCCCAACAGACCCGATGCGCCGATAACGGCAACCTTGAACATCCGCGTTCCCCGGGTCAATGGCCGTCGACGGCGACGACCGTGTAGCCGGCTTCGTCGATGGCGGCCTTGAGCGTGTCGACGGATGCGCCCGAGTGGACGGCGATCTTGCCCGCAGGCAGATCGACGTGAACCTGCGCGTGCGCGTCGTGTTCCTGGATGGCGCGCGTAACGGCCGCGACGCAATGCTGACAGCTCATGCCTTCTACCTTGAATTCGATGCTCATGCCTTTTCCTTTTGGCTTGTCAGTCCTGCAACCATTGAATTATGCCTGTCGACCGGCAACTAGGTGATTGACCTTCCCATCGTGGGAAGGTCAAGAATCGTGCAACATATCGTGAAAGCAAAATGGGGAACGGGTGATGAATATCGGTCAAGCGGCCCGCGCGTCGGGCGTGACGGCGAAAATGATCCGCTACTACGAGAGCGTCGGATTGCTCGCGGCGAAACAGCGGACCTCGGCGGGATATCGGATTTACGGCGCGCAAGAAGTGCATTCGCTGCGCTTCATCCGCCAGGCGCGGCGGCTGGGCTTTGCAGTCGGGGACATCCGCAGGCTGCTGGCGTTGTGGCAGGACCGGACGCGCACGAGTGCGGAAGTGAAATCGATCGCGCTGGAGCACGTCGCCGAACTCAACCACCGCATCGCCGAATTGACCGAGATGCGCGACACCCTGGCGCATTTGGCCGAACATTGCCATGGCGATGACCGGCCGGATTGCCCAATCATCGAAGGCCTCGCGGCCACTGAACCGATGACCGCCGTGCCCGATTGTCACAGCCATTGAAAAACATCGACGCTATGTTGTGCTCATTCACTCACGATTGCACCGAATTGGTGCCGCTGAGAGGCCTATTCCAGCTGATTTCGCGATCAATCTCAAAAAATTGGCCGCAAATCAAAGAGTTGCCCGAGAAATTAAGACGCACCATTCCAAAATGGAATGCACATCATTCGGGCAATTCACTGGCACGGTTGCACCAGTTCGTTATAATGCGGGTTAACCCTTCTACGTGAAATCCCTGATGTCCAACCCACCGGGGATTCTTAACTGATCCTTGGAGTTCATCATGATTGCGTTTCTGGTCGAAAAGCTGAGCAGCTGGTTTGAAACTGCTGAACGTAGCCGCCGTGAGGCTTATCTCGCAGCGTCGTCGGATATCGTTCAGCTCGAGCAGCGTATTCGCTCGCTCGAAACCAACGGCTACTCGCTGTAAGTCGATCGCACCGGCTTGCGCGGCACGCTGTTCGCCGCGAGCCCAACGCGATACGGAAGCCCCGCCACGCGGGGCTTTGTCGCATCTGGCGCCGGCGGATCGCGCGCGGCGGCTTCGACGACTAGCCGGACCGCCGACGTCGCGGTAATGTAGGATGTTTTTGCGATAACCGGCTTCCTACAATCAACCGGGGCGCTCATGTTTTCAGACCATTCGATGTTTCTGCTGCGGTCCGCAGCGATCGTCGTGCTGCTGGGGGCGGCATCGGCGGTGTTTGCCGCCTCGCCGGCTGGCCGTCCGCCGCTGCTTCTCGATACCCAGAGCGGCATCAGCGACGGCCAGAGCGGCACCATACTTCAAACGGGACCGCTTTCGACGAGACGCATCGTCGAAGCCCAACCGATCGCGCCGCCCGAAGAATTGCCGTACAACAACGGTTCGACGCCATATATCGTCGCGCCGTATATCCAGGTGCCGGGCGGTGCGCCAGCGCCGTATCCGCTGCCTCAGCCGCATCCACGACCCGCGCCTCGTTCGCAATAGATCGGCCGGTTCGCTCCGCACAACGATTCGTGCTTTCGCGCGCGACATGATCACCCGTGATTCGGGTTTCGGCGCATGGCGCGCGCCGGATCATCCGACGACAATCGTTGCGCAATCATCGCTCGCGGCACACACGTTTAACGCGTTCGACGCAGCGAGACGAACAACTCGAAAAAGACAGGAGACGACGAATGCCTAACCTCTGGTTCCTGCGTGCCATGGGCGCATGTGCAGCGCTGCTCGCGCTCGCGACGTATCCCGCTATCGCGAAGGAGACGCCCGAGAAGCCGAAGCTCACGATGGCCGTCGGAGGCTTGCCGGGCCTCTACTACCTTCCCGTGCTGACTGCGCAGCAACTGGGCTTTTTCAAGGACGAAGGCCTCGACGTGACGCTCGAGGACTTCGCGGGCGGATCGAAGGCGCTTGAAGCCGTGGTTGGCGGCAGCGCGGATGTCGGCGCGGGCGCCTACGAACACACGATCTTCATGCAGGCGAAAGGCCAGCACTATCGCGCGTTCGTGCTGATGGGCCGCGCGCCGCAGATCGCCGTGGCGGTGACGAAAGAGAAGGCCGGCACGCTGAAGACTCTGGCCGATTTCAAAGGCGCGAAGGTCGGCGTGAGCGCGCCGGGTTCGTCGACCGACCTCGTGCTGACGGTCGCGCTGCGCAAGGCAGGAGTGCAGCGCAGCGATATCTCGGTGATCGGTGTCGGCAGCGGTGCGACGGTGATTTCCGCCGTGAGCAACGGACAGGTAGACGCGCTATCGAACGTCGATCCGATGATGACCAAACTGCAGCGTTCGGGCGACATCAAAGTGCTGGTCGATACCCGCACCGTGAAGGGTACGCAGGAGGTATTCGGCGGGACGATGCCCGCGGCGACGCTCTATGCACCGGATAGCTTCATCCAGAAATATCCGAAGACGACGCAGGCGCTGGCCAACGCGATCGTGCGCGCGGACCGCTGGCTTCAGACGGCCAGCGACGCCGACATTGTGAAGATGGTGCCACCCGCTTATCTGCTCAACGACAAGGCGCTGTATATCGATGCCTTTCATAACGTCCGCGAAGCCTATTCGCCGGATGGCCTGATGCCCGCGGACGGGCCGCCGACGGCCTTGCGCGCGCTTTCATCGTTCGATACGCGGCTCGACGCGTCGAAGATCGACCTGAAGGCGACTTATACGAACGACTTCGCGCGGAAGGCGGACGAGCAAACCAAGTAGTTCCGGCGTTGCGAGGAGGCGGCGTCTTACGTGTCGGCTTCTTCGCTGACGCGCGCGCCTGCTTTGCTGGTTTCGCTGAGGCCGAGTCCGCGTTCGGCCCGCTGTGGCTCAGTCGCCGCGATGTTCGATTTTGAACTGCGCGGCCTTATCTTGACCGAGCGCATCGACGAGCCACAGCAGCGTTTCCTTCATCATCTTCGGCAACGTGTAGGGCGGATTCAGAATGAACATGCCGCTGCCGAAGAGTCCGAAACCATCGCTGGGCGGGCTGCTGACCGTCAGCGACACATGCAGCCAGTTCTTGTCCTGTAGCCGTTTCAGCTGGTCCGGGAAGCGCTGCGACTCCGGACGCGCGACTTGCGGATACCAGACCGCATACGTTCCCGTCGCAAAGCGCTTCAGACTTTCTTCGACGCATGTCAGCGTGCGCGCGTAATCGCGCTTGTCCTCATAGGACGGATCGACGAGCACGAGCGCGCGGCGTGGCGCGGGCGGCAGCAGCGTCTTGATGCCATCGAAGCCGTCGCCATCGAACAGCATCGCGCGCCGGCCGGCATCGCGGAAGTTGTGGCGCAGCACGTCGATTTCGGTGCTATGCAATTCGAACAGGCGCATGCGGTCCTGTTCGCGCATCAGCCGCCACGCGAGATAGGGCGAGCCCGGATAGAAACGCAACTCGCCGTCGGCATTCAGCGCGGATACTTCATCGACATACTCCGCAATCACGGGCGGCAAGTCCTTGCGATTCCACAGCTTCGCGATACCCGTTTCGAACTCCGCAGTCTTGGTCGCGTACCCTTCTTTCAGCGAATACACACCTGCGCCAGCGTGCGTGTCGATATACCAGTACGCCTTGTCCTTCTGTCCGAGATAGCGCAGCAGTTGCACGACGACTGCGTGTTTCAGGACGTCGGCGTGGTTGCCTGCGTGAAAAGCGTGGCGATAACTGAGCATGGCGATGAGGAGCGCTAGAAGAGGCTGGCGGGTTATGCGGTCGCGTATTGTACGTGAATGAGGTAAGCGAACGAGGCAAGCGAGCGAGCAGCGTGGACAACGCCGGCGGTACGCCGTTCCGGCCGAACGCATGAGCGGATCGACGGGTACCCGATCGGCGCTCGATCCATGTCCGACCCGCGCCCCTTCGAAAGCCTAGTCGTATTCGTCGCCGACAATCGCTTCAATGTTGAACTTGATCTCCGACGTGATCTGCTCGGCGACATCTTGTGCCTTCATGTTTTCCAGGATCTGCTCGACGCGCGATGCGCCCGTGATGACCGTGCTGACGTTCGGATTCGTCAGGACCCATGCAAGCGCAAGCTGCCCCACCGTGCAGCCCAGTTCGTCCGCGACTTCGCCGAGCTGGCCGACGATGCTGTTCCTGCGAGCGTCGGTGACTTCCTTGCGCAGCCAGTCGTAGCCTTGCAGTTCCGCACGGCTGCCGGATGGCACGCCGTTACGATACTTGCCCGTGAGCAGTCCGGAAGCAAGTGGGCTCCACGTCGTGAGACCGAGGCCGATGTCCTCATAGAGCCGTCGATATTCGTATTCGACGCGCTTGCGGTGAAACAGGTTGTATTGCGGCTGCTCCATCACCGGTTTGTACAGATGATGGCGCTCGGCGATTTCATGGGCCGCGCGAATTTCGTCGGCGCTCCATTCGGACGTGCCCCAGTACAGCGCCTTGCCGCGCGCGATCATATCGCTCATTGCCCATACCGTCTCGTCGATGGGCGTGTGCGGGTCGGGACGATGACAGAAAACGAGATCGACATAATCGAGTTGCAGGCGCTTCAGCGAGCCGTCGATCGCGTTGAGCAGGTACTTGCGATTGAGCGTGTGATACTGATTGGGCGCTTCGTTGAGCCCCCAGAAAAACTTTGTGGAGACGATGTAGCTCACGCGCGGCCAGCTCAGCTCCTTCAGCGCCTCGCCCATGATCTCTTCCGATCGTCCGCCCGCATAGACTTCGGCGTTGTCGAAGAAATTGACGCCCGCGTCGCGCGCAGCCGCCAGCGATTCCCGCGCGGCGCGCCGGTCCACCTGATTGCCGTAAGTCACCCATGAGCCGATCGACAGCTCGCTGACCTGCAGGCCGGAACGGCCGAGACGTCGGTAGTTCATCCAGATCTCCTTGTAAGTATCGTCGCAGGAACATCACATTAATCCGATTCCGCGAGACGTGCCTTTGGTGTTTCATTCGCTTCGGTTCATGCACAATAGCGAAGTCGGCCGCAGTGCAGCAATCGACCGAACGGCATATGCCGTTCAGCCAGCTTCACGCTATCTGCGCGCCATGGTCTCATCGCTCAATCAACTGCATGGAGGTTCTGGATGTCGTCATCGAATGAGAGTCTGAAAGGCAAGGTCGCCGTCGTCACGGGCGCGGCGAGCGGCATCGGCAAGCAGATCGCGTTGACGCTGTCGGCGGCGGGCGCGGCCGTCGCTATCGCGGACCTGAACCAGGACGGCGCAAACGCCGTCGCCGAAGAAATCAGGAAGGCAGGCGGCAAGGCGCTCGGCGTCGCGATGGACGTGACGAGCGAAGATGCAGTCAATCAGGGCATCGACAAGGTCGCGGCCGAACTGGGCTCGGTGGATATCCTGATCTCGAACGCAGGCATTCAGATCGTCAACCCGATCGAGAACTACTCGTTCTCCGACTGGAAGAAGATGCAGGCGATCCACGTCGACGGCGCGTTCCTCACGACGAAGGCCGCGCTTAAGCACATGTACAAGGACGATCGCGGCGGCGTCGTGATCTACATGGGCTCGGTGCACTCGCACGAAGCGTCGCCGCTGAAGTCCGCCTACGTGACGGCCAAGCACGCGCTGCTCGGTCTTGCGCGCGTGCTCGCCAAGGAAGGCGCGAAACATAACGTGCGCTCGCATGTCGTATGTCCGGGTTTTGTGCGCACGCCGCTCGTCGACAAGCAGATTCCGGAGCAGGCCAAAGAACTGGGTATCAGCGAGGAAGAAGTGGTCAAGCGCGTGATGCTGGGCGGCACGGTGGACGGCGTATTCACGACCGTCGAGGACGTCGCTCAGACGGTCCTGTTCCTGTCGGCATTCCCGACGGCTGCGCTCACGGGGCAATCGTTCATCGTGAGTCACGGCTGGTACATGCAATAACAACGGAGGGTGATGATGGCGCAACGCGAATCACAACGCAGCGTGAAGCGGGAGCGCGCCGGCGGCGCCGGTGCGGAAGAGGGCGAACGGGTGGGCGTGTCGTCCGGCGTTCGCGCCAGTCATCACATCGAGCTGCCGCAGTACGAAACTGTCGCGCTGGTGCTGCAGGGCGGGGGCGCGCTCGGCGCGTATCAGGCGGGCGTCTACCAGGGGCTCGACGAGGCCGGTATTTTGCCTAACTGGCTCGCGGGCATTTCGATCGGCGCGTTGAACACGGCGATCATCGCGGGCAATGCGCCCAAGCATCGCGTCGAAAAGCTGCACGAGTTCTGGGAGACGATCTGCCAGCCGGCCTACGGTCCGCCTGTGCCGCCGTCCATCGAACACGCGCTCTTCAACTCGAACGACGCAGTACGCAAGATGTTCACGGCGATGCAGGCTGTAGGCGCGCTCGTCGACGGGCAGAAGGGTTTCTTCACGCCGCGCTTTCCGCCGCCGTTGCCGGCCGTGTCGGTGCCACCGCAAAACGCGAGCTACTACGACACGACGCCCCTCAAGGCGACGCTCGAGCTGCTATGCGATTTCGACCGGATCAACTCGAAAGAGATGCGCGTGTCGGTCGGTGCGGTGAACGTGCACACGGGCAACTTCGCCTACTTCGACAACACGCATACGACGTTGAAGCCCGAGCATTTCATGGCGTCGGGTGCGTTGCCGCCGGGCTTCGGCGCCGTCGAGATCGATGGCGAGTACTACTGGGACGGCGGACTGATGTCGAATACGCCGCTCGCCGAGGTGGCGCAGGCAAGCCCACGCCGCGATACGCTCGCCTTTCAGGTCGATCTGTGGAGCGCGATCGGCCCCGTGCCCGACAACATCACCGACGTGCAGGGGCGTGTCAAAGACATTCAGTATTCGAGCCGGACTCGCTTCGTCACGGACACGATGCAACATTCGCAGCGCTTTCGGCATGTACTGCGCGAAGTGCTCGACCGCGTGTCGCCCGAGCATCGCGACGATCCGTGGTGCAAGCTCGCGGAGCAACTTGCCTGCTCGAAACGCTACAACATCATTCACCTGATCTACCGGGACAAGGAATACGAAGGGCATTACAAGGATTACCAGTTCGGCCTGTCGACGATGCATCAGCATTGGGAAAGCGGTCTGGACGATATCCGCAACTCGCTTGCGCAACCGGGCTGGCTCGATATGCCGGATAACGAGGCGAGCTTCGTCACGCACGACATTCATCGCGATTCACGTTGAGCGCAGTGTTCGACGCCTGGCGTTGACGTGTGGCATTGAATGCGCGTTTGCCGTCGCGTTGACACGCGATTGCGAGTCGGCATGAGGATGAGTGGGCACGACACGAAAAAGGCGCTCACGTGGAGCGCCTTTTGACTGGCAGCGTTAACCGCCATGCGAGAAGAGACGGCGCGTCGCCCCGTCTCTCTCTACGACTTACTTCAGGACGGCAGCAACCGCGTTGGCCACGACGTCCAGATTGCGCGTGTTCAGCGCGGCCACGCAGATACGGCCCGTGCTGACGGCGTAGATGCCGAACTCTTCGCGCAGGCGGTCGACTTGGGGCGCCGTGAGACCCGAGTACGAGAACATGCCGCGTTGTGCGTTGACGAAGCTGAAGTCGCGGTCGATGCCCGCCGCCTTCAGACGCTCGACGAGGCCATTGCGCATCGCGCGGATGCGGTCGCGCATTTCGCCCAGTTCCGTTTCCCACGTTGCGCGCAGTTCCGGCGAAGCAAGCACCGCTGCGACGACGGCGCCGCCATGCGTCGGCGGGTTCGAATAGTTCGTGCGGATCACGCGCTTGAGCTGTGACAGCACGCGCGATGCTTCTTCCTTGCTGCCCGTGATGATCGACAGTGCGCCGACGCGTTCGCCGTACAGCGAGAACGACTTCGAGAACGATGACGACACGAACACGTTCAGCTCCGACTGCGCGAAGAGGCGCACGGCAGCCGCGTCGGCGTCGATGCCGTCGCCGAAGCCCTGATAGGCGATGTCGAGGAACGGCACCAGTTCGCGTGCCTTCACGACTTCGACCACCTGACGCCACTGGTCGACGGAGAGATCGACGCCCGTCGGGTTGTGGCAGCACGCGTGCAGCACGACGATCGTGCCCGGCGCATAGCTGTTGAGCGCCGACAGCATGCCTTCGAAGTTCACGCCATGCGTCTTCGCGTCGTAGTACGGGTACGACACGACTTCGAAGCCAGCGCTTTCGAAAAGCGCACGGTGGTTTTCCCAGCTCGGATCGCTGATCGCAACCTTCGACACCGGATTGAGGCGCTTCAGGAAGTCCGCACCGATCTTCAGCGCGCCCGTGCCGCCCAGCGCCTGCGCCGTCACGACGCGGCCGGCGGCGATCAGCGGCGAATCGTTGCCGAGCAGCAGCTTTTGCACCGCTGCGTCATAGACGGCGATGCCTTCGATGGGCAGATAGCCGCGCGGCAGCGCGGCTTCAACGCGCGCCTTTTCTGCTTCGCGGACGGCGCGCAGCAGAGGAATCTTGCCTTCTTCGTTGGTGTACACGCCAACGCCCAGATTGACCTTGGTGGTGCGCGTGTCGGCATTGAAGGCTTCGTTCAGGCCCAGAATCGGGTCGCGGGGAGCAAGTTCGACGGCGGAGAACAGAGACATGATGATTCGGCAGTAGTGAAAAGAGGAAGGACTTCCGATGCTGCTAGGAACGGCATGCGGCCTGAGGCGGCCAGGTTCGGAACTTGCGATGAGAGCCATGCTCGGGTCCCGATCACGCATTCGACGACAGCCGCGGGCGCGAACGTGCCATTGTAACGAATCTCACCGGGGTTTTTCGCGCCCGGCGCGTTGGCAGGCGGATTAATTTGCAATGAAAACAGCGATCTGGCGATGTTTTTTGGCGGCCAACACGCGATTTCTGGCGCAACGGCGCGGGTGACCGGGCACGGTTTCAGACGCGAAGTGCGCCGTCGGCCCGACCGTTCGCAAAACGCTAGAATAGTCGTTTGCTCCGGGGCCGAGGTGCCGCTTCCATGTCCGAACATCATCTGAGTGAAGTCAACGACGCTCTCGACGAATCGAAATTCGTGACGTTCGAGGACTCGCCGTTCAGACTCTATCAGCCGTATCCGCCCGCCGGTGACCAGCCGACAGCGATCGACACGCTCGTCGAAGGCGTCGAGGACGGTCTGTCGTTCCAGACGCTGCTCGGCGTGACGGGCTCCGGCAAGACGTACACGATGGCGAACACGATCGCGCGTCTCGGCCGGCCGGCCATCGTCTTCGCGCCCAACAAGACGCTCGCTGCGCAGCTGTACGCTGAGTTTCGCGAGTTTTTTCCGCGCAATGCCGTCGAGTACTTCGTCTCGTACTACGACTACTACCAGCCGGAAGCGTATGTGCCGCAACGCGACCTCTTCATCGAAAAGGACTCGTCGGTCAACGAGCACATCGAGCAGATGCGTCTGTCGGCGACGAAGAGCCTGATGGAGCGTCGCGACGTCGTGATCGTCGCGACGGTGTCGGCGATCTACGGTATCGGTAATCCGTCGGAATATCACCAGATGATTCTGACGCTGCGCACCGGCGACAAGATCGGTCAGCGTGACATCATCGCGCGTCTGATTGCGATGCAGTACAACCGCAATGAGGCCGATTTCCAGCGCGGTTCGTTCCGAGTGCGCGGCGACACGATCGATATTTTTCCTGCCGAACATGCGGAAATGGCAGTGCGCGTCGAACTGTTCGACGACGAAATCGACACGCTTCAATTGTTCGATCCGCTCACGGGCCGCGTGCGTCAGAAGATTCTGCGCTTCACTGTGTATCCGTCGTCGCACTACGTGACGCCGCGTGAGACTGTGATGCGTGCCGTTGAGACGATCAAGTCCGAACTTCGAAGCCGGCTCGAGTTCTTCTACAACGACGGCAAGCTCGTCGAAGCGCAACGGCTCGAGCAACGCACGCGCTTCGATCTGGAAATGCTGCAGGAACTGGGCTTCTGCAAAGGCATCGAGAACTACTCGCGGCATTTCTCGGGCGCCGCGCCTGGCGAGCCGCCGCCGACGCTCGTCGACTATCTGCCGACCGACGCGATCATGTTCCTCGACGAATCGCACGTGCTGATCGGCCAGTTGAACGGCATGTATAACGGCGACCGCGCGCGCAAGGAAAATCTCGTCGACTACGGCTTCCGGCTGCCGTCCGCGCTCGACAATCGGCCGCTCAAGTTCAACGAGTTCGAGCGCAAGATGCGCCAGGTCGTGTATGTATCGGCGACGCCCGCCGACTATGAGAAAAAGACGTCGGGGCAGGTGGCCGAGCAGGTCGTGCGCCCGACGGGCCTCGTCGATCCGGAAATCAACGTGCGGCCGGCGCGCACGCAAGTCGACGACGTGCTGGCCGAGATCAACGAGCGCGTGGCCGCGGGCGACCGCGTGCTCGTCACCGTGCTGACCAAGCGCATGGCCGAGCAACTGACGGAGTTTCTCGCCGATCACGGCGTGAAGGTGCGCTATCTGCACAGCGACATCGATACCGTCGAGCGTGTCGAAATCATTCGCGACTTGCGGCTGGGCACGTTCGATGTGTTAGTCGGGATCAATCTGCTGCGCGAAGGACTGGATATTCCCGAAGTTTCGCTAGTTGCGATTCTCGACGCGGACAAGGAAGGCTTCCTGCGCGCCGAGCGCTCGCTGATTCAGACGATCGGCCGCGCCGCGCGCAACGTGAACGGCAAGGCCATTCTCTACGCGGACAGGATTACTGATTCGATGAAGCGCGCGATCGACGAAACCGAGCGGCGGCGCGCGAAGCAGATCGCGTTCAACGAGAAGATGGGAATCGTGCCGCGCGGCGTCGTGAAGCGGATCAAGGACATTATCGACGGCGTCTACAACGTCGACGAGGCTCGCGCGGAATTGAAGGAGCAGCAAGTCCGTGCGAAGTTCGAAGACATGTCCGAGAAGCAGGTCGCGAAGGAGCTGAAGCGGCTCGAGAAACAGATGATGGAGCACGCGAAGAATCTCGAATTCGAAAAGGCGGCTCGGGTGCGCGACGAGATTGCCCTGTTGCGCCAGCGGGTGTTCGGCGCGAACGTCGGCGATCACCTGACGGGCACGGATTAGGTTTCGACGGTGTCCTTTAAGACGCACACATGACCTGGGTGCGGCGCTTCGCGTCCGCGCCCGTCCGCTCGCCGGATCGCAACGACTGCATCATTCCGAAAACGGCGCTTTAAGCTCCCCGTAAGACCCTGTTGCAGCAAGGCTTTCCACGCATTCGCATTTGTTCTTCGACATGAACAGTGATACACTGACTCATGTATTGAGAATGGTTCGCATTACCGTTCGTTACTGCTTTCGCACTTGCGTCGGCGGTATCGAAAAATTGGCGAAAGAGACGTAAAGCAATGCGCATGCGAAACCTCTTCGACGCGCGTTTTCCGTTTTCAGCTTTTCCTTGCTTCAGCCTAAAAAAACAAAGGAGTTTCAATGCGCGTTTCGTCAATTCTGAGCAGCGGGGTTGCTGTCCTCGCTGCCGTTGCCGCGATGTCGGCGTCGGCCGCTGAGTATCCGATCGGCAAGCAGCAAATCCAGGGCGGCATGGAAATCGGCGCCGTGTATCTCCAGCCGATCACGATGGATCCAGAAGGCATGATGCGTAAGGCATCGGATTCCGACGTCCACCTCGAGGCGGACATCCACGCGGCCAAGAAGAATCCGACTGGTTTCGCAGAAGGCGACTGGATGCCTTATCTGCAAGTGCGCTACGAACTGACCAAGTCGGGCTCGAGCTATGACCAGAAGGGCGATCTGATGCCGATGGTCGCCGACGACGGTCCGCACTACGGCGACAACGTCAAGCTCGCCGGCCCGGGCAAGTATCACCTGAAGCTGATCGTCGAACCGCCGATGCAGACGGGCCATATGGCGTTCGGCCGTCACGTCGACAAGGAAACGGGCGTCGGCCCGTGGTTCAAGCCGTTCACGATCGAATACGATTTCGCATTTGCAGGCATCGGCAAGAAGGGCGGTTACTGATCGCCGTCGATCGCATCGCGATCTCCAATGAAGCAAGCGGCGCGTTAGAGCGCGCCGCATTTCCAGGAAGGGTGCATGAGAGTCAACAAGAAGATCGCCGTTCTGGCCTTGGCGGCATCGTTCATCGGGCTGGCGCACGCCGACGAGGCCGTGACGTTCAAGCTGGAAATGACGGACGGCAAGCTGAATCCGGCGCGTATCGAAGTGCCCGCCGGCAAGCGCATCAGAATCGAAGTGAAGAACACGGGTAAAGGCGCGGCGGAATTCGAGAGCGTCGAGTTGCGCAAAGAGAAGGTGCTAGCGCCGGGCGCCGAATCGGTCGTCGTGATCGCCCCGCTCGATCCCGGTACGTACAAGTTTTTTGACGATTTCCATCAACAGGCTCAGGGCGTGATCGTCGCCAAGTGACGTCGTCGCGGCAGCACGAGCCGTAACACGGGCGCGCGGCGTCCACTGAAGCAGTTGGAGGTTTCGATGGGTCAGGTAGTGTTCATCGTTTGGCGGGAGAGCGTCGAGGCGCTGCTCGTCGTCGGGATTCTGTACGCGTGGTTGAAGAATGGTGACGAGCAGGCGCGTCATGGTCTGCCGTATCTGTGGGCGGGCGTGGCGGCCGGCGTGCTGGCCGCGATCGGCCTGGGCGCGGCGCTGGTCGGGTTCACCGAGGTGTTGTCGGGCGATGCGCAGGACTATTTTCAGACCGCTATGGTGCTGATCGCGTGCGTGCTGATCGTGCAGATGGTGCTGTGGATGAAGTCGCACGGACGCACGCTCAAGCGGGACATGGAACAGTCGCTCAAGAAGAGCACGCAGGACGCGAGCTGGTGGGGCATCGCCGTGCTCGTCGCGCTCGCGATCGCGCGTGAGGGTAGCGAAACGGTGATCTTCCTGTACGGTCTCGGCTTCGGCCAGTCGGGCCATGTGGACGCGAGTCAGGTGATTGCCGTGATCGTCGGCCTCGGCCTCGCGCTCATCACGTTCTACGTGCTGCAGCTGGGCGGCAAGATCTTTTCGTGGCGGCTCTTTTTCCGCATCACGGAAATCATGCTGCTATTTCTCGGCGCGGGCCTGTTCCAGACGGGCGTCGACAAGCTGATCGACAAGGAAATCCTGCCGACCATCGTTGACCGGCTGTGGAACACGTCGATGATCCTCGACGACTCCGGCACGTTCGGCTCGCTCGTCGCGACGCTCACCGGCTATCGAGCTCATCCGGCGTTGATGAACCTGATCACGTACGCGCTGTACTGGGCTGTCGTCTGGCTGCTGCTGCGCCGTGCGAAGCGCGGTCCGGCGCGGCAACCCGCGGGGCGCGCGGCATGAGCAGTGTCGTTGCGAATCGCAGTAGCCGGCTTGCGGAAGTCGGCCACTGGATGCAGCGCCACGGCGCTGTCATCCGCGGCATTCAGTGGGTCGTCGTTGGCGTCTACGCGTTTCTGATTCTGGTGCCCGCGTTCACCGAACTGCCGGGCGACTCCGCGCATCTGTGGAGCAACCTGACGCTCGCCGCGCAGTTCGTTTTCTGGGGCATCTGGTGGCCGTTCGTGCTGCTGTCGATGGTGATGCTCGGACGCGTCTGGTGCGGCGTGCTGTGCCCCGAAGGCGCGCTGTCGGAGTTCGCGAGCAAATACGGACGAGGCCGGGCGATTCCGCACTGGATGCGCTGGGGCGGCTGGCCATTCGTCGCATTTGGCCTGACGACGATCTACGGCCAGATGGTCAGCGTCTACCAGTATCCGAAAGCGGTTTTGCTGGTGCTCGGCGGGTCCACGTTGGGCGCGATGGTCATCGGCTTGCTTTATGGCCGTGAGAAGCGCGTCTGGTGCAAATACCTGTGCCCCGTGAACGGGGTCTTTTCGCTTCTGGCGCGCCTCGCGCCGTTTCACTACAAGGTCGATGAAGACGCGTGGCGCCGCTCTTACAAGCAGGGCGAGCACGGTCATCGCGTGATACCCATCAACTGCGCTCCGCTCGTGCCGTTGCGCAACATGAAGGGTGCGTCGCCGTGCCATATGTGCGGCCGTTGCAGTGGGCACCGCGACGCGATCGCGCTGACATGGCGCAAGCCGTCGTCGGAAGTGGTCGATCTCGGCGACAAGCAGGCGAGCGCCTGGGACACGGCGCTGATCCTGTATGGCCTGCTCGGCATCGCGATCGGCGCGTTCCACTGGACGGGCTCTCCGTGGTTCATCGATATCAAGCAGACGCTCGCGACGTGGCTCATCGATCACGACATCATGTGGCCGCTCGACACGAATGCGCCGTGGTTCGTGTTCACGCACTATCCGGAGCAAAACGACGTTTTCTCGTGGCTCGATGGCGGGATGATCATCGGCTACATCCTTGCGACGGGCGCCTTCTATGGCACGGCGCTGCTCGCGCTGCTGGCGGGCGCGACGCGCACGCTGGGCCGCTTCGATACGACGCGCCTGCATCATCTCGCGCAGGCGCTGATTCCGATTGCGGGCACGGGCGTGTTCCTCGGGCTCTCGGCGACGACGCTGTCGCTGCTGAAGGCCGAGCATGTGCCGATCGACTGGGCTTCGGATCTGCGCATCGCGATTCTTGTGATCGCGAACGCGTGGAGCGCGTGGCTCGCGTGGCTCGTGACGCGCCGCTACACCGCGCACATTTTGCAGCGCGGGCTCGCGATGGTATGGTTCATGGCGGCATTGGCGGTCGTCGATAGTGCGTGGTGGCTGATGTTCTGGGGCTGGACGCACTGAAGGCGCGCCGCGTTTTCCACCGCGTTTTCCAGCGAGGCAGCCTGTGAGAACCAAACCCGTACTGACCGACGAAGACGTCAAGAAAATGGCGGCCGCCGCCGAGGCGCACGCGGTCGCCAATCACTGGATCGTGACGATCGCCATCCTCGACGATGGCGGTCATCTGCTCCATTTGCACCGGATGGACGGCGCCGCGCCGGGCACGGTCGAAATGGCGACCGCGAAGGGGCGCACGGCCGTACTCGGACGCCGCGAAACCAAGGTCTACGAAGACGTGATCAAACAGGGCCGCACGGCGTTTCTGAGCGCGCCGATCACCGCGATGGTCGAGGGCGGCGTGCCCATCGTCGTGGACGGCGAGACGGTCGGCTCGATCGGCGTATCGGGCGTCAAATCGGAGCAGGATACGGCGATCGCGCGCGCAGGGATCGCCGCGCTGGAGATCGGCTGACCCCGTTTTTCTGTCGTCGGCTGAGGCTCGCGATTCCGCGCGACAGGCCTTCAAAGACAAAAGCCGTGCGGATGTCTTCATCCACACGGCTTCATATCGTTTGAACGTCGCGCGATTTCGCTGCGCGCGCTTTGCGGTGCTATCCGCAGTGAGAACCAAAAAAAAGCGGCCTGGCTGGCTGAGACGGCTGGCTTGGTGTCTGCACGAAGGGGTCTAGATCTCGCGTGCAAGCCGTCGTGGCTGGCTAGTGCCCAACACCTCTCGGAGAGGTGGTCCCCACAATACCCGGTTCTACTGCAATCGTTACTTGGTCAGGATCAGCTTGCCCAAACGCGTCGCGCGCAGCTGATACGTCTCGCCGTTATGCACGATGCTCACGTGGCTGCGTCCCTGAAGCAGCGCGTCGCTGGTCAATACGCGCTCAGTCGGCTCGGCGGCCTGTGCGGCGTTGCTGCCGCTGCCGTTGCTGCGTTCGGCGGACACCGTCGTGACGGATTTCGTCGGGCGGCCGGTCGTCAGCGCCGTAGCCGCGGGGCGGCGCAGGCTGAGCGTGGAAGTGCGCGTCGTGTTCGTCATGCTTGCCATCGGTTCGTCGATTTGTTGGATTGATTCTAAATGATAACCATTCCCATTAACAAGGCTGCGAAATCAATCGGCACGATATTTCGATAGGCAGGGGATTGCGCCGCGCGGAGCGTCCGGCGGCGCGCAGGATTTAATGCAGCTGGTCAGGCGTATTGCGCGCGCTGACGTATTGGCGGATCAGGCGGACGGTGTCGATGTCCGACTCGCGATACGCCGATTTCACGATCTCTTCCGTCTGACGCGCGTCGGGATCGCCGTTGTCGTCGGCGGACGGCAGGCTCGTTTTGTACTCGAAGCGCAAAAAGAGCTGCAACTCGTCAGGCTGCTCGATCGTCATCGTCAGCGAACCGCCGACGTATTCGGCCGTTGCGAGGATGTCGTAACGCACGCTGTCCTTCGGCGTGAGCGTTACGCGATCGCGCACGGTCGCCTGGCCGTAGTGCAGTTCGCGCTCCATCGTGCTGTCGGTGCGCGACAGGATCGAGCAACTGTCGAGGCCGATGACGAACAGCTGCGGCTGCTCGGCGCGCAGCACGAGCCCTTCCCACAGTTGCTCGCGCGTCAGCGATTCGACGAGCGGATTCAGCGGATCGTTAATCTGGATCAGATGTTCGAAGTTCAAGACGGCAGCTTCCTCTTAAAGCCCAAGATTTATAGCGTCAAGCAACAGCCAGGCCCGTACGGATCGAAATCGGATTGCTGAGGATCTTGTGCACGGGACACGAATTGGCGATCTGCAGAAGCCGTTCCTGCTGCTCGTCAGACAGGTCGCCCGTCAGCACGATCTGGCGGTCGATGGCCGTGCCGTTGCCTTCTTTCTGGATCGACAGCGTCACGCGCACTTCTTCGAGCGGCCAGCCTTTGCGCTGCGCATACATCTTCAGCGTAATCGACGTGCATGCGCCGAGGCTCGACAGCAGCAGCGAGTTCGGCGTGGGGCCGCGATCGGCGCCGCCGAGCGACTCGGGTTCGTCGGCGATCCACGTATGCGCGCCGTCGTCGAACATGACCTGATAATTCGTCGAGCCGATGTGTGCCGTGACCTTCGTGTCTGCCATGCGCGCTCCTTACGGGAAAGGTGATGCCGCGCGGCGCATCACGCGGCGCACGGCTCAGGTTGCTTTTCTCAGGTTGCTATTGTGAACGAATTTGCGGCTATTCGCGGACAGGACGGCGGACAGGACGGCGGATAGGGCGCGCCGCGCGAAAAGCTGAAACCTCGGGGTAATAGGGCGCTTCAATGCGTGATCTGTCCCATGCGGCCCGCCTGATAGTCGATGACGGCCTGACGGATTTCGTCCTCCGTATTCATCACGAACGGGCCATAGCGCACGACGGGCTCGTTGAGCGGCACGCCGCCGAACAGCAGCACGTCGAGCGGCTCGTCGCCGGCGGCCATCGTCACCGTGTCGCCGTCGTTGTCGAATACGATCATCTGCTGCGCTCCGATTTCGAGCTGCTCGTCGCTGTAGAAGCCCTTGCCCGAGAGCCCATAAGCGAACACGCGATAGTCGCGCGGCACGGGATGCACGATGCGCGCGCCCGGTTGCAGCGTGAAATGCTGGTACAGAATGGGCGTGCGCGTTTCGATCGCGGCCTTCACGCCGAGCGCCTCGCCGGCGATCACCTTCACGCGCACCTTGCCGTCGTCGGAGGTCGCGACGGGAATGCCCGCCGACGGCATCTCCTGATAACGCGGCGCGATCATCTTGTCGCGCTTCGGCAGGTTCACCCACAGTTGCAGACCGTGCACGCGGCCGCCCGTCGCGACGAACGACGGGTCCGGCATTTCGCTGTGCACGACGCCGGAACCGGCCGTCATCCATTGGACATCGCCCGCGCGCAGCGTGCCCGAGTGGCCCGCCGAGTCCTTGTGGCCGAACTGGCCTTCGAGCACGTACGTCACCGTTTCGAACCCGCGATGCGGGTGATCGGGCGCGCCTTTCGCCTCGCCGGGCGCGTAGTCGACGGGACCCATTTCGTCGAGCAGCAGAAACGGATCGAAGTCCATCAGCATGCGTGTCGGAAACGGGCGGTGGACGACGAAGCCGCCGCCTTCAACCGTGCGAACGGAGGGGTACGTGCGTTCGATCGTGCGGGTCGCGCTCATCAAAGTCACCTCGAAAAATGGGGAATAGCGTTATTTCTGAAACATGCAGCTATTATATGGACCGATTTTGGCTAAAACAGGCGGCTTGTCGCAATGGATTGTTCTGCTAGTGAAACGATGACATGAAGATCGATTCGCATAACCTGAACGACCTGATGTACTTTTCGCAGGTCGTCGAGCATGGCGGATTTTCCGCCGCCGAGCGCGTGCTCGGCATTTCGAAGTCGCGTCTGTCGCGGCGCCTGACGGAACTGGAGGCGTCGCTCGGCGTGCGTCTGCTGCAACGCTCGACGCGCAAGCTCGCGCTGACGGAAGCAGGGCAATTGTTCTACCAGCACTGTCAGGCGATGCTTTCCGAGGCGCAGGCGGCCGTCAACGTCGTGCAGCAGCTGCGCTCGTCGCCGCGCGGCACGGTGCGCGTGAGCGTGCCCGTGACTATCTCGCAGACCATCCTGTCGCAAATCCTGCCGGAATTCATGCATCGGTATCCCGAGGTGCGCGTCGTGATGCGCGTGACGAACCGCGTCGTCGATCTGTTCGAAGATTCGATCGACGTTGCGTTGCGCGTGCGTTCCGAGCCACCGGAGAACGCGAATATCGTCGTGCGGCCGCTGTGGCGCACGCAACAGATGCTGGTCGGCGCGCCGAGCCTCCTGAGTCAGAATGCGCCGCCGCTCGCACCCGCCGATCTGAACCGTTTCGAGACGCTCGACACGCCGACGGGCGGCGGACGCCACGTGTTCAATCTGATCGCGCCCGACGGCACGCGTCACGCGCACGAGCACGAACCGCGCCTCGTGACAGCCGATCTGATGATGATCACGGAAGCGGCGCTCGCGGGCGTCGGCATCGCGGCGTTGCCGGAGATGATGTATGGCGCCGCGTTGCGCAGCGGACGCCTGTCGCCCGTGATGCCGGGCTGGACGCTGCCGTCGCCGCAGCTGTACGCGGTGTTCCTGTCGCGACAGGGCATGGTGCCTGCCGTACGGACATTCGTCGATTATCTGGTCGAGATGCTCGACCCCGACGCGGGCAAGCATATCCAGCAGGAATGCCCGGAGCGCGAAGCAAAGCCGCTGCGTCTGAAGGCGGCAGCGATCTGACGCATCACATCGGATCGCGTCGCCGTATCCGCGCGAGCGAACGTGAACCTGGCGCACGCCACACGGCAAATATCGTTTTTGCCATTTAAGCGCGAACGGCGATGGTTACTTTCAATGGCCGCAGTCTTGAACGCACGCGCCCACAGGCTTATATTGAAGGTCCCTTCGCTAAGGAGAGTGTCCTATGCGAAAACTGACGGCCGCTTTGATAGTGAGCCTGATAGGGCTGACCGCGCTGTCCGTGTCAACCACGGCTGCTGCATGCGGTGATCAGATCCAGAGCAGAAGCGATGGTAAATGATCCCGCCGCCCGAAGGCGCCGAGTGCGCACGAAAAAAGGCCTTCATCCGACGATGAAGGCCTTTTACATTTAGCCCTGAAAAACAGGTCTTTTCTTCGAAGAACGATGAACGCGGGCAGCGCGTCAGTGCGCTTTCGGCTGCGTGACGAAGCCGATCTTCGTCAGGCCACCCGCCTGGGCCGCCGACATCACGTCCGCCACCTTCTCGTACGCAACCTTGCGGTCCGCGCTCAGATGCAGCTCCGGCTGCGGATTCTGCTGCGCAGCCGCGGCGATCTTCGCCTGCAGCGCGTCGTCGGAGATTTTCTGGTCGTCCCACAGCACGTTGCCGTCGGCGTCGATCGACACAGTCACCTGCGCGGGCTTCGTGTCTTCCTTCTGACTGCTCGCGTGCGGCAGGTCGATCTTCACCGCGTGGCGGATCACCGGGATCGTCACCATGAAGACGATCAGGAGAACCAACATGACGTCGACGAGTGGCGTCATGTTGATTTCGTTCATGAGGCCGTCGTCATCGTCGCCGGCAAAAGGGCTCATTGCCATCGCCATGCCTCCCGGTTAGTTGGCGCGGGAAGCGAGCCGCAGACCGTCCCCGCGCTTCGTCGACGACAGGCGCGCGCCCGTCACGAAGAACGCGTGGAGGCCATGAGCGAAGCGGCTCAGCTTGCTGACGATCGCCTTGTTGGCGCGCGTGAGCGCGTTGTAGCCGAGCACGGCGGGAATCGCGACGAAGAGGCCGAAGGCCGTCATGATGAGCGCCTCGCCGACAGGACCGGCGACCTGATCGATCGACGACTGGCCCGTCGCGCCGATGGTCAGGAGCGCGTGATAGATGCCCCACACCGTGCCGAACAGGCCGACGAACGGCGCGGTGCTGCCGATTGACGCGAGAATCGCGAGGCCGCTCTGCATGCGCGCGACGCTGTCGTCCATCGTGTCCTTCAGGCAGCGCGTGACCCAATCGGACACGTCCATGCGATCGTGCAGATGCGGCTGTGTCTGATGATGATGGTCGGCGGCTTCCTGGCCCGACAGCGCGAGCGCGAGGAACGGGTTTTCAGCCGGCGACGACGTATCGCTGCCGAGCTTCTTCACGCCGTCGCTGAAGTCGTCCGAATGCCAGAACGCCTGCTCGGCGTTTTTCGTCAGACGCTTGAGACGCATGACGTTCCAGCTCTTGATGACGATCACGCTCCAGGACAGCACCGACATGATGAGCAGTGCCATCGCGATGCCGCGCGTGACGAAATCCCCTTGTGCCCAGACGTGGGCAATACCGTAGTTCTGCATGGCAATTCCTTTTCTTCTTTGAAATCTGTTCCGGCGGATCAGTTGCTGAGGCTGAAGGCGAAAGGCTGGGTGTACGCGGCGCGGACGGGCTCGTCGTTCTCCAGATACGGCTTGCACGAACTGGAGTGCATCGCGTCGAGCGCGGCCTGGTCGAGGCGGTCGTAGCCGCTGCTCTTTTTCAATTCGATGTTCTCGATCTTGCCCGTCAGTCCGACGACGAAGTGGATCATTGCCGTCCCCGTCTCGCCGCGTCGGCGCGAAAGGGCGGGATAGTCGGGCTGGACGATGCTGCAATCGAGGTGCGACACGTTCTTCGGTGCGGACAACGCCATCGTCGGCTTGCCGACGGCAGGCGCGGCGGGCGCAGTTGGCGTCGCGGGGGCGGGCGCGGCTGGCGCGGGCGAAGGCGGCGGCTCGGACTCGGCGGGCGCGGCGATTTCGTGCTGCGACGGCGCCCGCGCAGCGGGCAGCGGCTCGGGCGCGGGCTTCGGCGTCGGGTGCGGCTGCACTTTCGGCTTGACCTTCTGCACGGGCGTGGGCTTCGCGGGAGGCGGTGTCGGGATGGACTGGATCGCGGCCGGTGCGGCGACGGGCGCCGGGCTGATCAGCTCGGCCGTGATCGTGCGCGATTCGATCGGTTTGAATGGTGTCGCTTCACGCATCGAGAACGCGACGGCGAGCGCAACGACATGAAGTCCGATGACGATGCCCGTCACCGTGACGATGCGCGGATTGATTCGTGCGGAAGCGTCTGGCGCGAAGCCGGTTGGGAGAGTAGGCGTGGCCTGCATGTTAGCGTGGCGGCGCGCCGTCGATGCAGCACGGCGTCATTTTCGGAATATCAGCAGTGAGATGCACAGGGTGGTCACGAAACCGATCAGCAATTCCATCTCGAACTCCTCGAAGAATGGCGTCGCTGGCTGGTCTCGGACTGGCTTGCTGACGGCGGAGAAAACTGAAGCGCGTGCGATGCTAGCGCGCTTTACAGCGCGCAACATGAAGATGCGTCAAGGCTGACGAACGCAGTTTCAGGCGGCCTTGCGTTCGTAGAACGTCAGCGGCACGGCTTGCGTGTGGTGCTCGACGCCGCAACGACTCGCGCAGACGCCGCTTTCGGCCATCACATCCCGCACGGATTGTTCGCACTTGCCGCAGCACATCGCGACGCCCAGCTCGAACTGAAGTTCGTCGAAGGTGTCGATGCCCTCCGCGATCGAGGCGCGAATCTTCCGGTCGGATACAGACTTGCACACGCAGACAATCATGACAGCTCGCGATAGCTAACGTTAATGCGAATTATTATCATTATGTTGGGGCGCTTTGGCAAGCGTCCATCGCAAATTTTTGTAACAAAACCAGCCTGCGGGAAGGGTTTCGTTCCCGCGGCCTTTGCCTGGCGCGGGCGTGGCCGGGTGCGACAAGCGGAGCGGCGTGTGGGTTTTTGCCGCAATGGACGGGCGTCGGGCCCGTTTGTCTCTTGTTCGTCTCGTGTGGCGTGGCGCTGTACAGTCGGCGCGGTGCATCAAAAACGGAAATATCGCGCTCGCCCGCTAACTGGAATCAGGTCAGGCAGCGTGCGAATCCGTGGCGGCTGTACGACGCGACGGAATGTGGACGCGCTCGACGGGCGCGTCGATCTGTAGCAGTGTCGACGCGAGCTGCCTGAGATGCGCGCCGTCGCTCGTCGAGCAGAAGCGGGGCTCGAGCGCGGCATCGCGCTCGGGCGCACGTAGCCCCTGTTGGTCGAGCACGCGCTCCAGTTGACGGGCAATCGCGATGCTCGTGTCGATCAGCGCAAGCCGGTCGCCGGTGATATCGCGAATCGCGGCGTCGAGAAACGGATAGTGCGTGCAGCCGAGCACGAGCGTATCGGCGCCGGCATCGAGCATCGGCTGGATGTAGCTTTCGAGCAGCGCGCGCAGTTCCGGCGAGCCGATATCGCAGCGCTCGACGGCTTGCACGAGCCCATGGCCCGGCTGGCATAGAAAACGGCAGTCGGCGGCGTGGCGTTCGAGCAGCGCCTGAAAGCGTGTGCTGCGCAGCGTTACCTGCGTGGCGAGCACGCCTGCCACGCGCGAGCGCGATTGCAGCGCCGCGGGCTTCACGCCCGGCTCGACCCCGATCAGTTGAATGGGCAGCTTTTCGCGCACCAGTGCAATCGACTGCGCCGTCGCCGTGTTGCACGCGACCACGAGCGCCTTTGCCCCTTGCGCGACGAGCCATTCGCCGATCGCCAGCGTGCGGTCCGCAATGAAGTCGTCGTCGCGCTCGCCATAGGGGGCGTAGAGCGAATCGGCGACATAGATGATTGCTTCGTTCGACAGTTGCGCGCGCACCGCACGCAACACCGACAGGCCGCCCAGGCCCGAGTCGAAAATGCCGATGGGCGCGCGCGGATCGAGCGGGGGGATCACAGGCAGCGAAGAGAGCGCAGGGAAGGCGGGGGGCGAAGCGGTCATGGATTCAATGGAAGCCATATAAGAAAATCCGCGCAGCGCGTTCGAAAGACGTTGCGCGGATCGAACCGCAGAAGTGTAGCAGGAGTCACAGGCGTGGCGACGCCACCGTTTCGAGCGCCGCCTTATTCTTCGGGCGAACCCATTGCGGACTGCTGGTAATTCTGGATGCCGACCTTGTCGATCAGGTCGAGTTGCGTTTCGAGCCAGTCGATGTGCTCTTCGGTGTCGTCGAGAATCGTCGTGAAGATGTCACGCGAAACGAAATCGCGCACCGACTCGCAATAGGCGATCGCCTCCTTGCACGTGCCCTGCGAGATCTGCTCGAGCTTCAGATCGCATTCGAGGATTTCCTTTGTCTCTTCGCCGATCAGCAGCTTGTGCAGATCCTGCAGATTCGGCAGGCCGTCGAACATGAAAATGCGCTCGATCAGCATGTCGGCGTGTTTCATCTCGCCGATCGATTCGTCGTATTCATGCTTGCCGAGCTTGTCGAGACCCCAGTGCTTGTACATCCGCGCGTGCAGGAAGTACTGGTTGATAGCGGTCAGTTCGTTCTTCAACTGGGCGTTCAGATATTCGATGACCTTTTTATCGCCTTGCATGATCTTTCCTCGCTGGAGCCTGGTTTTCCAAGAACAATAAACGGCTGAACCCGAAAAGCCAAGGGCGAATGCGGTTGATGAGAATTGTTCACGCAATTGTGTTGCGTTGTGCGTGAGCAAATAAAAAGCCGGGACTATAACGCCCCGGCTTTTGTAAAACAAACAGACGTCAGGCCGTCGCGACGGGGATCTTGCCGATCTTCGCCTGCCATTCCTTCGGGCCCGTCTGATGAACCGACGTACCGCTCGAATCGACGGCCACCGTCACGGGCATGTCCTGCACGTCGAACTCATAGATGGCTTCCATGCCGAGGTCTTCGAACGCGAGCACCTTCGCGCTGCGGATTGCCTTCGACACCAGATATGCCGCGCCGCCCACGGCCATCAGATATGCGGCCTTGTGCTTCTTGATCGCGTCGATCGCGACGGGGCCGCGCTCGGCCTTGCCGATCATCGAGATCAGGCCGGTTTGCGCGAGCATCGTCTCGGTGAACTTGTCCATGCGCGTTGCCGTGGTCGGGCCAGCGGGGCCGACTGCTTCGTCGCGCACGGGGTCGACGGGGCCCACGTAGTAGATCACGCGGTTCGTGAAGTCGACGGGCAGCTTCTCGCCCTTCGCGAGCATGTCGGCGATGCGCTTGTGCGCGGCGTCGCGGCCCGTCAGCATCTTGCCCGACAGCAGCAGCGTCTGGCCCGGCTTCCACGACGCGACTTCTTCAGGCGTCAGCGTGTTCAGGTCGATGCGCTTGCTCGTTTCGGTATTCGGTTGCCACGTGACCTTCGGCCATGCGTCGAGCGGCGGCGGCGTGAGCTTCGCGACGCCCGAGCCGTCCAGCGTGAAGTGCGCGTGGCGCGTGGCCGCGCAGTTCGGGATGATCGCGATCGGCTTCGATGCGGCGTGCGTCGGCGCAGCCATGATCTTCACGTCGAGCACTGTTGACAGGCCGCCCAGGCCTTGCGCGCCGATGCCGAGCGCGTTGACCTTCTCGTGCAGTTCGACGCGCAGTTCTTCGATCCAGTCCTTCGGGCCGCGCGCGATGATGTCCTGAATGTCGATCGGGTCCATCAGCGATTCCTTCGCCATGACCATCGCCTTCTCGGCCGTGCCGCCGATGCCGATGCCGAGCATGCCGGGCGGGCACCAGCCTGCGCCCATCGTCGGCACGGTCTTCAGCACCCAGTCGACGATCGAGTCCGACGGGTTCAGCATCGCGAACTTCGACTTGTTCTCCGAGCCGCCGCCCTTGGCCGCGACCTGCACGTCGATCTTGTCGCCCGGCACGATCTCGTAGTGGATCACAGCGGGGGTATTGTCCTTCGTGTTCTTGCGGCCGCCTTCGGGCGGGTTCACGATCGACGCGCGCAGCACGTTGTCCGGGTGCGTGTAGCCCCGGCGCACGCCTTCGTTGATCATGTCGGTGACGCTCATCGTCGCCGAACCGGATTCACTCGCCCAACGCACGTCCATGCCGACCTTCACGAACACCGTGACGATGCCCGTATCCTGGCAGATCGGGCGCTTGCCTTCGGCGCACATGCGGCTGTTCGTGAGGATCTGCGCGATGGCGTCCTTCGCGGCGGCGCTCTCTTCGAGCTCGTACGCGCGGCCGAGTGCCTGGATGTAATCGAGTGGATGGTAATAGCTGATGTACTGCAGCGAGTCCGCAATACTCTGGATCAGGTCTTCCTGTTTGATGACGGTCATGGCTAGGCTCAGTGGGGTAGCGCTCGTTATCGCGACTGCGCGGCTGCGCGGTCGGTCATGCGCTTTCAGGGGAGTTGGAAATCTTCTGCTTCAACGTGCGCGCTGCCGCGGGCTCGTGGAAATGCTCGGGGTGCGTGTGCGTCGTGAGACGGTCGACGAAGGCCATCACCAGCGCGGACACGAGGAACGCGATGTGAATGATCACCTGCCACATCACCGCGTGCGTCGTGTGCTGATCCGGGTTGATGAAAGTCTTCAGCAGATGGATCGACGAGATGCTGATGAGCGCCATCGACAGCTTCACCTTCAGCACGCCCGCGTTCACGTGGTCGAGCCATTCGGGCTCGTCGGGATGGCCCTCGACGCCGAGTCTCGACACGAACGTTTCATATCCGCCGACGATCACCATGATCAGCAGGTTCGAGATCATCACGACGTCGATCAGGCCGAGCACGACGAGCATGATGCTGGTTTCGTCGAGCGTCATCGACGCGGTGACGAGGTGCCACACTTCCTTCAGGAACAGCACGACGTACACGCCTTGCGCGACGATCAGGCCCAGATAGAGCGGCACCTGCAGCCAGCGGCTCATGAAGATCACGGAGGGCAGCGGACGCATGCGTCGGTGCGGGCTGGAAGGAACGGGACGCAGGGCGGTCATGGGTCGTCGGCGTAGTGTTGGCGCTTGGTGGTGGCGAATGACAGCGGGCACGGGCGCGCTCGCATCGACGACGGCGGATCACGCGGAAAGCGAACAACCGACGTTCAGGCGGCGGCGATGAAACCGGCCGGCGCAGCGCGCTGGGCGCGGTTATTGTACAGCGTGATGCGTGACGGCCATGCCGAGGCGGGCAGAAGCGCCGGCACGGCATCTCGCGCGGCGCCGCGCGAGGCCCGGCACACCCGCGCGAGGCCATGCATGAGCCCGATGAGTGAGGCCGATGAGTGAGGCCGATGAGTGAGGCCGATGAGTGAGGCCGATGAGTGAGGCCGATGAGTGAGGCCGATGAGTGAGCCCGATGAGTGAGGCCATGCGTGACGCCGATGCTACGACGCGACGGGCGGCACGCGCCTGGCCTTGAGGCTCGCGAGCGCAATGCCCGCGATCACGCACGCGAGCGCGACGCCGTGGGCGAGCGTCGGCCGTTCGTCGAGGAACACGATGCCGTAGACGGCGGCCGCGACGGGTAGCACCGCGCTGAACACGCCCGCAAGGCTGCCCGGCACATGGCGGATGCCTTTCATCCAGAGCCAGAACGAGAAGATGCTCGCCGACAGCCCGTACCACAGCACGAGCGCCCAGACGCTGACGGGCGTGCTCGCATAGCCGAACTCGAACAGCGCCGACACGCCGAGCGGCAGCATCAGCAGCAAGCCGAATAGATGCGTGTACGCGCAGATATCGATGGGCGCGAGCGTCTGCGTGAGACGGCGCGACAGGATCACGTACAGCGATTCGCAGCATACGGCGCCGAGCACCATCAGATTGCCGGCGAACGAGCTTGTGCTCGCTGCGCCCGCGGCGTTGCCGGCGTGCGCGAGATTGATGACGACCACGCCGGCGATCGCGAGCGCAATCGAGGTCAGCGCCCGCCCATCGGGCCTCTCTTTCAGGAACATCCATGAGAACAGCGCGACGACGGCGGGTATCGTGCTCGTGATGACACCCGCCGCGACGGCACTGGTCCGATGCACGCCGTTGAGCATCAGCAGCGTAAACCCGAATGTGCCGAAGAGCGCCTGCAGGAACAGATTGACCCATTCGCCCGCTTTTACACGGCGCAGCTTGCTTACGCGCAGCAACGGCCACAGCACGGCCATCGCGATCACGAAACGCAGCAAGGCGAAGAGCGGAACGGGAACGAACGCGACAATCGACTTGCCAATGCCGACGTTGCTGCCGACGAGCAGCATCGCGCCGATGAGAAACAGTGAATAGCGGTTCAAGCTGGAATCCATATGGCTAGTTCAGTTAGCATTGTAAAAGGGCGCATAACAGCGGCGCAAAGCCGAAAGCAATTGCACTAGGACGTGTGCAACACACGCGAGCGACAGGTAGGCTCGATGTTTGCGGCGCTCTCGATGCTTGCGATGTGCTTGCATCACGATGTGTCGGCATTCATGGCGCCTGGTGTTTTGCCTGACGCGCGGCCGGTCCGCGCGTAAGTACGCGGTAAGTTGCAACGCTTATCGTGGGAAGCGATCGAAGCTACTGAACGGGCGGGCGGCCACGCGAGGTTGCGATGCCGCACCTGCCATGCATTGATTCGCAGTGTGCCCGCCGATGCGCATGGGCACGAGGGTGGGAGACACGCCGCAACCGATGTCACGCGCGGCGCCACTATGACGACACGGAGCGACGCCTTGCGCCCGCTGGACGGGCACGCATCGCGAGCGCGCCAGCACAGGATTGATGTTTCATCTTCACCAAGGGGTAGTCGATGTCTGCGATTGAATCGGTTCTTCATGAACGCCGCGTGTTTACGCCTTCCGTCGAAATGACGGCACAGGCAGCAGTGTCCGGCATGGACGCATACCGGGCGCTCGCCGCCGAAGCGGAGCGCGATTACGAAGGCTTCTGGGGCAGGCTGGCGCGCGAAACGCTCAGCTGGAAAAAGCCTTTCACGAAGGTGCTCGACGAATCGGATGCACCTTTCTACAAATGGTTTGAAGACGGCGAACTGAACGCGTCATACAACAGCATCGACCGGCACGTCGAAGCGGGCAACGGTGATCGCGTCGCCATCATCTTCGAAGCCGATGACGGCACGGTCACCCACGTCACGTACAACGACATGCTGCAGCGTGTGTCGCGCTTCGCGAATGCGCTGAAGAAACGCGGCATCAAAAAGGGCGATCGCGTCGTCATCTACATGCCGATGTCGATCGAGGGCATCGTTGCGATGCAGGCGTGCGCGCGTATCGGCGCGACCCACTCGGTCGTGTTCGGCGGGTTCTCGTCGAAGTCGCTGAACGAACGTCTCGTCGACGTGGGCGCCGTCGCGCTGATCACGTCCGACGAACAGATGCGCGGCGGCAAGGCGCTGCCGCTCAAGAATATCGCCGACGAAGCGCTCACGATGGGCGGCTGCGAGGCCGTCAAGAGCGTGATCGTCTACAAGCGCACGGGCGGCAAGATCGGCTGGGACGACAAGCGCGATCTGTGGATGCACGAGATCACGGCGAACGAATCGGATCAATGCGCGCCGGAATGGGTCGGCGCCGAGCATCCGCTCTTCATCCTCTATACGTCGGGCTCGACGGGCAAGCCGAAGGGCGTGCAGCACAGCACGGGCGGCTATCTGCTGTGGGCCGCGCAGACCATGAAATGGACCTTCGACTGGAAGCCGACGGACGTATTCTGGTGCACGGCCGACATCGGCTGGGTCACGGGTCACAGCTACATCACTTACGGTCCGCTCTCGCTCGGCGGCACGCAGGTCGTGTTCGAAGGCGTGCCGACGTATCCGAACGCAGGCCGCTTTTGGGACATGATCCAGAAGCACGAGGTCTCTGTGTTCTATACCGCGCCGACGGCGATCCGCTCGCTGATCAAGGCTGCGGAAGCCGATCCGAAGGTGCATCCGAAGAGCTATGACCTGTCGTCGCTGCGCATCATCGGCACGGTCGGCGAGCCGATCAATCCAGAAGCGTGGGTGTGGTACTACGAGAACGTCGGCGGCTCGCGCTGCCCGATCGTCGATACGTGGTGGCAGACGGAAACGGGCGGCCACATGATCTCGCCGCTGCCGGGCGCGACGCCGCTCGTGCCGGGTTCGTGCACGCTGCCGCTGCCGGGCATCATGGCCGCGATCGTCGATGAAACGGGCCAGGACGTGCCGAACGGGCAGGGCGGCATTCTCGTCGTCAAGCGTCCGTGGCCGGCGATGATCCGCACGATCTGGGGCGACCCCGAACGCTATAAGAAGAGCTACTTCCCTGAAGAGCTTGGTGGCAACCTGTACCTCGCGGGCGACGGCTCGGTGCGCGACAAGGAGACGGGCTACTTCACGATCATGGGCCGCATCGACGACGTGCTGAACGTGTCGGGCCACCGCCTCGGCACGATGGAGATCGAGTCGGCGCTGGTCGCGAATCCGCTGGTGGCGGAAGCCGCCGTCGTCGGCCGCCCGGACGAGACGACGGGTGAGGCCGTGTGCGCGTTCGTCGTGCTGAAGCGCACGCGCCCCGAAGGCGAAGAGGCCGCGAAGATCGCTGCGGAACTGCGCAACTGGGTCGGCAAGGAAATCGGTCCGATCGCGAAGCCGAAGGACATCCGTTTCGGCGACAACCTGCCGAAGACGCGCTCGGGCAAGATCATGCGGCGTCTGTTGCGCTCGCTCGCAAAGGGCGAGGAGATCACGCAGGACGTGTCGACGCTCGAGAACCCGGCGATTCTCGATCAGTTGGGTGAATCGCGCTGATCGATGAAAGCGCATAGGGCCTTAAGACCCTGAAGCCTTGAAGACGCAAACGGCGCATCCGATGACGATGCGCCGTTTTTTCATGCGCCGCGCGTCGTGCTTCGAATGATGACGCAAGTCGTTGCGCGGACAACCCCGATTGCCGATGCAACACGTTTTTGATACATAGGCGCATGGCCGCGCCACACCACACATCGCGTCACCACATCAATCCCTTGCCCGAGCCGCCGCCCGTGACGGAGGCGATGGCGCGCGCGCATGCGCGCTACTGGCGCTTCAACATCGTGCTGATCGTCGCGCTGATGCTGGTCGGCTTCTTCGTGTCGTTCATCGTGCCGCTGATCGCGAGAGGGCTCGCACCCGTGCGTTTTGCGGGCTTCAGCCTGCCGTTCTACATGGGCGCGCAGGGCGCGATCCTCGTGTACCTGGTGCTGATCGTGGTCTACATCGTGCTGATGCAGCGCGCCGACGCCGCATTGCAACGCGCGCTCGAAGCCAGCGCGCAGGACGACATTGCCGAGCGCACGGCCGACCGATGAAGCTCGCGCATCGGCTGATCCGTTCGTATTCGCTCTATACGCTGGGCTTCTTTGCGTTCATCTATCTGTTGTGGCGCATCGAGGCCGCGAACGGGCCGGGCATGTGGATCGGCTATGTGTTCCTGTTCGTGCCGATCGCCGTGTATGCCGTGATCGGCCTGCTGTCGCGTACCTCCGATCTCGTCGAGTACTACGTGGCCGGGCGGCGTGTGCCGTCCGCGTTCAATGGCATGGCGACGGCGGCGGACTGGCTGTCGGCGGCGTCGTTCATCGGGCTCGCCGGATCGCTGTACGCGACGGGCTACGATGGCCTCGCGTACACGATGGGCTGGACGGGCGGCTACTGCCTCGTCGCGTTTCTGCTCGCGCCGTACGTGCGCAAGCTCGCGCGCTACACGATTCCCGATTTTCTCGGCACGCGCTTTTCGAGCAACGCGGTGCGCGGGCTTGCCGCGCTGTCGGCGATTCTCTGTTCATTCGTCTATCTGGTCGCGCAGATTCAGGGCGTCGGGCTGATCGCGACGCGCTTCATCGGCGTCGACTTTGCGATCGGCATCTTCTGCGGGCTCGCGGGCATTCTCGTCTGTTCGTTCCTCGGCGGCATGCGTGCCGTCACGTGGACGCAGGTCGCGCAGTACATCATTCTGATCGCGGCGTTTCTGATTCCCGTGTCGATGATCGCGCACAAGGATGGCCTCGGCTGGGTGCCGCAATTCGGCTATGGACGTCTGATGGAGCGCGTCGAGACGATGGAGCGCGCCGTGCGCGATGCGCCGTCCGAGCAGGCGGTGCGCGACGATTACCGGATGCGCGCCGCGCTGATGCAGGCGCAGATCGACGGCCTGCCGCAGTCGTATATCGACGAGAAAGGCCGCCTGACCGAGCAGCTCGTCGACTTGCGGCGGCACAACGGACCGTTGCGCGAGATCGCCGATCTCGAACGGCGGATTGCGCGCTTTCCTCGCGACGCCGCAACGGCGCAGATCGTGTGGGCGCAGCAGCGCGACGAGATGATCCAGCGCGCGGCGGCGCCCGAGCAGATGTACGAGCCGTTTCCCGCCGCGAACGAAGCCGAGCGGCGGCTGCATCTGCGCAATTTTCTTTCGCTGCTGCTGTGCCTGTCGCTGGGGACGGCGAGCTTGCCGCACATTCTGACGCGCTATAACACGACCACCTCGGTGGCGTCGGCGCGGCGCTCGGTCGGCTGGACGCTCTTCTTTGTCGCGCTGTTCTATCTGACGGTGCCCGTGCTCGCGGTGCTGATCAAGTACGAGATCCTGTCGAATCTCGTCGGCCATCGCTTCTCCGAGCTGCCGCAGTGGGTGATGCAATGGCGGCGGATCGAGCCGTACCTGATCAGCATTGCCGACGTGAACGGCGACGGCATCGTGCGCTGGAGCGAGGTCCAGATGCAGCCGGACATGGTCGTGCTCGCCGCGCCGGAGATAGCGGGGCTGCCGTACGTGATGTCGGGGCTGATCGCGGCGGGCGCGCTGGCGGCGGCGCTGTCGACGGCCGATGGCTTGCTGCTGACGATCGCCAACGCGCTGTCGCACGATGTCTACTACCACATGGTCGATCCCGACGCGTCGAGCCAGCGGCGCGTGACGATCTCGAAGATCCTGCTGCTGGGCGTGGCGCTGTTCGCGTCGTATGTGGCGTCGCTGAATACGGGGAATATCCTGTTTCTGGTCGGCGCGGCGTTTTCGCTGGCGGCGTCGAGTCTCTTTCCGGTGCTGGTGCTCGGCGTGTTCTGGAAGCGCACGACGCGGCTGGGCGCCGTCGCGGGGATGCTAGCGGGGCTGGGGGTGTGCATTTACTACATCGTGTCGACCTATCCGTTCTTCACGCAGCTGACGGGCTTCGTCGGCACGCGCTGGTTCGGCATCGAGCCGATCAGCTCGGGCGTGTTCGGCGTGCCGGCGGGGTTTCTGGTGACGGTGCTGGTGAGCCTCGTGGACGCGAAGCCGGACGCTTACACGAGGGCGCTGGTGGACTACATCCGGCACCCGTGACACGGGCCATCCCGCCGAGATGGCAAGGGCGCGAGAGTTTGCTATAATGCGCGTCCTCGCAGGAGAGATGGATGAGCGGTTTAAGTCGCACGCCTGGAAAGCGTGTATAGGTTAATAGCCTATCGGGGGTTCGAATCCCCCTCTCTCCGCCAGGACACCAATGAATACGGGCCATTTCGGCCCGTTTTTCGTTTCTGTCCGCCAAAGAACCCGCCGCACGCAAAAGGCGCTTGTACGCGGGCCATCAGTGCCTGTGGTGCATCAAGTCGACGTAGTGCGTGTCAAGCCAACGGGCTCCCCGTCCGTGGCCAGGCTTGCCGTGGTAATGCGCGACGATCCACAGTACAACGCCGACGATTGCCATTACGACGGGCCCTAGCAAGTACGCCATCAACGTTTCATTCACGGCGTGCCCTCCATCATGTCGTGGCCGAACTTACATTCTAGGCGACCGATCGCGAGAATGCCTGCCTCGCCGTTGCATTGCGAGCGTCCCTCGCGAGCGTCCCTCGACGGCGGCAAGGCCGCGGACGCAGCGTCACAAATCCCGACACGAACTTGATGCACAATCGAAGCTGGTTCGCCACACACGATCTCCACGAGGAGCAGAGATGAGAGTTTCGGATCTGGAAGGCGCGTTGCTCGATTACTGGGTCGCACGAGCGGACAATCTGCCGAAGCCGCGCGTCGACGACGGCTTCTGCTGGATCGAAGAACCGGCTTGCGACGGCGACCCGGAAGGCGCGCTCGAAGCCGCTTTCGCGCCGTCGACGGATTGGGCCCAGTGCGGCCCGATCATCGAGCGGGCCAGGATTCATCTCGTCCCCGCCGCGGCGGGCGAGCACGCGACGTGGACGGCCGCCGTTCCGGCCGGCACTGGCACGATCGAACAGACGGGGGCCACGCCATTGATCGCCGCGATGCGCGCGTTCGTCGCGAGCCATTTCGGCGATACCGTCGCGGACCAATCGAACACGGCCTGAGCGCCGTTCACCGCTTGGTCAGAAGCACTCGAACACCACTTCGACAGTCTGGTTGCCCGCGCTGCGCACACCGTTCGTACGAACCTCGACGGTGTGCATCTGCTTGTTCTGGTCGCGGCAATAGGCCTTCGCGTGCTTGAGCCCCGCGTTGCGGATGCTGTTCCACGATGCAAGGCTGGTGCGTCCGCGACTCGTGACGGAGAGATAGCCATTCTGCTTCTTGTCCACGCTCGATACCGCGGTGCATGCCGCGAGCACGCCAATCCCCGCCAGCAGAATGCACTTCTTCATAGTCCTCCCCTGGTTGGCGCATTGTGGCGGCCGATGCGCTTAACAAGCAATCGAAAAAAATCCTGGTCTGATTCAGGGCGATCATGTGGCCTCACATCGGAGTCATGTTATTGCATCGTGCTTCCGATACCGGGCGCGGCAGGCAGGTCGCGTCTGTTAGAACGCGAAAGCATGAATTGAGCAAAGCTCAAGAATTCGCGATTCATGCTGATCACCCATGCTCGATAACTTCAAAAAGCTTCGCAGAAGAAGGGAGACTATTCCATCAGATGCTTGATTCAAAAGATGAGATAAACTCAAATAAAGACCCGTGGCGTCACGCTCGAGTCCGCAAGGCGCAACCTGTGCGCGATTCGATGTTCGACATCGACATCCAGGAACTCGACGCGTTGTGCGGGCCACTCGCGTCGCTTGCGGAGTAGCATGACATCGGGCGCATCGCCGCGCGCATAAGCAACACACAGGAGACACTGATGCTTCCCGCCGCTGACACATACGACGGTCTCATCGCCGCATTCGAATGGCGCATTCCGCAGCAATACAACATCGGCGTCGACGCGTGCGACAAGTGGGCTGACGGCAGCGGCCGTCTCGCGCTGATCTGCGAAACGCGCGAAGGGCAGGCGACGCGCTACACCTTCGACGAACTGAAGTCCCTGTCGGATCGCTTCGCGAATGCGCTGCGGCGCAGTGGCGTGAAGAAGGGCGACCGTGTCGGCATCTTTCTCGCGCAATCGGTCGAGACGGCCATTGCGCATCTCGCCGTCTACAAGTGCGGCGCAATCGCTGTGCCGCTGTTTGCGCTGTTCGGGCCCGATGCGCTTCAATATCGCTTGTCGGACAGCGGCGCTGTCGCGCTCGTCACGGACCTGAGCGGTGTGCAGAAGATCGCCTCGGTGCGCGCGACATTGCCCGAACTGCGCACGATCTTTTCCGTCGACGCCGACCAGGCCGATCCCGCATCCCAGACCGAAGCGCAGGTCGATGCGCCGACCGAATCGTTCTGGACCGCGCTCAACGAATCGACGGCCGTATTCAATGCAGAGACGACCTTTGCGGACGATCCCGCCGTCATCATCTACACGTCGGGCACGACGGGCAAGCCGAAGGGCGCGCTGCACGCGCATCGCGTGCTGCTCGGCCATCTGCCTGGCGTGGAGATGCCGCAAGCGTTTTTCCCCGCCGATGCGCGGCTGATGTGGACACCCGCCGACTGGGCATGGATCGGTGGTCTCTTCGATGTCCTGCTGCCCGCCTGGCATCACGGCGTGGCCGTGCTCGCGCGGCGCTTCGAGAAGTTCGACGGCGAAGCGGCTTTCGATCTGATGCAGCGTTATGCCGTCACGCACACGTTCCTGCCGCCGACCGCGTTGAAGATGATGCGCGCCGTCGAGCGCCCGGAGCGATGGAAGCTCTCGCTGCGCGCGGTCGCGAGCGGTGGCGAGTCGCTCGGCGCGGAGCTGATCGATTGGGGGCGGCGCGCGCTCGGCGTGACGATCAACGAGTTCTATGGGCAGACGGAGTGCAACGTCGTGGTGTCGTCGTGCGCGACGCTGTTCGAGCCGCGTCCGGGCTCGATCGGCAAGGTGGTGCCTGGGCATCGCGTCGCAATCGTCGACGACGCGGGGCAGACCGTCCCGCGCGGCGAGCCCGGCAACATCGCAATTCGCGCGCCGGACCCGGTGATGTTCCTCGGCTACTGGCGCAACGAGCCGGCCACGCGCGACAAGTTTCGCGGCGACTGGTTGCTGACGGGCGACATGGGCCTGATGGACGCGGACGGTTTCATCGGTTTCGTCGGCCGCGACGACGACGTGATCACGAGCGCCGGCTATCGGATCGGTCCCGCGCCGATCGAAGACTGCCTGCTGCGTCATCCCGCTGTGCGCATGGCGGCCGTGGTCGGCGCGCCCGATACGCAGCGCACCGAAATCGTCACCGCCTTCATCGTGCTGAATCCCGGCTACGAACCGGGCGATCTGCTCGTGCGGACCTTGCAGGAGCACGTGAAGACGCACCTCGCCGCGCATGAGTATCCGCGCGCGATTCATTTCGTCGAAGCGTTGCCGATGACGGCGACGGGCAAAGTGATCCGCCGCGAACTGCGCGAGCGCGTGACGCCGCCGGCCGGTTCATCCACGTAGGCGGCGTTCGAACGGACGCGGATTCTCCCTCAAGCCCATTCGCGCGGCGCATCGTCGTCGGCGGACAGCGTGAGCCCCGCGACAGGCAGCGGCAACGCCGTCTTGTAGCGCACCTGCTTGAGCGCGAAGCTCGAGCGGATGTTCGACACGCCGGGAATCTTCGTGAGCCACTGGACGATGAAGCGTTCGAGACTCTGCATGTCAGGCACGACGACGCGCAGCAGATAGTCGGCATCGCCCGTCATCAGATAGCACTCCATCACCTCGGGCCGCTCGCCGACTTCCTGTTCGAAGCGGCGTAGCGCGTCTTCGACCTGCTTTTCGAGGCTCACCTGAATGAACACGTTGATGCGCAGTCCGAGCGCCTCGGCATCGAGCAGCGTGACCTGCTGACGGAACAGCCCCAGCTTTTCGAGCGCGCGCACGCGGTTGAAGCACGGCGTCGGCGACAGGTTGACAGCGCGCGCCAGTTCAGCGTTCGTGATGCGCGCGTTCTGCTGTAGCTGCTGGAGAATCGCGATGTCGATACGGTCGAGCCGCCGCGCGGCGGTGGATCTCGCTTCGGACGTCATAGTGTAAAGATTCCATGTGAGGGCGAATTTGCGGAATAAATACACTATCTGAAACCTCGAGAGCGAGCAAAAGAGATGCACATTTTGTGGCTGCATGGGTAAGCTGATCCACGTCGCCGAGTCGTTTCGGCATTCCGCTTTTCACGCCTGCTTTTCACGCCTCTCTTCTGCCGGAGTCGCGCCATGACCGATTTATCGAGCGGTGCTCAACCCGTTCTCGCCCTCACTCAAGCTCGCGTCGACAGTGACCCGCAGGAAACGGCCGAATGGCTCGCCGCGCTGGATGGCGTCGTCCAGCATGTCGGCATCGAGCGCGCGCAGTATCTGTTCGACCGGCTCGCCGCGCATGCGCTGTCGAACGGCGTCGCCTCGGCGCGCGTGAGCGTCACGCCATACGCGAATACGATTCCCGTCGATCTGCAGCCGCCGTATCCCGGCGATCTCGACACGGAAGAACGGCTCGCCGCCGCGTTGCGCTGGAACGCGCTGGCGATGGTCGTGCGCGCCAATCGCGCGTACGGCGAGCTGGGCGGCCATATCGCGAGCTATGCGTCCGCTGCCGATCTGTTCGAGGTCGGCTTCAACCATTTCTTTCGCGGCCCGGACGATGCGCGCGGCGGCGATCTCGTCTACTTCCAGCCGCATTCGTCGCCGGGCGTGTATGCGCGCGCGTTTCTCGAAGGCTTCCTGAGCGAGACGCATCTCGAGCACTACCGGCGCGAGATCGCGGGGCCGGGGCTGTGTTCGTATCCGCATCCATGGCTGATGCCGGACTTTTGGCAGTTCCCGACGGGCTCGATGGGCATCGGGCCCATCAACGCGATCTACCAGGCGCGCTTCATGCGCTATCTGCAGAATCGCGGGCTGCTGAAGACGGAAGGCCGCAAGGTGTGGGGCTTTTTCGGCGACGGCGAGATGGACGAGCCCGAATCGATCGGCGCGTTGTCGCTGGCGGCGCGCGAACGGCTCGACAATCTCGTGTTCGTGATCAACTGCAATCTGCAGCGGCTCGATGGCCCCGTGCGCAGCAACGGCCGCATCATCGACGAACTCGAAGCGCAGTTTACGGGCGCGGGCTGGAACGTGATCAAGGTGCTGTGGGGCTCGGACTGGGATGCCCTTTTCGCGCGCGATCGCACGGGCGCGCTGCTGCGCGCGTTCGCGCATACCGTCGACGGCCAGTTCCAGACCTTCTCGGCCAACGACGGCGCCTACAACCGCGAGCGCTTCTTCGGCCAGAACTCCGAGCTGGCCGCGCTCGCCGCGCATCTGAGCAACGACGACATCGACCGCCTGCGGCGCGGCGGCCACGACGTGCGCAAGCTGCACGCCGCCTATGACCGCGCGTCGAAACACAGCGGCCAGCCCACCGTGATTCTCGCGAAGACGATGAAGGGCTTTGGGATGGGCTCGATCGGCCAGGGGCGCATGACGACGCATCAGCAGAAGAAGCTCGACGTCGAGCAATTGAAGGCGTTTCGCGATCGCTTCCGTTTGCCTCTCTCCGATGACGACGTCGAGCAGCTCCGGTTCTACAAGCCAGCGGAAAACAGCCCGGAAATGCAGTATCTGCATGCGCGCCGGGCTGCCTTGGGAGGCTATCTGCCCAGAAGGCGGAGAGCGGCATCGCAGACGCCGATCGTGCCTGCGATGCCGTCCTGGGGGCAATTCGCGCTGGACGCAAACGGCAAGGAAATGTCGACGACGATGGCGATCGTGCGGATGCTCGGCAGTCTCCTGAAGGACGCGTCGCTCGGGCCGCGCATCGTGCCCGTCGTCGCCGACGAGGCGCGCACGTTCGGCATGGCGAACCTGTTCCGCCAGGTCGGCATCTATTCGCCGCTCGGCCAGTTGTACGAGCCGGAAGACATGGGCTCGATGCTGTATTACCGCGAAGACACGAACGGCCAGATACTCGAAGAGGGCATTTCGGAGGCGGGCGCGATATCGTCGTGGATCGCGGCGGCGACCTCATACAGCGTGCACGATCTCCCCATGCTGCCGTTCTACATCTACTACTCGATGTTCGGCTTCCAGCGTATCGGCGACCTGATCTGGGCCGCTGCCGACCAGCGCGCCCGCGCCTTTCTGATCGGCGCGACGGCGGGCCGGACGACGCTCGGCGGCGAAGGCTTGCAGCACCAGGACGGCACGAGCCACATGGCGGCATCGACGGTGCCGAACTGCCGCGCGTACGATCCGGCGTTCGCGTACGAGATCGCGATGATCGTCGACGAAGGCATGCGCGAGATGATCGAGAATCAGCGCGACGTCTTCTATTACCTCACGGTCACGAACGAGAACTACGCGCAGCCTTCATTGCCTGCCACGCCCGTCGACACGGTGCGTGACGGCGTGCTGAAGGGCATGTATCCGCTCGATGCCGTGGCGCTCGAAACGGCTCAGGTTCAATTGCTCGGCTCGGGCGCGATACTCGGCGAGGTGCAGGCGGCGGCGCGCATGTTGAAGGACGACTGGCAGATCGACGCGGCCGTGTGGAGCGTGACGAGCTTCATCGAACTGCATCGCGACGGCGTCTCATCGGAGCGCGCGGAGCGCCTGTTCGATACCGACGACAACACGACGCCCTATGTGACATCCGCGCTGGCTGCATCGCGCGGCCCCGTCATCGCGGCGACCGATTATGTGCGCGCCGTGCCCGAGCTGATTCGCGCGTATGTGCCGCGCCGTTACGTGACGCTCGGCACCGACGGCTTCGGGCGCAGCGACACGCGCGCGGCGTTGCGGGCGTTCTTCGAGGTGGACCGTGTGTCGATTGTGATCGCGGCGCTGAAGCCGCTCGCCGACGAGGGCGTGGTTTCGCGCGATACCGTGCGGCAGGCGCTCGGACGGTACGGCAGGCTCGACGCGGATCGGCGCGCGCCCTGGGAGACGTGAGCGGCCGATACCGCGACCCGCGTAGCGGCCGTCTATGTCACTGCTGCGGCATGAGCAGATTGGCGTCGCGCGCGAGCAGCCAGCGGCCGTCGGTTTCCTTGCGCAGGATCGTCAGCGTGTTGCCGGCGCGGCGCATCGGTGGCGAGCCGTCCTTCGGCGTGACCGTGACTTCGAGATGCGTGCGCAAGAACGCCCAGTCGCCGAGCACCTGAAGTTCGAGAATGTCGCTCTTGCCGTCGATGTCGATGTTCTTCTGTCCTTCGGATGCCGCCATGAACGCGGCCTTGCCGAACGGCTTCTGGCCCGCGACCATGAAGACGACGTCGTCCGTCATCAGGCTCAGCACGGTTGCCGTGTCGGCTGCCTTGCTGGCGGCGAGCCATGTGTCGATCAGCTGGCGGATTGCGCGTTCGTCGTCGGTCATGATGCTGTCCTCGATGGTCGGAATGTGATCCGTCGATTGTAGACCGTCGATGCGAAGCGTCGGCGCAGCGCCTCATCTCGACGTGACAATCACGCCGACGCTCGCGCTCACGACGAACAGCGTGCCCGCGAGTTGCAGGGCCGTCATCGGCTGATGCAGCACGACAAAGCCCGCGAGCGCGCCGATCGCCGGTTCGATGCTCATCAGAATGCCGAACGACGACGCGGGCATGTGCCGCAGTGCGATCATCTCCAGCGCGTAGGGCAGAAGCGGCACGAGCAGCGCGAGCCCGGCCGTCGCGGCCAGTTGCATCGGCGCGATGTGCAGGCCGTGCTCGGCGAGCCCGAACGGCGTCGCGGCGAGCGCCGCCGCGATCAGCGACACCGACAGCCCTTCGAGCCCGTCGAAGAGCGCGCCCGTCTTCTTCATCAACACGATGTAGCTGCCCCAGCCGCATGCCGCGCCTGCCGCGAGCAGCATACCGATCGGGTCGCCGATCCAGCCCGCGCGGTCATGCGCGAGCAGCAGCACGCCCGCGACGGCGAGCAGCGGCCACAACAGCGCGCGCGGACGCCGCACGCCCAGCGTCGCGACAGTGAGCGGGCCGAGAAAGTCGATCGCAACGGCGAGACCGAGCGGAATGCGCTCGATCGCCGAGAAGAAGCACAACGTCATGCCCGCCATCGCGGCGCCGAGCACGCCCGCCGCGACCCAGTGCGCGCGCGAGTAGCGGCGCAGCCGGGGACGCACGACGAGCGCGAGAATCGCCGCCGCCCACGCGAGCCGCAACCAGGTCGTGCTGAATGCGCCGAATGCATCCATTGTCGGCGCGGACAGCGCGGCGCCGAACTGCACGCAGGACATCGACAGCAAGCCTAGCAACGCCGCCATGCCAACGTGGCGTTTCGGCGCTGCCGGCGTAGGTGCGGCCGGCGTAGGTGCGGCCAGCGTAGGTGCGGCCAGCGTAGGTGCGGCCGGCGTAGGCGCGGCCGTCTCGAACGGCACCGTTTCAGGCGCGGCGGGCGCGGGCCCCGTCGGTGCGCGAGACGAAGGCGACGCGTCGAATGCGGCAGGAACGGCGAGCGTGGAGTCTTTCATGGGTTTTCAGTGGGCGCAGCGGGCATAGAAGGGCGGAGGAACGGCAGAACCCATCATATCGGCGAATCGAGCGTTAAGATAAGCTGATATTTCTTATGCTGTTATCACGGACGCTAATAGTGCGCGACTTCGACAGCAGTCTTCTGAGAGCCTTCGTGACGGTCGCGGAGACGGGCGGCGTCAGTGCTGCCGCTGCGCGGCTCTCGCGAACCCAGGCGGCCGTCAGCATGCAGCTGCGCCGTCTCGAGGACGACATCGGCCAGCGCCTGCTGGAGCGCTCGCCGCGCGGCGTGCGCCTGACGGAGGCGGGTCATCGGCTGCTGCCGTATGCGCACGCGATTCTCGGCGCCGGCGAAGATGCCCGCCGGGCGCTCGAAGCGGGCGATGTGGCTGGCACCGTGCGTCTCGGCATGCTCGAAGACGTCGCGGTGGGCCGCTTGCCGCGCGCGCTGCGGCGCTTCTCGGCGGCGCATCCGCAGGTCGCGCTGGAGATCGTCGTCGATGCGAGCGCGGCGCTGTCGCAGCGTCTTGCCGATGGCGCGCTCGATGTGCTCGTCGGCGATCCGGCGATGGTCGATGCGACGCCGCTCGTCCAGTGGACCCAGCTGCTCTATTGGGTCGGCGCGCGCGGCTATGTCGCCGGGCGCGATGCGCCGCTGCCGCTCGTCGCATTCGGCGGCACATGCCTGTGGCAGCAACATGTAATGACGATCTTGCGGCGCGCGGGTATCGCGTGGCGTGTCGTCTGCACGAGCACGAGCTTGCCTGCCGTGCAGTCGGCCGTCGAAGCAGGGCTGGGCGTTTCGGTGCTGCTGGAGGGCAACATCCGCTATGAATCGATGCGCGTGCTCGGCGCCGCCGACGGTCTGCCCGAGCCGCCCGCAGCGGATCTCGGCCTTTTCACGCGGCACATGGCGGGCGCGCAGAGCGCCGCCGTCGACGCGTTGCAGACCTTTCTTTGCGAAGAACTGGATATCGGGCTCAGCGAACGCACATCGAAAGAGCGTCGCTAGCGCCGCGTGTCGCCGTGGACGCTACGCACGTGCGGTTTGCGCGACAAGCGACAGTTTGACGAGCGCATGAAAGCCGTGAGGATTCCTCGTACACACAACGGTGGATTTGCCGGCGTGTTGATCGTGTTGTCATATTGGGCATTCATAGTCTGTTCGAGGGCCGCGATGGCTTGAGCGCGTGAGAGCCCGCTTCGGCACATATCAATTCGACACTGCCGCCACAGCATGAAGGGGTGATCCAGGCGGACGGTGCGATCGGGGAAAGGCATGAACCATCATCAGCTTGAGTCGGATCTCGTGCATCTCGAGCATGTCCTGGTGCGCATTTCCGGTGCGGAGCCAATTCCGCTTTCCTACTGGCGCAAGCGCGTGGACGACGTCAATGCGGCTGCGCGCATTCCTGCGCAGAAGAGCCGCGCGCAAAAGCTTCACGAAGCGTTGAACGCGCTGGAGTCTCGTGCGGGGACTTGAGCGTTTGCTCGTCTGCGATGCGTCGTCTGGGCCTTTGCGCTGGCATCCGCGTTAGCGCCTCCGCGCGCATTGCGGATGCTCAGGACAGGCGACGCGATCCACGAAAAGCAACCGCAAACGGCTGCCGGCAACTATTGCAAAAGCGCCGCGCACAATTTGCAAGCACGACGATCAGCAATTTGCCGGAAAAAGGCACGCGCGCTCAGCGTCTGATCACGCCCATCAGCAGCGTCACGAGGAAGATCACGATAAAAATAAAGAACAGCACCTTCGCGATTTCGGCAGCGCCGGCGGCGATACCGCCAAATCCGAAGATGGCCGCGATGATGGCGATGACGAAAAAGATGGCAGCGTATCGAAGCATGGCAGTCTCCATCGTTGGATTGCTGGGCAGGTCGATGCAGCGATCGACCGACACGCGGGAACCGCGTCGGCTGACACAGGCGCCGCCGTCACGGCTTCGAGCAACACCCGTGCCCATCGTGCCATCATAGGAAGCCTCGCGGCCCATATGCAATTGTCGGCTCATGACAGCCCATTTTCTCGCCCACATGGGAATTTCGTGGATCATCATCGCCTGCGTGGTGGTGGCGATCCTGCTGCTGTCGGTTGCATGGTTGAGGCCCGCAATCACCGCGTGCAAGCGGGTTTCGGCGACGGGCATCGGGTCGGTCGCGTTCTTCTACGGCGCGAACGTGCACGCCGAACAGTTCGAAGCGTTCGACACCGTCGTGCTCGAACCCGATAGCGGCTTCGATCCGCGCGCACACACGGCGCACTGTCCGAACTGGTATGCGTATGTGAGCGTCGGCGAGGTGACGAAGCAGCGCGCGTACTACACGAAAATGCCGCAAACATGTCTTATGGGCCGCAACGAAGCGTGGGCGTCGATGGTCGTCGATCAGACGGCGGCCGGCTGGCCCGAGTTCGTTGTCGGCGAGATCATCGGGCCGCTGTGGGAGCGCGGCTATCGCGGCTTTTTCCTCGACACGCTCGATTCGTATCAGCTTGTCGCGAAGACGGATGCGGAACGGGCGCGGCAGCAGGCGGGACTGGTTGCGGTGCTGCGAGCGGTGAAGGCGCGCTATCCGCAGGCGCAGCTGATCCTGAATCGCGGCTTCGAGATCCTGCCGCACGTGCACGATCAGGTCGCGGCCGTCGCGTTCGAATCGCTGTTCGGCCGATGGGATCAAACCAATCAGCGCTATGAACAGGTGCCGGACAACGACCGCGAATGGCTGCTCGGCCGGGCCCGCACGATATGCGAGCGCTACAGGTTGCCCGTCATTTCAATCGATTATTGTCCGCGGGATGACGACGCCCGCCGCCGAGAGATCGCGCTGAAGATTGCCGCGCTGGGCCTCGAGCCCTATGTGACGGACGGCGCGTTGCAGACGGTGGGCGTGGGCAGCGCAGCCCTCGAAGACATCGCGCGGCCCACGAAGGTGACATTCAAACGTTGACGAGCCGGCGCGTCGGTCGACGCAATCCGGCACACCTCAGCGGCCTTAGCGCAACTGCGTGACGGCGAGCAGCAACACCATGCTGCCGATCGCGCCATCCAGCACGCGCCAGGCAACTGCGCGCCTGAAGAGCGGCGCGAGAGCCCGCGCGCCATAGCCCAATGCGACGAACCAGACGGCGCTGACGAACATCGCGCCGATTGCGAATGCGGCGCGCGTGCCTTGCGCTTCGCGGGCGCCCGCCGTGCCGATCAGCAGGAACGTATCCAGATAGACGTGCGGATTGAGCCACGTGAACGCGAGCGTCATCAGCACGATAGGCCACGCGCGTTGCACGGGCGGCGCGGTGTCGCCTTTCGAATCGGTGTCGAGCACGGCATGCCCGGGGCGCAGCGCGCGCATCAGCGCGCTGATGCCGAACCACGCCAGATAGGCGAGACCCACATACAGCAGCGCGTGGATGAAAGTCGGATAACGCTCGACGAGTACGGACGCGCCGCCGACGCCCGCGCCGATCAGCAGAAAGTCCGACAGCGTGCACAGCAGCACGATTTTGCCGATATGCGAGCGCATGATGCCTTGACGCAGTACGAATGCGTTTTGCGCGCCGATTGTGACGATGAGTGACGCGCAAAGAGCGGCGCCATGTGAAAAAGCCAGCCAGTTCATGATGTTTTTGGGGAGAAGAATAAGTTCGCGTGGCCCCAGTGTGCTGCGATAATTGGAATAAGAGAAGCTAATTTCAGTAATGTGGATTAAGGAACGCTAATGCTCGACTATGCACTGCTGGATGCGCTCGCGGCCGTCGTGCGCCACGGCTCGTTCGATCGCGCGGCGACGGCGCTCAACGTGACGCCTTCGGCCGTATCGCAACGCGTGAAGCTATTGGAGGAGCGCGTCGGCAGCGTGCTCGTCAAGCGCGGGCAGCCGTGCACGGCGACCACTTCGGGCGCGCTGCTGTGCCGGCATACGGAGCGCGTGCAACTGCTCGAAGCAGAACTCACGGGCCGCGTGCCCGATCTGCCCGGCGCATTGCTCGAACCGTGGCCGACGTTGCGCGTCGCCGTGAACGACGACAGTGTGGGCACGTGGTTCATCGACGCGATTGCGGACTTCTGCGCTGAGCGCGGCATGCTGCTCGATCTGGTGATCGACGATCAGGACCATACCGCACAGCGCATTCGTGACGGCAGCGTGCAGGGGGCCGTGACGACGCAATCGGAGCCTGTGCAGGGGTGCCGTTCGACGCGGCTCGGCAGGATGCGTTATCTCGCCGTCTGCACGCCCGCATATTTCGAGCGCTATTTCAGCGAAGGCGTCGCGCGCGATACGTTGCGCCGCGCGCCGTGCGTCGATTTCAATCCGAAGGATCAGTTGCAGAAGCGCTTCGTGCGCAAGATCACGCGCGCCGAACTCGATGCGCCGACGCACTGGATTCCGCACGTCTCCGGCTTTCTGCGCGCATGTTCGACGGGCCTGGGCTGGGGCATGTGCCCGGAGCGGATGATCGCCGCGCAGCTCGAAAGCGGCGAGCTGATCGACATGGCGCCGGGCAAGCATCTGGACGTCGACTTGTACTGGCAAAGCTGGCGGCTGTCGATCGGTTGGCTCGACGATTTTGGCGCGGCGCTGCGCAAGCGGTCCGCCGAGTTTCTCGACTGAGCGCCTGCGTTCCTTCTTCTTACGCGAGATTCAATGCAGCCGGATCACAGGGTGCACGCGGCGGCGCAGCCAATGGCTCGCCGTATCGAGGGTCATGCGCGCGAAGCCGGTGAGCGTCATCACGTGCCGGCGATAGATCAGCCGGTAGACGACGGTCGCGAACCAGCCGTCGACGAACACAGGCCGCTCGCGCAACCCGCTCAGGCTGCCGATCGTGCCGACATCGCCGAAGCCCACCAGCGTGCCCGCATCGCGATACGTGAACTCCGGCAGCGTTTCACCGCCGACACGGCACTTCAGCGCGCGTGCGAGAAACATCGCCTGCTGATGCGCGACCTGCGCACGGGGCGCGAGAAAGCCGTCCGCATCTGACGGACAGGCCGCGCAATCGCCGAGCGCGAACACGTTCGCATCCGTCGTCGTTTGCAGCGTGCGGTTCACGAGCACCTGCGCGTTGCGATTCACCGCGATGCCGTCGAGCGTGTGCAACACGGGCGGTCCTGCGATGCCTGCCGTCCAGATCGCGATATCGCTTGCGAGTTGCTGGCCGTCGTGCGTGTGCACGGCCGCTTCGCGCACTTCGGTGACGCGCGTATTCGTGAGCACATCGACACCGAGCCCAGCGAGAATCCGCTGCGCGCGCGCCGAAATGCGTTGCGACAAGGCGGGCAACACGCGATCGGTGCCTTCGATCAGCCTGATACAAAAGTCGCGCTCGGGATCGAGTGCAAAGAGGCTATAGCGGTGCATCAACCGAATGCTGTCGCGCAGCGCGGCGGCGAGCTCGACGCCCGTCGCCCCCGCACCGATGATGTTGATCGACACGGGCTGCACGTGTTGCGCGCCGCTCACGCGCCGCGCGTGATTCGCTCGCGTGCACGCATCGAGCAGCTTGCGGCGAAACGATTCCGCATGCGTGACGGACTCCAGCGGCAGCGCATGTTCGGCCGCGCCTTGTACGCCGAAATAGTTGGTCACGCTACCCATCGCGAGCACGAGCGTATCGAACGCGATGCCGCGCGCAGGCAGCACTTCGCGGCCGTCTGCGTCAAGCGTAGCGCCGATCGTGATGCTGCGCTGCGCACGGTCGAGCGATTGCAGCGAGCCTTGTTCGAACTCGAAGCCATGACGCCGCGCCTGCACCGCATATTGCAGCTGGTGCGTGGCGGGATCGATCTGCCCTGATGCGGCTTCGTGCAGGAGCGGCTTCCAGAAGTGCGTCGGCGAGCGGTCGACGAGAACGACCTGCGCTTGTCCGCTCTTGCCGAGCGATTCGCCGAGCCGCGTCGCGAGTCCCAGTCCGCCGACGCCGCCGCCAACGACGACGATACGGTGCGGAGCGTAATGCGTGCTGCTTGCTGTGTGTCGATCGATCGAGGCCATGATGCGTACTCTCCTGAACGTTTTCAATTCGATTCATGCGGCCACTTCATCATTGAGGTCGAGTATAGAATCGGGGGAAACAGCAGCACAATTTAATGTTTGTACGAAACATATAGGTTTTAGCTTATGTTAAAGGCGGCGACGTTTCGTCAATTGAAGGCGCTGCATACGGTGGCGAAGCTCGGCAGTGTGTCGGGCGCGGCGGAAGAGTTGCGTCTGACGCAGCCCGCCGTATCGCTGCAAATCCGGCTGCTCGAAGAGGCCGCGGGCGCACCGCTCTTGCAGCGCGTGGGCCGTGGCGTGCAACTGACGGCGGCGGGAGAAATCCTCGCGCGCTATGCACTCGAGATCCTCGACTTATGGAACGGCGCGGCCGACGATCTCGCCGCTTTGCACGGCGAGCAGGGCGGTACGTTGCGCATCGGTGCGATCACGACGGCCGAATATCTGATCCCGCCGTTTCTGGTGCGCTTCACGGAGGCGCGCCCGCAGGTGAAAGTGCAATTCAAGGTCGGCAATCGCGCGGACCTCATTCGCATGCTCGCGACGCATGAAATCGATCTCGCCGTGATGGGCAGTCCGCCGCGCGAATTGCGCACGGTCGCCACGGCATTCGCGAAGCACCCGATGGCGTTCGTCGCGTCGCCGTCACATCCGTTGATGAAGAAAAAGCGCCTGACGCTCGGCGATCTGGAGTCCGCCAACCTGTTCGTGCGCGAGCGTGGCTCGGGCACACGCTCGACCGTCGAAAATCTGTTCCGTCAGGCGGGGCACAAGATTCACATCGGCTCAGAGCTGTCGAGCAACGAAGCGATCAAGCAATTGGTGGAAGCGGGCCTCGGCATTTCGTTTCTGTCGCTGCATGCGTGCACGCTGGAATTTCAGGCGGGGCTGCTCGCGCTGCTGCCGCTGCCCGACAACCCGATCGAGCGCGACTGGTATGTGATGCATGTATCGGACAAGCGCTTGCCGCGCGTCGCCAGCCTGTTCCGCGACTTCCTGATCGACGAGGGCATGACGGGCAGTGTGCCGATTCCGATGCCGTCCGTCGCGGCTGCGAGAAAGCGTCGCCGCGCGTGAAAGCGGCCGACTCGCGTTGAGACTTTGAGCGAAGCACGGCCGAAGCCGCGCATCGACGTTGCATCGACGTTGCTTCGACGTTACTCCGCCCGCTTGAACGGCCCTTCGTCCGAAGGGGCGGGCTTCGTCTGCAGATCGTCGTTCGCATCGCGCGTTTCGGGCATCGCGGCCCACACGAGCAGAACCGCAAGCGCGCCCGCGCCCGCGAGTCCGAAGAAGCTGATTGCGCTGCCGAAGCGGTCGGCAATGAAACCCGCGAGCGCCGTCGAGAACGTCGCGCCGATCCCCGCCGCAAGACCGAACAGGCCGATCGTGAGGTTGTAGCGGCCCTTGCCGCCCGCGACGTCGGCGGCGATCAGCGGCAGCATCACGCCGAACACGGCCGCGCTCACGCCGTCGAGCATCTGTACGGGCACGAGCAGATACGGGCTGCTCACGCCCGCGAACAGCAGCGCGCGCAAGGGCAATGCGGAGAAGCCGAGTAGCAGGATAGGGCGGCGTCCCCAGCGTTCTGCCGAGCGTCCGACCCACGGCGACAGCATCGCGACGATCGCTTGCGGCACGATGATGCAGGCGGCGATCACGAGTTGAACGTTTTCGCCCATGCCCGTCGTCACTTCGCCCGCTGCGAGGTTCAGCATTGCCGCATTCGACAGGTGGAACAGCACGACGCACGCCGCGAACACCAGCATGCGCTTGTCGCGCATCAGATCGAGCAGCGACTCTTTTTCCTCGTGCTCGTCCTGATCGTTCTTCGCGGGCACGTGCGCCGGCGCGTGGTGAGACGGCATCGTGATCATCGACAGCGCGAGCAGGGCGGGCGCCGCGAGCGCGGCCGTCAGCCAGAACACGGCGCGCGCGGAGAAGTACTCGCCGAACAGGCCCATCAGGCCCGCCGCGATGGCACTGCCGATCGACGCCCAGCGTGCATTGCGTCCGAGCCGGTCGCCGAGATCGTGCCGTCCGACGAGCGCGAACGAGATGGCCGCCATCGCCGGCACGAGCATGCAGCTCGCGAAGCCGTGAAAGACCTCGGCGGCCATCACAGGCAGCATGGTCGGACTTGCCGCGAGCAGCACGGCGCTCAGGATGATCGCGATGATCGCCCAGGCGGCGGCGCCCTTCTTGTTATGCAGCGCATCGACGGCAGCGCCGCCCGGCACCTGACACACCATCGCGCTGATCGTGCCGATCGACAGGGCGAGCCCGATCTCGCCCTGCGTCCACTTGTGCGAAGCGAGGTAGGAAGCAATGAACGGCCCGAATCCCGTCTGCACGTTGGCGACGAAGAAGTTGAGCCAGTCGAGGGCGCGGAGACTGCGTGCGTTGACCATGAGACGGCTCGTCATCGTGAAGTGCGTGCGGTCGATGCCGCCGCAGCGGACGACGAAGGGCCAGCCGTTGCGGCAGGCGCGGAGGCGGGAGGCGGCGCGGGCGAAACGGCGTGAATCGGCTTGTCCGTCTCGTAGGATGGCGACGCCTTGATCTGCGCGTCATTGAGGTCCATCAACGGGCGCAGCGTCTTGTCCTTCGTGACGAAGCGCAGCGCCGACCAGTTCGCGGCGATCATCCGGCGATCGGGGCTGATGATGCCGCTCACGTCGAGCACGACGGCCTGCGGCTGCGCATTCGCGTCGATCAGCACGTCGATCACGCGGCCGACCTTGCCGCCGTTCGGACGCTCGACATCCGCGTCCATCAGCTCCAGTTGACCGGGCGGCACGGCGGGCGGGGCCGTTACGGCAGCGAGCGGCGTCGCGAGCGCGGCCGACGGCTTGGGCTGGCTGGCCGCCGACAGTTGATTGGGCGGCACGGTGATCGTGATCGGCGCGCCTTTCGCGTTCGGCGTGAAGCGAAACGCCGTCCACGGAAATCCGACCTTGCGGTCGCCGACGCCGAGAAAGCCCTGCAGGTTCACGATCATCAGGCGCGGCGTGCCGCTCGCGTCCGCCGTCATGTCGACGGCGCGGCCAAACACCTTGCCGTCGCTCTTCTGCACTTCGCTGTCGAGCAGGCCGTGCGTCGTGCTGCGCTCGATCACGCGCGTCGTGATGATCGGCGCGGGAGCGGGCGGCGGGGGCGGCGGAGGCGGCGGGGGCGCGACGACGGGTGGCGGCGGTTCCGGCTTGCGCGGACGCACCACAGGGGGACGCGGCTTCTTCGGTTCCTTCGGCTCGACGGTTTCGACGGGCTCGGGCTCAGGCTCGGATGCGGCGACGGGCGCGGGGACGTTCAGCAGCGTCACCGTCGCTTCGCTGATGGGCGCGGGCGGCTGTTCGGTGGGCCCGAACAGACTGCATCCCGACAGGATGGCGATGAAGGCCGCAAAAACGGCCAGAAACAAAAGACGGAAGGCTGGACGTAGGAAACCGCCGTTCATCAAGTGGGACTCCGTGGCCAGGGCGGCAGGCCGATGCAGGTGCTGTCGCAAACAAACGATCGAGAGACTCATGCGGGCATCGAAAGCCTCGCCGGCAGTGCATTAAAGGCGCGGTTTGCCGAGAGTTTAACCCGTGACCGCCGCGCGTCCCTTGTTTCGTCTGCGATTGCGGCGCGCGAAACGCACCGCGGCACTTCGCAAACCACGCATGTCGACGCGGTGGCTGCGCGAGCGCGCCGGCTGCATTCAACATCGGCTTCAAAGCGCTGTCAGCGGGGCTTCTGCGCCCGTCGAACCGCGCGAAGCGCGTAGGTGTTAACACGCGGGTCGCGAGCGCGCGTTGCCGTGATTCAAACGATATAAGGATCGCGACATGCCCGGCATCTTTTTATCGCGATGGGACTTATAAGGCGATTCGCCTAACCTTCGCCTCAACACAAAAAGAACAACGGCGCGACAGGCGGCATCACCGACGACGTCCACGGGCGCGCCGAGGGCCGGAAAGCGCAACACATACCGACTACTCAACGAGACGAACCTGATGACGGCGCCGCCGATTGAGCGGCCGCCGTTTCAGCATGCTGATAAAGGAGGCACTCATCATGATGGAACCCCAGGCCCAAAGCATCGCGGAAGCAGGCAGCGAGGTGTTCGAAGGCACACGCGGCGGGCAGACGTTCATCGACCGCTTTTTCGACATCACCGCGCGCGGCAGCACGGGGCGTCAGGAGATCATCGCAGGCATCACGACTTTTCTGGCGATGGTGTATTCCGTGTTCGTCGTGCCGGGCATGTTCGGCAAGGCGGGCTTCGACACGAGCGCCGTGTTCGTCGCCGTGTGTCTGACGACGGCCTTCGGTTCGCTGTTGATGGGCATCTGGGCGCGCCTGCCGATCGCGATCGGCTGCGCGATCTCGCTGACGGCATTTACCGCGTTCGGCCTCGTGCTCGGCAAGGGCTTGCATCCGAACGTCGCGCTCGGCGCTGTGTTCCTGATGGGCCTCGTTTTCACGGCGATTTCGGTGACGGGCGTGCGCTCGTGGATTCTGCGCAATCTGCCTGCGGGCGTCGCGCACGGAACGGGTATCGGCATCGGGCTCTTTCTGCTGCTGATCGCGGCCAACGATGTCGGCCTCGTCGTGAAGAATCCGGGGCCGGGGCTGCCCGTGTCGCTGGGCCATATTACGTCGCTGCCGGTGCTGATGTCGGTGGGCGGCCTCGCTGCGATCTTCGGTCTCGTGCGCCGTCGCGTGCCGGGCTCGATCCTGATCGTGATCGTCGCGATCTCGGCGCTCGCGCTGCTGATCGATCCCGCCGTCGCGTTCCATGGCGTGTTCGCCTTGCCGTCGCTGAGCGCGCCGGGACATGCTTCGCTGATCGGCGCGATGGACATCAAGGGCGCGTTGTCGCTTGCCGTGCTGCCTAGCGTGCTCGCGCTCGTGATGACGGCCGTGTTCGACGCGACGGGGACGATACGCGCCGTCGCAGGGCAGGCGGGCCAGCTCGACGAGAACGGCCGCATCATCAATGGCGGCCGCGCGCTGACAGCCGACTCGCTCAGCTCGATATTCTCCGGCCTGATGGGCGGCGCACCGGCCGCCGCGTACATCGAATCGACGGTGGGCGTCGCGGCAGGCGCGAAGACGGGGCTGGCGGCTGCCGTGGTCGGCTTGCTGTTCCTCGTCGTGATGTTCTTCTCGCCGCTCGCCGCGCTCGTGCCTTCGTATGCGACGGCGCCCGCGCTGATGTACGTCGGCCTGCTGATGCTCTCCAGCGTGAGCAAGCTGCACATGGACGATATGGTCGATTCGATGTCCGGCCTCGTGTGCGCCGTGTTCATCGTGCTGACGGCCAATATCGTCACGGGCATCATGCTGGGCTTCTGCACGCTCGTGATCGGCCGCGTGGTCAGCGGCGAATGGCGCAAGCTGAACGTGGGCACAGTGGCGATCGCCGTCGTGCTGGCTGTGTTCTATCTTGGCGGCTGGGCGATCTGATTCTTCCGGCTGTCTCCTGCTCGTCTGCGGCGCGTAAAGCAAAACACACAAAAGCTGTCGCAGACGAAACACGGCCTTGACACCTCGCGTCAGCCGTCTACACTTAACCTCATGGTTAAGTTTCAGGACGACACGCTCGATCGCACATTCGCGGCGCTGGCCGACCCCACGCGCCGCGCGATGTTGTCGCGTCTGTCCGATAGCGTGGATCTGTCCGTCTCCGATCTCGCCGAACCGTTCTCGATGTCGCTGCCCGCCGTGATGAAGCACCTCGCCGTGCTGTCGGAAGCGGGCCTCGTCACGCGGACCAAGACGGGTCGCACGGTCGCGTGCCGTCTGTCGGCGGGGCCGATGGAGGAGGCGATGGAATGGCTGCGCCGCTATCAGCGGTTCTGGTCCGAAGCGCTCGATCAACTGGCCGCCTACGTGGAGGAACAGTCATGCCCGACCGCCCCAGTCTTACGCTCCAGCGACACATCAACGCGCCCCCGGCGAAAGTCTTCAGCGCGTGGACGGACCCGCGGCAAATCGTGAAGTGGCTGCATCCCGGCGGCTGCAACGTCGTTCACGCCGAGATGGAACTGAAGGCGGGCGGCCGCTTTCACTTGATCATGCGCGCGCCCGATGGCGAAGAGCACGACGTAAGCGGCGTCTTTCGCGAAGTCGCGATGAACGAAAAGCTCGTCTACACGTGGGCGTATCGCTCGACGCCGGAACGTGAGTCCGTCGTCACATTCATGCTGAAGCCTGATGGCGACGGCACCTGGCTCACGCTGAAGCACGAACAGTTCTTCGACGAAGCCGCGCGCGATGCGCATCGAGGCGGATGGACGGAAGCGCTGGACGGACTCGAACACTATTTCTCGTGAAGGTTTCGCTCGCCTGCATGGAGCGAACGCAGAGCAAATGCAGAGCAAACGGGCCGTGCAACCGGAGGAACAGATGGAACAGCACAAGATCGTTTCACGCGAAGAATGGCTTGCCGCGCAACGCGCGCATCTCGTCGAAGAAAAGGCGTTCACGCGTGCACGCGATGCGCTTGCGAAAAAACGCAGGGCACTGCCATGGGTGAAGGTCGACACGACCTATACGTTCGATACGCCCGATGGCAAGAAGACGCTCGCGGATCTTTTCGCCGGGCGCAGCCAGTTGATCGTGTATCACTTCATGTTTGGGCCGGACTGGGAGCAGGGGTGTCCCGGCTGTTCGTTCCTGTCCGATCATATCGACGGCGCGCTCGTGCATCTCGCGCATCGCGATGTGACGTATGTGGCCATCTCGCGCGCGCCGCTCGAAAAAATCGAGGCGTTCAAAGAGCGCATGGGCTGGCAATTCCCGTGGGTATCGTCGTTCGGCAGCGACTTCAACTACGACTTCAACGTGTCGTTCACGCCGGAGCAGGAAGCCGAAGGCAAGGTCGTCTACAACTTCGACACGCAGGATTACGCGTGCGACGAACTGCCCGGCATGAGCGTGTTCTACAGGAACGACAAAGGCGAAATCTTCCGCACGTTCTCGTCGTATGCGCGCGGCGGCGAGCCGCTGATCGGCACGTATACGCTGCTCGATTACGTGCCGAAGGGCCGCGACGAAGACGAGAACAAGATGATGGGCTGGTTGCGCCGCCACGACAGCTACGAAGACGGCGTGACGGGTACATCGCTGGCTGAAGGAAAAGAAGCGGATGCGTGCTGCCATTCCGCGGCGCACAAGTGAACGTGCACGCGTAGCCGGGGCAGTCGAATCGGGCCCGCGATTACAGCGACATTTCGAACGCGGGCTTGAGAAAAACTTCGATGGCCATCACGACGAGGCCCATCGCGGCTGACGCGAGCGTGAGCGTGCCGTATTCGTCGTAACGCGAGTCGTACAGGCACGCGATCACGAAGAGAATCGCGAGCAGATTCGTCAGCCAGTCGAAATTGAGTGCAAGCAGCATTGAATGATCCGGGCTCGTGCCGATAGATCAAAATCGTCGTGATCCTGATCGAACGGATTCTAGCGGCGCGAGCTTACGGATAAGCAACAGCCGGGCTTACAGCGTGTGCGCTGGACAACGGTCTACGCGCTTCTACGCATCCTTCTGCCCGTCTTTCATCATGTCGTTCTCGATCCAGTCGATCACCGATGTGCGCGCCGGTTGCCAGCCGAGCAGGTCGCGCGCGCGGGTGCCACGCACGCGGCTATTCGAGCCGAGTCCATAGGACGCCATTTCGTAGCCCCATTCGGCGATTGCCTGATCGAGCGGCCAGTCTTGCGCGGGACCGAGATGCAGTGCCTTCGCGATGGCCTCGCTCATGTCGCGGAACGACGCTTCGCCGCTTTCTACGAAATAGAACGTGCCCGCCGGGCTCTTCTCCAGCGCGAGACGATACAGCTCGACGACGTCGTTGATGAAAACGTTCGACCAGATGTTGCCGCCGCTGCCGACATGCCGCACGACGCCGCTTTTTTGCGCCTGACGCACGAGGCGCGGCAACTGCACGCTCGCGCTGCCTTTGACGGCGCCGTGTCCGTAGATCAGCGTGTTGCACAGCACCGACGAACGGATGCCGCGTTGCGCCGCGTCGAGCACGAGCCGATCGATCGCGACGCGCGGCGCCTTGTCGGCCGTCGGCTCGGGCAGCGCGTCTTCCGTGTAGATCTTCGCGTCGCCGCGTTCGCCGCCCGACGCATCGCCGACGATGCTTGATCCGCTCGTATGCAAGAGCGGCTTGCCGGAGCCTGCGAGTCCGTCGATCAGCGCAACGACTGCGCCGCGATGGTCGCTGCTCGCCGCGTTGATGACGGCGTCGGCTGCCTTTGCTTGCGCGGTCAGCAGGTCGCGGTCGTCGAGGGTGCCGACTAAGGGCTCGATGCCGAGGCGTTCAAGTTCGGCCACATGTTCCGGGTTGCGGATCAGGCCCGTCACGCGATGGCCCGCGCGCACGAGCCCCGCCGCAATCGATCCGCCGATAAAGCCGCTTGCACCTGTCACGAAGATGTTCAACACGTTCTCCTTGTGAGAAAAGACTTGGGACGGCGTCAGTATGGCGGCGCAAGGGGCTTGCAAAAAGCGTGCGGGCTTCAAATCAGTCTTGATTCGAAATCAACAATGGATAGGTCTGCCGCTGGGTTGGCGGCGTTCGTCGCGGTGATCGACAGCGGGTCACGACCGCCAGAAGAGATCGCGAGGGCATCCGAGGCGATGTCAACGGAAGTGGGCAGGGCGGCGTATCGGAAGGCCATGGCGGATCCGAAGCAGCGCGTGCAGGTCGAGTTCACTGCACCGTTCGGCGCGCAATCCCTGGGAGAGGCGGGCCGTTATCAGGCGAACCTGCTCAGGCCACTGGGGGCACGGTTTGACAACGCAAAGTCGCCTGCCGAACGTGGTTCGCTGCAAGGGGCGGCGTTGAGATGTATCCATGCAGTTTTTATGAAGCAGTCACCTGGCCACGGATTTGCGTTCCACGCCGGCTCCCCGGTGCGCCCAGCGCCACCTGGCGCTCGCGCATCTGATGCTGGCGCATCGCTGCTTACATTGCCGGATAGCTCCAGCAATACCCGCTTCGCTGCTTCCCACGCAGTGATTTCGTGGCACGGCAGAACTATGTGCGACGCCACTCTTTGTCAAAGTGATAGTCCCGGTGACCCCTTGCCGCCGAGCGCTTCTCCAATACCCGCGACCGATTTGAACGTCGCATATCCGGCCAGGTCAGCCCCGAAGTGTGTAAGTCGCCCACATGGCCCACATTTGTTGAATATCTGACCGACCGACGAGATCAACCGTGTATTGAGCAAGTCGTTGCACGCCGATACGCAGTCGATGAGTCCTGAACCGAGCGAGCCCAGGAGTCCTTTTTCACAGCCGTTGGATTTTGGCGTCTGATCACAATGCTCGTGGTCGTCATAGATGCTTTGGGTATGGCGGTTCGCGTGTGACGTCGCCAATGACGCAGCGGTCGACGAAAGCGTTGATATGGGCGTCTCGTTGAAACTCGAAAATGCAGCGAAGTTCGTTGCGGTGACTGATTCCATTGTGATTTCCTGGTTGATGCCAGATAGCCCGTCTGGCCGGGTATCGGCCGGTGGCACCGCTCGGCGCGCCGCCCGTCAATGCTCGTCTCTCATCGGCTGAGGACGTGCTGTTCGCGCATACATATGCCGCGTCGCGATCAGGGAAGCAGCCGGTCAAGCAGGTTCGACGAGAAGATGCGGTGCGGGTCGTACCGGTTAAGCGTCGCACGCGCGGCGTCCCATCGGTCGCTCGAAGGTTGTCCTTCGCTGAACAAGCTGGGAGTCGTCGTGTTGATCATTACTTCGTCCATCCACGGCGCCGAGTCGGTATAGGCCCAGCCTTTCGACCATTCCGGGCGCACGGTCGCATAAGCGCCGGCGTAGTTCGAGGTCATCCATTGTTCGACTTCGCGATAGAAGCGGTTCGCCGACGGCGTGCCGGGCAGCGTCAGGATGTCGAAGCAAATCGCGACGTTCCATCCCGGCTTGTCCGGGCGAGGCTTCAAGACGGACAGCGACGGTGTAACCGCGCCGTCGAATGCGTCGGCCGGACGGTCGAGACCTGTTACGCGGATCTCTACAGGGCCATTCATCGGGTAGTCGCCGCGTTGCTGATAAGCGGCGACCCGATTCTGATAGAACTGGACAAATTCACCGATGGCGCGCTGCACGTCCGCCCGTCGTGTTAGCACCGCGTAGCCGTTTGCTGTCACCCGCAACGTTGTCGGACGGACGTACTGCAGCAGGTTGCGCGACCAGCCCCAAATGTCGCCGCTCAACGTGAGGCCGAGTCCCGCCACGACGATCGACATCTGTGTCTGTCCAAAGAGCGGTGTCAGATGCCGTTCCCCCGTCACTATGCGCCTGATGAGTTCCGCGATCGGCTGGGGGACCGAGTCCGAAAACGGGTAATTGAAGGGCTGGTTGACGGCGCGTGAAAAGAAAGGCTTCGCCGGTTGCACGGTCCATACTTTGAGCCATGGACACGGTGTAAAGGGAAACCAGATCACCTCCATTCGCCCGGATTGGTCGAGAAACGACTGGATCGTACGGCCGCCCGACCCGGGCGCCGCAAAAAGTTCGGAGGCGGGAATAGTGACGTGGCTCTGGCAGCGCAACCGCTGGTTGACGCCTGCTTCGAGTGCCACCTCGACGATGAGCGCGCGGCCGAGATGCACGAGAAACGCACCGATATCGCGATCGGCTCGCGTGAACGTGCGCAACTCATACCGCGGCCTTGCATTGTCGAACACTACCGCCGTGAGTGACAGGATCAGGTTGCTCAGCGTCCCATATGTTTGGCCTGGCGACTGCACTTCGCCGGCGGCGGGTATCGCGGTGCCGTGCGCACCGATTGCAAGCGCCCCGCCTAGCGTGATGTCACCAGGCGCAGGGGCGGCCGTTACACCCAGGCCGTACTTTTCGAGCGTCGCGAGCAGCGTTTCCATCGAGACGCCTGTTTGTGCAGTGACGCGAGCGGGGCGCGGCGACGCGTCCACCGATACGGCAGTCAGCGACTTTGTCATGTCGAGCAGCACGACTTGCGATGGCCGGACTCCCGGATCGAGCGTCAGTGGCGACCAGTTGTGCATGTGGCCGCGAGGGCGAATGCGATAGCCCCTTGCGCGCGCCCAGTTGACGATCGCGACGATGTCGGCTGGTTTCGTGGGTGCAGCCGTCCATACGTCGCGTTTTTATCCGGTTGCCAGCGCCCGAAACCAGCGTGTATATACAAATCTTCGGCATCGATCGGCGAGGGAACCAGGCAGTCGGCATACCGCGCAGAAAGCCGTCAAGTCGTCGAAGACTGCTCGAAACATGCCAGTGAGCCTTATCCCATCTAATGGAAACCCCTTACCCGAATCTGCGAAATTTGGGTTGTATATACAAGCTGCCACGGCTACACTTCTCGAAATTGTATAGACAGGAACTCACATCATGATCCTCACGCCCGGCTCCCTGACTCTGCCCCAACTGCGCCAGATCGCACACGAACAGGTGACGTTGCAACTCGATCCCGCGAGCTTCGCCGCCATCGACGCCTGCGCTCAAGCCGTCGCGGACATCGCCGCCAAAGGCGAGCCGGCGTACGGCATCAACACGGGTTTCGGCCGCCTCGCGAGCACGCACATCCCGCACGATCAGCTCGAACTGCTGCAGCGCAATCTGGTGCTCTCACATGCTGTCGGCGTCGGCGAGCCGATGTCGCTGCCCGTCGTGCGTCTCTTGATCGCGCTGAAGCTGTCGAGCCTCGGACGCGGCCATTCGGGCATTCGCCGCGAAGTGATGGACGCGCTGATCAAGCTATTCAACGCCGACGTGTTGCCCGTGATCCCCGTGAAGGGCTCGGTCGGCGCATCGGGCGACCTCGCGCCGCTCGCGCATATGTCGGCCGTGCTGCTCGGCGTCGGCGAAGTGTTCGTGAAGGGCGAGCGCATCCCCGCGACGGAAGGTCTGCGTCTCATCGGCCTGAAGCCGCTGACGCTGCAAGCAAAGGAAGGCCTCGCGCTGCTGAACGGCACGCAGGCATCGACGGCGCTCGCGCTCTATAACATGTTCGCGATCGAAGACCTGTACCGCGTCGGCCTCGTGGCGGGCGCGCTGTCCGTCGATGCGGCGGCCGGTTCCGTCAAGCCGTTCGACGCGCGCATTCACGCATTGCGCGGCCATCAAGGCCAGATCGATGCGGCCGCTTCGTACCGCACGCTGCTCGACGGTTCCGCGATCAATCTGTCGCATCGCGATTGCGGCAAGGTGCAGGACCCGTACAGCCTGCGCTGCCAGCCGCAGGTGATGGGTGCGTGCCTCGACCAGATGCGTGCCGCCGCGCAAGTGCTGCTCGTCGAAGCGAACGCCGTGTCCGACAACCCGCTGATCTTCCCGGATACGGGCGAAGTGCTGTCGGGCGGCAACTTCCACGCCGAGCCCGTCGCATTCGCCGCCGACAATCTCGCGCTCGCCGCATCGGAAATCGGCGCGCTCGCCGAGCGCCGCATCGCGCTGCTGATCGACGCGACGCTGTCGGGCCTGCCGCCGTTTCTCGTCAAGGATGGCGGCGTGAACTCGGGCTTCATGATCGCGCACGTCACGGCGGCCGCGCTCGCATCGGAGAACAAGACGCTGGCTCACCCGGCGTCCGTCGACTCGCTGCCCACGTCGGCGAACCAGGAGGACCACGTGTCGATGGCGACCTTCGCCGCGCGCAAGCTCGCCGACATCGCCGACAACACGGCGAACATCCTGTCGATCGAACTGCTCGCCGCCGCGCAGGGCGTCGATCTGCGCGCGCCGCACAAGACGAGCCCGGCGCTGCAAAAGGTGATGGACACAGTGCGTGCGCACGTCGCGCATTACGAGCTCGACCATTACTTCGCGCCGGATATCGCGGCGATCACGAAGCTCGTGCAGGACGGCACGATCGCGGCGCACAGCCCGTTCTCGTTCGTCTCCGAGCAACGCTAAACCCCTTGCACAGCGGCAGAGCGAGAGAGATGCCCAGCATGAACGCACCGGCCTATCAGGGAATCAAGGACTTCATCCTCGCCCGCATCCACGCGGGCGAATGGAGTGAAGGGCATCAGGTTCCATCGGAGAACGAGCTTGCGCGCGAGTTCAACGTCGCGCGCATGACGGTCAACCGCGCGCTGCGCGAATTGACGGCCGAGCAGGTGCTCACGCGCGTTCAGGGATCGGGCACGTTCGTCGCGCGCCCGAAGTACGAGTCGACGCTGGTGGCGATCCGCAGCATCTCCGATGAGATCGTCGCGCGCGGCCATCGCTATCACGCGAACGTGCTGCACGTGGGCGCCGCGATCGCCGACGAAGAGCTTGCCGCCGAAATGCAGGTGAGCGCGGGCAGCCCGATCTTTCATTCGCGCGTGCTGCATTTCGAGAACGACGAGCCGGTGCAGCTCGAAGAACGCTGGGTCAATCCCGCATCCGCGCCCGAATACGCACTGCAAGACTTCACGAACACGACGCCGAACCAGTACCTCGTGCGCGTCGCGCCGTTGCAGCGCGTCGAATACCGCATCGAAGCGTCCGCGCCGGACGCCGACACGCGCCGGCTTCTGACCATGGACGACACCGAGCCGTGCCTCGTGCTGCATCGTCGCACGTGGTCGCAGAGTGTGGTCGCGTCCATTGCGAATCTCTGGCATCCGGGCAATCGTTACCGGTTCACCGGGCATTTCTGATTTCGTTCCGATCAATCCATTCGCTCAGTCATCACCTCAGTCATCACTGTTACTAGCGCTTCCGAGGGCAACATGAACAACCCGAAACACATCGACCCGCGTCTCGACCCGACCCGCACGATCCGCGCGCCGCGCGGCAGCGAGAAAACCTGCAAGACCTGGATCGCGGAAGCCGCGTACCGGATGATCCAGAACAACCTGGACCCGGAAGTGGCCGAGCATCCGCATGCGCTCGTCGTGTACGGCGGCATCGGCCGCGCGGCGCGCAACTGGGATTGCTTCGATCAGATTCTTGCCTCGCTGAAGGACCTCGAAGAGAACGAGACGCTGCTGGTGCAATCGGGCAAACCCGTCGGCGTGTTCCGTACGCATGCTGATGCGCCGCGCGTGCTGCTCGCGAACTCGAACCTCGTGCCGCACTGGGCGAACTGGGACCACTTTCACGAACTCGACCGCAAGGGCCTGATGATGTACGGCCAGATGACGGCGGGCAGCTGGATCTATATCGGCAGCCAAGGCATCGTGCAGGGCACGTATGAGACGTTCTTCTCCGTGGCTAACCAGCACTTCGACGGCAATCCGAAGGGGCGGTGGATTCTGACGGGCGGTCTTGGCGGCATGGGCGGCGCGCAGCCGCTCGCCGCGACGATGGCGGGCTTCTCGATGATCGCCGTCGAATGCGACGAGACGCGCATCGACTTCCGCCTGAAGACGCGCTACGTCGACAAGAAGGCGAAGACGCTCGACGAAGCGCTCGCGATGATCGACGAAGCGAAGAAAGCGGGCACGCCCGTTTCGATCGGCCTGCTCGGCAATGCCGCCGATGTGTTCGCCGAACTCGTGAAGCGCAACATCACGCCCGATTGCGTGACTGATCAGACGAGCGCGCACGACCCCATTCACGGCTATCTGCCGCAAGGCTGGACCATCGAAGACTGGCGCCAGCGTCAAAAGACGGACCCGCAGAGCATCGTGACACCCGCGAAGCAGTCGATGGCCCAGCAGGTGCAGGCGATGCTCACGCTGCAGCAACGCGGCGCGGCGACGCTCGACTACGGCAACAACATCCGTCAGATGGCGCTCGAAATGGGCGTGCAGAACGCGTTCGATTTCCCCGGCTTCGTGCCCGCGTATATCCGTCCGTTGTTCTGCGAAGGCAAGGGCCCGTTCCGCTGGGTCGCGCTGTCGGGGGACCCCGAGGACATCTACAAGACGGACGCGAAGGTCAAGGAGCTGATCCCCGATGATCCGCATCTGCACAACTGGCTCGACATGGCGCGCGAGCGCATCGCGTTCCAGGGCTTGCCGGCGCGCATCTGCTGGGTCGGCGTGAAGGATCGCTATCGTCTTGGCCAGGCGTTCAACGAAATGGTCAGGAAGGGCGAGCTGAAGGCGCCTGTCGTGATCGGCCGCGATCACCTCGATACGGGATCGGTGGCGAGCCCGAACCGCGAAACGGAAGCGATGAAGGACGGCTCGGATGCCGTCAGCGACTGGCCGCTGCTCAACGCGCTGCTGAACACGGCGGGCGGCGCGTCGTGGGTGTCGCTGCATCATGGCGGTGGCGTCGGCATGGGCTTTTCCCAGCATGCGGGCGTCGTGATCGTCGCCGACGGCTCGGATGCCGCGCATGAACGCCTCGGCCGCGTGCTGTTCAACGATCCTGCGACGGGCGTGATGCGTCACGCGGACGCCGGCTACGAGCTCGCGCAGAAGACGGCGCGCGAAGCCGGCCTCAAGCTGCCGATGCTGGGCCGCTGATCGTGAGCGCGACGTCATTGTCCGCAAGCGTGTCGCTGATCCGCGGCGCGGATCTCGTGGCGTCGCCGTGGAAGAACGGCGGTGGCGTCACGCGCGAAGTCGCGGCTCATCCCGCGGGCGCGGCGCTCGATGCGTTCGTGTGGCGCGTGAGCGTCGCCGATGTCGGCGCGGCCGGTCCGTTCTCGCGCTTCGCGGGCATCGACCGGACGCTCGTGCTGCTGTCGGGCGCGGGCATGCTGCTCGACGAAGCGGACGAAGCGGACGAAGCGGACGAAGCGGACGAAGCGGACGAAGCGCAACGAGTGTCGCATGCGCTGCGCGAGCCGCTCGACGTTGCGCGCTTCAACGGCGAGACGGCCATCGACGCGCGTCTCGTCGGCGGCCCGACGCGCGACTTCAACCTGATGGTGCGGCGTGGCGCGGCAACGGGCGACGTCGCGATCTGGCGCGACGAAGCGCGCGCGCAACTCGATGCCGACGTCGTGCTGCTGTTCTGCGCGCAAGGTTCGCTCGATGTCGCGCTCGGCGGCGAGATGAACGCAGCCACGCTCACGTCCAACGACACCTTGCGCATCGACAACGCACGCGCATTGCGCTGCGAGGTAAAAGGCAAGGGCGCGTTGCTCGCCGTCAGCATTCGTTATACGGAACCAACGCAAGCCTGAGCATCGCGGCCTGCTTCGAACGGACAGCCCTCGACGAAACCCGCAATGAAGCCAACCGTCTGGAATCATCTCAAGCTCTGCGCGCAGGGCAACCCCAACGAAACGATCGACGATGCCGCGATCGCCGTCGAGAACGGCCGCATCGCGTGGCTCGGCGTGGCGCGCGAGCTGCCCGCGCAGTATGCGGCGTGGCCGCGCGAAGACCTGGGTGGCGCGTGGGTGACGCCGGGGCTCGTCGATTGCCATACGCATCTCGTCTACGGCGGCCAGCGCGCCGACGAATTCGCGCAGCGTCTCGCGGGCGTGAGCTACGAAGAAATCGCGAAGCAGGGCGGCGGCATCGTGTCGACGGTGCGCGCGACGCGTGCCGCCGACGAGGCATCGCTCTTCGGTCAATCGGCGGCGCGGCTCGAACCGATGCTCGCCGAAGGCATGACGGCCATCGAAATCAAATCCGGCTACGGGCTCGATCTGCAGACCGAGCGCAAGATGCTGCGCGTCGCGCGGCAACTGGGCGAGCGTTATCCCGTGACCGTCTACACGACGTTTCTCGGCGCGCATGCGTTGCCGCCTGAGTTCGCGGGCCGCGCGGACGACTACATCGATGAAGTGTGCGAGCGCATGCTGCCCGCGCTCGCCGACGAAGGACTCGTTGATGCCGTCGACGTGTTCTGCGAGCGCATCGGCTTTTCGCTCGAACAGAGCGAGCGCGTGTTCAACGCTGCCGCGCGCCGCGGATTGCCCGTCAAGATGCACGCGGAGCAGCTGTCGAACAGCGGCGGCACGGCACTTGCCGCGCGTCATCGCGCGTTGTCGGCGGATCATCTCGAGTTTCTCGACGAAGCGGGCGTCGCCGCGATGAAGGAAGCGGGCACCGTCGCCGTGCTGCTGCCGGGCGCGTTCTACTTCATCCGCGAAACGCAGTTGCCGCCGCTCGACCTGCTGCGCCGCTACGATGTGCCGATTGCGATTTCGACTGACAGCAATCCGGGCACATCGCCCGCGACTTCGCTGCTGCTGATGATGAACATGGCGACGACGCTCTTCCGGATGACTGTGCCTGAAGTGCTGCAAGGCGTGACGCGCCATGCGGCGCAGGCGCTCGGCAAAGCGGATACGCACGGCGCGCTCGCGGTTGGGCGTGCCGCCGACTTCGCGGTGTGGTCGGTGCAATCGCTTGCGGAGCTTGCGTACTGGATCGGGCGTCCGCTGTGCGAGCGCGTCGTGCGCGGCGGCGAGACGGTTTATACGCGGCGCGGCTGACCCCCGCGCGGGAACACGCGCACAGGCATAGAAGCACGCACAGAAACACGCATACGCCCGGACGCACGCTCACGCACGCGATCACGCGCACGCCAACGCAACGAGATCCCAACACGACATGACTCAAGCCACTCAATCGCTCTTCGCCGATCACGCGTTCCTGCCCGAAGGCTGGCGCCGCAATGTGCTGCTGCAATGGGACGCGCACGGCGCGCTGCTTTCCGTCGCGCCCGACACGCAAGCGCCCGCAGGCGTCACGCGCGCGAGCGGCCCCGTCTTGCCCGGCATGCCGAATCTTCATTCGCATGCGTTTCAGCGCGCAATGGCAGGCCTCACCGAATACCGCGCCGCCTCGGACACAGGCGCTACCGACAACTTCTGGAGCTGGCGCGACCTGATGTATCGCTTCGCCGCGCGCATCACGCCGGAAGGTCTCGCTTCGATTGCGCAATGGCTCTACATCGAAATGCTGAAGGCGGGCTACACGTCCGTCTGCGAGTTCCATTACGTGCATCACATGCAGGACGGCAGCCGCTATGCGAACGCCGCTGAACTGGCGCAACGCGTCGTCGATGCGGCAGGCGCGAGCGGCATCGGCATCACGATGCTGCCCGTGCTCTATCAGTACGCGGGCTTCGGCGCGCAGCCGCCGCGCGATGATCAGCGCCGCTTCATCAATACGCCGGAGAGCCTGCTTGCGTTGCTCGATACGCTGCGCGGCGCACGCCCCGAACATGGCGCGCTGCGTTACGGCGTCGCGCCGCATTCGCTGCGCGCGGTGTCGAACGATACGCTGCGCGCGCTGCTCGATGGCCTCGATGCGATGTTGCCGGGCGCGCCTGTGCATATCCATATCGCCGAGCAGACGGCGGAAGTGGACGCGTGCATCGAAACGGAAGGCGCGCGGCCCGTGCAATGGCTGCTCGATCGTTTCGACGTCGACGCGCACTGGTGCCTCGTGCACGCGACGCATATCGATGCCGACGAAACCGCCGCGCTCGCGAAGAGCGGAGCCGTCGCGGGGCTGTGCCTGACGACGGAAGCGAATCTCGGCGACGGCATCTTTCCCGCGCACGATTATCTCGCTCAGAACGGACGCATCGGCGTCGGCAGCGACAGCCATATCGGCGTCGACTGGCGCGCGGAACTGCGGCTGCTCGAATACGGCCAGCGTCTGTCGAAACGGCAGCGCAACGTGCTCGCATCGGCGGACATGCCGCGCGTCGCGGACCGCCTGTTCGCCGCGTCGCTGGAAGGCGGCGCGCTCGCGACGGGGCGCGCGGTCGGCGCGTTGCGGGCAGGCGCGCGCGCCGATTTCATCGTGCTCGATGCGAATCATGCGAGCATCGCGGAGCACGCGAGCGACGCGTGGCTGTCAGGTGTCGTATTCTGCGAGCACGGAGAAACGCCCATCCGCGATGTGTACGCGGGCGGTAAGAAGGTCGTCGACGACCGCAAGCATCGCGACGAAGAGCGCGCGTACGCGCGATATCGCGCGGCGCTTTCCGATCTGCTGAAATGAAGCCAGCCGCCGGCGCTCCAGCCGGCACGAATCAACTTTGAGAAGCACTGACGACATGACTGCGACGCACACCTTGCCTGTCTTCTCGCTGCATCGGGGAAGCCTGCCGATGCTGATCTCGATCCCGCATCTGGGCACGCGCATTCCCGACGACATCGCCGCGGCGATGACCCCCGTCGCCGCGCGCACCGACGATTGCGACTGGCATCTCGACCGCCTGTACGCGTTTGCGAAACGCATGGGCGCGTCGATTCTCACGCCCACCTACGCGCGCTACGTAATCGACCTGAACCGTCCGCCCGATGGCGCGAACCTCTATCCGGGGCAGGACACCACGGGCCTGTTGCCCGCCGATACGTTCGACAAGGAGCCGCTCTATCGCGACGGCCATCTGCCCGACGATGCCGAAGTCGCGCGCCGCCGCGACGCGTACTGGAAGCCGTATCATGTGGCCTTGCAGGGCGAGCTTGCCGCGCTGAAAGCGCAGCACGGCAACGTGCTGCTGTGGGAAGCGCACTCGATCCGCTCGCAGGTGCCGCGCTTCTTCGACGGGCGGCTGCCCGATTTCAACTTCGGCACGTCGAACGGCGCGAGCGCGGTCGAAGGGCTCGCCGAAACGCTGGCGAATATCGTCAACGTTCATGGCGGCTATACGGCTGTTGCAAACGGCCGCTTCAAGGGCGGCTATATCACGCGGCATTACGGACAGCCCGCGCGGAACGTGCACGCCATCCAACTCGAACTGTCGCAAATCACGTACATGCAGGAGCAGATGCCGTACGCGTACGACGAAGCACTTGCCGCGAAGGTCGAGCCGTTGCTCGAAACGCTCGTGAAGACGGCGCTCGAACGCGTCGCGGCCGCCTGATCCTCCTTCTTGCCCGCCACACGGCGAAATCCATGTGGCGCCGTCTCTATCGTGTCGTGCGGAACGCCGCTTGCTTTCGGCAGTCACTTGCTGAGTGAGGTGCGCGTCTGGTGCGCGCCACTGTTGTCTTTGCCGCAGCGTGCGGGCGAATCCGGTTGCGCGCCGCATGGCGATGCGACTATCTTTGTCGGACACAGCGTCAGGGCATGCGTCTTGCGCCGCGAGGTCGTCCGGCGAAGCATCGTGCATCGGCGTGCCGCGCCGCATGCGCTGGCAGCGAGACTGACGAAGGAAGACCCAGCGATGGAATATTCCGACGAATACCTGCTTCCTGTCTGGCGAACGAATCTGGCCTTGCTGACGCGTGAGGTCGGCGCGTCGACGCGTCTTGCGCGGATGATGACGTTCTCCCCGTCATACCTGAAGCTGATGCTCGCGGGCCAGCGAGACTTCAGCGAAGAGTTCGTGCGCGGCGTCGAAGCGGTGACGGGCTTGCCGCCCGGCTGGATGGATACGCCGCATGAATCGCACGACGTGCCCGACAATGCGCGCGATGCAATCGACAACGAAACGCCGCTTGCGCGCTTTCGCGGCACCGCTCATCCCGTGCGCAAGAAGTCGGTGCTGCGTCCGCCGGAACCGATCTTCGGTCAGCAGCCGCAACGCCGTCCCGAAGACGACACTCACGAAGCCGAACAGCATCGGCGTCAGGCGCACTTTCGCAAGGTGCGCGATCTCGCCGTGCAGGAAGTGCGGCGCTTCGAACGCTACTTGACGCATCCGCCCGTCGAACTGGCGTTGGTGCGCGCGAAAGTCGAAGACGTGATGGCCGCCGGCGATCTCGACGAACGGATCGGTGCCGATCTCGCCGGCCGTCTCGAACAGATCGACAAGCATCGCCATATGCTGCTGCGTCACACGGAGCGCTTGCGCGCATTGCTCGCACAGCTAGGCGAAGACGACTGAACGCCTCCCGCAACAGTCGGTAGCGCATGATGTGTCAGAGCCGCGCGAGCGCGGCGCTGTCGAGAATGCGGATCTGCTTGCCGCGCGCATCCACGAGCCGTTCCTGCTGCAGCTTCGAGAACATCCGGCTGGCCGTTTCGAGCGTGATGCCGAGATAGCTGCCGATCTCGCAGCGCGTCATGCGCATGTTGAACTCGGTCGCGGAGTAGCCGCGCGTGCCGTAGCGTTCCGCGAGATTCAGCAGAAACGCCGCGACGCGCTGCTCGGCGCGCATCGTGCCGAGCAACAGGATCATGTTCGTTTCGCGCACGATTTCCCAGCTCATCATTCTGTGCAGATGCCGCTGCATCGGCTTGATTTCGCGGCACAGGTTCTCGAGCGGCTCGAACGGAATCACGCAGACGGTGCTGCGTTCGAGCGCGACCGCGCCGCAACGATGCTGCCCGCCGGCGATGCCTTCCAGCCCGAGTATTTCCCCTGAGATCTGGAATCCCGTCACCTGCTCGCGTCCTTCGCGATGCATGACGACGGTCTTGAACGAGCCGCTGCGCAGCACGTAGACGCTGTGAAACGGATCGTTCGCGCGATAGAGGTTTGCGCCGCGCTGCACGGTGCGCACTTCGCAGACGAGCGAGTCCATCTGCGCGAGTTCTTCGGCGCTGAGATCGGCGGGATTGGACAGCGTGTTGATCGCCCACTGCGAGGCGCGCGGCGCCGGGTGCAGTGCCGCGCCCGCGCTTAACCTGCGCGCAAGGTCCGGTGCCTGGCTGAATGGGAAGGGCGTGGTCGTCGGCGCGTCGGCAAACAGCATGATGATCTCCTTCAAGGTAACGCGCATGCGGGCCATGATGCACGCGCGGTAGCGTTGTCCCGCCTTCGCGTCATTGCAGAAGAGCGGCGCGGACGGGCGATGTCGATGTTGTATCGAGCGTGGCGCGCTCAGGGTTCCTCGCTGTCGTCGAACAGTCTGTGGCGCAGCGCGTAGCGGACGAGCGCCGTGCCGTGCGGCATCCGCATCTTCTCGAGGATGCGGGCCTTGTAAGTGCTGACGGTCTTCGTGCTCACGCGCAGTTGCGTCGCGATCTCGGCGATTCTTTCTCCCGCCGTGATGCGCCGGAACACGTCGAACTCGCGCCTGCTGAGCCGCTGATGCGGCAGCGTTTCGACGGGCTCGGGCGGATTGCGCCCGATCTGCCCGGACATCGCGGCGCTCATGTGGATACCGCCGCTGGCAATCGCCGTCAGCGCGCCGATCAACTCGCCGCTCGTGCTTTCGCTGGTCAGATAGCCCGATGCGCCCGCCTTGAATGCGCGCATCGCGTACTGCTCGTCGGCGTTCATCGTCAGCACGAGTACCTGGATGCCCTGATTGATTTCCCTGATTTCGCGGATCAACTCGACGCCGGTGCGGCTCGCGATCGACGTGTCGAGTATCAGGATGTGCGCTTGCGTCGAGCGCGCCAGTGCGATCGTGCCGGCAGGATCGGCTGCTTCGCCGGCGACTTCGAAGTCCGGCAAGCGCAGCAGAATGTGGCGAATGCCTTCGCGTATCAACGCGTGATCGTGTGCAATGAGGATGCGGATCATGAGTGCGGCTCTTGGGGTTGAATGGGCATTCAAAGGGAACGCGTTCTCACGCGCGGGCAGCACGATTCAAGTGTCGTCGCGCGCAATGTCATTTCGTTTCGCGTTGTCGATTAATTAATGCGTTCACTATGTTTGATATCGCTTATGTAACTACCGAATAGCCAGCATTTCATCATTGAAAACAAAGCGAATTGATCGTGCATGGGAATAATTTATCCCCCTCCAAACGGAGGGTGCCACTTCATTTTTCTCGGCATAGACTCTCTGCTAATCGGTCGGAGATGTAACCGGATGTTGCCGGGAAGCGCGCCGCGAGCGGCGCGCGCCATCGCCTGGAAGCGCGCGATTCAACGATGTATTCGGCGCTCCGCCACATGTCGTTTTGCACACGCGCAATCAAACGCGCGAAGGAAAAAGATCTCCGCGTTAAGGCCTGCGACTCACAATCGCGTTCTCCATGTTTTCGCTTGCTCATCGATGCCTCCATTGCGATAGCGAGTTGGCAATGCAAAACGGCGCTTTGCCGTATCGCGAGTCGAGATGTATATGATTTTTCCTTAAAAATAATATGTCCCATAGGATAACTAATAAATAGACGTAGTTGAAAACAGTACTCTCATTTTTGAAAAAGGTTTACTTATGGATCTAAACGCGACTCGTATGTTCGTTACGGCAGTGCAGACGGGCACTCTTTCTGCTGCGGCAGCACGCCTTAACGTTCCGTTGCCTACGTTGAGCCGGCGCATCAGGCGGCTCGAGCGCGACTTGCGCGTGCAACTGATCGAGCGCGGCACACGGGGCGTGACGTTGACGCGCGCCGGCATGCAGTTCTATGAAACGACGGACTTCGGCATCGACTCGCTGCTCAAAGCCGAGGACGCGCTGAGATCGGGGCAGGCTCACTACGAAGGCGTGTTCAGGCTTTCGTTGCCGCCTTCGTTCGAGCCATGGTGGGACATGCTCGGCGATTTTCAGGAGCGGTATCCGGCGATCAAGGTGTGCGTGTACACCAGCGAGCGCAATGTCGATCTGCGGCACGAGGGCATCGACGTCGCGCTGCGGGTTGGGCGGGTCGTCGACGACAGCATGGTGGCGCGGCGGCTCGTCAGCTACCGGCATGTGCTGGTGGCGAGTCCGTCGCTCGCCGAGCGCCTCGATATCGATTCTCCCGAGGCGCTGCATTCGTGTCCGTGCGCGGTCTGGTCGAACCAGCCGAACGACGAGAGCAGCTGGCGCCTGGGCGACCAGGCGCTGCGCGGCAGTGTGAGGCTCGTCACGAACGACTACCTTCATTTGCGCATTCGCGCGTTGCGTGGCGAGGTCGTCACGGAACTGCCGCCGTTTCTCGCGGCGGACGCAATCCGCAATGGCACGCTGCGCGCTGTTTTCCCGAATCTCGTGATGCCCGAGCAGTACATCAGTCTCGTGTACCCGTCGCATCGCCATCCGTCGAGCCTCGTGAAAGCTTATCTCGACCATTGCGAGGAATACGTCGCTTCGTTCGAAGGGCTTGCCAGGCAGGGGATGCACGCATCCGCAGCTGAGCGGCCGCCTCGCGCGTGAAGCGAGCCTTCAGGCGCGCAGTTCGCTCAGGATCTGTTCGGCGAGATAGTCGCAAGGCGGACGATTCGAACGAGCGCTGCGCGCCAGAATGATTTCGAGTTCCGGCAGTTTCGGCAGGCCATGCTGCCGACCGAGCGTGACGAAGCGCTCGGGAACCGCGCACCGCGCGAGCGGCGCGACGGCGAGCCCCGCGTCGACCATGCTGAAGAGGCCCATCAGGCTCGGGCTTTCATACGACGTGCGATAGGCGATCTTCGCACGCTCCAGCGCGTGAAGCGCGTTCGCGCGCGCGACGCTGCCTGTGCCGAATACGGCGATGGGAAGCGGGCGTTCCTTCCACACTTCGCGTCCCGCAGCGGACGTGCCCGCCCAGACCATCGGTTCGAGCCGGATGAACTCACCCGCGAGACCCTTGACGCGCGTCACGCACGCGAGATCGATCTTGTTGTCCTTCAGGAGCGGCGCCAGCGCATTGCTGGGCAGGCCGACCACCTGGATTTCGACTTTCGGATACGTCGCCGAAAAGTTGCGCAACACGGAGGGCAGCAGCGACGACGCGTAATCGTCCGGCACGCCGATCGCGACGCGTCCTTTCACATCGGGATGCACGACGGACGCCCACGCCTCGTCGCGCAGCGCGAGCATGCGCCGCGCGTACGCGAGGAGCGTCTGGCCGTCCTGCGTCAGCGTCACGCTGCGCGGTCCGCGTATGAAGAGCGGCTTGCCGAGCGCCGCTTCGAGAGAACGTATCTGCATGCTCAGCGCCGATTGCGAGCGATGCACGAGCGTCGCGCCGCGCACGAAGCTGCCCGTGTCGGCGATGGCGACGAACATCGCGAGCACGTCGAGGTCGAGGGCTTTCATTCGCTGTTATCCGCCGTTGTTGGTTGCTATCCGTTGATAGTGGACATCAGAAATATTGATCGAAATGTTCAATATAACGCGTTTGCCTGAAGTCAGTCGCGGCGGGCATACTGATTTCGATCCGACACCTTTCACCCGACACCATGACGACGCCCTCCACCTACGACGAATTCAAGCGCCTGAACATGCGGCTCGACATGTCGCGCGGCAAGCCTTCGCCCGGGCAACTGGACCTGTCGCGAGCGTTGATCGACGAAGCGGGGACGGCGGGCTTCGAGTCGCGCGATGGAATCGACTGCCGCAACTACGGTCATGTGCTGGGCTTGCCGGAAGCGCGCGAGTTCGGCGCGCAACTGCTGGACATCGACGCGGTGCAGGTCGTCGCGGCGGGCAATTCGAGCCTCGAACTGATGCACGATGCGCTCGTGTTCGCGATGCTGCACGGCGTGTCCGAATCTGCGTCCGAATCTGCGTCTGGTCGTGCGTCCGATCACGCGCCGTGGAGCCGGCAGGGCGAGGTCTCGTTTCTGTGTCCTGTGCCCGGCTACGACCGGCATTTCGCGATCTGCGAGGCGCTCGGCATTCGCATGATCGCCGTGCCGATGACGCAGGACGGCCCCGACATGGACGCCGTCGAAGCGCTCGTCAAGCACGATGCGTCGGTGAAGGGCATCTGGTGCATGCCGCTCTACAGCAACCCATCGGGTGCGATCTGGTCGCGCGCGACGATCGAGCGTCTCGCCGCGATGCCGACGGCCGCGAACGATTTCCGGCTCTTCTGGGACGACGCCTACCGTTTTCATCACCTGACGGACACGCCGCACGCGACGCCCGACATCATCGAACTCTGCGAGCGGGCGGGGCATGCGGATCGCGCGCTGGTGTTCGCGTCGCTGTCGAAAGTGACGCTCGCGGGCGGCGGCGTTGCGTTCCTCGCGTCGTCGCGGCGCAATATCGGCTGGTGGCAGCGGCATGCCAGCATCCGCACGATCGGTCCGGACAAGCTGAACCAGTTGCGGCACGTGCGCTATCTGCGCGACCGCGAAGGGCTCGAACATCTGATGGCGAAGCATCGTGCGCTGCTGCGCCCGAAGTTCGACGCAGTGGTGGCCGCGTTCGACACGCTTCTCGCCGATGTGCCCGATGTATCGTGGAACCGGCCGCAAGGCGGTTACTTCATCAGCCTGTATGCACCGAAGGGCCATGCGAAGCGCACGGTCGCGCTCGCGGCCGACGCGGGACTCGTGTTGACGCCCGCTGGCGCTGCGTATCCGTACGGACGCGACGACGAAGACCGGCATCTGCGCATCGCGCCGTCGTTTCCGTCGCTCGATGAGGTAACGCTCGCGGCGCGCGGCATCGCGCTGTCGCTGCGCCGCGCGCTGGAAGAGAGCGCCGCCCGCGCGACGAGGTGAAGAGCGCCCTCCTGCATGCGCAAGCCACATGCGGCGCGAAACCGGTAGCGCGCGCAACAAACTGTAATGACGGGAACGCGGTGGAACTCGCCATCGCCGGCGCTTTTGCGGTAAAAGAAAAGGATGACCGACCGCGCCCGCATCATTCCGCTGATCGTTGCCTGTCCGCTGTTCCTGCAAAACCTCGATACGTCGATCATGGCGACCGCGTTGCCGTCGATCGCACGCTCGCTCGACGTCGAGGCGCTGCATCTGAATCTCGCGATCACCTCTTATCTGCTGAGCCTCGCGGTGTTCCTGCCCGCGAGCGGCTGGCTCGCCGACCGCTTCGGCGCGCGCCGCGTGTTCTGCTCGGCGATCGGCCTGTTCTCGTTCGCCTCCGCGCTGTGCGGACTCGCCACGTCGCTGCCGCAACTCGTCGTGTTCCGCGTGCTGCAGGGCATGGGCGGCGCGATGATGGTGCCCGTCGGCCGCCTGATCCTGTTGCGCAGCGTGCCGCCCGCGCGGATGGTCGCGGCGATGGTGTGGTTCACGGTGCCGGGCGCCGTCGGGCGGCTGGCGGGGCCGCTGCTCGGCGGCTTCGTCGTGACGATCACGTCATGGCGCTGGATCTTCCTGCTGAACGTGCCGTTCGGCGTGGTCGGCGTGCTGTTCGCGCTGGCCTTCGTCGATGACACGCATGAGCACATCGACGAGCGTTTCGATGTGCCCGGTTTCATCCTGCTGTCGGCGGGGCTCGTCGGGCTGGTCGGCGGGCTCGACACGGCGGGCCGCGGACTCGTGCCGAAATGGGTGACGTTCGCGTTTACGGGCACGGGCGCGCTGTCGATGCTGCTGTACTGGCTCTATAGCCGCCGCCACGCGGACGCGATCATCGATCCCTTGCTGCTGCGCTTCAAGGCGTACCGGACGGCCGTGCTCGGCGGGATGCCGCTGCGCATCGGCATCGGCGCGTCGCCGTTCCTGATGCCGTTGATGCTGCAACTGGGCTTCGGTCTATCGCCGCTCACATCGGGGTCGCTGAGCGTCGCAACGGCCGTTGGCTCACTCGCCGTGCGCGGCGTGATGGGCCTCGCGATTCTCCGCATCGGCTTTCGCACGGTGCTGATCGGCGCGACCTGCATGACGGGCTGCTTCTACGCAAGCTATGGCCTTTTCCGGCCGGGCACGCCGCATCTGCTGATCTTCTGCGTGCTGCTGGTGGGCGGCCTTTTCAATTCGCTGGCGATGGTCACGCTCAACACGCTCGGCTACTCCGATATGCCCAAGCCGAAGATGAGCCGCGCGACGGCGCTCTCCGGCATGGCGCAGCAGCTCTCCGTGAGCGTGGGCGTCGCGTTCGGAGCGTCGCTGCTCGCGCTGACGGCGCATCTGCACGGCGGCAGCGCCGCGCATCTCGCCGCGCGCGACTTCTCGCCGGCGTTTTTCGTCGTCGGCGCGGCGGTGCTGTGCTCGCTGTTCTTCTTCGTGAAGCTGTCGAAGGACGAGGGCGCGGAGTTGCGGCAGCGTTAGCCGGTTCACATTAGCCGCGACGGCGCCGCGCGACGAACTCCCCTTGGAGATTCCACGTGATGCCGTCATCGGCGAGCGCGACGCCTGTCCAGCGGAATGAGTCGTCGGTGATCTCGGTGAAGTTCCAGCGGATCGGCGTGCCGTTCGCACGCGTGCCGACCTGCACGATATCGCGGCCGACTTTCCTGCCGATCAGCTCGTCGCGCTGGCCGTTCACCGGATTGATATACGTGACGCGCCACGCGCCGATCGACGGGTCCCAGACGCGCAGCGTCGTGCCGTACATGTCGAGGCCGGGCTCGCGTTGCGCGCTACGGTCTGCGCGGCGCGGCATGATCCAGACGTCCTGCACCGCGCGCCCTTCGAGCGCCCAGCCGAAGTGAATCTCGCCCGTGAGGCGCCGCTCGCGTACATCGACGCGATAGTGCAAAACGTCCATGTCCCAGCTGCCGACGAGCCAGCCATACAGATCGTCGGCGGCATCGATGTCGGCTGCGCGGCCAGGCGCGGCGAGCGCGGCGTGAAAGCCTGAAGCAAGCCCATGGTCCAATGCGTTCATTGCATGTTGCTCCGTTTGACAGGTCCGGTTGAAGGGGCGGGCTGAAGAATCCGGTCGAAATGCGCAGCGGGGCGTGGCTCTGTGCGCGTCTCGCCGATGTGATAAAACAATCGTACGGACCCGGCGAGGTGACATCTTGGGAAAAATTGCCGTCGATCTCGAAGCCGCGCTACACCGGCGCGACGTGCTCGGCACGCGCGGCGACACACACATGCGCACGCTCGCACCAGGCGATGGCTGGACCGTCGTCGATGTACTGTGCACGTTCGGTCCTCGCGACCGTCCCTTCGAAGAGCGGCACGCTGGCGTCTGCATCGCGATGGTGGTGGCGGGCGCATTCGGCTACCGCTCGACGAAAGGGCGCGAGTTGCTGACACCCGGCTCGCTGCTGCTCGGCAACGCGGGCGAATGCTTCGAGTGCGGGCATCGTCACGCATCGGGCGATCGCTGCGTGTCGTTTCACTATCAGCCTGCGTACTTCGAGCGGCTCGCCTCCGACGCGGGCTTCTCTCGCACGGACATCCCGTTCCGGCACGGCTGCATGCCGCCATTGCGCGCGTTTTCCGGGCTGATCGCGAAAGCGTGCGCGGGCGCAACCGATGCGACAACGTTCGCAGCTTGGGACGAGCTCGCCGTCGATCTCGCCGAAGCCACGTTGCGCTCGACGCAAGCCGATGTGAAACGCCGCGCCCCGGAGACAAGCGCATCGGCATGGGCGCGTGTCACGCAGGTCGTTCGCGTGATCGACGAAGCGCCCGATGCGCCGCATACGCTCGCGAGTCTCGCGCAGATGTGCGGGCTGTCCGATTTCTATTTTCTGCGCACCTTCGAACGCGTGACGGGCATCACGCCGCATCAGTACGTGCTGCGCGCGCGGCTGCGTCACGCGGCGCTGCGCCTGGCCGGCGAGGACACGAAGATCGTCGATATTGCCCTCGATAGTGGCTTTAACGATGTGTCCAATTTCAATCACGCGTTTCGCGCCGAATTCGGCATGAGTCCGCGCGCGTGGCGTGTGCAACGCGGCTCGCATGGGGATGGTGTGACTCGCATCCGCGAGGCATCGAAAGCATGAGTCAGCGTGTGCACCGGTTGCGCGCGGCTGCCGTGCTGCCGCTGATCGTCTGCGCGTGCGGCGCGGTCGCCGTGCGCGCGCAGGAGCGCGTCGCGCCCGACGATGTGCCGCCGTCGACCATGGAACGCGACGTGCATCTGTTCGTCGTGCAGAAGGACGGCTCGGTCGAGGAGCACGACGATACGATCTTGCGCGCGAACACGACGAGCGGCGTCGACGAAATCGCGCAGCGCTATGTGTGGTTCAACAAGGACATCGAGCAGGTGCAGCTGCTCGCGGCGGAGACGATCGACGGCAATGGCGTCGCGCATCCCGTCGGACCGGACGGCATTCGCGACGTGCAGGAGCCGCGTTCGGCGGGCGCGCCGACCTTCGAGGACGGCGTGCTGCGCACGGTGATCTTTCCGGGCGTCGAGCCGGGCTCGCGCGTGCATCTCGCGTTTCGCAAGACGCGCACGGTGCCGTTGCAGGCGGGCACGTTCGCGTATTTCGTCGAGCCCACGCGTGGGCCTGTCGACATGCAGCAGCTGATCTTCGATCTGCCCGCCGACGTGCCGCTCTACGCCGACGCTCGCGGATACACCGCACAGCCGCCCGTGACGGAGAACGGCCGCACGCGCTACACGTTCGAATACCATCATGGACCCTATGCGCCCGTCGAGTCGGGCGCAGTCGGCTATTCGACATGGGGCGACCGCCTGATGGTCTCGACGACGCGTGACTTCGCTGCTTTCGCCGAGCGTTATCGTTCGGCGGCAGACGATCCGACCTGGCGCGACCCGAGCGTCGTGCAGTTCGCGCAATCGCTGACGGCGCTGACCGACGATCCGCGCACGAAGGCGCAAATCCTTTATGACTGGGTACGTCTGAACATCCGCTATGTCGCGCTTTTTCTCGGCGAGACGGCGGCGATGCCGCACAAGGTGAGCGACATCCTGCGCAACCGCTACGGCGACTGCAAGGACCATGTCGCGCTCTTCGGCGCGATGCTGGCCGCCGTCGGCATCGACAGCCAGGCCGTGCTGCTCAATCTCGGGCCTGTCTATACGCTGCCCGACGTGCCGGGCTATGGCGCGAGCGCGATCAATCACGCGATCACGTGGATTCCGTCGTTGCAGATGTACGCGGATACGACGGCGGGCGGAATCGGCTTCGGCTATCTGCCGCCGGGCGCGATGGACCGGCCCGTGCTGCTCGTCGACGACGGCGTGCTCGCGCGCACGCCCGCGACGCAGGAGCGCGGCCGCAACGTTCGGCTCGCCATCGACATCGATCGCACGGGCACGGCGGGCTTCACGTATCGCGTCGAGGATGCGGGCGTGTCCGCCGAACTGGAGCGCAACGTGTTTCGCCGCGCGACGCGCCAGCGCTGGCAGCAGATCGCCGCCGACCGCTTGCGGCAGACGGGACTGCACGGCATCGCGCGCTTGCAGCCGGGCGAAGTACGGGCGACCACGGGTCCTTTCTCGACGACGATGCAGGGCACGCTCGAGCACTTCACATGGTCCGACGGCACGACTGCGCTGCCCGCGTTGACGAGCCTGTCGGGCGGCATCGCGACTCAGGTGCAGGCGTGGCTCGCGGAGCCGGCGCGCACGCAGCCGTGGGTGTGCATCGGCGGCGACTTCGACGAGACGTCGCAGATCACGCTGCCCGATACGGTGCGAGTGACCGACATGCCGCAGGACACATCGGTGCGCGACCGCTTCTTCGATTACGAATCGCACTATGTGTACGATCCGTCGTCGCGGATCGTGCAGATTACGCGGCGGCTGCATGCGCGCTTCGGGCATCAGGTGTGCAGCGCGGATGAATTTGCGCAGACGCGGGCGTCGCTGGTGAGGATCGAACGCGATGCGTTGTCGCAGATCGTGGTGAGGGTGGGCTAGGGTGCCTGAGGTGTGGGTTTCTCAGGTTCGTTTAGCCTGCCGCTGGCATACGCGTATGCGCCTCGCGGCGCGGGCGTTTGCCCCTGTGCGGGGCGGCACTTGCTTTTGTTTGCAACGGCTTTTGTTTTGGTGTTTTTGCCGTTGCGCTGGCATCCGCATTAGCGCCTCGCGGCGCGGGCGTTTGCCCCTGTGCGGGGCGGCACTTGCTTTTGTTTGCAACGGGTTTTGTTTTGGTGTTTTTGCCGTGCGCTGGCATCCGCATTAGCGCCTGGCGGCGCGGGCGTTGCCCTTGTGCGGGGCGGCACCTACTTTTCTTTGCCGCCGCAAAGAAAAGTAGGCAAAAGAAAGCGGGCTAACACCGCCAGTGCTTGACGTTTACCCACGGGCCCTCAACGTCCCCGCATTTCTTGCGGCAGTGTGCTGGCTTGAGTTCGTTGCCAATGTTCTCGCTAAACGCCTCACCCGCTTCATGCACGCGTGGCACGGCCAAGGGTATCGCTGTTCCAGCGCCGCATGTCGGTAGTGAATGTGGGTTGCTGCGTCGTACAGGGCAACGCCCGCACTTGTGGCCGCATCGCGTCGCGAGGGCTTCCTGTGCGGTGCGAATGCCTACACACAGTTTGCCGCTATGGGGCCGGGGATATTCGATGTCGCGGGCCGTAACGTAGGTGCAGGAAGCAGGTGAGGCGTTCAGGTAGTGCGCTGGCAACGAACATGAGCCATGTGTGCTGCCGGCTGAAGGATGGGGACGTTGAGGGCCCGTGGGTAAGGGTCAAGCACTGGCGGTGTGAGCGGCTTTCTTCTGCCTACTCTTCTTTGCCGCGGCAAAGAAGAGTAGGTGCCGCCCCGCACAGGGGCAACGTCCGCGCCGCGAGGCGCATCGCGGATGCCAGCGGCAGGCTGAGCCAACCACAAAAAAACAGCCGTCCGCCGACACAACTAGCAACCGCGGCGACCGCTACACGCCGCTCTTCGTCACGACAGGCACCCAAACCCCGTTCTTGACCTGATACAGCGTCGATGCTGCGCTCTTCAGCGCCCCCGTGCTGTCGAACGAGATCGTGCCCGTCACGCCTTCGAAGTTGATGCTCTTGAGAGCCGGGCGATACACCTTCGGGTCCGACGATTTCGCCGTCTGCATCGCCTTGATCACAGCCCACGCCGCGTCATAGCCGAACGGCGCATACGACAGGATGTCGTCGCCGAAGCGCTTCTTGAACTTCGCCGAGAAGTCCTTGCCGCCGGGCAGTTGCGCGAGCGGGCGGCCATATTCCCAGGCCATCGCGCCTTCGGCCGCTTCGCCCGCGAGCTTCACAAACTCGGGATCTTCGACACCGCCGCCGCCGAGCAATTGCGCCGTCATGCCGAGCTGCTTCATCTTCTTCGCGATCGCGGCAGCCTGCGTGTCGAGTCCGCCAAAGAAGATCAGATCGGCGTTGGTCGCCTTGATCTTCGTGAGCTGCGTGCTGAAGTCGACGGCCGTGTTGCTGGTGAACTCGCGCGCGACGATATTGCCGCCCGCCGCCTTCACCGCCTTTTCGAACTCGTCCGCCTCGCCCTGGCCGAACGCCGTGCGGTCGTCGATGATCGCGATGCGCTTCGCCTTCGTCACCTGCACGGCGTACGTGCCCGCGTTGCCGGCGTTTTGCGCATCAGTGGAGATCACCATGAACGTGTTCGCGAAGCCGCGGTTCGTGATGGTCGGGTTCGTCGCGGCGGGATCGATCATCGGAATGCCCGCCTGCTCATAGATCTGCGAGGCGGGAATCGTCGTGCCCGAGTTGAAGTGGCCGACGATGCCGGACACGCTCTGGTCCACCAGTTTCTGCGCGGCCTGGACGCCGATGCGCGGGTCGGCCTGATCGTCCTCCGAGACCAGCTCGAAATGCACGACCTTGTCGCCGATCTTGATCTTCTGCGCGTTGGCTTCCTCGATGGCAAGCCGCACGCCGTTCTGCAGGTCCTTGCCATACCCTGCGTTGGGACCCGTCATCGGCGCGGCGAAGCCTATTTTTACGGGCATTTCGTCTGCGGCGAAACTGGTGAGCGGCGCGATGGACAGCACGGCGCCCAACATCACGGCAAACGGATTCAGCGTCTTGCAAAGGCTCATGGTTTCTCCTTACATCGGCAGACAGGGATGGGAAAAACAGCCGGCTTGCAGTGCACGCTTTACGTCGGCTCGACGTCTGGTCTTACCTCGAATGACGCAAAGCGCTACCGGTCGGATTGCTCGATGCAGTGTGTCGGCAGGTCTCCTTCGTGACGAAATCGGACAAATGCACGGACGAGAGTACGGACGATGCAGCACCGACGGCAATGCTGGAAAACACCGAAGCCGCATCGCTTGCATGCCCTCTACCGACGGACCTGCGACCTCGCGCAACCCGCGTGCTGCAGCCGATCCGTGGCGCGAATATAGAAAGCCAATATGCGTGCGTCTTGGCAGTTCGCGGCATGTTGAATGCGCATTTCAGCACAGCGCGTGTGCTGGCTGTCGAGCGAGGGCAGCGAAGGTGCGCGCGCGCCTGGCCGCGCAAGGGGAGGGAAGGTGGGAATGTCGCGCGTCATGCACGCATCGCGCGCTCGCGATCACGCAGCGCCCGTTGATGCATGCCGCGCTTGAAAATCAGCGTGATGCGCTTACTGCTCGCCTTGCATGCGCAGCAGTTCTTCGCGCAGACGCAGAAGCGGTTCTTTCAGGTCGTCTTCGGCCCACGTGTCGAGATCGTCGATTGCGCGCTGGCAACCGTCGAGCACCACGTCGAGATCGACGGGCACGCCGTTCGCAAGCGCGAAGTGAATGGTCTCGGCGAACTGCTGGCATTCGTCCGCGCCATACGAGATGTCGAGATTGTCGCCGATCACTTCGGCGATGTTGCTGCGCGCCTTGTCGTCGGGCGTGACCATGTCGATGATGCCGCGCGCGACGGCAGGCGAATAGTAGAGCGCGATATCGAGCCATTGAGCCGCGTCGAAATCCGCTTCGCCGAACTGCGATTCGAAGAACTCGATCGCTTCCTGCTCGTGCGCTTCGTCTGCATCGACGCTAATGCACAACTCTTCAAACTGCTCTTCACGTTCGCTGCGGATAGTGCCGTCCATCGGTGCCTCGTCTGCCAGTGCCAATAAGAATGCTGCGCGGTTTCGCGCGGCACGCATTATAGGACGTCAGGCTGACAGGTAAAGTTCGCGGCGACGCTCGATGTATCGCCGGACCCTATGCCGACTCCACCACCCACGCATCGAACCAGTCGCGTGGATGCGCGATATCGTCTTGCGCGGCGATGATCTCCAGTTCGTAGCGCCCCGCATCCCACGTCGCGCGCACGACCGCGTTGACGGCGGCCATCGTATGTTCGAACGCGCCGCGCACGGAATCGCCGTGCAGCGTGCGCGCGACGAACACGGCGCTCGTCAGGTCGCCGACGCCGACGGGCTGGCGCGCGAACGGATAGAGCGGGCGCTGGCCCATCCACGCTTCGCGCTCGGTGACGACGAGCATGTTGAAGCGATCGGCGGCGCTGTTGCGATCGAGCAGATGCTTGACGAGCACCGTATTCGGTCCGCGCTCCATCAGGTCCCGGCACGCGGCGACGGCTTCTTCGACGGTTTCGATTTCGCGGCCCACGAGCCGCTGCAATTCGCTGTGATTCGGGCACATCACGTCGGAGACTTCGGGCATCGTCCGCACGAGAAACTGCTGGATGCCGGGCTCGACGCGGCAGCCCGTCGCCGTGCCCATCACGGGGTCGCAGATATAGCGCGCGTGCGGATTCGCGGCCTTCACGGCGCGCACGATTTCGATTACCGCCTGCGCCTGCTCGGGTGTGCCGAGGTAGCCCGACAGCACGGCATCGCAGCGCGGCAGCACGCCGATCGCGCCGATGCCTTCGACGAGCGCGAGCATCTGCGATGCGTCGATTGCGCTGCCTTCCCAATGGCCGTATTGCGTATGGTTCGAGAACTGCACCGTGTTGAGCGGCCACACGTTGACGCCGAGACGCCGCATCGGAAACACCGACGCGCTATTGCCTGCGTGCCCGAACACGACATGTGACTGAATGCTCAGAACGTTTTTCATGTTGAACCGATATGGCGCGGCGAAAGCGCTGGTCGAATGCGGATCGGATGTATTGACGGGCACCCGGCGCCCGGCAGGCAGCTCGCGTTGGCTCATGCGCCAAAAGGCCTGTCGAATAGCCGCGCGCGCGGGCGTCCTTGCACCGTTTTGGCGTCTATGCCCATCGATACATGGACAGCATGCGCGCCATGCCCTGATCAGCACAAGATACATGAGTTTTCGCGCGACTGAAGCGATCCGGCCCTGTCGTGTTGCGCCGAACCATCACCGCGAAGGCCGATGGCACAGCCGCTTGCGCCCGGTCACGTGGCGCTGCAGCACGCCTTGACGCGCGCTCAGACCAGCTCGCGATACAGCGCGAGATAGCGTTCCGCCGACGCTCCCCAGCTGAAGTCCTGGCGCATCGCGCGACGCTGCGCCGCTTTCCAGTCGGTGCGCCGTGCGTAGAGCGCGAAAGCGCGGCGGATCGCGCCCGCCAGCGCCTCGGGCTCGAAGCGCTCGAACACGAAGCCCGTCGCGAGATCATCGGCGATGTTTTCGAGCGACGCATCCGTGACGGTATCCGCGAGCCCGCCGACGCGATGCACGAGCGGCAGCGACCCGTACGCGAGCGCATAGAGCTGCGTCAGGCCGCACGGCTCGAAGCGCGACGGCACGGCGATCACGTCGCTGCCCGCCACGATCTGATGCGCGAGCGCCTCGTCGAAGCCGAGCTCGACGGCGACGCTTTCCGGATGCGCGTGCGCGACGCGCTGCAAGCCGTTCTCGAGCGCCGGATCGCCCGTGCCGAACACGACGAGCTGGCCGCCGCGCTTGACGATCTCCGGCAGCGCCGCGAGCAGCAGGTCGAGACCTTTCTGCTCCGTCAGCCGGCTGACGACGCCGAATAGCAGCGCGTCGCTCTTCTGCGCGAGATGGAAGCGCTCCTGCAACGCCGCCTTGCATGCGCGCTTGCCGGCAAGGCGCGTGTCGGTGTAGCGCGCGCCGATCAGCTTATCGGCGGACGGATGCCACACCGTGTAGTCGACCCCATTCAGAATGCCCGACAGATCGTGCGAACGCTGGCTCAACAGCCCGTCGAGCCCGCCGCCTTGCGCGAGCGTCTGGATTTCGTACGCATAGGTCGGGCTCACCGTCGTGATGCGGTCGCTGTAGAAGAGGCCTGCTTTCAGAAACGACATCTGTCCGTAGAACTCGACGCCGCTCATGTGGAAGAAATCGGCGGGCAGCCTCAGCTGGCCGAACTGATGCGCTGGGAAGATGCCCTGATACGCGAGGTTGTGGACCGTGAACACCGTGCGCGGCAATGGCTTGCCGCGCTCGCGCGCGGCGGCTTTCAGATACGCGGCCGTTAGCCCGGCGTGCCAGTCGTGCGCGTGGACGATCTGCGGGGCCCAGTCGGGATCGAGATGCTGCGCGAGCTGCGCCGCCGTCCAGCCGAGCGTCGCGAAACGCTGCGCGTTGTCGCCGTAGGGCACGTGCTCGGCGTCGAGATACGGATTGCCCTCTCGGTCGTACAGCGTCTTCGCGCGGATCACATACACGACGAGGCCATTCGCGGGCAGCGTGCCGCGCTCGAGCGTCACGTCGGGCGCGCCGAAGCGCTCGCCGATCGGCGCGACGGGCTGCAGGTCCGACAGCCCGGCGACGACGGCGGGAAAGCCCGGCAGCAGCACGCGGACGTCGGCGCCCAGCTCGATTAGCGCGGGCGGCAGCGCGCCCACGACATCGGCGAGGCCGCCCGTTTTCAGAAGGGGATACAGCTCGCTTGCGACGTGCAGCGCGCGGATCGTCATGGGCCGGGTCCTGTTCGCAATGGGTTGGGTTCGTCGTTCCAGTGCAGCGATCGGCGCGCCCGCCGCGCGTCCGCTATTGCACCGCCGCCGCCTGGCGCCTGAGCGCTTCCGCCGTCACGAGCACGACGCCGCTATCCGTGCGATAGAAGCGCTCGCCGTCGCGCACCGGGTCTTCGCCGATCACGGTGCCGTCGGGAAGCCGGCAGCCGCGGTCGATCACGACCTTGCGCAGGCGGCAACTCGCGCCGATCGTCACCTGTGGCAACAAGACTGCCTCAGCGATGTTACAGAACGAATTCACGACGACATTCGACGACAGCACCGAGCGCGAAATCTGCGAGCCGGAGATCACGCAGCCGCCGCACACGATCAGGTTGGTGCCCGAGCCTTGCAGTCCGTTCAGATCGCGTACGAACTTGGCGGGCGGCAACTGCTCCTGATGCGTCCAGATCGGCCAGTTGCGGTCGTAGAGATCGAGCGCGGGTATCGTCGACGCGAGATCGAGATTCGCGGCCCAGTAAGCGTCGATCGTGCCGACGTCGCGCCAGTAAGGCTCGACGCTCGGGTCCGACGACACGCACGACATGCTGAACGGATGCGCGATCGCATGCCCCGACGTGACGACGCGCGGAATGATGTCCTTGCCGAAGTCGTGATCGGTCGCGACGCTGGTGATGTTCTCCTCGAGCAGCGAGTACAGGTACTCGGCGTTGAACACGTAGATGCCCATGCTCGCGAGCGCGATGTCGGGGCGGCCGGGCATCGCGGGCGGATCGGCGGGCTTTTCGACGAAGCCCGCCACTCGGCGCTGTTCGTCCACATGCATCACGCCGAACGCGACGGCATCCATGCGCGGCACCTCGATGCAGCCGACCGTGCAATCCGCGTGCGACTCGACGTGGTCCATCACCATCCGCGTGTAGTCCATCTTGTAGATGTGGTCGCCCGCCAGCACGACGACGTACTTCGGACCGATCGAGCGGATGATGTCGAGGTTCTGGAACACCGCGTCGGCCGTGCCGCGATACCAGTGCGCGCCTTCGACGCGCTGCTGCGCGGGCCACAGGTCGATGAATTCGTTGAACTCGCCGCGCAGGAAGCCCCAGCCGCGCTGCACGTGGCGGAGCAGCGAATGCGCCTTGTACTGGGTGACGACGGCGATGCGCCGGATGCCTGAATTCAGGCAGTTCGATAACGCGAAGTCGATGATCCGGTATTTGCCGCCGAAATGGACGGCGGGTTTGACGCGCTTGTTCGTCAGGGGCCCGAGGCGCGTGCCGCGTCCACCAGCGAGAACGATGGCGAGTGTCGTGTGCTGAAGATCGTTGAGGCTTGCCGGCGTATCCATGTGCGTCTCCTTATGGGTGAGCCCTGGTGGAAGCTTTCTGTCTTCGCCTACTTTGCCCCGGCGTTTTTGTTGTTATGGCCTGGCCCCTGGTGTTGTTGTCGTCGGCTGCGCCAGCCAGCATTTAGTCTGGACCATGCGCATGCGGCGCGCAACGTTGGGTGTCGGCCTGTTGCGCGTCGCGCGTTCGGCACGCCACATTGTGCGCCCGGCTGCGATGCGAGACCGCCCCGCATCCGGCAGAAACGGCGCCCATGCAATGCGGGATGAAGCGCGTAGGGTAATTGATGCCGTAGTCAAACGCGTGTTTGGACCGCGCTTGCCGCTCCGCGCAGTGGCCCTTGCGCGCGGCGCTGCAAAGCGGCCGCGACGCGGGCATCATGCGGGCTAGCCTGCCCTTTTCCCTGTCTTGTGCTTCGCCGCACGCTCACTGCCTATGAGATTGCCTTCATCCTTCGTTGCCGTCGCCTTGTCTGCATGCGCCGCCGCTCTGGGCGCGAATGCCTTCGCTGTCGATGCCGCGGGTGCGTCGAATTCCTCTGCCTCATCCGCCACGTCTTCGCCGAATGCGGCCGCGAGCGACGATGGTCCCGCGTATGGCCCCGAACTGCAGGGCTTCGACTATCCGGCGCCCGTGCGGCAGTTCGAATTCGCGTCGCAAGGCGAAGCGCTGCACATGGCCTACATGGATATTGCGCCCGCGCATCCGAACGGCCGCACGGCCGTGTTGCTGCATGGCAAGAATTTTTGCGCCGCGACATGGGAAGGCACGATAGAGCGTCTGTCGGCAGCGGGCTATCGCGTGATCGCGCCCGACCAGATCGGCTTTTGCAAGTCGAGCAAGCCGCAGCACTATCAGTTCAGCTTTCAGCAGCTCGCACGGAACACGCATGCGCTGCTCGAATCGCTTGGCGTGAGCAACGCGACCGTCATCGGCCATTCGACGGGCGGCATGCTCGCGATCCGCTATGCGTTGATGTATCCGTCGCAGACGCAGCAACTGGTGCTCGTCAACCCCATCGGGCTCGAGGACTGGAAGGCGAAGGGCGTGCCGTCGCTTTCCGTCGATCAATGGTACGAGCGCGAACTGAAGACGACGGCGGACGGCATCCGCCGATATGAACAGGCCACGTACTACTCAGGCCAGTGGCGCAGCGATTTCGAACCGTGGGTGCAGATGCTTGCGGGCATGTATCGCGGGCCGGGCAAGCAGGAGGTCGCGTGGGACTCGGCGCTGCTGTACGACATGATCTACACGCAGCCGGTCGTCTATGAACTCGGTCAGCTGAAGACGCCCACGCTGCTGCTGATCGGCGATAAGGACACGACGGCCATCGGCAAGGATGCGTCGCCGCCCGACGTGCGCGCGAAAATCGGCCACTACCCGGAACTGGCGAAGCTGACCGCGAAGGCTATTGCGCACGCGAAGCTCGTCGAGTTCGACGAGCTGGGCCACGCGCCGCAGATGCAGGACCCGCAAGCCTTTCACAAGGCGCTGCTCGACGGGCTCGCCGCCGCGCCGGCCGATCACTGAACGCGCAGATTCGATGATGCGAAGGCGGTGCTGCCGCCTTCGCACGCGTCTCGTGTGCCTGTTATTACGCTGCCGCCGCTGCCTCGCACATAGCACACGCCGGCCGCATCGCAACCGCTGGAGACTTCACTTCCCGCCGATCTCGTCGCGCACCTGCGCGCCGATCTCGAACGAACGCAGCCGTGCCGCGTGGTCGTAGATCTGCGCGGTCAGCATCAATTCGTTCGCGCCCGTCTGCTCGATGATCGATTGCAGGCCTTCACGCACCGTATCGCGATCGCCGATGACCGAGTACGCGAGCGAATGCCGCACGCTGCCCAGTTCCATCTCCGATGCGTCGATGCGATCGACGGGCGGTTGCAACTGGCCCGGCGTGCCGCGCCGCAGATTGATGAACTGCTGCTGCAGCGACGTGAAGAGGCGTTGCGCCTGATCGTTCGTGTCGGCGGCGAACAGATTCACGCCGACCATCACGTATGGCTTCTTGAGCGTCTCCGACGGCTGGAACTGCGCGCGATACACATGCAGCGCCTGCATCATGTAGTCGGGCGCGAAGTGCGAGGCGAACGCGAACGGCAGGCCGAGCGCCGCCGCCAGTTGCGCACTGAAGAGGCTCGACCCGAGCAGCCACAGCGGCACGCGCAGCCCCGCGCCCGGCACCGCGCGCACGCGCTGGCCCGGCACGGGATCGGCAAAATAGCGCTGCAACTCGACGACGTCGTCGGGAAACGAATCGGCGCTGCCGTGCAGATCGCGACGCAGCGCGCGGGCCGTCGTCTGGTCCGTGCCGGGCGCGCGGCCGAGGCCGAGATCGATGCGGTCCGGAAACAGCGACGCCAGCGTGCCGAACTGCTCGGCGATCACGAGGGGCGCGTGATTCGGCAGCATTACGCCGCCCGAGCCGACGCGGATCGTCTTCGTGCCGCCCGCTACGTGCGCGATCACGACGGACGTCGCCGCGCTCGCGATGCCCGTCATGTTGTGATGCTCGGCGAGCCAGTAGCGCTTGTAGCCCCATTGCTCGGCGTGCCGCGCGAGATCGAGCGTGTTGCGCAACGCGTCGGCGGCGCTCGCGCCGGCCGTAATGGGAGAAAGATCGAGAACCGAAAAAGGAATCATGGCAATGGATGTGCGGCCAACCATCGTCCGCCGCAAGGGGCGGCGATGAGCGGGCCGGCTCGGCAGGGCAAAAGCGGATTGTGCCAAAGCACCCCCAATCGTGCTGGTGGCGTGATCATGCCCCTGACGGCGACAGGGTCGCAGCGATTGCTGGCTGCAAGCCCGGCAATTGCGGAAGAGCGAGGCCACACGCCGACGGCAGAAAGACCCCTGAAAACAGGCTCGAAATGCGTTGCCATCTGCTTCGATGCGTGTGTCCTGGCACAGAGTGACGCGCGTCCTCGCGCTAGGGTGAAGGCGTCGCTGTCGACGACGCGGAACTGCGCGGCGCGTTCTCGCGTGACGAGGCGGCGGCCTCCACGGACCTCGACGCCGGTCGGTCCGTCACGCCACGCGTAGGTCGGCTACGCAGCGCACACCCGGGCGAACCGGGCCGGCCGGGTCAGCCGGGCACGCATCGCCCGCCTGCTATCTTTGCGCGTGCCCGCGAAATCAGTGCCTCCGGCGCGCGATTCATCAGCCGATTCGGTGTAAACGCGCTCTCGCGCAATTCGCGCGCGGACGCTAGATTGTCAGCACTTGCGGGATAGTCGAGGGGCCAGTGGCCGCTGCTCCGGCGGCCGATCATAGTGGTGAAACTGCGTGACGGCCAGACGCGCGAGGGGCTTCTGGCCGAAACGCTAGTTGCGTTGCGGCTCGACTCCGCGGCTTGTGTTCTTCGCAGCGAACGGGTTGCGTCGGCCGGGCCCTCGCTCATGCACGCGCTCGTGCAACGGACTATCTATCCCCCGCATTTCTCCGCACTTATTTGCACGCTCGAAATCTCGCGTAGCAATTCTTTAACTTTCCAAACACATCCGCCTCGTGTCCGCTCACGGTTTCGCCGTCGAGCGGGTTATCCTCTCTGTCGTTCACACCATGTGATTGACATGTCATCGAAGATGGTTATCCGCACCTCGTTGCGCAACGTGATGCTTTTCGTAGCCGTGGCGGGCGCGTTGTCCGCGCTTGCCGGCTGCGACCAACAAGAAAGCGATCAGGCCGTGCAAAAACTCAAGGAATTTTTCAACGCCGTCAAACCGGATGCGCTGCTTCTGAAAGGCCTCACGCCCGGCGTCACAAAGGAAGCGCAGATCCGCGACCAGATGGGCAAGCCCGAAACCGAGCGAGATTTCACCGACGGCTCGAAGCGGCTCGAATATCCGCGCGGCCCGCAAGGCCTGAACACGTACATGGTCGACATCGGCCCTGACGGCACGCTGCAAGCGATCACGCAAGTGCTGACGGCCGTGAACTTCGCGAAGATCCGCCCGGGCATGACCGAGGACGAAGTGCGGCGGCTGCTCGGCAAGCCCGGCGAAGTGGCCGTCTATCCGCTCAAGCCCGAGACGGTATGGAGCTGGAAGTGGCGTGAAGGCGGCGTCACCCAGGAGGGCTATTTCAATGTGCATTTCGACGTCAATCACGTCGTCTACACGACGTCGCGCTCGGATGTGATGCGCGGCCACTGACGAAGCACGAAGCGCAAAGCACGAAGCACGCGAGATCACGAGACCGCGAACGAAGCGGAGGACAACACACGCCAGGCGACAACCAGAACCGGATACCAGGCGCGAAATTCCGGGCGCGAATGCGGCCGATTAAAACAAACGCCGAAAACGCTGGTCCAACCATAAAAATGCCTGCAAACAAGGGAGAAAATAACGGTGTCAACTCATAGACGCTACCGGCGCATCGGCCTCGTGCTCGGCGGGGGAGCCGCGCGCGGCTGGGCGCATATCGGCGCGATTCGCGCGCTGCACGATGCGGGGATCAGACCGGATCTCGTCGTTGGAACGTCGATCGGCGCGCTGGTCGGCGCTGTCTATGCGAACGGCGATCTCGACTGGCTCGAGGAATGGGTGTCGCGGCTCACGTGGCAGACGGTGGTGCGGCTGCTCGATCTGCGTATCTCGGGCGGCCTGCTGGGCGGCAAGAAAGTCATCCAGGTGTTTGCGAACCGCTTCAACGGCCGCGAGATCAGCCAGCTGGACATGCCGTTCGCCGCTGTCGCGACCGAGCTCGATTCGGGCCGCGAGACGTGGCTGCAGGATGGCGGCGTGGTCGATGCGGTGCGCGCGTCGATTGCGATCCCCGGCATCTTTACGCCCGTGCTGCACGATGGCGTGTGGCTCGTCGACGGCGGGCTGTCGAACCCCGTGCCCGTGTCGGTTGCGCGCGGCATGCGCGCCGACTACGTGATCGCCGTCGATCTCAACAACGATATTCTCAATGGCCGCGATTTCGGCGGCGCGGTGGTCGATCTGCCGCCCGTGCCCGTCGAAGAAGCGGAGCCCGTCGGCGTCGATCCCGATGCGCCCGCGCACGAGATCGCCACGGCTGAGCCTTCGCCGCTGCTACGGCGCAACGGCAAGCCGTTTCCGAACTGGCTTCAGCCTTCGCCGGAATATTCGCCCGACGTGCGCGTGCCGCCCGCGCCGAGCGCGCGCGTGCCTTCGTTGCTCAGCTCGATCGCGCAAAGCATCGACATCATGCAGGTGCGGATCACGCGCAGCCGCCTCGCGGGCGAGCCCGCCGACATCCTGATCCAGCCGCGCCTGGGCGGCATGAGCATTTTCGATTTCCACCGCGCGGAGCCCGCGATCGAGGAAGGGCGCGCGGCCGTCGAGGCGATGCTGCCCGCTATTCGCGCGCGTCTTGCGATCGATTGACGGACCTGAGCCGAACCGGCTTCAACCCCCGGTGCCTTCCGTGCGTTTGGCCGCAATGATGCGGCACACGCGCTTGCCCGAACTGGCGCTCGTCGTGTCGTCGGCGAACAGGATCACGCAGGCGCTCAGCGCATTCGTGACGAGCGCAGGCTCGAACGCCGAATACAGGCGCCCGTCCGGCTGGCGCCGATCCTCGCCCTCGGTGACGCGCCACGACAGATACAGCATGCCGCTCGGGCGCAGGATGCGCACGAGGTTGTCGACGGCATCGGTGATCGCGTCGGGGGCGAGATGCATCAGCACGGTTTCGCAGACCACGGTGTCGAACTGCTCGTCGATCTCGGCCAGCGACGGCAGCGTCGCCGTGCGAAACGCGATGTGCGGATAGAGCCGGCGCGCTTCGTCGAGCAGCCCCTTCGATGCATCGAAGCCCGTCACCCGATAGCCGTGATCCGCGAGCCATGCCGTATCGCGGCCGTTGCCGCAGCCGATGTCGGCCGTCTTGCCCATCGGCAGCAGGTGATCTTGCCACAGTGCGTACATGTCGTCGGGCGGCGGCTGGTCCAGCCATTCTCGCGAGTAGCGGGCGGCGTCGCGCGTGTACGCGTCGAGCGTCGCGGAGTCGGGGCGAAGTGTCATGCGGCGATCCTGGTCCGGTGATGGGATGCGACGGCGAGCGCAAGAGGGCATCGGCAAGTCTAGCGCGCGAGGGCAAATGGGGCTTCAACGGGACGCACAACGCCGCACGAGTGTTGTCTGTCACTCAGGGAAAGCCCCAATGGGCGCGGGTTTGCGGGCTTTTCGCACGGCTCGCGCGTCTATCGAAAAAGCGACCCAAAACTTGTGAAATCGCGGCACGCGGATTGCGCACGCGGCCCGCTTACAAACGGACAGCACTCGATTCCGTGGGCGTTCAACGCCAGCCGTCCGCCGGCATCGGGGATGTTGCGATGCACAAGAGTCGGCTGGTCTGATTTGAAAAAGTGTTTTTGCCTGCGAGTATCCGCGCCATGCCGCAGCGGATGCGGTTTTCGAACACTCTGCTTTGCATGGGACGGGGGTAGGTGCTCTGCACCAACTCTGGTCGACAGCTTTGCATGGGACCAGAGTAAGGCGCTAAAGCGCCAACTCTGGTCGACACAGGAGACGCGCGTGATTCTCTATGGCTTTGGCCCGGTGCTTCTCGACGGCACGATCAAGACGATCGAGCTGTCGGTTCTTTCGCTGGCGGCGGCCGTCGTGCTCGGCCTGATCGGCGCGGCCGCGAAGCTGTCATTCAACCGACCGCTGCGCGCGATCGCGACGGGCTACACCACGCTGATCCGTTCGGTGCCCGATCTCGTGCTGATGCTGCTGCTCTTCTACAGCATCCAGATCGCCATCAACAATCTGACCGACGCGCTCGGCCTGCCGCAATTCGACATCGACCCGTTCGTCGCGGGCGTGCTGACGCTCGGCTTCATCTACGGCGCGTATTTCACCGAGACGTTTCGCGGCGCGTTTCTCGCCGTGCCGCGCGGCCAGCTCGAAGCGGGCGCGGCGTACGGGATGAGCGGCGCGCGCGTGTTCGCCCGCATCCTGTTTCCGCAGATGATGCGCTTCGCGCTGCCCGGCATCGGCAACAACTGGCAGGTGCTCGTGAAGGCGACGGCGCTCGTGTCGATCATCGGGCTCGCCGATGTCGTCAAGGCCGCGCAGGACGCCGGCAAGAGCACGTTCAATATGTTCTTTTTCATCCTCGTCGCCGCGCTGATCTATCTCGCGATCACGACCGTGTCGAACCTCGTGCTGATCTGGCTGGAGAAGCGCTATTCGATCGGCGTGCGGCACGCCGAACTCTGACTGCCCGAATCCGCAGGAGACGACGACCATGATCGACATTCTCAACCAGTTCTGGCGCGCGTTCCTCTATTGGGACGGCCAGCGCATCTCGGGGCTTGCCGTCACGCTGTGGCTGCTGGTCGCATCGATCGGCATTGGCTTCGTGACGTCGATACCGCTTGCCGTCGCGCGCGTGTCGAAGAAGCGCTGGCTCTCGACGCCCGTGCGTTTCTACACCTACGTGTTTCGCGGCACGCCGCTCTACGTGCAGCTGCTGCTGATCTACACGGGCATGTATAGCCTCGAGTTCGTGCGCTCGCATGCGCTGCTCGATGCGTTTTTCCGCAGCGGCTTTCACTGCGCGATCCTTGCGTTCGCTTTGAACACGTGCGCGTACACGACGGAGATTTTCGCAGGCGCGATCCGCGCGACGCCGCATGGCGAAGTCGAAGCCGCGCGCGCCTATGGGATGAGCTGGTTCACGATGTATCGGCGTATCGTGATACCGTCCGCGCTGCGCCGTGCGTTGCCGTTGTACAGTAACGAAGTGATCCTGATGCTGCACGCGACCACCGTGGCCTTCACGGCCACCGTGCCCGACGTGCTGAAGGTCGCGCGCGATGCGAACTCGGCGACGTACCGCTCGTTCGAGGCATTCGGGCTCGCGGCGCTGATCTATCTTGCTGTATCGTTCGCGCTGGTTGCGCTGTTCCGGCGCGCCGAGCGTCACTGGCTCGCGTATCTGGCCGTGCGCCGGCATTGACGGGACTTCACGCCGCAGAGCATGTGCGCATCATCGTTCGCATCGCATCGATCGATAAGCGGCCCGATCACACCGAAGCATCCGTTTCACCCGTCTTCACTCTGGGAGAGCATCTTGCTCCACACGACTCAAACGGAAGCCTGCAAGCTCGCCGTGCAGGACATCCACAAGCGCTATGGCGATAACGAAGTGCTCAAGGGCGTTTCGCTGAACGCCAACAAGGGCGACGTGATCAGCATCATCGGTGCGAGCGGGTCGGGCAAGAGCACGTTCCTGCGATGCATCAACTTTCTCGAGCGGCCGAATGCCGGACAGATCGTCGTCGACGGTGAAGCGGTGCGCACGAAGGTCGACCGCCACGGCAACTTCGAAGTCGCGGATCACAAGCAGTTGCAGCGCATTCGCACGAAGCTCGCGATGGTGTTCCAGCACTTCAACCTGTGGGCGCACATGAACGTACTGGAGAACGTGGTCGAGGCGCCCATCCACGTGCTCGGCGTGCCGCGCAAGGAAGCTGAAGACCGCGCGCGCGAATACCTCGAGAAAGTGGGCCTCGCGCCGCGTCTCGAGAAGCAGTATCCGTCGCATCTGTCGGGTGGCCAGCAGCAGCGCGTTGCGATTGCGCGCGCGCTGGCGATGCAGCCCGATGTGATGCTGTTCGACGAACCGACGTCCGCGCTCGACCCCGAACTCGTCGGCGAAGTGCTGAAGGTGATGCAGAAGCTCGCCGAAGAGGGTCGCACGATGATCGTCGTCACGCACGAAATGGGCTTCGCGCGCAACGTGTCGAACCATGTGATGTTCCTGCATCAGGGCCGCACGGAGGAAGAGGGCGTGCCGTCCGAGGTGCTGGTCGCGCCGAAGAGCGAGCGGCTCAAGCAGTTCCTCTCCGGCAGCCTCAAGTAGTCCCGCCATCGCGCGGCACTACTTTGCAGCACACATCAATGGCACGCCCGTCGTCCAGTCCGGCACGCACGACCCAGGTCGCGATCGTCGCGTTGCCGCCCGTCTCGATGTCGGGCGTGGGTCCCATCGTCGACGCTCTGAATCTTGCCAATGAAATCGACGGCCGCGCGCTGTACCGCTGGCAGGTGTGCTCGTGGGACGGCCGGCCCGTGCCGCTCGCGGGCGGCGCGCAATGGCCCGCCGACGCCGCGTTCGGCGATGCCGTTTCATGCGACTGGCTGATCATCGTCAGCGAGCGCTTTCAGCAATTCGCGGACTATCGTTTGTTCCTCGCGAGCCTGTCGCGCGTCGGCCAGCGCACGCCGCTCGTGACGGGCATTCATCATGGCGTCTGGTGGCTCGCGATGGCGGGGCAGTTGTCCGGCTATCGCGTGTGTGTGAACTGGGAGACGTACCAGCAGTTCACGGAGCAATTCGAGCGCTCGATCGTCACGCAGCAGATCTTCGAAATCGACCGTGACCGCGCGACCTGCGCGGGCGGCCAGGCGACCGTCGATTTCATGCTCGCGATGATCGGCCGCGAGCATGGCCCTGAACTGGCGGAACGGATCGCGGACACGATGGGCGTCGGCACGCTGCGCTCGGGCGAGGAGCGCCAGCGCATTCCGTTCGTGACGGCGCCGGGCGAGCGTCATCCGCGTTTGAATGACGCGTTGCTGCTGATGGAAGCGAACATCGAAGACCCGCTGACCTCGGACGAGATAGCGGGGCTGGTCGGCGTTTCGCGTCGGCAGTTGGAACGTCTTTTTCGCCAGTACCTCGGCTCGATGCCGTCGAAATACTACTTGGGCCTGCGCCTTGCGAAGGCGCGAACGCAGTTGCAGCGCACGAGCAAGTCGGTCGTGCAGATCAGCCTCGCGTGCGGGTTCTCGTCGGCGGCGCACTTTTCCAATGCTTATCGCGAGCGGTTCGGCGTGACGCCGCGCGAAGAGCGGCGCAACTGGATCGAGAAGCAGCACGGAGTTGGGGTTGCCCGTGCGGGCATCGATGAGCCGCGGCCGGCGGCGTTGATTGAACCGCCTGATCAGCGCATTTAAGTCTTGGTATTGTCTGCGACGCTGTTGGGTCTTCGCCTTTGTCGCGGGCATCCGCGAATGCGTGGCTAGGTTTGCCTTGCCCTGCGCTGGCATCCGCGATGCGTTGGTTTGCCTTGCCCTGCGCGGGCATCCGCGATGCGTTGGTTTGCCTTGCCCTGCGCGGGCATCCGCGATGCGTTGGTTCGCCTTGCCCTTCGCGGGCATCCGCGATGCGCCTGGCGGCGCGGGCGTTGCCCCTGTGCGGGGCGGCACCTACTTTTCTTTGCCGCCGCAAAGAAAAGTAGGCAAAAGAAAGCGGGCTAACACCGCCAGTGCTTGACGTTTACCCACGGGCCCTCAACGTCCCCGCATTTCTTGCGGCAGT
>NZ_JBFRCH010000027.1:0-89887 GCF_040965635.1 Paraburkholderia phymatum
TCTGGCAGACAAGAGACTCTCCCTTGGGCGTCGTTTGTGCAAGATGCCTGAGGGAGATCCCCTCCGCTACATCACGCAAGCTGCTCAAAACGCCCCGAATTCCCATCGATTTACGTGCTCACGCTCACCATGCCATCTTCGCTGAATCGCTTCTTCATTGTCGTTCCTTTTGGGAACGAACTCTACATTGTTATCGAACTAAGCGCGTGGAGCAGGTCGGCTACGGGAGCTCCCGGTTCGTCCAGCTCCGGCCACTCGGGATTCGCGGCGAGCGCCGTTTGCGACGATTCGTACTCACACTTTCAATGACGGCATTTTCTTAACTCGCGCTTTAATCAAATCCGTCATCGAACGCGGCGGCCGCTTCCCGTCGTTCGCGGCTGTCACTTCCAGATATGGGGACACGTGCTCGAGGTGCGTGTGTCAAGCGAACGACCTTGTGCTACCAGACGGCTCGCGAACGTTCGGCGCCCACTGTGCTGCTGCGTCCGGCACAGAGGCCAGCGGCACGGAACAGACCGGTGACGTACTTTGAAGGCTGTCGGCAGCAAGGTATTCGACCGTCTCACCATCGACGTTGACCCGGCCTTAACGGTCAGTTCGAATGCGCCGCCTTTCCGTGTGACGATCAGCCGAGTTTCGGACAGCACGCCGCGATACTCCCGGCGATCCAAACCAGCACCGGCACCGCGTTCGTAGCGCCATTCAACATAGCGATCGAACGCGGCAATGGGCGCTCGTGCGAGAGGTAGATACACCGGGGCGGCAGCCCTTCGCGATCGAGCCTCGCAAGCTGACCTCTTCGCTCGCGCCCCGATCGGGCGAGTACATCGCGCACTTCGAGTGCAATTTCGGTGACTCGCATCCGGATTCAAAGAAAAGGTGACGTCCAGGCTGATCGGGCCTTGACCAGCTATTTGCGCAGCGTTATTGACAGTAGGCTCCGATGCGGCGGGTCCTGAGATCACGTCTCGAGAAAGCGGTCTTATCGAACTCGAGTCCCAAAACGACCCGTTTCACAAATTGTGCCTTCGCGAGCACATTATCAGCGTGGCCCGCCATCTCCCCTTTGAAACGTGATGCAGCTTGTGACGATCAGGAACTTGCATCTGCTAGATCTCATGCGATCCTGAGCTGTCTCTGCGCCGAAACGCATGTAGAGAGCCAGTCGCCTCTTCTGCGCGTCGTTGGCAAGCGGACATCCAAAACCTACATCACCGACAATTTCATGATCCATCAAGACAACAGAAACCTGTGGCGCGTGTTCGTCAACGAATGCAAGGAACTCCTCCTCGAGTACTTCATGCCGGTCATCGGCTTGGCAAAGTGGGTAATGCGCTCCTGGCGTAAGTGAACCTCAGAAAAATTCACGGAGTCTGAAATGAAATCCAGTCGCTTTACGCTAGCAAACGGCCGAGTGGTCATCAAGCTCGTCACTGATTCCGGCATTACCGGCTATGTCGATACATGCATTCCGCCCGAAGTGATGGAGGCATGGCACCGGCGGCTTTCTGCGAGCCTGCGACGCTCGATCTACCGGTCCCGCCGCGCCCTCCGACAAGGGCGTCAACGCCGGCGAATCGCTGTGCGCCGACGCATTCGCCGTCCACGTCGGTGCCGGCGGTTGAGACTATGCGCGAGTCGACTTCCGCTCGTCCCGCGACGATAGAGGAGCAGCGTTTGCGCCGCAAGCATGTGCTTCTAAATCTGTTCCGGCGCCGCCGCCGGGATGCGTTTCCTCTTCCACTGTCCCAACGGAGTACTCAATGCACGACGATCCGCATTCCAGATCCCTGTTCGACTTCGTCCACCCAGACCATGCATGGCTTCCTCGCTCCGTCAGACGGTTCTGGAATGGCGTCGGCCTCCTCCTATTCTTCGCGCCACCATTCATGGGTTGCACGTCTGGCCTGGGGGTGGTCCTGGGACTATCGAGACTTGAGGAAATCTGTCCAGCGTTGGCACAGGGCATGGCCCTCGGCGTAATTGCACTCGTCAAGGTGTGCGCCATTGCGTTCGCCAGTCTCTTTGTTACTGCGGATATCTACGGGCGTCATGAGCTTGCCCACCTTATCCGCGAGGACATTTACGAGATGATAGAAGAACACATCGTGCCCTTGTTCCGCTAGCCGACTACGACGTTGCCACGACCAGTTCCGTCCATGGTCTTTTCATAAGTTTTCGCGCGAAGTCGCGTGTGGTGACGCATGCTGCATGCATCACCTTATTGATGCTTTCCACATCGACCAATGCCGACATCTGGCTCACAGCCCGTTCCGCACTTCTGTCTGGCTGCTGAGGCTACATGTCGGCGTTGGCAGGCGCCGCGTCGCAATCCGCGAACTGAAATGCAGTCGGCGGCGCCCCTCCTCCGCACAGGCGCAGCCAGCCTGACCTGCCCTCCTTGCGGGGACAACGATCTCTCGACCGTGCGTAATCCGTCAGCTTTAGCCTCAACGCCATGTACGGCGTTGTTGAAGTGAAGGCATGGCTGACCGGCATAGCCCCCGACATTCTCAATTCTCAGGGGCCACACTTGTCCGGCGACGGGAAAAGGTGCCGAAACGTCGTACGACCTTCGGTCAGGACAGGATCAGATGGGCACCGTGGCTGCCTGCCTTCGTGGAGCGCAGCGGGCAGTCACCCCATACATAACCGCTGTTCCCAAACAGCCAACGCTGCGTCGAATCCGAAGCCGACTTGTGTTCTGCAAAACGCGTGAGAGCATGGTTTTGAGCCTGCGAACGAACCACTGAGGTCGTGTAGATCGCAGCCCGAAATAAAAAATCCCGAGGTGCACAATGCGCGAAATTTTCCGCTATTTCTTCGATGTCTTTTTCTGGGTTCCGGCCGTTCTGCTCGCTGTGACGCTGGCTCATTCATTCGACGTGAACGGCTATCACATGAGCACGCAGACGAGCCAGTCACTGCTGGCGATCACGCTGGTTGCGGCGTGGGCGATCTGGGCGCGCCGACGCGATAGCTGGATCTGGACGCAGGTTGTATTCGGTGTGCTCAGCCTCGGCTTGCTGCGCCTGATGTTCGCGTTCAACCAGTACAGCATGTACGGCACGATCATCTGGGGCCTCGCGTTTCTTGGCATGGTCTACCAGCACCGGAAGATGCAGCGGGTCGGCACGGGTTACCCGACGTCGCCGCAGGTTGCGACCGCTACGGCGACCGCGCAAGGCCAGGCTCCGCGTCAGGAACAGCCGAAGGCACCGGCATCCGACTACGATCACAAGGTGCAGGCCGCGCGCTTTACGTTCAACCACATCGTCGGCATGGCGGATACCAAACGTCGCCTGCTTGGCGCGGCGCAGGAGATCATTGGCGGCGTGGCGTCGGAGCGCAATGGCGTAATCCTCTTTGGGGAACCCGGCAATGGCAAGACGCTGTTTTCGGAGGCGCTTGCTGGCGAGTTGGGCATTCCGTTCTTTTCGATCGCGTACGGCGATGTTGCGTCGCCCTGGATCAACGAGACGCCGATGAAGGTCAAGGCTGCGTTTGACCGGGCCCGGCGTGCTGGTGTGTGTGTATTCTTCATCGACGAGTTCGACTCGTTCGTGAAGTCGCGTGACAGCCGGTCGGCTCACTCGATGGACCAGGACCTGACGAACGTGATCCTGACCGAAGTGGTGTCGCTGCGTGGTTCGCGTGTGGTGCTGGTTGCGGCCACTAATTATCTCGAGAAGCTTGACGCCGCGAGCATTCGTGAAGGTCGCTTCGACTACAAGATTGAAGTGCCCTCACCGGACCTCGAAGCGCGTGAGGCGATCCTGCGTAAGTCGATCGGTGATGCACTGGGTTTCGCAGCGGTGGACGGCAACGTGGTCGCAAGCCTTGCCGATCGATGGGAAGGCTTCAGCGCGAGCCGGCTGGCGAAGGTTGGTGCAGAACTCAAGACCATGCGGCGCGACGGTCAGATCGGCCAGGGCAAGGTGTCGTTCGACAACGGCATGCTCGCGATGCGCCAGATGGTTGGTCGCAAGGGCAAGCTGCCGGAAAAGGTGCTGGCGATCGACGACATCATCATGCCGTTGCAGTCGCGTGACGCCCTGAAAGATCTGGCGTTCAAGATGAAGAACATCGCGAGCCTCGAAAAGATCGGTGGCCGGGTTCCGGCAGGCCTGGTGTTCATGGGCCCGCCGGGCACCGGCAAGACGGCTGCGGCAATGGCACTGGCCAAGGCGAGCGAGTGGGCGTTCCTCAAGACAACGGGGGCCGAGATCCTGTCGGACCCGGCCTCGTGGGACAAGCTGGTTCGAGAAGCAAAGGACATTCGTCCGGTCGTGGTGTTTCTGGATGAAGCTGACGATATCCTCTGCGATCGTCGCGTCTCCGCCCACGGCACGATCACGAACAAGCTGCTCACGACGCTCGACGGTGGCGGCGGCCGCGTGCGCGATATCATCTACGTGGCCGCGACGAACCACTTTGACCGGATCGATCCGGCGGCGGTGCGCGGTGGTCGATTCGATGAGAAGATTGTCTTCGACGTGCCGTCGGCAGACGATGTGCAACGGTACGCGAGGAAGAGGCTCACCGCCCTCGCTGGCAGGGAATTCCGGATTCTCCCTACGACGCTAGACACGCTCGCACTGGTTCTGTCCGGCCGCTCGATCGCCGACGCGGATGCCCTTGTTCAGAAAACCCTCGACTCGGCGGCGGTGCGCGCACTGCGGGAGCGGATCGCGGAAATCCGCCCAGACGACGTCGAAGCAGCGGCACGCACGGTGTTCGCCGTTGGGCCCTGACAGAGGTTGCAAACACGCGCGAGCAAGTCTTTGCCTTTCCTTGATGTCTACGGCCTATCGAGTTCAGAGGCATCGTATTACAAGATCGTCGCCCGCCGCCGGTGCGAGAACCTGATGGGTGGTCAACGCAGGCTCATCGACCAGAAACAAGCGGCCCTTTCGAGTCGGCAGAGGCGCGGGCAGTAAATCGTCGCTCGCGCGTCTCCCCTGGCATCTGCACTGTGCGAGGTTTTCCGGCGCATCCCGCATCTTGAACCGACCCTCATACGTTATTCTAAATTATGATTTCTCTCGGCCATGTGAATTAACATGGCCATCTGAAAACATGGCCATGTTATGTGAGGCCGGATTCAGGTGCAAGCGGCATGAAGTGACACTCTCGTGCCGTCTCGCGCGAGCAGCCAGCCACCTTCGCGGCCGCTGCTCGCGGGCCACGCGCCGCCTTCATGATTTCCGACGGCCGAATCGCGCGCCGAGTTCACAGGCGCGTCTCGCGTTCAACGCTCAACGTACCGGACAGGTATGCCTTCCCTTCCTGATGCCGCAGCCACCCGCAGAGCCGATCGCCCGACGCCGTGGACCGCGGCGACACCCATTAGCGCGCCGGTGTAGCGGCGAAGGTTTTGGCCGGTGGGGAGAAGTCGGAGGCGGCATAGCCGCCAGAGGGTTCTCCCCATCGGCGGCGCCGAGCCGGCCGGGCTCTACGACGGCTGATCGAATAAGAAAGCGATCAGCTACATGTCTGGAACCCGCATTACCGACCAACAGGTCGCCTCTACATGTCCAACCGCAAACATCTCACGCAGGAGATCGCCGCCGCCAAGGCCGGCATCTGTGTCGGCGCCGCCCGGCGCATAGAACGGGACACCGTACTGCCATCACAGAAACCGCGTCGTTACTGGCGTTCCCGTCCCTATCCCTTCGCCGACGTCCGGGATACTGACTGAAGTCGTTCCGATGCTCGCGAACGCTCCGCCACTTCAGGCGGTCACGATCCTGCGCAAGCTGCAGGGCGATCATCCCTGATGCAAGACATTGGAACGGGATGGCAGCGCGCGCAGTGTGCCCCGCGCGCCGCTGCGCGTTTCCGCTCAGAAGTCTGCCGTGCTACGGGTGAGCGCCGGCACAGGTCCGCGCGTATCCGACTCGATCACGGTACGCTTTTGCGCGCGGCGCTCGTCAAACGCGGAACCCTCCGCACCGCCAGCGGACTTGTTCCGGTCGCTGGCGCCGTTGGACGAACCCGCAACCTTCTCCGCTTCCGCGGCCCCTGCCTTCTTCTCTTCGGCCTTTGCCCTCTCCTCCGCGGACGTCGTCTCGAGATCGTCCGGATGCTTCCGGCCTGCCGGCGCATTCTTGTAATACGCACCAGGCAGACCAGAATCTGCCGACGTCGTGCGCACGGTGCCCGAGCGGGCCTGATTCGTCGGGAGACTCGCGCCGGTCGCTTCACGTGCGTCCGAGACCGGTTCGCTGACGGTGCGTTGCGGCTCAACTTGCGCATCGCTTCCGTTCACGACCGTTTCCACATCAACGGCAGCCGCTCCCAGCTGCGCCGCAGCTTCATCATCGGCTTTCTTGACGTTCTTCGGCGTCGGCCCGAAATAGCTGGCTGTGACCTGAACGCGACTATGCCCGAGGCGCTCGCTCACGCGCCTCTTCCGATTCCTCATTTCGTCGGCGTCGAATTCATCCCCCTTGCCGCCCAATGTCGTCGGGACAAAACCCTCAAAGAGCGCGCAGTTTTCTGCTTACTCCGCACGCAGGCCGTGTCCGCACACGGAGCAATTGGCCTTCGAAATGCCCAGCTTGCCCATGTGGTAGTCGTAGCGTTTTAAGTTCCGTTCGAGGTCCGCGTTGAGGCCCCGGATAGTTTTTTTCCATCCCAGGCGATCGCGTTTGCCGATGTGCTGCTTCACGTAATCCAGCACCACGTACTGAAACTGGAACTCAATGTGGATCGTGCGCTGTTTCCCGCCCTTCGCCCCGCCATAGACGATGATCGCGTTGTGCCCAAGATCACGCTGATCGCTAACCCACGGTTGAAAGCTGACCGCTTCCTTTTTGCGAAGCCCGAACGCGAGTTGCATCGCGATCACCATCCCGAATCGGTTATCAATCTCAAACGCCTCCCGCATTTTGGCTTCGACGTCGATACCGTTCGCGCTCCAGGACTTCGTTGTGTCGGCCACGGCCGTAACCTTCACACGTTCTGGACTCGCATCCGGGAGGTAGTACTGCAACGGTTTCACGAGGTTCGGCTTGCCGACCCACCGGGAGAACTTCCGCAGCACCGAAATTTCATTGCGCATCCGTCGCTGGCGCCTTGTTCTCCGTGTACCAGTATTGCGCCAGCAGTTTGATGTGAGCCTCCGCGAGATTGCGGGGATGAATCGGCCGGTTGAGCTTGTGGTGCAGCGTCCCGAAGATGGCGAACAGCACTTGCGCGTTTAGCTCCATCGTCCGGTGCGAGGCCTGCCTGTTGTTCGCGCGCTTGTGGACGTTCGCATCTATGATCTCTTGCAACTCCGCCTTCCAGCCCTTCGGCTGATCACCGCTCCTGCTGTTCGTGTCACTGGAGCGTTCGTCGAAACCACGTCCGTTCTTCGCCATACTGTTTCTTCCATAATGTGAAATGCAGCGCCGGTGCGTAGGTATGCACTGGCCGGGTATCTGGCGCATGCGCTCGTACCCAAGCATCGAAACTAGCCATTCACCACTATCCGATCTCGCAGTCGGTCGTAGTTCGGCGCGCCTGTCGCAGCACACCCGGGAGAAGGCAGACAAACAGACAAACTCCTGCATATCACATCGTGAAAAAGTCGCATAGTCGTAAAAATGTGCGATTCCGAGTGGGAAGCTGACCTGACGCTAACCACCAAGCCCGGCCCTTACGGTTACCGGGTTACCTAGCACGTGACCGTAGCTAGGCGCGGGCCCTTTAAGGGGAGCCAACCTGTGCGCGTCCATCCTCGCGGTGAGGACGGTTCTGAGATAGCGCACTTATCTCCAGGGATTAACTCTCTCGCCCTGACAGGCGAGCGAAGCCCTACCACGATCCCGCTGACGCGAAGAATCCATGGCTCGTCGGGATGACGAACAGCTTCAGTTTTTTGGTCGGTTCAGGCTGGGAATTCGGCTGCACGTATGTGTGCATTAAGGCGCCGAAACCTTCCCGCTCAGCCGCACTCGTCAAGGGTTTGCGCCTTGCCTCTGTACGGAAATGTGTCCTGAAACCGCTAGGTCGAAAAAAAAACGCCGCGAGGGCGTGATCCTACTTTTTGCGCGGATGGCTCCGCGTGATATCTGTGAAACGGGCGCCTCGTGCGAGTACGAGACTTTGCTACTGCCGCAGCGGCGGCACGGTTGAATCTGATGGGCAGCAGTAAATCACATGTCCACGATGCTTGCAAGCGGAGACTTCTTCGCCCTCGAAAATGCAGAGCCTCGCGATTTCAGAGGCTGTATTTGCCGAGCGCGGAGTCGATTCACCGCAAGACGAATAATCCTCACCACTCAGATTTGTAAAGTTGCTTCGTGTCACACTTAAGTTGTCGATGTCACACCTTAAGTTGTCGATGTCACACCTTAAGTTGTCGATGTCACGTCTTACGTTGCTTGCTGTCACGTCTTAAGTTGCTTCCGCTTGCACTTCTACCTTGTTCGTTCATCGCCAGATCACCTGCTCCATCAACGCTGAGCGCCGAATGTCGCGCCAACATCCCGGTCTTTCGACCGCCACATTGCTCCAGAGGCAGCGAAAATTCCCTGACGGCTCGTTGCCAAATGTCCCGCCTTGAGTTGCTCGATGTCACGCCTTAAGTTGCTCGATGTCACGCCTTAAGTTGCTCGATGTCACGCCTTAGGTTGCTCGTTGTCACACCTTATGTTGCGCGACCTCGCGTGAAGCAACGAGTGCGCGATGTTGTCGTGTGACATCGCACCGTTGGCAGCGCGTGGTTGACCTGCCCCCGCCAAACAGGGCCAACCGGAACCTGGTAAAGTTCGTTTTCGGAGAGGAAGACGAACATGAAGAAGCGCTTCTCGGAAGAACAAATCATTGGGTTCCTGAAGGAGGCTGAGGCCGGCATGCCGGTCAAGGAGCTCTGCAGGAAGCATGGTTTCAGTGACGCCTCGTTCTATACGTGGCGGGCGAAGTTCGGCGGCATGGAAGTCTCGGAAGCGCGTCGGCTGAAGGGTCTGGAGGCAGAGAACGCGCGGCTGAAGAAGTTGCTGGCCGAAGCGATGCTCGACATGGAAGCGTTGAAGGTGGTCGTGAAGGGAAAGCCCTGAGCCCGCAAGCCAAACGTGAGGCAGTGGCGGCGATTCGGCAGAAAGTCGATATCTCCGAACGTCGCGCCTGCCGGCTTGTCGGGCTTTCACGCAGCGTGCTGCATTACGATGCAAAACCGGACCACGGGAACGAGGCGCTGACCGCGCGTTTGGTAGAACTGGCTTATGAACGACGCCGCTTCGGATACCGGCGACTGCATGCGCTGGTGAAGCGAGAAGGAATCCACGCAAATCATAAGCGTGTGCATCGTCTTTATCGTGAGGCCGGGCTCGCAGTGCGGCGCCGTCGTCGGCGACACGGCGTGATGATTGAGCGTGAGCAGCTGTCTTTGCCCGCAGCCGCCAACGAGGTCTGGTCAATGGATTTCGTCATGGATGCTTTGTCGAACGGGCGGCGGCTGAAGTGTCTGACCATCGTCGACGACTTCACGAAGGAATCCGTCGATATCGTCGCCGACCACAGCATCTCGGGCCGGTACGTCACCCGGGTGCTTGACCGTGCAGCGCGCTTCAGGGGTTATCCGAAAGCGATACGGACTGACCAGGGGCCGGAATTCACCAGCCGTGCGCTCGACCAGTGGGCGTATGCGAATGGCGTGACCTTGAAATTGATTCAGCCGGGCAAACCGACGCAGAATGCTTATATCGAGTCATTCAATGGCAGGTTTCGCGATGAATGCCTGAACGAGCACTGGTTCAAAACGCTCGCCTACGCCCGGACAATCATTGCAGCATGGCGTCAGGACTACAACGAGCAAAGGCCGCACAGCGCATTGAACTATCTTTCGCCAGCCGCATTCGCTGTAATGCAACGCGCAACAACGGTGGCTCCTGCCGCCCAGGAGCAGGCTTGAATGGGACTTTGCTAGAACCCTATTGGCACTGTCGAAGGGGGCAGGTCATGGTCAAAAATGGCTGCAGCGCTTCTCTTTACTGAAAGAAGTCTCGGATGGATGAGAAAGATCAATTCCTAGCAAGATTGCGCGGCGCCCGCAAACAACGTAATCGCGTCCTACGACCACACACTCAGTTAATAACTGAGCTGCGCGACGGCCGAGATTTTAGTTATGCCGAGATCGCTGCTTGGCTCGCTGAGAAAGAGAAAGTCTCAGTCACCCGATACGCCGTGGAGAAGCATTACAAGCGAGCGGCCGCCCGCCGGCGCGGCGCGACCAGCGCAACGGCTACAGTGCCCCAGTCACTTAGCCAGCACCCGCACCGACCGGGACTTCAGGAGGAAGACCACGGTCAGGAAGTTGCGTTGCCAGACTCTCCACTCGCACCGGAGCGGGCCGTCACCAAGTGCGGAGATGGTCAGCAGTTGCTCCCGACCGAGTCAGGCAAGGACCCGACTCATGTTTCCTCGCAGATCCCACTACCGACCTCCGCAGCATCCCCGTCGGGACCGCCGCAACCTGTTAGACCCGTAGACCGTTTTGCGACTTCGTTCGACGATGAGCTCGACGTCACCACCCCGGAATTCATAGCCGCAAGAGCGGCGGTACGACGAGGGCAATAAGCCTCACCGTGTTATCACTTACTAAAGGAAGCAACATGACTGAAAATCTCCTGGTCGCAAATAAGGCGGGTACGCTCGGAAAATCTACCATCGCCTCCATCGTGATCGCCCCTCGATTTGGTTGTGACGAGGTTATCGCGATTGAGACGGAGAACGCTGCTGGTACGCGATACGCAGAGAAGGTTAAGCATTTCACCGCTGATCTCTATAGCGACTACGCGGCCCATGTGATGGAAACCAACGACGCGGGCCGTCGTACGGTAACGGACCTTGGGTCTTCCAACTACGTGAGGTTCGTGGACAACTTGCGGTTGGCAGGCGGGATTGCCCTGATCGACTACCTCGTCGTCATCACGGATACACAGGAACGTTCGCAAACGGATGCCGTAGAAACCATCCGGGCCTTCTATAACTATGGACTGGATCCCTCAAAGGTCCGCGTTGTCCTCAACAAGGCGTCCCTCCCGAGTCCGACGATGCCGATCGAGCGACAATACGATACGTTGTTTGCCGCGGCTCGCGTCGACCCGCGCATCAAGCTCAACGCCAACTGCTGGATGCCCTCGTTGTCGATTTACGACCATATGGTCTTCAACGGAATCCGCTGGCACGAGCTCATGGCCGACACAACGGACCACGCTGCTGCTTTGAGGGCAACGATTGCAGACGGTGCGACGCTCGAACGGGCAAAAACTGTCGCCTTCCGCCTCGCGCGGATGGGAAGGGACGCAGCCATTAACTTTGCCGATCGGCTCTACGCCGAACTGAGCATTGGCGACCCCGTGCAACTCCTCAAGAACACCCCGAAGGTCGACAATCCTCCGGCGACGGCACCGGCCGACACGAAGAGCGACACGAGTCGGCCGAACACCGCGGAAAAGGCTCCCACCGTCAAGGCTTGACATGTTCCAGGACCACTACGCATTCCTGGCGATCTTCGACGATCTCCCTAAGACCCGTGATGAGTTGAAGGCGATTGAGTCTTCGATCGCCGCGAAGGCTAAGAGCGTTGAGCAATCGGCGGACAGGATTGACGGAGCGGTCCGGCAATGGCACGCCGGGCTCAAGGAACTCGGCACGCAACTCGGGCGCGACGTACATGACAACGGGTACGCCGCGCTCGAGAAGTACGTGGATGATATTCAAGAGACATCGATCTCAGAACTGCGAGAGATCGCGAGCTCCGCGGTGGCAGAAATTCGGCAGATCACATCGACAGCAGCGACCGAGTGGCGCGCGCTTTCCAACAATCAGCAGGAGACATTGCACCGCCAACTGAAAGATATAGCGGCGGCTGCAAATGGGCTCCCCCCTCTCCCACCGCGCCCGATCGCAGCATCACCTTTCGGTAACTGCGCGTATTTTGCGAAGCTGACGCTCGTTCGCGTGCGCCGTTTCTGTATCGAAGCGAAGTCCTTCGCCACCCTTGTCCTGGCGGTCGCCTCCACGACTGCGGCTGTCGCATTGGGTTTTGATCGCGGTGCAGCTCGCGTACGGCCCGATTTCCTTGTCATCCTTAACCTTCCGTTGATGCACTGGCGGTCAGTACATTGACCGTCGTCATCTCCATGTCTAGGTTGAGCGCGCCCCGGAACGCTCGCATCAACGTGCCGGCGCCAGGCTGAACCACCGAGCCTCTTCTACGCTCCGCTGCCAGCACGAACCCAACCGAGATGCGTCCGTCGCGCACTCCTTGTCACACACTCATCCTTCCAACGCTCGCACCCTCAACAGATCGCAGAGGATCCGGCGCCCTTGCCCTTCTCTCCCGCGCCTTCGCGAAGCCTACCGCGAACGTCCGCACGCTCAATCGATCGATAGAGTCCTCACACATTTTCAGAAACTGAATGCTATATTGCCCCGTGTTCATTCGAGTCCGCCTATGCGAACAGCTTTTTGAGTGAATGCCGGCCCCTTGCGATGAGCGAAGCGGAAAACGCACCGCCGAGCGTTCGGCATGAAGTCTCAGGATCCTCTCCGATCCGTCTATTTGGGATGTCGCCCCTCAACGAGGCACAGGCGCATCCAGCAATCCCCATCTAGGTTTTTCGTGTGCATGGTCTCGTGCGTGCGCTGGGTCGACAATGCGCTCTGCGGAACGCGTCGTCTCACGCTGAGACGAAATCGACAGCAAAAACCTTTGATTTGAAACGAAAACATAGGATTGGATTCGATCCATCCGCAGGTTTTTTTGTCGCTTTCCTATCGGATTTTCATCTGGCCCGCATTGCGCAGATCAAATCTTCTAAAAATTTCAGCTTTTCGCTAAATTCCACCGGAATTGTTCGCCTCTTTTGAAATCCGAGTGGGTGGTTTTGCGGGTCAAGGGCGGGCGTGAGCCCGGCGTAGCGAACCCTTGAGGCGCCTTGAATCGACAAGCTGGGGCATGGCTGATTGCGGCAGAATGCAGCAACCAGCCATGCAAGACGAAGCGAACAATGACCAATCAACTCTTTGAATCCGCCTTGGGAATCAGGGCTCCGTGGTATGTGCAAGGCGTCGACTTTGATACGGCCAAACGACAGCTGACGATTGCTGTGGACTTTGTCGCTGGCAGTCGCTTTGGCTACCTTGGGCTCGCCGGCGAGCACGCAGTGCATGACACGCAAATCAAGCGGCTGCGCCACCTGAATTTCTTCCAGCACGAGTGTTATCTGGAAGTGCGGGTGCCGCGAGTGCGCTTGCCGGATGGCTCGGTACGGCTGGTCGAGCCGGAATGGGTCGGCCAACTCGACGGTTTCACGTTGCTGTTCGAAGCGCTGGTGCTGATGCTGGCGCAGCAGATGCCGTTTGCCGCCGTGGCGCGCATCGTCAATCTGTCGTGGCACCGAGTGCATGCCATCTGCTCGCGCTATGTGGAACCCGCGCTGGCGTCGGCGAACCTGTCTGACGTGAGCTCGGTCGCCATTGATGAGACCTCGTACCGGCGAGGCCACGAGTATCTGACGCTGGTCGCCGATAGGCAGGCTCGGCGCGTCGTGTTTGAGAGCTTTGCAGCCTACCTTGGCAAGCACCACGGCATGCCTGAGCAAGTCACCTCCGTGAGCATCGACATGTCGCCCGCGTTCGTCAAAGGCGTGGGCGAACATCTGCCCAATGCGCGAGTGACGTTCGACAAGTTTCACATCGTCGCCCATGCGTCCAAGGCGCTTGATACGGTGCGTCGCCAACAACAGAAAGCCGACCCGGAACTCAAAGGGATGCGCTGGACGCTGCTCAAGGACGCCAACAAATTGAACCTTGCGCAATTGACCGACCTCGAGGCGCTGCTCAGGCAGTACACCACCAAGCGAACGGCCCGAGCCTGGTTGTATCGCGAGCAGTTGCGCGAGATTCTCGAACGCAAGCAAATTCATGTCGTCTCTGAGATGTTGCAGCAGTGGTGCACCAACGTCATGCGTTCGAAAGTCGAACCTATGAAGGACGTCGCACGGTTGATTCGTCGACACTTCGACGGCATCGTTGCGTGGACTCAGACTCGACAGACCAACGGCTTCATCGAAGCCATCAACGGCTTGTTTCAGGCCGCCAAGCGCAAGGCGCGTGGCTATACGCGCTTCGAAACCATGCGAACCGTGCTGTTTCTTATCGCGGGCAAACTCGACTTCTCCGCATTCAACTCGCATGCCCGCTGACGGCCGGGCCGTTACCCACTGCATTTTCAAAAGAGCCAATTGTTCCGATAGTAGCTGCATGCGCCGCGCGCCCACCCGCCCGCCGCGAGACCTTACCTGTTGTTTGTTGTTTTTGATGCAGATCGGATAGAGGTGGCTAATCTGGATCGCAATACCCCAATGTGTTCGAGGAGCGTTACCTGTCCACAGCCGTTGAAGTCATCAGCACTTCTGATATTGCGTCGTACCTCCCGCTTCCGAAGGACATCGCTCGTTTGAGGCGCGACCATATGCGAGATCGAAGTCGCGGCTGAAGGCGATCGTCTGACTGCAGATGCTACCAACGCCGACACCGCGAATGCATGGCTATGGAGCGATTCAGATATATTACGTGCGAGCGTTTGCCTTGGGCTTGTTGCGCAGGAACACGAACTGGTAGAAGGAGAATGACAGATCTTTGTGGTCTAGCACGTCACTATCGCGGATCGTGTCCTGATTAAGCTTCAGTCGCTTGATAGCCAGCTTACCCGCCGCCGAAGTGATGAAAGCACGCATGAGGTCCTTCTGGGTTTTTCCTTCGGCTTCTTCGTAGATGTCTCGACCGCTCTGAGCTTCTTCCACGGCTTTTGTCTTCGTACGTTCTTCGGCTGCGGCGGCGCTCGCTGCCACAGAAGCGATTGCCTGCTCCTTCACTGTGGCTTCTAATTGTGCCTGCTCATTTTTCTTTTCAAGCACTTTCTTCATGCGACGCTCGGCCTCGGAAAGCTTGTAGCCCTCAGTGATCGCTTTCATCAGGTAGCCAGAAGGGCTCTTCTTTATTTGCGCGCCGTCGATCTTGGCCCGCGTGTATTCGATTGCGTTAAGGATGCGTTCGTCCGACCATATCGCTCTGTTCTGGGATATTGCGTTGAACTGCTTCTCGGTGAAGCCGAATTCGTTCTTTAGTGTCGTGTAGATCTCCTGCGCGCCGAGCAAGCTTGCGCGAACCGCGTCGGCACCCGCCTTACGGGAGAGTCTGAAACGGATGCGGTCAATTTTTTTAGACTTCGGACTTTCCGTTCGCGTCTCGTAACTCAATTCGATGTCTGACACTTCGTTGATTTGCTTCACAGCGGGCTCGAGGCTATCCCGCTTGAAATACTTGAAGACTGTGGCAGTAGAGCCCGCCTTACCGGGCCAACTGCGAACGATGTCAATCTCAAACCAGTCCGTGATGCCGTCCGCCAGATACGCTATGGCATGGTCATAAATAGCGCGTGCATAGGTCAGCGTGAACGCTGACGTAATGCGGAGACTCAACCAGTGGGACTTCTCCGGGTCCTTGATGTGACGAATAAGTGGCTGCGGCACCTCAAACGTTATGCGGCCCTTATCAATACCGACGATTCCGAGAAGTTGTACAGAAACCCATTTCTCGTTTTCAGGAGAAGTGCTACCCGGCGGAGTCGCTAACACTTGGATCAAGGCCTTTTGGGCTTCAGAGACGACTGCCCGTAGGTGCTTGTAGTTGTAGCTGTCGTAACGCATGAGCCAGCGAAAGTAGCTTAGCTCGACATCGTAGTACTTAGGCGTCGTTGACTCTTGCGCGACGATGAAGTGGGCGGCATCAAGAAGCCTGCGGGCCGTAACTCCCACATCAGTCACGTCTACGAAAACGTTGTTTCGTTGATAGCCAATTTCTTTGGTCGACTTGTGAATCGGCGTGTCGGACGCCAACATCTCCTCGAACAGTTCGAGCGACAACTGCCGGGATGTTGCGCGCGTCGTTACGTCTTTTGACATCGAGGCCCTCAGTCATGGTCAGCCGCGCAGACTCTATCACGTGTAGGTGAGATGTCAAAACAATAAGTCTCACCATCAGATGTGGCCGAGTTCAACAATTTGGCTCACCCACCGCGCGTCACTCCCATTCAACAATTTCCCTCACCTTCTGCCAAGGTTTTACTGCAGCCGCGCTCGCTGCCGTTGGTTTGTATTTTTAAGTTCTTAAAATACCAACCCACCTACATACAGGGACTGACAGATCACCATTAAAACAAGCAGTTATCTGAGCAAAGGTGAACTTTTTTGTGCCTAAGGTGAGACCTTTTCGTCGACGACGGTGAGGGAAAATCGTCTGTGAAGGTGAAGCGTTTACCAGCCGAAGGTGGGGGGTTTTGTTGCGGTTGGAATCATGGTGAGAAAAATTGTTGAACACCCGCAAATTGACGGAGAGCCATGCTGGACGGCTATTCGGGCGTGCTCGGGGCTGTTTGTAGGTGAGCTTTTTTGTTGCATATGGGGAAGACGAACTGGTGTGGACGGAGCCGCCACGCTTGTGGGAATGTTTCTGCCGAAACGACGACGCTCTACAAGGTGAGAAGAATTGTGGCCCCTCCTGCATGATTCTCAACAGTGGTGGTGATGAGGGTGGTGAGACATTTTGTTGAGCGCTCACTGTGCAGGAGTCCATGGTGAGCCAAATTGTTGGCGATGATGGGTACGCGGATCGCAGCATGACTACTTTCCGACCGCGCCCGCCAAGTGCTTCACCGATAGTGATTCAGATCGAAGCATGAGTCTGGTCCTGACCGTCCCGCTTTCAACAAAAACTCTCACCCACTATGACTGGTAGTGGCTTTCGGCATCAACAATTTTGCTCACCATGGCCTAGCTGCGGCACGAGTTCGAAGTTAGGATTTTCCGCACTTCCGGCTAAATATATCCCATATTGTGAAACGCGTGCCCGATTTTCGCTTCAATTCGAGCGAATTCCGATGTTTCCGGAAGAAATTACGTTAAGTTGCTAGTGCAGTTTTGCGTTTTTCTAGTATTCTACGGTTCGTCACGATTTCGGATGAAACCTTAAAATCATGTCCAAAGCTGAATTCCCGACGATAACGCGAAGAGTGACTTTAGGTGAACTCGCGGGTTTTTCGGAGACGCTCAATGCGCTCACGGAAGATTTACGGAATAGCATTCTGACGCCGAAGCCGAGGAAATCGGCTCCGATCTTTACGACAGCGGAGGTTGCGGAACTTTGTGGGCTAGACCGCACGAAGGTCCACTATCAGGCAACGAGAGAAGGGACGAATCTGCCTTCGGGGGAGGCCGCCGGTACAGGCCGCAGCCGGATCTTTACGTTGGCCGAAGCGCGGATTTACGTGCAGCAGCTATCCGAAATATACCAGTCCCCCTTGGTTACTGGGTCAAGGGACGCGGACGGGAAGGTGCTCTTGGTCGCGAACTTCAAGGGTGGCTCGACGAAAACGACGACATCGATGTGTCTTGCACAGGGACTGTCGCTTCGGGGACGAAAAGTTTTAGCCATCGACCTGGACCCACAGGCCTCCCTTTCCGAGTTGTGTGGGTTATATGCGGAAAAAGAAGTTGACGAAGACTCGACAGTATTGCCGTTTATCTACGATCAGACGATTGAAGGCGGCCTGTCGTCGTTTATCAAGCCTACATACTGGGATGGTTTGGATGTAATCGCTGCACATCCGTCGCTATTCAGTGCGGAGTTCTACATTCCGTCGATGCTTAAAGCGAAGCCCAGCTATCAATTTTGGGCAATCCTGCGCGAAGGTCTGGAACCGCTGCGCAAGGAGTACGACTACATCATTATCGACACGGCCCCCTCATTGTCATACCTGACGCTGAATGCGTTGATGGCTGCCGATTCGATGGTGATGCCTCTCGTTCCCGAAAGCCTCGATTTCATTAGCTCCGTGTCCTTCTGGGGACTCTTCTCTGACATCGCGAGAAATTTCATGGAGAAGGAGGCCAATAAGGCCTACGACTTCATTTCCGTCATCCTTTCCAAGGTCGACAACGGACCGACCTCGTCTGCGTCCGTCGTTCGCCCGTGGACGCAGCGCGCATATGGCGATTGGCTGACCACAACCGAGATTCCGGCAAGTTCGGCGATGAGCAGCGGTGCGCTTGCGCTTTCCACAGTGTTCGACCTCAGTAAAAAGGACGCAAGTTCAAAGACGGTTGAGCGGGTTCGCCAGCCGCTAAGGGAGTACTGCAAGTGGATCGATGACATGTACGTCGAACAATGGAGGCACGCATAATGAATATCCGTGCTCGAATGGCACAACAGACAGCTAATCTCCGCGCTGCCTCAGACTTCCCGAAAGACGACGTCGAGGCATCAAGGCAGGGCAACGACAAACCAAAGACTGGCCCGGGGATGGCGGCCGCCTTAGCCGCAGCTCAGATCAAGATCCAGGAACTAGAATCGCGCGGAGCTCAGTCGATGCTACTGGTGGCGGAGATCGTCCCAAACCCTTGGCAGCCCCGCCGAGTTTTCTCTGACGCGAAATTGTCTGAGCTGGCGGAGTCAATCCGCGAGGCAGGTTTGCTTCAACCAATCGTTGTTCGACGTGTTGAAGCCGGTTATCAGATTGTCGCGGGCGAACGCCGTTGGCGCGCTCATAAGCTGCTTGGCCTCGAGGAAATTAAGGCGTTGGTCGTTGATTGTACGGACCAAGACATGGCTGTGCTTGCACTCGTGGAAAACGTGAGCCGAGACGATCTGTCTGATTACGAGATTTCCGTGTCGATTAGACGATCAGAGAAGGAGTTCCCTAATCGTAAGCGGTTGGCCGAAGCGCTGGGCATGAGTCGGCGCGGATTGTACAAGTATCTCGCGTTCGGGAGCCTTCCAGACTTCATTACCACCGACCTCGATATAACGCCTACCCTGCTCGGGGGAAACGCTGCGGACTCAATTCTCAACGTGCTGAAAAAGCACGGTGACAACGGAATAGCCGCCGCCCGCGTGCTCTGGCCGGAAGTCACGGCTGGAAAGTTAGATCAAGGTAAATTCGCTCCGGCCATTTCGGCGATGGTGCAGCGGCGCGCGACAAGCACGTCGGCCCGGGAGAGATCTATTGAAAAATTTTTCTCGGGCAACACACACGCCGGCAGCATTACGAAAGATGTGGATAACTTCACGGTCAAGATTAAGGCAGGCGTCCTCTCAGACGCACAAGAGACTCGCATAAGGCAGGTTATTAGCGAGTTATTCAATGTCGGTCCTGGCAAAGAGGTCATTTAATAAAAAGCCCGCAAAAGCGGGCTTTTTTTCGCATCGACCGCGCGCACTGCCGTCGCTGGCGGCCAGTCGTGAGGTGCCTTAACTTGCGTCTGGGGACTTCTTGATGTGGTGTGCCTAAAAGGCACACTTTGCGCGTTCGAAGCCTTTTAGCAGCATCGACTTTCGTGTCTCCAACACACAAAACGCTTGCGGCCGAATTGACATCACTTTGATGTGACTCAAACCAGTGCGAACCCTGTTTCGAAGGCGGAAGGCCCAGTACAGGGAGAGTGCGCCTAAAAGGCCCACATGGCGTGCTCGAAGCCGTTTAGCAACTGACCGGCTGGACCGCGACCTTGTCATGCCGCCCGTTGATACCACGGGGCGGAAGATACGGGGAGGCGAAGGGCCTCAGTGCATAAAAGACTCGGCGCCGGGGGCTGTCCGTGTGCGATGAAGCCCCGGGGAAAATCCTCCCGACAGGTCAGCAGACTAGCTGGCTTGATCGGACCGGCGCGTTCTGTTTAATGAACCGAATCTGGAAATAAGCCTATTTTTCTACTCTTTCCGGCCGTTGAATGCGAAAGCCTTCGTAGATACTGCGTTCGCTTCGTCGGGACTTTTATGCGTAACGAAAATATCATCAACGGGCGCTGGTGCAGATGAACCTTCAGCTCACCGATGTGCTCAGCGACATCATGGGCATGACATGACAGGCGATCATCCGCGCAATCGTGACGGGCGAACGCGACCCGGGGGCTTTCGGGCCACCGCGGTATTGGCGCGGGGCTTGTCCATGCGGGCGCACAGGCGGCGATAGAACGCACCGAGCGCGGAGGCGCCGCGTGACAGGGCAATGGCAGCCATTTTCAATGCCTGCCGGCCGCGGTTGGCCGAGCGTTTGGCACCGGCCGACAGGACCTTGCCGCCCTGATCTTCGTGCCCGGGGCAGAGTCCCAGCCAAGAACAGAAGTGCTTCACCCTGGCAAAGCGGCTCAGGTCCGGGCGGATCTCCGAAAGCGGTGTCGACACAGTGCCCATATCCAAGATGCGCGTCAGATCGACGCGAGCCCAGTTCGCAAGTCTGTGCCGCAGGTCAAACTCCACCAGTTACCTTCTGCCAGATTTGCGCGCCGGCCCCAGGTCAGGCTGGTGCCGGTTGCGCTGATCGAGCAACGCCTGCAGTCTGGCATCGCATTCGCCAAGATGGCGGGCAATGTCGTCGTACATGGCGAGCGACTGTTCGAGCACAAACAGATGCTCTTTGCGCAGTTGCCCGTCAGCGCGCGCACGATATTGTCCTGGCTGCGCGTGACCCGGCCGTGACGCGTTTCTTCGCGAACACCGTACCCGTCAGGATTTGAGAAGCTATTAAGTCGCTTGGGAAGTCATTGAATTCGCTCCGCGAGGCGGCAACACGTTTGAAATCCAAATTCGACATTGTTATTGGTTTCGCTCGGATTCGGGAGGCTGTCGCTTCTCCGAACGTCCTCGGAGGTACTCGGGCTGTTCAACATAGTCGGCATAGTCAACCAGACTGCGCGGGACCTGCTGAGGGTAGCAAAGAGGACGGAGTGCCAGCGCTCCTTGACCGCGCAATGATCTGCCCCCGGATAACAGAGCAAACAGGAACCGTAAAATTCGTTTCCGGAGAAGAAGGCGAACATGAAGAAGCGCTTTACGGAACAGCAAATCATCGGGTTTCTGAAGGAAGCCCAGGTCGCTATGCGGTCAGGAACTGTCCGGGAAGTACGGGTTCAGTGACGCGTCGTTCTACACCTGGTGTGCGAAGCTCGGCGGCATGGGAGTCTCGGAAGCCCGCCGGTTGAAGGACATTGAGGCCGAGAACGCGCGGCTGAAGAAGCTGCTAGGCAGAGGCAATGTTCGACATGGAAGCGTTGAAGGTTCAGCGTGACGCCATTCGCATACGCCCACTGGTCGGGCGCGCGGCTCGTGAATTCGGGTCCCTGGTCTGTTCGCACCGCCTTGGGATAGCCACGGAAGCGAGCAGCACAGTCCAAGGCCCGAGCGACATACAAGCCTGAGATGCCGTGGTCCACGACAATGTCGACAGCCTCTTTCTCCTTCCTGAAATCGTCGACGATGGTCTCAGGCACTTCAGGCGCCGGCCGTTGGCAAGCGCATCCATCACGAAATCGATTGACCACACCTCGAGTTGCCACCCCGATCTAAATGATGCGCTGGGCGCAAGGTTCGCCTAGGAGCGACATGTGCGGGTATCAGCAGTAGCCGACCGCGTTGACCGTGTTGACCAGCCTGCCGGTTATGCTGATACCGACGTCCGACAGGGCGGCAGTGCGACGGCGGTGTCCAATCAGCTTGGAAAAGGAAAAGCTGCTTACGCCCACGAAGTACGCCCTCCAGGTGAAGCGTCGGCCGATTTCGCGGGGACGGAAGCGAGGACGCACGGTGAATAAATTTAACATTATGTCCCTAAGGTCGAATCGATCATGCCGGCCCGGAGCGGAAAAGGCGTCCTGCGAAGCTCGCGCAGTGGCCATGCGACAGACGACGGTGAGCACGTCGCAGCATTCTTACCTCAAGCAGATTATCAGGTTCGTGAAACATTCAGAATCAAAATGCAGTTTGCATAAGTTATTGATTTTGCGCGAATAAATTAACGAATGGCGGCATTGTTTCACGATAAATGCGACGCAGTTTCCGTCGGGCGGCGTCAACGGGCGATTCCGCGCCGCAATCGCGGCTGCTGCACCAGGATTTGTAGCAAATGCTACGTTTTCTGTAGTCGGGCGTATGGCCGGGCGGGCCAACGCGAAGCGTGTCTCAAGGTGAGGTCTTTGTGCCGGCAGCGATATCGTGCGTGTCGAACGCGGGGATGAGGGCTGCAGCGGATTTCGTTGCTGATGGTTGAACACGGGACATGCGGATGAGCCTGCATACGTTGATCGTCTCGCCGAGGGCATGGAATGACAAGGGGGACGAGAGGAGCAACACCAACGTCGATCCCGGGCACCAAAAGAACGGCCGATACATCAGCGCGCATGCCACCGGCGGTCGGGCCGCGCGTCTGCTGACTCAGCCTCGCTGGGCGAAGATCTTCCAGGTCTTTTTCTGCGTGGCGGCGTCGGCCGTTTCGTGCACCGAGCAGTCCAGACGCAGATCGGTGTCCGCCATCGACAGATCGAGCAGCATGCAGTGATGCGGCATCTTCTTCGGGTTTCTGCTCGGATCGAGATGCGTGCAGGTCACACACATCCGGTGCGGCGGTATATGGCCTTGCACTTCCAGCTGGCGTACGGTCTTCAGCAGCGTGCGATAGAAGAGCGACTGCTCTTCATCGCGCAGCGTGCCGACTGCCTTCGCGAGGAAGGCCGGCCATAGCGTAGCGCGCCTGGCCGCAGTGCGTCCCTTTGCAGTCAGGCGCAAGGCGAGGGCGCGGCCGTCGTCGAGCGCACGGCGCTTTTCAACCAGGCCCTTGGTCTCCAGGGTGCTCACGGCATCGCTCGTGGTCGCGGCCGTCAGTGCCGTTTCGCGGGCGATATCGCCCAGACGCATCGGCCCCTTGCGCTGCATCAGCAGCACGAGGATTTCGCCTTGCGTCGGCGTCAAACCTGCGCCTTCCGCCCACTCCCATGCCTGGCTGCGCATCGCCGTGCTGAGTCGCAACAGGCTGTGGGTCACCCGCCCGGTTGCCTGCCGTAGACAGTATTAAAAGTGACTCCGTTGCGCTAATAATTCTGTCATCCATTGAAAGGCCAAGGTCAAAGGATAAATACTTCTCGCTCAGGTTTTACCCTGCTTGGCTGAAACATCTACGCCACCCTCACCACGTCGACGCGCCTGAGCATGCATCCGGTTTTTCGCTCACCTGGTTGCAGAGCTGGTCTGCACCAGTCATCCATCGGGATCAAGGCGGAGGCCGGTGTTCTGGCTTTCGCCCCTGGCTCGCGTAGAACCCCAGAAAACCATCGGTGCCAGACCGGTGTCCACGGGAGTATTCACCAATGATCGGCTTGCTGCGTTAGCAGTGCCAGGCTCATTTCGGCTCATGGTCTGGGCATCCCAGCGATCGCTGTTGAGGGACGGCGGGAGCGCGTGGCCCAATCACTAGCCTGGGTTCACGCCAACAGAATTACCGGGCTCACGGCCCCGCCGGATCTAACCGAAGCATTTGGTCACCTCGAATGGTTTGCCGTCTCGCAACATGTAGAAGGCCGCCCGCGCGAGCTTGTGCGCGAGCGCCTTCATGGCGACCACGGGCATGCGCCGGGCTTTCTTGCGCTCGTAGAAGCGCCTCGCCTGCGGACAGCTGCGCATGGCAACAGCGGCAGCCTCAAAAGGCCCAGGAGAGATACTTGTTGCCATTCTTCGCATTGCCTTCGCCTTTCTTCCTGCCGTTCGAGACGCGCCTGCTTTCAACGCACCGGCAGTAGGAACTGAACTGGCCGACAGTGCGGAAACGGGAAATGGTGCCCGTCTCCAGCATGATCGTGGTCGCGAGTGTGTGTCCGATTCCGGGTGCAGTTTCGAGGATCACGAACTCCGGACGCAGTTTTACTTCGCGATGAAGCGTCGACTCGATTACCCTGATTTGCGCCTGCAGGGTGCGCAGGACCGCGAGATTTGCCGCCAGGGCAGTCTCGATGTGCAGCGGCAAGGCGAGTGCAGTCACGGGCTGCGCTGTCGAGGTGGCGGACCTGTTCTGCGTTGAGGTGCAGATTCAGCTGACGCGCCAGGATGTTCTCGATACTGATCGTGTTCAGCGTGCTTTGCTGCACAAGCTGCATGCGCTTGCGGGCGAGATCACGCAGGCCTCGCTCCTGGGGCGGATAGATGTAACCTTCTGGCAGGAGCCCGAGGCGGAAGATGTGCGCGAGAAACACGGCATCGCGTTCGTCGCCGGCGTACTTCAAGCCCTCGTACTGCTTGATGGCGGCGGTGTTGGCCAGATGGACGGCAAAGCCGGCCGCCATCAGTCCGTCGACAAGCCAGTACCAGTTATAGGTTGACTCCACAACTACCCCTTGCAGGTCCTCGCGGAATGGCGCGAGGACCGCGATGATTGATGACAGGTCGTTGGCCAGTCGCTTGCAGTAAAGCACCCGATCCTGATCGTCGATCACGGCGACGACGGCGTTGTTCGAGTGCAGATCGATGCCGGTATACTTCATTTGCGCCTCCTGAACGGGTCGGTTGAGCTTGGCATCTCGACTGTAGACCCTGGCCGCCCCCTTCTTTGGGCGGCCAGGAGGCCTTTCTATGATTATCACTTCGCGTTCGCATGATGCAGCGGCGCGAAAAACTTCAGCAGATTCAGGCGTTTACGGGAAACGAAATAAAAGTGTCTCCAACTGCTTTCGAGATGCCAGCGCCGACAACTCGCGACCACGCACTTCACGAGCCATCGTTCATGTCGTTGCCCGAGCGCAGCAGCCAGTGGCGACTTAGCGCCATGCGGTCCTGCCTGCGCATCGCGGGAATGGTCGACAGGAGCGAAAGTCGACCATAACTGAAATGGGAACGGCACCGTAAGCATCGAAATGGAGCCTCGATCACGCTGGCGCTGACGATGTACGGCGTCTCGCCACCGCAGTGCGGACAACGTGTGTCGAGTGATTCGTGATGTGCGGGGCAGCGATATGCATCCTCAAGCTGAAATAGCACGCTGTGGTAGCCATGCGCGGCGCACAGCCGGCAATATCGGAACGCCGCGTGAAACCGGCCGGGAAATGCGGCATCAAGCAAGGACACCCGCAACACATCTTCTGGCAGCCGGAGTATGCGGCACAGGCGCGTGAGTTCGATGTTGTCGCGCACAGGTGCAACGCCGTCATAAGGATCAACCCGTGGGCTGATCAGATGCACGAGCGCGTCTCCGGGCAGGACATTGGCGCACGCGAACTTCCACAGGATAGAGACAAGCGATTCGCCCGGCATCAGCCACTTCGGGTTGAACGCGCTTCCTCGAGAAAGCGAAAGCTCCCCCTCATCAAACGCCAGAATCGGGAAGCGCGGCCGTGTCAGCGCCACGAGATCACACCGCTGCCAGCACGCGGCCCGTCGCATGACGGGACTGAACATAGCCGCAGTGCTGAACCGCGTGAGTCCACAAGGCAGCATCAGGGCAGTGGCCCGGAGCGTCCTTGAGTTCGCTTTCCTTGAGTACGATCTCGACAGCGCGTGTAAACGACTCCATCGGAATCTCGAGATTACCCGGCAGGCTCGCCTTATGATGTGCAGCCTCAAACGCTTGCCAGAGCGTGCCCGAGTCGGCGACCAGGCGATAGCCGGCGTCAAACGCCTGCGGGATGTAGAACCGCGTGAAGCTCCAATGCGAACCTTCCGCATACGCGGTCTGATCGTAGCCATTCAGGCACGTGGCGACGTCTTCGGCGTTCCTGATGCCATAGAACGCGAGTTCCTCAACCATAAGACGCGCAACAATCTGTGTTTTGCCTGCGACCTGCAAGGCTGTCTTCTGCGCCAGCAGTTCCTGCTGGCCGACGAGGAACGTGAAGAGCTTGATCTGCTGACGATCGAGCGCATCATGCACATCACGCAGCCATTCATATTCATTCTCGTTGTAACGTTGGCTCTCATCGCAGAAGAGGAGTACGGTGCCGCTCCCGGAGCGGGCCGCGGCCTCTCGGATACGCAGCGAGAGGCGACTTCGCTTTGCGGCGCTTGTACCCGCGTGCGGAGCATGATCACCGACGGCCTCCAGAAGATTGGCGAAGAATGGGCCTTCCGCATGCCGCGGCTTGTGCTCGCACTGTGCATGGTAGCTGGACATCCTCGGGTGCTGACGCGCTAGCAGGAGCCGCACATACTCGATCGCGCGGGTTTTGCCAATGCGCGGCGGTCCATAGATAAGTGCGCCCGGGATCCGATAGCGCAGGCAGCGGGTGACAAGCTCGTAGAGCGCTTCGATCGCGGGCGTCGCCAGGCGGTAATTGCCCGTGACGAGCGGATGCAGCGAAGGATCAATCGGACGCGGCACTTCGAGCGACATGATGCACCTCCTGGCGTGAGCGACGAAATCAGAAAACCTGTCCGGTACCGATGGAGAGCTTGCGTGGGCGCACCGATAGCCGTGGCGCGAAATCGATGTCCGTCGCCGGTTGTGTGCCCGGGATTGGCGCGGCGATTGTTGTCGCAGTCTCTACCTCGACCCGACGTTTCGGCCCCACAGGCGTGCGTACCGTCGGAGCCGACGTCAGAATCCGCGTGACATTGGCGAGATCCGTCGCTGCTTTCCGGGTCTTCCTCGCCTGCGTGAGCTTTTGCTGGACGTAGGCCTCGATTGGATTGGGATCGATCGCAGCAATATGGCGTCGGCGCTTGCCAGATTGCTTGAGAATCTCCTGACGCAGCTTGAGATTGTGCGGCACCACGCCCCACGCCCCTTGCGCCTCGAGGACACCGAGTTCCTCGCCATTTGTCACGAAGGCGCGTACTGAGCGCAAATCGTCAGCGTTCATGTAGACCAGCAGATACTCGCCGATCAGATGCGTACCTGCCGCGAGCAACCGGCTCGTGTAGCGCACACCATGCAGGTTGATATGCGGACGCACGCCTTGAGAGAGATAGGCGCACACCCGGCATCGTCGGGCCGATTGCATTAGGCAGAGCGTCTGGCGACGCGCCTGGGCCAGCCATCTCACAAGCGTCTGTTTGCCGCGCACGAAATACTCCATAGCTTCGAGCGGCGTTGCGTTGTTGAGGCCCGCGTGCGGTGTGCCGTTGTCGTAGACCGAAGCAAAGTTGTCACAACTTCGCTAGTAAAGTTGTCACTTCGCGGCGTCTCGATGTCGGCGAGCCGGTAAAAGCGCTTGAAATCAGCGGCTTGCAGCAAGCGAAGCAAAGTTGTCACTGGTTTGGCGTCGCGCGGGTGTCAAGAATGGACGTTGCGAACCCGGAGCCCACGGCGTCGACGGCATTGCCTAATCGCAGAAAGACGCGACGTCTGATGGCGATGCGCTCGTGCCTGCGCATCGCAGGAAGGGTCGAGAGGAGCGAAAGTCGTCCATAACTGAAGTGGGATCGGCACGATACGCATCGAAACGGTGCCTCAATTACGCTGGTGCAGACGATGTACGGCGTCTCGATACCGCAGTGCGGACAACGTGTGTCGAGTGATTCGTGATGTGCCGGGCAGCGATATTCATCCTCAAGTTGATGTAGCACGCTATGGTAGCCATGCGCGGCGCACAGCCGGCAATATCGGAACGCCGCGTGAAACCGGCCGGGAAGTGCGGCATCAAGCAAGGACACCCGTAACACATCTTCTGGCAGCCGGAGTATGCGGCACAGGCGCGTGAGTTCGATGTCAGTGCGAACAGGCACCACGCCTTCGTGCGGATCAACGCAGGGACTAATCAGATGCACGAGCACATCGCCGGGCAGAACGTTGGCGCACGCGAACTTCCACAGGATGGAGACAAGCGATTCCCCCGGCATCAGCCACTTTGGATTGAACGCGCTTCCTCGCGAAAGTGAAAGCGCCCACTCATCAAACTCCAGAATGGGGAAGCGCGGCCGTTTGAGCGCCACGGAATCACACCGCTGCCAGCACGCGTCCAGTCGCATGGCGGGACTGAACATAGCCGCAGTGCTGAACCGCGTGAGTCCACAATGCAGCCTCAGGACAGTAACCCGGAGCGTCCTTGAGCTCGCTTTCCTTGAGCACGATCTCGACAGCGCGTGTAAACGACTCCATCGGTAAATCGAGGTTGCCTGGCAGGCTCGCCTTATGGTGTGCAGCCTCGAACGCTTGCCAAAGCTTGCCCGAATCGTTGATCAGGCGATAGCCAGCGTCAAACGCCTGTGGGATGTAGAACCGCGTGAAGCTCCAGTGAGAACCCTCCGGATACGCGGTCTGATCATAGCCATTCAGGCACGTCGCGACATCCTCGGCATTCCGGATGCCGTAGAACTCAAGTTCCTCGACCATCAGACGCGCAACGATCTGTGTCTTGCCGGCGACCTGCAAGGCCGTCTTCTGCGCCAGCAGTTCCTGCTGACCGACGAGGAACGTGAAGAGCTTGATCTGCTGACGATCGAGCGCGTCATGCACGTCACGCAACCATTCATATTCATTCTCGTTGTAACGTTGGCTCTCATCGCAGAAGAGGAGTACGGTGCCGCTCCCGGCGCGGGCGGCGGCCTCGCGTATGCGCAGCGAGAGGCGACTTCGCTTTGCGGCGCTCGTACCCGCGTGCGGAGCATGATCACCGACGGCCTCCAGCATATTGGCGAAGAACGGGCCTTCGGCGTGTCGCGGCTTGTGCTCACACTGTGCGTGGTAGCTGGACATCTTTGGGTACTGACGCGCAAGCAGGAGCCGCACATACTCGATCGCGCGGGTTTTACCGATGCGCGGGGGGCCGTAGATAAGCGCGCCCGGGATCCGATAGCGCAGGCAGCGTGTGACGAGCTCGTAGAGCACTTCGATCGCAGGCGTCGCCAGGCGGTAATTGCCGGTGACGAGTGGATGCAATGACGGATCAATCGGACGCAGGATTTGCTGCGACATGGTGGAACCTCCCATGCAAACGACAGGGCTAGAAAACCTGGCCAGTGCCAATGGTGAGCTTGCGCGGGCGCGCGCACGCAGGTGGGGATTCATTGCCGGTATCCGGAGTCAACGTGGTCGCGGACGGGGCGACGGTAGGTGAGGCGAGAGGACCCGGCGGTACTCCCACAACCGGCGCCGCGGCGAGCGTCCGCATCGCCTGTGCGAGGTCGGAGGCCGCCTTTCGCGTCTTCCTGGCCTCGGCAAGCTTGGCCTGAACGTAGGCTTCGATCGGGTTTGAGCCGAGCGTGCTTTTGTCGCCGTGCAGCTTCAGGATTTCCTGACGTAGCTTCAGATTGTGCGGTTTGACGCTCCACGCCCCTTGCGCTTCAAGCACGCCGAGCTCCGTGCCATCGGCGAGAAACGCGCGCACGCAGCGAAGGTCGTCCACGTTCATGTAGATGAGCAGAGGTTGTCCGATCAGGTGCGTACTGCAGGCGAGCACGGCATTGGTGTAGCGAACGCGATACAGATTGATGTGCGGTCGTACTCCCTGCTCGAGATACGCGCGCACGCGGCAGCGCCGCGCCGTTTGCATCAGGCACAGCGTTCGGCGATGTCGCTCGGGCAGCCAGGTAAGCAACTGCTGTTGGGAGCGCACGAAATACGTCATGGCTTCGAGAGGCGTCACGTTATTGAGACCGCTATGCGGGGTACCGTGGTAGCTGGCGATCGAATAGTCGATCAGGTCCTCGAGTTCGTTCAACGATACGTAAAGGCGCAGGTTGCCCTTTGGATCGGCAAGTGCCCGGCGCAGATCACGCGGATGTGAACCCGTAAAACCCGGCAATCGCGAAGACAGGCGCGACTGGACTGTGCCGAAAAAGCGCTCTATGTAAGGCCGGTCGTCAGGGCTGTAGTGGGGTCCAGCGTCGACACTGCAGCCAACGAATTCACACAGCGCGGCAAGCGTGTCGGCCGCAAGATTCGCCTTCGCGTTGTCGAGTTTCATCCACTCCCACGTCACGTACGCCAGTTCGGGCAGGCGCTGGGACGGAAAGCCGTCCTGTGCTCCATACGAGAGGCCCGGAATGCCGAAGGTGCGCTCACGGTGAGGCTCGAGCGCTTTCTCGATCGTCTTAATGACGTCGTAGCGACCATATTCACGCGCGAGCACGAGATGGTATGCGCAATAAGCGCGCGAAACCCAAAGATGCGCCCGTCATGATGCTGTTCGAGCGCCCGTTCAAGCAAACGATATAGCTGCCGGCGATTCACGCCGGTAGCGTCTTCGATGTCTTTGATGGACTCGCCGAGCGCGTAGCGCTCGATTGCATGCATCCGGGACCTGAAGCGTTCGCGCGCGGTCGCATCAAGCTCGGTCCATGCTACCGTTGGCCAGGTCGTCACATCGAGGGCTTGCAGTTCGGGTTTGCGGCGACTCATGATCGGGCCTCGGCAGCAGCAAAGCGCGTGAGCCAGGAAAGGGACGCGGTGCGCAACTCGGGCGCAACGATCCGGCCTGCGTGCAGCAGGGTGAACACCGCAGCGCGCGCCAGGATGGGATCGTCCGTTGAGAATTCGCGCTCGATGGCAAGTAATGGTTGAGCCGTTGCAACGAAGCGCTCGATCGCATCAAGGAGCGAAGCAGGCACAAGGCCGCGCGTGGCGGTAAGGCAGGGCAGCATGCGCTGCCAGTTGTCGATCCAGACGCGCGAGACGGCCAGGTCGGCAGGCTCAAGCAGACGCACGGCTATGGCGCCGACGTCGACATCCGCGTGGAGCTTACCGTCTTTAACCGCGACCGGATCGGGTAGGAGCAGTAGCTCTTGACGGTCAGGGTAGCAGACCTGGAAATCGGCGAGAAATCGCTGATCGCCGAACTGGACAAAGCCAGGGCGTTCACAGAAGGCACGCACCGTCGGATCCGACTCGAGCACGATCCATTCATCGACAGCGCAGCGTCGGTCGAATGTGAGCCGACGCTTGAGCTTCGGGCTGAAGACTTCGAAACGGTGCGCACCGCGCGTTCGCGCAAGCGCGACCGGTCGCATCATCTGCAGGGAATCGTCCATAAGATCAAGGTCTTACGAGCGGGATTCGAAGTCTAGGATGCGAATTGACAATTTTTATTCGTACATATGCGAATTGACGAATTTATTTCGTTGAGAGTGCAAGTAAAGTGGTCAATCGAGGCTACGGAACCACCATGCTATAAGGATACCGAATTGACATCTTTGTTTCGTTTTACGCTTGTTTTCACGGTCTCGCTGCTGCGAACAGTTGATCCGTACGGGCTTGCGCCAGATTGAATGTCGGACGTGGCCGGAGAAGCCCGGGTACGGGTCACACGCACCGCTGGCACCTACGCGTTGGGAACCGAGAATTTGAACTCCTCACCACTGGCCCCAAATGGTTCGACACGCGGCTCCAGCGTGGTGGCGGTGGCGGTATCGATCTTGCAATGCACTTACTGGCACTAGACTTCAGGCAGGCCATCACAAAGCTTAGGCAAGTGCTGTGAGATACGTCCTCGCAAACGAGAAATTGGTCGTCGCGGGACGTATCTGGAAGGGCTTTCCCCTGCTGCTTAATACACGCGGCAATCCGATGGAGCCCGCGCAGTCATTTCTCTGGGACTTGATCTCATCGAATGGTCGAGTGAGCAGTCCGAAGTCGTGGGATTCGTATGGCCGGGCTCTGTACGACTTTTTTGCCTTCGTTTTTGCCAACGGTCTGGAATGGCAGCAACCCGGCTCGGCTGGCGTGCCAAGTGCACTTGAAGCCCATGACGTATCGGAATGAAGCTAGCGTCCGCTTTGACGTGATCGGCTAGGAGCGGAAGCAACGCGTCGCAGTCCACGGATCGATATTTTTCCAGTTCAACAGCGTCGACTCGCCCTCGCGCCACCATCATTGTTCGCCTCCCCATTGCCGAAAATCCAACCCCGCTACTCGTCTGTAAAACAGACTTTGCTACTCAACGACAAGAGCGCGCACCTCTGGGAATCAGCATATATCAAAAAGGACTTTTGTCACTAACATCTTTAACTATCCTTATCATCGGAATCTCGAGACTACCCGGCAGGCTCGCCTTATGATGTGCAGCCTCAAACGCTTGCCAGAGCGTGCCCGAGTCGGCGACCAGGCGATAGCCGGCATCAAACGCCTGCGGGATGTAGAACCGCGTGAAGCTCCAATGCGAACCCTCCGGATACGCGGTCTGATCGTAGCCATTCAGGCACGTGGCGACGTCTTCGGCGTTCCTGATGCCATAGAACGCGAGTTCCTCAACCATCAGACGCGCAACAATCTGTGTTTTGCCTGCGACCTGCAAGGCTGTCTTCTGCGCCAGCAGTTCCTGCTGGCCGACGAGGAACGTGAAGAGCTTGATCTGCTGACGATCGAGCGCATCATGCACATCACGCAGCCATTCATATTCATTCTCGTTGTAACGTTGGCTCTCATCGCAGAAGAGGAGTACGGTGCCGCTTCCGGAGCGGGCCGCGGCCTCTCGGATACGCAGCAAGAGGCGACTTCGCTTTGCGGCGCTTGTACCCGCGTGCGGAGCATGATCACCGACGGCCTCCAGCAGATTGGCGAAGAATGGGCCTTCCGCGTGCCGCGGCTTGTGCTCGCACTGTGCATGGTAGCTGGACATCCTCGGGTGCTGACGCGCTAGCAGGAGCCGCACATACTCGATCGCGCGGGTTTTGCCAATGCGCGGCGGTCCATAGATAAGTGCGCCCGGGATCCGATAGCGCAGGCAGCGGGTGACAAGCTCGTAGAGCGCTTCGATCGCGGGCGTCGCCAGGCGGTAATTGCCCGTGACGAGCGGATGCAGCGAAGGATCAATCGGACGCGGCACTTCGAGCGACATGATGCACCTCCTGGCGTGAGCGACGAAATCAGAAAACCTGTCCGGTACCGATGGAGAGCTTGCGTGGGCGCACCGATAACCGCGAGTTCCGGCCCGGTTATGCCACTGCCTTGACAGCCGCATAACCCCACCGGCTTACACTCAGACACCACCTCTACAACCAACCGGGAGATGCTGTACCTCCACCGATTGCTCAGGCAAGTAACGTAGTGATGGCGACACAGGTCAGACCGTGGTTGGCGAAGCCCATCAAAGTCAGGGCACTTTGCGTGCGATTAGCTGATTGAGGAGCCGACCAGCGTATTCCATCAGGGACACCAGGCCGAACGCCTGACATCAAAGTCCGGATGTATGGCCGCAATCAACGCCTACGAACCATCGCTCACCGCAAGCCTGGCAAACCGGGGGCGTCCATGTATGGACTCAGGTATCCTTCTATCGAAGAGACTCGTGGAACCCAGAAGCAATGACAGATGTGATTCTGCCCGAAGGCGACTACCGCAATACACTCAGTGATGTTGTCGCGCTGCTTGAGGAGGGGCGGCGGGCTGCGGCACGGAGCGTCAATGCACTGATGACGGCGACGTACTGGATGGTTGGCCGTCGGATCGTCGAATCGGAGCAGGGTGGACAGGAACGTGCGGGATATGGGCAGGCACTCCTGCAGCACCTGTCGGCGGACCTGACCAGACAGTTTGGGCGGGGCTTCGGCGCGGACAATCTGGAATTGATGCGCCTGTTCTACCAGAGCTATCCGGCGGGCGACATATCCGAATCAGTGATTCGGAAATCCCGGACCCGGGCGTCCAGGGCAAATTCCGAATCGCTGGTTCGGAATTTTTCGCTCCAGCAACTCGCGGAGCGCTTCCCGCTGTCCTGGACGCATTACGTGCGGCTGATGCGACGGACGCGATCGCCCGAAGAGCGGGCGTTCTACGAAGCGGAAGCGCTGCGTGGCGGCTGGAGCGTGAGGCAGCTCGAACGTCAGATTGGCAGCCAGTTCTACACGCGCACACTGATGTCCAAAGATAAGCGCGCCATGCTCGAGAAGGGCGCCGTCGCGAAACCCGGTGACACGGTGTCTCCTGAAGAAGCGATCAAGGATCCGTATGTCCTGGAGTTCCTTGACCTGAAGGACGAGTATTCCGAAAGCGATCTTGAAGAGGCGCTCATCCACCGGCTGGAGGACTTCCTGCTTGAGCTGGGCGGCGACTTCACGTTCGTCGGGCGGCAGCGAAGGTTGCGCATCGGTGACAGCTGGTTTCGCGTGGATCTGCTCTTTTTTCACAGGCGTCTGCGATGTCTGGTGATCATCGATCTCAAACTGACCGAGCTGAACCATGCTGACGTCGGGCAGATGCATATGTACTGCAACTACGCGAAGGAACACTGGACGCTGCCCGGCGAAAATCCGCCGGTCGGCCTGATCCTTTGCGCGAGGACCAATGCAGCGATCGCACGCTATGCACTCGACGGACTGCCCAACAAGGTGCTCGCGGCGGAGTATCACACCGTACTTCCAGACGAGCAATTGCTCGCCGACGAATTGGCGAAAACCCGTCGCGAATGGGAAGCGCAACATCCCATCCTGCCGGACAGCGATTGCGCGCGCGACTGAGTAACCGGAATCCGTTCTAAAGACGGAGCAGGGCGACAAAGCTAACGCTTCGCAAGCGCTTACTTCGCGGCAGTGGAGCGCCTGACTGAAAACGAGTTGGCGCCAAGGCGCGAAATAGTGCGCACGCCATCGAAACCTCCGCCATAGTCTGAGCGAGACAGCATTTCGATGAATCCTTCCTCATGTATAGAGGCTCATGAGTCGAGTTATTCAATTATCCTGCGCACTGAATATTTGTCCCACATACGTGACAAGGAATCCAGTGCGGGAAATGCTAACCAACAGGAAGCCATAACAAATATCGGATGCATATTTATTTATTCCAGCTTCATCGCTTAGATGTTTAATTGCCTGCCGAACCCTTCTCGTATTCGTTAGGTTTCTCCGGGTCCGTTGTCCGCCGCATCTTGAGGCCATGAAACCGGTGGCGGCCTGGGCGCCGTCCGCCTTACGCGCGGCGCGTCGGTCTGCCAATCCGCTTCGTCGCGCACGTTTAACTGAGCTCCAGCGGCAGAATAGTCAAGAGAGCCTAGAGTGATTGGCCAATCTGTTGCGCAGCATTGCTGAGTAGCGGTAGGAATTTCTTTTCGAAGGTCTCGCGATTTGCGCGACTATCCATCGCACTGATATTGATTGACGCTATAGCCTGGCCTTCGCGGTTGCGTATAGGTACGGCAACCGACCGTCGTCCCTCATATACCTCGTCTTCTGTTATCACATAGCCTTTGTCACGTGTCTCGTTGACGATGCGACGGATTTCGGCAACGCTCGTGATTGTCCGGGGGGTCAGTTTCTTCGGCTGCAGCGCAGCGAAGTAGTCTTCAAGCTCTGCGTCACCCAATGCCGCCAAGAGCACACGGCCCATCGCGTTGACGTAGGCGGGCATACGTGAGCCTACCTGCATATGGATCGTGTAAATGTGTCGAGGTGGAACCCGCGCAATGTAGACCACTTCGCCTTCGTCAAGAACTCCGAGCGAGCACGACTCGTCAATCGTGTCGACGATCTCCTTCATGAAAGGCTGTGCCTTTTCCCACAAAGGAAGGGATGACAGATACGAGTAGCCCAGGTCCAGCACCTTGGGGCTCAATCTAAAACTATTTCCATCCTGGGTCACATAGCCCAGCGCCTCCAAAGTCAGGAGAAAGCGCCTTGCAGATCCGCGCGTCAGGTTGGTCCGGGCAGCTACCTGGCTGAGCGTCAGTCGATCCGCGCCGTGTTCGAAGGTACGGATGACTGCAAGGCCGCGTGCGAACGCAGTTACGAAATCTGCGTGATGTTCATCGATGGGCATGAGGCGAACTTATTCGAATGTGAGCAGATGCTTTTGGGATACGGCGAACGGTCTGATCTTACATGATCAGGAGGCGAGGGTTTTCCCCCGCTTGACCGGGTTAAGTCAAAGCATACATCATTGTCCGTAACACGTACATACGTCCGTTGGACGGACAATACCATAGAAATGAGCCATGAAGGTCGAAAAACCCAGTTTCTTCCAGTGGGAGAAGTATCCATTCGAAGTGCCGCCTGAGCTTGGTGATCGGCGCGGCAAGAAGTTCCAGGTCGCTGTCGTCGGTGCAGGCCCTGTTGGATTGGCGACAGCGTTGTCCCTGGCCCAGCAGGGCGTGAGCGTTGTCGTCCTGGAAGCGAGGGATCAGCTTTCTGATAGCAGTCGCACGCTAGCGGTATCGCGTCGTAGCGTACAGGTACTTGACCGTCTTGGCGTGGCTGAGCAGTTCAGGGCGTTGGCGGTGGTGAGAGAGCGCAACTACATCTATTGTGGCGAGAATCTGATACACAGCGCGCCTTATGAGCAGTCGCCTACCGAGAAATTCCCGGATGTGAGTGTGCTGCAGCAGCCGTGGACGGAAAAAGTTCTACTTGATGCGGTCGTGGCGCATTCAGACATCGAGTTGCGTTGGCTGAGTGCTGTAACCGGCGTTCGCCAGGACGAGGGGTCTTTCCCGACCGTGTCGGTGCAGACGGAGCGCGGTAACTACGAGTTGCAGGTCGACTATGTCGTTGCGGCTGATGGTGCGCGTGGGCAAGTGCGCCGCAGCCTTGGACTGGCATATGAGGAAGTCGGTGACGGGGTGGTGCAGCGTAACTTCGTGATCTGCGACTTCGAGATGAAGACTTCCCATCCCGTCGCGCGGCGACTCTGGATCCGTCCTCCCTATAAACCGCAGTCGGCGGTCCTCCTGCACAAGCAGCCTTTTGACACGTGGCGACTTGACTACGCGCTGGAAGATGATGAGCAGTTGGAGGACGCCCTCAGACCGGAAAACGTTGCCGAAGTGGTGGCCGACCAGGTCAGGCTCCTGATGGGAAGCGACCCGCTGCCTGAATGGCGGATCGTGTGGATCTCCTCCTATCGCCCGATGTCGCGCAGCCTGACGAACTATCGCCATGGCCGTGTTTTTTTCGCGGGAGACTCGGCGCATCAGACGCCCATCTTTGGTGGTCGGGGAATGAACCAGGGGCTGCTGGACGCGAGCAACCTTGCGTGGCGACTGGCTACGGTGCTCAACGGTGGCGCGCCCGATGCACTCCTGGATCGCTATGACGCCGAGCGCCGCCCGACCATCGTGCGCAATCTGCACGCGATCGGACAGGCGACGCTATGCATGACTGCGCCGACGCCAGGCTCGGCGCTGATGCGAAAGGCTGCGTTCGACCTGCTGCCCGATGAACCATTCATCTACCCACTGATTGATGCATTCAATGCCAACCGTGCCGAATCGTTGCTGACTCCGCCGCCGGAACAGGATCCGGTTCGTGGCGCGCAGGAAGGTAGTCCATTGCCCGACGCATCAGTGGACGACCGCGGTGATGGTCACCCCGGCTTCCTGTACGACCGGCTCGCCCGGCACGCGTTCACGGGTATTTACTTGAGCGCGGACGGAAACGTGCCACGGGAACTGCAGCACACCTTTGATGACTTGCAGGCTGGCGGGGTGCCCGTATCGACAGTCGTGCTTGCGCACACGCATGCGCCGACCGTCTTCGAGAAACTCGATGGACAAGATGGTACATGGGTACTCGTTCGCCCGGACGGGTATGTCGGGGCGCGAATCGATGCACCGTCACCGGAGACTGTCACAGCCGCTGTTGCCAGCGTGTTGTGCTTGCAGCAGCCGTCGGGGCAATGCGACGGGAATCGCACGATTTTCCGAGGCTCAAACCTGAATGCGGCGATGGAGCAATCGTTCCGTTCAGTCGCCTTGGCGCTCGACGAGCTTCAACCTGCGGATGCCGTTGACTTCCTCGCGAGATTGACGTTATTGCTCGCCGATGAAATCCGGGATGGGCAAAGGTTCGCGCACGCTGTCGATCGTGCTCGTGATATCCAGAAGCAGGGAGAACAAGCATGACGCAAACCGGGAACGATCTTCCGAGTCCTGACCGTTGGGGTGGCTATCGGATCAGTGAGTTGACGACCCCGCGAGTTCTGGCACGAAAAGCTGAGCAGAATGGCGACAAGGTATTCCTGCGCTATCTGCCCGATGGTACCGAACTGTCTTACCGTGATCTGGATCTCCAGTCCAACCGGTTGGCTCATGGGTTTTCCTCACTTGGCATCGGCCACGGCAGCCATGTGGCACTGCTGATGGAGAACAGTGTCGATCAGCTGCTGAGCTATTTCGCGTTGGGCAAACTGGGTGCGGTATCGATTCCTCTGAACACGGCCAGCCGCGGTCAGCAGTTGCGCTATCTGCTGACGCATTCGGAAGCGTCGGTGCTGATCGTCGATGCAGCGCTCTGGGAGCAGTATGCAGAGATCAGTGCAGACCTTCCGCTGTTACAGCAGGTGATCGTGCTGGGCGAATTGCCGGAACAGCGTCTTGCTGAAACTGCACAAAGCGTGGAAATTCGCGCGTTCAAGACGCTTTACCCGGAAGTTTCTTTGCCGCCAGAGACGCAAGTCCAATTCAGTGACCTTGCATACATTATCTATACCTCGGGTACCACCGGTCCATCCAAAGGCGTCATGCTTTCACAGGCCCAATGTTTTCTATGGGGCCTCAGTCACGCTATGGCGTTCGGTCAACGAGATGACGACATCGCGTACATCTGCTTGCCGATGTTCCACGTCAATGCCTTGCAAGGTGCGACATACAACGCGCTGATGGTCAATTCGAGCATCGCCGTGCAGAAGCGTTTCTCTGCATCAGGCTTCTGGTCTGACGTTCGTAGCAGCGGGGCAACGCTGACCAATCTGCTGGGCTCCATGATCAATATTCTCTGGAGTCGGCCAGCCAGCGATGACGACGTGAACAACCGGCTGCGCATGTGTATGTCTGCGCCCATTCCTGACTTCGGGCGGGACTTCGAACGTCGTTTTGGGTTGCGGTTCATCCAGAGCTATAGCCTGACAGATTTTGGCCCGTCTCACGCTTTTAGCCTCATCGATCCGGTCGGCAAGCTGGGATCTTGCGGCCGGGTGCGCAAGGGCGTTCACGCGCGCATCGTCGATGAGAACGATTTCGAGTTGCCCGCCGGGGCCCGTGGGGAGTTAGTTCTCCGACACGATGTGCCGTGGGCGCACTCGATGGGCTATTACAAGATGCCGGACGCGACCGTCAAGGCATGGCGCAATGGCTGGTTTCATACCGGCGACTGCGGATATGTGGACGAAGACGGTTATTTCTGGTTCCTGGACCGTACGAAGGACGCGATTCGCCGGCGAGGAGAAAATATTTCGGCCTACGAAGTGGAAAAGATCTTGTTGCAGCATCCGGCAGTTCAGGATGTAGCGGTGTTTGCTGTCAGATCCGAGATGGCCGAGGACGAAGTGGCGGCAGCGATTGTCTGCAAGGCGGGCGCGCAACTGGATCAGGCGGCGCTGATCGAGTTCTGCCGCGGGGAAATGGCTTATTACATGGTGCCTCGCTTCCTGCAGGTCATGTCCGATCTGCCGAGAAACGCAAGCCAGAAGATAGAGAAGTTCAAGCTGCGTGACGCCGCGAATGCGGATCTTTCCCAACTCTGGGATCGTGAGCGCGCGGGGATCAAGGTTAGCCGATGAGGGGAAGCATGGAATCGCGTCGCCTGCCGCTTCTGGACATTGAGAATCACGCGTTCTGGACGGGTGGCTCTGTAGGTGAACTGGCCATATGCCGTTGCCAGCAATGCGGGCACTTCGTTCATCCACCAAGCGCTGCGTGTCCCGTTTGCGCGTCTGTTGATGTTGAAGCCGAAACCGTCTCCGGGCGAGCGAGCGTGGTGTCGTTTTCGGTCAATCACCAGGCTTGGGTGGCAGGCCAGGCGGTGCCGTTTGTGTTGGCGATGGTCGAGCTTGACGAACAAGCCGGGCTATGGGTGATGTCGAATATCGTAGGCTGCGAGCCGTCGAAGGTGTTTATCGGACAGAGGGTACGCGTGTGCTTTGAGGCGCACGATGATGTCTGGTTGCCAATGTTTATTCCCGAGGATGTCGCGTGACTCAGTATCCGGAAAAGCAGGTTGCTATTACGGGAATAGGGCAGTCCGAGGTTAGCCGTGGCTCGCCGCTGAGTCCCCTGCGGTTGACCGTTGATGCCTGCAAGACTGCCGTGAGTGATGCCGGATTGTCACTCAGGGATATAGACGGTCTCGTCACGTACCCAAGTACGGCGGAAGGGGGGGCAGGATTTTCGCCTGTCGGAGTGCATGATTTGCGTCTCGCGCTCGGTTTGAAGCTGAGCTGGTACGAGACTCCGTCGCTGGAGTCACCGGCACAGATGAGCGCCCTGTTTGCGGGCATTCATGCACTGGTCGCCAGGACTGCGCGTCATGTTCTTGTTTTTCGCGCTACAGCCGAGGCATCGGCTCGCAAGCGCGCCCGGGATGCCGTAGCCTGGGGCGGTGCCAATTCCCGCGTTGCGGGGATGTGGCAGTGGGCAGTGCCATTTGGCGCTCATTCGCCTGCGCCATGGTACGCAATGTATGCCACGCGTTACATGTACGACCATGGAGTCAGCGAGGCGCAGTTGGGGGCGATTGCCGTGCACGCGCGCCGGATGGCCGGACTCAACCCTGCTGCCGTTTATCGTCAATCGATTACGCTTGACGACTACCTGGCGTCCCGCGTTATCGCATCGCCTTTGCGACTGTACGACTGTGATGTGCCTGTTGACGGTGCTACTGCTTTCGTACTTTCTCGTGTCGAGGACGCTCTTGACATGCCCAATCCGCTCCTGCGGGTTGAAGCCATCGGCAGCGCGTTTACGACAGGCGGACTGCGGCAGCCAACCGATATGAGTTCTTTTGGTGCCGAGGCCGCTGCAGCCATGCTGTGGTCGAGGACTGATCTCCGACCGGCTGACGTTGATGTCGCGCAAATCTACGACGGCTTCAGCATTCTCACCATGCACTGGTTGGAGGCGTTGGGACTGTGCGGCAGAGGCGAGGCTGGCGCGTTTGTCGAGGGTGGCAAACGCATTGATCTGGATGGTGACCTGCCGATCAATACGGGTGGTGGACAGTTATCGGCGGGCCGTTTGCACGGCTTCGGCCATACACACGAAGCCTGTATGCAGCTATGGGGGCGCGGGGGGGCGCGACAAGTGCCGCGAGATCCGAAAGTGGCGATTGTCTCCAACGGAGCTTACGGCCTGGGTTGTCTTTTGCTTACCAAAGAATCATGAAATCTGAATTCACCAATAACGATCGTCAGCCTGTTGTGGCCGAAAGCGACCATTCGAGCGCACTGTTCCAGCCGCTGAACTTGCGGGGTCTGACCTTGCCCAACCGCATCGTGGTCTCTCCCATGTGCCAATACAGCGCGTCAGACGGATGTGCGACTGATTGGCATCTTCTACACTTCGGTTCGATGATGACGTCGGGCGCTGGCCTGTTCATCATCGAAGCAACGGCGGTTGATCCGCGCGGGCGAATTACGCCGGAATGTCTTGGCTTGTGGAATGACGACAACGAAGAGGCTCTGCGCAATGTGCTCTCGCGCGTGCGCAAGTACAGCCAGGTACCTGTCGGCATACAGCTCAGTCATGCCGGCCGAAAGGCAGCATCACATCGTCCATTCGTGGGAAAAGGTCCTCTGAAGTCGGATCAGGGAGCATGGCCGGTCATCGGACCGAGCGCCATTCCCTTCGCCGACGGCTGGCAAATGCCTCACGCCATGAGTCGCGCAGACATGGATGAAGTGGTCAATGTTTTTGCGCAGGCGGCAAAGCGGGCGGACCGATTGGGTGTCGATCTTATTGAGTTACACGCTGCGCATGGATACCTGCTTAGCGCGTTTCTCAGTCCGCTTGCGAATCAGCGAAGCGACGAATACGGCGGCTCCCTTGAGTACCGCATGCGTTTCCCGCTGGAGGTGTTTTCGGCCGTCCGGGCGGTATGGCCTGAACATAAGCCGCTGGGGGTACGGGCGAACGGCACGGACTGGCATCCACAGGGCTTGCAGACAGAAGACGCCGTTATCTTCGCCACTGAATTGCGCAAGCTCGGTTGCGACTTTGTCGACATGTCGACAGGAGGGAACGCCTACACGAAGGTGCCGATCGGTCCGGGATACCAGGTACCGTTTGCCGAGGCGGTCCGTCAAGGTTCGGGGTTGACGACCGTTGCCGTGGGGCTGATTCAGAGTCCCCGTCAAGCAGAAAACATCGTAGCCAGTGGACAGGCTGATCTTGTGGCCGTCGGCCGTGCTCTGCTGAACAACCCGCATTGGCCGTGGCAAGCGGCAGAAGAACTCGGATGTTCGGTAGAGGTTCCGTGGCAGTACTTTCGTGCTGCGACCAAAGCTGGCGTTCCGCCGCCGTATGTGCGTTGATGATCAATAAAGGATAACAGTTATGTCCACACCTTCTTTTGCTGAGTTGCGTTTTTACAGCGTGGAACCTGGTCGCATGCATGACATGGGGGCGCGGTTCCACGGACCTCTGCAGCGTCTGTTTGAAAGGCACGGTATTTCGGTGGTGGGAGGATGGCAGAGTTCTTACGGCGCACGGTCACCGTTGTTTGTATACCTGATGCATTGGCCGAGTCTGGAGGTTCGCAATCACGCGTGGAATGGCTTTTATGGTGATCCGGATTGGTACCAGGTACGTACCGAAACGAATCGAGGCAGCGAACTGGTCGAACGTTATGACATCAATTTCCTTCGTCCGATTGTTCCGCTCAGCTCGGATGATCTGAACGAATTCGAAGATATCGAGCTTTACGTCACTCGTCTGCGGGTCGGGACATCTCGACTGGCTTCCCAGTGGATCGAGGGCACGGCGCCGGCCCAATTGGCACGTTTAGGTGGTCGTTTGCTGGGCGCCTACGAATATTTGACCGGCGATGACTTGCCTCGGGCCGCGCTATTTCTCGGCTGGAAAGGTGCTCAAGACCGTAACGGTGCGTTGTCCACAATGGAGGTCGATCCGCTTGGACGAGCCGACCGCTATCTACTCCATCACATTTGATACGGAGGTTCACGAAACCATTGAAAAGTTCGGGCACGCAGCCCAACCCTGTCTGGACTGGCTCGACAGTAGTGAGCCTGAGGCTTCGCGGACACGAGAAGCATATAACACATGGTTAGGAGAACGGTATGATTGGTGGAGACCAGGGAGCAAACGTTTTTGATAGCAGGCCGATTGGCTTGATGCAATGGCGGATATTCTTTCTTCTTGCATTGGTCGCGATGGTTGACGGTTTCAATGCTCAGGCATTATCGATTATTGCGCCTGCGTTGGCGTCCGAATGGCACTTTGATAGCGCCGTGATGACAAGGCTCTTTGTCGCTGCGCTCTGCGGCACCGCGATCGGCAGTTGCAGCTTCGGATGGATCGCCGATCGCGTTGGACGCAAGCCAGTCCTCCTGAGCGCATTGGCGGTGATGGGCATTTTTTCATTTGCCGCAGCAAATTCTTCAACGGTTTTTGAGTTAGGATCATTTCGATTCATCGAGGGAGTTGGCTTGGGCGCCGCATTGCCGAACATCCTCACCCTGACCGTGGAGTACAGCCCGGAACGGCATCGAAACATCATGGTCAACGCGGTCATGTGCGGGTTTCCCGTGGGTGGCGCGGTGGGTGGGATGATCGTCGGCCACCTGCTTCACCACTACGGGTGGCGAAGCGCACTTGTTCTGGGTGGGGTTGCTTCGCTCATGCTTGTTCCTATCCTGGCGCTTGGGTTGGTTGAATCGCTGCGGTTCCTGTCGACCAGAAACGACGCCGGCGCGAAAATCGATTCCATCATGCAGAAGATGGGCATTCGAGAAGCGATCAAATTGCCCACTCTCCGTCCTCAGCATACGCGGGTTCCGGTGCGGGCTATCCTCAGTTCGGAGTTAAGGTTTGGCACGATCGTGTTGTGGGTCATGTCAGCCTGCGCAAATATCATCCAGTATTTCCTGATCAGTTGGTCTCCATGGATGCTCAAGGCGACGGGTGTATCGGCTTCTGAGGCGGCCTACGGTGCCGTCGCGCTTGGAGTCGGCAGTACCTTGGGTGCCTTGGCAATTGGCCGCGTGATGGATCGTCTCGGGGCCTACGCGGTAGTTGCGATTGGATATCTGCTTTCTGTATTTACGATCGTCGGAATCAGCTTTGCGATTGGACTGTCGATGCAGGTTGTCTTGATAGCGATATTCGCGGCTGGGGTCTTTGTCGTTGGTGCAAGATTTGGCGTGAGCGCCCTGACAACCGGGTATTTTCCGACCCAGATTCGTGCCACAGGTGTGTCGAGCTGCTACGGGTTTTCTCAGGTCGGGTCAGTGTTGGGGCCGTTGGTTGGCGGCATGCTGATTTCCATTCCTCTTGACTACCCCTCGGTTTTTAGATTTGCAACTATTCCAGCCATTCTGAATGCGATTTTGGGCTATGCGCTCTATCGCAGGCTTCGCTCTGGTCAAGATCGCTCCATTCTCGTCGCAAATCTTGGTGGTGAGAGGTAAAGGAATACTCTGAAAAAAACCATCGACACCACGGTCGGTCTTTGCTCGACGAATTGCAAAGGTTCTGAAACGGCTGTACACGCGCTCGATGTGATTCTGAGGCGTATATATGGGACCTATGGGCCGAACCTGATAAATCTCAAAGGAATGGTGATGGCCGAGCGCGGCTTTGATGTCGATCATCAGACCGTGCCTCGGTGGGCGAGCAGCTGCTGCGCGCTTGAAAACGTGTTCCGGGTCCGCAAGCGCCATGTAGTCAGAAACTGCCGCGTAGGCAATAGAACCGTTATTTTTGCATGGAAAAGTATCCACATACCCATCAACATAATGAATGCCCCGTATGAAAAAATCCATTTCATCAATCGTTCTATTTTCGGCCATTATCTCTGCTGAAGCTGCGCACGCACAAAGCAGCGTATCGCTATATGGCATTATCGATGAAGGCTTGTCGTACACGAGTAACTCTGGCGGACATAGTCTGTATAGCCTTCAGAGTAGCGTCATGCAATCGAGCCGTTGGGGTCTTCGCGGTACAGAGGATCTTGGAGGCGGGGTGAAGACGATCTTCGTTCTCGAAAGTGGCTATGATCCCAGCACCGGTAAGCTCGGGCAAGGTGGGTTACTATTCGGACGTCAGGCCTACGTCGGTCTGGGAAACCAGGTCGGTACCGTCACACTGGGACGACAATATGATTCGGTCGTTGATTTTCTTGGACCGCTCGCGGCATCGAACCAATGGGCTGGTGCCATTGCTGACCATGCTGGCGACATCGACAATTTCAACAATACTTACCGAACTAATAATTCAGTGAAGTTTAGTAGCGTGCCTTTCGCTGGCCTCCGTTTCTCGGCTCTCTATAGCTTCGGTGGAATTGCCGGTGACGCCTCTCGCAATCAGGTGTTCTCGGGCGGGGCCGGGTACACCGGCGGACCCCTTACCCTTGGGATCGGCTATCTGAATGTCCGCAACCCCAATGTTAGTTTCTTTGGCAACAGCACATCAGGTACCGCATCGCCGACGACTGCCAATATTTCGTCGCCGATTTATAAAGGTTTCGCATCTGCGCACACCTATCAGGTGATTGGAGCAGGTGGGGCATACACCTTCGGAAAGGCGACTCTCGGTGCGACGTACTCGTGGGTTGCGTTTAGCAGTTTAGGCGATACGAGTTCTGGGCCTATTCCGGGTTCCGTGGCAGCCTACACAGGATCCGCACACGTCAACAACGTAGAAGTGAACTTCAAGTACATGTTGGCTCCCACATGGCTGATCGGCGTTGCCTATAATTATACGAATGTGAGTGCGGTTGCCGGAAAAGATGGCGCAAAATACAACCAGATCGACGCAGGTATTGACTACTTCCTGTCCAAGCGAACGGATGTGTACATGATCGGGGTCTACCAGAAGGCGTCGGGAATCAACTCTCTCGGTGCACCGGCGGTCGCTGCGATCAATCTCGCGACCGCGTCAACCAGTAACAGGCAGCTTCTTGGCCGCGTAGGTGTCCGCCATAAGTTTTGATAGTAGCTTACTTGCGGTAGCTCAGCTGGGCCCGCAAGCCCAGCTGACGGACAACATTTGCGGCAAAAAAAATCCAACCGTTAAATAAGAAAAGTTATCTAAATAGCCGCGTTTTTTTCAGATCACTTTTTGTTGGAACAGTTGAGTCCGACCGTTCATCTTCCATGTCATGCAGCCTTTGGCTGCCGACGGTCATCAACGATGTGCCGGTGGACAAGTCGCGTGACGCCGAGTAGCCGACGTCGGGTGCTCATCTACATCGGGCAAACCAGCGCGGAATGTCGAGGGTACGAAAGTTGGGGCTTTCATACCCTTCGTTTGCGGACATTCATCCATGCGGCGACGCCTTGCCCAAATGAAGGGGTGCCTAGTTGCTATCTACCCCTTCATTTCGGGACATTGGTTGACGAGTCAACGGATTTTTACCCATAAGGGCTTGAAATTGAGCTTTCATACCCTTCGTTTCAGGACGCGGGGCGGCAGGAATATGCGTTGCCGCCTGCAACTCCAGCGATCTTCGGATGGGGAGGAGCCACTTGCCTTAAACCCATGCCGGGCGGACGCTTCGCGACGTGGCGAAACACGACTAATCCGCCAAGCAATCATTCGCGATAACGCCGGTTATCAGATGTGGCGACTGTTACGTGGCCGGCACCACTGCTTGTGCTTGAAGCGCGGCCGTTTTTTCCTATGTTGGTAGGAGCAAGCGCCGCTGCAGCAACCTCACGCCGGTCCGAGGGGCAGGCCTGGCGCAGGGAGACAGCGATGGTCCAGGCAATTGCGGCACTGTGTCTCGCACTCGCACTGCTCCTGACGAGCGGCTGCGCCGCGAACAGGGGCGTGCTCGATCCGGAAGATCCGCAACTTCTGGAGGTGAGAGACCCGCTATACACTGTCCCGGCCTCTGAGGCCATGCCGCCGCCGATCCATAAAGACAACCGGGACGCGGGCGGAAGTGGCCTCTGGGACATCCCGAGCGAACCGTCGGGCGCAGGCGCGGTGAAGGGCTCGGGCACGCAGGCCGCCGCACAGACACTGCCTGTTCCCGGGCCGCCCGCTTCTTGGGAACCCGCAGCCAATAACGACGTTTCGTACGGAATAGTCACGCGCGGCTTCGGACTGTCAGGCAAACCTGCACAGGCGGTGCCGCCGAAAACAGCGCCGAAGCGGGCAGGGGCGAACGGCCGCTACGACGTCGTGCGCGTGTTCTTTGGCACCGACCGGGTCGTCTCCGTCCCGAAAGACGGTCCGCTGCAATTCACCAGCGATCATGCGCCGGCTGTGACCTTCGGCAGCGTGGATGTCAGCATCCCGCGGAACCACGTGACGGGTGCCATCGAGTCGCCATCCGTGCTGCGCATGGAGTTTCATCGCGATCCCGAGCGCGACGTCACGATCCTGCACGTTGCGCTGAGCCCGTACGAGCAGTTCCGCGCGGAAATGCGCACCAAGGCATTGAACGCGTCGACGCCGGGCGTGCTGCTGTTCATTCACGGCTATAACGTCAGCTTCGAGGACGCCGCGATGCGCACCGCGCAGATGGCCTACGACCTCGATTTCCCGGGCGCCCCCGTCTTCTTCTCGTGGCCATCGCGGGGCCGGCTCGCGGGCTATTTTGATGACGAGCAGTCGATCGAACGTGCCGAGGCCGATATCGAGCAGTTCGTCACGCAGGTCCTCGCGTCGTCGCCGGGCGCCTACCTGTATGTGATCGCGCACAGCATGGGCAACCGGGGCATGACGCGCGCCTTGATGAACTTTGCCCGCAACCACCCTGACGAGGGCTACCGGCTGCGTGAGGTGGTGCTCGCCGCGCCGGATATCGACACGGACGTGTTCGTCAACCAGATTGCACCCGGCCTGATCGCGATTGGCGCGCCCGTGACGCTGTACGCGTCGTCCACCGACCGGGCGCTCTCCATTTCCAGAATGATCCATGGCGGCCCGCGGGCAGGAGACTCCGGCGAAAATCTGGTGCTGCTGAAGGGAATCGAGACGATCGACGTCACCAATGTCGATACGGATCTGACGGGCCATTCGTATGTCGGCGACCGGCGCACGATCCTGTCGGATCTGTACTACATCATCCAGGCCGACACGCGGGCCAGCAAACGGTTCGGGCTGTCCCACAGGACCCGCAACGGCAGCGACTACTGGGTTTTCAATCGGTAACTGTGTATCGGCCCTCGTCGGACTGGGCACTCATCGAACCGTTACTACCACCGCCTAAACCTCGGCGGTCGCGCTGTCCGGGGCGCAAGCCACTCGACAATCGCGCGGTGTTGACGGGCATCCTGTTCATTCTCCAGACCGGTCTGCGCTGGGACCTGCTGCCACGCGAAATGGGCTGCGGCAGCGGGACGAGTTGCTGGCGCCGCCTGCGCGACTGGCAGGAAGCCGGTGTGTGAGACCAACTGCCCGAAGTGCTGCTTGCGCAGCCGACCAGATCGACTGGTCCCGTGTTGCTGACGCTGGTTCAGTTACTTGACCACTTGACCGTCACGGCTTCACGCCGGGCGAACGGAGCGATGTGCTGACGCACGTGAGGACGAGCAGTTCGCACTGACAGACCGTTCGGGGACGCTCGGACCATCGGCAGCGAAGACGACACCTGAGAATGCTCAGCAGGCGGCGTAGACCGCAATGATTCTGTCAACAGCTGAGCAACGGCACGACGCGGGAAGGCGGCGCTCCGTTGACAGTTTTGCTTCCGTTCAAAACGTAATGAATGTGTCACTTCGCCTCAGTCCGAATTGAATTTGTCACTTCGCATCGCGAGGGCGGGATTGCCCGCCAGGGCGTCGATTCAACGGGAGAAGTTATGGCGGTTAGAGTTAGAGGTCGAGAAGCCGGCGAAGGCGCGGCGCGAAGTGCCGCAGGCCGGTTATGACCGAAAACGTTACGAGCGACGCGGCCGACCCTTGACGACCCCGTTGCCGTCATCCGGATCGCGGCGACAGCAATGGCCGTTCTCAGAGTCCAACGGTCATTCGCTTACTACGGTCCTCTTGTGATTTGTCAGCCGAAGCATGTGTTCGCGTCAGATCGTTACCAGCAGCGAACGACTGCTTTCCGGCGTTACTGCTATTGGGCAGAAAGTCGGCGATCTATGGACGTCCGCGCTTGCTATCACATGGACATGCGGCGTTGACCGCCCCGTCCGCTCTTGCGACCACCAGCAGCAAACGGCGCTTCTTCTGTTACCTCATACGCGATCGAGTGCGCATCGAGAAACGCGGGCGTGGCGCTCCCGCCCGCCACGCGGTGTTCATAGTCACGGGACATGGCTTAGAAATTCGCGTGTGCGAGGGTCCTGCGGCGCATCGAAGAAATCCTTCGGCGATCCGGATTCGACGATAAGCCCTTTGTCCGTGAAAAAAACCTGATGCGCGACCTCGCGTGCGAAGCGCATCTCATGCGTCACAAGAATGCTGGTCATACCCTCTGCAACGAGATCCCGGATCGTGTTCAACACTTCTTTTACCGTCTCAGGATCGAGCGCTGCAGTCACCTCGTCGAACAGCATCACGTCTGGCCGCATCGCCAGGGAGCGCGCGATCGCGACGCGCTGTTGCTGCCCTCCCGACAACTGCCCAGGAAAGGATTTTTCTTTGCCGGCGAGACGCACTTTCGCGAGAAGTTCGACCGCGCGCTGCTCGACCTCTTCCTTCGGCTGCTTCAGAACGTTGAGTGGCGCGAGCATCACGTTTTCCAGCACGGTCATGTGCGGGAAGAGGTTGTATTGCTGAAATACCATGGACACGTCCTTGCGCAGCGCGATGCGCTCCGTGTCGCCGCGCAGGGTGTGAACGGCATGTCCCGCTGCGTAGACTTCACCTCCGTCGATGTCGACCAGGCCGTTGATGCAGCGCAGAAGCGTTGATTTGCCGGACCCGGACGGACCGATCAAGGCCGCTGCCGTCCCCTTCTCTACTTCGAGAGACACGCCGCGCAACACCTGGTGTGTACCAAACGCCTTCTTCACATCCCGCACCGACACGATCGCCTCCGCTACGGCGGAAGGTGAGGGGGGCGCGCTCGATAATGTATTTTCAATTCGCTGAGTGGCAAGCATATCTGTCTCCAAAATTTGCTGTATTTGATTGGGCTGGTCGCCGGCTTATCGGTAGCGACGCTCAAGTTGCTTGGTCAGCATCGCAATCGGTGCGCAGTATGTGAAGAAGAGCACGAGAATGAGGCCGTATACGGGCATCATCAGGGCGGGATTGGCGAGTGCGGACAGTACTGAACTCGCCATGCTGACGCTGTCATCGACGCCCACGATCGAAACCAGCGGCGTAGACATCATCAGGATTGCATAGGTGTTCATCCAGGGCGCGGCCATGCGCCTGACGGCTTGCGGGAGGATGCAGAGGCGCAGCGTTTGCTTGCGCGTGAGCCCGAGCGCCGCGGCTGCCTCCCATTGGCCGGTCGGCAATGACTGAATGCCGCCGCGGACGACTTCGGACACATTGCCCATCACCGGGAAGGAAAGACCTACGATACCCTTGGCCCAGGCAGGGAATGGCACCGCCAAACCCAATACGTTGATCTCATACGGCATCAGATAGATGCAGAAGAACAGTACGACGAGCCATGGTGCGTTCCTGAAGAACTGTGTGATCCAACGGCTCGCAATGCGTACCCCTTTGTGGTGAGACACCTGGCCGATACCGGCTACCGTGCCCAGCGCAGTCCCGATGGCCATTGCGACGAAGCTGATCAATACGTCGAAGGCAAAGCCCTTGAGGATAACCGGGAGCCACGGAATCACCGTGGCCCAGGCAATGCCGTCCGCGCTGACCGTGGAAGTCTGCGCGACAGCCAGACCAGGGCACGTCGAGACGAACACTGCGGCAGTCCCGAGCAGCAGCGATGAAGATGACAAGAAAGGATGGCGAGTGCTCATGCTTTTCCCCAGCCTGGTACGGCGATCGACTTTTCGAGCATGTTCATCAGCACCACAAAGGCGCCGATGACCCCTAGGTAAAAGACCAGCAAAACGATCATCATCTCCAGAGTGTTCAGGTTCTGAGCCCATATTTGGGACGATACGTACAGAAGCTCGGGTACGGCGATCGCGTATGCGTTGGTCGTCGTCTTGATCAGATTGATCAGGTTATTGCCCAGCGCGGGCAAACTGATCCGTACCGCGAGCGGCATCACCACCTTTCTGAAGGTTTGCAAATGACTCATCCCAAGCGACGAGGCCGCCTCCAGCATCGAAAATGGCACCGCCTCGATTCCGGAGCGGAAGATCTCCACATTGAACGCCCCGGCAAACAGGATCAGCGACACCACCGCCCATCCGATATTGCCAAGTAGCGGCGTGGGAGAGCCGGCCAGATGACTGAGGAAAGGGCCCAGTGCAAAGTAGAAGAAGTACAGCTGCACAAGCGGCGGAGTATTGCGGAACACCCACACATAGGCGTCAGCGCACATGCGCAGCCCACGTGAAGGCGAACGCTGGAAGAACGCGCCAACCGCGCCCAGCATCACGCTTCCGACGATGGACGCGATCGAAAGCATGAATGTCATCGCGATGCCGTGCACAAACGTGTTCCATTCGAACGCGTCGTAGAACACCGAAAAGTTGACGCCGAAGTGGCTGTTCAACCACTGAAAGAATCCGGCGATGCTAGTCATATCGTTGCTCCTCATCGAGGCGGCGTTCGATTTGAATCATGTTCACCGCTGTGTCGCCTCTGATCTCCACCAATTTCCGTAGCGCGAAACATCAGAACGCCGGATGCGTCGATTCCTCGATATGACGGCGAGCCTCCGTCGCACTGAGCACTCCCGTCTCCTCAAGAATTTTGAGCAGCGGTTGCCCCTGGTGCACAGACTTGCGGGCCAGCTCGCTGACCTTGGCGTATCCGAGCGTAGGCACGAGCGCCGTTGCCACCGCCATCGATTCAAAGAGGTGCCGCTCATTGACCTCGACGTTTGCCCGAATCCCTTGCACGCATTTTTCCCGGAACAGGCGCACTCCATTCGTCAACAATCCCACCGATTCGAATATCCGGTCGGCGACCACGGGTTCAAAGTGGTTGATCTCCAGTTGTCCATACTGCACAGCCTGCGCGACACACGTATCGTTGCCGACGACCGCCATGCCCAACTGCACGATCGACATCGGCACGACGGGATTGACCTTCCCTGGCATGATCGATGAACCCGCTTGAACCGCCGGCAACGTGATCTCCCCGAGTCCACCGACAGGCCCGGACGACAGCAGGATCAAATCCGCAGCGATCTTGCCTAGAGACGTGCCACACACGCGCAATTCCGCGGAAACGCGCGAGAACACATCGAGGTTCTGCATGGCGTCGAAGGAATCGTCCGGCGCGGAATAGGCAATGCCGCTCAGCTCGACCAGATGGGCAAATACCGCGCGCCGGTAGCCGGCCGGCGAACCAAACCCCGTACCGATGGCGGTACCTCCAAGCGGCAGCACGAGCAGCTTTGCGCGGACAGCCCGCAACTCGTCGGCGAGGCGGTTCGCAAGCGCGGCATAGCCGCCGAAGACCTGGCCCAGTCGCATCGGCTGCGCGTCCTGCAGGCACGTTCTGCCCAGATGCAGCACGTCGCCGAATTCACCGGATTTGGCTTCGAACGCCTGCGTCAGCACGGACAGCTCGTCGATGAGCGGCGCGAGCAGATCGTACACCGCCATCTTCATGGCCGCCGGGTAGACGTCATTGGTCGATTGCGAACGATTGACGTGATTGTTCGGATGCACGAGGTCGTAGTGGCCGGGAAGGCCTCCGAGCAACTGTTGTGCGCGATTGGCAATCACTTCATTGAAATTCATGTTGGTGGACGTACCACCCGAGCCCTCCAGCAAGTCAACGACCAGGGAGGCAGCGTGTTGGCCATCCGCGATCTCGCGGCATGCGCCGACGATCGCGCGGCACTGGTCATCCGTCAGCACGCCGAGGTCGCGATTCGCAAGCGCCGCTGCCCACTTGCATAGTGCGAACGCCTTTACGAATTCAGGCACATCCGCGATGGTCCGCCTGGACACGCTCAGATTCTCTACGCCGCGCACAGAATTCACGCCATACAGCTTTTGGCGCGGAATGCTGACATCGCCCCAATAATCGCTCTCCGTTCGCGTCAAGGCCTCGGTGCTACTGCTATTGCTCATCTTCGGTCTCCGTTTCAATGTCAATCAGTTTGGGAAGTTCGGCATGGATTTCTGCAAGCCGTTGCAAGAGTGAAGTCGACACGATCGAATGGGCGATCGCGTAGACTTCATCGAACAGATGGCTGTACTCATCGCGGCGCGCGAGGAGGTATAGCGAGCGGCCCGTATGCGATGCGCTCAGGAAGTGCAGCTTCACCTTTCTTGCGTATTCACCCGCTTGCAGCAGACACATGGGTGTGGTGATCGCCCACCCGATGTCGCCCGCGACCAACGACGTAAGTGTGTCGGCCGTGTCGACTTCCAGACGACGCGGAATTCGGACGTCAATACGACGCAGGTAGCGCTCGATCTGCGCCCCAATGTGCGACTGCCGGTTAAAGCGAACGATCGGCAATGCCTCCCCAAGCTCGCGCAGATCCGCCGGAGTACGGATGGCCGCCTTGTGCTGCTTTGGCATGATCACCACAAACTGTTCGGATAGCAGGCGCCGACGCTCGATCCCGTCGAGGTCCGCCAAAGGATCTGACGAGACGACGATATCGAGGTCGCGACCGACGAGCGCTTCGCTGTGAAAGGGCGTCAGGCCTGTGCGAATCGAAAGCGTAGTGGACTCGTTCAACATCGCTTTGATGAACGCCGGCCCGCACGTCCCCGCAAACGAATCGACAAGACCGACGCGCACATCCGGTTTGATGCCCCTGCTTGCATCGATGACGTGAGCCTTCAGACGACTCATATCCTCGAGCAGTGTCATACCGCGATTGCGCAGCGCCAGGCCTGCGGCCGTGAGAGTCAGCGGGCGCCGCTCACGATTGAACAGCACCACACCGAACTGATCTTCGAGCTGCCGGATGCTTTGTGAGACTGCTGACTGGGTCAGGCCGAGCCGTCTTGCGGCGCTCGACATGTTCCGCTCCTCGGCGGTGGTCACAAAAATCTGAAGGGTTTGCATATCCAGAAACTTGACGGCGGGCATGGGTGATCCCTCTCTTGGCTAGACTATGCGCGATCCAGTAGCAGATCAAATGTTGAGCACCGAGCATCAATGATGCTAATACTTATCCATAGCCTTGCTAATAGCGGGCCGCAACTATTTGAAAACCGGTATCTGCGCGCCTAGGCTCGAATCGCTCGGACGCGTGTGTCTGTCCGATGGGAAGGCCATAGAAAACTGGCACGAGTCAAAAACCTGGAGGAGTCCATCGTGAAATCGGTGTTTGGAATTGTCCTGTCGCTCTGTGTGGCGGCTTTCAGCATGCAGACGCATGCAGGCGGGGACGCGTTAAATCAGGTCAAAAACGCGGGGGTAATCAAGATTGGCGTGAATACGGACTACCGACCGTTTGGCATGCGCGACCAAACCGGCCAAATCGTCGGGATCGAGCCTGACCTGGCTCGCGATATCGGCAAGCGGCTGGGCGTGAAGGTCGAGATGGTGCCGGTTCAGCCAGCCAACCGCATTCAGTTTCTGCAGCAGGGACGCATCGACGTCATTCTTGCGAGCATGACGTACAACCAGGAGCGCGCAAAGGTCGTCGACTTTATCCAGCCTTTCTACTATGCAGGCGGTACCGGCTTCGTTGCCCACAAGGGCTCGGGATTCAAGAGCTGGACCGATCTGCACGGGAAAACCGTGTGCGGCGTGCAAGGCACCTACTACAACCGGGCTGTCAGCGAAAAGTACGGCGTGAACGTTGCCGCGTTCGCGGACCTCACGCAAGCGATCAACGCGTTGCTCAACAACTCCTGTGTAGGCTTCGTCGAAGACAGCACAGTGACTGCGCAGTTGCTCAGCGACAGCAAGCTCAAGGACTTCGATGCGCCGCTACCCCCGGACGACGTGCAGCCATGGGGCCTGGCCGTTGCGAAGGAGAACGCGAACACGCCGTTAAGCAAATTCTTGTCGGACACGGTTGCCTCGTGGCACAAGAGCGGCGAACTGATCAATCTGGAAAAGAAGTGGGGCTTGCCGTCCTCAGAGTGGCTTCAGACGGAGCACAAGAAGGTGATGTAAGGCACTATCGTGTGCGCATGGTGCATGGCGCGTCGAATTGTGACGCGCCATACTGATTGACCACGTGAGGGGCGTGGGTCCGCGAGATGTGCCGGGCACGAATTGCCCGACGCGGAAAGGCGAATGGATCTTTGAGGTCAACCGTGTCAATCTCAACGACGAATGGTTCGGCGACGTCGACGGGAGCAGAAGGCTCATAGTGAGCGCCTCGATCCTGCAAGATTTCGGGAATTCGCGACTCAATCCTCGTCTGCACTCGTTGCTGCTTTCGTAGCGGTCGATCGCCTGCGTATCGATGATGACAAAGGGCGCGTTACGTCTCGGCGCGCCATCTGGTCCGACCACTTGCCGTTCGACAACGACATGGTTCGGCGCGCTCCCTTCAGGAAATTCAGCGTCAGGCGGGAATTCGTCGGGGAAGCGGTCGGGACGACGGCGATGGGGAAGTTGTTCACGGCCGAAAATGGCCGAACCCGGTCCGACGTCGAACTGGCGCCGTAGTCTGCCGTTGATCGACCTACATCGGGCAGCTTCGGCCGTGGCACATTTATTTCGCATCATTGGAGCCCTTGTCGCGCAAGGCTGAGCCAGCATCCACGTGCGTCGAGGTCGCGAGTTGACAAAATTATTGTCGCAAGATTGACAGAATTAATACGTTCTACGTCTGCCGACATTCGCCGTCCCGGGAAGCGCGACACATACGATACGAGGCTGACTGGCACCTGCAGATCGCTGACAGGTCGGAAGCACACGGGATAGGCGATGCCCAATGCGCGGGACGCACCGACCAGCCATTCGACGGTACCCGTCGCGTGACGACAGCATGCCCTGTCAAGCTGCGCCGGCCGGATCAGCAGGGACATTGCATCCAGCCACTGCGCGACAGGATCGAGTGCGCGAGTCTGCTCTGCCGGCAGCGTCGGTCGGCGGCAGGTCTCACGCGTGAAAAAATGCAGCCGGTCGCATCGGCAGCCACCGGCCGGGCCGTCCGCACTCCATGAACGCAGGCCCCCGGAAAAGGGCGTACCACAGTGGCACCGATCAACAAGCGGCGCGCCATGAATCGGGCAGGCGTCAATCTGCACATAGTTACGATCTGCCCTATGCAGACGTTTACATAGCGACCCTGAACTGCCGCTCGACTCGGCGCAGTATCAACGGCAATTCCCAGAGGTGCAGCGGCCATTTGGCTAGCAGTATCAATCGGCGAGTTCTCGGCAAATAGAAGTACTCAGTCCCGCGTTCGAAGTAGAGCTGTTGCTTGACCCGTCAAGTTGATCGACAGGTGCTGAGCTGCGCGAGGGCCTTTACAAGCTGTTGAAGACGTTGGACAAAATATCGGAGCAAGCATGGAGACACTGGAGCTTTGGCCAGTGATTAGCTCAGTTCGGCAGCAGCGACCCGCTCCGAACAGGCTTGGCATCGACGATACGCGCCACCTCCAGCCCCGCAGTGGTGAAGCGCGGTGCCGCATATACAGCACGCACACCGGCTATGGAGTTCGTGATCGTGACGACGCGATCGGTCAGCGGGTCGAAGACCTCGGCAGATCTGCTGGCCGGGCTCGACCCAGACGCCGACCGGCGTGTAAAACACGAGCACGCCGGAGATCGGCGCGAGGAGCGGCTCGGTGCCGGCGAACGGCGTTGGCCTCGAACTCGAACTGCGGCAATGGCTCCGGGGGCGTCCATGCATGACAAAGCCCTGAACCGCGCTTGCATGGCTATCTGACGGGGTATGCTGTCAGTCGGGGGCGCGGTTGATCATCGCATGTGCAAGGAAGGCGGCCAGCACCGCTTCGGTCAGTTCATCGGTCATGTACCGCGGATTCGTGGCGTAGCAGGACTGCACGCCGTCGCATAGTCCCATCAGGCCGAGCGCCAATACCTCGGCGGGCAGCGACAACGGCGCACCGGTGCGCTCCGCGAACGTGACGATGCAGGCCGTTATCTGCTCCAGCTTTTTGTTTAGAAGCGGGTCGAAGTGCGCGCAGAAACGCAAATCGCGGGCCGCGTGCAGCTTCGCTTCCATCCAAAGCAGAAATGATGCGTGCCGGCGATACAGCTTCCGATAGCACGCGAGCACTGCGCTCCCCATCTCTTCCCATGTACCGCTTGCGTCGAAGATGCTCTGAAGCTCCGCCTGAACCTCGTCCTGATCGCGTGCGAGGAGTTCAAGCAGCAACTCTGTTTTGCCACGGAAATTTGAGTAAAAGGCCCCGCGCGTGTATCCGGCCGCAGTAGCGATTTCCTCGACGCTCGCCGCGACGTACCCTTTTTTCAGAAAGCTCGCGCGCGCAGCACTCAGCAGACGCTCGCGTGTCTGATTCTTGCTCTGCTCCCTGGTCAAGCGTCGTGGTTTCATGGAATAGCTTCGCTTTACATGAGCCGCGAACCCTTACAGCCGGGGCTCGAAGGCTTTCAGACGGGCTGGCAGTGGTTTACCGAATTGCTTCTGCAACCCTTGCCGGTCGCCCTCATTCCCGCAGAACTCGCGTGCCGACGGCAGCCGCCTACATGTCGCCAAATGGTTTTTGCACGGTCAACTTGTTGATGACCGACGTCACCCCAGGAACGCCCTTCGCGATCTCCGCGACCTGGCCGATCTGGGAAGCGTCCGTGACCGTGCCTTGCAGCGTCACCGCGCCGTCTTTTGCGATGACACTGATATTCCCGGCGCTGATCTCCTTGTGCTTCCCGATGGCGGCATAAACCTTCCGGCGCAGGGTGCGATTCGCTTTCTTCCCGTTGGCGGGTGACCCCGCGCCGGACGCCGCCATCGTTGATGCGCCCGTGGCGCTGGCAGGTGCACTGGCCGTCTGCCCCGGCTGCGACCACGCGCTCATGGACACGGCAACGATCAACGTAGAGACCAACAGCATGATTACCCGAATGCTTTTCATCGGATACCCCCGGTTGATGTGGATAGCGGAATCAGAAGGAATGGCGGATGCCGATCATGGCCGCCGTGGTGGACATGCCCGGCGCAACCGGGGTTCCATAGATGAGGGTCTGGTTCATCGTCCCCTTGTTGGCGACATACCCGACCTGCGCGTACGCCCTCGTTCTCCTGGACAGGCTGTATTCCGCGCCCACCGCGAATTCGCTCGAGTGATTCGCTCCATTATTTCGGTCCTTCACATAGTAGTAACCGGACGTGACCTTGAGAAACGGACTGAACTGATAGCCGAGACCCGCCGATGCCATTTCGAAGTTCGGGGCGCTGGTGTTGGCCGGGTTCTTGCCGAGGCCGTAGGAGGCCGATACGGAAAACCCGTCAATCGTGTACATCGCGCCGAAATAGTAGAAGCGATTGTTGTCGACACCTGTAGCCGGGGTAGCCGGAGCCGCCGGGTAGGTCGGCGGGAACGGATTGGTATCGTGCCCGTTGTAATACGCGGCGGCCAGATTCAGACCGTAATTCGAATACTTGAGCACGGCCGATTCGCGAGTGCCGCCCTGAAACTGGCCGGCGACGCCGCCCGGCGCGTACTCGAGCGCAAGCGAGGCGCCATAGAATTTCGGCGAATTGTAGACCAGCGCATTGCTGTCATAGAAGGCGCCGATCGGGCCGTTCGTATTGGTGCCGGGCCAGCCGGCCGCCTGATTCATGGTCAGCCACGCAGTCAGGATACTGCCGAAATACTGTGCGCCGCGGACGTCGGTTTCCGCCAACGCATAGGTCACCGGGATGATCTGCCGGCCGGCGTCGAAGGAGCCGAAGGGCCCGGATACGCCTAGCGTCGCGAACTGGGTGAAGGCGGGGGCGTTCGGCGTGTCGGAGAGGCCGAACTTGCCGTTCGTCATGTAGAACGCCCCCTGCAGCTTGAAGTTGACCCGGTAGCCGCCGCCGAGGTCTTCGCTTCCCTTCATGCCCCAAAAGCTGTTATAGATGCCGCCGTCCTTGAGTTCATAGACGTGGCCCTGGTTGGACGAGTGCGGCGAAAACGTTGCCGCCGAGGTGCTCTGATACAGCAATCCGGTATCGAGTGCGCCATAGAGCGTAACCGACGATTGGGCATGGGCTGCGGTGGCGAACATCGCCAGCGCAGCGGCGCTGCTTACCTTCAATTTCATTCCGTCTCCTCCGTTTCCTGGAGTGCCTGGTGGACCAGACCGTTCTTTAGTGAATAAAACTGCGTTGCTGCGAGGTCGGTGCGTCAGGCCATCAAGTAGTACTCCGAATTGCTCCCCCTAAATCGCTATTGAGTGTATTGCCCGTTGCCCCGATGGGAGCTGCCTCGACGCACGGCCCTCCCGACTCGGTCAACCGATGAAAAAAGCAAAGGGAAAGCGGCCAAGCACCTGTCGAGCGGCAGCCTCGGAGGCTTCCGATTCCAGGTGGACATTCACCACCAGTCCCCTCGACTTGTCTTCCACGACGACGATTTCCCGACAAGCGATCCGCGCCTCGCGCAGCGCCCCCTCGAGTGCATCCGTGATCTCGAGGCGCTTGAGCGCGGGCTTGAAGATCTTGCCAACGGCCGTGAGCGGCATCGTCGGGATGATGTGCAACTGGCGGGGCAACGCGGCCCGTTCCGCGATCTCCGTCTTGATGAATGCCAGCAGTTCTGCCTCGGTGGCCGACGCGCCGGCGCGCAACTGCACGTAGGCGACGGGAAGTTCACCGGCATGTGCGTCCGGGCGGCCGACGGCGGCGGCGATTTGCACCGCCGGATGGCGGTGCAGCGGTTCCTCGATCGTCAAAGGATCGATGTTGTGGCCGCCCCGGATGATCAGTTCCTTTTTGCGCCCAGTGAGCCAGAAGTAGCCCTGCTCATCCTGCCGCGCCAGGTCGCCGGTGTTGAGCCAGCGCGCTCCATCGCCGCTATCGATCCACAGTCCCTGGTTCTGTTCCGGCGCGCGGTAGCCCGCAAAAACGTTGGGACCCGACACGGTCAGCACGCCGACTTCGTCGATTGCGCAGTCGCGCAGGTACCTGCCCTGCTCATCGAGCACGACCGTCTTCATCATCTGTCCGGGGACACGCAGCCCGATGGAGCCGATGCGACGATCGCCCAACAGCGGATTCACGCTGCTCACACAGGTCGCCTCCGTCAAGCCGTAGCCTTCCAGAATCTTGATCCCGGTCTTGTGCTGGAAATTGCGGAATACTTCCACCGGCATAGGCGCCGCGCCGCACAGGCCATACTCGAGCGAGCTGACGTCACGCGACCCGACAGGCACCTGCAGGAGCGAGGCATAGAGCGTCGGCACGCCGCTAAAGAAATTGATGCGATGGTGCTCGACGATCTCCCAGAAGCGCGTCACCAAGCCCTCGCCGCGATAACCTTGCGGCGTCCCGAGGATGACGTGCGCGCCTGTGGAAAAGGGCAGCAAGCCGGTCACGAGCACGCCGTTGACGTGAAACAACGGCAATCCGCAGAACACCACCTTGCCCGGCCCCATCCCCTCGCCCAAGACCTGTGCGGTGCTCCATGCGTTGGCGACTTCGTTGCCATGCCGGCGCATCGCAATCTTCGGCAGGCCGGTCGTGCCGCCGGTGCAGAAATACGAGGAGGCGTCTTGCTCCGAGAAACGCCGTCCGCTCTTCAGGCGATCCGAAGGCTGCCCGCAGATCGCGCTGTTGAAATCGTGGATCTCAATCTCCGCTGGGACCGCATCGCGCAACGCCGTCGAACCGTGCAGACGCTCGACCTCGCTCTTGTGCCGCGCCTCTGCTGCGTGGTGCCCCGCACCGCGGACCCGATCCGCGAGATTGACCAGCACCAGATGCCGGAGCGACTTGATCGACGGCAAGTGCGGCTGCAGCTTGGCCCAGATATCGGTGCCCGGAAACGGCGCCAGCGTCACAAGCACCGTCGCGTTCGACGCGTTCAACAGGTCGGCGAGCGCCGCCCCTTCGAGCAGCGGGTTCAAGGCGGTCACGATGCCCGCGGCTTGCCCGCCCCAGACCACGAAATGCGTTTCCGGCAGGTTGGGCAACACGAAGGCGATGACGCTGTCGTTCTCTACGCCGAGGTCGTCGAAGAAGTTGGCCGTCTGCGTGATGCACGCGAGCAACTGGCGGTAACTCCAGCTATGCGGCGTCCTGTGCTCGTCGACGGTCAGGAAAAAGCTCAATGCGGGGGCGTCGGGGTTCAGGCTCGCGCCCCGGCTGATCATCTCGTAGGTGCTTGTCGGCAAATCAGCCGGCAAGCCGTGGGCCTCCAAGACTTCGACGTCGTGAAGTGTAGCGATTCCTGACATGGCTTTTATCCCTGGGCGACGATGCGATTGCGTTGCACACCCAGGTCCATGCTGCCGTCAGCCGTACGGATGCTGGCTTCCACCACGTCGCCGGGCTTCAGATACTGTGCTCGCGCGGACTGGACCTTCATGAACATGGCCCACTTCTTCTTTTCCCCCAGCAACGTGCCGACCTTTTGCTTGCGCGGAGACGGAATGGACAACGCACATCCTGCAGGCGTGCCGGTGGCGAGCAAGTCGCCCGCATCGAAATCGTGTACGCCCGAAAGCTCGGTCAACGTCTCGGCCGGCTTATAGACGAGATTCGCCGTCGTGTCGTGCTGCCGGATCTCGCCGTTGACGGTCAATTTGAGCAGAAGGTTGCTCATCGCCTCGATATCGCGGGCGTCTATCAGCGTCAGCCAAGGCCCGACCGGACCGAACGTTCGGAAGGACTTGCCCTTGTAGAACTGCATCTGTGGAATCTGGATGTCGCGCGCCGAATAGTCGTTGACGATCACCACTCCGGCGACATACTCGTGGAGGTCGGCATTCGTGACCTTGACCGCACCATGAATGGCCTTGCGCATGACCAATCCCAGTTCGATCTCATAGTCCAGGAACTTCACCGCGTGCGGCTTGATCACGTCACTGTCGGCCGGGACGATGCAGCTCGGCGCCTTGGTGAAGATCATGTTGTAGCTCTTCACGTCAGGATCCATGCCGGACTCGATCATGTGCTGAAGGTAGTTGGCTCCCTGACAGACGAACTGCTGATTTTGCGTCACGGGCGACAAGAGCCTCACAGCGGACAGCTCCAGCGTGTCGCCGCCGAGCGCCGCCAGCTCGGCCAGGGAGGTATTGCGGACGAACTCGCCAGTCGTGGCGTAAGTGCCGGGAACCGGCGTGATTCGCGAGCCGCGGATCACGCCCCACTGGGTGCGACCTTGACGCTCGAAGCGGACGATATTGACGGACATGGAAAAGACTCGTTAGAGAAGGAAAGGTGCGGTGCTTGCGACTCCACCGGGCGGCTCGCGCCGAAAACGCGATGGCGAACGTCACGACGCATCGAACGCCGAGGTGGAGCGATCGGCGATCCGACGGGACAAAGCGTCGATCGCGCGCTCGTCATCCAAATATCCGGGCTAGCGTCAACAGCTTGCGGAAGGTCAGATCGGGACTGCGCCGCAGGTTGCGAATCATTGCCGCAATCGCCGATAGCGTCAGCCTGGGCTTGGTGAAAGCCTTGGGCATCGGCTGTCCCCACTGCGACATCGCCTCACGGCTGACCTCGTGCACGCCCATGGGATGATGATCCGCGGTGAACACGTCGCCGTCGCAGTAATGCTCGTGCTTGTCTCCCCAGGGGTCCTGCCAGTAATCGAAGATCTGGCTGCCAAGTATGTGTCGGCCGATTCCCCACGCGTGCTTCCAACCCTTTTCGCGCAATACGCGTTGCCCCATGCCGACCGCATCCGCATCGATGACTTCGTAGGCGCTGTGGCTGTAGACCGGCATGAAGCTCTGCGCCAACGCCAGCGTGTGATGGTCGGTGGGCATGTCGCCGCGATCGAGACGGAAGAACGTCACAGAGGGAGAGCCATCGGGCAGCAGCTGCACGTCGCTCGGAATCAGACCGAGATGCTGCGTGTACCACGCGCTGGTGGCCTGGTAGTTCGTCACTTCCAGCACACAATGACCGAGGCGGATCACCTCGGGCGGCTTCAGGGGCGATCGCTGCGTGATGTCGACGCGATGCAACTCGTCCGCAAAGTTGACCGGAAGCGGTTCGCGCCGCGGCAACTCGGCAACGGGAGCCTGACCGCAGATGATTTCCACCACGTAGCCGTTCGGGTCCTGCAGAACGACTCGCTCGCCGCCCCCGGGATGGGCGACGCGCTCAATGCCGCAAACGCCCGGCAGCCGCGCGACTCTCTCCAGGTCTTCACGGCTGCCCACGGTGAAGCCCACGCCGACAAAGCGCGGCTTGTCGGCACGATGCACGCGGTAGCAGTACGGTGCGCTGGAGGTGCCGCGCAGGTACAGCACCTCGTCGGTGCGTCGGGCGACGGCAAAGCCGAAATCGACAAGGAAACGTTCAGCTTGCTCGAGGTCGGGCCGCTCGAAAATCACATAGGCGAGCGAGGCGGCCTTGACCGTCGGGTTCGGATGACGAGCCGGTTGGGCGGTAAGCAGTTTGATCATGGCAGCGGGCGAAGGGGTGGACGTCGCGTCCCCAGAAACCTCTTGGTAGAACACGTTAGATCCATTATGAACATTAGTGTTCAATCCGAACCATAAGAGTAAATACTTAGTGCTCGATGTTGACTATGTTTGGACATTAGTGTTCAATGGAGGGCGTCAAACGAAGGATTCATCCATGGAGCCCAATCTTCAGATCGTTTCGCGTATCCATCGGGCCGCATTCGAGCTGTTCGCCCAGAAGGGCGAGACCCAGGTGAGCATCAGCGAGCTGGCCCAGGCGGCCGGTATTGCACGCGGGACCGTCTATAACAACGTCCCGTCTCCCGAGACGCTGTTCGAAACCGTTGCTGCGCGGATGGCGGAAGAAATGCACGGGCGCATCCTGGCGAGCTCCGCGGACGTCCCTGACCCCGTGCAGCGGCTGGCAAACGGCATCCGCCATTTCATCCGGCGCGCCCACGAAGAACCTCAATGGGGACGCTTCCTCAGCCGATTCGCCTTCAGCCACGACATACTGCAGGGCATGTGGACAGGGCCGGCGATGCGCGATGTGGTCGCTGGCCTGGAGCAGCATCAGTACGATTTCCGACCCGCCCAACTGCATTCGGCAATCGCGCTCATCGCCGGCGCAGTGCTGGCTTCGATCGTTGTGGTCCTCGACGGCCACCGCACCTGGCGCGACGCCGGTTCCGATACCGCCGAACTCGTGTTGCGCGGTCTCGGTGTCGAGGCAGCGGCTGCCCAACGCTACGCGACGGCCGAGTTGCCGCCGCTGCGGGTAGGGAGCCAAAACCCCTCGTGAAGCCGGTCGTTGGGTATACAGCATTCCGGATTCAGCAGGGGCACGCTCCGGTGATAGCACTATTGGGGCGTTCGCGACACGATTTCGGCATCGTGCGAAGGGAAGGAGAAGTCGATGGGGAGTGCGGGAGAGTCTTTGCGTCTGATGGTCGAGCACTGGCTCGCACCAGATTCCACGAAGCGCGTTCGAGTGACCCACTTCAGGAACAGACGATCCAAACGTGAGTGCTACGTCTGTGTCGAAGCACTCAAGGCGGATGGTCCGGTTGCAATATTCTTCTTTCGTCATGAGGATCGCATCTGGTGCATATTCCCGCCCAGTCGCGAACGCCCAGCGATGCGCGCCCCGTAGGTTTCGACAAGTCTTCAAGTTGGTTTTTCGTCAGATTATGAGATAGGACAACTAACAATATGACAGAAGGTCGATCCGATTTTAGTTATCCATGTCAACAGGAGAGACAATCATGGAAGTGCAGCGCGTCACACGCGAACAGGCTTTTGAAGCAAGCAACGGCATGCTCAGGAAGCAGTTTTACGTCATCTTTTCGAAGCCGACGGCTGGCATCGGCCCGGTCTTGGCGAACATTCAGGCCCATCTCGAACACCAATGCAAAATTGAGCGTGACGGGATTTTGTTCGCCGCTGGGCCCAATTGGACTGACGACGAACAATATTGGGACGGTGATGGAATGTTCGTGATCCGCGCTTCCTCCATTGAGCACGCACGCGAACTTGCCGCTACGGATCCCATGCATCAATGTGGCGCCCGTACGTTCACCGTTCGCCCGTGGCTCATCAATGAAGGTCAGCTTGGCCTGCGGGTTGATTTCTCGACTGGAAAGATGACCCTGGACTAATAGAGTCCAACTACATTCACCGATGGGACAAGCATGTCGGCTAACAACCGATTGCGGCCGGCAAGCGCCGCTTGAACACGCTTTGGTTCCATCGACCAACAGCATTGTTAACAGGAGAAAGTCAGATGTCCAACCCCATCGCCGACCAGATCTTTTCTCAGGCACGCAGCCATAACGGTTGGCTCGATCGTGCCGTCAGCGACGAGCAGTTGCACGGGCTGTACGAGCAAATGAAATGGGGCCCCACCTCCATGAACTGCTCGCCCGCACGCTTCGTGTTTCTGCGCACGTCCGAGGCAAAGGAGAAACTGAAGCCCGCGCTCATGCCGGGCAACGTCGACAAGACCATGAGCGCGCCTGTCGTCGTGATCGTTGGCTACGACACAAGCTTCTACGATCGCCTGCCCGAACTGTTCCCGCATAACCCGGCCGCCAGGATGTTGTTCGAGGGCGAGGGAAAGCAGGCGGTTGCCCACGCCACCGCGTTCCGCAACGGCACATTGCAAGGCGCCTATCTGATGGCGGCAGCGCGCGCCATGGGCCTCGATTGCGCGCCGATGTCGGGCTTCAGCGAAGCCGCGGTTGATCAACTGTTCTTCGGCGGCACCACGGTGAAATCCAATTTCCTGTGCGGCCTCGGATACGGCGATGCGGCGAAGCTTCACCCGCGACTTCCGCGCCTCGCATTCGACCAGGCGTGCACCCTTGCCTGATGCGCAACGCCTGATCGCAGGCATTCAATAGCCGTGCGGCAGCGGTAGACCACCGCTGCCAGGCAGGGATGCCGGAGTGCGTGGTGGCGCCGAGATTGGTGCTGAACGGGTAGTAGAAGCTATTGGACAAAGTAACGTCACGACCATACACATTGGAGAAATTCATGTCATCACCTGAATTCGTCGAGAAGCTCCCCGCTGCGATCAAGCCTGACGCGATTGCCGGCAAGCGGATGACGATCCAGCTCAACATTTCCACCCCGTCCTACCTGACCATCGCGGACGGTACCTGCACGGTACAGGAAGGCGTTGCTGCGTCGCCGGAGATCACCTTTACGGCCTCGGACGAGAACCTGTTCAAGCTGCTGACTGGAGCCCTGTCGGGGCCAGTCGCATTGTTCACAGGCAAGCTCAAGGTCGCTGGCAACGTTATGATCGCCAAGGACATTGGCGTTTTTTTCGATCCCGCAAAGTTGGTCTAAACCGACGGCGATCCTGGATCTTCATCCCGAGGCGAATCCGGAAAACCTCTAACAGCGCATTGAAATAGCGCTCGCCACGCGAGTTCCGACACAGGACCGATTCATCAACCTTGGTTTGATGTGGTGTCCGGGAGTACGGGGGCAAATGCATCCGGAACGAGTGGCAGCCGCCTTACTGCGTGCCCTGGGACTCTCATTTCGACAGGCTGCGGCCGTCGCTCGGTGGCATTTGCCGGTCATCGATACCACATCTTCGTCATGACGTGGCCCGTCAATGGCAACAGGGATTTTGTGCGAACGGCGATTCCACCCGGTCTGGGCCGCACGCAGCACGGATCAATAGCCGGTCCCTAGGCTCAGCGCCCGGAGCTTGTTCGGGGGCATTGCGTTCCACGCGAGCGCTTGCAATTTCTGAAGGAGAGTGGTCGTGTCTATGCTTGTTTTGATCAGTCTATTGCTGGTGGCGTTGCTCCTTGCCGTGTTCCTCTTGTGGCTGAAGCTGGTCGCGCCGGTTCATCCCGTTTTCATGCTGTTAAGCATTGTTTCCGGGCTTCTAAAGCCAACGGACCACGCCGGCAAGCCGACACCTCGGCCCGAGTTGCTTACACCCGCACGATACCCGGCAACCACCCCTCCGCCCAACACGGCAAGCAAGCACGGCGAGATTGAATATCTGGATGACGGGACGCAGGCAATCCACTGGTACGCTGAAGTGGCGGGCGTTACGTTTCATCTTGTCACCGCCGGTAATCCAGCTTGGGAGCCTGTGCTGATGCTCCACGGTCTCCCGGAGTCATGGTGGGCGTTTCATAACCAGATTTCGGATCTGTCGAAGGATCATTACGTCATCGCGCTGGACCTAAAAGGCTATGGTCAGTCCGACAAGCGCCTGACTCTCGACTATACGAACGCAACTATGGCGCGAGAGATTGCGAGCTTGCTCGATAAGCTCGGGATCGGACGATTCAATCTGGTCTCACATGACCGCGGCACTATCATTGCAGACCACATGACCAGCGTGCCGTCATTGAACGGACGAATTCTTCGCTATGTGCGAATGCAACAGTCGTTCGATGAACCACACGGCCTGCCGGAGCCGCCGCATGCTTTATTCAAGAGCAAGCTCGGTGAAGCGCTTTTCAAGAGCAAAAACCTCATTCCGCTCACGTATATCGGGATGTTCCAGTCGGGGATAAGGCCATCCGTTCTGAAGCGCCTGGACTATGAGTTCAAATTCAGGGGAGTTGCCGGCGCCCTCCGCAAGTACTTCGAGACGACCAATTTGGCCATCGAGCTCAAGGACCGGCACAACTTTTTGTTCAAAGCGATGACGATGCCGGTTCTGATCCTCCAGGGTCGCTACGACAAAGGACAGCATCCGTCGGAATACGCCCGCTCTGCCGACTTCGGTCCAAAGATCAAGGTTCAAGTTATTGAAGCAAGCCACTTTTCACACCTCGAGAATCCAGTGGCAGTCAATGCGGCTATACGGGCATTTTTCCAGTCGGCAAAGGTGAATTCTTGAATGAAAGCGCCAGGCCAATGAGCCTGGGCTTACCCGATGTAAATATCGACACGACTCAGAAGGGCAGAGCTATGAAGTGCGTAATGATTCACCAGTACGGCGCAACCGCGAACGTTTTGAAAATGGAAGAAATCGAGCCGCCGGCAATACGCGGCGATGAAGTTCTGATCCGGCAGTTTGCGACCTCGGTGAATCCGATCGATTGCCGGATGCGCACCGGCTATGGCCGCGTGATTTTCTCCAGGAAACGTGGCTTCGAGCTGCCGCTGGTTCTCGGCCGCGACGTTTCCGGGGAAGTCGTCAAGGTCGGAGCCGCTGTCAAGACCCTCTCGGTCGGCGACGCCGTCTATGGAGTTCCCGCGACGAAGGCGCAGGGGGCGTACGCCGAGCTGGTGGTGGCCAAGGCAAATGAGGTGGTCCCCAAGCCGCAGTCGCTCACCTTCACACAGGCGGCGTCTCTGCCGTACGTGGGCTGCACCGTTTGGGAGGCTCTTGTAACGAAGGCCGGGCTGAGCGCCGAGACCGCCGCGGGCAAGCGCGTCTTCGTTCAGGGCGGCGCCGGGGGAATCGGTTCCATCGCGATTCAGGTGCTGAAGGCCTGGGGCGCGTATGTCGCGACCACGTGCAACAAAGCGCAGATGAGCAGCGTTGCTAAACTCGGGGCCGACTTGATTGTCGACTACGAAAAGGACGACTACGCGCTCAAGCTATCCGACTTCGACGTGGCGCTGGAAACCATCGGCGGAGCCCTCGAGGCCAAGACGCTCGGGATCTTGAGGACGGACGGGACGTCGAAGTTCGTCACCCTGAGTCACCCGATCCTGCAGACCTTCGATCAATCGGGGATTGTCCTTGGCGCGTTGAAGAACATTTGGCAGTTCAGCAAGAACCGCAGGCGCGCAAAGCGCCAAGGTGTCGGGGGCTATTCATGGGCACTCTTCAAGCCGAGCGCAGAGGCATTGAACGCAATACGAGGACTGGTCGACGGTGGGCGCCTGTTCCCCCACATCGATCGCGAATTTGCTCTGTCCGACATGGTGCAGGCGCACCAGTATTGCGAGCAGGGGAAGTCCAATGGAAAGGTGATCATTCGCATCCAGTGACCAGCGAGGCTGGAATTCCTGTCTCCAGCCACCTTTAACCCCTTTAACCGCCAATCCACACAATGCGTCAGCCAGCCTTGGCGTTACGCAGAGTAAGGTCCCGATTCCGAGTGGTTTTGCGGTGCACGTTACGCGGCAGGCGCTAGCTGAGTAGCGCGCGTCGTGATCCCTTTCTTATTCTTACGGCGCGCGCACCGCCTTCCGGCGACCCAGCTTTTTTTGCGACTGACGACAATATTCCAGATCCTGAATCGTCATCACAGGCATGGAACTGCCGCACACACCGAACCGGATGAACGAACGAGATAGCGACATCGCCTCAACAGTCGTGCGAGAGCGCACGAGGCTCGGCAATTTCATCCGCCACCGCGTGCGCGATCCTGGCGAAGCGGAAGACATCTTGCAGGACGTGTTCTACGAGTTCGTGCAGGCGTATCGGCTTCCCGAGCCGATCGAACAAGCCGGAGCCTGGCTCTTCCGTGCAGCGCGGAACCGCATCATCGACCGCTTTCGCAAGAAGAAAGAGCAGCCCTTGCCCGAGCTGGTGGACGACGACGGTGAATACCGGCTTGATCTCGCGCTGCCTGCCAGCGATGCCGGCCCGGCAGCTGCCTACGCAAGGTCCGTACTCCTGGAGGCGCTGCAAGACGCACTCGACGAATTGCCGGCGAATCAGCGCGATGTTTTCATCGCGCACGAACTCGAAGGACGCAGTTTCAAAGCGCTGGCTGCCGAGAGTGGCCTAAGCGTGAACACGCTGCTTGCGCGCAAGCGCTATGCAGTGCTGCAACTGCGTGCTCGTCTGCAGGGCGTGTATGACGAATTGGATATTTGAAGGAGTCGATAGATGAAATTCAGAGTGCGATGTTTCGGAAAAGCGCTGTTGGTTCTCGCAGGCATCGCCCTGTTGGGTTTAATGGTGATGCTGCTCTGGAACTGGGTTATTCCAACGGTATTCGCAAGCGGCCGCTCGATCGACTATCTGCATGCGCTGGGTCTGCTGGTCCTGAGCCGGATACTGTTCGGCGGATTTCGAGGACACGGCGGCTGGCGCGGACATCGGCACTGGCGCCGTTGGGAACGGATGACGTCGGAGGAACGCGAGCGCTTTCTGAAGAGCATGTCTTCCGCTGGCGGCAAGCCCCACGAGGATCAAGCATGAGCCGCGCGGCGACACCTGTATGCAGGCAGGACCCGGGTGTGTTTGCCCCAGTGGTCAACTTGAAGCGTTGTGAGGGCAAAGGCGATTGCGCCGTGGTGTGCCCTGAGCAGGTTTTCGAAGTTCGCCGTATCGACCCGTCGGACTACCTGCAGCTCGGATCGCTGCAGAAACTCAAGCTGCGTGTGCACGGGATGAAGATCGCTTATACGCCGAACGCCGAGGCATGTCGGGCGTGTGGGGCATGCGTGACGGCGTGTCCGGAGCGGGCGATTACGTTAGCTCGCGCGAATTGATGCGTCAATTGTCGTTCAAGAGACTGAGATCCCTTGTAGCGTCATCGCGTGACACAAAAGGATCTCATACCGACACCTCCCCATGCCAGTTTCGTTCTCGGGAGCATGCCTTGCTCTGACTGCGGCGCCCGAGCCGGACATGTGCCTTGCCAGCGGTCACGTAATGTTTTTGTCGCCTGTTTGCGGTTTTGTGTCACCAACTGGATGTGATTGCGCAGGCGAGATTCGAACGGCTGGTTTCTGTTGCACAGCCGCCCCTCGAATGTCCGGGCGAAGCTGTTAGCCAACGTCTGCACATGGCCGGTTTTGCGCTTCCGTTCCGAACACCAGGTCGACGACCGCACCTTCGTTAGCTTCGCTGCAGCGGCATGGCCATCGACGTGGATCGCGTTACAAAATTGGTTGCAGCCAGATCGAACAGTAGTAACAAAATTAGTGTGCGACACGAAGCATGAGGCTCGGCGTCGCCGAGCGCAGTGCATGCTCATTGCATCATTGTTCGATGCGTAGGTCCGTTTGAAGCTGGGCGGACCGGCTGCGAAAGCGAGTTCTTTGCTTCGCTGTGTCCGGGGCGGGTCGTGCGCCATTACGTCGGTTTACTGGCTGCGCTCCAGGATGATCTGGGCTGGCGTAACGATGCCGCTGTCGCCGATCAAGGCGCTGCTGCCGCAAACATCGCCTGAGACGGCTTCGGGCGCAGCCTTTGCGCGAGGCTATGCGGCGCAATGCGCGGCGTTCAGGAACAGGTCAGTGCGGAACTCAGCCGTTACGCGGACGACCTTGCGGCCAGTCCGCCTGCCGCCCGCGCACCACGACGCATCGAGATCGCTGCGCAGCCAGTCGAATCCGCCGATCTGCCGCTCATCGCCGCCTCGGAGGACCTCACGCGTCAGGTCGCGGGACTGCGGGACTGGCGCATCGAGACAACGGTCACGGCGTCCACTCCGGAGGCCCTGCGAACATGATTGCGCGATCAGGTCCTGGCGTAGGGCTGTGGCGTCGCTGCACGCAGTGTGTCGCGTGTTCGTTGTGCATCGGTCTGCCGGGTTGCGCGCTGATCCATCACGACAGCGCGCCCTATGCCGAGATTTCACCCGAGCAGATCAATCTTGCTGACCATATCCATCTCGCGCGCGATGGCTGGCCCGCCGCGCGCTGGTGGACGCGCTATCGCGATGAGCAGCTCGAGGCGCTCATCGAACGGGCACTCGCCGATGCGCCGACGATAGTGATTGCGCGCACGCGCGTCGCGCGGGCGAAGTCGGACGTCGAGCTTGTCAGGACGGGTTCGAGCCTTCAGGTGACGGCGCTTGCGCTGCTGGATCGCGAGCACGTCTCCGCTCACGGCTTTCTCGGCCCGTTCGCGCAGAACGAACCGGCGCTGGGGCTCACGGGCCCCTGGTACACCGAGGGCATCGTCGGGCTGGGGGCAAGCCTGAATGTCGACATCTGGGGCAAGCAGCGCGCGCAGATCGCGGCGTCGCTCGGCGTGAGCAATGCGCTGCTCGCCGAGACGTCCGCCGTCGAACTCGAACTCTCGACCGACGTCGCACAGCTGTACTACGGCATTCAGACGACTTACCAGCTTGTCGATCTGCTGAACGAATCGCATGAGGTCGCAGCGTTCGCGGCGCAGGCGCATGAAGCGCGTGCGGCGCGCGGCCTCGAAGCCCGGACGCAACTCGAAGAAGCACGCGCGCAGCAACTGGCCATCGAACGGCAGATCGTCTCGGCGCAAAATCAGATACGGCAGTTTCGTGAATCGTTGCGGGCACTGGCCGGCGCAGGACCGGACGGCCTGCCCGCCATCGAGCCGGTTGCGCTGCCGCGCTCGCAGGCCGCCCTGCCAGCCACGCTTTCGTACGAACTGCTTGCCCGCAGGCCCGACCTGCAGGCGCTGCGCTGGTACGTGGAAGCATCGTTCGACCGGATCGATGCTGCGAAGGCGGCGTTCTATCCGAGCTTCGACATCAAGGCGTTCTTCGGCTACAACGCATTGCATCTCTCCGATCTCTTCACGCATACAAGCCAGCAGATCAACCTGATTCCGGGCCTGTATCTGCCGATCTTCGATGGCGGCAGGCTCAATGCGAACCTGAGCGGCACACGCCAGGGAAGCAACCTGTTGATCGAGCAGTACAACCAGGCCGTCCTCAATGCAGTACGCGATGTCGCGCAGACGGGCAGCCGCCTGCAGGCGCTAGAAGCGGAAACCGGGCTGCAGAAGCAGCGGATCGAATCGCTTGCGTTCGCGAGGGACAGCGTTGAGGCGCACTATCAGCGCGGCCTGGCCAGCCGGCTCGCGGCGCTTGAAGCACGCCAACCCGTGATTGCGGAACAGGTCGCGCTGCTCACGCTCAACGGGCAGATGCTCAGTCAGGAAATTGCGTTGACGAAGGCGCTCGGCGGCGGGTACCGAGCCGATCCGCCCGTCGAACCCAAGTCGCGTTGAACGGCGCACGGATTTCAGAACAGCTGGGCGCGAAGCGACGCGAATTCCGCGCGGCATACATCGCTAAACTTGCCGAGGATGTCGATCGAGCCATCCGCGAGCATCTCGCGCAGTTCGAGAAAGGACCTGTCTGGCGCGAGGTAGGTGTCGACGATCTTGCGTCCGATCAGGTCGGCTTCATCTGCGACTTCACGCGATGACTGAACCCGCATGCGGCTGATCTTCGCGTAGAGGCTGCCGAGCGCTGGGAGATCCGGCTCGTTGTGTTGCAGCGCGTTGATATAGCACTTCGTCGCTTCTTCGATGAAATCCCTGTAGAGCTCCTGCCGCCGGATGCGGTCGTGCGCCCGCCACTCCGCGCGAACCTGGGTGCGTTGGGTCAGCCACGAGGCAAGAACCGATGTCAGGCCGCCGATCGCGGCGCCGACAAGTGCAGCCAGGGCAGAGACGACTGATGCGTTCACGGACCATCCTCTTATTGCCGATCGCGCTCATCTTACTAGCGTCCGTGCGTGCGCTTTTAAGATTTGTATGCTGGTTCAGTGAGCCAAGGTGGGCGAAGGAAGCCTCCACGCAGAAGCACCCGACACCGACAGTCTGACCCGACCTGGACTCGCGGTCACTCAAGCGGCTAATCTAGATTGAAAGCTGCCGTTCGCTATCTCCGTCACGCGGTCATTCGAGCGTCGGCTACGTTCAAACGGCGGACCTTCACGATCGGATGGTACTGGCCCAGTCATCTGACACCCGTGAAGGGTTATGGCTAGGTATCGAGCTGAGTGGCATACGTCCGCGATTGCCGGGATTTGACAACCAACGCGGGTATCTGCGATGGGGGCGGGGCCGACTGGCGGCGGTGTCGGCCGTCGGCGCCAGGCCGACAGGCGCCCCAATCGAGACGATGACCGGTCAGTTCGTCGACTTCGCGGCAACCTCAATCACTCGCGCAACGGCGGCCGGCTGGGAGATAAAGACAGCGTGGCTTGCGCTCACCTCGGTCACCTTGGCACCCGAGCGCTGATACATCCAGCGCTGAAGCTGGGGGTTCACCATATGATCCTGGGTGGTCAGGATGGCGTAGCTGGGCTTGGTTCGCCATGCCGCCACAGAGACCGGTGCGCCCAACGCTTTCTCGGCAAGTTGGTCCTGCGAGTCCGCCAGGAATTGAGCGTCCGAGGGCGGGACGTCCGCGGCAAAGTTCTCACGGAATTTCGCCGGCGGGAGGAAGAAATACTTGTCCGGCGTCGCTCGCATGGCATCGTTGGGCGCGGCGAACTTCTGCAACAGCTGACCGGTGGCTTCGCCGGCGTCGGGTTGCAGTGCGGCCACATAGACGAGCGAGCTGACCTTCGGGTCCGCACCTGCCTCCGTGATCACGGAGCCACCGTAGCTGTGGCCGACCAGCACCACCGGGCCCTGCTGCTGGTCGATGACGCGCCTGGCGGTATCGACGTCCTCGGCGAAGCCCGTGAGCGGCTCTTGCACGATCGTCACATGGTAGCCATCCTTGACCAGGATGTCGTGGACGGCCCGCCAGCCAGAGCCATCCACCAGTGCGCCGTGGACAATGACAACATCTTTCGCAGCCGCCTTTGCCTCGGCATGCGCCATCGTGGCGCCCAGAGCAATCAAGGCGGCAATGGCTAGTTTATTTCGCAGTGCAAACATCGTACTCTCCAGAATTGTCTGTAGTTGCCCGTCGTTTTGCGCAATTGCGCTTGACGGGCGAGGACTGATCGGTGATGGTTAACCGGGAATCAGGGCAGCCTGTTCTTCATGGCCAGAACGTCGATCGGCTCGACCGACGGAGGGCTGGCCAGCATCTCGTCGACCCGCGCCATCAGGGCGCCGGCCATACTCCCGTGCAGGTGTGCCTGGCGATCCTCTTCGTTCGCAAAGGCGTCGAAGACACCGAACGTCGTCGGTGACAGCCTGAGGGCGAACCAGATCGGCGTGGTCGCCTCCCGATTCGTCATTTCCAGCCCGGCGTCGAGGAAGTCCGCTACCGCCTGCTCCTTTCCCGGCCTGGCTTCAAGTCGTACGAATAGTGCCTTCTTGATCATCTTTGCTCTCCAGTTTGCGCGTGACGAGTTCACGCGTTGGTCCAGACTTTACAAACGGAGCGCCCCTGGAGATACTGTCTCAATCGACAATTTTGGTATCGATCCTGCCATGCGGATTTTGGTCCTGGCGCTCGAGGGGGTGTTCGACACCGGCCTCACCACCGTGCTCGATGCCCTGACGACGGCCAATGAACTGGCGCGCGCGACCGGGATGGCCATACCGGAGTTCGACATCACTGTTGCGGGGATGCGGCCCGAGGTGCGCACCGCGCTTGGGCTGCAGGTGCCCGTCCGCGACATGACAGACGCCCCCGCCCCGGACTGGGTTGTTGTACCGGCGCTCAACAGGACCACGACGGACCTGCTTGTGCCTTCGCTCGGCCGGCCCGATGTGATTGACGCGCTCAGCGCATTGCGCGCGTGGCACAGTGCGGGCGCCCATATGGGCGCCGCCTGCACGGGTACCTTCGTGCTGGCCGAAAGCGGCTTGCTCAATGGTCGTGAAGCCACCACCACCTGGTGGCTCTCGCCGATGTTCCGGCAGCGTTACCCCGAAGTGCACCTGGATGCGCATCGTATTGTCGTGCCCAGCGGCGACATGGTGACGGCGGGGGCCGCCCTGAGCCATCTCGACCTCGCGCTCTGGCTGATCCGCAACAACAGCCCGGAGCTTGCAGCGCTCGTAGGCAAGTACCTCGTCTTCGATTCGCGGCCGTCGCAGTCTGCCTTTGCGATCTCCGATCACCTGGCCCATTCGGACCCGCTCGTCGAGCGTTTCGATCGCTGGGTGCGCGAACACCTCGACGCGACAATCGCGCTCGATGACGCCGCCGAAGAACTGGCGACCAGCAAGCGAACGTTGACGCGACGTCTAAACGAGGTGCTCGGTAAGACGCCCGTTGAATACATACAGGATCTGCGGGTCGAGCGCGCCGTCCATCTGCTGAAGACGAGCAAGCTTAGCGTGGATCGCATCGCCGAACAGGTCGGCTACGCAGACGGCGTCACATTGCGCACGTTGCTGCGACGACGGATAGGGAAGGGGGTCCGTGAGTTGCGTGCGTCGTGACTGTTATCGACTAAGGATCTGCCAGCTGAAGCGAGGGGTCGAATGACGCTTCACTCTGAAAACGGCTACCCGACGGCGGGATGTTCGCAGGACGTCAAGGTATCTAGCCGGAAAACCGGGCTACTTCCTGCGCCGTTGACTCACGAGCTTCACGATATCAGTCGTCGGCTCGCTGGTCACGAGACGAGGGATGTCGTCGAGGTGAACCCAGCGACACCTGGATATTTCATTACCCGGGCGAGCCTTGGCGCGATTCGAGATTTCGCAGGAGAACACGTGATGGTGCTTCTGCTTGCCACGGAAGTCGAAGAGGTGCTTGGCTGACTTCCCGGATAGTCGGGTTTCTTCCTTGAGTTCTCGAAGCGCGGCGTCCGAGCGATTTTTTCCACGCCTGAGTATCCCGCCCGGCAAAGCCCACTTTGATTGACTACGTGCGACAAGGAGGATTCGCTGCCTCTGCGACAGATCACGGTGGCGCGTTTCTTCAAACCGGTCTCCCACTTATGTTCCAGGCATTTTCGAGGCGCGCTCGATGCGTCAGCGTATCGGGCAGTGCTTGACGTAGCTGCGTATCCTAATACAGAAGATCAGAAGCCTGGCGATATCACGAAGGGAGGGCGGCGTACGCGCCACACCTCAAAAAACGATCTATCAAAACGTCAACGAAGATCGCGGCGCTCGGAGATGAGCATGGTAAGGTCTGGGTAGAACTATTTTTTTGTCCGACTCGAGGCTGAAATGGATATGGATGGTGACTGGCCCTTGCCGCGCCTAAACACTCTCTTCAAATTCGACCGGCGGCCGGCCGGTTCATCACTGTCAAAATCGAGTTCTATCGCCAGTACCTTCTCATCACTGGCGACGCCGGTGGTAGCCGAGGCAGTGCAAAGGGCGAAAGAGCTATCCACAGAGAGCGATGCAGAGGGATTTCATCAGCTTCGAGTCGCATTCAGAAAGCTTCGTGCCTTGTACTGGGCGTACTCCCCCTACCTCGGAGAAGAAGCCACCACGCAGCCACCGAAGAATTCAAGCGTCTTGCTGCGGTGGCGGGCGGAACGCGTGATTGGGACATCGCAGGCGATCTCCTGAGAGCCGCCCAGGAGTCAGGTGCATCGATCGAACTGCTCGTGGCCGCGGCGCGCGAGAAGCGCGCACAGGCGGTGGTGCATAGCCAGACGATGATCAAGAGCGACCATATCGAGGCGTTTTTGAACGATGTCCTGCTTCGCGCGCAGACCACACTGCGGTCGAGTTGCAACGATCTTCCGATTCGAGCGTTCGCCGAGAAGCGTGTTCGTCTGGCGCAGCGTGCACTTCGAAAGCGAAGCAGGCGGGCAGCGCGTAGCGAGACCGCCCACGAGGAAGATCTTCACAACGTTCGAAAGGCGGGAAAAAAGCTGAGGTACCTGCTCGAGTTTTTTCAACCAGTTATCAAAGGCGGGCACGGTCGCGCCATCAAGGAGTTGACGTCCGTGCAGAACAAGCTGGGACAGTTCAACGACATTGCCGCAAGCGAGACCCTGATTCGCAGCGCGTCATTCAACGAGGTGCCGCCCGAAGTCGTGCAGGAATCACTGCAATGGTTAGAAGAGCAGAAGTGCCGAAGAATGCGCGCAGCATCACGACGGGTGCGAGCCATCGGTAGCTGAACCTGTCGCGATCTCAAGCGCTGAACGTAACAGCGTCACCGGGTTGTTTGCGCGGGTCAGCAAACGGGTGCGCTCGGCTGCGGATTCAACCGGTCGACGCAACGGATTGGTGGAATCGCTTTGCCGGTGTGTCGAACGTCGCCAATGCTCGCATCGGCGGAGTGCTTGTCACTTCTTCATGTGATCATGCGAACGACCTTTGTTCCTTGACAGCTGCCCTCCAGTCGGCGAGTCGAGCGACTGCAGTGCGTCGACACGGCGTTCCGTCGCTGCTTCGATAAAGTCTTTACTTAGCTTCCCGCAGCGGGGTGCAGTCACGCGCGCATCACTGTGCGCGGACTTATATGCGCTGGGTCAGCCACGTCGCAAGATCCGAAGTTAACCCGCCGATCGTGTTCACGTTCGCCCCTTTTTGCACGCCGTTCGGTCATTGAGCTGACGATGCCTCGCTGGGCTCGATGGCCTATCTCAAGTGAACAGGCAAGCAAGAACTGACTGAGGCTGCGATGCTTTTACGGGAAAGCAGGCAATACGCCGCACAACCGGTTGTTCACGCTAGAAATAAGCGTATATACCGTATAGCCTATATGGCAACACTAGCCGCGTCCGATGGCTTGCCGAGACTACCAGCCCTGGAGGGCGCGACGCTTCCCTGGCGGAGTGAATCGTTCGAGCTGCTCGACTATTGTGAGCCAAAAATGGGGAACTTGTTTGCTTGACGTTGGGTTCGCTGTTGTCTCGATCAGATTCACTATACGAGGTAACCATGTGGATCTTCCGTGTCGATGAGCCTCGCCTTGGGGTCATCCGTGTTCGAGAATGGCGCCGCCGCGCGCGCCACACGATCGGCCTTCTCGTCCTGCTGCTCGGCAGCGCCGCCACTGGGTTGGTCATCCTCGATCAGTCCAATACCTCTTTCCCCAACAAAATGTTTACGGCTCTGTGGGATGGGGTCAACCTCGTCACGACACTCGGTGCCTTTGGCGAGTTCAATCAGCCTCAAAAGGTCTTCATGCTGCTGGCCATGGTCGCGACACTGCTGGTCGGCGGATTCGCGGTTTCGAGGCTCACGGGCATGCTATCGGGCGACGACGTGATGGCTTATCGGGAGAACAGGATCATGGAACGCAAGCTCGAACAACTCGCCAATCATGTCGTGGTGGTCGGATTCCATTCGCTCGGAGAACTGGTCTCAAATCGCCTGCATGAAGCGGGCGAGACGGTGCTCGTCCTCGTGGGCGATCAGGATCAGGCCGACCGGGCGGCCGATAGCGGCCACCTGGTCGTGCTCGGCTCGCCGGACGCGTTCGACGACGTGCTCAAGGGTGCGCGGCTGGACAGCGCAAAGGCAATGGTCGTGACGACACCCGACAGCAATAACAATCTGGCGATCACACTGCTGGCCCATACGCTGAACGCTTCGCTCGCGATTGCAGTACCCGGCGAAAGCCCCTTGAGAAAAGGGTTGTTCGAGAGCGCCGGCGCATCCAACGTAGTCATTGCCGATGACATCATCGCCAATGCGCTGGTCAGCAAGCTCACGACAACAGTGGAGGCAGCGACATGAAACCCGCAGCTCCGACGCCGTCTCATCTGCATCACATGCCCTTCCTGCAGGGGCTTTTGCCCGTCAATCCCGCGCAACTGCCGCACGACATCGTCGCCGGGATCACGCTGGCAGCGCTCGGCATTCCCGAGGTGATGGGGTACACGAAGATTGCCGGCACGCCCACGGTCACGGGCCTTTATACGATCCTGCTGCCGCTCGTGGCGTTCGTGGTCCTTGGTGCGTCGCGTCAACTGGTCGTCGCTGCGGACTCCGCGACAGCCGCTATTCTCGCGGGTACGCTGACGGCTGTCGCCGCGTTGGGCAGCAAGGAATATGTCGGCCTGACGAGTACGGTTGCCTTGACGGTTGCCGTGATGCTGGTGATTGCGCGCATCTTTCGTCTGGGTTTTCTTGCCGACTTCCTTTCTCGCAGCGCATTGATCGGTTTCCTGACAGGCGTGGGCGTCCAGGTCGCGGCAGGCGAGCTTGCCGGGCTGATCGGACTCGCGAAGCAGGGGCATGGCCCGTTGATGCAGATCGTGTCCGTGTTCCAGCGCGTCGCCGCGGCGAACTATCCGACCACGGTGCTTTCGATTGCCGTCCTCGTCGTGATCATCGGTTGCAAGCGTATTGCGCCTCGCGCGCCGGGCGCGCTAATCGCCGTGATCGGTTCCATCGTGGCAAGCGGCGTGTTCAATTTCGCCGGACATGGCATCGCGGTAACGGGCGAAGTGCCGGGCGGCCTCCCGTCGCTGTTCCTGCCGCCGTTGCATGTGGGCGAGCTCAACCAGGTGCTGGCGACGGCCGCCTCGTGCTTCATCGTCATCATCGCTCAGAGCGCTGCGACGGCGCGCGCGTACGCGAACCGCTACAACGAGAAGGGCGACGACAATGCCGACATCATCGGGCTTGCTGCCGCGAACGCGGCAGCAGCGTTCACGGGCACCTTCGTCGTGAACGGCAGTCCGACCAAGACCGAGATGGTTGACGATGCAGGCGGGCGCACCCAGGTCGCCCATCTGACGACGGCCGTCATCGTGCTGCTGGTGCTGCTATTCCTCACGAGGCCGCTGAGTCTTCTGCCTGCCGCCGTATTGTCGGCCATCGTCTTCATGATCGGCGTGAAGCTGATCGACGTGAAGGGCATGACCGAACTGTATCGTATGCAGAAGGACGAATTCGTCGTCGCGTTGCTCACGGCGTGCGTGGTCGTGTTCGTCGATGTGATGCACGGCATTCTCGCTGCCGTCGTGCTGTCGCTGATCGCGCACGCGCGGCATAGCTACCGCCTGCGTACGCGCGTGTTGACGCGCAGTCCTGCCGGCCACTGGGTCCCACATCACGTCGAGCCGAATCTGCTCGCGGCGCCCGGCATCGTTGTCTACCGGTTCGAGGCGGACCTGTTCTATGCGAACACGGGACGCTTCACGGAGGAAGTGCTGAAACTCGTCAACGAGGCGAGCGTGCCGTTGCGCTGGGTGGTGATCGACGCATCGGAGATCAACAACATCGACTACACGGCGGGCAAGAAATTGATCGAGGTGGGTGCGGAGCTTGACAGGCGTGGAGTAGGCATCGCCGCGGTTGCGCTTCCGACGGGCGTGCGGCATGAAATCGAACGGTATAAAGCACTGCGTGCGGGCAGCGCGCATCGCGAGATATTTGCGACAGTCGATGCCGCGATTGACGCACTACGCGATAGTTCGCCTCCTGCGTCCGCACCTTCGCCGGGTACCAAACCGGAATGAAGCAAAGCGAAATGACGGAAGGTCGCTTCGACCTTGAATGGAAAAAAGGAGTGATGCGTGCCTGATTCCGCTGCCGCAAAGCGCGCCGAGCCCGCCACGGATCGCGCTGATCCCAAGCAAGAAGATCCGTCCATGCTATTTGCGGGGCGTGGCTCGTTGGCTGCGCGCGTCGGGCAGGGCAAGGCGGCGCGCAGTAAAGTGCCGCGCGCGAAGCTGGCGGACTGCAAGATCGCAGATCGCGATCCCATTGCACTGCTCGACGCTTCCAATGTAGGCCGGGTGACAGAACTGATACCCATCCGCTATGGGCGGATGGTCGCGGGTCCGTTCGCGTTCTATCGCGGCGCTGCGCCGTTGATGGCGCACGATCTGTCGAAGCTGCCGCATTCGGACGTGATCGTGCAACTGGGGGGCGATGCGCATCTCGCTAATTTCGGACTGTTCGCAAGCCCGGAGCGGCGCATTCTCTTCGGCCCCAACGACTTCGACGAAACGCTGCCTGGTCCATTCGACTGGGATGTGCGCAGGCTGGCCACATCATTCGTGATCGCTGCGCGCGAACGCGGATTCGCGCTGCGTGACCAGCGCGGCGTGGTGCGTCGGCTATGCGGGACCTTCCGGCAACGGATCGCCGAGTTCAGCCGCATGGACACGCTGGACGTCTGGTACTGCCAGTTCAAGGCGGCGAGCATGCTGGCCATTGCCGATTCGGTGGTGGAAAGGAGGAAGGAACTGGCCGTGATCGACAAGGCGAGGCAACAGTCGTCGCGTTCCGTGATGACTCATGCAACTGAACTGGTCAACGGCAAGCTGCGCATCAAGGACGTACCTCCGCTCGTGTACCACATCCCGCTGGAGAGCCAGCACGATCATAAACGGTACGATGCGCTGGTCCGGAGCTTCTTCGCCGACTACCGGCTAACGCTTCCCGATGACAGGCGCGCACTGTTCGATCGCTATGAACTGGTGGACGTTGCCATTCGCGTTGTAGGCATCGGGTCGGTGGGAACGCGTTGCTACGAGGCGCTTTTCATGGCCGACGGACAGTGCCCACTGTTCCTTCAGCTCAAGGAGGCGCGGTCTTCTGTGCTGGAGGATTACCTGCCGCCGAGCCGCTACTCCAATCACGGCCAGCGTGTCGTGAACGGGCAGCGTCTGCTGCAGTCGGCCAGCGACATTTTTCTCGGGTGGTCGAAGATGCGCCACTCGGGCAACGACTTTTATGTTCGGCAATTGCGCGACATGAAGGGCGCATTCGACTTCACCGCCTTCGACGTTGAAGATCTCGACGAGTATGCGGTTTCGTGCGCTCATGCGCTGGCTCATTCGATGGCGAAAGCAGGCGATCCCGCGTTGCTTAGCGGATATGTAGGAAAGTCGGACGCATTCGACGAAGCCATCGTGCGATTTGCACTCGCATACGCAGAACAAAATGAGGCAGACTGGACGGTTTTGAAAGCAGCAGTCAAGGCGGGGCGTATCCAGGTCATCCGTGAATGAGGTGAGAGATCCTTTCACGGACTGGCTACTGCGTATGTTGAACGCTGCCCACGGAGGGGCGGTGTCAGGCGCATCCCCATTTGCGTGCTCCTTCGGAGAAAACGAGTGTACAAGTCCCGTTTTACTCCGGTCGGGCTTACTGCCGCTGCCCTCCCACATAGCATTTAAGGTCCGCTGTTTGAGCGTAGCCGCCGCTCGAATGACCGAGTGACGGAGTTAGCGTACGGCAGCTCATCACCGTCACGTGAATTTTTGTAAGGTCACCGTGCAAGAATCCAGGAACACAGCCATCGGAAGCCGAACGCGAGCAATGGACCAACCCGGCACGAATATGACAGCGCCCATCCTTTGCGGCGACTCTACAGTCCTGTTTTCGGTCTACGGCTTCGGTTGGGGGTACTGCGCTTTTGCGCTACCTTGTGAAGTCGTATGCGAAAAACTCGGCGCTGCGAATCGCACCCCAAGGCAATTGATGTTGGCCTTCGAGCTTGGCAAGCGCCGACTGTTGGAGGCTGCGCAGGCGAAAGCAGTCCACGGCATCGGTGGACGTATACCGCTGTCTGCCACTGACCTGTAGCGCAGGACTACGATTCAGCGGTCGCTCGCAGAAGCACGTCGCGCGCTCGGCTATACCTCGCTATCTGCTGAGTGCTGCCGGGAGTCGGTCGCCTCTGAAATGCCGATCACCAGCGTCAGTACCCGGAGCCGTTGCAGCCCATCGGGTATTTGTGCTCCGAACGTCCGTTCTCAAATGCGGATTCAACCATTCGTTCATGCTCACGCCTTCCGCTCATCGGCCATGTTGCGGTCAGTGGGGCATGGCATCATCGCCACCGGCCAGAAGCAAGCTGCGCTTTGGAAATTTCATGGCTTACGGAACGACCAGTAGCTTCGAACCGCCTTGGGCTGTCGTCGCAGCAGGAGATGGAGGGCGGCAACATGCGTAATCGCCAGCACGGGCACGTAGATGATCGGAATCGCGTACATGGCGCCCAGCTCTCCCGCACGCGCAGGTAGATCGGCCAGGGTAGCGTGGTAGTAGTCGAGGATGAGGTCGATCGCCCCCACAAGATTGAAGGTACGACGAACGACCAGAAGAACGGGCGTATGCGTGCCGTGAGTAGCGCCAGCAGCGCCAGCACTCCCGTTGCGAAGTCGCCATATGCGGCGAACATCGCGAAGCTGGCCGGCAGATCGGGACTGACGACGCCCGGCAGGATGAAGGCCAGCCCGAAGAAACGGAAGCTGTGCAAGGTGGCGATCGCGCGTTGCGCTTCAAGTGGGTCCATCGACTTGAGCCTGGGCCAGACGTACACACCGAAGCAAGGCAGCCAGGTGACATACCCCAGAACGAGATGCAACCGGAAGAGAAGTTCAGGTGACATGTTGCCCTCCTGCCAGTTGTCGTCTGGCGCATGGATGGATAGGAAGAAGATCAGCAAGCACGTCGTCGGATCAGCTGGCGCAGCGACAGCACGTGCAGCAGGATCGAGCCTGGTACCACGAAAGCAGGGGTCAGCACATTCGGATAAGCGCCGGCACCAATGCCCGGCACATTTGGAACGATCAACTGGAACCGGCCGGGCGAGGTGATCAGCCCAAAGGTAAGTGCGACTGCGAAATCGGCGAGGCCGAAGAGGTTCCAGGCGATCGCCGCCCTCCGCCCTTGCGCTGTACCGCTCGCCACCGCGATTGCCGCCGGCACGGCGGACAGGCCGGTCAGCAGATCGCCGGTTCCCGCCGGCAACGCAAACACGCCGGGCAGCACCCCACGCAGCCACGCAGCAAGCGCCCAGCTGCCGAATACCCGGTAAAGCTGAAGCGCGATGAGCCAGCTCGCCGGCATCGCGTCGAGCACCTGCCCCACCCGCTTCGACAACAGTAACAACGGCGCGCCGATCATCACCGGCAGGAAGATCGCCAACGGCAGCCACGGCACAGACCGCGGTGAGGCGTCGAGGTGAAAGACGCCATTGATCGCCGCGCTCCAGACGACCGCAAACCAGAGCGTGTCTGTGATCATGATCGCGAGCCAGGTCGCGCGGCGTTGGTTCGGCGTCAGGTCAGTGCTTTCGAGGCCGAGCCACAAGCCGACCGCGATAAACGCATGAGCCATCAGCTGGTGGGCGGTGGTTGGAACGCCGCTGTCCGGGATAACTGGCTGCCAGTAGATCAACGCAATCCACAAGGCTGTCAGCGGGACGATCCAAAGCATGATGCGCCAGGCGGGACGCGGCGGAACGATACCAGCGGGAACATGGGCGGTGCTCATCATTGGCTCTCCAGTTGAATGTGTGTCTTCGCGGATGCGGCCTCGAACACCCCGGTGAAGATGCCGAGTCGCCCTTCCATAAGACTTCGCGCGAGGTTCGCGGAAAGCTGTGCGAAGTCCGGCCCCATCACCACGCCGAGATTTGGCGAGGGTGGCGGCCCTGACGCACGCAGCTGGGTGAACCACGCCTTGGCGGCCTCGGCGTCGTCTTGCCATACCAGCGTGTGAAAGCCCGCCTGTTCGATCGCCTCGCGCGTTGCATCGGCCGTCAGCAGAAAGCTTGTTGACGGAGTTCGTGCCCAGGGAACGGGGTAGTACGGTTCGCCACCGTTTGCGACGATGTCGAACGTCGCAAAGCTGCCGCGTGGCTTCAGCACGCGCGCTATCTCCCGGTAAAGCCGGGCGCGCCCGGAGATGTTCATCGCCACGTGCTGCAGCAATACGGCGTCGAAATGGCTGCCGTCGAAGGGAAGTTCCAGCGCGCTGGCAGCATGGAACGACACCTGTTCGCTCAGCCCTGTTCGCCGGGTGAGATAGCGTGCGGCATCCACGAACGCTTCGCTCAGATCGATACCCGTCACGTGGCAGCCACAGGTTGCAGCGATCAGACGGGCCGGGCCGCCAACGCCCGAGCCGACGTCCAGCACCGACATGTCGGCGGTGATACCAGCCAGTTCTGCAAGCTCGGCCGTCGCTGCGAACCCACGGGTGTGAAACTGGTCGAGCGCGACCAGTTGCTGCGGTGTGAGCGGCTGATCCTCGGGTCCAAGAACCGTGAGCGCGGCCTTCAGCCGCTCGGTCAGGCCAGTCGCGCGATAGTGGTCGCGCACACCATCAAGTGCATCAGTCATTGCAAGGCTCCTCACTCCTGATTTGCACGTTAGATGTACCATCGTCTTGCGTGAACGACTATTCATCACAATGTTGATGGGCCATGAAGCAGAACTTCACAGTCAGACAGGGAGCGCTCGATGGTGTGGAGGCGTTCTTGAGCGTGGCCCAGCATCGGAGTTTTCGCAGGGCAGCCGCGGAACTCGGCGTGACGCCGTCGGCCATCAGTCAGGCGGTGCGTGTACTGGAAACGCGCATTGGCGCAGCGCTCTTCATCCGCACCACGCGTAGCGTTGGCCTCACGGAAGCAGGCGAACGGTTTCTCTCGCGCGCAAAGCCTGCCTTCGAGGAGCTTGTTGCCGCAAGCGAGGTTGCTCGGGGACTCGGCCAGCGGCCCGCCGGATTGTTGCGTCTTTCCGTGCCGCGCGCGGTGGTGCCGATCCTGCTGGAGCCACTGATCGCATCCTTCTGCAAGGCGTATCCCGAAGTCGAGGTGGAGATCGCGGCCGGCAAGGAGCTGATCGATCTTGCAGCGGAAGGATTTGACGCCGGCATCCGGCTGGGTCAGTTCATTGCCGACGACATGATCGCGGTGCCGTTGACGCCACCGTTTCGTCTCATCGTCGTCGGCAGCCCAGCCTACTTCGAAGGGCGCGGCAGGCCCAGGCAAACGGACGATCTGCGCCAGCACGCATGCTTGCGATGGCGGCGATCCAGCGGCGCGCTCGCGCTATGGTCATTCAACGATAACGACAACGGCAACACGATCGAGATCGCTGTATCCGGCCCGCTCATCGCCAGTGACTTTCCCACCATGCTCGGCGCCGCGATCGAAGGCATAGGCCTTGCCCAGATACCCGAGCCGATGGCCGCCGAGGCATTGAAAGCGGGAAAACTCGTGCAAGTGCTGGAGCCGTTCGCGCCGGTGATACCGGGCGTGTTTCTCTACTATCCAGGCCGCCGGCAGATCCTGCCGAAGCTCCGCGCATTCATCGATCACGTGAAGAGCTGCCCGGCAGGCGATAGCAAGGCCCGGGTACAAGATGACTCCAGGCGTGCCGGGTCGGGAGGGTGAGGGCCTGCGCGAATTCCAGGCATGGGACGGCGCGCGGCTCATCCCCGATACGTCGTCCCGTATCGGGCAAGAGGCAGTTTTCGGAAGCAGAAGGGACGCTCGAGCGTCCGACAAGGAGTTGCCGATGAACGGCCGTTGATGGGCCGACTGTACGCGTTCGCCGACTTCGCCGAAAGCTGTTGTTCAAGAACATCCGGTCCGAGCCAGCGTCTGCTATGTGGTGTTGAGTTCAACGGGTGCGAGCGGCCAACAGTTTCCGTTTGCGCTACACATAGAAGCCGTCATTCCAACGGGTGGTTTGCGTGAACCGGTCGTCGAGGTACGGCTTTCCGAACGGCAGTCGCGGAACAGCATTCTTGTTTTTTCACGAAAGCAGCGGAAAGCCAAACTGCAAGGCACCCTTCTGAAGACACCGGCGATCCGCTTTCGATGGAGCGATTGATAGCGCTCTACAGATGCGACGCCAGGAGTCGGATGCCGGCAAGCCCGAATACTACGGCCAGGCATCCTTCCAGGGCGCGGCGGGTCCGCGCGTACATCCTGCGAGCCGAATCCGTCGAAAACAGCAGTGCATAACTGCCGAACACCAGACATCCGATGGCCGCACAGCCCATAACCAGAGCACTATGGGTAGGCCCTGTGCCGTTCGACGATAGAGCAACAATCGAAACCCACACGAGGATGGCTTTGGGATTGGTGAGATGGAGCATCACTCCGCGGGAGTAGACGCTCGTCAAGGTCGGTGTTCGTCCCGCCTCCACTACCGACATAGCCGAAGCCGCAAGCGCATTGCGTCCGGATTTGAAGGCGAGCCACAAGAGATACAGACCACCAAAAATCTTGACTGCGGTAACGAGTTGAGAATAGGCGATCAGGACAGACGACACGCCTAACGTTGCCACCGTCGCCCAAAACATCGACCCTGAGATGACACCGAGTGCGAACATCAGCGCCGCCTTCCTGCCGTGACTGGCCGCGATGGAGATGATTGCAAGGTTGCTCGGCCCGGGACTCGCGGTGCCAACGAAATACGCTGCGTAGGCAAGCAGCAGGTTTGTCGAGAAGTAGGCGTTTGCCGTCATATTCGGGAACCAGCAATGGAATTTCGCCTGATCATCGGGCTTTGGTGAAACGGGCGGAAGTGGCAATGTCGCCATCTTTCGAGGAATATCAGACATACGCTAGGGTTCGTCGACAATGACCGAACCAAACGACGAGCGCTCCGACGCATGCGCATCGGAGCGCTTAGCACATTACGCACGCAAGGGCCTCAACCCCGTGCGCACTTCATTCGCGAAGATCATCGGTTCTTCCCATGCCGCAAAGTGGCCACCCGTTTCGGGCTTGTTGAAGTAAATCAGGTTGTGATACGCCTTTTCGGTCCAGCTCTTCGGCGCCTGGTAGTTTTCACCCGGAAACGCGCTCACAGCGGCAGGCACGTTGACGTCGGCCGCGAGGAAGAAGTTCGCGTGCGATTCCCAATAGAAGCGCGCCGCCGAAATACCCGTGTTGGTCAGCCAGTAAAGCGTGATGTCGTCGAGTATGTCGTCTCGCGTCAGCGCGCCTGCCGAATGACCATTGACGGGATGACCGAGCACGGCCGCGCTCAGCGCCGCCGCGGGCTGGCCATAGCCATCGCCATGATCGAGCAGCCAGGACGCCAACGCGACGGGCGAGTCGGCGAGTCCGTAGAGCGTCTGCGGGCGCGTGGCCATTTCGAACGCGTAGCCGCGCTTCTTCTTGAAGTTGGCGCTCAATTGCTCGTACGCGTGCTTCTCCTCGTCCGATAAGCCGGCAGGCATCGGGTCGCCCGCCGCCAGCGACTTCAGTATCTCGGCCGGAACGGAGGCAGGGAAATTCACGTGAATGCCGATCAACTCGGGCGGCGCCTGTTTGCCCATGATGTTCGTGACAATGCCGCCGAGATCGCCGCCCTGCGAAGCAAAGCGTTCATAGCCGAGCCGTTTCATCAACGTGACCCACGCGCGCGCGGTGCGCTCCGGTCCCCAGCCCGTCGTCGTGGGTCGCGCCGAAAAGCCGTAACCTGGCAATGATGGAATCACAAGGTGAAATGCGTCCGAAGCCGGTGCGCCGTACGCGGTCGGATTGACGAGCGGGTCGATGATCTTGAACTGTTCGATGACCGAGCCGGGCCAGCCGTGCGTCACGATCAACGGCATCGCGTTTTCGTGTTTCGACCGCACATGGATGAAGTGGATGTCGAGCCCGTCGATCTCAGTGATGAACTGCGGATACGAATTCAGCCGCGCTTCGCATTTGCGCCAGTCGTAGCCGGTCGCCCAGTATTGAGCGAGCCCCTGAATGGCGGAAAGCTGAATGCCCTGCGATTCGTCGGGCACCGTCTCGCGATCGGGCCAGCGCGTGGCCTTGATGCGACGCCGCATGTCGACGAGCTGCGAGTCGGGAACGTGAACGCGGAACGGGCGAAGCGCGGACTTGTCGCCGTTTGCGGGTTCCGTGATCTTGCCGATTGCCGGGCTCGTATCCGCGAAGGCGAGCCGGCTCAGCGAGCCTGCCGCGAGCGCCGCGGCGGCCATACCGACGAAGTGCCGGCGCGATGAGGATTGGGGCGTGTCTTTTGACATGGGATCGGTCTCCGGCTTCGATCAGCGTGCTGCGTTGCGCGTGAAGTCCGCGATGTGCAGTCTCACGAAGTCGTACATGCTCATGGGCATACGGCCAGTGAGATCGAACAGGTCGTTCGTCATGCGGTCGTATCGTCCTTGGGCGTGCAGGTCGGCCATCACGGCAAGATGATCGACGACGTGAGCGGGAATACCGAGTTCGCGCAATTTGTCGGCCCACGGCGCGACAGGCACATTCCGGTAACGGATGGGGCGGCCGAGCGCTTCCGAAAAGACGCGCGCGGCCTGCTCGAGATCCGTTGACTCGAGACCCGTCAGGTTATAGATCTTGCCGATATGCGGCGCCGGGTCTTCGAGAATCACCGATACCGCATTCGCGACGTCAACGGCTGAAATGGGCGACGTCTTGCTGCTGCCGAGCGGCAGCGCGAGTTCGTCGTTATCGCGCACGCCGGCCGCGCCAAGCGTCAGGAAGAAGCTCTCCAGAAACGCCGTCGGCCGCACCGTGACGACGGGCAACCCCGACCATTGCAAGACCTGCTCGGCGAGCCAGTGCAGTTTATGTTGGGGACTATCGGTCGTCTGCGTGATGCTCATTTCCGTGACTGTCATCTGCGACATGTTCACGATCGCTTCGACGCCATGATGGCGCGCCACGGCAGCAAAATTGACGGTTGCTTCGAGGTAGGCCGCAGAGACGGACATGCCGAAATAGACGCGCGAACAGCCTTCGATCGCGCGATGCATCGAGGCGAGATCGGTCAGATCGCCGACCACGACTTCAGCGCCAAGGCGGCGCAACTCGTCAGCGCGTTCGTCTTCCTTGCGGACCAGCGCCCGCACTTTATAGCCCTTCGCGAGCAATGACGTTGTCACGTTGCGGCCAATGCCACCAATCGCGCCTCCCGCACCCGTCACGAGAATGGGTCCATCATGGGCAGGTTTCGTTGTCATATCACA
>NZ_JBFRCH010000028.1:0-82882 GCF_040965635.1 Paraburkholderia phymatum
CGCTCCGAATCCTCCGCATTGATCGACCGCCATCGCCAGTGTCAGTTGGTTCTTCATTTTTTTTACCGTTGCATGTCTACGCAATAACGCATGACAGCCATGAACGGTGGACTTGATCAGCATTGCCTTAGATCAGAAATGCAGTCGCCAACAATAAATAAGGACTAGAAATAAAAAATAATCTAATTGCACGCATTGGACGGAACACGTCACAAGAGCTGCCTGTATCGAGTCGGGCCATCGCTTGCCGACCGCAGAAAATGGGCTCTGTCGCGAAGCTCGTAACGCGTGACCCAAGCGGCAATCCGCAAGCGCGATGAAAGGCGGCACGCGCGCGGATGAAAGTGGGAATCTTCTATTGAATACATTCCCGAAATGGGCCGACAGTGAGCGACGCTTTTTCATTTACACACAGCCGCGTACTGGGAGCGCTTTGCGATTTTCAGCTTCCCTGATCGTCTTTTCTCTGCGGACAGCTCGTCTGGCACTGCCTGCCCTTCGCGATGGTGCTCTTGTGATACCCGAACATTGCGATTTTGCGCGGGCCATGCCCATTCGTATCGAAGTTGAAGGTTTGCCCGTCTAGACTTCGATGGCCAGTTACACGGTCTTGCATCCGTAACGAGGCACCCTGACATCCACGAGGAAGGGGGCATCATGAAATCATTCGCGATTGCAGTTGCCGCTGCGTCGGCGCTTTCGTTGCCGCTCGCGGCGTTCTCGCAAAACGATGCGGCACCGACGCGCGCCCAGGTTCGCGCCGAGTTGCAGCAGCTCGAACAGGCAGGCTATGACCCCGCCAAAGGCGAAGACCCGAATTATCCAGCGGACATCCAGGCGGCCGAGGCGCGCGTGTGGATGCAAAGCGGCGCAACCGCCTACGGTGGCGTGACGCCCGGTTCATCGGCAGCGGGTTCGCGCGCAACTGCGCAACCCGCCACTTTGGACGAGATGAAGCAACTCTACTTCGGCGGTCAATAGCCGCCCTGCGTATCCGCGCGTGGCCCGGCTTTCCTGGCGACGCGCAGATACCATTGCCGGGAATGCAGTCGCACCGGACCATATGATCCAATGCGCGCATGTGACTGACGCGCTTACATGACACTGCAAGGACGGGCGATACGATGAACCGCCCGTCGCCCAATCGAATCTCAGTTCGTCGCCTGCGAGAAGATCTCCGAAATCGCCTGCGCGGCCGTGCCAACGTTTTTCTCGTTGAGCGCCGCGACGCACATGCGGCCAGACCGGATCAGGTAGACGCCGTGCCGCTCGCGCAGCAGGTCGACCTGCTGCGCCGACAATCCCGTGTAAGTGAACATCCCGCGCTGCTCCAGGTATCGCGCGAGGAGCGCGTCCGGCACGTTGCCGCGCAAACGATCATGGATTGCGGCGCGCATGCGGACGATGCGCCTGCACATCGTCGAGAGTTCCTCGTCCCACGACTGCCGCAGCGCGGGTGTCGTGAGCACCCGGGCAACGATCTTCGCGCCGTGCGTCGGCGGGTTGCTGTAGTTCGCGCGCACGGCGCTCGTCAACTGCCCCAACACGCGCCCCGCGACGTCCCGCGACTCGCAGATGACCGACAGACCACCACAGCGCTCGCCGTACAGCGAGAAGTTCTTCGAGAACGAATTGGCGACGAACGCGGGCACGTTCTGGCGTGCAAGCTCGCGAATCGCAAATGCGTCGGCATCGATGCCCGCGCCGAAACCCTGATAGGCCATGTCGATGAAAGGCAGCAGTTCGCGCTTCTTGAGCACCTCGATCAACGTCAGCCATTGCAACTCGCTCAGGTCCACGCCGGTCGGATTGTGGCAGCACGCGTGCAACAGCACGACGCTGCGCGCGGGCAGCGCATCGATGGCCGAGAGCATCGCTTCGAATTGCAGTCCGCCGCTGTTTTCGTCGTAGTACGGATAGGTGCTGACGTTGAAACCGGCGCGCTCGAAAATGAAACGGTGGTTTTCCCACGTCGGATCGCTCACCCAGACCTGTGAGCCCGGGAAGTAGCGCTTGATGAAATCCGCGCCGACCTTGAGCGCTCCCGAGCCGCCCAACGTCTGCACAGTCGCGATGCGTGCGTCGGCACGCGCTGGCGAGTCGTCGCCGAATACCAGCGACTGCACGGCGTCGCGATACTGCGCAAAACCCGCCATCGGCAGGTACGGCTTTGGGCCGGGTTCCGCGAGCAATTGCGTTTCGGCCTCGTGCACGGCTCGCATGACGGGCAAACGGCCGTCGTCGTCGTAATAAATGCCGATGCTCAGATTGACCTTGTTGTCGCGCGGGTCCTTCGCGAAGTTCTCGTTCAGCGTGAGGATCGGGTCGCCGGGATAAGCATCGATGTGTTCGAACATGACAATTCCTGCGAATGGCAAAGAGATGGCAAAGAGATTATGAAAGCGCGGGAGATTCAACGAGCGCGATCGGCTCGCCGAAACGCAGTTCGACCGTGGAACAGCCGTTCTTGCCGTCCCACGGGCGATTGCGTGACTAGCGCAGCGGCACGCCTTCCGGTATCGAGTCGTCCGCGCGCCGGTTGCGCAGGCGGTAGCCCACACCTAGCACAGCGAGCCAGACGGGGATCAGATAAACCGAAACGCGCAGGTCCGGAATCAGGCACATCACAACGAGAATGCCGCCGAGAAATGCAAGGCACAGATAGTTGGTGAGCGGATAGCCGAGGCTGCGGAACACGGCCGTTTCGCTTGCGCGTGCTTTGGCACGGCGGAATTGCAGATGAATGATGCTGATCATCGCCCAGTTGATGATCAGCGCCGATACGACGAGGCCCATCAGCAACTCGAACGCCTTGCCCGGCATCACGTAGTTGATCACCACGCACGCGGCCGTCGCGAGTGCGGACACACCGAGCGCAACGAGCGGAATGCCGCGGGCGTTGACCTTGAGCAGCGCGCGCGGCGCGTTGCCCTGACCCGCGAGGCCGTAAAGCATGCGGCTGTTGCAGTACACGCCGCTGTTGTAGACCGACAGCGCGGCCGTGAGCACCACGGCGTTGAGTACGTTGGCCACGAAGTTGCTGTTCATCGCGTGGAAGATCAGCACGAACGGACTGCCCCCGGTGACCACTTTTTCCCACGGATACAGCGAGAGCAGCACGCCGAGTGCGCCGACGTAGAAGATCAAAATGCGGTAGATCACCTGGTTGGTCGCGCGCGGTATGGTGTGCGACGGATCATCCGCCTCGGCGGCGGTGATGCCGACAAGCTCGAGTCCGCCGAATGAGAACATGATGACGGCCATCGCCATCACGAGCCCCGAGATGCCGTTGGGGAAGAAGCCGCCATGACGCCAGAGGTTGGACACGCCCGCCTCAGGCCCGGCGTTGCCCGAAACGAGCAGATAGCCGCCGAATCCGATCATGCCGACGATCGCCGCGACCTTGACGATCGAGAACCAGAATTCGAGTTCGCCATACGACTTCACGCTCGTGAGGTTGATCGCGTTGATCACGCAGAAACACACGAGCGCCGAGATCCATGTCGGCAGACCCGGCCACCAGTATTGCATGTAGATGCCGACTGCCGACAACTCCGCCATCGACACAAGAATGTAGAGCACCCAATAGTTCCAGCCCGATACGAAGCCCGCGTATTGCCCGCAGTACTTGCCCGCGAAATAGCTGAAGGAGCCGGCGACAGGCTCGTCGACCACCATCTCCCCGAGTTGCCGCATGATAAAAAAAGCGACGATGCCTGCGATCGCGTAACCGAGCAGCACCGACGGTCCCGCCGATTTGATGGTCTGGGCGATGCCGAGAAACAGCCCCGTCCCTATCGCGCCTCCAAGCGCGATCAGTTGAATATGACGATTCTTCAGGCCGCGTTTGAGCGTGCCCTGCCCTTTGTCTGCCACGATGTCTTCTCCTGTGTCCTGCGGTTGATTCCGGACGTTACGCCTCGCGGTTCGCCTGCCCTTGTGGGGCGAGCGAGATCTGCGAAGACGTCACGGCCGGCGCTTGTAACGCCGGCGCCGTATCCTGCTGGGATCTGTATTGTTGAACCGGCCCATGAGCCGGGTTGCGGGCACATCAGACCTTGAGCGTGCCCCGCTCGATCTGATCGCGTTCGAGCGACTCGAACAGCGCCTTGAAATTGCCTTCGCCGAAGCCTTCGTCGCCCTTGCGCTGAATGAATTCGAAGAACACCGGGCCAAGGAGCGGTTTTGAAAAGATCTGCAGCAACAGCCGGGGCGTGCCGTCCGCAGTGGTGCCGTCAAGGAGGATGCCTCGCGACTGCAGTTCGCCAACGGGCTGGCCGTGACCCGGCAGGCGCGTATCAAGTGCCTCGTAGTAGTAGTTGTTCGGTCCCGTCATCAGCGGCACGCCTGCCATTTGCAGGTTGTCGATGACCCGGATCAGATCGTCCGTGAGAAACGCGATGTGCTGAATGCCTTCCCCGTTGAACGCCATCAGGAATTCCTCGATCTGGCCGCTGCCCTTGCCCGACTCTTCGTTCAGCGGAATGCGGATCTTGCCGTCGGGCGCCGTCATCGCCTTCGACGTGAGGCCCGTGTATTCGCCCTCGATGTCGAAGTAGCGCAATTCGCGGAAGTTGAAGAGCTTCTCATAGTAGTTCGCCCAGTATGTCATGCGGCCACGATAGACATTGTGCGTGAGATGATCGACGACGCGCAGGCCGTGACCGACAGGCCGGCGCTCGACGCCTTCGATGAACTCGAAATCGATGTCATAGATCGACTTGCCGTCTTCGAAGCGATCGATCAGATAAAGCGGCGCACCGCCAATGCCTTTGATCGCGGGCAGGCGCAGCTCCATCGGACCGGTGGCGATCTCGACCGGCTGGGCACCGAGCGCCAATGCGCGGGCGTACGCCTTATGCGAATCCTTCACGCGAAACGCCATCCCGCATGCGCTCGGACCGTGCTCGGCGGCGAAGTACGCGGCTTCGCTGTTCGGTTCGCGGTTGACGATGAAGTTGATTTCGCCCTGGCGGTACAGCAGCACGTCCTTCGATCGGTGACGCGCCACCAGCTTGAAGCCCATCTGCTCGAACAAAGGTTCGAGCACGTTAGGCGTAGGCGAAGCGAATTCCACGAATTCGAAGCCCATCAGTTGCATCGGATTGTCAAACAGGTCGGCCATGATCGTTTCGCGTTTGGCGGAGAGTGGAAGATTCGTTGAGGTGCAATGCACGGCATATCGGGTGCGGTGTCGTATGCCGGATGTCGCTGCGCCAATGCGCGCGCCGCGACTGCCGGACAGCGCGCCGTATGCGCGTGCATTGCAGCAATTTCGGGAATCAGTGTAATTTCCCTTCGCCGCAATAGGATTTCCTAACGGACACAGACAAACCCTGGTTTGCCCATTAAAATTTCTTCCCATTGGTTATGGGAGAAAGAAAAGTGCAGACCCTTGAGATTGACCGTATCGACATGCGCTTACTGGGAATCCTGCAGACCCGGGGACGCATCTCCAATCTCGAACTGGCGGAGGCAATCAGCTTGTCGCCGGCGCAGACGCTGAGGCGTCATCGTCGGCTAGAGGAACTGGGGGTGATCCGGTGCTACGAGACCCGCCTCGACGCGCAGGTGCTCGGCTTCGGCGTGGTGGCCTTCATCCAGGTGACGATGGAGCGTGGTCATGTCCGCGATCTGGCGAAGTTCAAGGGCATGATTGCGGAACTCACGGAGATCCAGGAGTGCTTCGCCGTCACGGGCGATATCGACTACATGCTGAAGGTGGTGGCACGCGATTTGAAAGCGCTGTCGGAATTCCTGCTCGATACGTTGATGCGCATCCCTGGCGTGAGCGGAGTCAAATCCAGCGTTTGTCTCGACGAGCTCAAGTGCTCCGGCGCGGTGCCACTGGCGACCTAGCGCTTTTTTTTATCGCGTCTCCAGCCTCCCATGGGACTCGCGACTCAAGCGTGCAAACACGAAGGCAGCGGGATCAAGGCACTCCCAAGCGGCACTACCATTTGAAAGCAATGAACCCGCTGCGGAGCAATGAAATGAACTCGCCGCCTGTCGTGCGCCTTTCATAAGACGTTCTGAAGCGATATCGGGCACTGCTTGCATCATACGATTGTCATCGTTTCGCGGAATCGTCATCTGTTGAGTTCTTGTAGACGACCTCCATGTCGACGGTCCGTTCGTCGTCGCTGAACGCGCGCGCCTGCCGGCGCAGCGCGCGCGTCTTCCACCAGAAATAGCCGACGCCGACCGTGCCCACCGCGAACAGCACGGCGAGCAGCACCACCGAGAGCATCGCGGCCGTTACGAGCACGATCGCGCTCAGGACGACGGCCAGCAACCGCCCGAACCATCCGGAGCCACCGATCTGAACCCCCTTCTCGTATGTCACGCGCCGCGGCCGTCTGTCGTTCTGCATCGCTCGTCTCCCGACCGCCGTCCAGCGAGCATGGGCAGCGGACGTCAGTCATCCATATCCCAATGTGAACCGCTAACGTCTCCAGCGCAAGCGTTGTGCGAGCAAGACATCCGTCCCGCTCACCCAGTGGGCGGTCGGCGCGTCGGGATGGCGCGATGCGCTGCTCTTCACTGCGACGATCACTCTTTGCGTATGCGTGCCTGTGCAGGCGCCCGCAATCGGCAATGGCCGCGATGCAGGTGGTTTAGCCCAGCCGATGGCCGGCGGTCCATGCGCTGTGCTCGCTTCAGCTGGATGCGATCATCTTCAATCGACGACCTGCGGATGTGGCGACATCGCCGGCGCACGACCCGTCACGCCGAATTCGTGACGCACGGCCGTCGCGATCCCGTCGACCACATCCGTCACCAGCAGACGCCCTTTTTCGCTGCTCGAATCTTTGGCGGATGACAGCACTCCGCTTGGCGGGACCCAGGCAGTGCGGGCCGGGTACATATCGTAGGGAGGGAATTCAGCGGGTCCATGGTCCGGGATGCTGTCGAGCGAAACCAGTTCCGGGTGATAGTGAAGCATCATCGACGTCTCGATCACGGCGGCATGTTCGAGCGCAATGCCAGGAAACCCTTTCGGGAAAATCGCATCGAGCGTTTCGCTGCGACAGAACTCCCAGTGCTCCACACGCATGACTTCCACGCCTCTGCTGTCACCTATGTCCCGCATCGCGAGTTCGATACCCTCGGTGACGAACCACTGGTTTTCAAAATGTCCGACGACGATCACAAGACGCCTGACGCCATGACGATGAAATTCCCGCACCGCGTCGCGGATCATCGCGCTCAACGTCGCGCCGTCGACACTCGTGGTGCCGCAAAAATGTTGACCGCCGCCGCTCCTGGGTTGTGACTTATAGCCATATGAAATCGCAGGCGCCACGATGCCGCCCACCTCACGGGCAACGTCTTCGCTTATCGCGCTCGCCAGCAAAGCATCCGTTCCAAGAGGAAGATGAGGCCCATGCTGCTCCGTCGCGCCGCACGGCAGAAAGACGACCGACCCGGCCTTTACTCGCTGCTCGTACTCGACCCAGCTGATGTTGTCCATGCGCACGCTGTTCATGTCGAACTCCTGTTATCGGCGAGAGACCCCTGCCCTGATCGGGCGTCGCGTCGCGCAAGATGAAAGACGTAGTAGCTCCCGCCACCCACCCCGAGCCCGGCGAGCCATGAGAGGTCGATACCGCCCAGCGCCATCGCGATAGGTCCTTGCAGCGACTCGATGCTGCTCACCTGAAAGAGCCATGCCGCGATGACACCCAACGCCAGCGCCGCGACGCCGGACCATTTGACGTCCCCGCATCCACTCGTCGAGTGATGACAGTAAAGCGCACCGACATCGATTCTGCTGCGCCGGACGAGAAAGTAATCGACGAGCACGATGCCGGCCCACGGCGCGATCCACACGACAAAGAAGACCATCAGATCCTCGAAGGTGCTGGCAAACGCGCCTGAGTGCAGGAACAGATGGAGAATCACGAGGCCGACAATGCCGGACACGACGGAGACGACCCAGCGCGGAACACGCAGATCGAGCGACAGTGTGGCGAGCGCCGCCGAGTAAATGACGACAATATTGGTCGCGATCGGTCCGTGGACGAGCACGAGCAGGACGGGCAACGCCATCGCACCGAACACCGCAATGATGAGCTGGGACGGATCGGCGCCGCTTCCCGACGACGCGATCGCCGCTCCCAGAAAAGCGAGCCAGACAGTCGGAACGAACATGCCGAGCGAGGTCGCGCGAAATACCTGCCGGGTGCTCAATTCGAGTTTCGTGAAGCGCGTGTAATCCGACGCATAGACGAGCCACGAAATCCCCCAGCCGATGCCGATCGCAGTCGTCAGCTTGCTCATCGCCGAGAGCTTACCGATACCGCGAGCGGTTGAAACGTGCCAGTGAATATCGACATGCGTAAAGGCCAGCACGGTCATCAAGAGCATGATGAGCAGGACGAATGGCATCGTGTAACGCTCGAAATAGCGTATCGCGTGAAAGCCCCACGTCGCGATGCCCACCTGGATCAGCATGACAGCGATCGCAATGAAATACTTGAGCTCGATACCACCGCTCATGCCCATGCGATCGAGCGCGGCAACAGCAAGATCCAGAACGATCCACGTGTTGATCGCCACCCAGCCCATCGGCATCAACACCTGCATGAGCGTGGGCAGCCGCGCGCCTCGCCGGCCGAAAGCCAGCCGCGACAGCACCATTTGCGGAACTCCCGAGCGATGTCCGATCACGCACATCGCGCCGAACAATGCACACCCCAGCACATTGCCGATCACGACAATCGCTAGCGTTTCGACAAGACTCAAACCCAGCTGGATACCGATTGCCCCCAGCACCCAGTTGATCGGTGCAACGTTCGCACCGGCCCAGATCCAGAACTGGTCTAACTGTCCGGACGTCCTGCTTTCGCCAGGCACGGGCTCAATGCCGTGCACGTCGAATACGCTGCCGGTGTTCGAATTCACTTGCGCTGTCTGATCGTTTGACACGACTGTCTCCTCCTGGGATCTCGCGACTCTGAGTCGCTGAGTCCGGATTTGAACGGAGACAAATAAACGGCGAAATCGATGAATTCTCAACCGTCGTTGAGAAAAAATCCGAGAGCCGGCCACGCGCCCCCGCAGTTGAGTTTTTCTCAACGCGAAAGAAAAATTCATCAATCGCGCTAACGCAAGCGTTATGTCTAAATCGGTGTGCCTGATCTTTCACTTTTTAGCAAGCAAAGGAATGCACACACCATGACTACCCTTCTTCACATCGATGCCAGTGCGCGCAATGGCCGGTCGCTCAGCCGCAAGCTTTCCGGCGCCTTCATCGATGCCTGGATTCAGATCGAGCCCGCCGCAGAAATCATTACCCGTGATGTCGGAGCCAATCCGCCCCCCATCATCACGGAAGACTGGATCGCTGCCGTCTTCACCCCTCAAGAGAACGTCACACGGGAGCAACGCGAAATAATGCGTCTGTCCGACGAACTGATCGATGAGATCGACCGCGCGGATCTGATCGTGATTGGCACGCCGATGTATAACTACGGGATGCCGGCGGCGCTCAAGTCGTGGTTCGACAAGGTCATTCGTATCGGCAAGACGTTCACTTTCGATCTCGCACGCGGCGACTTCCCACTGGAGCCCGTCATGCGCGGAAAGAAGCTCGTCATTCTGAGTTCGCATGGTGAGTTCGGATTCGGACCCGGCGGTGTCCGCGAAAAGATGAACCACCTGGAAACTCACATCCTGACTTGCGCGCACTATCTGGGCGTGGAAGAAAGCCACGCGATCAGCATCAGCTATCAGGAATTCGGCGACGCACGACATGTTGCATCGGTCGCCAACGCGTTCGCTGCGGTACCCGTTCTGGTCCGTGAACTGGCGGCCGTTCGCTAGAAGCCGTTATGGCTCGAACGTCCATGCCCACCCATTTGACGATGGCCGGGACCGCGTTGAAGCTGCAAGATGGAAGCATCGACGCGATAGACCTGGTCAGCACCGCCATCAGGAAATCCCGCGCGTCGCGTGCCGTCTTCATCTCGTTCGTCGAGTGGGCGCACGACGCCGCCGTGAAATCCGCACACCGGCGCAGATCGGGCGTGCCGCTTAGCCGGCTCGACGGCATTCCGTTTGCCGTAAAAGACATGATCGACGTGTCAGGTAGCAGAACGACTGCAGGATCGATTACTCGAATCGACTCATCGCCGGCATCCCGAAACGCGGCCGTGATTACCGCCATGCGGACAATGGGCATGATTCCCGTTGGCAAGACGAACCTGAGTGAATTCGCCTTCTCGGGTCTTGGACTCAATCCGCACTTCGGCACGCCAACTGCGGACTTCCATGCAGCAGCGCCGCGTGCGCCCGGCGGTTCGTCGTCCGGGTCCGCGATCGCGGTGCAACGCGGCCTCGTCACAGCGGCAATCGGCACCGATACGGCCGGGTCGATCCGCGTGCCGGCGGCGTTCAACGGACTGGTCGGCTTTCGCGCATCGACGGGCCGTTACGACATGGACGGCGTACACCCGCTGGCCGTCACCCTCGACAGTCTCGGGCCGCTCACCCGTACCGTCGAAGACTGCGCGCTGGTTGACGGCGCGATGCGCGGTCGCGCGAATCTGGAGGCATGTGCGACGCCGCTGGAGCAGGTTCGGTTCGTCGTCGATTCGTCGTTGCTCGATGACCCGACGCTCCAGCCGGATGTCGCGTGGAATGTGCGCAGCGTGGTGACGCGCTTGCGCGAACGCGGCGCGCTCGTCGAAGAACGCCCTGTCGACGCGCTCACGCGCTCGCGTGAGGCGATTGCGACACCGGGCTGGCTCGGGGCTATCGAGGCGTGGTCTCTGCTTCAGCCAGTCGTCGAAGGCGAGCGAGGCGATCAGATCGATCGTCGTGTTCGAAACAGACTGCTAGCCGCCAAAGGCATTGATCGGCACGTGGAGGCACGCATCCGTGCGCTGCGCGCCGAACTCATGCTGGACATGCAGCACGAACTAGTCGACGCCGTGCTGGTCACGCCGACGGTCAAGCATGTTGCACCGTCGCTTGCCGCGCTCGAGGCCAATGACAGCCTGTTTGCCGCCATCAATCTGGAGACGCTCTCCCTTACGATGCCTGGTAGTCTCCTCGATATGCCAGGTGTCGCCATGCCGTCGGGTGCCGATCGACAGGGTCTGCCTACGTCAGTGCTCTTTTCCGCCCAGCAAGGGCACGACGATCGACTATTGCGCGTGTGTCTCGCGGTCGAGTCGGCGCTGCTGACTCGACCGATCCAATGAATTTCCGTGGAGAACAGCTAATGAACCCAACATCCTCTCACCCTGAAACCACGCTCATCCGTATTCCCGCGCGTAGCGGTGTAGCGGTCAAGCTTGCGAGGGGCATGACGATCAAGGTCATCAATACACACGGTCATCAGGTAGTCGACACGTGGGCGTTCAATCAGCAAGACATCGGCGAATCGATGTCGATGGAGCACAGCCGCGCGTCGATGTTGAAGCTCGTGCCGAAGGTAGGCGACACACTGCTCACGAACCATCGCCGGGCCATACTGACACTCGTCGAAGACACGACACCGGGCGTGCACGACACGCTTATCGCCGCCTGCGACAAGCACCGTTATGAGCAACTGGGTGTCGTGGGCCATCATGACAACTGCACCGATAATCTCGCCGCTGCACTCGCGAGTCTTGGGCTGAAGTCGAACGAAACGCCCTGTCCGCTGAATCTGTTCATGAACGTACCCGTACACGCGAATGGTCGGCTCGAATTCGCGCCGCCCGTCAGTCAGGCAGGCCAGTACGTCGCACTGCGCGCGGAAATGGATCTCATCGTCGTGTTGTCGGCCTGCCCGCAGGATGTTACGGCCGTCAACGGGATGATGTCCACCGACGCACACTATTCGATAGGCTGAACGCACGTTGGCACTCTGCGGTGGCCGGCGCGTGCGCACTGCCTTATCCGGTAAAATTAATTCACCGCAACCAGCCATCCGGATGAAGGTATTTCGCCATGCGCAAGTTGCCACCGCTCAATTCAATCCGCGCATTCGAGGCTGCGGCCCGACATCAGAGCTTTACTACGGCCGCGGCTGAGCTGTCCGTGACAATCACGGCGGTGAGCCATCAGATTCGACAACTCGAGGCACGCATCGGGCACAAACTTTTCGAAAGAACGGGCCGCGCGGTGACGCTCACTCCAGTAGGGAAAACGATCTACCCGATCCTGAGAGATGGCTTCGACCAGATCGCTCAGGCGTTCGAGCTCGTCAATGCCCGTGCAACCGAAGACTCGATCCAGATCTCGGCCACCCGTGCCTTTGCCGAGCGCTGGCTGATGCCCAGGCTATCGCAGTTCCATGCAAGCCACCCGGACATCATGGTGCATATCCACGGCTCGGAGAAAGCTGTCGATCTGCGCGCCGAAGATATCGACGTTGCCATCCGGTATGGCACCGTCGAGACGGATCATAAGGAATCCGTGATTCTGGAGGACTGTTATATCGCAGTTGCCGATCGCGGCATTTGTCCTGAGGAGCGTATCCCGACGATCGAGGACTTTCGCAAGCGTCCGTTGCTCGCTTATAAGTGGGAAAACCGTACGCTGAATGCACCGGACTGGTCCACCTGGCTCGCGCTGGTCGAACACGATCAGACGGTCGACTTTCGCATTTCATGGTACAGCGAGGAAATGCTCGCGCTGTATGCCGCCGAATGTGGCCTGGGTCCGCTGATGTGCAGCAATGTACTGATAGACGAAGAACTACGCACGGGACGCTTGCGCCGGATCGATGGCCCTTGTCTGCCGGGTTTTTCGTATCGCCTCGTGGAGATGCCCTCGCCACGTCCTAAAAGAGGTCTTCGTCTGTTCACGACGTGGCTTCGTGAAGAGGCCCAGTCGTTTCGCGACAGGTGCGCCGTGTCGGACTAACCCTTCGACGTTCGATATCCCAGGTTTCCCTTGCGCCAGCGAGCCGCATCGCTACTGCTAAGGCCGCCCCTCGCTCGGCACTTCCGACGCCTTGCTGAGTTCTCCCATGAGGATTCGCGCGATGACGTTCGCGGGCGGTTGGCCATCGGGCGCGGCAGCCGTCGTCGCCCACGTGACGATCGTCGTCTTCGTTGTCGGATCGTAGCCCATGAACGTATTGAAGCCGGGTATTTCGCCCGTGTGTCCGTAAAACGTGCCGAATTTGGCCAGGCCGAGGCAGTAACTGGCGGCCATCGGGTCCGACGGCTGGATCGACTGGCAACTGGCGAGCCGTTGTGCCTGCAGATCGGCGTTCAGATAGCCGCCGCCCACCATCCGTTGCACGTACGCCGCCAGTTCCTTCACGGTCGAGATGCCTGAGCCGGCAGTCCAGGCCCATGATGTGTTCACGCCCGTCACATCGGTGGGCTGCAACGTCCCGTTCTTCGCGGCCGCCTGACGCTCAGGGGATAGCGCGTCACTATCCGCCGTCTCGGCATTGGTACCCCACTGGTAGGCATGCGGCGACGGCGCAGGCAACGACGTGTTGTCTTGCGGCGGAAGAAACGTATCGGTCAAGCCGAGCGGCGTAAAAAGACGCGCCTTCATCGCGTCCGCGGCACTCATCCCCGTTAGCTGCTCGATGACGAGTCCAAGCAGTACCGTGTTCGTGTTGGAATAGCGAAAATCCGCCCCTGGTGCGAAATACACCGGCTGGCCAAACCCGATGTTCAGCAGTTCCGTGGTGGTCCACACCTTGTTCGGCTGCGAATCGAGCGTCTGGTTGAACGCGAGACTGGTCGAATAGTTGTAGAGGCCGCTGCGCATCGTCAGCAACTGCTCGATCGTGATCTGGTCGCCGTTGGGCACGTTCGCGATGTATTTGCCGATGGGATCGCTCAGCTTTAGCGCCCCTTCCTGCACGAGTTGCAGAATCACCGTGCCAGTCCAGGTTTTCGTCACGCTGCCGACGCGAAAGTGAGCGGTCGTCGGTATCGGCGTGTTCGTGCCTCGCACTGCCGTTCCGAACGATTCGAGCCAGTCGCCGTTCGGCGACTGCACATACACGACGGCACCCGACGTCATCGTGTCCGCGAGCAACGCGTTGATCTGCGGGCGCGCCGCGGTGGCGAATGCCGGCTCGCTCGATGCTGGCGTGTCGTCACCACCGCAACCGGGAACCGCCACGCCGATTGCAGTTGCCAGTACAACCGCATACAAGCTACGCGAAAGCACACGCGCTGAGTACGTAACAAAGCGGGAAGTCGCCATTGTTTTTTCCCTTCATGATCCCGGCGCCATGTCGCGATGGCCGGGTACAGCATCGCTGGATGCAGGCTGCTTCACGAGCGCGCGCATACCGAAACGGACAAACCTCAGAAGAGCGCGCTGCACTTCGGCTTTCGGGGCTATCGCCTTTCGTTCTTTTTTCCGTGCGTGCTGAACAACTATAGGACGTGAATTGCGAATCCGGCGCAATTCACGGAAGCAGGAATCGGCTGCCGCGTCCGGCGTATTGCCCTTTGCAGCAGAAACTTAAGATGGCTTCGTTAGATGAGCGAGAACCAGGCAGCCGGCGCGCCGCCCTGCATTGCGGAATCGACGTCGCGCGAATTGCGCCGAATTCGAATACGGATGAGACATTCGGGCGATCGTATCGCAAGCCTATCTAATGCCTCAAGATGGCAGCGCCTGGAAGTTCGACGCTACTCGACAACCGCGCCCGGACGGCCGGCGTCCTTTGCTGAGAACGAGCACGCAGGATGAGAAGCCCAGAATGACATGATCACTTGAGACTATTGAGGTCCAATGCGTCGGCGATCGCCTGCATGCCAGCATCGTTCGGATGCAGGTTATCGCCACTGTTAAAAGCCGGCAGAAAGGAGGCTGCGTCAGCGGGATCGCTCACGGCGCGAGCCTGGTCCAGCACGGCATCGCAGCCGCTCGACGGACTCAGCACAAACGCGTTGATATCTTTGCGTGTTGCTTCGATCGCAGGCGTCCAGAACGGCGTGCCGCGAAACGGTGTGAGCGTAGAGCAGATAACCTTGACGCCGACCCGATGCGCGCGGCCGATCAACTGTTGAAACGCCGCGATCAGATCCTGTGCGCTGGCTGGTGACGGGGTGTTGAGGTTGTTGACGGCATCGTCGGAGACGATGATCCACTTCACTCCCGGCTGGCCCAACGCGTCGCGATCGAAGCGCTTGAGGCCGGCTTCACCATCGCCATCGGTGAAAAAGGTATTGCCGCTGATTCCCTCGTTCAGTACACCGACCGCCATGCCCGCGTTGAACAGGCGCACGGCAAGATCGTTTGGCCAGCGGTGATTAGTGTTGCTGCTGGATACGAGCCCCTCAGTGATCGACGCGCCGAATGCCACCACCGCGCCCGTTGCCTTTGCGTTCTGGACATCGACGTTCGTCAGAAAATAATATGCCTGACCGGCGGGGTTGGTGGTGGAGCCGGTGAAGGCCGGATCGGCGCCGACGTTGCCCGGCGCGACATAGACGTCCTGTAGCGAGCCGTCGTGACCCGTCGGGCGCGGTGGCGCCGCGCCGGGCAGATACAGGCTGACGGCAATATCCGCGAGTGGCGGCACGTCGAAGGAAACAGGGTCGCTTGCGATTGATGCGCCTGCGGGCAGCGTCACGCTTTGTTGACCTCCGAACGTCACGGTTCTGGTGCTGCTGGCGACCGTAATGGGACCGCTGTCGCGCAGGGCAACATAAACGTTGCCGATCACGACTGCCTGGCTCCCGTAAAGGTTCGACAACTGCACACGCACGGCAGACCCGCCAACGCTGGTGTGCACAATCTGACGCACGGTCTGGTTGTTAAAGCCCGGTGCATCGGTGACCCATGGTGCGACAGCCCAGGTACCGACCCACTGGATCGATGACGTGCCGATCGTTGCCGAGCTATCGGACACTCCGCCACCACCACCGCCACAGGAAAGACAGGCCACCGCGAAAAGCGCGATCAGTGCGTGTCGAGGCCACGCGCCAGTACTATCGGCCAAGCGTTGCAATTGGTCCATGGGGTGCCTCTCGAAGCGGTCAGGCGAACCGCAAGAACGTCAACCTGCGCGGGAACAAATGCTTCAATGAACTGAGCACCTTTCATACCCGCGCATCTCCTTGCGTCGGATAATCGCCGATTAAGCGCCGGCTACGGTCAGCTTGTGGACGTCCGTTACGTCCGTTCCCTGGGCGGAGCCGACGCTCTAATGCCGGTTTAAGAGGAAGATCGAACGGCAGAAGATCGTCACATCGCGCGACTGAATGAAGATCGAATATACAGGGGACCGGCCGCGCCAGCTGTGGATGGAAACGGAAAAGGAGGCGGCGAGTCGCGATAGCAGCCTCGCCAAAGAACGGGCGAGCTCTGCAGTGTTCACATGCGCAAAGAGGCGCCCATTCAGTTACCTTTATGGCTTGATGGTTCCGTTCACGAACCGGTCAACACATGCGATTTCCCGGCGCGGTGTGGCATCCGGCAGCCGCATGGGAACGGCGGACTCGCCCGAAGTGCCCGCGCGCGCAGTCTTCGACCGGGAGCGGACGAATCAGGCCGCGGCAGGCCGTTCGCGATTTTTTCGACGCCGCCTGTCCGTCGGCGTGCGGCCCGCGCGTCATTGTGATGGCGGCCCGATGTATTCGACCGCCTCAACCCCATGACGGAGGCTCATATGCAATACCTGTTGATGATCTATTCGGAAGAAAACGGTTGGAGCCAGATGACCGATAGCGAGCGGCAGCAAGGCGTCGCCGCGTACCAGGCGTACACCGAGTCGTTGAAGAAAGCGGAGGCGCTGGTGGGCGCCAACCGGCTGCAGCACACGAACACGGCGACCACGGTGCGGCTCGTCGACGGCAAGCCACAGGTGCTCGATGGACCGTATTCCGATTCGAAGGAGCAGCTCGCCGGCTACTACCTGATCGATGTGCCCAACCTGGACGCGGCGATCGCGTGGGCGTCGCGTTGTCCCGGCGCGGCGCACGGCATGATGGAAGTGCGCCCGGTCTGGACCGCTCCCTACGATGCGCCATCGGCATGAGTCTGTCCGGCTGCGGCCGCGACGCTGACGGCGCCGCGCGCTCGATTGCCGAGGCGGTCGCTCGCCGCAGTTACGGCAAGCTCGTTGCGCTGCTGGCGATGCGCACGCGCGACGTCGCCGCGGCCGAGGACGCGCTGGCCGACGCATTCGCGGCCGCGCTCGCAGACTGGCCGGAGCGCGGCTACCCCGCGAATCCCGAAGCGTGGCTGATGACGGTTGCGCGCCGCCGGGCGATCGACGGCGCGCGCCATCACCGTGTCGGCGGAGAAGTGGTGAACCAGCTCGCGATCCTCGCTGACGAGATCGACGAGCATGAAGCAGGCGCGTTGCCCGACCGGCGGCTTGCGCTGCTGTTCGCGTGCACGCACCCTGCCCTCGAGGCCGCGATCCGCACGCCGCTGATGCTGCAGGTGGTGCTGGGGCTCGAAGCGAAGACGATTGCGTCCGCGTTCCTGATGTCGCCGGCCGCGATGAGCAAGCGTCTCGTGCGGGCGAAGAACAAGATCCGCGAAGCGGGCATTCCGTTCAGTGTGCCCGAGCACGAAGAGTTGCCCGGCCGGCTCGATGCGGTGCTGGAAGCCGTCTATGCGGCGTACGCGGAAGGCTGGACCGACCCGCTCGGCGGCGATACCGGACGGCGCGATCTCACGGGCGAGGCGCTGTTTCTTGCACAACTGCTCGTCGAGCTGCTGCCCGAAGAGCCCGAAACGCTGGGTCTGCTCGCGCTGATGCTGTACGCGCAGGCGCGGTGCGACGCGCGACGCGATGCGGCTGGCGACTATGTGCCGCTATCGGCGCAGGACCCGGCGACGTGGAACGCACCGATGATCGACGCAGCCGACGCATTGCTGCGGCGCGCGAACGCTTTCAACGCAATCGGACGCTTTCAGCTCGAGGCCGCGCTGCAGTCGGCACACGTGCATCGTTGCCGCACGCATCGTCCGAACTGGATCGAGGTCGTGCAACTTTATGATGCGCTGCTCGCGATCGCAGCGTCGCCCGTGGTCGCGGTGAACCGTGCACTCGCGCTGGCGGAACGCGACGGCCCGCAGGCGGCGCTCGACGCGCTCGAGCCGTATGCGGACGATCCGCGGCTGGACGAGTACCAGCCATACTGGGCCGCGCGCGCCGATCTGCTCGCGCGTGCCGGCGCGACGGCCGAAGCGCTCGGCGCGTACGATCTCGCAATCGGCCTCGAACGCGATCCGGCCGTGCGCCGGTTCCTGCAGCGAAAGCGCACTGAGCTGTCATCGGCGAGCAGCTAAAACAGCGCGCTGCGTTTGCCGCGCAAGGTTGCCGCGCAAGGTTGCAAGCCGCGAGCCAACTCGGCTCAGTCGCCACGAAACACCCGTTCCCATCGAGGCACCCTTCCGGAAGGTCGACGTCCGTGACCTATTGGACCAAGGTCTCATTGACCGTCCCGACGTTCACGTGTCTGATTGGTGCAAAGGTTCACGTGTCCGTGACCTGGTCCGCGCCAGCGGAGCTCCCCATGACGGCGGATTCAGTTTATCGGGCGGGTTGAGGCGGGCAGCAAGTCCCACTCGACCCGTTCGATCAGACAGCACTGGATGGCGCCGACGATCTCAAGACGACACCAGAGGAAGTGACCGTGGGGTATGCGCAGCCGCACGCCCGCTCGGGAAGCCTCCTTTGCATGCCACCTGGCGACCCGCGAACACGTGATCTCCGCCGCTCTATGAATCGCATGGAGAGCAAACATGGACTGGAATCGCTGGTACAGCTTGAAGAGCTACCTGAGAACTTCGCTGTGGACTGTGCCGCTCATCGCAGTCGCGATCTATGCCGTGCTAAAGCCTCTCACTGAAATGGCGGGACGGTGGATGATCAGACAAGGATTCCTTGATCCGAAAACCGGCTTTCTCGGGCTGTCCATGACGGGGGCGCGGTCGTTGGTCGGCGACATCGTTTCCGCGGACCTCGCGTTTCTGGTATTTACGTTCGGTTCGTTGCTGGTCGCAATCCAGGTCGCGGGCGGGCAGTACACCCCGCGGATCATCGCGACGACGCTGCTGCGCGACAACATCATCCGCAGCATCTCGGGACTATTCGTTTTCTCACTGCTGTTCGCCAACAGGACGTTGGGCTGGATGGGTGAGAGTGAAGTACACCAGCTTCAAGTGTTCATCGCAGCGCTGTGCGGATTCGCTTCCGTCGTCGCTTTCCTTTTCCTGATCGATTACGCCGCGAAATCACTGCGTCCCGTAAGCCTTGTGGCTCGCGTTGGGGAACTCGGGACCGCGGTCATCGAGAGCGTGTATTCCGCCCCGACCAAGGGTGTAGTTACCCAGCCGGAACGTGACAAGGAGCGAGGCGTACCGGATCGCATTGTTCGTCAGCGCGGGACGTCCGGCATCGTTCTGGCCGTGAATCTGGAATTGCTGGTGGCCAAGGCGCGACGCGCTGGCGTAGTCATCGAATTCGTGCCGCAAGTCGGCGATTTCGTCGCGGTGGACGACCCCTTGTTTTATCTATACGGGAACGCCGACGCCATCAATGACGACAGGCTGCGCACGCTTGTCGCTTTCGGCACGGAACGCACGATGGAACAGGACCCGATGTTCGCGTTTCGCATTCTGGTCGACATCGCGCTAAAGGCGCTGTCGGCGGCGATCAACGATCCGACCACGGCCGTGCTTGCGATCGACCAGTTGCACCGGCTATTGCGCATGGTGGGCAAACGGTCGCTGCACGTCGAAGAGATCATGGATAAGTCGGGACAGGTGCGCGTGATCTTGCGAACGCCCAACTGGGAAGACTTCGTGCACATCAGTTTCCGCGAGATACGCCAGTGTGGCGTCGGCAGCATTCAAATCGCGCGGCGTCTGCGCGCGGCGATTGAGAACCTCGTCCAGAGCCTGCCGGAGCATCGTCATGACGCATTGCGCGTCGAGTTGACACTGCTCGATCGTGCAATCGCCTCGAAGCATCCATTTCCCGAGGATCTGGCGTTGGCCCGTATCCCGGACTCGCAAGGGCTTGGAGGTTCGGCGGCCTCGACAGCAAACAACTAGCCTTTTCGGAGGCGAGCCATGCGCAAACTCATCATGGGCATCGTCGATTTCCGCGAGAAAATGCTGCCGCAATACGCGAAGCGGTTCAGCCAACTGGCGCTCGCGCAGACGCCTGATGCGCTCTTCATCACATGCTCGGACAGCCGGGTTGTGCCGGACCTGCTGGCCTCGACCCATCCGGGCGATCTGTTCACGATGCGCAACGTCGGCAACCTGATACCACCGGCGACTGCAGAGGGGGCCTCGACGGGTGATCTATCCGAGGCAAGCGCGATCGAGTACGCGGTGCTGGTATTGAAAGTCGCGAATATTGTCGTGTGCGGGCATTCCGGGTGCGGTGCGATGAAAGCCGTGCATACACGCAGCGCCAAGCTGAAAGCGCCGAACCTCGATAAGTGGCTGTACCACGCGAACAACGCAGCGTTTCGCCTCGAACACGAAGGTCCGCTCGATGGCAGGCTGAAACCGTACGATCAATTGTCGCAACTGAACGTGCTCGTGCAGCTCGAGCATCTGATGACCTATCCGATCGTCCATCAGCAGGTCACGGCCGGGGCACTGGTATTGAGCGGCTGGTGGTTCGACATCGCGACGGGTGACATGTATGCCTATGAGCGCGCGACCCGCTCATTCGAAGTCATCGACCGCGCGATGGCTGATCGTATGATTGCGCGCCTGGCCGCACGGGCGCGGTGAAGAACATCACGGCAAGCGTCCCGTGGCGAGTCGAACAGGCATCATTTCCCGAGCGATTACAGAAGCCTCGCGAGATTCTGTGGCTGAACGTGAATGATGCCGCCTCGTGGACTGTCGATATCCGCGATGAGCGCAAGCGACAACGCAACCGTCATCGGCAAGATTGTGATGAGCAAGTCTCTTCGAAGATTACCCTTTGCGCCGTATCCCTGAACTACGCAGCCGAATAGCGCAACTACGAACATCAATATCCATGCGCCGATCGGAATGCGATTGATCGACGGCCGGATGATCGACGAATGCTGCCATGCGCCCCCCAGTGAAGGCCTCCAGCTAAGCGCTGTTGGAGTTCGTCCGGCGATATTTTTCTACGGTATCAGCTTAATAACCGCGTACTGGTTTTGATATTGGCCTTTGGTCCAATACCCTTGAGAGAGCAGCGGCCGCTTGAGGAAAGAAGAAATACGCCCTCGGGCTGTACCCAACGTGAAACCGAACCGCGAACTCGACGAATAGCGGAGCGAGCCGTTTGCTCCAGCGGCCCATCAGCTGTTCATAGCCGGCAGCCGCCTGGACATTGAAGGTTGATGTCATCATCGCCCTCAACAAGTGATCAACCGTTTTCAGCCGCGCCGTCGATCGCAGCAAGCAGATCTTCAGTATGAACCATCAGATCACGCGCCTGGCGCAGCATCGGATATTGGTGAAGCACAGCACGCCATCGAGGCGATTCCAGCAACTCATGCCAGACAGGCTCAAGGTCTTGCGCATCTGCATGTCGGCCGTCTGCGAAGGCGGTCGCGAATTCCAGGCTCGCCTGCGCGGACAAAAGCTGCATCCGGCTGGCGGCGCCTAGCAAACGCGGAGTCGTTTTCGCCGGCGCATCGCAGCAATAGAGAACCTTTTTGGCCAGACCGGCCTCGTCGGTTGTCAGCGCGCGTAGCGACGCGCCGCGCAGACGCACCGTCCCTTGCCGCGTCTCGAATGAATAAGCGACGTTTTCTTCGGCGTGTGCGAGCAGGCGCAATCCACGCAGCAGCCGTGAGAGGTCGGTCGTTGCAGCATCGACTGAGGCCTTGGCCTCGACGAACAGACAAACGTCGCAGAGCGTTGTTTCATCATCCGCGCTCGCACGTCTTAGCAGGACCGCGTCCCATTCGGTTTTGGCGCGCTCGGGGCTGGCCGGCAATGAAGGCGGCGCGCGCATCGAGGTCACGACGCGATATGACGCGCGATCACTCTGAGCCTCGTTGAGTCGTTGAGCCAACGCTTCGAGCGCCTGTGCGGCCAATGCTTCGACAGCAGCGCCACGCTGCTGCGACGCGACGCCATGCGCAACGGCGTTGGAGCTTCCCGAGCGGGGGCCATGCCCGTCCCATAGCAATCGGTACTGACGCACGAGATCATCCGACGCGAGCGCATCGAGACGCCGCAAGCGTTCCAACGCGGGACTGTCGAGTAGTCGAGCCAAGCCGCGCTCGAATGACGATTCGTTCGCCATCTCCGGCATGTCACGCAGACGTCGCGCGGCATCGTGCAGTTCTGACCAGGACGAGGACGACGCACACGCATGCAGTTGAGCCAGCGCCTCACGCTGCGGCCCCGGCAGGCGTCGTTGCTGTTTGGCCGGATGCGCGATCGCATTGACACTCGCATGGATCAGACGGCGGTCATGATCCGCGTGAGTGGACAGCGATGCGTACTCTTGCACCTGTGCCGTCCGGTGCCGAAGTACCATAGCCTGAAAAACAGGGTCTCCGGATTGCGTGCGCATCGCTTCATGGATCAAACGCGCGAGCGCTTCGACGAAAAGGCGCTTCGCTGACGCGGGCGGCACTTCGGCGCACGCCACTGCGCTGCGCGCCTGCTCGATTGCAATCGCGAGTACCGTCGATGGACTGGCGTTTTGTGTCTGATCAGGTGTGTCGGCGAACGCAGGCAAACGATAGCGGCGAGCGACGGTCCGCAACACCTGGTCGATCAACGGAGACAATGGCAGCAGGGACATGACGATAGAGACTGTATCTGCCGTTGTAGCGGCGTAGATCATTTGGCAACGCCGTAAGCAGATCTACGGTTGATCCGATGGTAACGGCGTTTCAGCCAATTCTCCACTTTGACACTACATCTAATGGTAACGGGACGTGCCGGGTTGACGACCCGCGAGTACGATATAAGCAGTTGAGCAACGAGTTTCAGGAGGCGCCATGAAAGCGGTGTGCCCGCTGCACGGGCCAACGACTATCATCCGCACCAACCAGTACGGATTTCCCGTCTATGCATGCTGCTGCAACGACGTGCCGTATGTCACGCCTCCGGACGCGTGCACGAGAGCGCCGACGCAACGCGGAGCCGAGCCGCAGCAGCAGCCCGAACCAGAGAAGACGAAAACGGAGTGACGCGGACGCGCGCCTCGCGCGTCATCCGGCTCAGGCAATCGAATTTCCCGGCTGATTCGAACCATGTGCTGGAGCCGATCCGGCTGATCCGATCGGCCGGCTGCAACAGGAAGTGCGCGAAACGGGCTGCGCGACGGTCAGAGACACTAACCTGACAGGCATGAGCAGGCATAAGCGCGGTTGCAGCGCCGCTCTTCGACGTCAACGGGCGCTTGTGCGCGGCACTCACCGCGTTGGGAGCGACAGGCGGGTTCGACTCGTCGGTCGACGGGCCGATTGCAACGGCGTTAAGAAAAGGAAGCAATGACGATCAGCGCTGAGCCTGGCTACGTGCCGAGGGCTCGTACGTCGTCGCCTCGCCTGCTCGCGCGCCTCGCGCAAAAAGCATCCAGGCAATGGAAAGATTTGTTCAGGGGCGTCCGCCCTGCTGACGGGCGTGAACCCGGACCGCAGCCTCAGCCCGCCGAACGCGGTGCCGGCCCGAGCCTCTCAGCAACGGCCGCACACGCGGCACGCAATGGCGCAACGTAGGTTTCGAGCGGCGTCTCGCTTCGCCTGAATAGCGGGATGCTGACGCTGATACAAGCAATCGGCAATCCGTCAGCGCTGCGAATCGCGCATCCGTAGCAGAAGATCTGCGCTTCGTTTTCTTCGCGGTCTTCCGCATAGCCGCGCTCGCGCGTCGCATTCAGTTCGGCGCGCAGCGCTGCGGGCTCGATGATCGTGTTGGGCGTGAAGCGCGTGAGCGTCAGGCCTTCGAGCAATGCATCGCGCGACGCGCGATCGAGTGCGGCGAGATACGCCTTGCCGACCGAACTCGAATACAGCGTCACGCGCGTGCCGATCCGCGATGCCATGCGCACCGCGTGCGGGCTCTCCAGCTTTTCGATGTAGACCATCTCGCTGCCGCTGCGCACGGCGAGGTGCACGGTTTCCTGCGTCGCGTCGCGCAACGCCTGCAACGCGTCCGCCGCGGCGACGCGCACATCGGAGCGCTCCCAGTTGCGGCTCGCGAGCATCATCAGTCGAGGCCCCAGCTCGAACGTCCCGCCGCGCAGACTCTCGATGACGAGCCCTTCCGCGATTAGCGCACCGACGATCCGATAAACGGTCGGACGCGGATAGCCACTCGAAGCAGCCAGTTGCGGCACACTCGGCGCATCCTTCGCATCGGCGATCAATTGCAGCACCGACATGAACTTCGAAAAGGCAGCCGTGCCCGTGGCGCGCGCGGCTTCGATGGCATCGGTGGCGGGATTGGACATGATCGTTTCGGGAACGGAAAAGGCGATGCGATTATAGCGAGCCGCCGTGCCGCCCCATTTCGGTATCGACGGGCGGCGGCATCACGCGACCAGGTATCCTCCATCGACGGGCAGGACTGTGCCCGTGATGAACGACGCGCCAGGCGAACAGAGAAACGCGACGGCGGGACCGATATCGTCGGGCGATCCCCAGCGTCCGAGGGGCGTGCGTTCGAGAATCGCCCGCGAGCGTTCGTCGTTGTCCTGCAACGCCTGCGTGAGCGGCGTCGTGATCCAGCCGGGCGCCACGGCATTCACGCGGATGCGATCGGCCGCGTACGCAATCGCAAGCGACTTGGTCAACTGCGCGACGCCGCCCTTGCTCGCGCTATAGCCTGGCACGAGCCCGCCGCCGAAAAAACTCAGCATCGAAGCCGTATTGACGATCGCCCCGCCGCGCTCGCGCAACAGCGGCCGCGCCGCCGCACACGCGCGCATCGTGCCCGTCAGGTTCACGTCGAGCACTTGCGCGAATACGTCGGGATCGAGTTCGTCGCCGCGACGTATCACGCCCGCGCAATTCACCAGCATGTCGAGCGACGTCAGCGACGCGAACAGCGCATCGACATCGTCCTTCGACGCCACGTCGAGCGACGCGGTCTCGATGCCGTCGGCGGCAAGCGCGCTGCGTTGCGCGTCGGTCGGCGCGAGCGCCGCCGCGATCACACGCGCGCCGAGCGCGGCCAGACAGCGCGCGATGCCCGCGCCGATGCCCTGCGTGCCGCCCGTGACGACGGCCGTTTTGCCTGCAAACAGATCGTGTTGAAACGTCATGTCGATGTGCAAGTTCAAGATTGGGTCACGCGTGCTTGCGCGGCTGCGCCTTGCTCGCCCTTGTCCTCGATCGGGACGCGCACGACGAACATGTACACGAGCGCCGCTGCGAACGCCACACCCGCGCTGATCAGAAACGCGTTGACGAACGAGTGCGTCCGGTCGACGACCACGCCCGTGATGAACGGTGCAAACGATCCGCCGAAATAGCCGCCGAAGTTCTGGATACTGCCAAGCGACGCCACCAGATGACGCGGCGTCGCGACGCTGACGAGCGCCCATGCTGCGCCGCTCGCGAGATTGACGAAGTACATCGCAAGCGACAGATAGACGATCGCGAGCGTCAACGTCGGCGTGTATGCGGCGGGCACGGTGAACACGGCCGCGCCGATCAGCCCGCAACAGATCGGCCACTTGCGGCTGCGCATCGGCTCCATGCCGCGCGCCATCAGGCCATCGGCGATAAAGCCGCTCGACAGCATGCCGAGCGTGCCGAAGATGTACGGAATCGACACGACCCAACCCGTCTTCGCAATGCTCAGATGGCGTTCGTGTTCGAGATACGCGGGCAGCCACGTCAGATACAGCCACACCATGTAGATCACGCCCATGAAGCCGAAGATCATGCCCCACGTCGTTGCGGACGCAAACAGGCCGCGCCATTCAGCGAACGTCATCTTGCGTTCGGCGCGCGCGTGCGGTTCTTCTTCCGTCAGGTGCCTGACCTCGTTCGGCTCAAGTGTCACGTCGCCGCGATTGCGATAGATCAGGTACCAGCCGATCGCCACCGCGATGCCAAGCACGCCCATCACGACGAACATCCAGCGCCAGCCGAACGCGAGCAGCAGCACCGTGAGAATCGGCGGCGCGAGAGCGGGTCCGATCGTCGACGAGGTCGTGAAGATGCCTGTCGGCCGGCCGCGTTCGCGCAGCGCGTACCATTCGCTGACGACTTTCGCGCCCGCCGGGAATTGCGGCGCCTCGCCGATGCCGAGTGCAATGCGCGCCGCCAGAAACTGCGGCAACGTATGAACGAGGCCGCCGCACAACTGCGCGCACGACCACACGAACATGCCCAGGCCGAGCATCACGCGCGCGCCGAAGCGGTCCAGCATCGCGCCCACGGGAAGCTGCGAAAACGCGTACGCAAACGAGAATGCCGACAACAGCAAGCCCATCTGCGAAGCCGAGAGGCCCAGTTCGGCGCTCACCGAATGATTGGCGATGGAGAGCGTACTGCGATCCAGATAATTGACGATGCCCGCCAGAGTGAGGAACGTCAGCGCGATCCATTGAATGCGCCGCAGGCGCGGTGTTTTCGGTTGCATGTGTTGTCTCCTCCGATGCTCTTTTGAGTCTTTGTGGAAGGTTCGTTGGATACTGCGAGTGTTGACGGCGATGAATCAGTAAGTGGCGCGGCCTCCGGACAGATCGAACACCGCACCCGTGTTGAACGAGCACGACGACGAACAGAGCCACAGCGCGAGCTCGACGACTTCATGGGGTTCGCCGAGACGCTTCATCGGGCTCTTGTCGATCATCGTCTGCACGTGCGAGGGCGACATCTGTTCGAGCAGCGACGTGCGTACCGCCGCGGGCGCAATCGCATTGACGAGCACGCCCGTTTGCGCGAGCTCCCTGCCGAGCGACTTCGTCAACGCGAGCACGCCAGCCTTCGCGGCGCTGTACGCCGACGCGTTCGGCGTGCCCTCCTTGCCCGCAAGCGATGCGATGTTGACGATGCGCGCCTGTCCCTCGCGACGCAGAACGGGCACCAGTTGACGGCAGACGTTGAAGGTGCCCGTCAAATTGACGTCGACGATGCGCGACCATTCGGCGGGATCGTATTGTTCGAGCGGCATTGTCGGCCCCGCATAGCCGGCGTTGTTGACGAGCAGCGCGATGCCGCCGAAGCGTTCGAGCGTCGCGTTTGCGGCGCGCTCGACGGAATCGATATCCGTGATGTCGACGGCGAAGCGCGCGATGCGCGAATCGTGGGAATTGCTGGCGTCGGCGGATTCCATGTCGCGATCCCATACGGCCACCGATGCGCCGCAATCCGCGAGCCGCTGAACGATCGCAGCGCCGATGCCGCGTGCGCCGCCCGTGACGACGGCCACGGCGCCTGAAAAGTCATACGATGCGCGGCGCAATTCGAAAGGCGCGCTCACCGCTCACCTCACGAACTGATCGACGTAACTCGCGCCGAGCCCGACGCGCTCGTAGTGCGCGCGGCACATGTCGAGCTTCGTGAACACGTCTTCATAGCCGGTGTGCTTGCCGTACGGATCGCAGTAGTACATCACGCCGTTGACCTGGAAGTACGTGATCATCTCCTCGACGTCTTCCGGCACATACAGCGTGTGCGTTTCGCCCGGCGGCTCGAACACATAGCTTCCTTCGTTGGCCACCCAGTCGTGTTCGAGATAGCGCCAGCGGCCCTTGAGCACCATCCCATGCACAGCCTGCGGATGACGATGCCGACTCAGGACGCCCGACTTGCGCACGCGCAGCAGGTTCATCCAGTAGCCACTCGATACGTTCAGGCACAGTGGCCGGAACCAGACGTTTTCGGCCTGCGGAACCCATAGGCGTTCGTCTTGCGGAATCGCGGACTCGACGACGATTTCGCGCAACGCTTCGGGCGGATTGGGAAGCTGGTAGGGCGTCATCGCATCGACGCCACTCGGTCGGGTTGCCATCTCGTCTCCTATGTGCCGTCCATATTATGGACATTAACTTCGTATTGTGGACACATAGTCGGACGATTTGCGGAACGTGTCAAGCGCCTGTGCGGCTCTGACTCAGTCGATTCCGTGCGTTTCCACTCGCGATGCGAGCGGAAACGGATGATGCAGATACGATGTGCCTTGAGGTCAGGTATCCGCGTTGGCCGCCACGAAACTCGTGAATGCGCTGTACGGCGGATTGAGCGTCACTCCATTGGTCATAATGCCAAAGGTGTTGTCTCCGCTGTCGAGGACGAAGTACATCACAGACTGAATGTTGTGCGTCTTGCGCCCCTGATAGAACTTGCCAAGCGTGCTCGTGATGTAACTCGCGCGATAGTCCTGAGATTTCTCCGGGCCGGTGTTCCATTCGGTGATGACGAACGGCACGCCATATCGGGCCTTGCAATACGTAGGCAAGTCGAACCCCGGGCCTGCACCATCAATGCCGATGTTGAAGATGTCGCCGTACACCTCGTAGTTGTGCCACGTCGTGATGTCCCATCGCACCTTCGGATAGCCGCCGGAGCCATCCGGTTGCATGCCGTCCCACAGCGCATCGGCTGCGCCAATATCCGCGACACAGAAGTTGATGCCGCATTTCGCGTTGGATTGAACCGCCTTTACGCCGTCGATCATCCCGCGCATCACACCGCGCATGACGGGCCAATTCAGATTGTTGAAGTCGATTGCTTTGGTGCCTGCGCTGGTGAAGTCGAGGACAGTCGGAACCTGCCGCGTCAGTTCGTTCCCGCATTCATAGACCGTGACACCGTATGGCTTGAGTGCATTGGCAACGGTCATCGCAGCCTGCAATCCGCGGTTATATGCGGCGGACTCACTGGTAAACAGAATGCCATTCGAATCGAAGATACCCTGGTTGATCAGCACGAGCAGCGAAATGCCACTCGGCTGGAATGCTTGCGCCAGTTTGACGACTGCATTCACCTGCTTCGGGTCGTCGGAGCATCCCACGCGATAATTCGTGCAGCCCATGCTCTTCAGGATCGAGATGAGTTGTGCGGGCGTGTACGTATAGTCGAAGTGTCCGTTGATGCCGTAAAACGATCCTGGAGGAGCGCCGACGTCGACGCGAGGATCGCTACACGGCAGCCATTTGTCGAGGTCGGTGTGCACGTAGAACTGTCCGCCCGTGCCGATGTGCCACATCTTTCCGCCGTACCAGAGCAGCAGCGACACGTTGTACGTGTTGCCCACGGTACTGCCGTTGCGATAAATGACACCGTTGCTCACCGTCCATTTCGAGCCCATCTTGTCGATGATCGACGTCGCAGAAGGGATCGCCGTCCCGTCGGGCGACGCTCCTGCCGCGACCCCGGAAGTCTGACCATACGCGTTCAGAAGATAAGCACCACCGAGAGCCGTGAGGCCGCCGAGAAATTGACGTCGTTTAATCATTGTTAATTCTTCCCTATCGAGAAAGTTTCTAGAACAAACACAACCAGGTGATCGCTTGAACTGGGAAAGACGGCGCGAGCGAATCCGCATTACGCAGTAGTCCTTACTGGTAACAGCGATTCTTCACCTGCTCGATGCGGGGAAATGGAGAACTGCGTGAACCGCCTCTACGACATGGAGGCGGTGATGCTAAAGCGCGGATGTCGCCATGCTCGCAGGCACACGCTTTCGAGCCCAGCAGAACTTTGCGCAGCGGGTTTCGACGATTCTCCTTTTTATCCTGCCACTACTGCCGCCTATCCTGATATTGCGCTGATGCACTACGCAAACATTGGCATTCGCATATAACCGGTTCTGCAAGTTATTCGCGCATGCCCGTTCGACCGGGGTAAATAATACGCGCATCGCGGCTCGATTTGCATAGGCAAGCAGTACATTCGTCTAATTAGCGCGATTCTTTCTATCTTCATTTTCGGAAAGGAAATTCCGCCTTTCTGATTGCCGAAAGCAAAGTTCTTTCGCGAGTCTCTGACGGCCCATTCTTCCGACGAGGTAATTATTGGACGTTGTTCGCTCAAAAGTGCGCGGTACCGTCGATTGGCGATCGGCACAATCAGCGACAAGATGCGCCGCGCCTTTAGACGGCAAGACATAATTACCGGTAATACGCCGGTCAAATACCGCCAAAAATTTAATCGTGTTGAGAATTTTTTTTCGGAATCGACCCTGGCGTCAATCGCACTGACGCGCCAAAGATCAGGCTATTTCGGCATGCGACCCTGCAAGTCGAGATAAAGCTGCGCTGCTCCACCGCTCACGCGCTCGAGCGGATGAGCGTTGCAGTAGTTGTCCATCCACGCCATCAGCGAGTCGTAGTCGGTATCGCGCAGAATATCGACGCGGCTTCCCGTCGCGAGCCCGCTCAGATACCCAAGGAGCCAGGACTCGCTCGTCGCCTTGTCGGGGAGCGAGTTTTTTCGGGCTATCCACTGGCCGCATGACGGAACGCCCATTGCGGTCGTCGCGTGCGCAGCGTCGGGGCAGATCATGGCAGATGCGATCACCAGAACGCCTAGCCATCGTCGGAACAGATGTGTCATTCGTTTCTCACCGGTTTTCAGTTGCTCGAAGGTTCCGGTGATAAGAATGCAATTTCGCGTTTCGGTTCCTGCATGCGCGAGCATAAGCGACGCGGCGCTGAATCACGACGAGTCCGAGCGGGTCTACGGCATCACGCGGCGGGTGGCCCGCTCGTCCCTCTCACGACAAGTTCGATAGGCAGGCATTCGGATTCGGGCGCTGTCTCGTCCTTCATCCAGTGCAACAGCGCGCGCAGCGTGCACGCCGGGTTCATACATCGGCAGCAGAACCGTGGTCAGAGAAGGCGTCATCTGCGAGGAGTTCTCCGCTCCTCGTTGCGTCGGTGGGCTTCTACAACATGATCGGCATTCTGATGCTCGCGCCCGCGCTCGGGCTGATCGCGGCGCTCCTGATCAAATGGGAATCCGTCGGAGCGACGATCGAAGAGAGCGACGGGCAGCATCGCGCGGACGAAGCCGTGCTCGAAGGCAACAATCTAGCGGATCGCGGCTTGGGGACGACGCGTTGCCTGCGATCGCGTGAGCGACCGATGCCGTGAATGAAGCGCGGCCGAAGCGCAATCCGACATGTCGACGCTACAGAACGAAGCGAGAAGCGTTCGGCGCCATTCACGGCTACCGCAGATCGGCGCGCAGTTCGCGCACGCCGCGCCCCAGGCGCTGACGCAGCAGCGTTCGCAGCGTCGCGCCGTCGACATAACCGACTTCCGTGGCGATCGCCTCGAGGTCGAGGCCGCTGCCGTGCAGAAGCGATTGCGCGCGCTCGACACGCAAGTCCTGAAAGTAGGCAAGAGGCGATTTCCCGAGCACCTCCTGGCAGCGGCGCTGCAACGTGCGCGCGCTGGTCGCGAGCGCGGCGGCGGCGTCCTGCAGCGAAAAGCCGTCCTTCAGATGATTGCGTGCCCATCGCTCGAAACGCTCGATCAAAGGGTCCGCCAGCGCCAGATGATTCGGAATGATGTACGGCGCCTGTAGCGAGCGGATATCGGCGAGCAGGTAACGCGAGACAAGTGTGGCCAACTCCGGGCTCGCCTTGCGGATCAGCCAGAGCGCGAGATCGAGGTGCCCCATCGCGGCGCCCGCGGTCACGCCGATGTCGGTTGCCACGAGCATGCGCGATTCGTCGAGGGAAACATTCGGATAGCGTTGCCTGAAGAGAGGCGCGAGCGACCAGGTCGTCGTCGCTTCCCGATGATCGAGCAGGCCCGCTTCGGCGACCAGAAACGTCCCGATACACGACGCGCCGATGAACGCGCCTTCGTCGCGCCACTTGAGCAGTTGCGCGGCGGCCTGCTTCACATCCGCGCGCTCCAGCGCGGGAATCAGCAAATCCGGAGTCGATGCGCCGATTGCGGGAACAACGACCCAATCCGGCTTCAGCGCCGGCGTGATCGCTTGCACGGGGATCGAGAAGCCGTGCCCCGAGCGCACTCTCTTGCGCACGCCCACGACTGTCACGTCGAAGCGCGGTGCCCCGCCTATCGCGCGTGAAGCGAGCTTGTTCGCGGCTCCGAGCGCGTCGAGCGTGACGGCGAGCCCTGTGTCGAACAATCCATCGAGAGCGAGTATGGCGATGCGCATGGCGTAAATGACCATAAAGGTGTCATATGCGACGATACAGCTTTTTGCGTCCGAGGGCTACATTGGACCCCGTCGCACATCGTCGCGCGCAATCATCAGCACATCCTCATGCGCCGCGAAATGCGCCGCATCCGGGTTCTCGTTGACGCAGAACTGCGAGGCTAGCGTGCACGCACGCTATCGACACGCTCCGGGCCTACCCAGTCAGCCGCGCCTGGTCGTGCCTTTTCGTCGCTTGCCGCCCCGCACAGTGGGCCGGGAACCGATATCGTCGCCATGCTGCGGCTCGTCGTAAGGGGTGGCGACTGCGCGCAGGCCGTGCCGGACCCGTTCGATGACGTGCCCCTCCTGTCGTCGCGCGTAGACGGCATACGCCGACCATGAAAACTCCGGCGCGCCCTTGACGAGGCGCAGGCGCCCGTCCGCAAGAAACGGTTGCGCGGTGCCGATACGAAAATAGCCCGATCCTCCCACCGACAACAGATAAGTAAGCGCCAATGGGCCGAGCGAAATGGAGACGGGCGGGTTGCTCAGTTCGGGAAAAGCCGCCTGGTGATTCGCCGCAAAGCTCGGCCCCCAATCGACGAGCACATACTGCGCGGGGTTCATCGCGCCGTCCGGTGCGCTCGTCACCATGACCAGCCTTTCCTCGACGAGCAGTTCGGAAACCAGATCCGGACGTTGCGGCGGGTTGTAGAGAACGGCGATGTCGAGTGAGCCTTCGTGCACGCGATCGAGCAATCGCATCGGGCTGTCGACCTCCGCCCGCAACGCGATGTCTGGACACTCGCGATGCATCCAGATGAGCCAGTCGGCGAGAAGCGGATGCCACAAGCTGAGCTCGCCGCCGAGACTCACGCCCTCTTCCCGTCCGGGCGGCAGCGCCACATGCTGGCGGGCCTGCTCCCACACCTGAACCAGGGTCGTCGCGTGCTGGACGAAGCGTTCGCCCGCAGTCGTCAGACGCGCGCCCGCCTTGTTGCGCACGAAAAGCCGACGCCCAAGCTGTTCCTCCAGCGTCCTGATCCGTGCGCTTACGGCCGTCTGCGTGAGGTGCAGACGCTCGGCGGCCGAAATGAAGCTGCCGCTCGCAGAGACTTCCAGAAAAGTGCGCGCCAACGTGATGTCCATCGTTTCATAGCAAAGTTATTGCACTCATTTGCAATGATAATGCATTTGCCTATTGACAAGGGCAACCGGACAATGGTCGTGAGGTCGGTCAAAGCTGAACTGTCCCGACGCGCATGACTCGGGACGGCAACTGGATAAGAGGTGAAATCATGATGGAACTGATCATTGCCGGAGGAACGGCATTGGCATTAGGGGCCTGGGCGACCGTATTGCTGGCCACGCATATTCCCGAACAACTGCTGATCGGTGGACAGGATCACGGGCGATATGCGTACCTCGGTGAAGACGATGACGTTGCCGGCGCAACGTCATCGAATAGCATCGACATCAAACCGCTTCGCCCCGCATTCGCCGATGCGCGTTCGCGGGCGCGCCATTACGCGAATCCAATTCGGGAAAATCGCAGGCGTCGCGCGATCGAGCAGCGGGCGATCCGCGAGACGATCACCGATTGACTGCGAGCCGCATTGGCTGGAAGCACTCGAACGAGATCATGGAGGCGATCTGGGTCGCGGCCGAGATGCGCGCCGGCGCTGCCTTTGCCCATTCGACTATCGCACTCGACATGATGAGGAAACAGCACAAGTAGCGTGTCCTTCGCTATGAGGCATCGTCATAGTGACGATCTCGTAGCGAAACACTCGCAGCGGTTGCGGGGAACCGTGAAGATGCGTCGGGCTACTCTTCCGCTCCTGTCATACCTCCGACAAGAACGCGCCTGAAAATAACGGGTTGCCCCTCGTTGCCCACGGCGCTTCCTGCACGATGTCGACTACGGTTGATTTTCCCGCGCCGTGCGCGACTGGATCTTGCGCAATCTCACGCGCGGCGTCGAAGCGCGGTCCGTGGTCAATGAACTGGTCAGCCATAAGACGGCTGTCGAAGTGGCGGCCGCGATGGCGCGGAATCGACGCCCCATGTCGACTATCTGGTGCCAGGCAACGACGCGAAGGAGTCGATCGCCATGCGCTAAACCGCATTAGTTGCACCATCGACGAAATGGAATGGGCGCAATTATTGGGGCGATATATTTACAGTAAGTTTTTTGAACACCACGCCACTGAGTTCGCGAATCTGGCCGTAGATAAACGCGCCATTCCGTTGTGGTTAGGCCCAAGCAAGCTTATATCGCTGCCGAACTGAAGGCGACATGTCGAAAGGCGTGTTTAGGAGTCGGCGGGAGTCGTGGTGTTGGCAGTGCCGCGCACAGCCAACCGTATCGGGACTGGTCACGACTGCGGTGCAGTGTGACCATGGGATCAGAGCGGCACGTCTTTAATCGAATGCGATTTCAGCGCACGGATTCGTCGGTCGACGAAGTACCCTCCGCCTTCTGTATAGCGCAGATAGAGCCGGTTGCATTGCGTGCACTGCCATACGCCACAACGATTGTATGGAAAGTAGCGCGGAGCGATGGGCGCATCCGCGGACCAATACTGAACGTTACCAGGGCGGTATTCGGCGAACGTCGGTTCGGGATCGTCTTCGCGTACGAGCGTTGCGATTTCGACGAGTTGCCCTTCGTCGATGGAAAGCGGTTGCGATTGCCAGCCATCCAGCGATGTTCTGGTACATGAGCATGATTCAGCCGCGTTTTCTTCGGCGCGTTGCGCGAGTTCGACGAGAGCCGCGGCGTCCACGTACGGTGTCATGGTATGGCGACTCACCCGCGCATCATCCGGTCGAGATGCGGCAACACCCATGATCTGTCGAAGCGTCCCTCGGTGATCGATTGCAGTGCAGCCGCTTCCTTCGCTCCTTGCTTGCGCGCGCCTTCGATCACACGTTCGACATCGGAAGGCGCGATGGCCAGCAGACCATCCTCATCGCCGACGATGATGTCGCCCGGGTTCACCACCATTCTTCCGACCGTCACCGGCACGTTGATTTCACCCGGCCCATTCTTGTAGGGACCGCGATGCGTGAAACCTCGCGCATAGACGGGGAAATCGCGCTGACGTATTGCGCCGACATCGCGGATCGCGCCGTCGATCACAAGCCCCTGCACGCCGAGACTCTCCGCATAGCTAGCCATGATGTCGCCCATCAACGCCTGGGTCAGCTCGCCGCCGCCGTCGATCACGAGCACATCGCCAGGCCTGCAAAAGTCGAACGCACGATGGATGGCCAGGTTGTCGCCCGCACGCGTGCGCACGGTCACGGCGGTGCCTGCCATCGCTTTGCGGCGGTGATACGGCTGAAGGCCCATTATTCCGCTTGCGCGGGCCATGTTGTCGCTGAGCAGCGACACGGCAAGCTCGCGCAACGCGTCGAGCGTCGCCGTGCTCACCTGCGGAGCCGATTCATATTCGCGCCAGCCGATCGGATTCATATCATCGCCCCTTCCGTAGTCAATTGTTTATCGAGTTGCGCGGTCATTCGTCCATATAACGCCCGCGCGTTGTCTTCGTAGATGCGCTGACGGTCCGCGTCGCTCAACCATTCGATCGCATCGATATAGCGCCGTGTGTCGTCGTAGTAGTGTCCGGTCTCGGGATCGACACCCTGAACAGCGCCAATGGTTTCCGACGCGAAGAGAATGTTCTCGACGGGAATCACTTTCGCGAGCAGTTCGGCGCCCGGCTGATGATAGACACAAGTGTCGAAGAACACGTTCTTCAGCAGATACTCACGCAGCAGCGGCCGCTTCATGTCCTGCGCGAGTCCGCGATAACGTCCCCAGTGATAAGGGACGGCACCGCCGCCATGAGGAATGATGAAGCGCAAGGTCGGGAAGTCAGCGAACAGATCGGCCGTGAGCAACTGCATGAACACCGACGTATCGCCGTTGATGTAATGCGCGCCCGTCGCGTGGAAGTTCGGATTGCACGACGACGATACGTGAATCATCGCCGGCACATCGAGTTCCACCATCGCTTCGTACAACGGATACCACGACCGGTCGGTCAGTGGCGGGCCTGACCAGTGACCGCCCGACGGGTCCGGATTCAGATTGCAGCCGATAAACCCGAGTTCCTGCACGCAGCGACGCAGTTCCGCGATGCAGTTCGCGGGCGATACGCCGGGTGACTGCGGCAACTGACATACGCCGATGAAATGACGCGGAAACAGCGTGCAAACACGATGCACGAGATCATTGCATTCGCCGGACCAGACGGCATTCGCTTCTGCGCCGGCGAGGTGATGGCCCATGCCTGCCGCGCGCGGCGAGAAGATCGTGAGGTCCGTGCCGCGCTCGCGCTGGATGCGCCGCTGGCCCGTTTCGATGCTTTCGCGGATTTCGTCGTCGGTGATGACGGGACGCGGCGGCACGGTCGTACCGTCTTGCAGCGCGCCGACCTGCTTCGCGCGCCAGGCTTCGTGTTGCGGCGGCGATGTCGTGTAGTGGCCGTGGCAATCGATGATCATGAAGCGAACCTTTTGAGTCTGTGCGATGAATCGAATCGGCATTTAACTGCCGGTGGCGGCGTCCCCACGCGCCAGCGCCGACGATGAGTCTTCGTCCGGCGGCGTGACGCGCATGACGAGCGCGATGATCGTCGCGATCACGAGGAACGCTGCGATCGTCAGCAAAGCGAGCGAGAAGTTGCCTGTCGCGCGGCGCACCAATCCGATACTCCATGGCCCGACCAGTCCGCCGAACTGCGCGATGGTGTTGATCAGCGCGATGGTTGCCGCGCCAGCCGCACCCGTACGAAATGAAGACGCGAGGCTCCAGAAGAGCGGATTCCCGGCGTAGATAAAGAGTCCTGTGATACAGAGCAGCGCATAAGCCAGCAGCGGATTCGGCGCATACGCACTGCCCGCGATAGCGATCGCGCTGGCTCCATAGACGAATGCGAGGTGCTTCTTGCGGTCGCCCGAGCGGTCGGAACTGCGGCTGATCAGGAACGTGCCGAGCACACCTAGCAGCGGTGGCGCCGCGGACAGAAAGCCGACTTCGATGTTGTTCAGATGACCGAGGCTCTTGACGATCTGCGGCAGCCACAGAAAGAGCCCATAGATGCCGACCAGCGCGCAACCAAACAGACCCGCAAGGCTCCACACGCGGATATCGCCCGCGACGCGCAGCAGAGAAACGTGCGTATGGCCGCCGAGCGCCTCACGTTCCGCCGCGAGCGTCGATTCGAGCCAGTGCTTCTCGTCGTCGGAGAGCCATGGGGCATCGGCGGGCCGCTCGGTCATGATGCGCAGCGTCAAGAGGCCCAGCAGCATCGCCGGCACGCCTTCGAGGATGAACATCCATTGCCATCCATGCAGTCCGAGCACGCCGTCCGCGTAGGTCATCAGCGTCGTCGAGATCGGCCCGCCGAGCACCGCCGAAAACGAACCTGCAATGATGTAGCCGCCCACGGCGCGTGCGCGGTAGCGTTCGGGGAACCACTTGGTCAGATAGACGGCAACGCCCGGCAGGAAGCCCGCTTCCATCACACCCAGCAGGAAGCGAAGCACGTAGAAGCTGGTGTCGTTGAAGACGAATGCCGTCGCTGCCGCGACAGCGCCCCATGTGAGCAGAATGCGCGCAATCCAGCGGCGCGCGCCGACGCGATGAAGCAACAGATTGCTCGGCACTTCGAGCAGCATGTAGCCGACGAAAAAAATACTGCCGGCGAATCCGAATACGGCCGGGCTGAAGCCCATGTCGCTGTTCATGTCGAGAGCCGCGAAACCGATATTGATGCGGTCGAGGTAGTTGAAGAACATCATCGCGAAGAGCAAGGGCATGAGCCGCCCATAAACTTTTCGCATCGTTGCAGCTTCATCGATGTGAGTCATGCTGTCTCCTGCCTGTGCGCGACGTGGCCGTCGCTGCGCTCTTTTCTAACCGGGCCTTTCGAGCCGGCCGCCAATTCAACGGCCACGCGTAGTGGCCGTCAGCAGTGTTCCGTTGCATGCCGCGTGCGTATCGTCCGCGACGGATACACAGATCGTTTGCGACGGAATCTGCTATGTGATCGATGTTATGAACGCGAAGGCAGAAAGTCCAAGACGAGATGCTTATGCTTCTATAAGCGCCGCCTTATAGTGCGCCATTACGGTCGGGCGGAGACGGAAGACAGCGCAGAAATGCGCGCAGATGTGGCGACGTATCGTCGGAGCGATAGGTGGCGGCGAGCGTCGAGCGTTGCGATGAACCGGGGCCCGTCAGGTGGCGGTACACGACGTCGGTGCGCCCGTGCCGCGCAACGGATTCGCCGACGACCGTAACACCCAGGCCAGCCGCGACGAGCGCGATCGCCGTCTGGATTTCGTAGGTCTGGTGAGCGACGAGCGGCGTCACGCCTGCATCGCGATACAGCGACAGCACCGAGCGCTTGTACTGCGCATTCTGATGCTTCGGATAGAGGATCAGCGGCGTGTCCGCCAAGTCCTCTATCCGTACCTTCTTGCGTTTTGCGAGCGGATGATCGAGCGCCATCACGACCACGACCTGCTCGCGCAATAGCACACGCGTCGTATATCCCTCCATCGCGAGCGGCTGCCGTCCGATGCCGACATGAATGCGCATGTCGCGCAGCGCGTCGCTTTGCTCATCGGTGAGCATTTCATAAAGCTTCAGCTCGACCTGCGGATATTCGCGGTGAAAGGCCTTGAGCGCGGGCGGCAAGATGCTGTACATCGCGGAGCGCGTGAAGCCGATGCTCAGCCAGCCGCGCCGGCCCATGCCGACTTCGAGTGTGCCTAGCGTCGCCTGTTCGATCGAGCCGATGATCTGACGCGCCTCCGTGCTCAGGTATTGCCCCGCTTCCGTGAGACGCAGCGGCCTGCGCGTGCGATCGATCAGTTGCGTGCCGAGCCGCTCTTCCAATGCGCGTATCTGCTGGCTCAGCGCGGGTTGCGCAATATGCAGACGTTCGGCGGCGCGGCTGAAATTGAGCTCCTCGGCAAGCGTCACGAAACATTGAAGCGCTCTAAGATTCATCAGGTTCTGTCGATGCTTCGAAATCGTTGGTCATCAGTAAGCGTTCGAACGCATGTGTATGCTACGAGAGAATCATAAGCTTTATCTTTGCTTTTTAATGTTCGCGGCATCGATAGTTCCATTGTCAAGACACGGCTTTATATCCTGACATGGAGCTCGTAGTAATCGACGTTTGTCACGCGCCCCCATGCGCGGGACTCTTTTATGTTCAAGTGTCGTCGCGTCGGTCGGCGACGCTTGCACGAAGTAACGTCAGCGTCGAATGAATTGAGCGAAGCGAGGGCTATATTCGTGGAAAGCGGACGTGAAGCGTCATCGGCGCCTAACCAGGCACCGATGCCTTCTGTGAGAAGCGTGGAATTGGATGAAGCGACGAAGCGCTTCGGCGCGCGAGTCCTCGATGCGGAGACCGCGCGCCAGTTCAGTACAAGAGCCTAATAAATCTCGAAGGGATCGTTCGAACGCGCCTGCGCGCTGATCGCGCTCGCCACGGCGGAATCCGTCACGAAGTGCGCGGACGACTTCGCTGCAAGAATCAGCTCGGGCTCCAGTGGCCGCGCGATCGCGTAGCCCTGCACGTAGTCGACGCCGAGTTCCCTGAGCATCGTGAGCGTATCGGCGTCCTCGACCCACTCCGCGACGCTGCGCATGCCGAGCGCGCCCGCGAGCGAGACCAGCGCCTCGACGATCGCCACGTCCTTTGGATGCTCGCGCATCGAACGCACGAATTCGCCGTCGATCTTCAATGCGTCGGCAGACAAGACCTTGAGATAACGGAACGACGTATAGCCCGCGCCGAAATCGTCGAGTGCAATCTTCGCACCGAGGTCATGAATGCGCGCGATAAAGCGCTGCGTGTTCTCCAGATCGTGCAGCGCGACGCTTTCGGTGATTTCGAGGCACAGGTACTGCAAAACGGGCCGGTGCTCCACCAGAAGATCGAAAATCTCGCGCGTGAAACGCTCGTCGTTGAGCGACGCCCCGTTCAGGTTCACGCAGATGAACTGCGTATTCGCAAGATGCGCCTGATGCCCGGAGATCCATTCGAGCGTGGTCTTGACGACCCACATATCGATGGCGGCGATCGCGCCCGATTCTTCGGCCGCGCTCAGAATGCGGTCCGGCGTGATGAGCTGCCCTTCCGGAGAGCGCATGCGCAGCAGCACTTCGAAGTTCAGCGAATCGTAAGGCGCGGACAGCGACATGATGGGCTGCATCAGCAGGAACAGCCCCGGCGGGAGACTGGTGCCGCGGAACGACTCGACGAGCCGCAATTCGGCCGCGCGGTGTTCGAACGCCGCGGCGCCGCGCCGGTACGCAACGATGCTGTTGCCCGATTTGTGCTTCGCCTCGCGGCACGCACGGTCCGTGTGCGCGAGCGCATCCTGCACACGCATGCCGTGCTCGCATTCGGTCAGGCCGATCGACGCCTTGACCATGAACGCCCGGTTGCCGACCTGATACGGCATATCGTTGATCGCGTTCACGACGTTGGTCCAATGTTCGAGCGCTTCGTCGATCGAGACGTCCTTCATGATGCAGACGAACTCGTCTCCGCCGATGCGCCCGATCGCGCAGCGCTCGTCGAGCATGCCGACGATGCGTTTCGCGACCAGCCTCAACACTTCGTCGCCCGCCTGATGGCCGAACAGATCGTTGATCAGCTTGAAGCGGTCCAGATCGATATAGACCAGCACCCAGCGCGAAAGCGTCTCGGATTGCGCTGCGATCGCGCTCTCCACGCCACGCCGGTTCAGCAGGCCCGTCAGCGAATCGTGCTCGGCGAGGAAACGCAAACGCTCGACGGCCTTCGAGCGCTCCGTCACGTCCTGCAGCGATCCCTCGATGAACTGGCCCGAGCGGATCGCCGAAATCTGAAAGCGCCGGTCGGACTGCCCGAGCAGCGTCATGCCGTTGATACCCGCTTCGCCGCTCGCGCCTGCCAAACCGCCCGTCAGGAACGACTCGAGCTTGCCCCACGCACCCGCTTCGAAGAAATCATTCCAGTGGTGCATCCGGTACGACGCCCTGTCGAGGCCGAGCATCTGCAGCAGCGCCGGGTTCGCGCGAACGAAGCGGCCCATCGCATCGAGCGTGAAAAGCCCGACGGGCGCCACGTCGTACGTGTTGCGCAAGTCGATTTCGGCCTGCTGGCGATGCTGCCGTTCGGCGCGCATCTGCTCGGCGATCGCGAACGCGGCCATCATGCTCGAAGTGAGCGCGGCCAGCACGGGGCTCACCCCTGCCGCGAGCGCGGGAAAGCCGAACACCGCGCCGATCAGCTCCGAGAACGTCGAGCCGAGCACGACCGCGAGCGAGCCGACGTACCACATCACCGTGCGCGAGCGCGCCTTCCTGACGAACTGCGCGAGATGAAGGATCAGCACGCAGATGCCGAAGCCGCCGAACGACCACAGCGCCAGAATAAAGCGCGAATACGGCAGCACCAGCGCGGCGACCAGCAGCAGCACGCCCGTCCATTGCGCCGTCCGATAGAGCCGGATGAACCCGGTATGGCGCAACTCCCGGCGGAACAGCCGGCTGAACAGCGTGCCCGTCACGATGTAGTACGCGGCAAAACTCAATTCCCGCAAGAAGGCGATCGACGTCGAAGGAATCGTCCGGTCGACCCACTGCGTGTCCCAGCCCATCGCGTTGGCGCACATGCGCAGATTGCCGACCAGCCACATCGAGAACAGCACGTACGTCCATTCGCGATTGATCAGCGCGGTGACGAACACGAAGCACGCGAGAGTCAGCAGGCCGCCGGCGATCAGCGCGGCGCCTTCCTGGAAGTCGAGTTCGGAGACGTGAAATTCGTCGATGCCCCACGACAGCACCGATACCTGGGCCGGCCCGGAATACGTCGCGCGGCACAGGATCACGTTTGCGCTATCGTTTGCGTCGAGCGGAATGGCAAAGCCGGCCTTGGCTGCGCGCATCGGCACCGTCTGGTGCTCGCGGTCGGCATGGCCGAGCGGCGTCAGATTCGAAGCGACCCAGCACTGCATCGACGTGGCGTGGCGCGACGGAAATTCGAGAATGCGGTCTGCCGAACGGGATGCGGGTGCGAGGAATTCCAGCCAGATCGGGGTTTCCGAAAGCTTCGTGCCGTAGCGGATCGTTTCGCGTGCGCCGGACAGCGCTGCGCGGGCCTCCACGGGCCCCATCGACGCGGTCTTGTCGTCGAATACCTTGAACTGCAGTGGCTGCGCGGCTTTCGGCTGGAAAGCATGCGGCAGGCACACCAGCACGACGACCGTGCCGATCGCAACCGCGGCCGGCACACCGTAAATGGAGAACGCGTCCAGCCACGCGTCGATCGACGAGCCAGCGCTACGTAGTATTCTTGACAACCATCGCGACCGCATCATGTCTGCGGCACCCCCAATCCGGCAAAGCCTGTTTTGTGACGGCTGTGCAACCCGATAACGCACAGCCGTGCTCTTTCCGTCATTTGATCCGCCACCCGCAACCGCATTATCCCTGCAAATAACGCGGCGCCGATGGCTGGCCGGCAATTATTACGCCGCCGCCTCGAGGCAGACCGCCCCCTGCGCGGGCTGCGTCAGGATCAGGTCCGGGTGAGGCGTTTCGAACACGAACCTGTACAGCGGATGCTTCGCCTCCGCCCAGCGCCGGCGCGCCGCGGATACCTCGCCCGCCATCACCCGATGCGGCAGCCCGCCGACATGGGTCATTGGAACATAACGGTGATCGGCAAAAATGTCGCGGAACAGCATCGTCTCGTACTCACGGTCGATGGGCGAGCGCGCCGTGATCAGCAGCCAGTCGATGCCCCGCTGCTCGCACAGCAGGAACAGCGCCTTGAACAGCATCATCTTGACCATCCGGCCGCTCGACGGCCCCACTACGGCCAGACGCGTCGCTTCCGCCAGCCGGCCCGACGCGCACCAGGACGGCAGCTCGATCGAATGCTCGACGGGCAGCCCGGCGAATTCGTTGGTCTGAACCCGCATTGTGCCAATTGGTGCGCGATCGAGCCGCGATTCCGCGAGCAGGATCGTCGTGCCCGGCGCGAGGTCGACGTCCTCGATGGTCATCGTTCGCGCGAACTCGGGCAAATGACGCCCATACGCGCTGCGCCTGACGGCCACGGCTTTCGCGATGTCCTCGCGGGTGACGGCTATACGTACTGTAAACGGCAGACGTTCCGGCTCCTGAAGGCCGATGTTCGCAACTTTCTGGTTCGCTTCGCTGTTGCGTGCAGTACGGATGACTTCGTGGTTGAGCTCGAGAATTTCCATTTTTCATCCCTTTTATTGGTCGTAGAACAGACATCCGCTGACGTTCCCTATGTCCGGGAACGGGTCCGGAACGACAGCGGCAGCCAAGAGGCGGTCCTTCAAATTCACTTCGCAGTACGACGGGGACTGGCATCCACCTGATAGTGGGTGTAGCGCGTGCTGTCAGAATCGAAGCCGACTCTGATGCGATGGTGGCACTTTTCATCGGACAACACCCGCTCGGGCACAAAAAAGCCGCCTTTTCAAGCAGGCGGCCCGGCCACTGCCGAACGTAGCCGGTCGGGTCGATGAGAAGCGGGAAGTTCTGCACGTTCCTGTGTCACGGGAAGTACACGGATGGAAGCCCGGTTGAAGATGAACGGCCTGGTGCCGTCGCGCTACGCACCCAAAAGGTGCCTGGGAAGGGATGCTTTGATTTGCCGGGCAGGCGTCGCGTGTGGAAGCGGCGTTGGATTTGCGGCCGGCCAAAGAATCCAGTCGCGCCTCACGGAATCTGGATTTGCCGCGCCACCGCCATCGGCCGTTCGCGCGTCTTGGGACTGACTCGCTTGTCAATGCGGGCAATGTGCGTTGCAATCACCCACCGTGACTTCACAACGAACAAGGAAGGAAATGGAACAGGTGTCGAGAGCAGTGCCAGCAGACGGACAACGCTGGCTGACGGTCGCGGGACCCGTGATCTTTCTGTTGCTGTGGTCCGCGGGTTTCCCGATTGCGAAGATCGGCCTGCGCTACGCGTCGCCCCTCACCTTTCTGGCAATCCGCTTTGCGTTGAGCGTCAGCGTGCTCGTCGTGCTGTGCGCGGTGCGCCGGCCCGCGTGGCCGCGCGGGCTGCATGCGTGGAAGCATCTGATCGTCGTCGGCTTTCTCGTGCAGGTGCTGTACTTCGGGCTGAGCTATCTGTCGATGACGGCGGGCATCGAGACCTCGGTGCTCGCGCTGATCGTCTCGCTGCAACCGATACTCGTCGGCGTGCTGGCGCCGAAGCTGGTCGGCGAACGCGTCGGCGCACGCCGCTGGACGGGGCTGATACTCGGTCTCGCAGGCGCGGCGGGCGTCATCGTTGCGCGCAGCCGCGTCCACGTGGATTCGCTGGGCCCCGTGCTGCTCGCAATCGGCGCGCTGCTCGGCATCACGGGTGCGATGCTTTATGAAAAGCGCACGGCCGCATCGAACGATCCATTGATGGCGAATCTCGTTCAGTACGCGGTCGGCCTCGCGTGTTGCGCGCCGATGGCCATGTTGTTCGAGCACGGCCACGTGCAATGGACGGGGACCTTCACGGCTGTCATGGCGTATCTCGTGCTCGGCAATTCACTGATCGCCATCAGCCTGCTGCTAGCGATGACACGCGCCGGCAAGGTGTCGAAGGTGGCTGCGCTGTTCTTCTTCGTGCCGCCCGCCGCGGCGCTCATGAGCTATGCGTTCCTCGGAGAAACGCTGCCGCCGTCCGCGTGGTGGGCAATGGGTGTTGCAGTGGTGGGCGTTGCGATTGCAACCTCGCAGTCGCGATGATCGGCGCTCGCCAGCAGTCATTCAAGCGAGATCTTTACAGGCGCGATCTTCCAGATCCGCTCACAGTACTCGGCGATCGCGCGATCGGATGAGAACTTCCCCGAGCGCGCCGCATTGAGTATCGACATGCGAGTCCAGCGTGCCGGGTCCAGCCACGCAGCGCTCACGCGCTCCTGGCACGCGACATAATCGGCGTAATCGGCGAGCACGAGGAACGGGTCGACGTGCAGCAGATTGTCGACCAGCGGCCGAAACACGTGATGGTCGCCGCGCGAGAAATGTCCGCCGGCGATAAGGTCGAGCACCTCGCGCAACTCCGGATTGCTTTCGACATGCGCAGAAGGACGATAGCCTTCGCGCCTGGCGCGCTCCACCTGCGCGACAGTGAGGCCAAAGAGGAAGAAGTTCTCGTCGCCGGCTTCTTCGCGGATTTCGACGTTCGCGCCGTCCAGCGTGCCTATCGTGATGGCGCCGTTCATCATGAACTTCATGTTGCCGGTGCCCGACGCTTCCTTGCCCGCAGTCGAAATCTGCTCGGACAGGTCGGCGGCGGGATAGATGAACTGGGCATTCTTCACGTTGAAATCCGGAAAGAACACAACCTTCAACCTGCCGTGCATCGCGGGATCGTTGTTCACGACTTCGGCGATGCCCGTAATCAGCCGGATCATCAGCTTCGCCATCGCATAACCCGGCGCGGCCTTTCCGCCGAACACGAAGCAGCGCGGCACGGCGCCCTGCTCGACGTTGCGGCGCAGACGCTGGTAAAGCGTGACGATGTAGAGCGCATTCAGATGCTGTCGCTTGTACTCGTGGATGCGCTTGACCTGAATGTCGAACAGCGCATCGGGGTCCACGTCGATATTCGTCACGTGGCGAATCTGTCCCGCGAGCGCGTGTTTGTTCGCATGCTTGACGGCACGCCATTTTTCCTGAAACGCGCGATCGTCGGCGTACGCTTCGAGCCTGCGAAGCCGTGTGAGATCAGTGACCCAGCCATCGCCCACTGTTGCGTCGAGCAGCCGCGCAAGACGCGGGTTGCTCAGCAGCAGGAAGCGACGCGGCGTGACGCCATTGGTGACGTTGTCGAAACGCTCGGGCCACAGCTCCGCGAAGTCGTGCAGCACGGTCTGCCTGAGCAGCGTCGAATGCAACGCCGCGACGCCGTTGACGGCATGGCTGCCGATCGTCGACAGGTACGCCATGCGAATCTTCTTCTCGCCGCTCTCATCGATCAGCGACATGCGCGCGACGCGCGCCTCGTCGCCCGGATACTTTCGCCCCAGGTCGTCGAGGAACCGGTGATTGATCTCGTAGATGATTTCGAGCGGACGCGGCAGCAATCTGCCGAAGAGCCGCAAGCCCCACGTTTCGAGCGCTTCGGGCAACAGCGTGTGGTTGGTATAGGCGAGCGTGCGGCACGTGATGTCCCATGCTTCGTCCCAGGGAACAAGCCGTTCGTCGACGAGCAGGCGCATCAGCTCGGCAACCGCGACGGACGGATGCGTGTCGTTCAGCTGAACCGCGAACATGTCGGCGAAACGCGAGACGGGCACGCCCTTCAGATCGAGAATGCGCAACATGTCCTGCAGCGAGCAGGAGACGAAGAAGTACTGCTGCGCAAGACGCAGCCGCTTGCCGGCTTCGGGTTCGTCGTTCGGATAGAGCACCTTCGACAGCGTCTCCGAAATCACCTTTTCCTGCACGGCCTGGTAGTAATCGCCTGCATTGAAGTCCTGCAGATCGAATGACTCGATCGCCTCGCTTTTCCACAAGCGCAGCGTGTTGCACGTGTTCACGCGAAAGCCCAGCACCGGCGTATCGCAGGCCACGCCCTTGACCATCCGTGCCGGCAACCAGCGCACGCGAAAGCGGCCTTGCTCGTCGGTCCACTGTTCCGTATGCCCGCCAAAGGCGGCGTAGTAACACACGCTCGGGCGCACGATCTCCCACGGGTTGCCTTTTTGCAGCCACTTGTCGGTGACTTCCACCTGGCAGCCGTCGCGTATCTCCTGATCGAAGATGCCGAACTCGTAGCGGATGCCGTAGCCGACTGACGGTATCTCGAGCGTCGCCAGCGAGTCCAGATAACAGGCGGCAAGCCTGCCGAGCCCGCCATTGCCGAGCCCCGGCTCTTCCTCCAGCGCGAGCAGCGCATCGAGGTCCTGGCCGAGCGACTGCATGACGGCACGCGCGTTGTCCTCGATGCCGAGGTTCACGAGATTGTTGCCGAGCTGCGGGCCGATCAGGAATTCAGCGGAGAGGTAGCACGCGACCCGCAGGTCGCGTGCTACATAGTTCTGGATCGTCGCGGCCCAGCGCGCGAGCATGCGGTCACGCACGCTGTACGACAGCGCCATGTACCAGTCGTACGGCGTAGCGATGCTGGGAGGACGCGCCTGCAGGCAGATCAGATTGTCGAGCACGCCGCGCCGCAGCGCATCGGCGTCGAGCCCGGTGCGCGCCGATCCGACGCTCGGGGTTACGTCTGATGTCGGGTTGGTGGTCACGATGCTTCCTCCCGATTCGCCGCGTCGAAGGCATGACGATGCCGCGCCGTTCGCCGATTCGGGGCACGATCCGCGCCCTGGCCGAGCGAACCTCAACGCCAGCATATGTTACGGCGCAAGGATTGCAAGCTCGATGACCCGCGAGGGCTTTCCGCTGACGATTATCGGGTGCGCAACTCCACGCATGCCGATCGGCGAAAGCGGTTCACGCAGCGGCCTCCATGTCCGCCGGAACCTCGCGCGGCCGCTCGTTCGCATGGACCGGCTGCAGACCATTCGTCCTGGCATGCTGCCACGCGCGATATTCGGTCGGCGACTTCCCTAGACATCGGCGAAACAGCTTGCCGAGCCTGCCGCCGTCGGTCAGACCGACACGCCGTGCGATTTTGTCTGCGGGCAGCGAGGTTTCGGCCAGCAGCACGCAAGCCAGATCGAGCCTCGCCCGTTGCAGGTATTCCGATGGCGAAGTCCCGAGGCACGCCTGAAAGTAGCGCAGCAATGTACGCTGGCTCATCGCGCAAGCGTGCGCGGCATCGGCGACGCTGACGGGACGGTGACAGTTGTTCCTGAGCCATTGCCCCGCCGCGCGCACCTTGTCGGCCGTGGTCATGCCCGCGTCGGTCGATGACAGAATCGTGTCGACGTGTACGCTGACCGTGCGATGCAAGGCCTCGCGCGCAATCGACTCGCCCATATCGTCGCGGATGACTTCGAAGGCCGCTTTGATCGCGCCGGATAATCTTGCTTTGGCCTGCGACTCCTCGACGACGCGATCACGCTCCGAAACGTGCACGGTATCGGCTGCGAGAAACCGCACGGGCGTGGCTGTTGCCCTGACGCGCTGCAGCCACGCTGCATGCGACAGCCCGTTGCACACCTCGTCTACGTTCGGCCCTGCCGCGACGAACACGCACGCGAATCGCGTCCCGATCGTATCGCCCAGTTTGCCCGTCGACACGACGAGCGAACGATGGCATTTCACGAGGCCGCCATTTGCGGACAGTAACTGCACCCCGTACTTGCACGCATGCTGAACGCCCGCCAGTTCGCTCGCGCATTCGAGCGCCTCGGCGACGACGGTTACGCCCAACAGGTCGCACGCATCCGTCAGCACGAACGCGATCCGTTGAAAGCTTGAAACACTGCCCCTGTATCCGTCGGCGCGTTGACGCGCGTTCTCTGCGACAAACATGATTCCTCCAGCTGATTCATCGAGACATGCGCGGCATGCATCGATTGACAAGACGAACTTCTTCAGACGTTTTCGCAATCCTTTGAACGCCCGGGCGTTGCGCGCGTCGGCGCTATCGTCTGCCCAGCGCCTCCATCACTGCTTCCACCACTTCGCCGGGATCGGCGGAGCGCGGAAACCACCCGTCCCACTGTGTCCAGTCGAGGCGCGCATCGTCGGACGAAAAGCCGATCAGCACGGGACGGCCCGCGCTGCGCTGGATCGCGTCCATCGCATTGCCGCCATCGACGGCAACAAACCGACTCGACGTCACGATGACGCGCGGACCGAGCCGCCGCGCGGCATCGCGTGCTTCTTCCATCGTGAGCGTCGGCATTACGACGACGCCGCGCGATGTCAGCCGGGAAGCCAGCGCCGACAACCGGCCCGCATCGGCATCGAGAATCAGCACGTCGACCCTGGCTGCGTGACTGACGGGCATCCGTTGCCGACGCGCGCGTGCGCGACGCCACTGCCTGAGCGGCCATAGCATCCGGTTGAACGCGTGCGCCAGCACGAGTCTTCGCCAGATACGCGCCACGCTGAACGTCGGGCGGCGCGCCTGACGTTCGAGCAGCCGCTTGCGGTCGGGCAGATGCAGCAACGCACATCCCTTGAACCAGCGCAGATCGCGATGCGTATTGCCGGACCAGTGTCGTCCCACCAGCCGGTGCGCGCCCAGATCGACGACCTGATGCCCTTCTTCAGCAAGCAAGTTCAGTGCCGCAGAGACAAATGCTTCATCGCCCTGGTGGTTCAACTGGTCGATCGACGACCTGTACCGTTCGAAGCATGCGCGTGCGCGAGGCACGAGCTTGTCGATGAACGCCGCCGATGCCAGCAGCGCCTCGCCGCCGAACCATCTCGGGTTGACAAGCCGCCTGCCTGCAACCGTCTCGAGATCGGCGATGACGCGGCTCTCGCCATAAGCAGAGAACTCCTGATCGGTGATGTCATACGCGCCCACGCCCGTCGCCCGGCAGCGCAGCAGCAGTTCCGCGCTCACGCCCCGAAGCGCGAGCATGTCGGTATCGAGCAGCATCAGAAGCTGGCCTTCGAGCAATGTAGCGGCCGCCTGCTCCAGCAAATCGAGTTTGAAGTGCGTGCCATAGAACCGCGTGGCCTTCGGCACCTGGAGTGTCGACGGCCTCAGCTGCAACACGTCGGGACGCCAGTCCCCGGCGACATCGGCGAGATAGTGCTCGACCTTGTCCGACACATTGGTCGCGACGGTCAATCGCGGCAAGCCGGCAGCGAGCAGACTCCGGTTGAGCGTGATGGACTGTTGGAGATAGGCGAACGGATCGACGCTCGTGCTGTTGGGACTGCCAACACTGTTCGTGTCGACGTACACGAGCGCATAGGGTACGACAGCGGAATGGGAGCGCGCCGCACGCGACGGACGCTGTGTGGTCCGCGCGGAGACCGACCGAAAACCGTTGCGAAACACAGCGGTGTCAAGCATGGTCGCCTCCAGCAGACTGCATCGACGGGCGGCATGGCGCCAGCCATCTCGCACGTCTCGTTCCAAAATACTAGTCGCTCTGGATTACCTTATTAAGGCCGTCGCTATCTCCGAAGATCGACTCCTTCGTACAACGTACGCAGTTTCAGCTCGAAGCTCGCGATGCAACTCGACCTTCGTACTTCAGCGCTACCTGCCTAACGTTTGGCGGATGCGCGCTACCTCACGTGTCGTCACGGGCGCGGCATCGTTGCCCCACGTATTGCGTACGAAGGTCAGCACACGCGCCATTTCGGTATCGGTCAGCTTGCCCGCGAATGACGGCATTTTCTTCGGGTCCGGTCCCGATTGCGTGTGCGGCGCCTCGCCGCCTTCCACCAGCAAGCGCACGAGCGAATCGGCGTGCTCGCTCAATACAGCGGGGTTGCCCGCGAGCCGCGGATACTTGAGCGGCTCGCCCATTCCATCCACTTTATGACAGCGCGCGCAAAAGCCCTGATAGATCCCCGCGCCCGGCAATTCGACATCGCCCGTTTTCAGCGCGCGCACGGTCCGCAGCGCAGCATTCGACTGATCGTCGAAATGGCCAGACGGCGCTTGCGCCGGCAGACTCTTCAGATAGCGCGCAATCGCATGCAGATCGTCGTCGGTCAGATACTGCGTGCTGTCCTCGACCACCTCAATCATGCTGCCGAACGTGATGAGACCGCCGCCATGCCCGCGTCTCAGGAACGCGGCGATGTCGTCTTCGGAAAAGCGTCCGAGGCCTGAGCCCATGTCGCCCGTCAGGTTCGGCGCGAACCAGTGATCGTTCGTGCCGCCCGTCAGATAAAGCCGCGAGTGCTCGCTGTAGCCGCGCTCTTCGGAAGCCGGTCCGCGCGGCGTGTGACATGCGCCGCAATGGCCGAGCGACTGCACGAGATAAGCGCCGCGATTCCATTGCGGGCTGCGCGACGATTGCGGCACGAACACGTCATCGGATGCAAACGCGAAGTTCCAGAACGTCAGCGCCCAGCGCAGATTGAACGGAAACGGCAAGCGCGTGCGTGGCGCGGGCTTCGACACGGGCGCGACGCCGTGCATGAAATACGCGTAAAGCGCGTGCATGTCATCATCGTTGATCTTTGCGAACGACGGATACGGCATCGCAGGATAGAGCCGCCGGTTGCCGGGCGCAACGCCCTCGCGCACGGCGCGCGCGAAATCGTCGTACCTGTAGCGCCCGATTCCCGCCACGGGGTCGGGCGTGATATTCGACGACCAGATCGTGCCGAACGGCGAGCCCATCCCCAGGCCGCCTGCAAAAGGCGCCGACGGATGCAACGGCTCCTTGCCCGAAGGCCCGCCCGGCGGCGCCGTATGGCAGCCCGCGCAATCGGCGGCTTTCGCGAGGTATTCGCCTTTCGCAATCAGTTTCGGGTCGCGGGTGTCGATGGGCACCGTCGACGTCTGCGCGTCGGCTCGCTTCGGCATCGCTCCTGATGCGATGAAAGCCGCGCCCGCAATCGCCGCGATCCCGATACCAATGCCGATACCGATGGCAAGAACGACTCGTCTGCTCATGATCGTCACCACTGCCCGCACGGCGACACGACCACCACGGCCAAAACGGTCGTGACCAGCCCGAACATGAACATCGCGCTCGACAGCGCGCTTACCCGCGCGAGAAACCATTCGAGTTCCGCGACTCTGCGCGCGCGTCCGTCGAGCGCATGTCCGCGTCTGCCGCGCGTGAACACGACGGCACGCCACGCGACGATCAGACCCGCGACGCCCACTATCACGCACACGACGCTCAGCGCGGCCAACGCCGTCGTCACCCACGTCGGCGGCGATGCGGGACGCAGCGGATCGGATAGCGCACACGCCTGCGACGTCAGCACTTCGCCGATGAACATCTGCGCGAACCATGCGAGCGGCGTCGCGAGCGCGGCCGTCAACAGGCGCCCGGAGTGAAAGCGCGGAATGTCGATGCGCGCCGCCGGCTCATCGCGCCGCTGCTGTGTTTGTGTGCGGATGTCGCTCATGCGCGCCCCCTCAACACATACGGCGACAGATAGATCGTCGAGAAGATGAAGAGCCACACGAGATCGACGAAGTGCCAGTAGAGTCCGCCGATCGTCAGCGCGAGGCAGCGCTTTTCGTCGAAGTAGCCGCGCGCCGTCCATAGCAGCAGCAACGCCAGCACCACCAGTCCGACGACGACGTGCGCCATATGAAAGCCCGTGATCGTGAAGTACAGCGATCCATACAGATGCGCCGTCATGCCGTAAGGATGGTTCTGCCATTCCTTGATCTGAATGCCGACGAACGTCACGCCCAGCACCAGCGCCGTGCTCATCGACGCGACGGCCCAATGGATGCGCCGCCGCTTCACGCAGCGCTCGCACAGCCACACGAAGACGCTGCTCGTCAGCAGGATGGCCGTGTTCGCGCCGCCGAGGCCGAGCTTCGGCAAGCCTTCGGGCGGCCACATGCGGCCGCTCTGCGACGCAAGGTACAGGTACGAAAAGATCAGATAGCCGAACAACGAGCCTTCCGTGACGATCAGCGCGAGACACCCGAACCAGCCGCCCGAGCGTTCGCCCGCGCTGCCGACGGGCAGGCTGACCTCGCGTCCATAAGCGTCGCCGCGAGAGGCATCGTCGTGCACCGTGCCGTTGCGCAACGCGTCGCTCATTTCATTCCCCTGCATCGCGCACGCGCTGCGGCTCGCGCTGGATCAGGCTGCGCTCGGGCCACAGCCACACGACGATCGACGCGGCACAGCCCAGCAGCATCGCCGCCACCAGCCACCACGCGAGCAGCGCAAGCCCCGCGAAAAGCAGCGCCGCGAACACGCTCAACACGAAAGGCGTGTACGAGTCTTCCGGCATCTTCAGGATCACATCCGGCCGCGCTTCGAGCGCCGTCGTGCCGAGCGCTTCGCGGCCGCGATCGAGAATGAAGCCCTCTTCGAGCGACGAGCGCGAGCCGTTCTGCCCCTCCTCTTCGATGCGCCCTTCCCACAACGGGTGCCGGCTCGCGACCGTCGGCGCGACGGCGAAGTTGTACGGAGGCGGCGGCGAAGTCGTCGACCATTCGAGCGTGCCGGCGTCCCACGGGTTGTCGCCTGCGACGGCGCCGTGCCGCAAGCTGTAAAGCAGATCGCACAGGAAGATCAGGATGCCGAGCGCGAGCACGAACGAGCCCACCGACGTGATCAGGTTCACCGTGCTCCAGCCCATGTCCGGCGCGTACGTATAGATGCGGCGCGGCATGCCGAGTAGTCCCGCAAGATGCATCGGAAAGAAAGCCACGTTGAAGCCGATGAACATCACCCAGAAGGCAAATTTTCCGATGCGCTCGCTCATCATGCGTCCCGTGAACTTCGGGAACCAGAAGTACACGCCGCCGATCACGGGGAACACATTGATGCCGAGCAGCACGTAATGCAGATGCGCGACGACGAAGTAAGTGTCCGTCAGTTGCCAGTCGAACGGCACGGCCGCCGTCATCACGCCCGACACGCCGCCGATCACGAACAGCAGCACGAAGCCCGCGAAGTAATGAAACGGCACGCGAAACACGGGCCGCCCTGTCCAGATCGTCGCGATCCATGCGAAAGTCGCGATCGCGCTCGGCACGGCAATCGCCATGCTCGCCGCGCCGAACAGCGACAGCGCGAGCGCGGGCAAGCCCGTCGCGAACATATGGTGAATCCAGACGACGAAGCCGATCAGCATCGTCGCAACCGTCGACAACGCGACAGGCCCATAGCCCACCAGCGGCCGGCGGCAGAACACGGGCAACGCGTCGGAGACGATGCCCATCGCGGGCAGCACGACCACATACACCCACGGATGAGCGAAAATCCAGAACAGGTGTTGCCACAGCAGCGCGCGTCCGCCGTTCGCCACGTCGAAGAAATGCGTGCCGATGCGCCGGTCCATCCACAGCAGCAAAAACGCGAGGCTCACCGACGGAACCGCCACGAGATTGCCGCACGACGCGGTCATCGTGCCCCACACGAGCACGGGGATGCGATCGAGCGACATGCCCGATGCGCGCATGCGCAGCAGCGTCACGACGAAGTTCACCGCGCCGACGGTCGTCGAAATGCCGAGCAGCACCATGCCGAGCGCGTACACGTCGATGTTCGGCCCGGTGTCGTATTCGAGGCCTGAAAGCGGCACATAGTTGAACCAGCCGGCGTCGGGCGCTTCGCCGAGCGGAAAGCTCGCATACAGAAAGATCGCCGCGAACAGGAAGATCCAGTACGAAAACGCGTTGAGGCGCGGAAACGCCATATCGCGCGCGCCGAGTATCAGCGGCCACAGATAGTTCGAGAAACCGGACAGCACGGGCAGCGCGTACAGGAAGATCATCGTCACGCCGTGCATCGTGAAGAGCTGGTTGTACTGCTGTGGCGTGAGCACCGTGCCGTTCGGCTGCGCGAGCTGCACGCGCATGATGAGCGCCTCGACGCCGCCCGCGATCAGGAACACGAACGCCGTGACAAGGTAGCGAATGCCGATGCGCTTGTGATCGACAGTCGACAGCCAGCCGCGCCAGCCCGGCGGTGTCTCCCACAGTTCGCGAAGGGCCTTCTCGGCTGCACTGCCGCGTGCGACGATGCCGCGTCGCAGCGTGCGCTCGAGCGGCTCGCGCGAGGAAGTCGAAGAAGGAGTCGTGGTATCGGCCATCCGTGTCTGTTCCCGTCAATGCAAGGTCGCGAGATACGCGGACAGCGCCGCTGTCTCGCTCGTCGTCAGCGCGATGCTGGGCATCAGCGAATCGGGCTTGATCCGTTGCGCGTGGCGAATCCAGTCGAGCTGATGCTCGCGCGTGTTCGTCAGTACGCCCGCCGCGATCAGCCTGCGCGCATTCAGATGCGTGAGATCGGGTGCCTGTGCGCCGTTCGCGTCTGTGCCGCGCACCGCGTGACAACCCGCGCAGCGCGCGTCGAAGAGTTGCTTGCCATGCGATGCCAGTGCATCGGCCGAAGCGGCGACGGGCGCCGCGGGCTTTGCTTCTTCGCGGCGCCACGCATCGAAAGCGACGCGCTCCTGCGCGACGACCTCGAACGCCATATGCGCATGCTGCGCGCCGCAAAACTGCGAGCATTGCCCGCGATACACGCCCGGCGCATCGGCCTGAATCCATTGCTCGTTGATCTGCCCCGGAATGGTCTGCGTCTTGCCCGCGAGTTGCGGCACCCAGAACGCGTGAACTACATCGGCGCTCTTCAGCACGATCTTCACGGGCTCTCCGGCAGGGATGTGAATCTCGTTCGCCGTGACGAATGCGGGGCCGCCGTCGGCATCGCTGTATTCGACTTTCCACCACCAGTCGTACGCCGTTACCGTCAGCGTCAGCGAAGGCGCGTGTGGCGGCGACGCTACCGAATCGAGCGTGACCAGCGTATAGGCGAGCGTCACGATCAGCAGCACGGACGAAATGCCCGTACCGATGTAGACCCAGCGAAGCGCGCCCTTCTCCCCTTGTTCAAGCGAGTTCGCGACGCGCGCATGGCGGCGGCGCGCAATCGCAATGGCGAGCAGCAGCGCGACGATCGCGATCACGCCCATCGAGAGCGCGGCGAGCGCCCAGCCGAGGCGCATCGTCGGCCCGGCGGCGGGACCGCCCGCGTGCAGGAAGTAATCGAGGGGCGCGCCCTGTGCATCGGTGTGTGCAGCCATCAAGCCAGCCATCGACGCAACCGCGGCGGCAGCGGGCGCACGAGTCCATACGCCTGTGCCGCTGCGACGCGCGTCTTCCGGCCTCCGTTGCATCCGCCTACTCCCCCTTTCGATGCCTGCATACCAAGACGTGACGCGCCCGTACTAGCTCAGCAAGAAACGGGCACGGTCTCGCCACGCAGCTTCTTCAATCAGGACGGGAAGCCGCCACAAACGCCACATCATGTATGCAAAAACATGCCCGCAAACCCGAGCCGGCGTTGCGCGTACGATTTACATCACACTGTGACCTTTACATGGACGTCAGGCGGCGTTCTTCGCATGTAAGCGCATCACGCACGTTCGCCCGCTAGTCCTTCGCGCCCGGAATGACCGAGCCCAGCACCTGACGCGCGGTGTTCGCGATCACGCTGCCTTCTTTCGGATCGCCCTCCATCAACGTCCGTGCAAACGCGCGCGCCTGCGCGATCGTCACATGAGGCGGCAAAGGCGGCACTTCCGGGTCCGACTTCACTTCCAGCACGACGGGGCGCTTCGCGGCCAGCGCGGTTTCCCACGCATCGGACAACTGCTCGGCATCGTCGACGTATAGGCCCGTCAAGCCGAGCAGTTCCGCAAAGCGGTGATAAGGCACGTTGGGTATTTCCTGCGACGCGTTGAACTTCGGATCGCCTTCCATCACGCGTTGCTCCCACGTCACCTGATTCAGGTCTTCGTTGTTCAGCACCATGCAGATCCAGCGCGGATCGGCCCACCGCTTCCAGTACTTCGCGACGGTAATCAGCTCGGCCATGTTGTTCATCTGCATCGCGCCGTCGCCGACCATCGCGATCACGGGGCGGCCCGGATACGCAAACTTCGCGGCGATCGCATACGGAACGGCGGCGCCCATCGACGCGAGCCCGCCCGACAACGATGCCATCATCCCCCGGCGAATCTTCAGATCGCGTGCGTACCAGTTTGCGCACGAGCCGGAGTCGCTGGTCAGAATGACGTTGTCGGGCAGGCGCGGCGACAGCTCGGTGAACGCGCGCTGCGGATTCACGCCCTTGCTGGTTGGCTGATGCGCGCGCTCGTCGAGCGTCTCCCACCAGCGCGAAGTCCAGCGCTCGATACGCGAGCGCCATACATGACTGTCCTTCTCTCTCAGCAGCGGCAACAGCGCGCGCAAAGTCTCGGCGCTGTCGCCGACGAGGTTCACTTCCATCGGATAACGCAGGCTCAGCATGTCGGCCTTGATGTCGATCTGCACGCCGCGCGCATCGCCTTCCTTCGGCAGAAATTCCGAGTACGGAAAGCCCGAGCCGATCATCAGCAGCGTGTCGCATGACGTCATCAACTCGTAGCTGGGTTTTGTGCCGAGCAGGCCAATCGATCCCGTTACCCACGGCAGATCGTCCGGCAGCGCGGCCTTGCCGAGCAGCGCCTTGGCGACGCCCGCACCGAGCCGGTCCGCCACCGCGATGACTTCATCCGTTGCATTCAACGCGCCGGCGCCGACCAGAATGGCGACCTTGTGCCCCGCATTCAGCACATCGGCGGCGCGTTGCAGATCGTCCTGCGCGGGCACGATTCTCGGCCGCGAATAGCCGACGCCCGAATGCGCGGTGCCGTGCCTGCGTGCGGGCGGCTCGAATTCGAGGTCCTGCAAGTCGTTCGGCAGAACGAGCGCCGTTACGCGCCGCTCCGATAACGCAATGCGTACCGCGCGATCGATCATGTGCCGCACCTGCGCGGGCACGCTCGCCTGCTGCACGTATGAACCGGCGACGTCCTTGAACATCGCTGCAATGTCGACTTCCTGCTGATAGTGCGAACCCAATGCCGCGCGCGCCTGCTGGCCGGCGATCGCAAGCACGGGCATGTGGTCCATTCGCGCGTCGTAGAGGCCCGTGATCAGGTGCGCTGCACCCGGTCCTGACGTCGCGATGCAGACGCCCAGCTCGCCGGTGAATTTTGCGTGCGCGCTCGCCATGAACGCAGCCATTTCTTCGTGGCGTGCCTGCACGAATTCGATCTTTCCGTCTGCCCGGCTCAGCGCGCCGAACACACCGTTGATGCCATCGCCCGGATAGCCGTACATGCGTCTCACGCCCCATTGATACAGCCTGTCGACGATGAAGTCGCCCACTGTCTTTGCCATGAAAACCTCCGCATAAGAGAAGTCGTGCGTGCCGAAGTTGCGTGCCGTTTGCGCGGACACTGCGCCGTCTGTCGAGACAGCAAGACGTGCGCCCCATCGCGCGAAACCCTGCTGTAAGGCACACCCATTGCTGTCCGTCGAGTAGCGCAACACGACCTGTCACAGTCGCCAGTCACGGATGCACACCATGAACGAAGCTGCTTCTTTTTCAACGACGGATCGTTACGCCGCGGCGCCGATCACGCGAATCACGGCAGACGCCTATACGATTCCGACCGATGCGCCCGAGGCAGACGGAACGTTCGAATGGAACTCGACGACACTCGTGGTCGCCGAAGTCGAAGCGGCTGGCGTCACGGGACTGGGCTACACGTATACCGACGCGTGCACGGTGACGCTGATACGACATGCGCTTGCCGATGTACTGCTCGGCGAAGATGCGTCGCAAGTGCGGCGCTTGTGGCTTCGAATGCAGCGTCGCGTGCGCAACCTCGGTCGCGAGGGCCTTGCGGCAACCGCGATCTCCGCGCTCGACTGCGCGCTATGGGACCTGCACGCAAAGCGCCTCGACGTTCCCCTCGCGAAGCTGCTTGGCCAGGCGCGCGATCGCGTGCCTGTCTATGGAAGCGGAGGTTTCACGACATACACGGATGCGCAAATGCGCGAGCAGTTGACGCACTGGGTGCATGACGACGAATGTCGATGGGTGAAGGTGAAGATCGGCAGCGAGCCGGAGCGCGATCCCGCGCGCGTGCGGTGCGCGCGCGATGCGATCGGCGATGACGCCGGATTGTTCGTCGATGCAAACGGTGCGTACGACAGAAAGAGCGCGCTGCGGTTTGCCGCGCATTTCGCGGAACAGCGCGTGCAATGGTTCGAAGAGCCCGTCAGTTCGGATGATCTCGCGGGACTCAATGCAATCCGATGCGCGGCCCCGCCCGGAATGGACATTGCGGCAGGCGAGTACGGCTATGCGCTGGACTACTTCAGGCGAATGCTCGAAGCGAATGCCGTCGATGTGCTCCAGGCAGATGCGAGCCGTTGCGGCGGCATCACGGGCTTCATCGAAGCCGCTCACGTGGCTGAGGCTTTCCATGTGCCGCTGTCCGCTCACTGCGCGCCGTCCTTGCATCTGCACGTCGCGGCCGCCGTGCCCGGGCTCGAGCATCAGGAATGGTTTCACGATCACGCGCGCATCGAGTCGATGCTGTTCGACGGCGCGCCGCATGTGATGGATGGAAGCATTGCGCCCGATCTCTCCCGGCCCGGCTGCGGCCTCGATTTGAAGCGCCAGGATGCTCGACGCTTTGCGACGAGCGCGCCATGATCGGAACGAACCCACGCTGACGCATCGAGCGGCCCTATGCAAACGATCTGATCACGATGACAAGAACAGCGTTATATGCGCTCGGCGCACTCTGCGCCGCCTCAGGTGCCGCCGCGCTCGCAACGAAAACGAACGGCGCGCCCGCACGGCAACGAGCCCGTCTTGCAATCGAACCGGCCAGTGCAATGAGCACGACATCGCGCGTTCACATCGAGGCCGCGCGCGGTTTCAATCACGGTTCCGCGCTGCTCGCTTTTTCCGCGCTCGCCGACAGCGCGGTCGAGCACTATCGCGGATCGTTCGACAACCGGGCGATGTATACGCCCCTCGTGTCCGCGACCTGCGCGCTGATCGCCGGATTGCATGGCGGCGCGGACCGCACCGAGGCCGCGCATTCGATCCGCCACGCCGTCTATGTCACGGCAGCGGCGGCAGGTGTCGCCGGCACGGCGTTTCATCTCTACAACGTCACGAAGCGCCCCGGCGGCTTCAGCTGGCACAACCTGTTCTATGGCGCTCCGCTTGGCGCGCCGATGTCGCTGTTGCTTTCGGGCGCGCTCGGCGCGGTCGGCGAGCGCTTGCGCAACGAACCGGCTGTCGATCCGCGTCTGTTCGGCATGCCTGCCGGCAAGGCGCTCGCGCTTGCGGCCAGTGTCGGACTGGTCGGCACGGTTGCCGAAGTCGGCCTGCTGCATTTTCGCGGCGCGTTCCAGCACCGCGCGATGTATGCGCCCGTCACCATTGCGCCCGTTGCCGCCGCGATGCTCGCGAATGCCGCGCTATCCGCGCCCCGGCAACACTGGCTCACGCGAATCTGGTTGCGCGCGACGGCCGCGCTCGGTGTGGTCGGCACGCTCTTCCATGCACGCGGTATCGCACGCAGCCAGGGCGGCTGGCGCAACTGGTCGCAGAACATTCTGGGCGGGCCGCCGTTGCCCGCGCCGCCCAGCTTCACCGCGCTCGCGCTGGCAGGACTCGCGGCCTTGCGCATGAGAGAGACAGAAAATGAATGACGCCATGCCTCTACCCGATTACACGGGCTACGACGTGCTCGACAAACGCGACACGCCATCATGGGACGATGCGTCGCGCGCGATCATCGCCGATCGCATCGCAACGGCCGATGAGCCCGCATGGTGCAATCGCGACCAATGGCGCACGCTGCGCGCGCTGTGCGCGATCATCGTCCCGCAGCCCGAGAACCGGCCGCCCGTGCCGCTTGCCGCGCTCGTCGACCGCAAGATCGCGATGGGCAAGAGCGACGGTTATCGCCGCGCTGGCTTGCCTGCGTTGCAGGAAGCATGGCGAATCGGTCTCGCGGCACTCGACGAAGCAAGCCTTCATCGACATCGCGCCGCCTTCGTCGATCTCGACAAACGCGCGTGCATCGAACTCGTTCAGGCGATGGAGCACGGCACGCTGACAGGCGACACATGGCACAACATGTCGTCGAAACTGTTTTTCACGCAGCGCGTGCTGCACGATATCTGCACGACCTACTATGCGCATCCGTCCGCGTGGAGCGCGATCGGATTCGGCGGGCCTGCGAATCCGCGTGGCTATGTGCGCATGAACTTCAATCGAAGCGATCCTTGGGAGGGCAAAGAAGTGCCGCCCGGGGAGGGACAGCGTGCTCGATGATGCGCTTCGCTGGCCGCGCGGCAAGCAAGGCCGCGCGCCGGATGTCTTCACGCCCGGAGCATGGGTGCCGATGCGCGAGTATCCGCTGCATGAAGAAGTCGATTTCGCGATCGTCGGCACGGGTGCGGGTGGCGGGACGCTGGCCTGCAGGCTCGCCGAGAAAGGCTTCAAGGTGGTCGCGCTCGACGCGGGCGCGTGGTGGAGGCCGCTCGAAGAATTCGCCTCCGACGAAACGCATCAGTCGAAGCTGTACTGGACCGACGAGCGCATCGTCGACGGCGATGATCCGCTCGTGCTCGGCGCGAACAATAGCGGCAAGGCCGTCGGCGGAAGCACCGTGCACTTCGCGATGGTGTCGCTGCGATTCAGACCCGAATGGTTCCGCTCGCGCTCGCTGCTCGGGTACGGTGCCGACTGGCCGCTCGACTGGCGCGAGATGTGGCGTTACTACACGTACGTCGAAGAAGCGCTCAAGATCTCCGGTCCCGTGCGCTATCCGTGGGGACCGAAGCGGCCTCGCTATCCGTATCGCGCGCACGAAATGAATGCGGCCGCACTGGTGCTCGCGCGCGGCGCGGACGCACTCGGCATCGACTGGAGCCCGACGCCTCTCGCGACGATTTCCGCGCCGCGCGGCAAGGCGCATCCGTGCGTCTATCGCGGCTTCTGCGTATCGGGCTGCGCGACGAATGCGAAACAGAGCGCGCTCGTCACGTGGATTCCGCGCGCCGTCCACGCGGGCGCCGAGATCCGCGACCTCGCGATGGTCGGCCGCATCGACGTCAATACGGCGGGACGCGCAACGGGAGTCGAATATCTGCGCGAAGGCCGATGGCAGTTTCAGCGTGCGCGTCATGTGGTCGTCGCCGGGTATGCGATCGAAACGCCGCGTCTGCTGCTGATGTCGGGCAACGACCGTTATCCCGATGGTCTCGCGAATAGCTCCGGGCTCGTCGGCAAGAATCTGATGGTGCAGTCGAATCAGGCCGTATGGGGCGTGCTGGACGACGAGATACGCTGGTACAAGGGGCCGCCGTCGCTCGCGATCACTGAGCACTGGAACTACACGGACAAGGGCAAGGACTTCTTCGGCGGCTATGCGTACATGAGCCAGGGGCCGTTGCCCGTCGTGTGGGCGCAGACGCAGATCGGCCGCGGCCTGTGGGGACAGCCGCTGCTCGACGAGATGCAGATGTACAACCATCAGGCGGGACTCAAGATCGTCGGCGAGACGATGCCTCAGGAACGCAACCGCGTCACGCTCGCCGACGAGAAAGACCAGTACGGCCTGCCCATCGCGCGCGTCACGTGGAGCTACTGCGATAACGACCGGCGGCTGATCTCGCATTCGCTCCGGTTCATGACGCAGGCGCTCGAAGCGGCAGGCGCAAAACGCGTCTGGGCGCAGCACGACGATACCTGCCATCTGAACGGCACAGCGCGCATGGGCGACGACCCCACAACGAGCGTCGTCAATGCGGATTGCCGCAGCTGGGACATTCCGAATCTTTGGATTTGCGACGGCTCGGTGTTCCCGACCGTCGGCGGCGTCAACCCGTCGCTGACGATTCAGGCTATCGCCTGCCGCACGGCCGACAGAATCGAGAGGCTCGCTTCGCGCGGCGAGCTATAGGCATTCGCATCGGGCCACATCGAAGAGCAAGGAGGAATTCATCGTGGGCGGCATACGCAGACCTCGAACGGTCGTGATCACGGGCGCCACGGCAGGTGTGGGCCGCGCGGCTGCACTCGAATTTGCGCGGCACGGCGCCGACGTCGCGCTGCTCGCGCGCGATGCCGACGCGCTGCACGACACCGCTCAGGAAGTTCGCGCAGCCGGCGTGCGCGTCGTGTCGATCAAGGCGGACGTGAGCGACGCCGACGCCGTCGATGCAGCGGCGGCCTCGATCGAAGCGCGTCTCGGACCCATCGACGTGTGGGTCAACAACGCGATGGTCACGGCCTTCGCGCCCGTCGATGCGCTGCCGCACGAGGAATTCGCGCGCATCACCGATGTGACGTATCACGGCTTCGTGTGGGGAACGATGGCCGCGCTGAAGCGGATGATCCAGCGCGACGATGGCGTGATCGTGCAGGTCGGCTCCGCCCTCGCCTATCGTTCGATCCCGCTGCAATCCGCGTATTGCGGCGCAAAGCATGCAATACGCGGGTTCACCGACGCGCTGCGCTGCGAGCTTCATCATCGCAAGAGCCGCGTTCATGTGACGATGGTGCAGATGCCGGCGCTCAACACGCCGCAGTTCGACTGGGCGAAGAACAGGATGCCGCGTGCGCCGCGGCCCGTCGCGCCCATCTTTCAACCGGAAGTCGCGGCGCGCGCGATCTATTGGGCTGCCACGCATCGACGCCGCGAAGTGTGGGTCGGCGCTTCGTCGATCAAGGCGATTGTCGCGAACCGATGGGTGCCGGGCTGGCTCGACCGCTATCTCGGACGCAGGGGCGTCGATGCGCAGCAGGATGCGCACATCGCTGCCGAAGCGCAGCCGTCGAATCTATGGACGCCCGTCACCGGCCTGCATCGCGTGCGCGGGCGCTTCGATGCTCAAGCGTCGTCGTCGAGTGCCGCGTTGTGGCTCGATACGCATCGCGGCATCGCGGCACTCGGCGCCGCTGCGATTGCCGCGCTCTGCGTCGGCGTGGTCCGGCGTCGGTCGTGATCGATCGTGTCTGCAAGCGACGCGAACGCCCGATGTCAGTCCAGCCATTCGAGCACGAATAGCGAAACCAGCGCGGCTCCCGTACAAACGGTCGCCAGCCAGCACAGGCAACGCAGAACCCAGTGCGCGCTCAGATCGCCGACAGCCGACCGCTTCGTGCTCAGCAGAACGAGCATGAACATCACAGGCATCGCCGTCGATCCGTTCACCAGCGCGCCCCAGTACAGGATGCGCAGCGGCTCGACATGCGCGCATACCATCGACACGCCGAGCGCACCGCCAAGCAGCATCACGGCGATCAATGCGAGCGCGACCCGACGGTTGGAGCGTCCGACGTCCTCGTTCTCCTTCTCGAATACGCCAGCCGCCGCATGCGCCGCCGAACCCGCAAGCGGCGGCAGCGCAATCAGCGCCGTGCCGGTGAGCGCCAGCGCGAGCACCTGCGACGCGTAGCCATGAGCGATGGGCTCAAGCACGCGCGCGGCGTCTTGCATGTGCTGCATGTCGTATCCATACGCGTAGAGCGTCGCGGCCGTCGCCGCCATGATCGCGAACCCCACCGCGTTCGAAAACGCTGTTCTGATCAGCGTGTCCTTCCGTACCTTGCGAAACTGCGCGTCGAGCGTCCGCCTGTACTCGCCCGATTGCTTGTGTTCGGAATCGGGCTGCATTTCTTCGACCTGTTGCGTCGCCTGTGAAAAAAGCAGGTAGGGGCTGATGGTGGTGCCGAGTATCGCCATCAGCATCGAGAAGTAGTGTTCCGTCCAGTGCAGACGCGGCACCAGCGACCCGGACAGCACGCTCTGCCACGGTACCTGCACGACGATCATCACGCCCGCGTACGCGAACAGCGTGAGCGTCAGCCACTTGACGAACTTCGCGTAGCGCGGGTACGGCACGGTGAATTGCAGCACGATGGAGAGCCCCGTCGATAAAGCCGCGAACACAGGTACGGAGCCGTTCCACAAGAAGTTCGCCGCGACGCCCATTGCGACCGCGTCTGCGGCGATGTTGAAGACGTTCGCGATCAGGAACCGTGCAACGGCGAAATAGAAGAAGATGCGCGGATAGTGCTCGCGCATGTTGCTCGTCAGGCCCTTGCCCGTGAGCGACGCGATCCGTGACGCGACGAGTTGAAACGCGACCATCGACGGATAAGACAGCACGCACAGCCATAGCATCTCGTAGCCGAACTGCGCGCCAGCAAGCGAGTACGTCGCGATGCCGCTGGGATCGTTGTCGCTCGCCATCGACGCGAGCCCCGGTCCCAGGTCCGCCGCCCACGAGCGAGCGGGCGTCTCGTTGGGGCCGTTGGCGTTCTGCTTGCGTCGCGTGGTGGTCGACATGGTCCACTCGGCGCGTGCTACGCGTCTTCCCAGTCACGCCACTTCACATCGTGCGTATGCAGATAGCCGCTGACGGCCTCACCAATGGTCGGGAACACATGGTCCTCGCCGATCATGTCGAACATCTCGTAGCGCTTGAGGCTGTCCTTCACGGGCCCCTTCATCTCCGCGAAACACAGCGTGATGTTCCGTTCCGCGAGTTCCGCGTGCAAGGTCGCAAGCACTTCGGCGGCTGTCAGGTCAATATCGGTGACGGGCTCGGCGGCGATGACGATCCAGCGCGCTTCGGTCGGCGATTCGTCGATGGCGCGCAGCACGTGCTCGCGAAAAATCTCTCCATTGGCGAAGAACAGCGGCGCGTCCCAGCGCAACAGCACGAGCCCCGGAATGCGCCGCGCTTCCGGATGGCGCGACACATCGTGATAGCCCTTTCTGCCATCGACGCGCCCGAGCACCGCATCATACGGACGCCACGCGCGCCATAGAAACGACAGGACGCTCAGCAGCAGCGCGAGCGCAATGCCGTTGACGACGCCAAGCACCGCGACGCCCACGAAGCACACGATGGCCTGCACGAACTCGCTCTTGCGCAAACGGTAAAGACGGATCATGCCGCGAAACTCGATCATGCCGAGGCACGCGGCGATCACGACAGCGGCCAGCGCGGACTGCGGCGTGTCTTTCAGCGCGCGCGGCGCGAACACGAGCAGCGCAGCCACGACACCCGCCGCGACGACGCCTGTCAATTGCGTCTTTGCTCCCGCAGCCTCGGCCACCGGCGTACGCGAACCGCTGGCGCTCACCGCGAACCCCTGAAAAATGCCGGCGACAATATTCGACAGGCCTAGCGCAATGCACTCCTGGTTGCGGTCAACCTTCGTTTCGTTGCGCACTTCATAGGTGCGCGACAGAACACTGACGTCGGTGAACGACACGAGCGCAATCGCAGCAGCACTGCTCGCGAGGCGCCACCATTCGTCGAGTGGCAACATCGGCAGACGCGGCATCGGCAAGCCGTGAGCAATCGTGCCGACCATGGCCATGCCTGCGCGCTGCGCCGAATCCATCAGCATCACGGCGAGCGTTGCGCCCGCTACCGCGATCAGCACAGCAGGCGCCTTCGGCCAGAACCGCTTGAGCACGAGGATCAGCACGAGTGCACTGGCTCCGAGCGCAAGCGACATCGCGTTCACTTTCGACGCGGCAATGCCGCCTGTCAGATCGCGTATCTGCTCGAAGAACGATTCGCGGTTTCCCTCGAAACCCAGCAGCTTCGGCAGTTGTCCGACGATGATCGTGAGGATCACGCCGTCGAGAAAGCCATAGCGGATCGGCAGCGATAACAGCTCGGTGACGAAGCCGAGCTTGAGCATGCCGACCACGATGCAAAGCGCGCCCGCGAGAATCGCGAGGGCAGCTGCGGCAGCGAGCGCATGATTTCCGTCGCCGTGAGCAAGCGGCATCACGCTAGCCGCGATGAGCGCGACGAGCGCCGAGTCGGGACCGAGCACGAGAATGCGGCTCGGGCCGAACACCGCGTAGGCGAGCAACGCTGCAAACGATGCATACAGTCCATTCACAGCCGGCAATCCCGCGGCTTCGGCGTAGGCCATCCCTGCGGGGACGAGCACTGCGCTCAGCGTGACGCCCGCCACGATGTCGTGCGGCAGCCAGCGCGCTTCATAGCTGCGCGCGACGGCGAGTCCGTTGATCCAACGCATCGGACCGTGTGACCCTGCACGCGCCGTTTTTTTCGCGTGACGGTGATCGTCGATTCTGCTGTTCATTGCGGTGCGTGTTTCCGCACGCCCTGATGATTGAAGTGGCCTCGTGCCATTCACACCGTGCGAGAGACGGCCACGCTGTTCCTCCAGCATCTGTTGTTCCCATCTGGCCCGTTGGCGCGCCGCAAGAACATCGACGGATTTCCCTTCGAACAGGATGAGCAAACGCACGGGCACAAATCCTGCGCCCCAAAGATGGGAGGGATAGACAGCCATGGGGAAACTCGACATCGAGCGCTTGCGTCCGACGCAGATGACGCACGGCGAGCGCGAGATCAAACAGAAAACCGCCATGTACGCATCATTGAGCGCTCACGATCTGGACATGGCGATCGCCGAAAAGCCCGTACCCGTCGTGTATGGCCCAGGCGGCGCGCCGTACGCAACCGATCATCATCATGTCGCCGCCGCATTGTGGCGCGCAGGTATCCGCATGGTTCCGTTCGTCCTCGTCAGCGATCTGTCGTCGCTGACGCAAGCGGAGTTCTGGCTGACGCTGGAAAACAACGCGTGGACTTATCCCTATGACCCGAACGGTCGGCGCGTTTCATTTACGGAAATGCCGGTGCATGTATGGGAAGCCGCGAACGATGAATTCCGCAGCCTCGCTGCTGCCGTGCGCGATGCGGGTGGCTATGAAAAAACATCCGTACCGCTCGAAGAATTCAGATGGGCCAACCTGTTTCGAGGCGCGCTTCCCTATCCCGATAGCGATGAGGCATTCGACGCGCTGATCGAAAGGGCCGTCAAGCTGGCGAAAACCATAACCGCTTTAGGACTGCCGGGTTATCTCGGATCGCAAGCGTAGGATGGCCGCCGGCATCGTGGCCGCGCGTTGCCGATGGCTCATCGTGCGGCCGCAGTGCAGGAAAGGAAACGAAAATGGATGTGCTGATTGCAGTATTCGGCGAGGGCAAAGACCTGAACGCGCTTCAGACCGCGATGCGAGCGATAGTCGTATTCTTCGCTGCGCTACTCTTTATCCGCATTTCCGGCCGACGTTCGTTCGGCCAGCGCTCTCCGTTCGACTATGTCGTGGCCATCCTGCTTGGCGCGACGTTGAGCCGCGTAATCGTCGGCGCGTCGCCCGTCGTTCCGACGCTGACCGCGTCGCTCGTGATCGTTCTGATCCATCGCGCGCTTGCATGGGTTTGCGTGCGGTCGCGATGGCTCGAATCGCTCGCGGTCGGACGCGAACGCGAGATCTATCGCGAGGGCCGCTTCGACGCGCGCCAGATGTCGGCGGCTCTCATCACGAAGACGGATCTCTTCGAGGCCGCGCGGCAGTCGTTTCACTCGCCCGATCTGGACGACGTGCAGGCGGCCATTCTCGAACGCAACGGCGAGGTCAGCCTCATTCGCAAACGAAACCGTTCGTGACGCAAAGCGAATCTGGATGCACGTCAATTCCAATGACGCGACACAGGCATAGCGCTTGCGCCCTGTCCTGTCGTCAGGGAAAACGGAGGCCGACATGCAATCAGGCGATACACCTTTGAACCCCGGAGACGAAGGACCGCCCGACGCGCCCGGCGTCGGCGAAGACGTGTGCCGCGCGTGCCAGGGAACGGGCACCGTCGAAGGGCAGCGCTGTAGCGTTTGCAACGGCACAGGAAAGGTGCTCCAGGGAATCGGCGGCGGCTAGACGCGACGAGACTCTCGAACGGGAGAATCGGATGGACTTGAAGGGTCGCGCTCGTGACGGGCGGTTGCCGGCATCTGGCAGGGTGCGCAGCATGAGTCACTCGCGAGCCATCCCCGGATTTGCCTTGTTTCCGCGTCAAGCTTGAGCAGGTTCGCAAACAGATCATTCTCTTCCATGTTTTCCCAGTTCGATCCGCACCTCGCTTGGCGCAGACCCTGTCGGATCGTGTATGCCCACGCTATGTCCACGATCTCACAGTTCAATCGGGTTCGGCCTGACAGGCACAGCGAATGCTTCTCCTGCATGGTGTCGTCGCCGACTGCGGAGTCATCGCAGATAGCACGCCGGACGGCGACTCCGGCCATCTGTCCGGATCGGCCACGAAGATGGCGAGCATTCTCATAGCTCAAAGGCTTACGATAGAAAAACCTGGTACATCGCTCGCATTGCCGGGCGGCACCAGCGGTTCGAACACGCAGAACGGTCCCGCGGCTCATTTCGATGAGCACTCCGCAAGGAGGACGGCACATGAACGTAATGAATGGAAGGATCAGACGACTCGATCCAAGGCGTGTTGCAATGTTCAGACATGCCGGGCTTGCGCATTCGGGTGCAGGTAGCCTGGATGCAGACATCAAGGCCGCACCGCCTTCGCGGCGCAGACGCCTTGCGCTTTGGGTTGCGTCGGCAAGCGCATTGGCTGTCGGGGTCATGGGTATCGTCGCATATAGCGATTGGTTCGACTACGATCAGGCGCTCGGAATCATCGGCTCCACGTCGCCAGCGCAACACGCGTCGTGGTCCGGTCATGTCGCGCTACCACCGTCGGCTCCCGCTCGCGAAACCGCAGTTGCCAGTGCCGAGCTCGCTCCGCCTGTGTCTTCCGCGCCGCCTGTGTCTTCCGCTCCGCTTGTGTCTTCCGCGCCGCTTGTGTCTTCCGCGCCGCTTGTGTCTTCCGCGCCGCTTGTGTCTTCTGGGCCGCTTGTGTCTTCTGGGCCGCTTGTGTCTTCTGGGCCGCCTGTGTCTTCCGCTCCGTCCGATTACAGCGCTGGACCTACTCCGGATTCTGCTGTGCCGCAGTCGGTTACACGAGAGCCTGATCGACCAAGCTATGCAGCCGCACAGAATCACCACCATTCTGCACCGCACGTGAGAGCAACCGCGCGGCATGCGCCGGGCCCCCCCCGCCCCACATCGCCAACGCGACAAGCGTCTTCGTCCGGTCAAGTCGCGAGACCATCGTCCCCCCCTGACCGGGGAACTGCAATTGGCAGTGCTGAGCTCGCCCCGCCCGTGTCTTCCGGTTCGTTCGATCACCGCAGCGCACCATCTTCGAATTCTGCTTCACCGCAGCTGGCTGAAGGACAACCTGCCGTCGGTCACGGCGGAGGGGGTTCGGTCGCGGGTGGTTCGGGTGTAGGCGGTTCGGGTGTAGGTGGTTCGGGTGTAGGTGGTTCGGGTGTAGGTGGTTCGGGTGTAGGTGGTTCGGGTGTAGGTGCAGGCGGTCACGGCGCAGGCAGTTCGGGCGCTGGTGGTGCAGGTGCTGGTGCAGGCGCAGGTGCGGGTGCAGGTGCGGGTGCAGGTAGTTCGGGTGCCGGTAGTTCGGGTGCCGGTGGTTCGGGTGCCGGTGGTTCGGGTGCAGGCGCAGGTAGTTCGGGCGCAGGCGCAGGCGGTCACGGTGCGGGCAGTTCGGGTGCAGGTGGTTCGGGTGCCGGTGCAGGTGGTTCGGGTGCCGGTGCAGGTGGTTCGGGTGCCGGCGCAGGTAGTTCGGGTGCCGGCGCAGGTAGTTCGGGTGCAGGTGCAGGTGCAGGTAGTTCGGGCGCAGGTGCAGGCGGTCATGGTGCAGGCAGTTCGGGTGCAGGTGGTTCGGGTGCAGGTGGTTCGGGTGCAGGTGGTTCGGGTGCCGGTGCAGGTGGTTCGGGTGCCGGTGCAGGTGGTTCGGGTGCCGGCGCAGGTGGTTCGGGTGCCGGCGCAGGTAGTTCGGGCGCAGGCGCAGGTAGTTCGGGCGCAGGTGCAGGCGGTCACGGTGCAGGCAGTTCGGGTGCAGGCAGTTCGGGTGCAGGCGGTCCGGGTGCAGGTGCAGGCAGTTCGGGTGCAGGTGCAGGCAGTTCGGGTGCAGGTGCAGGCAGTTCGGGTGCAGGTGCAGGCAGTTCGGGCGCAGGCGCTGGCGGTCACGGCGCAGGCGGTCATGGCGGAGGCGGGAACGGCGGGAACGGTGGAGGCGGAGGCGGAAACGGCGCGGGCGGGTCCAGGTAATCGGCCGCCTTGTTTTCAGCCGCCCTTTCGCGCAAGAGACGAAGGCCATGACGGCTACCGGACGGGTAATCCCGATTGTATGGAACATGAAGCGTGAGATCCCTTGCGTATGTCCATCTCTCTAGCGGAAGCTCCGATGGCTGTATGCAGCCGGGCGCCCCGTTCGGCACAACACTGAGAGGCGAATGTCAGCGGCCGAAGCGCATCGGCCATATGAATGAACGTCCATTTGCTCAGTTAGAGGAATGACGGGAACTGGACGATCGCAGCCCAACGACCGCGTGCTCCCGTAAATCCGCGAAGCGCTTTTCTTTTGCACCCGCTATTCAGACCGGCTTCATGCGGATAAGGCCAGAGACGGCCATGCGATTGCATCGTCGGTGCGTGTTCGTTGTTCTATCGCTCATTTCGAGCCTGTGCGCATGCGGCCGTGGCACCGACTCTGCAAATGACGAAGCCGCCTGGTCCACGCACGTGCCCGACGTCACGCAACGTGCGACGCAGACACCCGTACCTCCACCGCCGATGGGATGGTCGTCCTGGAACAGCCTGGGCGAAGGCGTGAACCATGACGTCATCAAGGCAGAGACCGCCGGATTGGCGGCGCTGAACGCGCGCATTGCCTCGGGCCATCGATACGAGTATGTGAACATCGATGAAGGCTGGTGGCTCTCGGGACAACGAGACGCAAGCGGCAACTTCATCGTCGACGCGGCGCAATGGCCCGGCGGAATGCAGGCCATCGCGCGATATATCCACGGCAAGGGGCTGAAGGCAGGCATCTATATCGATGCAGGTCCGCGAGGCTGCGGCAAGCGGGCCGATGGCACGCATTTCGTCGGAAGCGATCCTGCTCACTATGATCACGACTTTCTGCAATTTGCCCAATGGGGATTCGACTTCGTCAAGGTCGATTTTTGCGGGGGCGCGGCAAGAGGCTACGATCCCGAGAAAACCTATCGTTCCATTGCGCAGGCCATCAGCCGGGCTTATTCGCAGACGGGCCATCGCCTGACGTTCAGCGTGTGCGACTGGGGCACGATACCCACCGACAAATCGTTTCCCGACTACAACGAAGGACCATGGACGTGGGGCGCCGGCGTCGGCACGATGTGGCGAACCACGCGCGACATCACGCCGGATTTCGGCAGCGTCATCTACAACCTGGCCGGCAACTATCATCCGGAGGGACAGCATACCGGCTACTACAACGATCCCGACATGATGGTCGCCGGAATGCGGATGTCCGCCGTTCACGATCAGGCGCACATCAGCCTGTGGGCGATTTCCGGCGCGCCGTTGATTCTCGGCAACGATCTGGCGAAGCCGCTGCCGGCCGACACAGCACGCCTGCTCACGAATGAGGAAGTGCTCGCGATCGATCAGGATGCGCTGGGCCTGCAAGGTCTGCTGGTCGCGCAGTCGGGCCGGTTGCAGGTGTGGGCGAAGCTGCTGGCGGGAACGGGACAGCGAGCGATCGTCCTCTTCAACAACTCGGCGAAGGCTGCGCCGATGACGGTCACATGGGACTCGCTCGGCCTCGTCTCGTCATCGCAGGCGATGGTGCGGGACGTGTGGGCCAGGAAAGACCTCGGTCGATTTGCAACGTCCTATACGGCACACGACGTGCCCGCCGGAGGCGTGACCATGCTCACGATTAGCGGCACCGATTCCGCGCCCGCGACGTGGCAACCGGGTTCGCTGGACGGCGGCGCCGTCTTTGCGCGCTGCCCGGCCTGCACGAGCGGCAAGAAGGTGACGGGTCTCGGCACCGTGAACTTCAGCGGAATGGCGTCGGGCGCGCGCGGGGGCTTCATCGAAGTCGGCTACGTCAACGACAGCACACGGACCGTCTTTGCACGGCTGATCATGAACGGCCAACGGCCTACGATGCTCGCCTTCCCGCCGACTCGCAGCAACGCAAGCATGGGCGCCATCGCGGTCTACGTGCCGTTTCGAGCGGGGCCCAATGCGCTTGCGTTGTCGAATGTGGACGCGTCGACGCCCGCGCCAGACATCGGCTACGTGGCGACGATCAGCGGACCCGTGCCGCTTTCGCAGACTATTTCGATAGCGCGTCACGGCGAAAACTGATTGCCATTCGATGATCGGTCGGCCCCAACTCCGCTAGTCACCCGCGTCCCACTGACGGACAATCTCGCTCACCCGCCGTCATTCAACCCGGAGATTTCAATCATCGTGAGAGTCGACACGACAACCGTTCGGCTGGTCCTCGCCATCGTGGACGAAGGCAGCATATCCCGGGCAGCGGACAAGCTGGGGCTCGCAGTGGCGGCCGCATCGCGCCGCGTATCCGATCTGGAGCAGCAGCTCGGCGCAAAACTGTTCCGCCGTGTGCCGCACGGCGTCGAAGTCACCGAATCCGGCGACAAGCTGCTGCGCTACATCCGCCAGATCGACACGCTCGTCGACCGCCTCGCGGGCGACGCACAGACGCTTGCTCACGGGCTGGAGGGGCGCATCATCATCGGCGCGCCGAAGGCGGTCGTCATCGAATTTCTTGCGCGCGATATCGCGAACATCCAGCGCACGTACCCGGGCATCTCGCTGAAGATCGTCGAGGAGAACAGCAAGATCGTCCAGCAGTTGCTGCGCGACAAGATGATCGACATCGGCATCTACGAGAAAAAGAGCGGCTTTCTGGACCTGCCGCAACTGCCGTATCGCGAAGACCGACTCGTGCTCGTCTACAGCCGGCCGCATTTCCGGTTTCCCGATACGCCCATCGCCATCGACGACCTGTTCGACATCCCCCTCGTCAGCCTCGGCAAGGGCTCGGCGATTCTTTCTGCGGTGCAGCGCGCGTATCGCAGCCGCGGCCGCCATTTCACCAACGACTATTTGGTCAACGGCTTCGACACGATGCTCGCGTTCGTGCGGCATGGGCTCGGCGTCGGCCTGATGCCGCCCGACGTGCTGGATAGCTTCCATCCCGAGGAAACGCTCGCCTGTGCCGAACTGCAAGGAGACTGGCATCAGCGCAGCTATGTGCTTTCGTGCGTCGCAGGACACGCGCAAGCGCAGACGCTGGACAACGTCGTCAACGCGCTGATCGAACGGCCGCGATAGGGCGCGTGCGAAGCAATACGCTGACCATGCGTGGCCATACGTGGCCATACTTGGCCATGCGTGGCCATACGCGGCCATACCTTGGTCCTATCCGCCCACGCGGGGCCGCAACTGGCTGAAAACGCCGATCGCCCATCGCCTTCGCGATTTGCGAAGCCAGCCATGATTCTTACGTGCTTGCCGCCGTCTCCCGACTGAGTGACAGTTGTAAAAACAACGGATACCCGCAGACAACACGACGGGCGGCGCACTTCGGCTCGTAGCACCCGAAGCACCAGAGCGAGCACTCGAGCGGCCGTCACACAGCGAGCCGCGCACACGCCCCCCGACCTTTCCGCAGCCCTCTTTGCCGCTGCCGATGCCATTCCATCGATTGCCGCCCTTGTCGCACGGCGATCGTTCGTACAACCTTCAGGAGACTTTACATGGCGCAAACCGACCAAGCCGCGCGTTCGGCGCAATCCGCACAAGCGCGCGCGTTGCCGCTGCAGGGCATCCGCGTGCTCGACGTCAGCCAGGTGATGGCGGGACCGTTTGCCTGCATGCTGCTCGCCGATCTCGGCGCCGACGTGATCAAGGTCGAGCCGCTCGAAGGCGATCAGACGCGCGGCGCAATGGGATTCAAGATGAAAGGGCCCGACAGCATGGGCTTTCTGAACATGAACCGCAACAAGCGCTCGCTCGCGCTGGACCTGAAGAGCGACGAAGGCCGCGAGTTCTTCTACAAGCTGGCGAAAACGGCCGACGTCATCGTCGAAAACTACCGGCCCGGCGTCGTGCAGCGTCTGCGGATCGACTACGAGTCGATTCGCGCGATCAATCCGAAGATCGTGTACGCAAGCATCTCCGGCTTCGGTCAGAGCGGGCCGTGGGCGTCGCGTCCCGGCTTCGACCTGATGGCGCAGGCGATGTCGGGCATGATGAGCGTGACGGGCTACGAGGGCGGCAAACCCGTGAAGGCGGGCGTGCCCGTCGCCGATATCGGCTGCGCGCTCTTTGCCGTCTATGGCGTGCTGTCGGCCTATATCGGCGCGCAGGCGACGGGCGAGGGACAGCACATCGACGCATCGCTGTTCGACTCCGCGATGGCGTTCTCGATATGGGACATGTCGGACTATTGGGGCACGGGCGTGCCGCCGACGCCGCTCGGCACGAGCAACAAGATGAGCGCGCCCTATCAGGCGGTGAAAGCGCGCGACGGCTACTTCGTGATGGGCGCGACCAACCAGAAGCTGTGGACGAAGCTGTGCGAACTGATCGAGCGCCCCGACCTCCTCCGGCATCCCAACTACGAAACCGTCTCGCTGCGCCTCAAGAACCGCGAAGCGCTGATCGAATCGCTCGAGCAGTCGTTCGCGCGACGCGACTGCGAGGACTGGATCGAGACGATGCTCGCGGCGGGCATTCCGGCAGGGCCGATCCTCTCCTATCCCGAGGCGTTCGGCAGCGAGCATGCGCGGCATCGCGGCATGTGCATGGAGATCGATCACCCGATCGAAGGCAAGGTGAAGAACATCGGCTTCCCCGTCAAGCTGCTGGGCACGCCGCAACAGGTGCGGCGCCACCCGCCGCTGCTCGGCGAGCACAACGAGGAACTCTTCGCCGAAATCAACGGGGTGCAGCCATGAGCGACCAGGTCAAGTTGAGCATGCCGGACGCGGGCACGGCCGAGATTCTGATCGATCGTCCCGAGCGGCACAACGCGATGACGATCCCGATGTACGAAACGCTGCTCGCGCTGATCGACCAATGCGAGCGCGATGCAACCGTGCGCTGCATCCTGATCCGCGGCGCGGGCGGCAAGTCGTTCGTATCGGGCACGGACATCGGCTATTTCAGCGACTTTCGCGACGGTCGGCAGGGCGTCGCCTATGAAGCCCTCGTCGAACGCGTGATCGACGCCGTCGAACGCATACGCGTGCCGACGGTCGCTGTCATCGACGGCTGGGCCGTGGGCGGCGGGCTCGCGCTCGCAACCGCGTGCGATTTTCGCGTGTGCAGCGATGCTTCGAAGTTCGGCGCGCCGATTGCGAAGACGCTGTCGAACACGTTGTCGTCGCGCAATATCGCGCGGCTTCATGCGGCGTTCGGCGTGCCGCGCGTCAAGAAGATGCTGATGCTCGCCGACTATCTGAGCGCCGACGAAGCGCTCGCGTGCGGCTACGTCTACGAAGTCTGCGCGAAGGACGCGCTGGACGCAGTTGCGCGCGCGCTCGCGCAGCGCCTGAGCGCGCTGTCGCCGGTGACGCAGCATGCCGTCAAAGAAAGCCTGCGGCGCATCGTCGTCGAACAGCGCCTCGACGACGAAGATCTGATCGATACCGTCTACGGCAGCAGCGCGTTCCGCGATGCCGTGGCCGCGTTCACGTCCGGTTCGTCGAAGCGCTAACGGAGAACCCATAAGAGGAGGAGACGCCGCCCTTGCCGATCGCACGCAAAGCACAGCACGCAACGCACGCAAGCCGGCAGGCCGCGCCGCATGGCAGAGCCGTCGACTTTCTGAGCGTCGACGAAAAATAACGCACCGTTCGCTTCGCAACTGCTGCGAACGCGTCCGGTGACGCGCAAAGTGCGGCGGCGTCAGCGATGAACGTCGCCGTGGGGAGCAGGCAACGCAAAGCCCTTCGCCTGCTCCCGATCCTGCAAGTTCACTGCGGCGATGACGGTGTTTCGCGGAATCAGGATTTTCAGTCCGTCATATTCCGCTTCGCAGATGTCTTCGCTCGTGTCGAAGGTTTCGCAAATCAACTGGCTCCAGTCGTCCCTTTTCCCGTGCTCCTTGAACACCTCGGGTGAGACGTCGCGCCAGTACGCGCCATGCAGAATGACGAGCCATGCCATCGCGACCTCGTGACGTTAAGACGTGTTTGATGCATCCATTTACCGCACAACGTCACGCGTCGTGACGGCGGGTTATCGGGCGCTCAACTCTTTCTGGAAGTTTTCGCGACAAACGGCGTCGGCGCATGCTGCACCTTGTCGCTGCCGCATTTGGGACATTTCAGTTGCGCCGTTGCATGTTCTGCGACGTGCTCCGCATGTTCGAACTTTTCACCACAACTCTGGCAACGATACTGGTAGGTCGGCATGCTGATCCTCCCGTGCGGATGATTGGGCTGCGGGCGCTGCGGATGCACGATCACACGCAATCGCGCGCCGCTAGCTCATCCCATTCTAGTGCGTGCGCGGGGCGTGCACATCCCATCGTTTGCGCGATGCGCGCGACCCGCCGGAAACCCGAAGCTCATGCCGTCGCCGGCGAAGAACACGGCATGCCTCAGCTCGCCTTGCGGCTTGCCACCTGCGCGGGACAGCTGAGTGTCGCACAGCTCACGCTCGCGCGAAGCGACGCAACAGCGGACGAAACCGCGAACGAAATTCAGGGCGCGGCCATGCCGTCATAGTCGCGGCCCTCTTCGCGTGTGGCCAGCAGTTCGAGCAGCGCCGCAGGATCGGCGGGCTTGACGAGATAGTGGTCGACGCCTGCTTCCATCGCCTGCCGTACGTTCTCTTCCTGGCCATAGCCGCTTAGCGCGATCATCAATGCGCGCGGGCAACCGCTTCCCTGCCGCAGATATCGCGCAAGCTCGTAACCCGTCATGTCCGGCAGCCCGATGTCGAGCACGACCACGTCGGGCTTCATGTCGGCGGCGACGCTCAATGCGGACTCGCCGTCCGTCGCGCATCGGACGACGTAGCCGTGTATCGCGAGCAGCGCTTCGAGGCTTTCGGCGGAAGCCACGAGATCGTCCACGACGAGAACGCGCGTCGCCGGCCTGCGGTTCAGATGGACGACGGTTGCACGCACGGGCGTGATGCGCTCGGTCATCGTGCCGGGCAGGCGGATCGTAAACTCCGAGCCCTTGCCGAGCCCTTCGCTCCTGCACTGAACGGACCCGCCGTGCAGTTCCGTCAGATGCCGCACGAGCGTCAGTCCGATGCCGAGTCCGCCGAGCGACCGATGCAGCGACGCATCGGCTTGCGCGAAAAGATCGAACACGTGTGGCAGGAATGTGGCGTCGATACCCTGTCCGTCATCGGCGACGGTAATCGACGCGATGCCGTCGGCAAAGCGCGTCGACAGCGAGATATGGCCGCCTTGCGGCGTGAACTTGGACGCGTTGTTCAGCAGGTTCGCGACGATCTGCGCGAGCCGGACCACATCGCCATCCACGACGGCATCGACGGCCTCTTCATCGCAAGTCAACGTTTGCGAGTGACGTATGAGATGAGGACGGCTCGTCTCCACCGCCCGGCCGATCACGACGGAAAGCGGCACAGGCTCCTTGCGCAGCGTCACCGTGCCTCTCGCAATCCGCGACACGTCCAGCAGATCTTCGACGATGCGCACCATATGCTCGACCTGCGTGCCGACGATCTCGCTCGCCCAGCGCAATACTTCCGCATCGCCCTTCTTGGCGCTGCGCATCACGGCGGCCGCATTCGCGATAGGCGCGAGAGGATTGCGCAGTTCATGCGCGAGCATCGCGAGGAATTCGTTCTTGCGCCTGTCGCCGTCGCGGATCGTCGAAAACAGCAGCGCGTTTTCGAGCGCAATGGCAGCACGACTGACGAACTCCTGAACGAGCGTAGTCCGCTCGGCGGGCATCGGCCCCGCAGCCGAGCACAGCACGAGCACGCCCTTCTGGCTGCCCGTCAACAGCGGAAACGCGCTCACGCACCGGATGCCTTCGAAAGAGCACGCGTCGCCGATGCTTTCGGTAACGAACTCGTCGATGGCAGGCTCGTTGTCGGGGCTGCTCTCATGCAGCAATCTGTCCACGAAGCGGTTCACGCCGGGAAAGGCCCGTGCGAGCGTAGCAACCCGGAACGCGGCGAAATCCGGCGGATGCGGATCGTTGCGCCGCGCCGACCTTGCCGTATAGTCGGCGGCGAACTCGCCGATGCCCCTCACTGCGACGAACGCCGTCTCGGCGAGTTCGCCCGATGCAAGCTCCGCGATACGCTGCAACGTCGTGTCGATTTCGAGCGAGCGGGTCAGCACGTGGCTCGCTGCGGCCAGAAAATCCGCGCGTTGCCGAGCGCGCTCGGCAGCCGCTCTGCCCGCTTCCGCGCGCACGAATGCCTCGCGTTCGTCCGCGCGCAACAGCAGCTCCTTGTGCATGCGGTGCATTTCCACGAAGACCTTCACCTTCGAGCGCAGGATCTCCGGAACGACGGGCGCGGAAATATAGTCGACGGCGCCGAGCGAATAGGCGCGCTTCATCTCGGACTCGTCGATATACGCGGTCACGAAGATGATCGGCGTGCTGGCCGTGCGCCGATAGGTGCGCAACAGCGAGGCCGTTTCGAGACCGTCCATGCCCGGCATGTTCACGTCGAGCAGGATGACCGCGAAGTTGCGCTCCAGCACGGCCTTCAGCGCTTCACGTCCCGATCCCACCGTAATCACGTTCTCGCCAAGCTCTTCGAGAATCGTGCGCATCACGAGGTGCTGTTGCGGCAAGTCATCGACGACGAGAATGTTGACGGGTTGCCGCGAGGAGGCGACGGCATTGTCCATTGCGCTCTCCTAGCGATGCAGCCACGCGTGAAGCACCGCGAGCAGATCTTCGCGGTTGACAGGCTTCGACAGATAGTCCCAGGCGCCCGCTTCGATGCAGCGTTCGCGGTCGCCTTTCATCGCCTTCGCCGTCACCGCGATGATCGGCAGCGTGCGGCCGACCTCGCGCTTGCGGATCTCTTTCGTCGTCGCAAGGCCGTCCATCTCCGGCATCATGATGTCCATCAGAATGATGTCGATCTCATCATCCGCTTCGACGAGCCGGATCGCGTCCCTGCCGTTGTCGGCCCAGACATGCTGCATGCCGTGATCCTCGAGCACGGTTGCGAGCGCAAAGATATTGCGCATGTCGTCGTCGACGATCAGCGCCTTGCGGCCCGCGAGGTCTGCATTCGCGCCATGCAGACCGTCGATCACGTCGCGCGCTTCATCGTGTAGCCACTTGCAGTCGAAGTGCAGCGAGGCAATCGTCGCATCGAGCAGGCGGCTCATGTCCGAAACGGCGAGCGGCCTGAAGGTTTCGATGTCGCGCGCCCATGCGCCCGGCTCTTTACCCGGCGTCAGCACGACGAACGGCAGCGGCGCAAAAAGCCCTCTGTTCGAGAGCGCCGCCTTGATGTCATGAAGGCTCGACTCGAACAGTTCCGCGCCGATCGCGACCGCACCCAGATTCCTGTCGTCGAGGGCCGCTATCAGTTGCTCGCGCGTTGCCGCAAACACGGGCGCAATCTTGTCGCTCGACAACGATGAGGCGAAGTGTTCGCGCTCGGGCGAATCGGGCAGCGCGACGAGCAGCTTGCGCGGCGTCGTATCGGCGTAGCGGGCCAGCACGCTCAGCGCGTCGTCCAGTATTTCGCGCGCCTGGATCGGCTTCGCGAGAAAGGCGAATGCACCCGCCCGCAATGCGCGCTCGCGCGACTCGTCCGTCGAGATCACGCAGACGGGCATATGCCGCGTCGCCATATCGTGCTTGAGGCGGCTCAACACACGCCAGCCGTCCATATCCGGCAGGAACAGATCGAGCGTGACGATGTCGGGCTTGAACTGATTGGCGAGCGTCAACGCGGGTGCGCCGAGCGGCGAGACGAGCCCCTTGAAGCCGCGCTCGCGCGCCGCATCCAGCAGGAAATGCGCGAACGCCAGATCGTTTTCGACGATCAGCAGCACGCGGTCTCCGGGCATGATGTTGAAGCGGTCGTCCTCGGGCGTGCCCGCGAGATCGCGCGTTTCGCCGACGACGGTATCGATGAACTCATGCGCCGCAAGCGCATCGGCCTCGCTCGCGGCATCGCCGCCGAGGGCCGCCGCGGCATCGTCGCCGGAAACGGAGACCGTCTTTCTCGCGACGCGGCCTATCTCGCCCGACAACGGCAGATAGAGCGTGAAAGTACTCCCCTTGTTCGGCGAACTGACGAGCCGGATTTCTCCGCCCAGCAGTTTCGACAATTCGCGGCTGATCGCAAGCCCAAGACCCGTGCCGCCGTATTTGCGGCTCGTGCTGCCATCGGCCTGCTGGAATGCCTCGAAGATGATCTGCTGCTTGTCCGCCGAAATGCCGATGCCCGTGTCGGACACCGAGAACGCAATGACCTCTTTCGCGCGATTAAGCTCTTTGTTGTCCGCGTTCCATCCGCCGAATACTTCTTCGATCGACAGCGTCACGTGCCCGCGATGCGTGAACTTGAATGCGTTCGACAGCAGGTTCTTGAGAATCTGCTGCAAGCGCTTGATGTCGGTGCGGATCGACGCGGGCAGACGCGTGCCGAGATGGATCACGAAGTCCACGTTGCGCGCTTCGGCGACGTGGCGGAATGTACGCTCGACATACGACATGAGATCGGCGAGGCGATGTTCGGCGAAGTCCATCACCACCGTGCCCGACTCGATCTTCGACAGGTCCAGAATGTCGTTGATCAGCATGAGCAGATCGTTGCCCGACGAGTGTATCGTTCGCGAGAACTCGATCTGCTTCGTCGACAGATTGCCCTCGGGGTTCTTGCACAACTGATCGGAAAGAATGAGCAGGCTGTTGAGCGGCGTGCGCAACTCGTGCGACATGTTGGCCAGAAATTCCGATTTGTACTTCGACGTCAGCGCGAGCTGCTTGGCCTTTTCTTCGAGTGCCTGGCGCGCCTGCTCGACTTCGGCGTTCTTGCGCTCCACTTCCTGATTCTGATGCGCGAGAAGCCGTGCCTTTTCCTGCAATTCTTCGTTAGTCTGCTGAAGCTCTTCCTGACGGTTCTGCAATTCGTGCGCGAGCGACTGCGATTGCTTGAGCAGATTTTCCGTTCTCGTGTTGGCCTCGATCGTATTGATGACGATGCCGATGCTCTCCGTCAGCTGATCGAGGAACGCGAGGTGAGTGGGATTGAAGCACTCGGACGAAGCGAGTTCGATCACGCCCTTCACCTGCCCTTCGAAAACGATAGGCAGCACGAGAACATTGTGCGGCACGATGCTGATCAGCCCGGACGTGATGCGGATGTTATCGGCGCCGGACGGCTCCAGCAGAATCTTGCGGCGCTCGACCGCGCATTGGCCGATGAGTCCTTCACCCAGTTGCACGCGCTTGCCATGCGACAGATGACCGCTCGACGCATAGCTCGCCATCAGCCGCAATAACGCGGCATCGTCGGACGAATCGAGCACGAAGAACTCGGCCTGCTGAACGCCGACCACAGGCGCGAGTTCGGACAATATCAACTGGCCGACGGCGACGAGATCCTTCTGCCCTTGCAGCATGCGGCTGAACTTGGCCAGGTTCGTCTTGAGCCAGTCCTGTTCGGTGTTGACCTGCGTCGTGTCCTTCAGGTTGCGGATCATCTCGTTGATCGTGTCCTTCAGGGCCGCGACCTCGCCAAGCGCCTCGACGGTGATCGAGCGCGTGAGGTCGCCCTGCGTGACGGCCGTCGCGACTTCGGCGATGGCCCGGACCTGCGTAGTCAGGTTCGCCGCAAGCTGGTTGACGTTTTCCGTCAGCCCCTTCCACGTCCCCGATGCGCCCGGCACCTTGGCCTGGCCACCAAGCTTGCCCTCGACGCCGACCTCGCGCGCCACGGTCGTCACCTGATCGGCGAATGTCGCGAGCGTATCCGTCATGCTGTTGATCGTGTCCGCAAGCGCCGCGATCTCGCCTTTCGCTTCCACCGTCAGCTTGCGCGCGAGGTCGCCGTTCGCGACGGCCGTCACCACCTTCGCGATGCCGCGCACCTGGCTCGTCAGGTTGCCCGCCATGAAGTTCACGTTGTCGGTCAGGTCCTTCCACGTGCCCGCGACGCCCTGCACATAGGCCTGCCCGCCGAGCTTGCCCTCCGTGCCGACTTCGCGCGCCACGCGCGTCACTTCGGATGCGAATGAGCGTAACTGATCGACCATCGTGTTGATCGTGTTCTTCAGTTCGAGTATTTCGCCCTTCACGTCGACGGTGATCTTCTTCGACAGGTCGCCCGCTGCAACGGCTTTAGTTACGTCCGCGATATTGCGCACCTGTGCGGTCAGGTTGCCCGCCATGAAGTTCACGTTGTCGGTCAGATCCTTCCACGTGCCCGCCACGCCCTGCACATCCGCCTGGCCGCCGAGCTTGCCTTCCGTGCCCACTTCGCGCGCAACGCGCGTCACTTCGGAAGCGAACGAGCCGAGCTGATCGACCATCGTGTTGATCGTGTTCTTCAGTTCGAGTATTTCGCCCTTCACGTCGACGGTGATCTTCTTCGACAGGTCGCCCGCTGCAACGGCTTTAGTTACGTCCGCGATATTGCGCACCTGT
>NZ_JBFRCH010000029.1:0-81399 GCF_040965635.1 Paraburkholderia phymatum
GGATGTCGAGCCGCTGGGTAAAAGACGCGACCGGTAGTGGTCTGACGCCGTGCCAGTGATACCGCGATCCCTGTCTCGGGCGCTCGGCAGAAGTGCGATAAAAAAACGGGTTGTTCAGACCTTCCCTAGCAATGCTGTGAAGCAGCAATGGAACCGGGATTGGACATGGACCAGCTTTACATGTTGAGAGCATTCGTCGCGGCGGCACAGCATCGGAGCTTCAGCAAAGCGGCTGCGTCGCTCGGCGTCACGACAGGGTCCATTTCAAAGGCCATTGCAAAGCTCGAAGCGTCGATCCAGACGCGCGTGCTTCATCGCACGACACGATCCGTCACGCTGACGGAAGAGGCGCAATCGTATTACGTAAGCTGCTGCCGCCTGCTTGAAGAACTCGACGAAGCCAATCGACGCATTACTCGCGAGCGCGAAGTCGACAGCGGCAAGCTGCGTCTCGCCGTTCACCCGACGTTGATCGGCGACACGTTCTCGCAGTTTCTGAGCGGGTATCGCGCGATCGCGCCCAACGTCAATCTCGTCGTGTCGATACACGAAGGCGTCGTCAATCTCTATAACGGACAGTTCGACATGGCGATACTTCCGCCGCATCAGGTCGAGCAGTCGGCCGTGATCCGGCGGACATTGTTCAAGTCGCCGCGGATGCTCGCGGCATCGCCCGACTACCTCGCCCGATTCGGCATGCCTGGGTGTGCCGCCGATCTCACCGGCCACTTCCTGTTATTGCCTTCGCAGTCGCGGCAGCACAACTCGAACTACGTGCAGATGATCGAAGACGGCGAGCCGGTACAGGTGATTCCCGCATCGTCGATGGATGGCAATGATGTGCTGCTGGGCGCCGCGGCACTCGCGGGCGCCGGCATTGCGGAGCTACCCGAAGCGATGGCGCGCGAAGATCTCGCGAAGGGCAAGCTCATTCCCGTTCTGCCGGGCTGTGCGCTGTCGGACAGCGAAGTTGAAATCTGCTTGTTCTACGCGCATCGAGAACTGCTTCCCGCGCGATTCAGAACATTCGTCGACTTTTGTACCGAGTTCTTTCGCCGCGATAACGTCAGCCGACGTACGCGGCTCGTCGATACTCGCGCGCAAGCAGCCTACGCGGCGGCCATGACAACGGGGCCGAGCCCCGAACGCGCCACTTCGACGAATGCCTGCATGGCGCTCGATACATAAGCGTCGTGTCGGCGGATAAAGAGCGTCGAGACGCTTGCCGTGCTCGCGGCGACGGGATGGATCGCGACGATGTCCTGCTCGGCTGCGCGCGCGACGACGCCGCGAGGCAGCAGCGTAATGCCGATGCCGGCCGCGACACACGCGATGATCGCATCCAGCGAACCGAATTCGAGCGGTGTCGCGGTAAGGATGCCCATTTCCGCAAGCAGCGCTTCGAGCCGCTGACGATATGAGCAACCCAACCGGAACACGATTGTCTTGAGATCCTTGACGGCGGGCAGCGCATCGACCGAACGCACCGTGCGTGGCGTCACCAGCACGAGTTCTTCTTCGAAGATCGTCTCGGCATGCAGATCCGGATGATCGACAGGCCCTGCAACGAACGCGCCGTCGAGCCTGCATTCCGCGACATCTTCCGTGAGGCTGCAACTCGTGCCCGTCGTCAACGACAGGCGGACTTGCGGATAAACGCGCGCGAAATGGCTCAATATGGGTGACAGCCTGAGCGCCGCCGTGCTCTCCAGCGTGCCTAACGCGAGCGTGCCTGAAGGCGGTCCGTCGTCGAGCGCGGCGAGCTTCGCGTCTGCGAGAAGCTTCGTCATGCGCGCGGCGTACGGCAGCATCCGTTGCCCTGCGGGCGTGAGGCTGACACCGCGCACATGACGATGAAAAAGCGCGACACCGATTTCCCTTTCGAGCGAACGGACTCGCGCCGTTACATTGGACTGGACCGTATGAAGCTCTGCGGCCGCCCGGTTCATGCTGCCGTGACGGGCAACCGCCTCGAACACCTTGAGGTCGGCAACATCCATGCTGTGCACCTCTATGAGATCGACAGGACCGTTCGCTGCGAACGGCGATGCAAGGTGGACCTCATCGTACACCAAAGCCTGAATGCGCACTGGCGGAATGAACGCGTTGACGCGCACGACACCGATGTAATCAGCCTGTATTTCCCTTCCTGAAGTCCTCTCCATTGATACGGCTCGACACGCTGATATTGGCGGGCGGATGCTCATGCAGGATCACGTTAATGATCTTCGGGTCCGAACCGATCGAGTCGTGCGTCACCTGGATGATGTCGCGAATGAGCTGCTCGCGACGCGCGAGCGTCAAACCCTGCGTGATATGGCATTCGATAAAAGGCACAATGGTTCTCCTGTCTCCTGCAACGGCTATTTGAGGCGGCTAATCAGATCTTTGTCGTTCGCCGCGCCTTCGACGTACTCAGGAAGATGCTCGCCGTGCTCGACGAAGTTAATGCCTCTGCCTTCCCGAAACACGATAAAGATGTCGTTCTTCGTCTCGCCTGTCGCCTCGCTGACTACGCGCAGCAGACCCGCTGCCAGCCGGCGTTTCTGTTCGTCTGTTCTGCCGTACCGCATATCGCATGAAATAAGGGCCATTCGAATCTCCTGAATTTCTGAATCGACTATTGAATGCCCGGGTGCTTTGCCCGGAATCCTGCTTCTGGACTGACCTTCGCGAGGAGTTGCATCAACTCCTCGACGGAGTGCGCTTCAAGTGTCGACACCATATCGATGATCTGGGCTCGAAGCGCTTCATCTGCGTATTGCTCGCTCAGCCAGTGGAATTTCTCGACCGTGCGCTCCCACGTCAATGGTTTATCGAGTCCGCCTTCGAAGCCGACATGTTCTTTCGAGTACACGCGACCACTACGGCACTTGATCGTTATGCGCGTGTTCAAAGCACGCGGATATCGAGCGGAGAACTCCGCGTCGGGACGCACCGTCACTCTCTTCAGCAATGCTTGCGCGTCGGCGGCCTGGATACGCGCTGCTTCAAGCTGCGCAGGCCCGACCTGATCGTCGAGCAGCGCTGCCGCGATCAGATACTTGAGGTTGTAGTCGGCCTGTTCTTTCGTCCGCGGATCGTCTTTCGCACCGAAGCCTCCGCCGCCCGCGATGTCGTATCCCGTCTGGAAGATGTCGCAAACCACTTCTTCCACATCGTCGCTCGTCACGCCATGTTTGCGCTTGAGATCAAGCGTCGCTTCAAGCACGGGTTGACCGTGAATCAGCGAGCAGTACTTCTTCATGATCGTCTGATGCACGACGTCGAGCCGCTTGTCATCCCAGTCGATATCGAGCGGCTGACCGAACATGCGCGCGAGCCCATTGGGACCTTCGAACAGGCGAAGCGGTCCCGTCAACCCGCGTCTGGCCAGTGAAGCCGAATACACGGCCCGCATTCCCGTGATGCCCGGAGAAAAACCCTTCCATTGCGACACAGGTTCGGAATGCACGCAGGACAGCGAGATGTTGTCGACGGTTGCAATCGCGATCGCATGGGCGATCTGATCTGCGTTCAGGCCGAACAGCTTGCCCGCCCCCGCCGCCGACGAGATCGCGAGTTGAATCGCGTGATTGAATCCCTTCGACATGACGGGGACGATCGCGGTGATCCGGCATCCGATTTCATATGCAACCGCCAGCGCAAGCATGAAATCCTCGCCGCTCGCCGACGCATGTTCGGCTGCTGCAAGTATCGCGCCGAAGTTGTCGCTCGGATGACAAAGCCCGCCGGGCGACATATAGCTGTCGAGCAGATCCACATATCGCACGAGACCCGAGTTGTATAGCGCGGCCTGATCGGGCGAAGTCGTGCCGCCGCCAATCAGCGTGCATGTGCCGCTGCCACGATACTCGTCGAACTGTTCTCTGAGCGCCTTGAACGGCGGGCCCGGCAGTGCGGCAATTGCACAACCGAGGCTATCGAGAATGTTGCGCTTGAACACTTGCCGAGCCCGCGGCGTGAGATGAGAGAAGCGCGCTTCGTCGGCAAATCTGCCTATACGTTGCGAAGTGGTGAGGGTGCTCATTGACCGGAAGTCTCGTGAAGAACTGATGGCTCAATGTCGCACCCGTCATGCAGAAGATCAAGCGAAGGGTTTGGATACGGCTATCTGCCAGGCAGATACCTCGCCTGTCCTTTGCTGATAATCCCTGCTCCGACGCATCGGCAAATCTCGATCAGGATTGCGCGTAAATCGGCTGGAGCCCGATGATCTCTTTCGCCTTCGCGGGCGTTCCCGACGCCCGATGCTTTATCCGCAGGCGCGCGATTTCCGGCGCTTTTCGGCAGGCCGGCTCGCGCTGAGCAACGAGCACTGAATGGGGTGCGCGATCTCGACGGCGAGCCCGCCAGCAAGTAAGAAGAAGATAGCCAACAGACGTTTCATGTTTTGCTCCATCGTTTGTCAACGCCTGTTTTATAGCCCGATCGGCACGGTCATTTGTGTCTCAATGTATCGGGCGCCGCCTCTGATACATGACGATTCAAATGCCCGACAGTCCGACACAGGCCCGATACGCGCAGCCGCTTCAATACGGTCATTCCTTCTCGATTGTCTTTCACTAAAAGGACGCCGACATGTTCACCCGACTCAAGACCGTGATCACCCTTGCCGCATTGGCCGCCATCGCCGCATTGGGCGCGACGGTCGCCAACAGCGGCGCTGCGACGACCATGCCCGTCGAACAGAACAAGCCCGCACCGGAATTCACGGGCATCGACAAATGGCTCAATAGCGAGCCGCTCACGCTGGAGCAGTTGCGCGGCAAAGTCGTGCTGGTCGACTTCTGGACTTATACGTGCATCAACTGTATCCACACGCTGCCCCAGGTCGAGAGCTGGCATCAGAAGTACAAGAATCAGGGTCTCGTGGTAGTCGGCGTTCACACGCCCGAGTACCCGTTCGAGCGCGACACGAAAAAGGTCAGCGCGGCCATCGCTCAATATGGCTTGCATTACCCTGTCGCGCAGGACAATCAGTATGCGACCTGGAACGCATACGGCAATCAATATTGGCCGGCGTTCTATCTGATCGACAAGAAGGGGCGCGTGGTCTATAGCCACTTCGGCGAAGGCGACTACGAGAAGACGGAAGCCGCTATCCGCGAGCAACTGGCTAAAGCGGGCTGACGAACATCAGGCGTTATCCGTGGCGAGCAGAATGGATAACGCCTGACAGCGGCCTTCCTTGCTTCGTTTGAGACGCGCGGTTAAAACGCGCTCCGATATGCGTACAGCCCAGGCAGACCGCCTGTCATCAGGAACAGGACTTTCGAGCGCGGTGCGAATACTTTGCTTCTGACGCTCTCCAAGAGGCCGGCAAACGCCTTCCCGCTGTACACGGGATCGAGCAGCAGACCTTCGACGCTCGCCAGCAGCCGCACGGCTTCGCGCATCGCATCGGTGGGTATGCCATAGCCTTCGCCGCGCTGCCCGTCCTCGACCACGACGCTCCCTTCTGGCAGCGCCATGCCGGGCCGCAGCAGCGCAAAGGTTTCCGCGGCCTTTATCCGCGTATTGGATACGGTGTTCTCGTGCGTCGCCAACACGTTGTACGCGAGTACACGGGTCCGCTCTTCGCCCATCGCCGCCATGCCCGCGACGAGGCCAGCTTGCGTGCCGCCGCTGCCATTGGGCAACACGATGCGTTCGAAGGTGACACGGGCGTCATGCGCCTGCGCGAGGACCTCCGCGGCACACGCCACATAGCCGAGGCATCCCGTCGCCGACGAACCACCGAGCGGGGCGAGATACACGTTGTGCCCGGCCTTGCGCAACTCGTCGGCGCGTGTCGCCGCGAATGCCATCGCGTCGGCATTGCCCGGCAGATCGTGTATGCGAGCGCCCAGCAACGTATCGAGCAGAATGTTGCCATTGTCGAGGTAGTCGTTGTCATAGCGCGGCACCGTGCGCGTCAGCACCAGCTCGCATGCAAGACCGGCTTTCGCCGCAGCAGCCGCCGTGAGCCGCGCGTGATTCGATTGGCGCGCTCCAACCGTAACGATCGTATCCGCGCGCTGCGCAATCGCCTCACCGATGAGGAACTCGAGTTTCCTGAGCTTGTTGCCTCCGCCGCCGAGCCCCATCAGATCGTCGCGCTTCACGTAGATATCGACGTCGCCGAGCGCCTTGCTCAAACGGCTCAGATGCTGAATGGGCGTTGGTCCTTCGATCAACGGGTAGCGCGGAAATGCGGTGAGATCGAGTGAACGCGATGCCGACATGCTGATATCTCCGGGCGTGTTGAGTGTGATGTCTCGGACGCATGTTAGCCCAAAGTACGCTGCTTCCGCCGAAGGAATCGCAGTGCGAAAGCGTTCTTCTTCTGCAGGAATGCACGAGCTTTGCAACACTGCAGGCCGTGCGCCTCGAGCGTTCAGTGACGAGCACGGCGTCGCGAAAGCGCGCGCTGCTTGCAGGTGTCACGCCAGTCGGCGCCACCGGGCCGATCGCGTCAGTCGTTCAACTCGCAACCCACCATGAGGAGTTCGCGATGTCGCTCGAAAAGGCGGCCCTCGACGAGGGCCGCACCACACATCAGGATCGGATCGCGCGTTACTTCGCAGTCGGCATTGCGAACTCAGCGCCCTTTTCGATGCTCTCGGGCCAACGCTGCATGATCGACTTCTGCTTGGTATAGAAGCGCACGCCTTCTTCGCCATACGCATGCGTGTCGCCGAAGAGGCTGCGCTTCCAGCCGCCGAAGCCGTGCCATGCCATCGGCACGGGAATCGGCACATTGATGCCGACCATGCCGACCTCGATCCGGCGGCCGAACTCGCGGGCAACGTGGCCATCGCGCGTGAAGCATGCGACGCCGTTACCGAACTCGTGCGCGTTGATCAGCTCGACGGCTTCCGTGAAGTCCTTCACGCGCACGCAAGCGAGTACCGGGCCGAAGATTTCTTCCTTGTAGATGCGCATCTCGGGCGTGACGTTGTCGAAGAGCGTGCCGCCTGTGAAGAAACCATCTTCATGGCCGGGGACCTTCAGGCCGCGTCCATCGACGACGAGCGTCGCGCCTTCCTTCACGCCCTCGGCGATATAGCCTTCGATCCGCTCCAGCGCCTGCCGCGTGACGATCGGGCCCATTTCTGCATCCGCATCCATGCCGTTCTTGACGATCAGATTGCGCGCACGTTCCGCGAGCTTCGGGATGATCTTGTCGGCCACATCGCCGACGAGAAGCGCGACCGAAATCGCCATGCAGCGCTCTCCGGCGGAACCGTACGCCGCGCCGACGAGTGCGTCGATGGTCTTGTCGAGATCGGCATCCGGCATCACGACCATGTGATTCTTCGCGCCGCCGAGTGCCTGAACGCGCTTGCCGTGCTTCGCGCCCGTCTCGTAGATATAGTTCGCGATGGGCGTCGAGCCGACGAAGCTCACGGCCTTCACGTCCGGATGCGTGAGCAACGCATCGACGACAACCTTGTCGCCCTGCACGACGTTGAATACGCCGTCAGGCAAGCCCGCCTGCTTCAGCAGTTCGGCCATGAAAAGCGATGCCGACGGATCGCGCTCGCTGGGCTTCAGCACGAACGAATTGCCCGCCGCGATCGCGACCGGGAACATCCAGCACGGCACCATGCACGGAAAGTTGAACGGCGTGATCCCCGCAACGACGCCGAGCGCCTGCCGCGTCGTCCAGTTGTCGATACCCGTCGAAACCTGCTCCGTGTAATCCCCTTTGAGCAGTTGCGGAATGCCGCACGCGAACTCGATCACGTCGATGCCGCGCGACACTTCGCCTTGCGCGTCGGAGAACACCTTGCCGTGCTCGGCCGTGATGATGGCCGCCAGTTCGTCGCGATGGCGGTTCATCAGTTCGAGGAAACGCAGCATGACGCGCGCGCGGCGGATGGGCGGCGTATCGCGCCACTTCGGAAACGCGGCCTTCGCGCTCGCGACGGCGGCTTCGACATCGGCTGCCTCGCCCAGCAGCAGCTTGCGGGCCCGCGCGCCCGTCGCCGGGTTGAAGACGGTTTGGCTGCGCGTTCCCGTTCCGTTGACTCGTTCGCCGTGGATGAAATGTCCCACGTCTGCGCTGTCGATATAGGCTTGCATGTCGGCTCCTTCGTGATTGGCTTCAGAAGCAGTGTATGAAGCAGCGCGCGCGCTGGAAAGACGCTACCATTGAAATCAATGTTTTCTATGGTGAACAATCGGTGTATGGATACGCAAAATATCGAGGAGCTCTGGACGCATCTGCATTGGCTCACGATGCTCGCCGAACAGGGCACCTACACGGCGGCCGCCGCGCGTCTCGGCGTCAGCAAGGCGGCGATGAGCCAGCGCATCGCCGAACTGGAGCGCGCAGCGGGCATCTCGCTCGTGCAGCGCACGACGCGCAGCGTCCGCCTGACGGAAGCGGGCCAGCAACTCGTCGACAGCACGCGCAGCCAGTATGCGCAGATCGCCGCCAGCTTCGCCCTGGTCCGCGAACTGTCGGGCGTGCCACGCGGACTGGTGCGCGTCACGGCACCCGTTGCATTCGCGCGGCAGCAGCTCGTGCCGAAACTCCAGGCGTTCCTGCTGGCCAATCCCGAAGTGCGCGTTCAGCTCGAAGTGTCCGACAGGCTAGTTTCGCTCGCGACCGAGGGCTTCGATCTTGCGATACGCCACAGCGCGGAGCCGCCCGATACGCACGTCGCCTGGAAGCTCTGTGATACGCATTCGGTGATCGTCGCGACGCGTGCCTATCTGCGCAAGCGCGGCACGCCGAAGACACCCGAAGACCTGGCTGCTCACGATTGCCTGTTCTATCCGCGTTCGACGGGAGAGCCGATGTGGTCCTTCGAGCGCAAGACCGCGCGGAAAAAGGCCGCGCGGCTTGTCACGCTGCCCGTCAACGGACAGTTTTCGGCCAACAATAGCGAAACGTTGCGTGATGCCGCAATCGAAGGCCTCGGCATTGCACTGGTGCCCGATTTCACGGCTCAGGCGGCCGTGCAGGCGGGCAAGCTGGTCGTCGTGCTTCCCGACTGGCGCGTGACAGGAGCGTTCGCGGAACAGCTCTATATCTTGCGGCCGTATGCCTCGCATGTCCCGCGCGCGGTTGGACTCTTTGTCGGCTATCTGCGCGAACGTTTCGCCGATGGGTTTCCTGTCTAGCCTGAGAGCTACTACTAAACCCTGAGCGCTGGAAGAAAGCGATATCGGCATCGGCGGCCCATATCGCGTTGTGCGGCTCGCGGTGCGAACGGCGTTCGTTTTTTATAATCGTTGAAGTCGAATGCGGGCACGCGCAACCAATCTTCGTGCCCGACGAAGTGTTAGACGCAGGAAAGCACCAGCGTGTATAACAGTTGAAAGAACGCCTCGCTTGTCCATGCGGCCTGCATAGGCGGACTGCATGCACGCGGTGTCGTCGGCTGCGCTGCGGCAGCCGGACGATTCAGGAACGGCGTCTGCGACGCTCTCTTAAGCGACCGCCCGCTGGCGTCTAACGGAGCCGCCTACGATGAATGGCAGTCAGGATCGACAGATCGACACCACCGATATCGCCGCGCAACTCAACCGCGAGCGTTCCGCCAATACGCGCCTGCGAAAGCTGATCGACGCACACTCGCGTATCGCCGCCGCGAAGCTTGATCTCGACCGCTTCCTGTCCCTCGTCACTGATGCGCTGCTCGAACTCGTGCCCGCCGCGCATGCGTCGGTGGTCGAATGGGTGGAAGGCGACGAGATGGTGTATCGCGCGTGCAGCGGCACCATTGCGCATCATGTCGGGCTGCGCCTGAAGCGCGACGGCAGCCTGTCGGGCTTGTGCTCACGCGAAAAGCATCTGCTGTACAGCAACGATACGTCGAACGATCCGCGCGTCGATGCGCAGGCGTGCGAGCGTGTCGGCGCAATGTCGATGGTGGTCGCGCCGCTGCTTTATCAGGCCGAAGTGGCGGGCGTCGTCAAACTGATGTCGGGCACGCGCGACGGATTTTGCACCGAGGACGTCGAAACGCTGGAGCGCATCACGTCGCTGGTCGCATCGGGCATGGCGCATCAGCGCGTGTTCGCGGAGAACCGCGCACTCATCGAACAGAACGCGATCACGATCGCGCGGCTGCGCACCGAAATCAGTTTGCGCGAGGCCGCGGACAGCAAGCTCGAAGCATCGCTGCTGCGCCGCCGGCTCGTGCTCGACACGACGCACGACGCATTCGTGTGCACCGACACGGACGGCAGCATCATCGACTGGAACGACGCGGCGACGCGCACATTCGGCTATGCGCGCGATGCGGTGATGGGGCGCGCGATACTCGACACGCTTTTTCCGGCGCGCTGCAAAACGCGTTACGCCTTGCTCGACGTGTTCAGGCTCGCGCAGGAACACGGCGCGGAACACGGCATGGAAAGCGGCGCGGGAAGCGCGGAGACCAAAGAGTCAAGCGGCCACGCGAGCCGCAGCCGCACTGAACTTGTCGCGCGCCGCATCGACGGCACTGAGTTTCCCGCCGAAGTGTCGATGTGCCCGGTGCAGTTCGACGGCCGCGCCGAACTCGCGTATTTCGTGCGCGACGTCACCGAGCGCTTCAACGCGCGTGAACTCGACAAGCGCTTTCGCGTGCTCGTCGACGCGATCAAGGACTACGCGATCACGATGCTCGACGCGCAAGGCCATATCACGACGTGGAGCGCGGGCTCGACGCAGGTAATGGGCTATCAGTCGCATGAGGTCGTGGGCGAACCGGCGGCCATGCTCTACGCGCCCGAAGACGTAACCGCAGGCAGGCCGCAGCGCGACCTGGAGCTTGCCGCGCGCGAAGGCCGCATCGAGGTGGAAGAGTGGCGCATGCGCAAGAACGGCACGATCTTCTGGGCGAACGTCATCACGACCGCGCTGCGCGATCCGAACGGCACGCTGCAAGGGTTCGCGAAGATCACGCGCGACATGTCGCGCCGCCGCCGGCTCGAAGAACTCGAATCATCGAGCCAGCGGATGAGCCAGTTCCTCGCGCTGCTCGGACACGAGTTGCGCAATCCGCTCGCGCCGCTGCGCAACGCAGTCAGCATGTTGCAACTGAAGTCGGCGGATCATCGCGCGTTCGTACCCGAGCACGAGCTGATCGACCGGCAGCTATCGCATCTCACGCGGCTCGTCGACGATCTACTCGACGCAGGCCGCGTCACGCTGGGACGCGTGCAGATCCAGCCGAAGCCGGTGTCGATGCAGGTCATCGCGCAGTTGAGCATCGAAGGCAGCGCGCCGCTTCTCGCCGCGCGCGGGCAAACACTGAACGTATCGCTGCCCGATGCGCCGATGTACATCGAAGGCGATCTCACTCGCATGGTCCAGGTGGTGCAGAACCTGTTGAACAATGCGTCGAAGTTCAGTCCGGAAGGCGCGTCGATCGGCATGCACGTGTTCCACTCGGGCCGCCTCGTCGCGCTCCGTATCGCGGACTCGGGGCGCGGCATCGATCCCGACGCGATCGATGCCATCTTCAATCTCTTCGTGCAGGAAACGCCGACGGAAGAACAGGCGGACAAGGGTGGGCTCGGCATCGGCCTGACGCTTGCGCGCGCGATCGTCGATCTGCACGGCGGTCATATCGAAGCGCACAGCGAAGGACGCGGCAAGGGCAGCGAGTTCACCGTATGGCTGCCCGAATACACGCAGACCGTCGCCGACGAAGGCACACGCGATGACGAGCCGACGCCCGCGCAGCACGCCGATCTGAAGGTGATGGTAGTCGACGACAACATCGATTCCGCCGACAGCATGGCGATGCTCGTCGGAGTGCTCGGTCACGAAGCGCATGCCGTCTACGACGGCGAGGCCGCCATCGAATGCGCGCAGACGCTGCAACCCAACCTCGTGCTGCTCGATCTGTCGATGCCGAAGATGACGGGCTTCGAGGCGCTGCCGCATATCCGCAAGGCGCTTGCCACGCCGGGCACGATCATCGCGGCGATGACGGGGCTCGGCACGAGCGAAGACCGCGCGAAAACCGAGGCCGCAGGCTTCGATCTGCATCTGACCAAACCCGTCGGCTTGCCCGAACTCGAAAACGTGTTGCAACTGGCCGTGACGCACGCTCGCGATTGACGCGCGCCGTGCGACCCCTACGCAGCAGCTGATTCGTCTCGCGCCCAGAGGAAAACGATTAACTTTCTTGACCCGAATCGGTGATCGAATCGCGCCCTCATATGTGCCGCATAGCTGAAAATACGTACTAGCCAAGCGGCGACAAACCCTCTATTCTTAGAAAAACGTTTTCCCAAACAAGACGAAAACTCGCCCGCGCGGCACGCCCCGCGGCGCGATGCGTTCCGTCCCGGTGCTCGTCGCCGGCCATGAAAAAGACGCGGCGCGACGAGCGGTGCCGCGAACGGAGACATACATGCAATCTGCCGTCGTCGGCGTCGTGCGCGTCGCCAGCCGCTTCCGCTGGACCGTCTGTGCGCTCCTCTTCTTCGCGACCGTCATCAACTACATGGACCGGCAGATTCTCGGTCTGCTCGCGCCCCTGCTCCAGCATGAAATCGGTTGGACGCAGGTGCAGTACGGCCGCATTGTTATCGCCTTTTCCGCGTTCTATGCGATCGGCCTGCTGTGCTTCGGACGCGTCGTCGACTGGCTCGGCACGCGCCTGTCGTATGCGGGCGCGATGCTCGTGTGGAGCGTGGCCGCGATGCTGCACGCGGCCGTTGGCTCGGTGATGGGCTTCGCGGCCGTGCGCGCGCTGCTCGGCATCGGCGAAGGCGGCAACTTTCCGGCCGCGATCAAGACCACGGCCGAATGGTTTCCGCGCCGCGAACGCGCGCTCGCGACGGGCATCTTCAACTCGGGCGCGAACATCGGCGCGGTGTTCGCGCCCGCGATCATTCCGCCCATTGCGGTGATCTACGGCTGGCGCGCGGCGTTCATCATCATCGGCGCGGTCGGCATCGTGTGGCTGGCCGTGTGGCTCACGGTCTATCGTCCCGCCGATCGCAGCGCGCAAGACGAAGCCTTCGACGAACCGCGCGACGAAGTCGAAGCGCTCGACGCCCGCAATGCGAGCGCCCGCGCGCCCGGCTGGGGCGAACTGATCAAGAAGCGCGAGACGTGGGCGTTCCTGATCGGCAAGTTTCTGACCGATCCCGTCTGGTGGTTCTATCTGTTCTGGCTGCCGAAGTGGCTCAACGAGTCGCGCGGCATGGACATGCAGCACATCGGTCTGCCCCTCGTCGTCATCTATGCGATCACGACGGTCGGCAGCATCGGCGGCGGCTGGATCTCGTCGACGCTGCTGCGCAAGGGCTGGTCCGTGAACGCCGCGCGCAAGACGGCCATGCTGATCTGCGCATGCTGCGTGCTGCCCATCGCGTTCGTGTCGCAAGCGGACAACCTGTGGGTCGCGGTCGGCATCGTCGGCCTCGCTGCGGCCGCGCATCAGGGCTGGTCGGCGAATCTGTTCACGACAGCATCCGATCTCTTTCCGCGCCGCGCGCTCGGCGCCGTGGTGGGTATCGGCGGGATGGCGGGTTCGGTCGGCGGCGTGCTGTTCTCGGAAGTGATCGGCCAGGTGCTGCAGCGCACGGGCCATTACTGGGTGCTGTTCGCGATCGGCGCGCTGGCTTATCTGCTTGCGCTCGCAATCATGCACGCGCTAACGCCGCGCATGGCGCCCGCGAAGCTCGATGCCTGAGCGTGCATCGCGTGCATCGCGTGCATGGCGTTCGCGCCGCGCTGCATCGCGCGGCGCGCGTGCCGGCGCAAAGCGCGCGAGTCCATCGTCAGCCGCAAGCTGCCGTCGACTCGCGCACGATGAGGCGAGGCTCGAACATCGAGTGCTCCGCATCGGATCGACCAGCGAGTCCGTCGATCAGTTTCTGCATCGCCAGTTCGCCCATCTTCTCGCTTTGAATGTCGATCGTGGTCAGCGCGGGCGCCGCGTATTCGCCGTAAGGCACGTTGTCGATGCCCGTCACCGATACGTCGCGCGGCAGCTTGAAGCCCAGCGACGCCGCCTCTTTCATGAAGCCGAGCGCGATCAGGTCGTTGTAGCAGATCACCGCTTGCGGCCGCTGCGGTCCGAGCATCACGCGCGAGCATGCCTGCTCGCCCGCCTTCGCGGTCGGCGCATGGGCGTCGTGCACATCGAGCGTGAGCCCCGCTTCGTCGAGACATTCGCGCGCGCCGCGAATGCGCTCGTCGTTGATGCGCGCCTGGCCGAAGCCGAGATACGCGATGCGCCGGTGCCCGAGATTCAGCAGATGCCGCGCGAGCATGTATGTCGAGAGGCGGTTGTCGATGCCGACGCTCGGAATCGGCAGGCCGGGGCTGCGCCGCAGAAGCACGAGCGGCTTGTTGAGATCGAGCATCCACTGCGACTCTTCGTCGGGCATCCGCGAACTGACGATGAGCCCGTCGACGCGCTGCGCAAGCGCCTCGATCAACGACCGCTCGCGCGCCTGGTTCTCTTCGGTGTCGACGAGCAGCAGCGTGTAGTCGTGCTGGAGCGCGATGCGGTTCGCGCCCTTCACGACGTTGGTGAAGTGCGGATTGCTGATGTCGAGGATCGCGAGGCCGATGGTGCGCGTGCGCCCCGTGATCATCGAGCGCGCAAGCGGATTCGAACGATAGCCGAGCCGCTCGATCGCTTCCTTGAGCCTCGCTTCGACAGCGGGAGAAAACCGCTGCGTGCCGTTCATGTACTTCGACACCGTGGCAACGGATACGCCGGCCTCGACAGCGACATCGCGAATCGTCGGGGAAACCTTTTTCATGCGAAGGGTAACGTTTTCTTTTCTCGTGAGGCGATTGTCGCAGAAAACGCATACGCGGGACATGCCACATCTTCTTTTTATGCTTGCAAAGCCGGTGATTGACGCGCCATCGCCGTCACCTTTATAGTTGGAAAACGTTTTCCTACTTTAACTCCAAGGACCATCAATGAACGAATCATCTGCTGCGGGGCGCAAACCGTTCCGTCGACTGCTGCTGACGGGCGCGGCCGGCAATCTTGGTCGCCAGTTGCGCGGCGCGCTGGCCGATTGGGCCGACATCGTCCACGTGACCGATATCGTCCCGCCCGGCGATGCGGCCGCGCACGAAGAAACGAGCGTCGTCGATCTCGCGGACCGCGAGGCTGTGATGCATATGGTCGAAGGCGTCGATGCGATCGTGCATCTCGGCGGCATTTCGATCGACGCGCCGTTCGACGATCTGCTCGAAGCCAATTTCCGCAGCACGTATAACGTGTACGAAGCGGCGCGCAAACATGGCGTGAAGCGCATCGTGTTCGCGAGTTCCAATCACGCGATCGGCTTTCATCCCGTCACCGAAGTGCTCGACGCGGATTCACCGCATCGTCCCGACAGCCTGTACGGCGTGTCGAAGTGCTTCGGCGAATCGCTGTCGCGCTACTACTACGACCGCTTCGGCATCGAGACGGTATGCGTGCGCATCGGCTCGTCGTTCGAAGAGCCAAAGAATCCGCGCATGCTGGTCACGTATCTGAGCTATCGCGACTTCATCGAACTGGTGCGCTGCTCGCTGTTCACGAATCGCGTCGGCCATGTGGTCGTCTACGGCGCATCCGACAATCCCGTCAAGTGGTGGGACAACACGAAGGCCGGCTTCCTTGGCTTCCGTCCGCGCGACAGCTCGGAGCAATTCGCGGAACGTTTTCCGATGACCGCGCCGACGGTCGAACGCGACGACCCCGCACAGCGCTTCCAGGGCGGCGCATTTGTGCTCGGCGAGCCGCTCGCGCGCGAGCGCTGAACGGCGGCTGAACCACCGCCGGGGCGACTCCGCTTGTCGCGGCGCATCAAGCCATAGAGCACAAAAAAGGGGGCGCGCGCCGCGTGTCCCGCCGAAGTCGCCTGAAATGCAGGCAATCTCCGCCAACCGTTCATTGCGTAGCCGCAATCGAATTGCCGCCACAGTTTCGCTGCGTGTACCATGTCACCAGGGCAAAACCCAGTGGAGCATGATCATGGACAGGCACGCCGTGCATTACCGTCGCCATCTCATCATTCCACTCGCGTCCGTCGGCGTCCGCGGCTACGCGGCCAGCGTATTCGTCACGGGTCCAAGCGGACGGCGCAAAGCCTTTGGAATCCTCGGCTACTTTTCTTCCGAGGACGAGGCGATCGAGTATGCGACGTCATGCGCGAAAGCGCGCATCGAAGGAAACCGGATGCCGGGCTTGCCGCGCAAGCTCAGTGCGGTACGGCACTGGTTCATGCGTCACGGCATGCGTCGGCCGGAACTGTCCGACCCCACTGCGTGGGATTGATCGGACAAATGCGCGTCGAGCGGCGCGCGTCGTCGACATGTAAACTAAACCGAAGCGTTCGATAATCGGGAGGCTTCGACTGGCTCGCTGTATCGCGTGCGTGGCCATCAACGCCCTTTTGAGAAGGTTTCGTTCTTCCGATATCGCTCGCCTGTTCCAACCTCGTCAGGTCCGCCAATGGCTGGATTTCGTCTGATGATAGGCGCGGGCAGTCCTTTACCATGGCTGCTCTCGTCGCTGAACGACTCGCACGTATGATGAATACCAGTAAAGTTTTGATGATCCTCGGAGGGCTTCTCGTCGGCGCAGCAGGCACGTCGTACATGATGCTTCTCCAGGCAGATCACCGCGCAGCGGATGAGGCGCGAGCGGGCATGGATGACTCCTCCTTGCAGGCTCCGAGCGCCAATTCCCGCGTCGGCGACAATCAGGTGACGCAAGGCAGTATCAATTCGTCGCAAACGTCCGGTGCGATCACGAAGGGACCTTCGGCCTCGCCTTCGGTTGCACAGCAGCCGGCTGCTCCTGCGCCCGCGCCTAAAAAGGCCGAGCCGGAACCGGCTCCGCCTGCCGCGCAAGCAATGGCTCAACCGCAGTCCGCCGCGCCTGCCACGCAAGCGATGACTGAGCCGCAGCATGCCGCGCCCGCCCCGCAAATGCCGGCACCGCAGCACCCTGCCGAGCCAACCGTGCAAGCGCTGACTCAGCCGCAACCTGCTGCACCCGCTCCGCAAGCTGCGCCTGCGCCGCAGCCTGCCACACCTGCCACACAAGCAATGGCTGCGACGCCACCGCCTGCACCTGCTGCGCAAGTCGCGCCCGGGCCGCGGCCCGCTGCACCCACTGCGCAAGTCGCGCCTGCGCCTCGCGCTGCACAGCCGAAGCAGGCTCCGTCTTCTACGGCTGTCGCCTCGGTCAATGCCCGGGATTCGTCGCGCGTGAAGGTCATGCCCGCAGCGCGCGCGCAGCGCGAACGCGAGGATCTGGACCGGCGCGCGATGATGCTCCAAGGCGCTACGCCGGAAACGGACCAACTGGTCCGGGAATCGGCCAAGCTCGATCCTTCGCTGCCGACGCCGGACATGGCCGCGCTTCGTTCGAGCGCGGAAGCGCGCGCGCCATCTCAATCGAATCCGCCCACCATCGGCACGTCGGGTCAAATGGCGCGTGATTCGTCGAAGGCCGATCCCGCGTTGCCGCCGCCGGACACGACGGCCACTCGCGCCGCAATGAGCCGCGCCGCGACGTCCGATCAGCCAGCCACATCAAGGTCGGGCACGCATTCGAACCCGGTTGCCGCTGCAATGACGGATCAACTGGTCAAGGGTTCGGCCATGCTCGATCCTTCGCTGCCGCCGCCGAAGTAAGCCGGCCAGTGCCGATTGCTTGATCGGCGCAAGGCAAGCGCAACGGCGCCCCTGCATTCGCAGCGGGCGCCGTTTGATTTATTCACGGCACGGCAGTCTGCCGATCGATCACCCTTCCCACCATTAACTACCGAGCGCGCCTCAGACCGCGAAGTCAGTCGATTGCGACAACGCCTTCCACGTCTGCGTTTCCGCCGTCACGTACGCGTTCTTGTCCGCGATGGCCTTCAGCGTGTCCGTGCCGAGCGGCAGTCGCAGCGGCGGCGTTTGCGCATCGACGAGCGTGACCAGCGCGGTGGCCAGTTTCTCCGGATCGCCGGGCTGGTTGTGGTTCATCCCGACAGCAAAGCGGCGCACGTTGCCCGACGTGTCGTCATAGTCGTCGATGATGTCCTTGCCGACGACGAGCGACGACGCATCGAGGAAATCCGTGCGGAAGTAGCCCGGCTCGACGACGGTCGCGTGAATGCCCAGCGGCTTCAGCTCGGCGTGCAGCGATTCCGTGATGCCTTCGACGGCGAACTTCGTCGAGCTATACACGCCGAATCCCGCTCCCGCGCGATATCCGCCGATCGACGACATGTTGATCACATGCCCCGAGCGCTGCTTGCGCATCACCGGCAAGGCGGCGCGCGTCACATTCAGCAGACCAAAGACGTTGGTGTCATACATGCGGCGCACGTCGGCGTCGCTCGATTCCTCGACCGCGGCGAGCAGGCCGAAACCCGCGTTGTTGATCAGCACGTCGATGCGGCCGAACTTCTCGACGGCCGCCGCAACGGCCGCTTTAGCTTGCGCCTCGTCGGTCACGTCGAGCGCGACGGGCAACAGCGCGGGCGATTCGCCGAGACGCTCGACGATCGCGTCGATCTTGCGCCCTGCTGCGACGACGGCATTGCCGTCCGCCAGCGCAGCCTGCGCGATCAGCGCGCCAAGACCGCGCGATGCGCCCGTGATGAACCAGACGCGCTTGAACTGCTGTTTCGTGACGTTGTTCATGATCTGCTCCTACGTTTGTGGTGAAAGTGAAACGAAGGATAGGACGACCGATTCGCACAAACTAGCTGTACATTGCTAGACTGATAATCAACTTTTATTTGCGAATCGGAGCTGCCTAATGAACGAGGTCCGCGCAATTTCGATTTTCGTCCGCGCTGCGACGCTCGGTAATTTGCGCAAGGCGGCCGTCGACCAGAGCATCTCGCCGCAAGCGGCCAGTCACGCGGTGATGCAACTGGAAAAGACGCTGGGCGTCCGGCTGTTTCATCGGACGACGCGCAAGCTGAGCTTGACGGAAGAAGGGCAACGGCTGCTGCAAAACGTCGAGCCCGCGCTCGCGATGCTGTCGTCGGCGATCGACGACGCCCGCCGCTCGAAGGAGGAAGTCGCGGGACCGTTGCGTGTGAGCGCGCCGAAAGCGTTGGGACACGCGGTGCTGTGGCCTTCGATCCTCGAATTCGCGGCGCTTTATCCGGACGTGCGGCTGGACGTCCGTTTCGACGACCACTTCACCGATCTCGTCGCCGATCGCGCGGACGTCGGGTTTCGCGGCGGGTCGCCTCCTTCGGGCGGCGCGATCGCGCGGCGTTTGCTTCCCATTCAGTTGATCGTCTGCGCGTCGCCCGCCTATCTCGAACGGCACGGCACGCCGAAGTCCGTCGACGATCTCCACGCGCATCGCTGCACGGGTTATCGCCGCGCGAACACGGGCAAGCAGGCGCCGTGGGAGTTCCTGATCGGCAACGAGATCGTCTACCGCGAGATTGCGGCGACGTTGTGCGCGAACGATATCGACGCGGAAACGGAAGCCGTTCTCGCAGGTCTCGCGATAGGCCAGCTAGGCAGCTTTTCGGCTGCGTCGCATGTTCGCGGCGGACGGCTCGTGCCATTGCTCACGCAACATGTGACGCAACGCGAATCCATCTACATCTACTACCGGCATCGCACGGAGCAGCCGTTGCGCGTGAGAACGTTCATCGACTTCATGATCGGGCGGCTCGCGAACAACAGGGACTTCTTTCTCGAACCGTCCGAACTGCGCGCTTGATCGCGTCCCGATCGGGCGAATAAAAGAAAAGCGCAAAAAAGTCTCGGGCACTGCGGAAGGAGAATGGAAAAAGGCAATAAAACGGACGTGCATTGAAAGTAATTAACGGCTCATTCCGGCTATGCCAAATGATCAAATCTGCCCGACGATGAGTTCGCGCGATTTCCATATCGCTTATGCTCGCGCACGGCGTGCGCTACGAAGCGGATCACGTCGTCCTCGTCGTGTCCAATGCCGGCGCGTTGAACAACAGTGGCGACATGATTCCCGCCGACAGCGCAGCCGCGCGGCAAGGCACACGCTCATCGTCGACACGCTGGGCCTTCTCGATCGCCGTCGTCGCCGCGCCGGAATTCGTTTCGCACGCGCACTGGAAGCACGGCTTGCTGGCAGGCGCAGCGGCCCTGCTCGTGAATCTGCTGATCGCCGCGGCCTGGCTGATCGCGTTCGCTCCGCGCCGCTTGATGCTCGCCGCCGTGCGACGCGGCCTGAAGCAGGGACAGCTTCACCTCGCGTATCAGCCCATCGTCGAAATCGCCACACGCCGCATCGCGGGCGTTGAAGCACTGATTCGCTGGACGCATCCGAAATGGGGCCCCGTCAATCCCGGCGTGTTCATGGTGGAAGTCGAGCGCAGCAGCCTGCTGCCTCGCATCACGCGCTTCGCGCTCGAGCGCGCGTCGGATGAAGTCGCGCAGAAGACGAAGGTCCGTCCGCTACGCCTTGCAGTGAACATCGCGCCGATGAATCTGGAGCGCGACGACTTCGTCGCGGACGTGCTGGCCGTGAACCAGAAGCTCCCCGACGACATCACGCTCGTGCTCGAACTGACCGAGCGGCTGCTGCTCCAGAAACATCCGCGAACGGAAGCGATCTCCCAGCGCCTGAAGGCGCGCGGCGTGAAGTTCGCCATCGACGACTTCGGCACGCAGCACAGCAATCTCGATCTGCTCGGCCGCTTCCCGTTCGATTACGTGAAGATCGACGGGCAGTTCGTGCGGCAGATCGACAAGAAAGGATATGAACTGATTCGCGCGATTGCCGGCATGGCTAAACATTACGGCATGGCAGTGATTGCCGAAGGCGTTGAAACATCGGCCCAGCATGAAGCGCTGCGCAGCCTCGGCATTCTGTTCGGTCAAGGCTATTTTTATCAGCGCCCTGTGCCCGTCTCCGCGCTTTTCGTCGATGCCGGTTCTGCATCGCAAGGCGCAAGCATCGTTCCTTAGTACCAGGTCGCCGACGCGTCGTGCTGTCGGCTCGTGTTACGTGTCGATCTCTTCGCCTTGCGCATCGCGCGCCGCAATCTTCAGTTGACGCAGCTTGTGATAAAGCGTCTTCTTCGGCATGCCGAGCGCGTCGCTCGCATCGGCGACGTTGCCGTGATGACGGCGCAGCATGTCCTCGATCAGCATGCGCTCGAAGTACGCCATCTGTTCCGTGAGCGTGCCACCCTTCGCGGCGCCCTTGTTCGGATCGCCGCCTTCCGTCAGCAGACTGTCACCCGTCAGCCCGAGCACGAAGCGGTCCGCGACGTTCTGCAATTCACGCACGTTGCCCGGCCATTGATGCGTCATCAGCTCCGACACCTGCGCCGCCGACACGATGGGCGCAGGCTGTCCGAACCGGCGCGCGGCCGCCAGCACGAAGTGCTCGAACAGCAGCGGCACGTCTTCGCGGCGCTCGCGCAAGGGCGGCAGTTCGATCTGCGCGACGTTCAATCGATACAGCAGATCCGAACGAAAACGTCCGTCGGCGGATAGTGCCGCGAGATCGGCCTTCGATGCCGCGATCACCCTGCAATCGACGGATATCGATTCGTTCGCGCCCAGCCGCTCCAGCGTGCGCTCCTGCAACACGCGCAGCATCTTGATCTGCAGCGCGACGGGCATCGTTTCGATCTCGTCGAGAAAGAGCGTGCCGCCGTTCGCCCATTCAATCTTGCCGACACGCTTCTTGATCGCGCCCGTGAACGCGCCCGCTTCGTGACCGAACAGCTCGCTTTCGAAAATCTGCTCCGGCAGGCCCCCGCAATTGAGCGCGACGAAATGGTTGTCGCGCCGTCCGCCGAAATCGTGCAGGCTGCGCGCGATCAGTTCCTTGCCCGTGCCCGTCTCGCCCGTGATCAGCACCGACACCGACGTGTCGGCGAGACGCAATATCTTCTTGCGCACGTCCGCCATCGCGGGCGACTTGCCGAGCACCATGGCCTCGATGCCTTGCCAGTTGTGCAGCGCAGCCCGCAGGCCTTGCACTTCGAGCGTGAGCCGCCGCTTCTCGACGGCGCGCGCCACGCGGCCCGCGATATGGTCCGAAGAGAAAGGCTTCTCGATGAAGTCGTACGCGCCGACCTGCATCGCGCCCACGGCCGTCGATATGTCCGCGTGTCCGCTGATCAGCACGACGGGAATCTGCGAATCGATTGCCATCACCTTGTCGAGCAGTTGCAATCCATCGATGCCCGGCATGCGTACGTCCGATACGATCACGAGCGGCGCGCCCGGCGCGACTTCGGCGAGCGCCTCTTTCGCCGACGCATACGCGCTGACGGGAAAGCCCGCCAGCGCAACCGCCTGCTCGACGCCGAAGCGGACGTTCTCGTCGTCCTCGACGACGAGCACGCGAATCTCATCTCCCATGGGCCATCCTCTGCGACGTCGCCGCCGCGAATTCGATAGTGAATTGTGCACCACCCTCCGCGCCGCCGTGTGCGCCGCTGCCCGCGCGATTCGAAGCGGTGATCCTCGCGCCGAAGCCTTCGACGATGCGCGACGTGATCGCGAGCCCCAGGCCGAGTCCATGCCCGCGCGGTTTGGTTGTGACGAACGGCTCGAACAGATGCGCGAGCACTTCGGGCGCGATGCCCGTGCCGCTATCGGCGATCGTGAACAGCACGCGGTCGCGTTCGTCAGGCTCGCCGGCGGCGATGGTGATGACGCGCTTCTCCTGGTTGCGCACGGCATCGAGCGCATTGCCGAGCAGATTCACAATGACCTGCTGCAACTGGCTCGACTCCGCCCACACCGTCGTCCCCGATGCAATGTTCACATCGAGTCGTACGCCTTCGTCGCGAATGCGTGCATCGTAGATGAGCCGCGCATGCGCGACCGCTTCGTTGAGCGACACCGCGACGCGCTCGACCTCCGGCTTGCGCGCGAACGCCTTCAGCTCCGCCGTCAATACGGCCATGCTGTCGACGAGTTTTGCAACGCGTTCGAGATTCGCGACGGCCTGTGCCGGCTGGTTGCGCTCGAAGAACGTGCGAGCGTTGTCGCACAGGGTCCGGATCGCGACGAGCGGCTGATTCAACTCATGCGTGAGGCCCGCGGCCATCTGCCCGAGCACGGCCAGCTTGCCCGCGTGCACGACTTCCTGCTGGGTATCGCGCAGACGCTGCTCGGTCCGCTTGCGCTCGACGATCTCCTGCTGCATGCGTTCGTTCGTCGCCGTCAGTGCCGCTGTGCGCTGCGCGACGGTGATCTCGAGCTGATCGTTCGCGCGACGCAACGCATCCTGCGCGTTGAGCTTTTCGGCGATCGTCCGGCGGCGCTGGATCGCGTACAGCGCATAGAGGCCGGCGATCAGGAAGGCGCCCGTCACGAACGCGAGTGCAAGCTGCTGCTGATGGCGCGCGCCCGCGACGTCGAGCAGCACCATCACCGAATCGCCCGCTTGCGGCGCGGACCGCGACATCACGAGAAAGCGCGTCGTCTTGCCCGGGTGCCGCCAATCGGGAAAGCGGCCGAGCCACGCATTGCCGTTCCAGTCGCCGACGCGTTGGTACGCAAGCGCATCGACGTTGCGGCCCGCGTACTGACGCGAAGCCTGGATCTCGCGCTGCTGTTGCGCGGTGATGGTCCGCAGCGCGGTGAACTTCCACGCGGGCACCGTCGATATGACGACCACGCCGTTGCCGTCGATGACCATCGCCGCTTCGCCGGGCGTGCGCCATGCGGCTTCGAGCGCATCGACGCTCACCTTCACGGCCGCCGCGCCGATCGGCTTGCCCGCATCGCGCACCGCGCTCGCGAAGTACAACCCAGGCATGCCCGTGTTCGTGCCGATGCCGAAGAAGCGCCCTGAACCACGCGCGAGCGCGTCCTTGAAGTACGGCCGATAGGAAACATTGGTGCCGACAAAGCTGAGCGACTGGTTCCAGTTGCTCGCGGCAATGACGGAGCCTTGCAGGTCGATCACGTCGACGGCGAGGCTGCCCGCATCGTCGTTCACCGCTTCGAGATAGGTGTCGACTTCGTGCAGCAGTTCGGGCGACGCGCCCGGGCCTGTGGCCAGCAACGAGCGCACGCTGTCCTGCCGCGCGACGATGGCGGGCATCATCTCGAAGCGGCCGAGCTCGCTCTTAAGGCTTGCCGTATACAGGTCCAGCCGATGCGCGCCGACTTCAGCGAGCGCGTCGATCGCGCGGTCCCATGCAAACTCGACGGCCGCCGCGGCCACGCCGAAGTACAGCGCGGCCGCGGCGGCCCATCCCCACAACGGTATCCCTCTTATTCTCACGCGCACGTTCAGCCTCATCGGTACGCAATGCCTGTTGGCGAAGGGCGCGTGAGCCGCGCTCGACATCGGGCGACGCCGCGCCGCGCGTTGCCGCACGGTCGGGCCGCGTCAGGCAGCGGCGCATCAACCGAAATGCGCAAGCAGGATCAGCGTCAGCGTGACGACGATCGCGCCGCCAATACGCGTGGCGATCTGCGCGAACGGCATCAGCGTCATGCGGTTCGCGGCCGTCAGGATCGCGACGTCGCCCGTGCCGCCCTGGCCGCTGTGGCAGGCGTTCACGATCGCCGTGTCGATAGGGTACATCTTCAACAGACGCGCAACCACAAAGCCCGTGCCCATCAACGTCGCGACCGTCGCGACGATCGTCACGATGTTGGCGAACGTGAACGCGGCGATCAGCTTGTCCCACGGCGTCATCGCGACGCCGATCGCGAACAGCAGCGGATACGTGACAGCCGTCGAGAAGAACTTGTAGACGACGAACGCGCCTTCCTGCAACTGCGGCGACACGGCGCGCGCGAGCTTCACCAGCACGGCGAGAAACAGCATCGCGACGGGCGCGGGCAAGCCGAACAAATCGCGGCACGCCAGGCCGAGCAGATACAGCGTGATCGCCGTGATACCCGCTGCAGCGATATGCGTCACGTCGATATGGCCGGTGATTTCTTCTTTCACGGGGTCCATTTCATCCGTCTCGCCGACCTGCAGACGCCCTTCGCCCGTCAGATGCGGAAGGCGCTTGCCGAGCATGTCGAGCGCGCCGGAGAGCACGATCGCCGTGAGGCTGCCCAGCATCACGGGCGGCAGCACCTGTGCGAACAGCTCGCCTTGCGGCAAATGCATGATCTCCGAGTAGCCGACCGACAGCGGAATCGCGCCCTCGCCCACGCCGCCCGCCATGATGGGCACGACGATATACAGCAGCGTGTGGCGCACGCCGAGCCCGAACGCCGCGCCGACGGCCGTGCCGACGAGCGCAGCCGCAATCGAACCGGCGGCGAGCGGCACGAAGATCTTCAGGAAGCCCTGAATCAGCACGCGCCGGTCCATGCTCAGAATGCTGCCGACGATGATCGACGCGATGAACAGGTACAGGAAGTTCGTCTGCTTGGTGAAGTCGGTGGTGAGGTGAAGGATGGGCTTCGGCAGCAGGTGATAGAAGGTCAGCGCGGAAGGCACGAAGGTCGCGCAGATCGCAGCCGCGCCGATGTTGCGAAGAATCGGCAGGCGTTTGCCCAATTCGGCGCACGTGAAGCCGAAAAACGCGAGCACGGCGATCGCCATCGATATCTCGCCAGGCACTTTGCCCGTCACGGCGAAGCCCGCGATCAGCGCGAGCAGGATGAAATAGACGGGCAGCGGGATGATGCCGATCCGGTATTCCATCAGCTTCCACCAGCCTTCCGGCCAGAAGCGGGTCTTGCTGGCGGATTGCTGCGCAGGCATCGGCCGTGAGTGGCTCGGGGCGTGGGAACTCGTTTGCAAAGCATGTCTCCTTGATTTGAGTGCGCGGACTGCATCGCGGCGTCGCTGTGTCACGCGTCGTGATGGCCTCGTGGCCAGTGGGCGGGTATAGCGCAAGGGCCATGCCAGATTTCGGTTTCTACGAATCGCGCCATCTCATTGATTTGATTGTTTTTTTATCGACGGAGAAAATGCAGGCGGACGCGTCGTTCTGAGAGTTCAGAATCGGTCCGATGGGGAGGCTGAAATTTCAGCCATTCGCTAGAATCCCGCGAAGGGCTCAACGCGGAGGAACGATGGACAACACGTGGCAATTCCAGATCAGGATCACCGTGGCGGACGAACGGGCCAGCGCGTTGCGCGCGGACCCCATGTCGGACAGCTATCCACCGCTGCGCGACATCTTGCGGCGGCACAAGGCCTCGCTGAAATGCCAGTTCGACGCATTCGCCGAGTACGTCAAGGAAGCGGAAGCGATGGGCACGTCGGCGTACCGGCTATACGAATGGACCCGGCAAACAATCGAGAACCCAGAGAAGAAGGCGAAGTACTTGCGGTCCTTTACCGTGTACGTCGAAGGCGAAGACGTGTACGACGAGGAAGTCGCGGATTCGCTCGAAGCTGCATTGTCGGCGCTGCCCGGCGATGCGGGCATCGAGCGGATTTTCAAATACGACACCGATCCGTCGAACAATCCGCAACCGCCACAAGCGAATCGCGCTTGAATCGCAGTTAATCGTGACTGGCAACCGGTCCGCTCGTCCCTTTCACGAAAGAGACTTCGCGGACCGGCTCAGGCACATCAAACAAGCGCGATTTCAACGTCGATGTTGCCGCGCGTCGCCTTCGAGTAAGGGCAAGTCTGATGCGCCGCCTCGACGAGCGTTTGCGCGACGTCGCGGCTCAGGCCCGGCAGGCTCACGTTCATACGCGCCTGCAAGAAATAACCGCCCTCACCCGTGCCGAGGTCCACTTCGGTGTCGACGCTCGCGTCAGCGGGCAACGTCACTTTCAGCTCGCGCGCCGCGAGACCCATCGCGCCAATGAAGCAAGCCGACCAGCCCGCCGCAAAAAGCTGCTCGGGGTTCGTGCCCTTGCCGTTCGTGCCGGGCGTCGAAAGCTGGATATCCAGCCGGCCATCCGAACTGCGCGACGCGCCTTCCCGCCCGCCCGACGTGTGGGTCTTGCCTGTATAGAGTACGTTTTCGATGCGTGCCATGATGATTTCCTTTGCGTGTTGTGTGTGATTAGTGATGGTTGAAGGTCGAGCCGAGGTCGCGGGCGATTACGCGGTGACCCGACTGAACCGCCGAATCCGCCATGCCGCCCACCGCTGCCGTGTTCTCGTTGCCCGTCGCTTCGCGGCCGGCGTCTGCAACGATCGCCGCGGCGCCTTGCTGGGAAGCTGGCGCGCCCTCGATCGGGTTGTAGTGCGGCGCGGGACCGTATCCGCTCGCGAAAGCGGAAGCAGAAGCAGCAACGCTCGCTGCAACGAAAACTGCGGCTTTGAAGAACTTGTTCATCATTTCTCTCCGGTAGTTGAAGACCCTCGGTCGAGGGCACTCTGTCTGTCTACAAATCGCTGATCGATGCGGACTGGCGCTTTCGGCCTTTCGTCCGACTCAACAGCGTACGCGATTCAATCGCATGCGATGCATTTTAAACAAAGCCAAAGACATGTCAAGGATGCGATTCAATCGCGTGCGATCATTTTTTGAAAAAGACTTGTGTGAAAAAGCGCACGAAGATCGGCACTGGGCCGGGTCCGCGTAAACGCGCAGCGCGGGCGCAGCAGACATGCCGGGCCCGCGCTGCTTCAGGCGGAAATACGACTATTGCTGCTCGTTCACGGCCTTGACCAGGTTGTTGCGCAGCGTGACGATCGCCTTTTGCACCTTCGAGAATTCATCGGGCGTGAGGCCCGTCGCCTCGACAAGATCCATGTTCAGCGCCTTCTCGCGCAGGCGCCGGCCGCTCTTCGTCAGACTGACGCGAACCTGGCGCTCGTCTTCGGGATCACGTTGCCGCTCCAGATAGCCCATGCCTTCGAGCTTCTTCAGGATCGGCGTCAGCGTGTTCGATTCGAGAAACAGCTTTTCACCGAGGCTGCCGACGGTCTGATCGTCCTCTTCCCATAACGCGATCACCGTGATGTATTGCGTGTAGGTCAGCCCGAGTTCCTCGAGAATCGGCTTGTATGCCTTGCCGAATGCGAGATTTGCCGAATAAACGGCGAAGCACAGAAAATCGGCAAGCTTCGGATTCGCGGCGTCTGCCTTGGCGGTGGTCTTCATATGCGTCCTCGTCGGCGTGAGACGGATGTCTCGTCACAACCGCATTATATATCGCACACGATTTAATCGCAAAAGCTTGACATGGCGCGAGGGTTGCGCGTCGCACATATCATAAAAGCGATTTTCGCTGCATGATAGGCGTCGACAGGCATGGACTCGAACGGCATCAAGGAGACACCATGGACGAATCGACGGACACGGCGCGCGACCTCATCGTGCGCACCATGACAGCCGACGAAGTGGACCGCGTGATCGAATGGGCCGCGATCGAAGGCTGGAATCCCGGCCCGCACGACGCCCGCTGCTTTCGCGCGGCCGATCCCAATGGGTTCTTCGTCGGCGTATTGCGCGGCGAACCGGTCGGCTCGATTTCCGCCGTCGCGTACGACGCGCGTTTCGGCTTCATCGGGCTGTACATCGTCAAACCGGAGTTTCGCGGCAAGGGACTGGGCCTGCGCATCTGGCAGCATGGCATCGCGTATCTCGGCGAGCGCAACATCGGGCTCGATGGCGTGGTCGCGCAACAGCCGAACTATCGAAAGTCGGGCTTCGCGCTTGCGTACAGGAACATACGGTTTCAGGGCATTGCAGAGGCTGGCATTGCGGGCAGCGCGGCGTTACTCGATGCACACGCGTTGCCACTCGATCAGCTGAGTGCCTACGACCGTCGCTTCTTTCCCGCGCCTCGCGACAGCTTTCTTCGCGAGTGGATCGGTCAGCCCGATGCCGTCGCGCTGGCGGACGTCGTCGATGGACAGATGCGCGGATTTGGCGTGCTGCGCCGATGCCGCGAAGGCCGCAAGCTCGGACCGCTTTTCGCCGACGACGCGCAGATCGCCGAAACGCTGTTCACCGCGCTCGTCGCGCGTTGTCCCGGCGAAACCGTGACGCTCGACGTGCCCGAGCCGAACCCGGCAGCCGTGGCGCTCGCCGTGCGCCATGGCATGACAAGCGTGTTCGAGACGGCGCGCATGTACACGAAAGAGGCGCCGGACATTCCGCTCGCGGAGGTGTTCGGCGTCACTTCGTTCGAGTTGGGCTAACTGCTTTACCGCTTCTGATCGTAGCGATAGACGCCGTGTCCCGTCTTGCGGCCGAGGCGCCCCGCCGCGACGAGTTCGCGCAGCAGCGGACACGCGCGATACTTCGAATCGCCGAAGTCCTTCAGGAACACATCCATCACGGACAGGCACACGTCGAGCCCGATCAGGTCCGCGAGCGCGAGCGGCCCGATCGGGTGATTCGCGCCGAGCCGCATGCCCTCGTCGATTTCCTCCGCCGTCGCGATGCCGTCCGCCAGCGCGAAGAATGCTTCGTTGATCATCGGCACGAGAATCCGGTTGACCACGAAACCCGGCGCGTTCTTCACGTTGACGGGCGTCTTGCCGAGCCGCTGCGTCAGCTCGCGCACGGCGGCAGCCGTATCGTCGGCGGTCTGCAAGCCACGAATCACTTCGACGAGCGGCATCAGCGGCACGGGGTTGAAGAAGTGCATCCCGACAAAGCGCTCGGGCTTCGCGAGCGTCGCGGCGAGCGCGGTGATCGAAATCGACGACGTATTCGACGCGACGATCGTCTCGCCGCTCACGATGGATTCGATCTGCCGCAGAATGCGGATTTTCAGCTCGACGTTCTCCGTCGCCGCTTCGACGACGATATCCGCGCTGGAAAGGCGCTGATAGTCAGTCGACGTTTCGATGCGCGTGAGCGCGGCATCGCGCGCCGATGCGTCGATCTTGCCCTTCTCCACCAGCTTCGCGAGACTCGCCGTGAGCGTCGCGATACCCTTTTCGAGCGCGGCATCCGTGACGTCGATGAGCACCACCTTGAGGCCCGCCACCGCCGACACCTGCGCGATCCCGTTGCCCATCGTGCCTGCGCCAACGATGCCTATCGTTTCGATCTTCGTTGCCATTGCTGCTCCCTCTCTCTCTGCTGACTTGTGCGGATTTCCGCGGATTGCCGTTGATGCCTTGCGGCGCGTTATCGGCGATACGATACCTGTTTCTCGCGGGCATTCGCGTGAAACCCGGCAAGACGCGATGGGCAGCAGAAAGAAACGATGCAACGAGCGGCTATATCATCGAGGTAATCGATTCATGAAGATCTCACCATGTTGTCCGTCGATCTGAACCCGAAACGAAAACGCGAGAACCCGCTGCTGTGGATTTTCGAGCCTCTCGAACGAGATCCCGGCTATTCGCGCGAACGCTTCTTCAACATGCAGGCCGCGTGGCTCGACGGTTTGCTCTATCTCGCAGTCGCAAGCGGTGAAGAGCCGTGGAATGGGCTCTTCGTGTGCACGTCACATGACCGGCAAGCCGGGTTGCTGCAAGCGTATCCCGCGCTTGTCCCGCATCCCGTGCTCGGCAAGTGGCTGTATGCGTCGCAAAGCCATCCCGAGTTCGAAACCGTCGCGCAAGACATGGTCGTGCTTGCGCGCGAGCGCGATCCGCGCATGGGTGTCGTGCCGGGCAAACGCAAGCGGTCGCCCGATGTGATCGAAATGAAGGCCTCGTCGGCGAGAAAAAAGAAGTAGCGGTCGCGCGTTTGGCCTTACGATCGGGCCTCTTCGTGCAAGGCGGAAGTTGCCGCCAAAGGCGCGCGCGTGGGCTGGCTGCGGCAGACCGGTAGTTGCGTTTTCGTTCGACGGCGCGAGCCGTCCATGCGTCCCGGCAATCGCGACGATGCTCGTGCACGCAGCCTGTCAAAGCCTGCGCAATGGAAAACTCCGCGGATGCGGCCAGCGCATCGCGATGTGCGGCAAAGCGGACTGTGTGCCTGGAGTCATGCGAGTCCGCCTGCCGTACTGTTTCGATTGCGATACGTTCGTACCGACCCGCCGCTCAACGATCCGCGCGCAACATCACGGAAAAAGTCACGGGCGCCGAACCTGACAGCACATTCAGGTTCATCACATTGCGCAGCGCATCGACGCCTTCCTGCAAGCCATATTCTTTCAGGCTCACGATAATCGGCACACGCGTTCCGACGAGCAGCGCGTTGCGCGAGAGCTTGACGATGCGCAGATCGGCGAGAAGCGGATTCGACTGCCCCGCAATCGTCAACGTGCCGTTGAGCTGAACATCGGCCGTACCGCCGACGGGCAACGCATCGAAACGCCGTGCATCGACAGAAGCGCTGAACACCGCTTGCGGATGCTGCGCAACCTTGAACAGCAGGTCCTTGAGGCGCTCGTTACGCAGCCCGACGTTGGTTTCGACACTCGCGAGATCCACGTTGAACTGCAATCTTCCGTCGTCGCTCACGGTGCCGCCGATCTGCCGGAACGCCTGAACCTCCTCGACCGCCGACGACCCCGGCACACCCGCTTTTGCGGTGACGAACGTGAATGTCGACTGCGCGTTGTCGACGTGCCATGCGGCACTGGCGGGCGTCGCCGCGATAAAGGTTGAGACTGCAATCGCCGCCGCGATGAGAAAAGGTGTACGCATGCTGAGGTCCTCGAATGGATGAGATAAACGGCCGCCGGTCGGCTGATGCGCCCGACGCGATGCCGTCCCTCCCAGAACAGCCGGGGTCGTCGGCTTGTTCCTTCGAGGCCGGAAAATTTTCGACGGAATAGAACACGCAGGCCAGGTGTTCTCGACGTGATGTCGATTACCTCCGCGTGCTTTGCGTGAGCGGTCTGCATCGCGCGCGATTGCAGTCCGTTCGCACTCTCGTTGCCGGCACCACGATGTAGCGCGCCGTCTTCGCTCCCCTCGCCCATTCGAGAGTCAGTCCATGGACGCGCACCCCGGGACGACCCCGTTCACGCCGATTCGCGGCACAACGCGCTTTCAGATCGACGCGCCGCTCGCGTCATCGGGGAGCCGCATGCTTGCGCGCGTCGAGTACGCTGCGGATCGATTCGCCCACGGAAGCACCTGCGCCCCGTTCGCAGAGGTCCGCCCATCGGCTCAATGTTTCGAGATCCGCTACCCCGCTTTCGCAAAGCGCTGCAAAGCGCGCAAGCGCTGCCTCCGAGCCGACCACGCTATGAAACCGCTGGCTGCCGATACACGCATCGAGCAGCACAGCCATGCCAGCCTCGCGGGCTTTATCGAGAACGTCTTGCATGATGGTCTCCTGCGCAAATCGTTATCTGCTGATCTGAGAACAGTGGGTCTCCTGCGCTTATTCCCCAAATGCCGGCAAAAAACTGGCGAAATACGCCCGAATAAATCGGCGGATCGGGTGTTATGTCGATATACGCGCGGCCCTGGAAGGAGTGGCGTCGATGAACGAAGAAGATTTGCCGACAATCCTGCCGACGCTCCTGCCACGGCTATGGCGCTTCGCGCTGCGCCTGACGCAGAACCAGCACGACGCGGAGGATCTCGTCCAGCGCGCGTGCGTGCGCGCACTCGAGCGGCGCAGCCAGTTGCAGCACGGCACATCGGCGCTCAGCTGGCTGTTCGCGATCGTCCATACCACGTGGATCAACGAGTTGCGCGCCCGTACCATTCGCACCAGGGGCAACATCAACTGGCAGGACGACGAGATCGAAAGCCTCGCCGATCCGTCCGGTCATACCCCCGAGATCGACCTCATGCATCGGCAGGTAATCAATGCCGTCGAGGCATTGCCGGATGCGCAGCGTGTCGTGATGGTGCTGGTCGCCATCGAAGGTCTCAGCTATCGCGAAGCTGCGGACGTGCTTGACGTGCCCATCGGCACGATAATGAGCCGGCTCTCGCGCGCCCGTCTGACGATCGGGCAGCGGTTCGGCGCGCAATCGTCCACAGCTGCGCGCAAGGGAGAATCAATATGAAGAATATCGACGACTCGATGTTGATGTTGTACGTTGACGGCGAGCTGCCGCCCGAACAGCGGGCCGAAGTCGAAGCCGCCATTGCGCACTCGCACGATCTCGGCGCGCGTGTCGATGCGTTGCGCGCGTCGTGCCTGCCGTATCGCGCGGCATTCGAGCGGCAGACATTGCCGCCCGTGCCGGAAAGTCTGGCGCAGCATGTCGATGAACTCGTCAGCGTCAGCGCCTCGCGGCAGCGCGGCGATGTGTCCCGCAAGGCGTCCGCAGTCCCATGGCTTGCCGCCGCCTTCGTTGCGGGCGCGGTCATCTCCGGCGTGCTGACGGGCTACCTGGGACCGCTCAGCCCGTTCCGCCATGAGGTAGTGTCGCCGTGGGTGCGAAGCGTGGCCGACTATCAGGTGCTGTACGGACGCGAGACGGTCGCGAGCATCCGCGACGATCCGGCGAATACCGAGCAGATTCTCGCGGACATCCGTCAGCGCGACGGCATGCCCGTGCGTGTACCGGACCTGCAGCAGGCGGGCCTGAAGTTCAAGCGCGTGCAGCGCCTGAATTACGACAACCGTCCGTTGATTCAGATCGTGTACCTGCCCGAACGGGGCGACCCTGTCGCGCTGTGCGTGCTGGAAGATCCGCACGCCGATGAACCCGTGCGCGCGCAGCAGGTTGGCCAAATGAAAACGGTCACCTGGCGTTCGAACAAGCTTGCTTACGTGTTGCTTGCGAAGAACACGCCCGTCGATTTGCAGCAGATGGCGCAGCAGATTGCGAATGGCAAAGTGTCGTATCTGTATGGCAATGCGTAGCACGCTGTCGTGCCGTCCACTGTCATTCGACGAAGAAAAAGTCGCAGCGGTTTGAAAATAAAACGCACTGCAGCGTTGGGCCCGCTTTTGCTGACACGCGCCGGCTTGCCTTTGCCGCGCCGCGCGTCCACCGCGCCGGCGCGTTTAGCACCTTTGACATTTACGGACGCGTGACCGTCCGGTTTTTCCCTTCCCTCCTCAGCGTGCAAATCACAAACGGCGTATGGTTTGTCGCTTGCTCACCCACCTTTTGCGAAACCCACCAGGACATGCGTTCACCTGTCTGACGGATGTCATCCGTCGACGACTACCTATGAGGGAGCCATCCATGGAAATGAGCACTGCAGGCTCGCGCTTCGTTTGTACAGCCGCGCTGGCCGCGACTTTCGCGCTTATCGAGGCGGATGCCGCCGCTCGGACAGAATGCCCTGATTTTGTCGAATTGCCATCGGGAAGCAGCTTCAACGTGGCTCGTCTGATATACGACAACGGTTCTCCCGATGCGGCGCTCCGAAAAGTGCGCCAGATGTTCGCTCTAGCGTCCGAAGGCGGATGCCCGAGATCGGAGAAGCCTGCTGCGTGCGACGAAACGTTGGCGGTCGCAAGAAAGGCCATAACGGCATTGGAACTTTGCACAGCCGATACCTCTGCCGCTAACCCGGGGCACAAGGGTGAAAGTGTTACCCCAAGATAGCCGTCGCATGCTCCCTCCGTTTCAATAGCTCAACAACTCAATAGCCGTGAAGGAAAACGCGCACGGTGCGCGTTGACGCACTTCGTGCGCCCCTTTCAGCCGAGCCGCAAAGCCATCCGATACAACGCCTCGCCCATGCCCGACGCGAGCCGCGTGGCAGTGCTGTCCTTCAACTGTCCTTGCGCATCGAAGACTTCATGCGCCATGCCTGCTGCAAATGCTTGAGGAATGACGGGCATGCCGAGTTTGTCGAGAACGGCGCCCATGCCCGTTTGAAAGCGCAACCCTCCTGGTTGCCCCGGCGATGCACACATGAGTGCCGCCTTGCCTGCCATCAGCGCGACAGCGCTCGACCCGTCGACGCGCGGCCGGCTGATCCAGTCGATCGCGTTCTTCAGCAGCGCCGTTTATCCGCCGTCGTACTCCCGTGTCGCGATCAGGCTGCCTGCACTTTGTCTTTCGTCCATCGCTCTTCTTCCTATACTTTGCATGGGCGAGGCCGGCCATTGTCGGCATTTGGGCAACGCCTGTTTCGTCAGATCAACCCTGCCTTCGTCAAGGAGGTGGCACATGCAATACGACGAACAGAAAGTGCAGGACTTCATGGCGCGCATGGTCGAAGAGTTTGGTGCAGTAGCGTCCGCGCCGCTGATCGCGCTAGGTGACAGGCTCGGTTTGTACAAGGCGATGACCGAACAGGGCTGGCTGACCTCGGAGCAGGTTGCGGAACGCGCGGGCCTTGCCGAACGATACGTGCGCGAATGGCTTGCAGCGCAGGCCGCGTCGGGTTTCATCAGTTACGACGCGGCGACCGCCCGCTACCGCCTCGAAAACGAAATGGCAATGTGCTTCGCGGAAGAGACAAGCCCCACCTTTGTTCCGGGCTTCTGCGACTGCGCCGAAGCGATGTTCCGCGCGATACCCAAACTCGAAGCAGCGTTTCGCACGGGCCTGGGCGTCGGATGGCATCAGCATCACCCATCGCTGTTCAAGGGCACCGAGCGGTTCTTCCGGCCTGGCTACGCAGTGCATCTGGTCGACGAATGGATTCCCGCGCTCGACGGCGTCGAAGCGGTTCTGAAGGGGCAAGGCGCGAAAGTCGCCGATGTCGGTTGCGGACACGGCACGTCGACGATCCTGATGGCGCAGGCCTATCCGCACGCCACGTTCGTCGGCTTCGATTATCACGAGCCGTCCATCGAAAGAGCGCGCGAACTGGCTTGTGAAGCGGACGTCGCCGGTCGCGTCACGTTCGAAGTGGCCCGCGCGCAGCAATACCCGGGAAGCGGTTACGACCTCGTCGCATTCTTCGACTGTCTACATGACATGGGCGACCCGACAGGCGCCGCAGCCCATGTGCTGCAGTCGCTCAAGCCCGATGGCTCGTGGATGATCGTCGAGCCCTTCGCAAACGATCGGCTGGAAGACAATCTGAACCCGGTCGGACGCGTGTTCTACTCGGCGTCGACGATGATCTGCACGGCGGCGTCGTTATCGCAGGAAGGCAGAAAGGCGCTAGGTGCGCAAGCAGGCGAAGCACGGCTCAAGGAAGTCGTGACAGCGGGCGGCTTCACCCGCTTCAGGCGCGCAACGCAGACGCCATTCAATCTGGTCTTTCAGGCGCAGGCGTGAACGGATACGCCACAGTACCGCTATGAAAACGGGCCGGGCGCGAATGCACGCCCGGTCTCGCTCGCTGCCCTACCTACTCGGACATCGCGCCTGACGCGGGATGATCCATTTTCATCGAATCGTTCTTCTTCATCTTGTGACTCTTGCTCATCTTGTCGTGAGACATGTCGCCCTTGCTCATCTTGTCATGGGACATGTTGCCCTTGCCCATTGCGTCGTGTGACATCTGATCGTTCGACATCGCGCCGCTCGCCTGCGCGAATGCAGCGGATGTACCCACCGCCAGCGTTGCCGCGATTACTGCCGTCATCAGTCGTTTCATTGCTCATCTCCTTGGGGTTGAAAGTGGCATCCGGCCATTCCGGAACCAGCAAAACGGGCGGCGCTCACGAACCGCCGAACCAGTTGTAGCCCTGATCGACCCAATAGCCGCCGGGATACGTATTGGTGACGAAGATCTCGACGATATGCTTCGGGTTCTTGTAGCCGAGCTTGGTCGGCATGCGCAGCTTCATCGGATAGCCGTATTTCGCGGGCAGACGCTCGCCGTCGTAGTCGAACGTGAGCAGGGTCTGCGGATGCAGCGCCGTCGGCATGTCGATGCTTTCGTAGTAATCGTCGGCGCATCGAAAGCCGACGTATTTCGCCGTCGTATCCGCGCCCACGCGGCGCAGGAACTCCCGGAACGGCGTGCCGCCCCAGCGCCCGATCGCGCTCCAGCCTTCCACGCAGATATGTCGCGTAATCTGCTCCGCGTGAGGCAGCGCGTATAACTGCGGCAGCGTCCACACGCGCTGCCCGGTCACAAGGCCGCTCACTTTCAGCCGATAGTCACTGCCGTTCACTTCGGGCACTTCGTCGATGCCGTAGTACGCGTTGAACGGAAACGGCCGCGTAATCTGCGCTTCGGTGTAGGTCGGCGCGAGGCGGTCCGGATCGAACAGGAGCGCCTGCGCGCGATCGTTCAAACGTGAGACCGCCATCAGAAACTTGTTGACCGACTCGTCATCGGTGATAGAGCAGCCTGTCAACAACGACAAGCCACCCAACGTCAACAGCCGCTTGCCGAACAGACGGCGCGACGGCATGTCCAGTTCGCGGCTCGCATCCGCCAGAATCGCTGCGCGGTCGAGCTTGATGATTTTTTTGTCATTGGCGTTCATGGCGTGTTCCTCGACAAAGATCAGCGGCCGCGCAGCATCGTCAGCAGCGAGCGCGGCACGAGCGCGACCATCGCGACATGCACGACGACGAACGCCGCCATCACCGCCATCGCGCAGAAGTGAACGATGCGCGCGTTGTCGTAACCGCCCATCAGTTCGCGCAACAGCGGAAATTGCACGGACTTCCAGATCGCGAGCCCCGACAGCACGAGCACGGCAAGATCGATGACGATCACGAGATACGCGAGCTTCTGCACCGCGTTGTAATGGCGCAGATCCGCGTGCGAGAGCTTGCCGCTCAATGCGGCAATGAAATCGCGCAGCACGTCGCGCGGCGACAGCGGAAAGAACTTCGAAACGAAGCGCCCGCTCGCGATGTTGAGCGCGAGATAGACCAGCCCGTTGAACACCAGCAGCCACATCGCCGCGAAGTGCCATTGCAGCGCGCCGCCGAGCCAGCCGCCTAGGGTGATCGACGGCGGAATCACGATGTGATGAAACACCGGCGAAGCGTCGTAGATGCGCCAGCCGGAAAACATCATGATCAGCGCGGCCAACGCATTGAGCCAATGCGTGATGCGCAGCCAGAGCGCATGAATCGGCGGATTGCGCGGTAAAGTCTCGCGCGCTGGCGTGAGTGGCGCTTTCATCGTTTCCATGTCGATCACCGTGATGGTCGGATACCTGTCAATTCGTTGCCAACGCGCGGTTGGTTACAGCGTCGCACCGATCACGCGCAGATGCGTTCGGCGCTTTTGATCCGCGTGAAAAATTTTGCGCGCGCTGTAACGGGCGGCCGCGAAAACGCGAACTAGCGTGATAAAGGAAGCGGGTGACGACGATGGACCACGACCGCGCTATAGTGGCGCATCACGGCTTCGGCGGTTCCGAAGCGATCGATCTGAAACTGGGCGGCGCGCTCGCTTCTGCGGACGCGCGCTATTCGCATGTGTCGCCGTCCCGCCGTCTCGCCAATAGGGGAACCATGTTGCAGGACGCGGAAAGCCGCCTGAAAGCGCTATTCGTCAGCGGTCTCGACGGCGATGCGGACGCTTATCGCAGCTTCCTGCAAGCGCTCACACGGCATGTGCGCGGCTACTTGCGCAAGCGCATTCCCAACCATCGCGACGACGTCGAAGACCTCGTCCAGGAGATTCTGCTCGCCGTGCACAATGCGCGTCACACGTATCGCGCGGACGAACCGCTGACCGCCTGGCTGCATGCAATCGCCCGCTACAAGCTGATGGACTTCTTCCGCTCTCGCGCACGCCGCGAATCGTTGAACGATCCACTCGACGATCACGCCGACCTGCTCGCCGACACCGACGACGAACCCGCGCAAGCGCGTCACGACATCGGCAAGCTGCTCGCACATCTGCCGGACAAGCAGCGGCTGCCCATTGTCCATATGAAACTCGAAGGCTTGTCGGTGACGGAGACGGCACGCATCACCGGCCTTTCCGAATCGGCCGTCAAGGTTGGCGTGCATCGTGGTCTCAAGGCATTGGCTGCGCTTATTCGGGGGCTGCGATGAAGACCGACGATCTCATTAGCCTCCTGTCGAACCAGGTGACGCGCGTCGATCGCGTGGCCGTCGCACGCCGTTTCATCAAGGCGATGCTGCTCGGCGCGTTGGGCTCGCTGATCCTGATGACCATCGTGTTCGGCGTGCGGCACGATCTCGGCAGTGTCGCGCGCACAAGCATCTTCTGGGCGAAGCTCGCCTATCCGCTCGCGATTGCCGTGGGCGCGATGCTCGCCGTGATGCGGCTCGGCCGTCCGGGCGCCCGGGCCGGCTATACGTGGGCGCTTGTCGCGTTGCCGTTCGTCGCGGTGTGGGTCGCGGGCGCGCTCGTGCTCGATGGCGTGGCGCCCGCGGGGCGCTGGCCGCTCGTGCTCGGTCAAACGTGGCGCACGTGCCCGTTCAACATCCTGCTGCTTTCCGTGCCGACGTTTCCCGCCGTGTTCTGGGCCGTCAAAGCGCTCGCGCCGACGGATCTGCGGCTCGCGGGCGCAGCCGCCGGCCTGCTCGCGAGTTCCACCGCCACGGTCGTCTATTGCCTGCATTGCCCCGAGATGAGCCCTGCATTCTGGAGCGTGTGGTACGCAATCGGGATGTTGATGCCCGCGGGCATCGGCGCGTGGCTCGGGCCGAAGCTATTGCGATGGTAGGACGCTCCTCTTTTGCTGGTTCGCACGCTCGCAAGCCGGGGCATCATCGTCGCGCTTACGTGCCGGTTCAATCCGTGCATTGCGCACGTGCGCTCGCGTGCGCTTCGCCATGTTGCCGACGGTTGGCCGCCGCGCCGAAGATCAGAAAGCTCGCAGCGGCGAGTACCCACACACCGGCGCCTCCATACAGCATCACCCAGCCGAAGCCGTGCACGAGCGCGTCGTGTGCGGTCTTCTGGTCGAGCGCGACACTGTGGCCTGCCGCAATCGCAACGCTCAACGCATGAATCTGCGCGGTGTCGAGCGCACCCGAAAGCTCGCGGGAAAGCAACGCATCGACGCCCGCCACCAATACGAACCCCATCAATGCGATGTTGATCGCGAGCGCGATCATGCGCGCGCTCATGTCGATGCCCGATGCCATGCCGGCGCGCGCGCTCGGCACGGCGCCCGTCGTCGTGTTCGTCACTGTCGTGTTGGTGAGGCCCAGCCCGACGCCCGCGACGACGCAACCGGGCAGCATCGTGATCCAGCTCGCGTGTTCAGCGATGCCGCCGATACGCATCAGAAAGAAGCCGACGCCGATCGTAAACAGTCCGCCAGGAATGACATAGACCGGGCGATAGCGGTAAGCGAGGCGTTCCGCGACGGGCGGCACCACGAGCGTCGGCAGTGTATAGGCGAGCAGCGCGAGTCCCGCACGAAGATCGTCGTAGCCGAGTGCGTTGTGGAAGTACACGGGCAGATAGATCATGAAAGGCCAGAAGCTGAAATTCATCGCCGCTGAACCGATCAGCGCGCCCGAGAACTCGCGGATGCGAAAGACGGAGAAGTCGAACATCGGATGCGCGCTCATGTTCTCGGCGACGAAGAATACGATCAGGCAGAGCGCGCTCATCGCGACAATGCCGAGCGCACGCAGGCTCGTGAAGCCGAGGTCCGCGCCCTGCGTGATATAGAAAGCCAGGCCGAAGACGGCGAGCGACAACGTCGCGGCGCCCCATGCGTCGAGCTTTTGTGCATGCGGATCGCGCGATTCGCTGACGCCGCTCGCCGCGAGGGCGATCGTCGCGAGCGCCAGTGGCGCGTGAACCAGAAAGACCCATTGCCAGCCGACGAGCGCGGCCGTCGCGCTGCCGATGATCGGCCCGAATCCCAGTCCGATTCCGAAGATGATGCCCCATGCAGCAAACGCATTGACGCGCTCGCGCCTCTGCTGGAACTGATGCGAAAGCACAGCCACCTGGCAGATGAGCATGGCGCCGCCGCTTGCGCCTTGCAGGAAGCGCCCCGCAATCAGCACGGCCATGTTCGAGGCAAGCCCGCATAACAACGACGTGACGCCGAACAACGCGATGCTGACGACGAACACGCGCTTGCGGCCGAAGCGATCCGCGAGCGTGCCCGTCGCCATCAAGACCGTCGTGCAAGCGATCGTGTAGGCGTTCATGACCCATTGAATGTCCTTGAAGTCGCCGAGCAATAGATGTTCGAGCGTCGGCAGGATCGCGGGGACACTGGAAATCTCGAGACCGAACATCAATGACGAAAGGCAGGCAGCAAGCAGCGCAAGCGTGTTCTTGCGAAAGCGGAGAGGCGGCATGACGTGAACCCGATGCTGTGTATGAACGGTTAATATATCGGGAACTTCAGTCCCTATTGGCGAGCTAGCTTCCGATGAATGCCTCCCTTAAGGAACCAATGAGGTGGCGTGATGACTGACCGGCTCGATGGCGTGGCAACCTTTGTGGCGGTCGTCGAAGCAGGCAGTTTCGCGCTGGCGGCCGAACGGCTGAACCTCACTCGCTCGGCCGTCGGCAAGGTGATCGCGCGGCTGGAAATGAGGCTTGGCGCGCGACTGATTCATCGCACGACACGCAGCCAGAGCCTCACCGAAGACGGCCAGGCATACTACGAGCGCTGCGTGCGCGCGCTCGCGGAGCTCGAAGCCGCCGAGGCCGAGCTCGAAGGCGGCCGTCGCGCGCCGCGTGGACGGCTGCGCGTCAGTCTGCCGCTCGCGTTCGGCCAACTGTGCGTCGCACCTGTTTTGATGAATCTCGCGCGCCGGCATCCGAAGTTGCAGATCGACATGTCGTTCAGCGATCGCATGGTCGACCTCGTCGAAGAAGGCTTCGATCTCGCCGTGCGAATCGGCGAACTGCGCGACAGTGCGAGTCTCGCGGCACGGCGCCTCGGCGTACAGTACACGAGCATCGGCGCAGCGCCGTCGTATCTCGTGGAGCACGGCATGCCCGTTTCGTTCGACGATATGGATGGACGCGATGGCGTCGTCTACGCGCGCGCCGGCGCACTGGTGCCGTGGGACCTGCGCGACGACGCGGGTCAGGTGAGACGCGTGAAGATTCGCCCGCAGCTGAGCATGGACGACGTGCAGGCGATTGCGTCCGCGGCCGTTGCAGGCTTCGGGCTTGCACGCGTTCCGTCCTGGCTGCTCGCGCGATACACGAAGACGGGAGAACTGGTGCTGGTCAAGGGACGTTGCAGCCTGCCGCCGCAGGAGATAAACGTCGTTTGGCCGCGAACCCGCTATATGCCCTCTAAAACGCGTTGCGCGATCGATGCGCTCGTCGAGGACATTCCGGCGATGATCGACGAATGAACGCGGCCGCTTCGCCTTTGCGCTGCGAAGCGGCCGCGCTGCTTGCTGCCGTGTTTCAAAAGACTGGAAGTCTGAATGCAGCCAGTGCGCGTCACTCTTTTCGTGAGATTGCCTGCAGCAGGGAATCGCCGTGGACGGTCAGGCGCGGACGCCGAACGCCGCCCGCGATCTCTTCGAGTGCGACAAGCTGTTGTTCCAGCAGCTGATCCAGTTCCGCACGGTCAAGCTCGATCTGGTCGGGCGCCGATTTCACCAGCATCAGGGTGGCGAACTCATGAGGACTCAGCATGTCGTGTCTCCGTCATATCGGTTAGTTTTTTTGCCGCGATAGTGCCTTGCCGCCAGGCGACAACGCTTTTTGCGCTCGCCTTTTGCCTTCGCTTTTTACCTTTGCTTTTTGCCTTCTCTGCCATTGCGATCTTCGCGGATGGATGTGCGCGCGAGTCGCGCGCCACGTCGTGAAGACGACTAGCTCATTGCCTGCGCTGGCAATGGGTACGACGCGACGAACAGTGCCGCGTCACGCCGGCCGCGCGCAATCAGCTTGTTGGCCAGACTGCCGCGGAATTCCGCAAAACGGCTGGGTCCGTGAATCTGCAGGAAACTGTGCACCGTCTCTTCCACCTGATCGCGCAAGCTCGCCTCGGTCTCACAGCTTGCTATGCAAGAGGCGCCTCGTGACAGTTCCAGCTGAAAGTCGATTTCACACTGCCTGTAGATAAGGCGCTTGTTCATGGTGCCATTCGACATTTTTTGCCTCGGCGCGCTGTCATCGGGGACATTTGATTTTATGTGGTCCCGGATATAAATGTTAAGTGCTTTCATCTGTCCGTATCTCATACTTTATGGACATGCCAGCACGCTCAATGTCCGATGAACGAAGGGGGCCGCTGCGATTGATCTCTTCATCAGTCAATGCGACGCTTCAGCGTAATTTTTCCTCTACTTCGGATAGCGATGTCTTTTTTACCGGTCTCCGTGTACTGGACGGCTTTTCAAAGAGTCCGTTGTCGTTGTTCATCAGCAACTTCTGCCCGCTTGCAACAAGTACATGAAACGGTATATATAGTTTTTAACGGCTTCTGATAAACAGGCAGCACGACATCCATTTCGAGCTATCTGTATTGGTCGCGGAGCTTTAAAGCAAAGGAGTTCGCCATGCCCGACAAGCATCTTTCCAGTCAGTTCGACGCTGCGCTCGACATGCTTTCGACTGATCTCCTGAAGATGGGCGGGCTTGTCGAACGGCAGATTGCTCGCTGCCTCGAACTGCTGGACACATACGATCCCGCGCTGGTTATCGAGGTTCGCGAGAGCGAGCGACAGGTGAACGCACTCGAACTCGACATTGACGAAGAGATCCATCGCGTCATTGCCCGTCGACAACCCGCCGCACGCGACTTGCGCCTGCTAATGGCGATGTCGAAATGCGTCACGAACCTGGAACGCATTGGCGATGAAGCGCGCAAGATCGCGAAACGCGCGCGCCGCATCGACGAGACGGGCGCCGCGCCCGCGGCTCGCGTCATCGGACTCGAAAAATGCGGCGCAATGGCCGCGGCCGTCCTGCATCAGGCACTCGATGCCTTCGCGCGAATGGATGCCGTCGCTGCCGCGCAGGTCGTTCGGGACGACAGGGCCGTCGACGAAGCATTCCGCGATCTTGTCCGCACGCTCGTTACGCGGATGCAGGAAGCGCCCGGGACGATTTCGGTCGCGCTGGATTATCTGTTCATCGCCAAAGCGTTCGAACGCATAGGCGACCATGCGAAAAATATCGCTGAATTCATCGTCTACGCCGTTCGGGGCCGCGATGTGCGTCACGTCCCGCTGCGAGAACTCGAACGCGAGGCGTCTGAGACTTGAGGCACTAAACTGTCCCCACGAAATTCCTCCCGAGCGTCACCGTCAGATTGAAATGAGTTCCCGAAGTTGGCTGTTTCATTGGGAAACTTCACGCGCAACAGCGGCCGCGCAGATATTGATCTTGCTTTTCGCTCGGCACCTATTTTTCGGGTCCTCATCGAGCCCTATGCTTGCAATCGGACGAACAGAGCACGGATAGTCGCCATGGGTACACGCGAGGCATTCGATGCATCGCTGCGACTGGTCAATCTCACCTTTGACGCGATGAACGTCGCATGCAATACATTCGGCGAGGACTCGGTCGAGTTTACGCGAGCGCGGGAACACTACCGCATTGCGCTGCTCAAGTTGCAGGCAGACCACGTCTCGCTCGTTGCGGATGGCGCGCTGGCCCGGCTCCAGAACATCGGCGACGGACGGCGCCTGCTCGTGCTTCGCGACCCGCCCGAACCGATTGCAGAGTCCATTTTCGTTCTCTCTCTGGTCCGAGGATTTGCATCGACTTGTGAAGCGTGTGGGAACGCGGCACAAGCGGCAGGTGTGAGTCTCCCGCAACTGGCCTTCCTTGACGGAAACTGTCACATCGCGTCCAAGGTAAGAGCAATCGAGCGAGTCAAAATGCAGAGCCCGCACTGCATCACTGCCGTCCTGTCGACGACGCCCTCGCCTTTTGAAGGTTGGCCTGGCGTCGATGCCATCATCGACAGCCCGGCGTCGGCGAAACATATATTGGAGCGTCTCTGCCAGCTGGTCGAACCGTCGGGATACGCGACCCCGATGTGCAAGCACAATGTATCGGCCAATCAGGACAACCGGCTCGAGGCGGGCTAAGGCTTATCCGGCTGTTATCGCTGCACCCGTTCGCGCCCCGAAGCGCATGACGCGGACAGCGCATGCGTGTTGATCAACAGATCAGCTCAGCTCACTTCCACCCTTCGAGCCTGAGCGTCGCGCGTATCAGCCGCTGTTCTTCCTGTTCGATCTCTTGCAGGCTTTCGCGCACGCCGTTGATGTGATCCGCGGCCGCCCGATACGCCTGCTCGGGCAACTTGCCCGTCACGGCGTTGTAGAGACGCGCATGCTGCCGGTCGATGCGCTTGCGATGCGGCTGCCGGTGATAAAGATTGTTCACCGACGCGAACACCGAACTCAGCAGCAGCTCCGTCAACGACCGCAACGTGTGCACGAGCACGGGGTTGTGCGAAGCCTCGCAGATCGCGAGATGAAACGCGTGATCGAGGCGCGCGTGTGTCGCCGGATCGGTTTCGGCGTCGCGCGCGCCGAGCATCTCTTCATAGCGCCGCGTGATCATCATGTAGTCGGCGGGCGTGCCGCGCAACGCGGCGAGCCGCGCCGACTCCGCTTCCAGCATGCCGCGCACTTCGAACAGATCGAAGAGCGTGCGCGGTTGCGACGCGAGCAGATGCATAAGCGGCGATTGCGGCGGCTGTGCAGTCAGATTCGCGACGAACGAGCCCTTGCCGTGCGTCGTTTCGATGATGCCGCGCGCGCGCAGCAGCTTGAGCCCTTCGCGCAGTGCGGTTCTCGATACGCCGAGCTTGTCCGTCAGCCGCCGCTCGGATGGCAGCGCCTGCCCCGACCTCAGTACGCCGTCCACGATCAGGCGTTCGATGCGCTCGGCGACCACATCGGCAATCTTGCGACCGGGCTCGTTGACGTCGTTTTGCGTGCGTGAAATCACTGGTATGACCACTTGATAAGCGAGTTTCGCATGTACGCCATGATACCGCCGATACCCTCCTGACGCCGGATTGCGCGGCTTCCGCACGGTATCGTCGCGGCGAAAAAACTGGTACGACCACTCGCGGCGTCCATCGACAGCGGAAGGCGAAACGGGAACAATCGGCGGCTACATGAATATGCGGCGCGTGGAAGCCAGTCCCCGCGCACCTGGAGACACCCGATGAGCTATGCCTACGACGAACGGATCGACGGCACGCTTCCGTCGCATGACAAAGCCACGCTGGTCGCCGAGCTTCAACGCCTCGTGCCCGGCATGCAGTTGCTGCACGACAAGGAAGACCTGCGCCCATTCGAATGCGACGGCCTCTCTGCCTATCGCACGACACCGATGATGGTCGCGCTGCCCGAGTCGATTGAACAGGTGCAGGCGCTGTTGACATTCGCCGCCGCGCGCAAGGTGCCCGTCGTCGCGCGCGGCGCGGGCACGGGTCTGTCGGGCGGCGCGCTGCCGCTCGAAAAAGGCATCTTGCTCGTGATGGCGCGCTTCAATCGCATCCTGCACATCGCCCCTGAAGCATCGATCGCGCGCGTGCAGCCCGGCGTGCGCAATCTCGCGATCTCGCAGGCGGCCGCGATTCACGGCCTCTACTACGCGCCCGATCCGTCGTCGCAGATTGCCTGCTCGATCGGCGGCAATGTCGCCGAGAACGCGGGCGGCGTGCATTGCCTGAAATACGGCCTGACGGTGCACAACATCCTGAAGCTCGAAGTGCTGACCATCGACGGCGAGCGTCTGACGATCGGCTCCGAAGCGCTCGACTCGCCCGGCTTCGATCTGCTCGCGCTGTTGACGGGCTCCGAAGGCATGCTCGGCATCGTCACGGAAGTCACGGTAAAGCTGTTGACCAAGCCGCAGAGCGCAAAGGTGCTGCTCGCGAGCTTCGACGATGTGGAGAAAGCAGGCGATGCCGTCGCGCAGATCATCGGCGCGGGTGTGATTCCGGGCGGCCTCGAAATGATGGACAACCTCGCGATTCGCGCCGCCGAAGACTTCATCCACGCGGACTATCCCGTCGACGCCGAAGCGATCCTGCTGTGCGAACTGGATGGCGCGGAATCCGACGTGCAAGAAGACTGCGATCGCGTCGGCGCGCTGCTGCGCGAAGCGGGCGCCACCGACATCCGCATCGCGAAGGACGAAGCCGAGCGACAGCGCTTCTGGGCGGGCCGCAAGAACGCGTTCCCCGCTGTGGGCCGCATCTCGCCCGACTACTACTGCATGGACGGCACGATCCCGCGCCGCGAGCTGGCGCGCGTGCTGCGCGGCATTGCGGAGCTGTCGAACGAATACGGTCTGCGCGTCGCGAACGTCTTTCATGCGGGCGACGGCAACATGCATCCGCTGATCCTGTTCGATGCAAACGCATCCGGCGAAATGGAGCGCGCCGAAACGCTCGGCGCGAAGATTCTCGAACTGTGCGTCGAAGTGGGCGGCAGCATCACGGGCGAACACGGCGTCGGACGCGAGAAGATCAATCAGATGTGCGTGCAGTTCAGCAGCGAAGAACTCACGCTGTTCCATTCGCTAAAGGCCGCGTTCGATCCCGACGGCTTGCTCAATCCCGGCAAGAACGTTCCGACGCTGCATCGCTGCGCCGAATTCGGCGCGATGCACATTCATCACGGCAAGCTGCCGTTTTCCGAGCTGGAGCGCTTCTGATGCGACGCGAATTCGATTCAACCGACGACAGCGCGCGCCTCATCGCGCAGGTCCAGCGCGCGATCGCGGAGCACACGCCGTTGCGCATTCGCGGCAGCGACAGCAAGCGTTTTCTCGGACGCCACGTGCAAGGAGAGGAACTCGACACGCGCACGCATCGCGGCACCGTCGCCTATGACCCGACGGAACTCGTGATCACGGCGCGCGCGGGCACGCCGCTTACCGAACTGAACTCCGTGCTCGACGACGCGAACCAGATGCTGCCGTGCGAGCCGCCGCTCTTCAACGGCACGGGGAGCGGGTCGGGTACCATCGGCGGCGCTGTTGCAAGCGGGCTTTCTGGGCCGCGCCGCCCGTGGGCGGGTTCGACGCGCGATTTCGTGCTCGGCTGCCGCGTGATCACGGGCGATGGAGACCATCTGCGCTTCGGTGGCCAGGTGATGAAGAACGTCGCGGGCTACGACATGTCGCGCCTGCTCGCGGGCAGTTTCGGTTCGCTCGGCGTGCTGACGGAAGTGTCGCTGAAGGTGCTGCCGAAGCCGCGCGAGCGCCGCACGTTCGCGCTCACGCTCGACGCGCAGGAAGCGATGCGGGAACTGTCGGCATGGCGCAAGGCCGCGCTGCCCGTGACGGGCGCGTGCTATTTCGACGGCAGGCTGCATGTGCGGCTCGAAGGAGGCAGCGGATCGGTGAAGTCGGCGGTGGACCGGGTCGGCGGCGAAGAAATCGACTGCGCGTTCTGGGATGCGCTGCGCGATCATCGTCTGCCGTTTTTCGACAAGCATATCGACGCGAGGCCGCTGTGGCGACTGTCGCTGCCGAATGCGACGCCGTTGATGCCGCTGCCCGGCGATGCGCTGATCGACTGGGCAGGCGCGCAACGCTGGCTCAGGAGCGACGCGACAGCCGCCGACATTCGACAGCTCGCGCATGCGGCAGGCGGACACGCGACGTGCTTCACGCCGTCGCCGGAGCGCGAGCCGTTTCACCCCCTTGCGGCGCCGCTGCTGCGCTATCAGCATCAACTGAAACGCCGCCTCGATCCGAGCGGCGTGCTGAACCCCGGCCGCCTGTACGCCGACCTCTGAAGCGAGCGCACTCATGCAAACGAATCTCGACTCGCGCGCGAAAGCGCTGCCCGACGCCACCGAAGCGGAAAGCATCTTGCGTTCGTGCGTGCATTGCGGCTTCTGCAATGCGACGTGTCCGACATATCAACTGCTCGGCAACGAACTCGACGGGCCGCGCGGGCGCATCTATCTGATCAAGCAACTGCTCGAAGGCGAGCCCGTCAGCGACAAGACGCAGCTGCATCTCGACCGCTGCCTCACGTGCCGCAATTGCGAAACGACGTGTCCATCGGGTGTCACGTATCACCGGCTGCTCGACATCGGACGCGCGGAACTGGAGCGCCGCGTCGAGCGGCCCGTCGGCGAACGGCTGACGCGCAAGGGCCTGCGCGCAGTGATTCCGCGGCCCGCCGTGTTCGATGCGCTGCTCAAGACGGGGCGCGCTGTGCGGCCGCTGTTGCCCGCCGCCGTGCAGTCGAAGATTCCGACGCGCGCCGCCGCGCCCGCCAAGCCGCGCCCGGCGCCGCGTCACGCGCGGCGTGTGCTGATGCTCGAAGGCTGCGTGCAGCCGTCGCTGTCGCCGAATACGAACGCGGCGGCGGCGCGCGTGCTCGACCGGCTCGGCATCAGCGTGACGCCCGTCGGCGAAGCGGGCTGCTGCGGCGCGACCGACTATCACCTGAACGCGCAGGACGCGGGACTCGATCGCGCGCGCCGCAACATCGACGCATGGTGGCCCGCGATCGAAGCGGGTGCCGAAGCGATCGTGCAAACGGCGAGCGGCTGCGGCGCATTCGTGAAGGAATACGGACACCTGCTGCGCAATGATCCCGCGTATGCCGCGAAGGCCGCGCGCGTGAGCGCGCTCGCGCGCGATCTCGTCGAAGTGCTGGCGGCCGAGCCGCTCGACGCGTTGCAACCTGCCGACGACGCCGTGGCGGCGCGCATCGCGTTCCACTGTCCTTGCACGCTGCAGCATGCGCAGAAACTCGGCGGCGCGGTGGAAAGCGTCCTCACGCGGCTCGGCTTCGATCTCTCAGCGGTGCCCGACGCGCATCTGTGCTGCGGATCGGCGGGCACCTATTCGATCACGCAGCCCGAGCTCGCGCAGAAGCTGCGCGACAACAAGATGGCCGCGCTCGAAAGCGGACAGCCGGACGTCATCGCGACGGCGAACATCGGCTGCCAGATGCATCTGGATGGCGCGGGCCGAACTCGCGTGCGTCACTGGATCGAACTGATCGAGGAAGCGTTGGATGCGTCGAATGCGCAAGCGCTATCGACGCGCAGAAGCGCGGCGGCCGAGCCCGCGTGAAAGCGCTTGACGCACAGGCCGCTCAGATGCCCGGCGGCATCGCAGCGAGCCGGTCGGCCGAAGCGCGCAATCCGTCGAAGATGCGCTCCGCGACGCGCGCCGGGAAACCGTCGGGCAGCGCGGCGGCGACCTTGTCGATCGCGGCGGGCGTGTCTTCGATCAGCCTGCCGATCAGCGGTTCGGCGTCCGTGCCGTAGAAGCAGCGCGATGCCATCGCGTTGAAGTTGCGGCGCTGGATGTCCTTCATCAGGTAGTGCCGGTTCTTGCCCGCGACGGCCATCGCGAGCTTCGCCTTGTGCCACGACCACTGATTGCCGGCGTCGCCTTCGACGGGCCAGATCGACATGATGTCGTATAGCGGCGTGAGCGCGTAGCGCCCGCCCGGCAACAGATGCACGCTGAAGTTCTTCGCGTGGCCATCCGGCGCGGCGAGCATCCAGAACAGAATCTGCGTGGTGAGGAACGTCGCCAGATCGGCGTCGGGCCGCTCCGACTGGCGCAGCACGGCAGCGATGTCGACCACGCCGGGGCCGCCGTCCGCTTCGTACCGCTGATGCGACGGCTTGCCGAGCACCTGGCAAAAATCCTCTTGCGGCAGCCGCAAGATCCATTGCCCCGCAGGGTGCAGCCGGCGATCGAAGCGCTCGACGGCCAGCACCTTCTGCTCGCCGAACGTCAGGATGTCGGCGCTCGGCACGGGCAATCCGAACGCCCTGAAGAGCGCGAGACACAGCCATTCGTTTTCGACGGACGTCGTCCAGTCTGCCTTCTTGTTGCCGACGAGTCCCAGCGGCAGCTTGAAGATGTGCGTGGTGGGCGTTGCGCCGTGTGGGCGCATCCACTTTCCGTCGTGCCGGAGAAACGCCGTCTTTTCCTGCGCGCCCGCGAGCGAGATGCGAAAGTCGTCGTGGTCGCCGCCCGCGCCCGGGCCGCCCGACGCGACGGTGCGCGCCAGCATCTGCTCGATCTCTTCGTCCGACATCGGCGTGCCGTCGATGCGGTCGTACCCTTCTGGCTGCGCGTCTTCTGGAAGCAGTTGCGCCGCGCCCACGCAGTCGCGGCCGATGGCTTCGAGCAGATCGAAGGCATCGGTGGTCGCCGTCCTGAAGCGGGTCGCGAGGCGCCGCCGGATCGGCTCGCTGTCGGGCAGCAGATTGTCGAAGTAGTTGCGCACACGCTCGCCGCGCAACGGCGCATCGTCGATGCCGAACGGCAGCGACAGCGACAGCGGCCGTCCGGCGGACGAAGTCATCCAGCTGCCTTCGTACTGAAGCTCCATGTCGCCGCGCGACGGAATGCGCCACGTGCCGACCCGCAGCCCGTTGGTCCATACCGACAGCGCGCGCGCGTGAGACGGCCGGCCCATGGCTACCAGTCTTCCTTCGAAGGCTCCGCGCGCGTGGGCCGCGTCTGCACGGCCAGTTCGAGGCCGTACATGGCCAGCAGCGTGAAAAGTTGCGCGGTTGTGATCGAGTCGGGATTGAGCTCCATCGCCGACAGCCGGCTCTGGCTCAGACCCACGCGCGACGCCGCCTGGGCCTGCGAAAGCCCTTTCGCGCGCCGTGCGGTGCGAAGGATCAGGCCAAGCTGGTGTGGAGTGATCAGCGTGCGTTTCATCGAGGCGGCTTGCGGAATACCTGTATGGCAGGTAAGTGCATTTTACTCGCAAAACGAGTAATTGCAAGATAGCTGCTATACGAGTAGATGACGATTAACTGTTTTACAGGTAACGCGTGGTCATCGCGATTCATGCCTTGCGCGCGCGACCCTCTCACGCAACAAATCGCGCAGGCGAGTCTGGCGACACCCATCTAACCGCGATGCGGACGAGCCTTCGGACTTCGACGGGTTCGAGGCTGTAGAACGCGCCCAGTCACGCGCGGGCGAGCGCTCGGCAATCAACCCGCGCGCGCGAGAAACAGCCGGATTTCGTCAGCGAGCCAGTCACGCAACGCGCACACCTTGGGGTCGTCCCGGCTCCCGATGCGATAGACGAGGTCATGGCCACGCTCGGCCTTGAGGCGAAACTGGGGAAACGGAGCAACCAGACGTCCCGCAGCAATGTCGTCCGCCACGATCACGCTGCGCCCCAGTGCCACGCCTTCGCCGCGAATCGCCGCCTCGATGGCCAGGCTCCCATGGCTGTACGCCGAACCGCGATCGCTACGCACGCTGCTCACTCCCGTCAGCGCGAACCATTGCTCCCAGTTGGCCAGCATGCCGTCCTCGTGCAGCAAGGTACAACCGGCAAGACTCGCCACAGCAGACAATCCCCCCATTTTCTCCCGATAGGCAGGACTGCAAACGGGCGTCACGGTCTCCTCCAGAATCCGCTCGGCGAGGACACGTGGATAGCGGCCGCTCCCATAACGTATCGCCACGTCCACTTCTCTGTCGTTGAGATCGACATACGTGTCGGTGACGTCGAGATGAACGTCGAGTTCCGGATGCAGCGCCTTCAGCCGATGCAGCCGTGGCGCTAGCCACTTGTTCGCGAACGAAACGCTGGCGTTGATCTTCAGGCGCGCGACATTGTCATGGGCACGAAGGCGTTCGGCCTCCCTCGTCAGTTCTCCCAGCGCGCGAGTCACGACCAGAAGAAACTCCGCCCCGGCTTCCGTCAGGATGATCCGCCGGGTCAGACGTTGAAACAGCGCGGCGCCGAGATGGTCTTCGAGCGTCTTGATATGCCGGCTCACTGCGCCGTGCGTGACGTGCAGTTCCTCCGCCGCCAGCGTCATGCTCAATAACCGCCCGGTTGCTTCGAAGGCGCGCAGCGTTTGAAGAGGGGGAAGCCGGTCGAACATAAATAGATATGCGTGAGTATCACTCACGCATTATATGACGACAAATGGTTTGTCAGCCGGGTCGGCGGCCCCCAATATCTACACACAGCAGCGATGGACGCGCCTTGGCCTGGATGTGTCGGCTGGCGCATCGATCGCGTCCGGGTGGGTGATTTCGTTGTCGTCGGAACCAGGCTCGCTTTGTCTCCGCCGTCGATTCGCCCCGCGCGCTGCATCAAAGCCGGCATCCTTTTCATCGTTCGCAAATCATGAATCTTCTTGCTTTCAAGCTCATCGTTACGCCGCTGTTACTGTTGGCTGCATCTATGGCCGTTCGCCGCTGGGGCGAGGCGATCGGCGGGCTTGTGGTCGCGCTGCCGCTCACGTCCGGGCCGATCTCGCTCTTCCTGACACTCGAGCATGGATCTGCCTTCGCGGCGCAGGCTACGGCGGGGTCGCTGGTCGCGACGGCTGCGCAAGCGGCATTTTGCTTCGTCTATTGCAGACTGGCGGCCCAGGGATGGCCTGTAGCCCTCGCCGGCGCTTGCGCGACGTTTTCCATCGTCGCTGGCCTTTTACAGCACATCGCGCTACCGGAAACGGGCCTCTTTCTTGTCGCCATCCTGGCCGCGATGCTTTCGCTCAGCGTGATCCCCAACACGACGGCAAAAACGGGCAGGCTCGATGCGCCGTGGTGGGATCTGCCGACGCGTATGGCGCTCATTGCCGGCCTCGTCGTCAGCGTGACGTTGACTGCGCCTTACGTCGGACCCGAAGCGAGCGGCGTGCTCGCGTCGTTCCCGTTCATGGGGATCATTCTTGCCGTTTTCAGTCACCGCATGATCGGCCATGCAGCCGCGCAGCAAGTGTTGCGCGGCATGGTGGCGGGACTGCTTGCCTTTGCCGCATTTTTCTATGTGCTAGGCCTGACACTGACGCGGTTCAATCTGCTTGCCGCTTACGGTGGCGCGATTATTTGCACGCTCGCGATACAAGCCGTCTCCCTGTACCGGATGCGCGTTCCGGCCACCGTACCTGCGGAGTCGGCTTGAGTGCGTCGAATCAGAGAGCGTCCGTTTCGCGTTCCCGCAGCTTGAGCCGCTGGCTGATGTTGGCGCGCGTCATGCGGAGCTTGCGCGCGGCGGCACCGAGACTGCGCGACTCGACGATCTCGACAAACAAGCTGATCGGGTTGAGGTCCATGGCGCGTCACATGGTGCATCAATCGATCCATCAATCGATCCGGACTGGGCGGGCGACCCCATCTCAGAGGAACGGGGAAATGTTCGTCATCGCGCGCGTTACGTACGTCTCCTTCTCTCCCACTGGCGCAACGTAGTGAATCGCGCTGCGGGCGGCCTCGGCGCTCTCCAGACGCGCGATGAACCAGGCCGCCAGATACTGCGACGACAGACACCCGCCCGCCGTCGCGACGTTTCCCTTCGCGACGAACGGCTGGTTCAGCACCGCTACACCCGCCTCTTCGACCCACGGTTTGGTAGTCAAGTCCGTGCAGGCCGGCACGCCGTTCAACAGGCCCAGCTTCGCGAGTATCAATGTGCCCGAGCATTGCGCGCCCAATAGCTGGCGCGTCGGATCAAGCTTGAGTTGCGACATCAACGCCGCATCGCCTACAACGTCACGGGTCTGTATTCCGCTGCCGACCAGCACCGCGTCGGCCTCGCAAGCGTCCTTCAGCGACGCTTGCGCCTCAAGCACCACGCCGTTCATCGAACGCACCTTCGCGGCCGGACTCGCGATCGACACCCGCCAGCCAGGCTTCCTGACCCGATTGAGGATGCCGAATGCGATCAGCGAGTCGAGTTCATTGAAACCTTCAAAGGTCAGGATGGCGATGTGCATGGCGTCCTCGTGCGGGTGGAGATGTTGTGTCACTTCATGGTAGGGCCGACAACTAATACAATCAAATAATTGTCATGGATACATTGCCGGCATGCCTCAGCCCCGTTACAAAGAACTGGTCGACCGCCTCGCCTCCGACATCCGTGCAGGCCGCCTGCGTCCAGGGACGCGTCTGCCGACGCACCGCGACCTCGCTGCTCGCGAAGGCCTGGCGTTGGTCACGGCCACGCGCGTCTATGCGGAGCTGCAAGCAATGGGGCTGGTGAGCGGCGAAGCCGGACGCGGCACATTCGTCAAGGAGCCTCTTCCTCGCGGTCAAGGCATTGACCTGCATGCGTGGAGCGCGGACATCGTCGACCTGAGCTTCAACTATCCGTCCGCGCCGGGCCAGACCGATCTTCTCAGGGCAGCGCTGCGTCAGCTTGCGGCCGCAGGTGACCTGGAATCCCTGCTTCGATATCAGCCGCATGGCGGGCGCGAGCACGAGCGGACGACGGTCGCGCGCCACCTGGCCAGCCGTGGAGTGCCCGCAACCGTCGACACCACATTGCTCGTGAGCGGCGCACAGCACGGTCTGACGACGACCGCCATGGCGCTACTCGAGCCCGGCGACGTGGTGGCCGTCGATGCGCTGACTTACCCGGGATTCAAGCTGGCCGCCGAGGCCAATCGTCTGGAGCTTGCGCCTATCCCGGCCGCTGGGCGCGGACCCGATCTGGACGCGCTGGCGGCACTGTGCAAGCGACGGCGAGTACGCGCCGTCTACGCGATGCCGACGCTGCACAATCCGCTCGGCTGGGTAATGAGCGCGACGCGACGCCGGGAGCTTGTCGCCCTTGCTCGACACCATGGGCTGATCCTCATCGAAGACGCAGCCTACGCATTCCTGGCTGAAGACGCACCGCCGCCGTTGGCATCGCTTGCTCCCGAGACGACGGTGTATGTATCGAGCCTGTCGAAGAGCGTCGCGACTGGTCTGCGCGTCGGCTTCGTCCGCGCACCGCGCGAATGGATTCCCAGGCTCGAACGGACGATCAGGGCCACGACATGGAACACGCCCGCGACCATGACGGCCATTGCTTGCGGCTGGATGGATGACGGCACGGTAGACCGGCTCGAAGCCGGGAAGCGGCGGGACGCCGCGATACGTCAAAGCCTCGCCGCAGAAGTTCTGGGCCGGCTCAAGCGGATCAGCCATCCGGCGTCGTACTTCGTCTGGCTTCCTCTGCCGCAGGAGGTTCGCGCGGACACGATTGCGATGGCGTTGATGCGCGAGCGGGTTTCCGTGTCGACAGCCCAGCCATTTTCGACGTCGGCGCACGTGCCGCACGCCATCCGGTTGGCACTCGGCTCCGTCGACCTCGCTACGCTCAAACGGTCTCTGGAAACGGTGGCCCGGGTTGTCGCGGACCATACCTACTGACCGCGACTCGCGACGCCACATCCCAGTTCGCCAACGAAGCGCTCAACGGCAACTGTCGCTGTCTCGTCGCGCGACGGAACCGACGATCCAGGCCTTGCATCCGGGCGTGCGTCATGTGCAGCTCAAACTCGATTGATCGTGCGGTCGGACACCACGTACCTCGCCTGCAAGGCCGCAATGAATTCGTTCACCGCATCTTCACAGGCGACGCGCTCGTTGTCGCTTCCCGTGCATGTGAAGCCTTGAATCTTCCAGTTTGTCCCGCCGGACCACTCGGCATCATCGACGATTGCCACTACCCGGCAGTTCGCACAGCTGGCTTTGGTTCGGAGAAAATTGTTGATGATCCTCAGCAGCTCGCCGCGACCGATGGCAAATTGCACCATGCGCCTTCCCCGGTGATTGTCGCAAGAAAGCTAGCACGGCAACTGAGATGCTTCGCCGGAAGGCACCTGGCCGGAACAGCCGCTTGTCGTCAATGTGTGGGGCGACACCGTGTGAACGATGTCGCCCCCGCTGTTCTCGCGACATACTCTTCTATCGACCGGCGCATGCTGAACTGTCAGTGACGTCACTGCAGCGGACACGTCCCCGCGTTCGAAGGGGTTCAGCGTATCATTTCGTAGGCGGCATCGGACGCCGCACACGGATAGGCATGGCGTCTCAGCGCGGCGCCGCGCAATATCCCCGACAGGGGCGCGCGATCGCAAGAACAGAAAATGGCAGTCAGGTTCAACGGGAACGCCAGGAGCAGCCGATGCATGTAAAAAAAACGGTGCCCACCACGAGCCCGCCTCTCTTCCTCGCAACGAAGGTCCGTCCGCCGCGCCTGCCCGCCGGGTTGATCGACCGGCCACGGCTCGTCGCGCTGGCCGACAAGGCGGAATGCAAGCGGCTCACGGTCATCAAGGCGCCCGCGGGGTTCGGCAAGACATCGCTGGCGCTCATGTGGCTCCAGCGGCTGACGGCGAGCGGCGCCTTCATCGGCTGGCTTTCGCTCGATAGCGACGACGACGAACCGGCGCGCTTCTTTCATCATCTCGCGCAGGCATTGCGCAACGCCTGTAGCAACGTCGGCGCGTCCGCGATCAGCCTGACGACCGAGGCATCGCTGCTGCCCACACAGTCGATCGTATCGACGCTGATCAATGAACTGGTCGAGGTCGACGACGAAGTGTATCTGTTCATCGACGACTATCACGCGATCAGCCTGCCCACGATTCACGACGCGATGACGTACTTCATCGCGAATATCCCGTCGAACACGCACGTCGTGCTCTGCACGCGCACCGATCCGCCGCTACCGCTTGCGCGGCTGCGCGCGAAGAACGATCTGCTGGAAGTCGATGCCGCCGCCCTGCGCTTCAACTTCGACGAAACCCGCAGCTTCGTCGAACACGAATGCCCCGGCGGCCTGCACGCGGCCAGCGTCAAGTCGCTGTTCACGCGCACGGGAGGCTGGGCGGCCGCGCTGCGCATCTCCGCGTCGGTACTTACGCGTGACGAAGGTCGGTCCGCTCTGCACGTGAGCCCGCTATCCGGCGCTTCGCGTCCTTTCGCGGCCTATCTCGAAGACATGCTGAAGCGCCTGCCGGCCGAAATGGTCAGCTTCATGCTGCGCACGTCGATACTCGATCGCCTGTGCGCGCCGCTGTGCGAAGCCGTCACGGGCCTTGCCGCCGAACAAGGCATGCTGGACACGATCGCCGCATGCCAGCTGCTGCTCGAACCGCTCGACATCGAAGGACACTGGTTTCGCTATCACCGTCTGATGGGCGAGTACCTGCTGCGTCGGCTCGAAACGCAGCATCGCGGAGAACTGGCCGACCTGCACCGGCGCGCATGCGAGTGGTACGCCGAACAGAAGCAATGGACGGACGCGGTCAAGCATGCGATAGCCGCCGGCGACATCGAACACGCCGTCTCCCTCGTGGGCCACTGCGCAAGGACGCTCGTCGCGAAAGGCGACCTGCTCACGCTGCTCGGCTGGCAGCGCCAGTTCCCGGCGCATCTGATGCGCGGGCAAGTCAAGGTCACGCTCGCGATCGCATGGGGCATGGCGCTCGCGATGCGTTTCGACGAAGCGCTGGCGATGCTCGACGACATCGAGCGCGACGCCGGCACGGGCACGGACACGGCCGCCGAAAAGATCGAAAAGATCGGCTGGGAATGCCGGACGATCCGCTCGGTGATTGCCGGGCTACAGGACGATGCGCCGCGCGCGCTCGGGATCGCGCAGGACTGTCTCGAGCATCCGCTCACTGATAGCTGGACCACCAACGTTGCATCCAACGTCGTGCGATTCGGGCACTGGAAAGCGGGCAACCTCGGCGCGCTCTACGCAACGCCGTGGATTCCCAGTCCGATCGACGGGGATCACCGCAATGTGTTCGCGTCCGTCTACCGGTTGTGCCTGCTCGGTCACGCGGAGATGCAGCAGATGCACTTCGTGCTCGCGGAACGCTACTTCACCGAGTCGATTCAGCTCGCCGAGCGGCATTCGGGCCCGAAGTCCATTGCAGCCGCACTGTGCACGCCGATGATCGCGCAGATCTGGTACGAGCAGGGGCGGCTCGACGAAGCCGAAGCATTGCTCGTCGACCTGATGCCCGTCATCGACCTGGCCGTTCTGCTCGACAGCACGTTCTTCGCGTATCGGGTGCTGGTGCGCATCTACATCTCGCGCGCCGATTTCGAGCGGGCCTATGCGCTGCTCGATCACGCGCAGGCACTCGGTTATGCGCGGCGTTGGGACCGGATGATCGCGGGCGTCCACGCCGAACGTACACGCCTTTATCTCAGGGAGGGCAGGATCACGGAAGCGGCGGCATGTGTCGCTCAACTGGATCGGCTGATGGATACGCGCGCCGCCGCTTCGAAACCGGCCTCGCCGGAGATCGAGACTTTCCGCGCGGTTGCGGTGGCATCGCTGGCAATGGCGCAGCATCGGACAGAAGAAGCCGTCGAGTCGCTCAAGTCCGCATTGCGAAGCGTCGAAAGCCGGCACAACGACTATCTCGCGTTGCGCCTGCGCACCGTGCTCGCGCTCGTCTGGCTGCGTGCGAACGAACAGGCGCGCGCAGTCGAGACCTTTCGCGACGTGCTGAATGCCAATCACGAAATCTACCGCTCGATTCTCGACCAGGTGCCGGAAATCGGGCAGCTGCTGCAAGCATCGCGTGACGATGCGCTCGCCACATCGATGACGAAGGACACCATCGCGTACATAGACCGTCTGCTGGATGGTTCGCGGGCGCTGTACGAGCGCGGCGCGACGCGGGACCGCGAAAGCGGGCGTGAGCCGTTGAGCACGAGGGAGCGCAGCATCGTCGAGCTGATCGCGCGAGGGCAATCGAACAAAGAGATCGCGCGCACGCTCGGGATCGCGCCTGAGACTGTCAAGACGCATGTCAAGAACATCTTCGTGAAGCTCGATGTCGACAAGCGCGCGCAGGCCGTTGCGCGTGCGCAGGCGTTGGGACTGGTTGCGGCCGGCTGAAGCAACGCGATGAAGCGACGCGAAGAGGCAACGCGTCTCATCGCGGCCCATAATTCAGGCCCGCCGATGCGTCGCCGGCAATGAGGCCTATCTCGTTCGCGAGCGCCGCGAGCAGCGAAAGCGTCGGATAGCCATGCGCGACCGTGCCGAATGGGCTCTCGCGTTTTGCGCGCTCGCGTCCACGTGTATCCACTGCCTGTCGCCCGTGCACGCTGCGAAGGCGTCGGTGCACGCCTGATCGACGACGACCCGATCCGACACGCGCAACTCGCGGCCCACGAAGCTCTCGAACGTGGCGACGCTGTAGTCCTTGATGCTCACCGTGCCTGCCCCTTGCGACGGGTCAGGCGAACTGCTCGCGCAACCACTTCTTGTTCGTCTTGCCCACGCTCGTCTTTTGCAGCGCGCCGACGAACTTGACGATCTGCGGGACTGCATACTTCGAGATCTGCCCCGTCTTGCTGAAGCCCATCACGTGCTGCCGGATGTCGTCTTCGGTGATCACCGCGTCCTGCCTGAGCACCACGAGCGCAACGGGACGCTCGCCCCATTTGTCGTCCTTGATGCCGATCACCGCGACTTCCGAAACGCCCGGATGCAGTGAAATCAGGCTTTCGATTTCGAGCGAGGAAATCCACTCGCCGCCCGACTTGATAACGTCCTTGATGCGATCGGTGATCTGGACGTTGCCGGCGGTGTCGATGTTCGCGATGTCCTGCGTATGCAGATAGCCGCCTGCCCACAATTGCGCGGACGCTTCCGGATTGTTCAGATAGCCCTGCGTGAGCCACGGCGCGCGCACGACGATTTCGCCGTATGCCTTGCCGTCATGCGCGACGTCTTCCATGTGTTCGTTGACGATGCGCAGATCGACGAGCGGCACGGGATAACCGGTCTTGCACCGCAGGCGCACTTCTTCATCGAGATCGCGCGGTTCCTTGTTCGGCTGAAGTTGTGCAAGGCTCAACACGGGGCAAGTTTCCGACATGCCGTAGCCCGTGAACACATCGATGCCGCGATCGAGCGCGGCGCGCGCGAGACCATGCGGCAGCGCGCTGCCGCCGATCACGATCTTCCATTTGCTCAGGTCCACATGCTTCGCTTCGTCACACGAAAGCAGCATGTGCAGGATCGTGCTGACGCAGTGCGAAAACGTGACGCCTTCGTCGCGCACCAGTTGCACGAGACGCTCGGGCACATAACGGCCCGGATAGACCTGCTTCACGCCCAGCACCGTCGCGATATAAGGCATGCCCCACGCGTGCACATGGAACATCGGCGTGAGCGGCATGTAGACGTCGCCGCGATGAAAGCGCTGGCCCGATACCGGGCTCGACAGCGCGGCCATCAGCGTGATCGTGTGCAGGACCAGCTGACGATGGGAGAAGTACACACCCTTGGGCAAGCCCGTCGTTCCCGTCGTGTAGAACGTGGTCGCGCGGGTGTTCTCGTCGAAGTCGGGAAAGTCGTAGCTTGTCGCGCTTGCCGCGAGCATCGCCTCGTATTCCGTCGCGAACGCGATGGTGTGTGCGCATGCGTCGCTGCCCGGTTCGTCGATCCATACGAACGTGCGGACCGCGTGAAGCTGATCCTTGATCGCTTCGACGACGGGCAGGAAGTCGGTGTGGACGAACAGCACTTCCGCGCCCGAGTGGCTGATCGTATAGGCGATCTCCGCGTGCGACAGCCGCACGTTGACCGTCTGAAGCACGGCGCCCATCATCGGAACCGCGAAGTACGACTCCAGATAGCGATGACTGTCCCAGTCCATCACGGCGACCGTGGTGCCGTGGCGCACGCCAAGTTGATGCAGGCCGTCGGCGAGCCGCGCGATGCGTTCGCGCAGCGTCGTGTAGGTCATCCGCACGTCGCCGCGATAGACGATTTCCTGGTCGGGCGCCTGAACGAACGGCGTGTGCAGCAGATGCTTGATCAGCAGCGGATAGGCATAGGGGGATGGCGTCGAATCGTGCCCGGCGTCCTGCATCGATGTCTCCTCAAGTCGGGTGATGGATCGGGTACGCACAGGTCCGTCGATGCGTGTCGCGCCTGGTGCGTCCCGAGTGAGACCATCATCGAATTGTTCGGAGGGAAGCGACATCCCCTGAACGGGGGAGCCACAGGATGAGGCCGCCGGGGGAAAATGCGTCGCAAGAATGCAAGCGGCGCCCGCTGCGATGGAGCCGCAAACGCGCGAAATCCATACCCTCGATATGGAACGGCTGCGCGCCGCACCGAGTGGCGCTTCCGCAAGAACCCAGCGCTTGCCTGCGTAGCGGGTAGTGCTTTCATCGACTCACATGGCGCTCATGACGGATACGTCCGAAGCAATGCGGACAAACCTGTGGCTCAGTTCTTTGTCGCTTGCAATGCAAGAGGCGCTCATGCGCCGGTGCGAGCCGATGACGCTGCAAGCCGGCGAGTACGTGTTCCGCCGCGGCGATGCGCCCAACGGCTTCTTCGGCCTCAAAAGCGGCAGGCTGAAAGCCTGCACCCTTCGCGAAGACGGCAAAGAAGCGATCCTCGCCGTCATCGAGGCCGGCAACTGGTTCGGGCAAACCAGTATGGCCGCCCGACACCCGCGCCTGCGCGACGTCGTCGCGCTCGAACGATCCAGCCTGTTCGTCGTGAGGACAAGGGGCTTCGACGAGTTGATGAAGAATCAGGCCTTCTTCCGCGCAATCGCCGAGTTGCAGTCTATCCACATGAACTGGCTTTATCGCATGGTCGAAGACGCGACGCTGCATTCGACGCGTGCACGCATTGCCCGCCGTCTGCTGCTGCTCGCGTCGGGCGATGTGACCATGCTGTCGCAGAGCCGGCCGGATGTCGAGGTCTCGCAGGACACACTTGCGATGATGCTCGGTATCACGCGCCAGACGCTGTCGCTGGAACTCAAGGCAATGGCGGAGAAAGGAGCGATCGCTCTCCGGTATGGTCGAATCGAAATTTGCTCGAAAGACGTGCTTTCCTCTTTTCAGGAATGACACCGACCGCTCCCGGGTTCCGCCTGCCTAAAACATATGGCGCAAGCCGGCCATGATGCCCAGTTGCGTCGTACCGAACGCGGAACTCAAGCCATTGATGCCCTGGAACTGCGCGCCGACCATTCCGCCGCGATACAGCGAGTAGTCGGCTTCGAGATACGTATCCGTGCGTTTCGACAAGTTGTAGTCGGCAAGCAGTTGGAATTGCGTGGAGTTCCCATCGCCGGACTGTGTCTTGCCCGTCTGGATCGTGCGCCACACGTTGGCCGAAAGATGCGTTGCATCGCCTATCTGCTGCGTGACGCCGCCAAAGAACATTTTGCGGGAACTGAACGTGTTGAACTTCAGCGCGGTCAATTCCGGCTGGCTAAACGGCCCGTTGGGGAAATTGCCGACGAAGCCATTGTCCTGCCGGTTCACCGCCCAGCCGGCCATCACCGTGGTATTGCCGAATGAATATGAACCGCCCGCTGTCCACGACTTGAGGTGCGCCGATGAGTTGACCGCGTCGCGCGAATCAAGATACGCAGCACCAAGACGCAACGGCTCGCCGGGCAAATAGAGAAGCGACGCGCCAATCTGACTGCCCGCGCCGAACGCGCCCGCATTGCCGCCAAAAGCATACGACACTTCGGCTGTCAGGTATTGCCATCGCGCCGCGTACTTGATCATGTTGCTGGTCCATACGCCCTGCGCCATCATGACTTCCGGACGAAACTGATAGAAGGTCGGCAACCATGGATTAGTCACGAAAGCGCTCAGTACCGCATCGGAAAGCGGATTGAGCTGACGGCCCATCGTCAACTTGCCATAGCTGCTGGATTGCAGGCCAACGAGAGCCGTATTGAAGAAGGGATAAGCCGGATCGATTACGCCGGAGTTCGGGAAGAAACGATCCTCGAGCTGGAACAGGACCTTTGTGCCGCCGCCAATATCTTCTGTTCCCTTGAATCCGAAAGTACTCTCTGTCGCTCCGCCGTTAGCGAGTCGAATGGCTGAATCGCCATTCTGGTTCGCGTGAGTCGTGTAGCGAATGCCAGTATCGACAACGCCATAGAACGTTACCAGCGATTGCGCATTCGCCGGGACGGCGTACAGCGTCGCTGTCGATATGACGCTCGCCAATATGCCGCCTCTCCGGGCATTGTTGAAGAACACTCTCCTTACCTTCATCATGCACTGTCTCCAACCATTATGATTATGTCGTTATACGAAATATACATGCGAGTTCGACGGCGATTTCGTCGCCATCAGAACTCGCTGCAATGAGGACTTCGCGCCACACTCACACGTTGCCCGGAAAAAATCGCGGCAACTGCCAGAAAATTTACAATTGGCGGCGAGAGTGCGCCGGCTGGCGGAATGCGAAAACATCGTGGTCATCACATCCGCGGATACTTTTCCTCGTCTCAGGCATCATAGGTAGCGTTTCCTCGAACGCAGCATGCTGCGCACTGGAGGCGGGATGAAAGGTAGACGCCTATTCGTTGCAGGTGCGACCATCGTCGTTCTTGCTCTCGTGGCCACGTACGGTGGCCGCGCCGCGCATGCGTGGCAATCCCGGCTGGACCCCGTGTCGATACCCTCGGCGCCTGCCGGCGATGCGTCGGCCGTGGCGCGCGGCGCGAAGCTCGCGGCAATCGGGGGCTGCATCAGCTGCCACACCGCGCCCGACGGTCAACCGTTCGCAGGCGGATTGCCGTTGCAAACGCCGTATGGCGTCATCTATTCGACCAACATCACGCCCGACCCGGACACGGGCATCGGCCGCTGGTCGCTCGACGCATTTACGCGCGCGATGCGGCACGGCGTTTCGCGCGACGGCCATCTGCTCTATCCCGCGTTTCCGTATCCGCACTTCACGCGCATGAGCGACGCGGATATCGCATCGCTCTATGCGTGGTTGATGAGCCGCGAACCCATCAACGCACGCGCGCCGAAAAACGAATTGCGGTTTCCGCTCGGCTTCAGGCCGATCATGGCCGCGTGGAATCTGCTGTATCTGCATCCCGGGCCTCACGAAGCATCGTCCACCAATGCTGCCGATCCGGAAATCGCACGCGGGCGCTATCTCGTCGACAGTGTCGGCCACTGCGGCGCATGCCATACGCCGCTCGATCGCCTGGGCGCGGAGCGGCGCGACAGCGCGTTGCAAGGCGGCACGACAGAGGGCTGGGATGCGCCTGCGCTGACGAATCTCTCGACGCGTCCCAAGCCCTGGACGCAAGCGCAGCTCGTCAGCTACCTGCGCACCGGCTTCGCCAGCGAACACGGCGCGTCGGCCGGTCCGATGCGCCCTGTCACGCGCCTGCTCGCCGACGCGTCCGCAGAAGACGTTCAGGCGATGGCCGCGTACCTGATCACGTTCCAATCGAATGCGCAAGCCACGCGGGGCGATGCGGCCGCTTCGTCGATGAACTCCGCTTCTTCCGCTTCTTCCTCTTCGTCCAATTCGTCTATTTCGCACGTCAGCGTTGCGGCCCAGCCCGGAAACGGCACGAGCCTGTTCGTCGCAGCCTGCGCATCGTGCCACGGCGAAAGCGCGCCGATGTCGGGCGGCCCGGGCCATCCGTCGCTGTCGCTGGGCACGGCCATCAATGCCGATAGTCCACGCAACATGGTCCGTATCATCCTCGATGGAATCGACTGGGACGACAGCGCCTCAGCGCAGTTCATGCCGCCTTTTGCAGGCACCTTCACCAATGCGCAAATCGCCGAGCTTGCGAACTACACGCGCACGCGCTTCACCGCACGCGGCCCATGGCCCTCGCTCGATGCCGACGCGGTCGCCCGTCTTCGAAAGGAAGGCCCACAACGATGATCACGCTCAACGTCAATGGAGTCAGTCACACGATCGATGTCGATCCGTCCACGCCGCTGCTCTATGTGCTGCGCAACCAGTTGCAGCTGAACGGCGCGAAGTTCGGCTGCGGACTCGGCCAATGCGGCGCGTGCACGGTCAGCGTCGGCGGCGAATCCGTGTTTTCGTGCCTGATACCCGTCGTGGCCGTCGGCGAACGGCCGGTGCGCACCGTCGAAGGGCTCGGCACGGCGGAACATCCTGGACGGCTGCAACAAGCCTTCATCGATCAGCAAGCCGCCCAATGCGGCTACTGCATCGCGGGCATGATCATGCGCGCGCAGACGCTGCTCGACGGCACGCCGCATCCGACCGACGAGCAGATTCGCCGCTACATGCAGCCCAATCTGTGCCGCTGCGGTACGCATATGCGGATACTCGCCGCGATCCGCGAAGTGGCGGCGCCTTCATCGCAGACGGACGACGGAGCGAAGTCATGAGCAAGGATCACCGCAATGCGGCCGCTTCCGATGGCACGCCAGACGATGCGGGACGGCGCCGCTTCCTCGTCGGCGGCTCGCTGATAGTGAGCTTCGCGATCGTGCCCGGCGCGGCCGCGCTCGCGCAGACCACGACGGAAGCGGGAACCTTCAAGGCGAGCGCCCCGAAGCTGCCCGGCAGCCTCAAGACCACGCCGTTGCTCGACGCGTGGATCAAGATCGATCCCGACGGCCGCGTGAGCGCATGCACCGGCAAGGCGGAGCTCGGCACGGGCGTACGCACGGCCCTGTTGCAACTCGCCGCGGAAGAACTCGACCTGTCGCCGGATGCGATCGACATGATCACCGCCGATACGGGCGCGACGCCGAACGAGGGCTACACGGCGGGCAGCCACACGATGGCGGACAGCGGCACCGCGATCCTCAACGCGGCGGCTCAGGTGCGCGCGCTGCTCGTCGCGGGCGCGGCCTCGCAGTTGGGTGTCGACGCATCGATACTCACGACGCGCGACGGCGCGATCATCGCGGCGGATGGACGCCGCGTCACGTATGGCGAAGCCGTCCGCCATGCGAACCTGCATCAGAACGCGCAGCCCGACGCGCCGAAGAAAGCGCCGGCGCGTTACGCGGTGATCGGCCGTACGTTGCCGCGCGTGGATATTCCCGGCAAGGTGACGGGCGGATCGAGCTATGTGCAGGACTTGCATCTGCCCGGAATGCTGCATGCCCGTGTCGTCAGGCCGCCGGCTTATGGCGCGACGCTCGCTTTCGTCGACACCGCGCGCGTCGAGGCACTGTCCGGCGTCGTCAAGGTCGTGCGCAACGGCAGTTATCTCGCCGTGGCCGCCGATGATGAATGGCGCGCGATCGTCGCGATGCGCGAACTGATGCTCGCCGCGCAATGGCAAGCCGGGCCGCCTCTGCCCGACCCCGCGACGATTCAAGATGTACTGATGCGTCTGCCGGCGCAAGAGATCGCCGTTGCCAATCGACATGCTTCCGCCGCCGCGCCCGTGACGACGCTGCGAGCCCGCTACTCGAAGCCTTATCTGACGCACGGCTCGATCGGGCCATCGTGTGCCGTCGCGCATCTGGACAACGGCATGATGACGGTGTGGACTCACACGCAGGGCGTCTATCCGCTGCGCGCGGGCCTCGCCGAATTGCTCTCGATGCCGCGCGACAAGGTACGCTGCATTCACGTCGAAGGCTCGGGCTGTTATGGCCACAACGGCGCCGACGACGTTGCCGCCGACGCCGCGCTGATCGCGCGCGAGCTGCCCGGACGTCCGGTGCGCGTGCAGTTGATGCGCGAGCATGAGCACCTGTGGGAGCCTTTCGGCCCCGCGATGACCGTCGATGCGAGCGCATCGCTCGACGCTGGTGGCTCGATCGTCGACTGGCGTTACGAGTTGTGGAGCAACACGCACAACAACCGCATCGAGAATGCGGGCCGTCTGCTGGCCGCGCAACTGCTCGAGCATCCGTTCACGCCCGCGCCGCCCAAGCCGATTCCGATGCCCGAAGGCGGCGGCGATCGCAACAGCATTCCGCTTTACCGCGCGCCGAACCTGCATGTGCAGCATCACTTTGTGCCCGACATGCCGATACGCGTGTCCGCGATGCGCTCGCTCGGCGCGCACATGAATGTGTTCGCGATCGAGAGCTTCATCGACGAACTCGCCGGCGCGGCGCACGCCGATCCCGTCGCGTTTCGCATCAAGCATCTCGACGATCCGCGCGCGCTCGATGTCATACGCGCGACGGCCAAGCAATTCGACTGGCAACCGCGCGCGGCACGCGTAGTGAAAACGGGCACGAGTCCGCGCGGCACCGGCTTCGCGTTTGCTCAATACAAGAACCTGATGGCGTACCTCGCGATCGCGATGGAACTGACCGTCATGCGCGATACCGGCGAGGTTCGCATCGAGCGCGTGGTGGCTGCCGTCGACTGCGGACAGATCGTCAATCCGGATGGCGTGCGCAATCAGATCGAAGGCGGCATCCTGCAGACGATCAGCTGGACGCTGTTCGAAGAGACGCGTTTCGACAAGGAGCGCATCACGAGCGCCGACTGGAGCACCTATCCGATCATGCGGTTTTTATCGGTGCCGAAGCGCGTCGAAGTCATGTTGATCGATCGTCCCGGCTTGCCTTTTCTCGGCGTTGGAGAAGCGGCGCAAGGTCCGGCGGCTGCGGCGCTTGCGAATGCGATCTACGATGCGACGGGCGTGAGAGTGCGCGATTTGCCGTTGCTTGCGGCGAATTCCAGGAATGCGCTGAGAGCGTAGTATGTGGGATTGCAGTCAGCCCCGGCGCGCCGGATTGCGCTCGTCGAGCAGGCCATCGCGCCCGTCGAGCAGATAGCGAGCGCGTTCGATGCCCGCGCGAAGCGCTTCGGCGCGGGTCGCCCAATACGGGACTGCGCTCTCCGGCGCGTCGAGTTCCACTCGTTGTCCGTCGCGTTCGACATCGATAGCGGGCAGCCAGTTTTCACCATCCTGGCTCGTCGCCCCGACTGTCACCGTATAGCCGTGGTACTCGTAGCATTGATCTTCCGTTGAACTCCTCGATGGGTTCATGAGTCACCTCACTTGAAACGAGAGCCTGCTACTGGTGAGCAAGTGGTGTGCCCCTCGAAAATGCGTCGCGGCACCAGGGTCTGTTTACATATGAAACGGCGCTCCTCTACTCCTTGCCCCGCGGCCCGGATCGGGCGTTCGCATGCACGTTTCATATGTAAACAGACCCTCAGACCCTAAGGGTTTGTTAAGAAAAGATCGCGTAGCCTGTCGCCTTTGCTCCGTTGGCAGCCCGCCGATTTATGCATTGGTTCGACAGCAATCGCCGACAGGCAGCGAACGGCTCCAACGGTTTATCAATCACCATGTCTCAACTGAATGTCACGCTAAAGCCATGGAAAAAGCCAACAACGCCATAGTCAAGGTTCCCGAAGTCACACTAGCATTCTGGATCATCAAGATCGCCGCAACCACGCTCGGCGAAACGGGCGGAGACGCCGTCTCGATGTCGATGAACCTGGGTTATCTGATCGGCACGATCATCTTCGCCGCGGTATTTCTCGTAGCCGTCGTTGCGCAGATGAAATCGGAGCGCTTCAGCCCCGCACTGTATTGGGTCACGATAATCGCGACCACGACCGTCGGCACGACGCTTGCGGATTTCGTCGATCGATCGCTCGGCATCGGTTATGCGGGAGGCAGCACGCTGCTCGTGTTCCTGTTGCTCACTTCACTTTTCATCTGGTATCGCACGATGGGCTCGGTGTCCGTCACGACGGTTTCGTCGAGCAAGGCCGAAGTGTTCTACTGGGTAACGATCATGTTCTCGCAAACTCTCGGCACTGCGCTGGGCGACTGGACGGCCGACACAGCAGGTGTCGGCTATTCCGGTGCCGCGCTGATCTTCGGCGGATTGCTGCTTGCGCTCGTCATTGCGTATTACGCAACGGAGATTCCAAGGACGCTGCTCTTCTGGGCCGCGTTCATCCTGACCCGGCCGCTCGGTGCAGTAGTCGGCGACTTTCTCGACAAGCCGATCGCCAATGGCGGTCTTGCAATGAGCCGGTATCAGGCGTCGATTGCGCTCGTCATGTTCATTCTGGTCTGCGGGTCCGTGTTCAGGCAGCGGCCCGCAGAGGTGCGCCACTAGCCGGCAATCCATCGCGCGACGCGACGTTCTTCACGCCGCGCGATGGGTAACGCAATATCGCAGCCGATGGCCGATGCGATTCATTCGGCGAACAGATCCGGCCCGAACACCTCGTAGTGAATCTTCGATTCGTGGATGTCCATGCTCTTCAGCTTGTCGTGCTGCATGCGCATGAACGGAATCGGCCCGCAGATGTAGTAGTCGGCGTCGGGCAGCATGGCCTCGCTCGCAATCCGGTCTAGCTCGATGAAGCCGGAATAGTCGTAGTCCTGTCCCTGCACGTCGGCGGGCAACGGTGAATCGTAGAAGATGATCGCGCGGAAATTCGAATGCGTCGCGGCCGTCTGCTTCAGCTTGTCACGCATCGCATGGACGGCGCTGTTGCGCGCGCCATGCACGAACACGACCCGCCGCCCCGGGTCCTGGATCGCGCGCTTGAGCATGCTGATCATCGGCGTGAGGCCGACGCCGCCGCTGATCAGCACGATCGGTGTCTTCGCATCGACGTCGATATGAAAGCTGCCGTAAGGCGCGGCGAGTTGCAGTTCGTCGCCGACTTTCAGCTGTTCGTGCAACAGCGATGACACGTAGCCCTCGCGCCGTTGCGCATCGCCCGCTTCGCGCTTGACGGTGATCCGGTACGTCTTGCCGTTGGGCATATCCGACAGACTGTACTGGCGAATCTGCTGCAGGCCCAGCGCGGGCACGCGCACGGCGACGCTCGTGTACTGGCCAGGCTCGAAGTTGACGACAGGCCTGCCGTCGGTGGGCTCGAGCACGAATGACGTGATGACGCTGCTTTCAGGGCGCTTCTCCTTCACGACAAACGTGCGCCAGCCAGCCCAGCCACCCAGCTGTGCGGCTGTGTCTTCGCGCAATTCGCTTTCCATGCCCATCAGCGCATCCGCGAGATTGCCGTAGGCCTGCGCCCACGCCGAAATGATCTCGTCGGTGGCCGCGTCGCCGAGCACGTCCTTGATCGCGCCGAGCAGATGCTCGCCGACGATCGGATAGTGTTCGGGCCGCACGTCGAGACTCGCATGCTTGTTCGCAATGTTCGTCAGCACCGCCGACAGGCTGCCCGGATCTTCGATATTTTCCGCATAGGCATAGACGGCGCGCGCGAGCGCCTGCTGCTGTTGCCCCTGCTCCTGATGCGCCATGTTGAACACGTTCTTCAACTCGGGATGCGCGTCGAACAGCCTCATATAGAAGCGCTGGATGATCGGATATCCATGCTCGGCGAGCACGGGAGCCGTGGCCTTGACAATGTCCTTCGTACGCTGTGTGAGCATCGTTCCCTCCATGTGGGGTAGTCACATTGCATCGCGGGTGCGTTGCATACGGGATGCCTCGCCCGCTGGTCTTGCCGCCTTCTCGTTGAATGAGGTCGCTAACGTGGGCTGATTCTCCATCGCCACACGGATCGACCGACTATCAGGTTTTCAATTAAACACCCGTTAGCAAAGTCGCGGCCATACGTTGCTGCCTCTCGCGCTCGCGACGAGTCGGATTCGCGGCCCGTTTTCGAAAAGACAACGACGAAATCGAAAGATCTGCCCGCGCGAACGGGTTTTATCGCTGTGCTCACGCTGTTCGGGACGCGGTAGCGCACCGAGCCGCACCTGCATCGCGCTCTGCGAATCCTGCGGACGAGGTGCGACTCGCCGGCGAAATCGCCACGAAAGAGGCAAACTAGGCATGACCATCCCGCAAGAAAGAGGAGTTCCTCATGCCTGCTCATTCGCCCAGTCTGAACGATTGCGTCGCCCTCGTCACAGGCGGCTCGCGCGGAATCGGACGCGCGATTTCGATCGCGCTTGCCTCAGCCGGGGCCGCCGTTGCCGTCAACTATCGGCAACGCGAAAACGAAGCGGCTGATGTCGTCGCGGAAATCGAGCGTGCGGGAGGCCGTGCGATCGCGGTGCGCGCCGACGTATCGGCGGCAGTTGAAGTCGAAGCGATGATCCAGCAAGTGGAAAGCCGCCTCGGCCCTGTCGATGTACTCGTGAACAACGCGGGCACCGCGACGATCGTCGACATCGACGATCTCACGGAGGCGGAATTCGATCGAACGCTCGCCGTCAATCTGAAATCGGCGTTTCTCTGCACGCAAGCCGTGTTGCACGGCATGCGGGCGAAACACTGGGGCCGCATCGTCAACCTGTCGTCTGCCGCCGCGCGCGGCCCGGGCCTGGTCGGCATTCACTACAACACGTCGAAAGCCGGCCTCGAAGGCCTCACGCGCGGCTATGCGGCACGGCTCGCGCGCGAAGGGATCACCGTCAACGCCGTTGCGCCCGGACTCATCGACACCGAAATGGCCGGGCCGCTCAAGGCGTCGAATGTCGCTGAACGGCTGCCCGTCGGTCGCCTCGGCGAAGCAAGCGAGGTCGCGGATGTCGTGCTGATGATCGTCGGCAACGCCTTCATCACGGGCCAGACGATCCCTGTCAATGGTGGCGTTAGCTTCATATAGCCGCCACGTATTGCCGCTTTGCACTTGCCGCTTTGTACTTGCCGCTTTGTACTTGCGGCTTTGCACTTGCGGCTTTGCACTTGCGGCTTTGCACTTGCGGCTTTGCACTTGCCGCTTTGCACTTGCCGCTTTGCAGTGCAGCGCGTCGCGGAAACGCCGAACGATCCGCATCACGTGCCCATGCCGATGTGACGTCGTTCGCAATGCAAAGGCGTTGATTGCTTAATGAAGCAGCGCCGACACGTCGAGGTCGGTCATCTTGTCGAGTTCGTCGCGGCGCGAATCGCAAGCTCGCCGTATCCGTGCGCCTTGCGCGATCCACACGGCCAATGAGATGGCGGCGAGGCTTCCGAGCGTGACAAATGCAATCGAAAAGCCGAAGCGGTTCGCGAGCCACCCGCCAAGCAACGGGCTCAAAGAGGCACCCGCGGCTTCCACGCCCTTCACTGCGCCTTGCCCGAGATTCACGCGGCCACTGCCATGCAGCAGATGCACGACGAGCGCGGGTATCGCGACGCTTTGCAACCCTGAACCGACGCCGTCGAAGATCTGCACGGGCAAGATACCCAGAGGCGTCGTGAGCCACGCAGCGGTGAATCCTCGCAGAGGCAGCGTGATCAGCGTCGCGAGAATGATCCACCAGAAGCCCCAGCGGCGGATGAGGCGGCTCGCGTAGACGGCTGCAATCAACATCACGACCTGCGAAATAACGATGTTGGCCGCCGTGATCTGGCTTGCGCCGCCCTGATGCGCCGCCGCGGCTGCGAGGCTATAGAGCGGCAGCATCGCGGAATTGCCGAGATTGAATGCGGCGAGCACGACGGCAAGCACGAGCAGCGGCCGGCAGCGCAGCAGCACGCGCATGCTGTCCGCGTGCACTTGCGACGGGTCCTGCTCGTCATCGTGCGCGAGGCCGCGCGCATAGTGACGATGCACGGCGCGCGCCGGAATCAGCAGCACGGACCCAATGCACGCGAGACCAAACGCGGCGGCAAGCGCGAACACGTACTCAATGCCGAGCCACCATCCGAGCACGCCCGACACCGCCGCCGCCGCGATGTTGCCGGCATGGTTCGCGACCTGATTGCGGCCGTATTGCCGGTCGAAGTTTTTGCGGCCCGTCATGCCGAGCGTCAGGCCAGCCATCGCGGGGCCCATCGCAGCGCCGGCCGTCGCCGTCGCGAGCTGCGACAGCGTGACGGGCCAAAAGCGCTGCGATAGCCAGATCACGCACGCGGCGACGATCGATAGCGCGCCCGCGCCGACGACGACCGCGCGCCGATGAGACGTGGCATCGACCAGCGCGCCGGCGGGCGCCGTCACGAGCATGCCGACGATCCCGCCGAGCGTCAGCACGGTGCCGATCGTATCGGGCGTCCATCCACGCGCCTGCAGGTAGATGCCGAGAAACGGGCCCACGCCCGCCTGCACGTCGGCCGCGAAGAAACTGACGGCCAGTAGCGGTGTAGTCGGCTTCACGTGCGTGGCGAACGCGTTCGTCCGCTCAGGCGTCGATGCCGCAAAGCGTCCTGGCGAAACGGCGTGCGTCCGCCACGTCCGAACCGCTTCGGAAAACATCGACGGGTGAATAGCCATTGCGCTCATAAGAAGCGATGGCATCGTCTTCGGCGCGCAAGGCGGGATCGTAAATGCGCGCATTGAAGCGTGCGCAAAACACTTCGCGCGGCATTTTCTCCGTCACCTGTCCTTTCGTCACGACAGACCGCACATCTTCAGACTTCTTTGTCGGGCTCGTCACGAGATTCACTCCTGCTTCGATCGCCGCCATGACGCGCGCAAAGGCACGCGTATGCTGCCTCTCCTGCAAGCAGCGTTCCCAGGCCGTTTCGATCATCGACGATCGTCGACGATCATCGATGACGCAAACTTCAGACGCCAAATGGATAGAGGTCCGGCGCGCGCTCGGTGGCGCGCGTGGCAAGCGGCGCGATCGCGTGCGTCGTATCGAACCATACGAACGCGTCGAACTGTTCGGAGAGCGTCGCTTCCATGTAGTGGCTGTGCATCTCCATATCGGGCCGGTAGATGACGCCGATGAAGCGTTCGAGTCTCGGCTCCCGCAAGCGCTCGTGCAACTGCGGATGCGCCGTGTCCGTCAGATCGACCACGCAGCGTGTCTGACCGGACGCATGGAACTGATGCTCGTAACTGTCCGGCCGCGAAGGCCGCACCACTTTGATCTGCATCGGGCCATCCCAGTCCGACGCCGCGGCCACGGTGCCCGCATCCGTTCCGAATCCAACGAGGGCGACGGCATCGCCATCGCCGAAGCGCTCGCGGCAAAGCTGGCCGACGTTGAGTTCGCCGCGCACACGGCCCATCTCGGTTGCGGCCGCATCGCCGATGTGCGAGTTGTGCGCCCACACGACCGCCTTGCCGCCGGGTCCACGCGATTCGAGCAGATGCTCCAGCGTTTCGAACATGTGCGTGTCGCGCAGATTCCAGCTATCGGCTGCGCTGCGGTACATCATCCGGTAATAGCGCTCGGCCGATGCGACGAGCCGTGCGTTCTGCGCCGCATCGAACCATGTCTCGGCATCCTGATGTGCGTCGTCGAGACGCGCGCGCAATAGCTGCTGCAACTGCGTGACGACGGCATCTTCGCAGGTCCTGAAGCCCGCAGAAAACGCCGCGCGCCCATAAACCTGAGGGTCTTTCTGCCAGGGCGTGAGGCAACCGTAGCGCTCGCGCGCGACGGCGGCCGCTTCAGGATCGGTGCGATCGAGATAATGGAGCACGGCGGCAACCGACGCCGACAGGCTATACATGTCGAGACCGTAGAAGCCGCAGCGCTGCCGCGCGTCGAGCGGCTCGTTGTGACTGCGCAGCCAGCGAACGAAAGCGGCAAATTCTTCGTTGCGCCACATCCATGTTGGAAAGCGCTGGAACGGATACCCGTCGCTTCGCCCCTCGCGCAGCCGCACGTAACGATCGACGCTGGACGCGTCCGGCCAGTCCGCCTCAACTGCGACGATATCGAATCCGTGCCGTTCGACGAGACGCCGCGTAATCGCCGCGCGCGCGTCATAGAACTCCGACGTGCCATGACTGTTCTCGCCCAGCAACACGATGCGCTTTGCTGCGAGGAAATCGAAAGCGTCGCCGAAAGACGCATCGTCGAATGCGGGCAACGGATGCGCCGCCTCTGCGATCAGGCCCGCGAGCGGCATCGTCTGCAATCCATCGCGTTCCGATGCGCGCGCCGCTTGCGGCGATCCGGCGAGCGCATCGTCGATCTCGGGCCAGCCCTGCTCGCCGATCAGCGGCACGAAATGCACTTCGCCCAGGTCCTCTTCGTCGAACCGCGTCGCGCTCGTGCGCGTGAGCTTGACGAGCCGCTGACGCTCTCGATGCGCGCCGATGGGCATCACCAGCCTTCCGCCCATCGCGAGCTGTTCCCGCCACGCAGGCGGCACATCGGGCCCGCCCGCTGCCGCAATGATCGCGTCGAACGGCGCGCGCGACGCCCAGCCGAGCGTGCCGTCCGCGTCGTGCACATCGATATTGGCGAAGCCGTTGGCAGAGAGCGTTTCCCTCGCCGTTGCGGCAATAGCCGTGTCTCGCTCGATGCTGTCCACATGCGATGCGAGCCGCGACGCGACGGCAGCCGCGTAGCCCGAGCCTGTGCCGATGTCCAGCACGCGATCTTGCGACGACAGTTCCGCCGCCTCGATCATCCTCGCGACGATGAACGGCTGCGAGATGGTTTGACCGCCCGTTAGCGGCAACGGCGTGTCGCTGTAAGCGAATTCCGTTAAGTGGCTGGGCACGAACACATGCCGCGGCAAAGTGCGCATCGCATCCAGAACACGCGGATCGCGAATACCGCGCGATGCGATCTGCCTGTCCACCATTTGCTTCCGCTCGTACTTGAATGCTTCCATTTTTGCAGGGACGTTATGGCCGGATACGTCTGGATTGCGAGCATCGGCTGTGCCCCGAATGTCGAAAGCCGGGCACGAGGACGCGGTCCGCGAATTGCAGGCTCGCTGACGCAGCGCATGGTTGCTCCCGTATTCCGCACGACTTGCGCCCGACGCGATGGGCCGCGCGCCACGTATCGCGCGGATGCCGCTCACGTCACTCTTCGTCCTCGGGCACGACCTGGCCGGGCTCCAGATCCTGGATCTCGACCAGCTCGCCGTCGACGACCATTTCCGCCCCTGCCTCGATCGTCTCGCCCAATACCGGGTCACCGTCCACTATCAGGCGGATGGGCGTATCCCCCTCATTGGTCACTCTCACTTTCATCGCAGTGCTCCTTGACGTCGTTAAAGTCCGATGATCAACCCGCTCCTGCATGTACCTGCAAGAACGCGGCCCGCTCGTTGCGGCGGATGCGTCGCCGCAACGAGCCCATGTGCACCATCCGTGACGGGGCGAACGCTGGAATATACGTTGCTACACCGACTATAGACGGACGGGCGCAGGTCGTCAGGCGCCATATCGTTCGCAAAGGAGCCTCGGAGATGAAGCTTGTCGCGCGTGATCTGTCTCTCGCGCTCGCGGCAGCAGCGTTTGCATTCGGCACAGCCGCTTGCAAAAAGGTCGACGACAAAGCGCCAGCAGCACCACCAATAGCACGGACAGCAGCGGCGTGATGAGCAACAAGGCAGGCATGAGCGGCACGCCGGCGCAAAGCGCGGCAGCCAGGGGCGCGAGCGGCAACGCGTCCGCTGCGAGCATGCCGTCCCCTTCGAGCGAGGCGCCCGTCGCCAGCACGCCTTCGCCGGGTGCAAGTGCCGTGCCTTCCGGGGCCAGCCAATAGACCACCAGGATGCAAACCGATTGGAGAACCGAGATTCCGATAATCGCCCGAGTAATCGAGACCTTGACGGAAGCCAATGCGGCGCGCGACGCCGTACTGCGCTGCGGCGTGCCGCCCGACTGCGTGACGCTGTGGTCGCAAGCCGACGAAGCCGGCGGCGTGCGCGGCAACTTCCTGACGGGCGACTGTGAAACGGGACGTTCGGAACCTGACGAATACGACCGCAGATTCAAAGAGTTCGATACGGGCGCAAGGTTCACGCTCAGCGTGACCGCGAGCGACGAGCAGATGCCTTCAGTGGAAGCCGCGCTTGCGACGAGCAAGCATGACGGCCGATGACTCGAAACGCCTGTACCGCGTTGTCAGATCCGTTCACGCCGCCAGTTACTTCGTCTCGCGATCGAACGCGGGGCTTTCGTCGCCGGCGAGCTTGCTGCCCGCCGCTTCCAGCCTTTTCATCAACACGGCTTTTTGCGTGGCGATTTCCTCGCCGAGCCTCACGAGATCGACACCGCTCTTGAGCAACTCGGGAAACAAAACGGATTCCTCTTCCTCGATGTGATCGCGCACGATCTCCGCCAACACTTCGAACGTCGCATCGAAACCGCGATCGCCGGGCTTCAGCGATTCGAATCTGGCGACCAGCGTTTTCATCAGGAAGTGCTCGACGTAGGCTTCATCCACGTCGATTTCCTCTGACTGCTGGAGCGCCTTGTACGCGGCGGGATAAAGAATTTCTTCCTCGATCAGCGTATGAACGGTCAGATGTTCGCAAGCGCGCTGCACGAGCGCGCGCTTCGCTTCGTGGTCGGTGTCTGCCGTCCGGTGGAATGCATCGATGAGCTGCTGCGCAATGCGATGGTCCGCCTTCAGCACTTCGATGGCGTCGTGCGCCGCGTTTTCCTCGGCGGCCCCGGCTGCGAGTTCCTTGTTTGCGTCTTCGCTCATGATTGCCTCCTGGAAAATTTCGCTGATAACCAAACGGGTTTAACGGGCTTAACCCAACGCGGCATCGATCGACGGATTGAGCAAGCGCCATTCCGCGCAGCGCCGTGACGCTCGCCACCAGGCGCACGGGTACGCTGTTTGCATGGAGCAGAAAGATCACGAACCACAGCATCGACTGTAGAGGAAGATCATGCAACAAGGCTCCGATCAGTCACACCGTGGCCGTGATTGCATTTCTTGCAAGCGACGCCTTGCCGCCAGGAAGCGCGTTTCACAATAGCGGCAATAGCGATAATAGGCTCGGCATCGCGTATGCATGTATGCATCTTTTCTCGCAGATCGCGGCAGGCAACACTGTTCGCGCTGCGTTGATTACCAGGGAGAAAGCTCATGTCACAGCATCCGGCTCGTTCGCAGGATCAACGTCATCCTGGACAACCCAACCCTATCGACATCCAGAAGGCGCTCTCGGGCGTCGACTATCCGACCACGCGCGAGAAGCTCGTGGAGCGCGCTCGCCATAATCACGCGAACACGGACATCGTGGATCTGATCGACAAGCTTCCCGATCACAACTACGACAGTCCGGCTGCGGTGTCGAAAGAAATTTCGCGCATCCAGTGATGCAAGCCAGCGCTTCTAGCGATGCGCAACGGCGTGCGGGCTCGCGCATCAGCGTCGCCGTACTGACGCACAACCGGGCCGCACGCCTTCTCGATACACTGCGGCGCTTGCGCGCGCTGCCCGAGCGTCCCCTCATCGTCGTCGCGGACAACGCGTCCACCGACGAGACCGTGTTGATGGCCGGCCTCACCTACCCCGACGTGCACATCGTGCAATGCGAGCACAACATGGGCGCGGCCGGCCGCAACCGTGCAATCGAATGGGTCGATACCGAGTACGTCGCGTTCTGCGACGACGACACATGGTGGGAGCCGGGCTCGCTCGAACAGGCGGTGCGCTTGCTCGACGCGCACCCTGAAATCGGCGTGCTCAACGCGCGGATCGAGGTCGGCGAATCGGGTGAAACAGACGCGACGTGTCTGTTGATGCAGCACAGTCCGCTCGATTCGGGCAAGCTGCCCGGCCCGTCGCTCGCCGGCTATATGGCGGGCGCCTGCGTATTTCGAACCGCTGTATTCCGCGAGGCAGGCGGCTATGATGCGCGCCTTTTCATCGGCGGCGAAGAAGAACTCGTTGCGCTCGACGTGCTCGCGAACGGATACGCGATCGTCTATTGCGATGCCCTCGTGGTCAGGCATCATCCGTCGCCGGTACGCGACAGCGCACTGCGCCGCCGCATGCTCGCACGCAATGCAGCGTGGACGGGTTGGATGCGTCTCCGTCTTGGAGAAGCACTGATGCGAACGCTGCGCGCATTCGCGACCTTCAGGCGCGAACACACGTTATGGCACGACGGCTGGGCGATGTTGCGCGGCTTGCGCTGGGTGCTGCGTGAACGCAGGCGCTTGCCCAATAGCGTGCTTGCGATGCGCCGTGTGGTTCAGCGTCACGAACGCGCTCTGCAATCGATGCCGCCGCCGGACCAGCCCATGAAAGCCGGCGAATCGCGCACCGCACAGTACGAAGAGACAGCCGGGCGATAGTGGCTCTGTACCTTATGAGGCGAGCGACTCGCCTTGCCTGTCCGCGACATCGCGAATCGCAGCGATCAACGCGGGGGCTGCGACGGGCTTGGTGAGATGCGCGACGAAGCCGGCGTTGGCCGCGCCGCCGCCATCTTCCGCTTGCGTGTAGCCCGTCAGCGCAATGGCGGGCAGACGTCGTTGAGAACGCGCTTCATGCTGCGTTTCAAAGGCTCTGATGCGTTCGAGTACCTGGTACCCGTCTTCCGCGCCGATCACGATATCGCACAGCAGGACATCCGGCCATTCGCGCGCCGGCGTCCTTGCGAGCACCGCCAGCGCCTCGTCGCCGGAGGCCGCGAGTTGCACGCGCGCGCCGCTTGCGCTGAGCACGGCTTCGAGCGCATCGCGCGCGTCTTCCTCATCGTCGACGGCGAGTACGCACAAGTCCTTCAGTGGCGCCTCGATCTCGTGCATCGATCCGTTCTCGACGGACGACTCCAAATCGCGCGGCAAAGCCGCACCATCGTCGTCGAGAACGGGCCGCAACGGCAAGACCATTACATACGCAATGCGGTTGTCGACGGGCATCACGGTGAGTCTGCCGCTGAGCGCAGCGAGCTTCGCTTCCATCGTTCGCGCGGCTTCCTGCGAGAGTTGAACGAAGCCCTCTCGCGTGCCCGTCACGCTGATCCACGCATGGTTCTGACGACGCTCGACGCGCAATTCGACACGCCCGCCGATGCGCGTCTGCTCGATTTCGCTTCGGCACAGCGTATCGATCGCCTGTTGCAGTTCGACGGGATCGCCCGTGACTCGCAACTCTTCCCGTGGCACGACCATGCGCCACGTGATGCGCCGTTGCGCGATGGCGGCTTGCAGCGGCGCCATCGCATCGGAGATCACCACATCGAGGCGCAGCGATTGCGCTGACACCTTGCGCTGCAGATGCTCCAGTTCGCCCTGCTGCCATTGAAGCGCCCACATCTTCGCGTAGACGGCGTTGCGCGACAGCAGCGCGTCGTGCGTGCCCTGCTCGACGATGCGTCCGTGCTCCATCACGAGTATCCAGTCCGCGTCGACGACGGTTGATAGACGATGCGCGATCGAGATCGACGTGCGCCCTTGCGCGAGCCGGTTCAGCTCGCTCTGGATCGCGCGCTCGGAGCGGGTGTCGAGCGCCGATGTCGCTTCGTCGAACACGATGATGCGCGGGTTCTTGAGAATCGCGCGCGCGATCGCGATGCGTTGCCGCTCCCCGCCCGACAGGCGCACGCCGCGTTCGCCGACTCGCGTGTCGTAGTGATCGGGCAAGCGCTCGATGAATTCGTCGAGTTGCGCCGCTCTCGCTGCGCGAACCACGTCGGCGCGCGACGCACCCTGTCTGCCATACGCGATGTTGTACGCAATCGTGTCGTTGAACAGCACCGTGTCCTGCGGCACGATTCCGATCGCTTCGCGCAGGCTCTTCTGCGTCACGACCTGGAGATCCTGGCCGTCGATCAGCACACGGCCCGACGTCGGCTGATAGATGCGAAACAGCAGCTTGATGAGCGTCGATTTGCCCGAGCCGCTGCCACCCACGACGGCAAGACGGTGGCCGGGACGAACGCGGAACGTCACGTCGCGCAACACCTGGCGCGCGGGATCGTAGCCGAAATTCACGTGCTCGAACCCGATTGCGCCGTCCGTTACCGCGAGCGGCCGCGCGTTCGGCAGATCGACGTCCTCGCCCGGCACGCCGCGCGCGACAAGAATCGCAAACATGCGCTCGACGTTGACCTTCGCGTCATTGGTCTCGCGAAACACGAAGCCGAGCGTGTTAAGCGGCATGCACACCTGGATGATGTACGCGTTGACCAGCACCAGATCGCCGACGGTCATCGCGCCCGTCATCACGTGTTGCACGGCGAGCAGCACGACGGCCGCAATGCCCATCGCGATCACGGCGCTTTGTCCGACGTGCAGTGTAGTGAGCGCGCGCTGGTTCGCGACGCGCGCGTCGACCCATTGCGCGAGCACCGCGCTCAGACGGCGCGTTTCCGTCTCTTCCGTCGCGAAGAACCTGACCGTGTCGTAGTTCAACAGACTGTCGACGAGCCGCCCGTCGGACTGTGCCTCGATCTCGTTGACGCGTCGCTGCACGACGAGACGCCGCTGCGTAAAGATGTACGTGTAGACCGAATAGCCCGCAAAAGTTGCCGCAATGATGATCGTGAAGGTCCACGCGTAATTGCGCATCACGATCGCGACGATCGTGCCGATCTCGATGAAGGTCGGCACGATCGAAAAGAGCGCTGTCCCGAGCAGGAAGCCGATGCCATCCGTGCCCTTCTGCACGTCGCGCACGACGCCACCCGTCTCGCGCCGCGCATGAAAGCGCGCGCCCAGCCGATGCAGATGCGCGAAGGTCCGCTCGGCGAAATCGGCAACCGTGCGCTGAGTGACAGCGCTGAACACCACGTCGCGCGCCTCGTTCAGCGCATCGGCGAAAAAGCGCAGCAGCGCATACGCGAGCACCAGAAACACAGGGAACACAACGGGCGATTCCGGGTGGCTCAATTCGTCGACGATATGTTTTAGCGTCAGCGGAATCGCGA
>NZ_JBFRCH010000030.1:0-78967 GCF_040965635.1 Paraburkholderia phymatum
TCGGCGAGATGAGCGGACGCAGCACGGGCAGCAGGTTGTTCGCCGATTCGTTCTTCAGCTGGAACACCTGCGTGACAACCTGATCGCCGCGCGCCGCGGGCGCATTGCCGACGTAGGTCGGCACGCCTTGCAGTTTCGCGTCCGCTTCGGGCACGACCTTCAGCACGCCTTGATCCTGCACCAGCGAAAAGCCCTGCATCCGCAACGCGGACTGCAAGGTCTTCAGCGCCTGATCTTCCGGAACAGGATTCTCGGAGACGAGATCCAACTGCCCCTTCACGCGCGGGTCGACGATGATCGTCTTACCCGTCGCCGCGCCAATCGCCTTGGCCACCTGATCAATGTCGGCGTTGACGAAGTTGAGCGTCATCTGTGCGTGTGCAGTGTGCGCGGTGATCACTCCAGTCAGCAGCAACGCCGTTGCAATGCGAAGTAAAGCCATACGATTTATTCTCTTGATGTATAGAGTGAATGCCCATTCGGCGGCAGTCGATTCCAAGCGCGCAGCGCTTACAGGCGCATTGTCACGTTGCCGCGGTGGTTGCCTAAAAATGCGTCGATTAAGAAGCCGGAACGCTGCGCGTTGGATTTTTCAGTCTCGGGCGAGTTTTCGCGACATCGAAGAATTAATGTTCGAACGCCAGGTTTCGACATACGCGCCTAGCCGTGCTCGATCGCGTTGGTCGGGTGCTGCCTCGACCACGTGCCCCGCCTCGAAGAAGTGCGGCTCGGGGCCGAGGATCTTTTCAGTGACGGCAAGCACGCGCCGACCGAGCGGGCCGACGTAGTCATCAGCGACGTCGAGAGCCCCCGCGGGCCATCGAATAGCGTGCCGATCCGCTTCATCATCACGATCTAAGTGGCCCAGCCGAGCGCCGAGCCGATCGGAAATGCCAGCGCGGGATGTTCAGGCGGCACTGTCAGGTTGCTGGAGGGGTGTCGGTAGACTGAAGCAATGAAGAGGACCGAATCGCCCTATCATGGCCACGGCTACCGTTGCACAACTAGCCGTGCTCGATAGCTGAATTAGCAAGTCCTTGTCGAGACCCTGAAAAGTGTCGGAACTGCAGGCGTGCCAAGATATTGCCATCTTATAGTATGGCGCGAGCTTGGCATCGACGCCTGAATCACACGACGCGAGCGTGGCATCGGTGCGTGAGCTACCGTCCGAGCCACTGTACCCATAGAACCCGACTGCACTTAGAGCAATCCAGAAAGTTCCAATGTGTCCTGCTATCTTCAGCATCTTCGCTATCCGATCAATCATTAGCCATCCAAATCTAACATCGTCTTTCAAGCAGCTTAAAAGCTGCCATCGTATTTTAATCTTGCATCTGGCCAACTAAATTGATTAGCGTCAATTGTTAGAGTCGTAATAGTAAATTAATTTCTAGTCCTTTATGATCGGTATAAATATATTTTACCCCTACTTAAACAACACGCGCTTCATATCACGCATGATCTAAGGTCAGCACCTGTCCATCACACACGAGGCGAGGCTGTGTCGCGATAGTGGAACCAGGCCACGCATGCCCCGTTACAATGAGGATGACTTACTTACGGCACCAGATCTTACGCGATCGGTCGATCGCTATGCGGGTCAGGCCGCCCGGGAACAACGGGCACCGATATTCTTATCTTACTGTCGGAGTGATGGATCACGCCCCCTCGGGTCGTCGCTGCAGCAGCGTCATGTCCAGAGCGCGCAACGTGAGTTCCGTGTACAGATCGTTCGACACCGCCCAGCCGACGATGCGGCGGCTGAACACGTCGATCACCACCGCCAGATAGAGAAATCCTTTATCGGTCGGGATGTAGGTGGCATCCGCGACCACAGCACGTTCGCGGCACCGGAACTGAAGTGCCGATGTACCAGATCGGGCACATGAGCCTGGCATAATGCTGGCAAAGGAAACCGGACGATGACAAAAAGAACCCCGGCCCACTCACTCAGCGGCGTTCAAGGCGAAGGTGGCATTGGCCGCTGTCCGAGGCGGCCATACCGCCTGTCTGCGCGGCCATTCGGTGCTCTTCGCCACGGCGGTGGATACCATCAACTCGTTGAATGCTGCGTACGTGCATAGCCTTTCCAGCAGCCCAGCGCCTGCAGCGCCTTGCGATCGAGCAATTCCCCCCAAACTTTCTTGAATTCGGGTATCAGGGTACGCAATTCGCAAAAATCGCTCTACCCTTTTCTACGAAGAACCTTAAAAAAATCACTGGGATAGCACAAACAAAATTTTATATTAGAAGGGGAGTTGATTGGTGGCATGATGATGCCCAAACCGGTCGGAGTGCTGGAACCGCTTGAAGCTGGCACGCACAAGGTTCTTCACCACCACGCAAGAATCCGGTTTCCTGTCATCTGTATATGTTCCCAAAGCTGCAAACAAACGGGGTGAACGCGGTCAAGGCACCATAGCAACAGCGGCTTGCAGCCAGCGCTGCTCAGCGAAGGCTAGCCCTGCCGAGCGTTGTGCGGACGAATACGTATAGGAAGGTCTGCAAAGTCCTGGCGTTGAAGCAGCGCGAATTAGTTGAGAAGATGAGTGATGTCGCAGCTGGGTCTTGGTCTGGATCTGTCAATCAAGCGCGCGCGCAAGAGGGAATTTCTCGGTGAGATGCGGCGTGTTGTGCCTTGGTCGAAGCTGATTGCGCTGATCGATCCGCACTATCCGACGAGCAAAACCGGACGACCGCCTTGCCCGATCACGACGATGCGACGCCGACTCCGGACTGGTTCATACAGTCATTGGAACGGCGGCCAATGTGCTCGACATCACCGTTGCCCAGGCGTTGCTGCACGGCAAGGAGACGGATGTCTACGCTGACGCCGGGTATCAGAGAATCGAAAAGCATTGTGAGGCAGACGCAGCTCGTTGGCATGTTGCGATGGGATCGGGCAAGCGCAGACTACTGGACCTGAGTGATCCTATGGACGCGATACACGATGGAGCGGCTCAAGGCCGGCATCCGTGCGAAGGTTGAGCACCCGTTTCGCGTCATTAAGCGGCAGTTCGGCTATGCGAAGACCCGCCATCGTGGTTCGATGAAAAATACTGCCCAGATCACCACGTTGTTCGCTTTGAGCAATCTGTGGATGGCGTGCAGAGCTTTGCGAAACGCTTAAGATCGGGCCGGTGCGGCGATATGTTTCACCGGCACAGCCCCTGACAGGTACCCGCACCGGGGCGATCTCCGCACCGTCACCATTCAGACTGCGATGAGTGTGGAAGATCACCGCTACGAAAACGACTTCTGCAGATAGTATGGACGCCTCCCCCGGAAACGGGCCGTCGTGACGATGGCGAAGCGAAATTGATAAGGCTCGAGCATCCATGTGTGCGAAAGTGGAAATACTCGTCACCGTACTCTGAGGAGAATCGACATGAAGCTCACGATCATTGGGATGGACATCGCCAAGCAGGTGTTCCAATTTCATGCGCTCGATCCCCGAAGCGGCCAGATCGAACGGTTCAAACTCAAGCGTGCCCACGTGCTCGAGTTTTTTGCCAGGCGCGCACCTTCGATTGTTGTCATGGAAGCGTGTGGCAGTGCCCATGACTGGGCCAGACGACTGCAAGCCCTTGGTCATGAGGCGAAGCTGATATCTGCCCGATCAGTGCGGCCCTTTGTGTTGCGAAACAAGACTGACGCGGCCGATGCGCGAGCAATCTGCACTGCCGCGCAGCAGCCGGAGGCGCGTTTCGTCGCCATCAAGAGCGAAGAGCAGCAAACAGTTCTGGCAATACATCGGGTGCGTGCGCAGTTGATGAAGTTCCGCATTATGCAAACCAACGCGTTGCGCGGCCTGCTGTACGAGTTCGGAGAAGTACTGCCTGAGAGCCATCGGGCGTTCAGCAAGGCATTCCCTGCCGCGCTTGCACGCGCCGCTGAACGGCTGCCGGCCATACTCATCGACAGCCTGAGGGAGCAATGGGCTCGTGCACAAGACACCGATCGGCAAATCGCCGTTCTTGAGAGACGTCTTGCGATCCTGTTTCGTGATAACCCGAACTGTCAGAAGGTTGGTGATATTACTGGCGTTGGACTTCTGATCGCTACGGCAACAGTTGCCGCTGTTGGCGACCCACGCACGTTCAAGTCCGGTCGCGAGTTTGCCGCGTGGCTGGGTCTCGTGCCACGGCAGACCGGAACCGGCGGACGGGTCCGGCAGATGGGCCTGAGCAAGCGCGGCGACACCTATTTGCACACGCTACTGATGCACGGTGCCCGTTCGGTGTTCATCCAGGGCAAACGTTCGGCCTGGATTGACGGCTTGCTCAAGCGTAGATTTTTTAACGTGGCGGTTGCCGCCGTCGCCAACAAGCTGGCGAGGACCATCTGGGCGGTGCTGACCAGGCCGCAGGGTTATCAGGTTCCGCCGTGCGCTACCGCATAGATTTCACGACCCAACGATTCGCGACACTTCTATTTTCCCTCAAGGAGCGCAAGCACGTGCTGCCTGATGGCTAACAGGTTGGACCGGGGCGAGGAAAACCCGATAAGGAAGATGAACCATATTGCGTTCGATTTGCAGATGAGGACCTCGCCAGCGAATTCCATTAGGGCCAGCAGGTCATACCGGCCTGCGCAAAGGGGCCGGACATAAGCGTGCTGCCTTTACCTGCCAGCCAATATCGCAACATTGTTTGCAATTCGGAAGGCGTCCACATAAGACCTTCCTTAACGCTCGCTGCTGACGGCGCACATCGAAAATTATTGCTGCCAAACCGCCAGATCGCCGTAGACGGCGTATCGAGCAGAAGCCGAGTCGTGAAGTCCCTCGGACAAGAGCGCTCTAGCGCTAGACAATAGGAGGTGAAATGAAACTCGACATCGAGACGTTCCGGCAATTGCGCCATCTTGCTCCGGTCATCGACGACGTACTGAACGCAGGAGAGGTCGAGCACGCGGACCAAGCTCTGAACCTCGCGGCATTATCACAACTTTGTTTGGAGTTATTCGACGCCTATCGCAGCATACACCGCGAGGAGGCGCAAGCTGGCCCCGACTAACCAGACTCGACCTTGAGCCGCGGGTCGCGTCCTTGCGCAAGCAACGCGAGGAAGTTGTCAGCGAAGTTGAACGCTTGGTGCACGCACACCCTCTTTGGCCGGTCCTGACCAGCGAGCCGGGAGTCGGCGTCAGGACCGCCGCCAGACTCCTCACTGAAGTCGCTCACAAACCGTTAGCCTCAGCCGCACATCTGGCTCCCTACGCCGGCCTCGCCCCGGTCAAGGCCGAGCCAGCGGCCTTGTTTGGCCTGTGGTGGCCGACGTACTACCAGGGCCCTAAGCGGCCTTCGAGCGTGAAGGCCTCGCCGGCCTGTTACCCCGCCCACGTGGTCCGACGTCAGCACACAAGGTCACAGACGAAGTTATGCGATTCATGGAGCAACACCGGCACGCTGGCAGCCCACTGCAAGCGCATGTTCTGGCTGCGCTAGTGCAGACCGTTTCGGTGTCAGCGTCCACCCACGCAGTATCGAACGCGCGATGGCGCTTAAAAAGAACGATGAGTCATGCGGTCGCGTCCATGCTGGTGAGGCAATGTTGCCTTGCGATGCGCTTGAGCTCTGCGAAGGCTTGCGTGCCGTAGCGCCTTGTGAGCGACGGATCACGGATGGTATGGGCGCGATCATCTTCCATGGCATGTGGCGAGGGCTTGTTGTGTTGGCGACGACACGCACCGCGCCAACGGTGAAGCTGCAGCCGGCGCCGAACGCGCTGCCTGCGGCGGCGCACGATCGCCAGCGCTCATGGCATCTTCGATCAGTCATGTTGATGCCCTCATCTATTTCTTGCGGGGCGATAGCGAGATGGTCCCGCACGCCTGATTCGAGTTCCTGCAGCGCAGCGATGCTCTCTGCGGTGTCCGGAAACAGGAACCGCTTGTCATGCGGGGTCGCGCTCTACCTTGATGACGCCGCTGTGGAAGCATTGCGCGACATCGGCAAATGGTCAACCCATCCAAAGATGTGGCGCGCACGCATTGATCTGGCATCGTGCAGTAGACGAAGCCGCTGCCGGATAACCCGTACCTTACTTGCTGACACATGGCTGCATTGTGCCAATCTGTGTCCCTCCTGTGTCAGTATCGCGGCGATCGTCGCATCGTCGAGGCCTTGCTGCGCGAGTTCAAGCAGACGGGTCTGAGTTTCGGCGCCCGGGAGAGCGTCGATATGGCTTGCACCCCGGGGTTCAACTTCCAGTTGGGTGATTTCGCCACCTCGCCATACAACACGGATTGTGATCCGGTCACGCGTGACGCGATGCAGGATCACCTTGTCAATAAGGGAACGCAGCAAAGCCTTCTCGCGTCGCGATTGACTTCCGTTCGCTGCCCGATTTCCGGTAGCCGAGCACAGAGCGCAAGAAAGTCATTTTGATCTTCATCATTCAGCGCCTCCGGCTTGCATGCCTCAGGATAGTCCACACTTACCTTAACGCTGAGACTTTTGCAGAGATTCCCGGTGCTTCTAATCACGCTATACCTCGCATTGACTTGCTACGAATATCAATTTTATTTGTTTGATATGGCCGCGCCCGGTTTGATATGGTACGTATTCGGGCTATTCAAGTTGAGCATTAGTGTTGCCGACGAGTAATACAGCCATCTACAAACGGAACAAGGATCATCCATCTCTTCTGTCAACGATCACCACCTATTTACGACGATCTTCCATTCCAAAGCATACTCAATGCAACAGGAGTTAATCCATGCAGGACTGCATCGCATCTTCACAAATCTCATCACCAACTATTGACCTGTTGTATGACTACGCCCCCTTCCTCGATCGTTGCGAGTCTGAAGGGAGCATCGGCTCGTTGTCGCCACGCACCTCCTCCCCGCGCGTTGCCATCGTTGGCGCAGGGATCAGCGGTCTAGTGGCCGCCACGGAACTGATGCGGGCAGGCGTGGACGATGTTACGCTATTTGAAGCCCGTGATCGAATTGGAGGAAGAATATGGTCGCAGTCATTCGATCCGCGGTATCCGCATCTTATTGCTGAAATGGGCGCAATGCGTTTTCCTCCGAGTGCGACCGGCCTATTCCATTACCTGAACAAACATCGCATTTCCACGGCAGAGACTTTCCCGGATCCAGGAATAGTCGATACCGATTTACATTATCGCGGTACTCGTCATACGTGGCTCGCAGGCGAGCCCCCGCCGCCATTATTTGCAGTCGTTTACGAAGGCTGGAGAGCATTTTTGCATGAAGGATGCGTGCTCAACGACAGATCTCTTGTTGCGCCGCTAGAAATCACGAGCATGTTGAAGTCGCATCGGCTCCAGGAGGCGCGTGCAGCATGGCAGGCGTGGTTAGATGTGTTTCGTGACAGTTCTTTCTACGCCGCCATCGTTGCGATCTTCACCGGTTCTCACCCTCCAGGAGGTGTCCGTTGGGAGAGGCCCTACGACTTTGAACTGTTTGGTTCTTTGGGCATCGGATCCGGGGGGTTCCTGCCTGTTTATCAAGCGGGATTCACTGAAATACTGCGCTTGGTCATCAACGGCTACCTGGACGATCAGCGCCTCATTTCCTGCGGAATCTCGACGTTAGCCGAGCGACTTGCCGCACAAAAGATCGGTGAAAGCACCGTCGGTGAACGGGTTCGCTTCAGTAGCGTCGGCCGCATTCACAAAGAAGATGGAAAGATAAAGCTGATAACCGATCAAGACGAGTCGTTGGCTTTTGACCGCGTGATCGTCACCAGCAACACGAGGGCAATGCAAATGGTCCACTGCCTGACCGACGACGAAACTTTTCTAAATCGCGACGTGTCACGCGCCGTCAGGGAATCACATCTTACCGGATCATCGAAGTTGTTCATGCTCACGCGCGACAAGTTCTGGATCAAAAATGATCTGCCGGTCACCATTCAGTCCGACGGTTTTGCTCGAGGGGTGTATTGTCTTGATTACGAACCCAACAAGCCGGACGGTCAAGGGGTGGTTCTGCTCAGCTACACGTGGGAAGATGACGCCCACAAGCTACTGACCGTCCCTGACAAAAGGCAGCGGTGCGAGTATTTTATCGACGACCTTGCCACATTTCATCCAGAACTTGCGCGCCATCTAGTTCCTGCCGATGGTGACTATGAGCGTAATGTCCTGCATCATGACTGGCTGACTGACCCGCACTCGTCGGGTGCCTTTAAGCTCAACTATCCAGGCGAGGATGTTTATTCGCAGCGCCTCTTCTTCCAGTTCAGGACCGCGAATGATCCGGCAACTGATAGCGGCCTCTATCTAGCCGGATGTGGCTGTTCTTTCACTGGTGGGTGGATTGAGGGAGCCGTGCAGACAGCCGTGAACAGCGCCTGTGCCGTAATACGCAGCACGGGAGGAAGGCTTGTGTCGGGCAATCCTCTTGATGAAGTCTGCAGCGCGTATAGCTATTGATCTCGCGCCTGATGACTCTCTTAGGAGAATCACGTGCATGAAGCGTCAACCGCTAGATGACGCGATCACAACCCTACGCCGTTCTGCAGTCGATAGAACCGTAACCCGGTCCTCCACCGGCGTGCAAGGCCCAAGACCGCAACTCACAGCCTAACTTGCCCTATGAATAAAGAGGAATCGCCATGCAGTACTAGTAAAGGTATTGCCCGCATTTCGTTTTATGGAATAAAGCTCTCTTCTGCGCGTGGAAGTTTTATGAAACTTTTATTTATCGCTCTCGCAGTTCTCGCAATCACTGCCTATCTTACTGGACATTTTCCAATTGCGACAAACTCATACTCCCTAAATGGCACCGACATAAACGGAGATCAACTACATGAATAAGCATAACGGATATTCTTAAACGCGTCTTCCGTGAGCATGTACGCCACACTGACTTAAGTATCGATCTCCCTCCAACGTCTTGCGGCGCTTGCCGCGCGCACCTTAAGCAGGGCCGACGGCGTATGATCTGCCGCCTTAGCGACAACAACATCCACAGGCAACAGCGACGGCACCTCCGGTGCTCGCTTCGGCGTTGCGCCCTCAGGAAGCGTGGCAAACCGTACTCTCCTGCCAGATAAAGCCGTCTCCATTTGAACAACAGGTTCGCATTGACGTCGTTGCAGCGCGCGATCAACGCCACCGACGCGCCCGGTTCGAACGACTGTTCAACGAGTTGCCGTCTGAACTCGGTCGGAAAGTTCATGCTCAACTAGGTCGTCCTGACCGTCACTTTAATGTCGGTGTTCCATGCTACTGACCTCGCCGCGGCACTGCTTCATTCTGACAGAGCCTTCGATAAACTTTCTTTTTAAAGTACTCTTTCGTCGGGCTGCACAGCAACGCAAGAAACAACTTCCTGCTCAGGGAACGGAATGGAACTGCTGATCCAGAGCGCCGGTTCGGTAATAACGCGTAGCGCGACACCTTCAGTAGACGCCGCGATAACATGTCGACTGTCATTTCTTGCGGGTCTTGCCTGTGGTTCGTGAGGGTTTGATTTCGTGTTCACGCTTCATTACCTTCCGCTTCGATTGCCCCGCGACAGCAAATGCAATAGTTGCGCCAACGCCACGAGACACAGGATAGGTATCTTCCGACACATTGTTGATCGGGCTGGTTGATGGCCGTCCACCCTCCAAAACGCGCTTGTGGGATCTTCTGCCAAGTATCTTTTGTGGGATTGCTGATGTTGCATATCCGACAATGTTGGATGTGCAACACCTCGGATTGCCGCGACGATGGCGGATTAAGGCGGCGAATTTGACTGGTGTTGCAACGACCGGTTAGATCCGCCCAATTCGTATCAATTCGATACGCGAGCCGTTTGGCCGAAGCAGGCACTAAAGCGCTCGATGAGCACAGTGCGGCGATTCCACAATAACGCGCTGGACGAAACGATTAATGATCTTTAAGGACGAAGTCATTCATCGCCGTTAGATCTGCAAACTGCCGAACTTTCCACTCTTGAAGGTGTGCCGCAGTAATGCGGCTGCGGTGATTCACCCCCGCATTTGTGAAGTCACACAATGCCGAAAGCTAAGAAGGCACTGCAGGGCGTCGCTACGGTACTCGAACGCTTGCACTACCCGGTGGATGTGCCCGTGCGCTCCGCCGCAATCTCAAGATTTCTCGCCGCAGCCGCAAAAGAAGGCTTTGTCAACTTGAGACAGACAATTCGATCTATGTAGAGAAGGTACGGATTCGCTATTAATGTGCCTGTGAGCCGTTTTTCACGTCCGTCCAGTCCTTTCGTGCGAGCAGACGCACCTTCAGTTCGGTGCGATGGCGTCCGGCATTCCCGCCGAGTGTCGCGGCAAAGCAAAGTGCTGTCGGATAGGAGCGAAGGTCGAGAAAACTGCTGTGTGCGTCGCGCTCGCGAAAGCCCTGCATCTGGCGTTCGCGCCTGCGCGTGGGCTGATGGTAAGCGGCCGGGCAACTCATCTTGAAGTCCGGTAAAGCACTTGGGAGTATCGTGTCTACCTAAACGTTACCGGCGCCCCATCTTTTGCGGCGCTCACCATGGTATGGTGACCTGCGGAGATTGCGGGCGCGTCGACCTTTGATCATCACGTGTTCCTTGCGGGCCGGGCGAACGGTACTGCCCCGGAACTTCACCGAGCCGCAGGCCAGAGCGAGGCCCGAGCTGGAATCCAGCCGTGCTCCAGGTAGAGCCCGTAGCGCGATGGCGAGACGCCGCGCCAACGCGACGATGCCCACCCGTCGCATGCGTTTGCCGTTGCCGGCAAAGCGCCGGTTATACGGCTGTACCACTGGGTCAGAAGGCTGTCGGGCTGCAGGCGCAGCCAGGGCCACGCCAGTTCGATGAGCATCGTACGCGCTCGCGGGGTTGCCGGCCTCGCTGATGCCCTGTTCGATATCCCTGTCCCCGCTGTGGTACGGCGTGGGTGTGAGTCAGAGCCCCCCGGCGACCTCGCGTCGGTTGGCGAAACGTCGCCAGCCACACCCTTCCTTGAACAGCACCCAAGCGCCGTTGGGACCGATCGACGAATGCACTGGTTCGATTACGGCGATCCCGAAATGGCCTGAATACTCCGGTCGGTGAAAGACCCTATCGAGCACACCCTTCTTCTTCAATCTTTGAGCATAACAGACCGCCTTACTGCGACAAAAACCACCACCGCCCCCGATCGTTATTTGCTGTTTCACTATGTGCTTCCGATGTTTCATGGGCCGGCTTGTGCCAACACTCATATACCGATGGCGCGCCTGAACTCACGCGCGGCCGCTTTCGCGCGCGCGCTGGCATACGGTGCGTCGGGGAGGGCGGCACACCAGGCCGCGATAGCTTCGTCGGCGAGCGGTTCCCACTTGCTCACCCAGGCCGTCAGCACGGTGCGGTTGCTTTCCTGCTCGAGCGCCATGCGAACGAGCTCGGCGGCCCAATGCCGATGCCGCTGGGCGTCGATCAGCTGCGCATCGGTGATGAGGCCGAGCAGCGTATCGCCGTTGCGCCGCGCCGCCACGCCGAGGCTTCGCAAGACCGTCTCTTCCACGGCCGGACGCGCGACGAGGTTCAGCGCTACGAAGCTCTCCGCCCAGTCCCATGCGGTGAGTGCGTGCTCGACTAGTTTGCGCCAGCCCTGCCATGCCGGATCGTTTTCCCAGTAGTGCCGCTCGTCGGTGCCGAAGCCGAGGTCGCCGAACGTCTGCGACAGCTCCCTGGTGCGATACGCCGTGTGCGTGAGCCAGCGCAGCGAGTCCGCTGTCTGGTAAGCGGCGCAGTTCGAGATCGTGGAGGCGGGCGCCATCTGGGTCAGATAAGCCGAGCTCATTTGCAGCGCATGGAACAGGAAGCGCGCGGGCGTGTAGTGGCGCGCGAGCGTACCCGCCCAGGTCCGTGCGAGCATGGTGTCGTGCCCGCGTGCGGAGAACTGGTCCAGCAGCCCGAAGACATACGTTTCCTGCCCGTCCTGGAGCAGGTTGTAGGTGCGGTAGACGAGTTCATCCGGATCGCGGAACGCATTCCAGTCGGGATGAGTCAGCGGCGATGCATTTCGGTTTCGCTTGAACCATTGCGCCATTTCGAAGTTCGGGTCCAGCTCGAACGGCGCATCGGGATTGTCGGTCGTGTAGTGCAGATTGGTCGAGACGATCTCGTACTCGCTTGGCTTACGCCGCCGGGCCGCCAGATGGCTCCAGGTTTTCAGTGGCTTGAGGACTACGGGTTGCGTCATGCTCGTCTCCAGCTAAAGCGTCTTTTCGTAGTAAAAGCGCACATAGTCGTCGGTCGTCTCGATGCGGCCCGCAAACGCGCTGAGATTGACTTCGAGCTCGGACATCCTGAACGGCCGGCCCAGTGTTTCCTCGAGCGTCGCGCGGCGGAGGATCAGTTCGCCGTCCGCGTCGATGCGCACATAGGCGAGCTTGTCGTCCACGCGAATTGCCTTGCCGGGGTTGTCCACATGCGCGGCTTCGATGACGCCGGCTGTAATGCTGCTCGCGCGAAGCACGGGACCCACGCGGTTGTTGCGGTACGCTTCGGCGGTGTTGTCGATGGTCACGTTGTGTTCCCCTGCGGACTCAGGAATGGGCAAAGAATGGTTCGACGCCTTCGACCGCAATCAGAACATCGTCGCCTTCGAGTCTCACGGCGTATTCGGCGAGACGGCAGTCACCCGGATTGATGCCTTTGCCGGTGCTTGCGTCAAAGGTCCACTGATGCGCGCGGCACATCAGCACGCGGCCGTCGAATTTTCCTTCGACGAGTGGAATGTCCTGGTGCGGGCAAATGCCCTGAAAGGCGCGCGGCTCGCCGCCTTCGGGGCGTACCAGCACGATCACGTGGGCATCCACTTCCACTTCGGTCATCTCGCCTTCCCACAGGTCGTCGAGGGTGCAAACTTTCTGGAACAACATGCTGGCCTCAGTCGTCGCAAAAGATGAATTCGAGCGTTTCCATCGGCTTGATGTCTGTCTCGGCGAGTTTCGCGTCGCGCGGATAGAACTGCTCGCCGTCTTGGCGGCGCACGCGGATCACCTTGTCCGGTCGAGGCGCTACTCGCCGGCCCACCGAATGGTGAGCCGCTGCGGCGGCGACCTCGTCCATCGAGTTGTCCGTATCCACGGCCACGAGCTGCAATACGAAGTCATACTGAAAATTGGAAATCACAGGGAAAAGAGCCATGTCGTCCTCCATTGAATCGCCGCTTCACGGCTTTTTTTCGTAACGCTTGTCGCGGTACGTTTCGACCCACGCGTAGTGGTGCGCGTCGTCGCCGATTTCGCCCGGTGCGAGCCCCATGTACTTCAACGCGCCCGTCAGGTCAGGCGGCTGGATCTGCCCGGCCAAGAAGCGATCGACGAGCGTGAGGTGATCGCGGTAGCGAACGGGGTCCTGCTGGAACACCCAGCGATCGATTTCCGAGTTGAAGTGATATGTGCGGCCGTTGTAGTCGAGTGGATAGTCCTTCACATTCCAGCCATTGCCAGGGATCGCGCAAATGGGCAGCTGGCTCATGTTGCAGATGATCGGCAGCGTCTCCGGAACAGTGAGTTCGGGCTTGCCGGCGAGCAGGTTATCGATGATGACGTCCCACGCCTTGCCGAACGTGTCGTTCCAGCCGGGATATTTTTCTTCGAGCCAGTCGCGGCACTCAGGCGTCATGCCGGCAGCAGGATTCCACCAGACAGTAGGCCGCCAGAACCAGATACTCAATTGATAGGCGTGGTGCTGGTAGTCGACCTCGTTGATCATCTGCGCCCAGTACCACGGCAGGTCGAGTCCGAGGTCGATCAGCGTGCGTTCGAACTGGCCTACGATCCACTCCCGCATGAATTCCTTGAACGACTGTTTGCGGTGCACGGGCGGCGTGGCGTAATCCATCGACGAGCCCGTGAGCAGGCAGAACAGACGCCAAGCGCGCGCGATGGCGATGTCAACGAGCTTTTGGGCCTGCTCTTTGCGGCCGTTGGCGATCAGGATCTGCAATGCGGGGCCGCCGATTTGCGCATGGCGCGACTCGTCAGTCTGAATGCTGGAGATCAGGCTTGCAAAGGTGAAGTCGCCCGCTTCGGCAGCATCGGCCGCGAGGCCGAGAAACTGCATGTTGGTAAAACCCGTTTCGAACGCGAAGGTGAGCATGACCGCGATTTCGATTGCACTGCGCGACATGAACAGATCATCGAACGCGCTGCGCGCGGCAATCGCACCCCACTCGTTAGTGTGGTACGCCTTGTGGGCCCAATCGAACTGGCGATCCTTGGGGCAGTAGTCGTGAGGAAAGTAGAGCTGCAACTGGCCATGACGGTTCTCGTCGAGCATGCCGAAGGTGGCCATGTTGCGCATGCCGGGCGCACGGCCGAAACGTGCCATTCGGGCCTCCGCGCTCATCGCCGCATATTCGCCGAGCGCAATTGCACCGTAGTGCGCCTTCAGAATGGACAGCCAGCCCGGATCGGCGTCCTCGAACATGCGGCTGCGCTCAAGCGCGCCCTTCACCGAGTAGGCGCCGGCGTCTTTCTCGCGCTGCACGCGCACATACTCGGGATATGACGTCTTGTATGGCTCGTCGTAGGTTTCCCAGCTCGCCATGGGAATGCCTTGTGCCCCAGACATGAGATCGGGAAAGAGCTCCGACTCCGCCACATAGCTTGAAGTCCAGTTGGTGGCACGTGCAATGTCATACCATGCCGCTCGTTCCAGTAACGCCATCGTGATGTCCCCCTGCTGGAATGGACAATGTGTCGCCCGGCACGATATGCACTGCGCCGGGCGACCCTTGAAAGCAAGGTCAATGCCAATGCGCGGTGTTTCTTTCTTGGCGGCTGCGGCGAAAAATCTATGAATCGCGGCGAAGCGAACGTGGAACACGAGATTGCGCACGCTTGGCGAGTAGGACGCGCAGCGCCCCACGCACAGCAGGGCCGCATCCGCTGGGTGATGACAGCGTTTGAGCACCGTAGCGACGCTCGGAGGCAGTATCTTCTTCGGTTTCGCCGTTGTTTAATCGTCAAATGCGGCTGTGAATCTTACCCCAGCGCCTTACTGCGACACGAGCTTCGAGATGGTAAGCTTGACAGTTTTCGCGGTTTCACGAAATGAGTGACTTCGGCCGTAAAGGCCGTTAATCGCCGTTTCGCCAAGCGCGGCCCCACGCTGCCCGCCAAGTGCTCAATGAGCATCGAGTTGATATGCGTTGGGCGGAGTTAGGCGGCTTGCCGCATAAGCTAAATCCGCCTCCTTAATTCGCCTTGTCACGGCAACTGCAGTGTTGCATATCCGACATTGTCGGATATGCAACATTTCCCCAGCGCACGAACGTGATACTTAGAAGAGGCCAGTTCAAAAAAATCCCTTGTGAGCTGTGTACGGCCGCGTCGTCATCAGGCTTAGTTAGACGCGCGAATGGGCATTGCGAATGGAAAATGGTGAGCTACAATGGGGTGCATTCTTCACCAAAGGGTCGCTCACCATGCAGATGGAAAGCTGGGTTGGCACAATCGAGCGTGAATGGCATCAGTTGCGTCGCGCTGACCCCTCTCTTGATGTTGAGAAATTCTCCCGTCATGTCCTCGCTGCTAACAAGACGGGATTCCTGTCACCCGAGTCGCTCGCCGCGATCGCGAACGCGCTCCTGACCAGCACACTGGATGGCGCGGCTTGTCTGGGCCGCTGGTTACTCGAGCGCATCGGGGTGAACCGTCATCCGGCCTGGCGGGTAGCGATGGCCATTTCCCTGGTTACGGCCACAGGAGGTGAGGCGGACTTCGAGACCGGGAACGCGATTCTCGACGATGTGATGAAAGATGAAACCGCGGACAGTCGTCTGCGCGGCATGTCCGCTGCCGCGCTGGCCGATAGTGCACGGCTCGGGCGGGGTATGCATGTTGATGTGAGCCGTGCGCGATCGCTCTACGAGCAGGCCATTGAACTGGGCCACAAGGCCGCGGCACATAATCTCGGGCTTTTCTGGGAAGGCCTGTGGGGCGTGGACGACAACGGATTCATTCCGGATCGCACAAAGGCCATGCAGAGCTATCGACGCGGTGGCGACGACAAATGTTGCCAACGCCGCCTGGAAGCGCTGCGTTGAGTTCCTGCCGCCCGCCAGTCGTGCGGCTGGCAGATTTCAGGCGGCGCCCGACGGATATTTCGCATTATTAATAAAGGCAAGGTTGCGGAGAAGCGACTCTCCGTCCTCCGTGATGCGAGGGCGCACTGCTCCGCCCGCACGTCGCTCCAGTGCAACAAGCTGGCGTTCAAGCAACGCACCAAGCTCTTCCCGATCAGCAATGTGATCGGCGGAGTCCTTGACCAGCATCAATGTTGCGAATTCGTGGGCGCTCAACACGGGATGCTCCTGACGCAAAGAGAGAAACGCCGGTCGCCAGGTTTTACGGCGACGGGCGCTGCATGACGCCCACGACCGTTGGCTGACTACCGAGGGCGAAGAGCTTAATCCCAAAATGTGACAGCATGAGGACGGCGTCGAATCCCGACATCGCCTCGTCTATAATCAGCATGTCCAGAATCAACGTCGCATGGAGCCGTATTTTATGAGTCAAGCCCGCGGGCGATATGCGGGATCCCGGCGCAACGGCCAACGCCAACCTCACCACGAGAAAAAGCCTCCACCCCAACGGCCGGGACCTCCGTATGTGAAGGCGCCGCCCCGAGACCCCGCCCAGACTGCCTCCATCTTCAAAACACGATCGTTTCAGTTTCTGGTCGATGCGGTAGGCGCAGAGAATATCGCCATTGCACTCGAATCGAGCATGACGCGCGTGGCCGAACTGATGAAAGGCGAGCGGTTCACGCCCGAGACCGCCTTTCACATGGAAACCACGCTCGGGTTACCGCACGGCTTTTTTGACCAGCCCAATCCTGCGCTCGCGGCCGAGACCATCGCCCGTCTGAAGTCACCGCTCGACTTCGTCCAGATCGATGAAGGATTCGACGCAGAGGCCGAAGCACTTGAGCCGGCTCCTGCCCGGACCGCCAACCAGCAACCAGTTCCTGAGGATAGTTTGTCCGAGGAAGCGCAAATGCCAAAGAAAGTAGCTGGCGGTTCGCCGAGAACCGTCAAGAATAGTCGAAGCGGAAAGCCCGAACAGCCCAAACCAGGAGTGCCGGTTAAAGCTTCGCGTCCGACAAACAAGCCGCCTAAAACGCCGCAACAGCAGCCGCTAGCATTGAGCGACAGCGCCGAGGTGGAAAATATCCGACGCGCCAACCTCCACCTTCTCACCAGTCGCAACGGATCGAAAGTCAGACTCGGCGTGGTCATGGAGATGAGTGGATTCAACATCGCCGATCGTCTACATGGCAAGAAGCGCATGGACAGTTTGGAAACAAACCGGTTCACGGAGCGACTCGGATTGCCAGTTGGCTGGTTAGACAGTCCGCGCACGGAAGCCGACATTCCAGAGTCAGTGTCGCGTCTGCTTACGCCTGCTCCACGCGGTCGCGCATCCGTTCAACAACATGAGTCGCCTGCGCCAGCAACGAACGATGGTGTACGGGGGAATCTCGTCGACGGGAAAGTGCGCACGAGGCGCGTGCGTGCGACCGCCCTGGATGCATCGGAAAGCCCCGCACCTGTTTCGGCGGACGTCGCGGAAGACACGGAGACGATCGTCGTCAGCCCGCGAGCTGATGTCAATGATTCCTCCGAGGACCTTGCCAGCCGTTCATTCGATGAAAAGGATGAAGCGGTGCCGGCAGCCACATCTGCACCCTCCGGGTCGATGCCCGAATCGTTGCCCGTCTCCGCGCACCCGCAGCAAAGTCCGGCTCCACTCCCCTTCGCCACCGTGACCAGCCTGGACAATCTCCACGGTATTGCACCGATAGCAGAAGCATTGATCAAGACGCTGGCGGGTAAGGCACGCACGGGTCGGCTGGACGAATTGAAAGCCCTGGAGCTTTTACAGCAGGCGGTCCTGTTGTAAGTCGTTGGCGGCGTCGATCGGCCGATCCGTCGTGAGCGCCAGGCCGTCTGGATTTGCGCCGAATTGCATGATGCCCCAGTGAGACGGGAAACGGTGGTCACCGTGACGCAAGAATTTGCACGACCATCAGATGATGCAGCCGCGGACGCCCGGAACGACGCCATTTGCTGGCAGGACTCTCGAGCCGTCCGCGTTCATCGGGCGCAAGCGGCTCGACGTTTGCCGGTTATGTGTCTGTTGTTGTCTGTCTGCCATGTCATGTTGTCAAGCCCGCCAGCGGTTTTTATGTCAAGCGGCGGTACGTCCCCTACCCGCTGCCAGGCAGGCCATGGCGGCTGATCGGCCGTTGCGGACGCTCATCTGGTTCCGCAATTCCGGCTGCTGAGCACGGTAAACCGACCGCTCGGCCAGAGCTCAAGACAAGCGGCTGCTATCGGCAACAAAGAGTTTCTAATGTCGACCATATGAGACAGTGACTAGATACTGGGCATTCAGGCGGATGAGGTGAGCATTGAGTGGAGGCGAGGCGGTCGACAGCCCAAGCCCCCGGAAAAGCGGAATTTCGTAGTTTAGTCAGCCTAGGACGGCGGAACGACGTTTCCTTCCTTCAACTTCACGGAACTGCCACCACCTTTCCGAACGTCTCAAGCTCAAGAAATTTGGAATTGTATTGAGCGGATGGGAGTTTGCGCTGCAAAAGTTCAAAAAAGTTCCGGTCGTGCGTGGATAGGATGATCTGACGATCGAACCTTAGAGAAATGCTGCGTAGCAGATCGATTGTCGCGAGAACATTTATGGAATCCATCGAGTGTATAGGGTCATCGATGAAGATGCATTTCACATCATGCTCTCCATTTTTAGCATGAAGGGCTCGCGCGAGAAAAATGCTTAGACTTAAGATATTCACCTGGGCTGCACTAAAAAAGAGATCCGGAGATATGAGATCGCCGTCCGCGTCTGCAACAAATACCTCAAGGGTAGGTTTGTCTTCCTCAAAACTAGGTGAAAATTCGACCCGCTTGAAATCTGGATGAGGGTCAATCCGCCGATAAATCGAGTTGATCAAATTGGGATAGAAAAAACTTTGAATTTTTCTGTCAAGATTTTGGCTTACGCTTTCGTACTCGCTGTTCAAAGCGGCAGCCAAAGCGTCCTCTTTTCCACGTTTGACAATAACATCGTTCAATGCGGTCTGGGCGTCAATCGACTCCAAGTATGGCCGCACGTCTGTCAACTGCTGACCTAACAACGTATAGTTTTGAAGAATTCGATCATGCAATTCTATTTTTTGCCTCGCGGATGATAGCGACGCAGCGACGCTGTTCTCGACTTCGGACATAGACCACGATTTCTCATACCCAGCCAGTTGCTGCTCGCAAGAGGACTCGAAAGGCACAATCAAAGCATCCGCCGCGAGCAATACTTCTTGAGCTCGCGTTTCAGACACCGAAGCTTCGTTTGCATCCCACTGCTGGAGCGACGGCAATCTCGTGTCGATGTCGGAAAGTAGTTTCGAGGTGGCTCGGAATTGCAAATCAAGGTCAACCAGTTTCTGCCGTACCTCGTCGGTCCGCTGCGCAATAAAATCACGCACCGCTTTCGCATCGATCCGATGCGTCTGGCAGAAAGCGATTGTCGTCTGATAGCGGACGTCACTCTCGATGATATTGACCTTGGCTTGTTCTGCCTCCACCAGCTGAAGCAAATCCTTTTCTCGAGCCACTAGCAAATCTAGTTGCTGTTTGCATTCGACTTTCTCCTTCAACTCCGCGTCACGCCTTGCATTCTGACTCGTGATATCGCCAGTCAGTTTCTCGAGGAATTGGGCGAGTGGCAAATTTAAAACATCTGCCTGAAGCTTGACAAGTTCAGCGTGTAAGCCTTGGAGTTCACCCTCAAGCTGTCGGACGATTTCTTCTTTCTGGGTTAAGTCCCGCTCATCAATCTGGATATTTTCACGAAGGGCATCAATACGTTTCGCCTTCGCGACTTCCCAACCTTGCAGCAATCGGTCTAGAACAGCGGTCGCCTCTGTTAGAGCAGCCTCTGCCTTATGCTTTTCGCGCAACGCGGTCTGCTCTCTGTCTGTGAGGGCATCGTTGTTCAAAACCACGTCCAACAGCGCTTCATAAGATCCATGGTTATGAGAGCAAAGCGGACACTTAGGAGAGTGCAATTCACCTAGAAGGGCTCGGCCTGCGGCGACAAGGTCAGCGATTTGACTGGTGTGCAGTTGAACGGCATCAAGTGCACGCGATGATTCGTCAAATAGTGCACGTTTCGCCTTTACCTCGACGATGGCGGCCCTTAACGCAATGGGAGAAAACTCGTCAGACGCGATTAGCGTCAATTCCGGTGCATCCGCGAAGTCCGGCCCAACAGCAATTGAGCGGACTTTCCCAAATTCCTGACGACTTAGCGTAAGCCGGGCGGTCAGTGATTCGAGGAGCTGCTTTTGTTGACTCCTTTCCCGTTCTTTGACCTGAGCCAGTTCTCGTTTCGCATCTATCTGAAGGTATGTCGATGGACAGTCTCTCTGCAACGCCAGTAGCCGCTGAATCTCCGCTTCCACAATCTCTGCGCGGCGTCCGCATTCGCCTTCACGCTGCGCAAGCTTCGCCAGTTCGACTCGAAGTATGTCAAGCTCCTGACCGTTCTTGAGCTTTGTAGCCAGCGCCATTTCCCGCGTTGCCTGCAAGTCATCAAACGCAGGCGCCAAGGCGAGAGTTTCTGAAAGACGTTCGCTCCATCGATTCGATTCGGTTATTAACGTCTGTAGACCGGCGAGGGTTTGAACCATAGATGTTCTCACGCCGTACTCTGCTCTGAGCGACGCTATGGCCGAGATCTCCCGCTGCGCACCAAGCTTTCGTTCTACGGCTGATGCAATGCCTGATTGCTGCGCAGCGAGCTGCGATAGTGCTGCGATGCTCGACTGCAAACGTGCACGCAATGTCTCAAGGTCGTGGACGCGTTGAGTGACATGGTTCCGAAGTTGGCGTTCGTCGTCCGCCACGAAACGTTCGCCGATCGGCGATATGACCTCTTGATCAATCGAAAGCGATTCGATCGTTCGATTGATTACTGTAAAGATCTCTCTGTTGACGGGTCGTTCCGCAATCTCTCGCAGTTGCCTTTCTTGGGCCTGAGTTTCCTGCAGCGTCGCCTCGAGTTCCCGTTTGAGCGTTTCTAGGTTTGAGCGATAGACTTCGTCGCTGTCCCCAAAATTGCTCATGAAGCGGACGTAGCGTGCGTCAGGTCGCTCCTCCCGAAGAAAAGCGTCGATGGCTTCCTGAGATAGAAAAACATCTCTCATTCCCGGATATTTTGAATCGTTACCCGCGCTAGTGAAGAAAAAATCTCTTCCAGTCTTGGGCTTTGGAATGGTCTTCCTCTCCAGATGCTCTTTTCCATCTATCTCAAGTAAAACATCGATTTTAGCCGTCGCGGATGGTGGGATTGAATGATTTCGGAGAATGTATTGCTTTCGTTCTCGTTGCAGTTGTGTCCTCGATTTACTGTCGTAGTTGCTTCGATGAGCATCTCGGACGAAACGAGATATATTTCCAGTGAGGGCATATTCCACCGCGTCGTAGAAAGACGTTTTCCCAAATCCATTTGGAGCAAAGATTGTGACAAAATCGGCGCATTGCCCGGATGGGGTCGTGAAATCGAATGTGCCGTTGTCCGCAGACTCGTATGCGCGAAATCCGTCAATGATAACTTTTTTGAGTTTCATGTCTTTTTTGCGATTCCCATCAATTCACTCAAATATTGTTTTCGCAATTGAATTGATGCCGGCTTTCGGTCAACCGGAACAGGCTCATTTTTTGATAAAAGGAAGGTTCGGATAAAATTATCATGATTAACCGATCTGGCTTCCACATTTTCCGATGCTTCCAGATTAGTCAATTCAATATCATTTCCGAGGATGGCATCTTCGAGAGCTGCGCGGTAGGGGTCATTCGCAAACTGAGGTAACTCTTGGTCGGAAACAATGATCTTGCGTGCGGCGAATCGATCATTTTCGATTCTATATTTAGAAAGTTTGTTGAGAGAATCTGGGCTGCACATAAGCAAATAAAGATTCCACGGCATGACACCGGAATTTATAAAGCTTTGCGAAACCACCGTAACAGACGAATTCACTTTTTCCCATAATTCGACGCAAGATTCCCCAGACGAAAAAATGGCAACGAAGCACGTTATGAACTTCATCTGATCATTCGATCGATATAGATGGAATTTGACGTCGCTGAAAATCGACCGCAATTCGTCGAGCACGGCTACCGTGCTAGATGTTTCATCGTGAAATAGTTGCAAGGTATTCATTTTTTATCTTGTTAATGGTTGTCTGATAATCCTTGCAATCATATTCATCTTCTTTGTTATTAATGCACTGAGCATGAATACCATCGAGATGTAGTATGCGAGACGGCGTGGCTCGAGACGCTTTCGTAAAATCAAACGGCCTGCTATTGATCAAGCCAATATCAACTGCAACTTTGCTATAGTCAATCGTCGCTCTCGTTGGAGGTAATTGGCAATCGCTACTTACAATTACAATTGCCCCATCTTCAATGCCATCCATGTCGGTGTGGCCAATATTCCGGATGAATTTGCTCCAGTCCTCTTTAGAGTTGCTATACAGTAGACGACGCTTCTTGTGCAGGTCGTTGACGTAGTCCATCGTAAGGTCGGCTGGCTGCTTTCCATCAATCATCAAGGAAAGAGTCATAAATTCCAACCACGATACCCAAAGTTTTCTGTCGCTTATGCAAAACTCGGGTGTATTCTTTATCAACAATTGCAGGCCGAAGTTCGTCCGAAGCGACTCAGGAGTAATCTGAGTTAATGCGAGATTTAATTTCGCGTAATCTTGGAGGAGTTGCGATAAAGCTTTCTGCTTGTCCTCATCGAAGAAAGTGCCATTCAAGTTGAAAGCCAAGCTAATTAGCAGATTGAAGCTTCGCAAAAACGAGGGCAGTGCTAAAGGTAGGGCCTTATCCCGGATGATCTGTTCAAATACCAATGTCCGGCAAACTTTGAGTTGGGTATTGTTCTCTTCCACTTCCCTTTCGACGCTATATTCAATCCCCGCAAGTATCCATTCGCTGTCGAAATCAACGAAAATTCCTCCCCCTGAGACTCCCATGATGTCGTCTTGAGTCGGAAATTCTTCGCAGAAGATACTAAACTCATATTCGTCTGCACGCTTAATTTCGCCATCAAAAAAACGCGTCGCGTCCTCCCCAACAAATGTGGACCGGGTCAATGGAAAACCGCCTAAAGTTATTTCTTGCTTTCGACCAAGTGACTGGCGATCGAGGAGGAGGGGCTTCGGTTCCACACCCTTTAGGACGATCACTGCAGCATCCCGATCCTGATGAGGAAAGCACAAATCCGACGTTACCATCCCTAGTTCGACGCCGTTGCGATCGGTAATCGTGTTTTCATTCTCGGAAAGATTGTGCCTAGCTGTAAAAACGTAACAAAACTCGTCCGTCATGGCAGGAACGAGGACTCCACTTCCCCGATTAACGCGAACAAGATTGTCTTCGAAATCGCTGTAGTTCATTTGGCTATGGTCGCCCGCTTTGGGCAGTCAAAAGATGGCTGTAATTTTTGAGTTCATCTGCGTGAAATATCTTTTTCAACAACTCCGGATAATTGAAAGTAATTTTACTCGATGGACAGTATTTTAATATTCGGGCAATTGTTCGTTTGTCCGGCAGTTGATTTGAGCCGTTGGTCGAAATAATGAAGTTCTGAACTTCGACGAGCGAAAGAAATTCGGGGCAAGTGTTTCCTGCACTTCCATGGTGCGATAGCTTGCACATATCGACGGCAAGTCGATTGTTTTCGGTGTACCCAAGAGCGCGGAGACTATCAGAGACGGTTTGCGATAGAGCGTCGCCTAGCAGTAGTGCGGTCCCTGCTTCGGACTTTATGAGAAATGCGATCGAGCTTGCATTGGGGACAGAAGTGTCAGCAGAAAATTCATCGTCTTTCTGCAATTGCTCCAACGTTTCGTGATAGTCGTCGCCTTTGTTGGATGTTTCTTTGCTTGGAATTTCCATCTCCCACTTAACGGCCAACTCGTTCAACTGTGTCGACGTCGGAGACAAAATATCAATAGTCCCCCATTCATATTGCATCTGCTGCCCGGCAATGACCAAGCGTCGATTTGGCTTCAATTCATCCAGCAGGTCGTCCAGATCAGCCGCTTGCTTCACACTGGTCTCCGGACCGGTGATTTGGTCGATTGCAAAATCTGATCCATCAGACTGCACGGTGGTTAGCTCGGATGCGATCAGACGTGCCGAATTAAACCAGATATCAGTGCCAAGGACGCGCCTATAGTCCTCGCGTTTGTAGGCCGCCAACAAGCCGCCGATATGATCAGAATCTATGTGCGTCAGAACGGTAAGGTCGAATGACAAGCCTGCGTGACGATACGAGTCCAACGCGCTCGTCAGGGCTTTCGCTTGATGACTCTTCAGAGCCGGGATATTTATCTTGGCGATAACTCCAGGAGGACCACCGTCAACCAGAATCCGAAAGACCTTGTCGGTGGCCCATTCGATTTCGATGACGATCGAATCCCCGTGTTTGACCTGAAGCGCGTCGATGCTCATTTTCATGGTGAAGCACGCCAGCTTGGCTCTCTCAGTTATTAGTTGATATGTCTTCTCGCAACTGCAGACACACTCACCTCGGTTTGTGTCTAGAGATACGCGCGGTCTCGGTACCCGCACACCTATACGCTGAGCGGCAGCGCGGGTCTCGCTGCGCATTCATGGCTCCGCGTTGTTGCCACGCTGACGAGCAGAATGTCTTTAACTATGCCTGGCTGCACAACGCCAGGCAGAAGACATGACGCCTTAACCTTGAGCCGCAGAGAAATTTTGACGGACACCGCTGCATCTAAGGATAACCGAGATATCGCACGTTCGCCGAAGCGCCAAACACCTCGTTGACGATCTCGACCAGGTGATCATGGTGACTGAGAAAGATCACCTGCATGCGCGTGGACAGTCCGGCCAGCACGCGAAGCCCTGCCTTCGCACGCCTGTCGTCGAAATTGATGAACAGGTCATCGGCAACGAAAGGCAGCGCGGAACCACGCTCGCAATGCAGTTCGAGCGCGGCAAGACGTAACGCCAGATAGAGCTGGTCACGCGTCCCCTCACTCATGCCACTGATCTCCACGCGTTTGCCGCCCGCGCGCACGGCGGCCAGCGCCAGCGGCTGGCTGTCGTAGTCGACCGAAAGACGTTCGAACGCACCGAGCGTCAGCTCCGAAAAGATTGCGCTCGCGCGTGCCAGCATGGGCCCCTGACGACGCTCCCGATACCGGTCGACGGCCCAGCGCAGCAACGTGGACGCCGTCTCGACCTTGATGAAGCGTTCGGCCGCTTCGGCCATGGCGGCGAGCGCCTCCTGACGTTTTGCTTCTGCGATCGCCGCATTCGCGCCGCCCGAGATCGCCGCCAGCTGCTGACGCGCCTCCGCCACCCTGGTCGCCATCTCGGCACGTGCATTGACCGAGTCCGTCAGCGCGACGCCCACACTGAGCAGATCGGCCTGGACCGTCCGCAGATCGGTCGCGTCGACTTCCTCGGCGAGTTCTTCGATGCTCAGGCCGTCGCCATCGTTGACAAGACTCCTGTGCGCCTGCCCGATGGCCGCCGCCAGTTCGCGCTTGCGGTCCGAACGCGCGATCAGCGGACGCAGCAGGTCCGGCTTGCCGACGGCGGCAAGCGCATAGAGCGGACGCAGTTGCGCTGTCGCCTCATCCACCTCCGCACGAGCGAGGCGAACGCGCTCGGACACGTCCGCCAGTTCGTTCGTCAGGCGCTGGGATTCGGCCTGCACAGCGCGCGCCGACGACAGACGCCGCGAGAGTTCGATCGAAATGGCTTTCGCATCCCCTTCCGGCATCGACACGTCGAACTTGACCGCGAGCCTGCTGGCATCTGCGGAAAAGTCCGCCAGGGCGGCACGCATCGGATCGATCTGCGCGTTGCGGATAGCTGCGATTTCATCGAGCTGTTCGCGAACCGTCCTGGCGATTCCGAGCGCAGCCCCGGTCGCGGCATCCGAATCCGCGACGGCAGACAGACCCGCTTTCGTCATGGCGGCGGCCCATTGATCCTTCCAGTGACCGTGGGCATCGTCGTGCACGTCCGCCTCTCGACGCAAGCTCGCAACATCGGCCTGAGCCGCTTCGATCTGCCCGGCGAGCAGCCGCTGCGTCGTCGCTGCCTGCCTGCATTCGCTCACGTAGCGCTCGGCCATCGCGCACAAGTCTTCGAGCTCGGCCGGCAACGGGCCGCTCAGCCCCGCCTGGACAAGACAACCGGCGAGCCGTGCCCGGCACGATTCAACCTCCGCGCGTTCGCGTTCGAGTTCACCCGTGCTCTTTTCGAGTGCTGCGGAGGCCTGCAGCGCGCTTTCGCGACGCGTGATCCATGAGGCGATATCGTCGAGCGCCATGCCCGCCAGTTGCTGTTCGGATATGACCGACGCCCAGGCCGCGTCGAAGCGCGCGAGGGCTTCTTCTGCCCCGGCAACGCGCTGGCCATGGCGCAGGGCCGTTTGCTTCGTTTCGAGAACCCGCTGTTTCAGGTTCGACAGTTCCGTCGCTTCCGTGACCGAGCCGACCTGCCGGTCGGACAGATCGTCCGCCACCGTCATTGCGGCTTCGAATTGCGGCGCGCCGTCCGCCACCGACACCGCGCCATCCCTGATCGCCGCCCATGCCGCGTCGCGGACCCCGCGCGCCTGCACAACGACCTCACCCGTCACGATCTGATGCGCCTGCTCGAACGAATCGTGTTCGGCAACGGCCAGACGCTCGCTCTCGCGTGCTTCATCGAGTCGGTCGCGTGCGCGCATGAGACGCGAGACGAGATCGTCGCGCTCGGCACGCAACGACGCGACACGTTCCGTCGATGGCAAGGTCATCGACTTCAGCGCCGGCAACGGACGGCTCCATTTGCCGAGCGCCGCAAGACTCGCATCCAGCGTGCGCTGTGCGTCGGCGGCGGCCTCCGTCAACCGGCGCTGTGCGAGGTCGTTTTCCCTGTATCGTTGCCCGGAACGCAGTGCGGCCTGGACATCGTCGGGAACGTCACCAGCGGGCAGGCTCTCCAGCTTGCGGCCAAGGTCGGCGATCTCTGCCAGCTTCTTTTCTAACGCCTGCTGTGCGTTGACGACAGACTGCTCAAGCTTGCCGCGGTCGCGCATCAGGCTCTCGACCGTATGCAACGCGAGCGCCGAAGGCACGCTATTACGCGCTGCCAGTTCGTCCCGGGGCCATTCGAGTTGCGCGCAGGCATCGGCGACCTGACGCACGAGCAACGAAACCTGCTGCTCGAGGCGCGCGATGTCCGCTTCGTGATCACCGCATCGGTGGCGCGTACTTTCCAGCGCCTCAATTTCCCTCTGGAACGCCAGCGCGGTCTGATCGATGTCCCTGTTGTCGAGCGTGCCTTGCAGTTCGCCCGCGCGCCGCAGATGCACTTCGAGCGCGCCGTCGGCTGCCGCGAGTTTTCTCAACGCGCCTTGCAGGGTGGCGTCGGCATCGTGCGGCAGATCGATCACCTCGCCCAGCGCGCGCAGTTCGGCGGTCTTCTCCCGCCACACGGCAAGATGGTGCGTGACGCGGCGAATGCGCTCCAGGCGGCTGCGTTTCAGTTCCAGCTCGCCATGCTGGCGCTCTGCGGATTCCTTGCCTTCCAGCGCGTCGCCGACCGTCTCCTGCGCAGCCCGCCAGGCGGACGTCCGGACCATTGCAGCTCTCAGTTCGGCGCTCGCGTCATCCAGTTGCTTCTGCCCGACGTAATAGGCGCGCTCGCCTGACTTGCGTTTGCTCCACAGGCGGTCGGCCTCTTCCGCGAGCCGTTCCCGCACGGGACCCAGACTCGAGATGCCTGCCGCCGACTGGAATAGCACCTGCCCCACGTCGCTGGACGCATCAAGAATGCTCTGCCCGCCTTTGATCAGCGACGTGTGATCGAGGCAGAACATCTGTTCGAAGAACGCCTTGTCGGCCTCGCCGAGAAACGGAACGAGCGCTTCGCCCGCGAGCGGCTCGCCCGTCGGCGCGGACAGGGACGCCTTTCTCGCCTTCGACCGATGAAACGCCAGCGACTGATCCGAATGCTCGATCACCGCGCCCAGCCGCAGTTCGCTCTGAGGATGAATGAAATCCAGCGGCGAGCTGTGTGGCATGCCGAACAGCAGTTCGGTGATCGCCGTCTTGATCGTGGACTTGCCGGCTTCGTTGGGTCCGACGAGAAAGTGAAAATCGTGCGACGAGCGGGGAAACGCCACCGCTTCATCGGAGAACTTGCCGTAGCGGATCAGTTCGAGCTTGCCAATGCGCATGGTTCAGTTCGCCTTCGCCACCTGTTCAACCAGCCCGGCGCGCACTGCGCGCACCAGTCCCGTCAGTTCGCCGTTGCGCACATCGAAGAGCGCCGGCACCATCTCTTGCAGTTCGTGAGGCGAATGCGTCGCCAGCCCGATCAGCCGCTCTTTCAGCATCGCGAGAAACTCCGGATCGGACTCGGCTTCGACGAGCAGGTTATGCAGGTCCGCGATGGCATCCGCGCGATCGAGCACGGCATTACTATTGCCCAGCGGGCTCGTCTCGATGCGTACTTTCTCCAGCCACAGACGGTCGTGGCTGAGACCCGCGATCTGCGCAAGCACTTCGGCGCGCAATTGCGGCTCGAGTCCGAACAGCTCGCCATGCGCCGCAGTCCTTCCCGTCACCGTCACGCGGACGGCATGCGGCACCGTCGCCGACGCCGATTCCGCGAGCATCTCCAGATGGCTACCAACCGCGCGCGCGACATCGTTGAGCGTCGCGCAAGCCGAGGCATCGACCTCCACCGCTTCCCAACGCAGCACATCGACGAAGAGGCGCTCGATTTCGATCTCGCCCGAATCGTCGACCGTCACCATGACGGCGCCGCGACGCCCGGTCTCGCGGATATTGCGGCCTTGCAGATTGCCCGGGAATACGACCGTCGACCGGTCCTGCCACATCGCAAACTCGTGCACGTGCCCGAGCGCCCAGTACTGATAGTCCTTGCCATGGAGTTCCGCCAGCGAACACGGCGCATAGGTCGCATGGGCCGCATTGCCTTCGAGCGCCGTGTGCAGCACGCCGATATTGAAGTAGCCGGACACAGGCGCCGGGTAGCTCGTAACGAGGTTCGCCGTCGTCTCCCGTTCCCTGAAGCTATGGCCGTGCAACGCGACTTTCAGCGCGTCGATCTTGAACGTCTCCGCCTTGCGCGTGGAAAACGTGCGGACGTTGTCGGGCAGTTGCAGCTGTTTCGTCATCTCGCTTTCGGCGTCGTGATTTCCGAACAGGACGAACACGGGAATTTCCGCGCGTCGCAGCCGGCCCATCTCCCGGCAGAAAAAGATGCCCGTGTTGTGGTCCCGCCAGGTGCCGTCGTACAGGTCGCCGGCGATCACCATGAAATCGACGGATTCGACGATGGCGGTCGTCACCAGCGACGAGAACGCCTCGCGGGTCGAATTGCGCAGCATGGCCGCGGGCGCGTCCGCATAGGCACTCAGGCCGTGAAGCGGACTGTCGAGATGAATATCCGCCGCATGGATAAACCGCATGTTCACTCCCCGATTGAACGATTGGCCGTCGACGCGCAGACATGACTTGCCGATGACGGACGTAGATTCTAAGCGAAACGCCTGGCGGGCCGAGTCGCGGGACAAATCGCGTCCCAATGAGCGACCTCGATCGTTCACAACGCAGCGAGCATTAGTGAAATGTACCGGTAAGCGCAAGCTGGCGGGAAATGTCGAGTGATGATCGGTGCGCGCGTTGCGCGCACTGGAAGCTAACGCGATAACAGGACTGGGCAAGGGATTGCGTCGCGGGTCGATGCCGATCAGCCACAGCCTCTCGTTCCGGGCGCGTGACCAGTTGTTAATTCACCTTCGGTCATAATGCATCGAACAAGTTTTTCAAGCCGTCCGGCACGCCGCATTCAACGCACGAACGCTTCCCCATCCAGCCTCGCGGAATCACCCAGCGCCCCCCAAGGGGTTCCTCCTTCGCACTAAAGGTGCTCACGTGCATGCCGTTAACACAATTTTCGTGTAGCGGGGTTGAGCGAGTTGGCGGGAGAGTCGGCTCATGGGTCAATTGCGAGAAATGCGCTGTTGGCAAATTGAAAAAATCGAACGGGCTACTGGAGTCCCGCAGCGAAGTCCGCAAGACAATCTAGGAATAGACAACATCCGACACCATGAAGGCATACGAGCGCACTTCCTCGGACTCTAACTGTGCTTCGTATTAAACTGGGGGCAGGTCAATTTGAGCCGGATGGTCGAGACTCGCTTGCAAGGCTTGATGCCGCCCGCGGTCGCAAGCGTAGCGCCGCGAACATGATTGCAGCACTCACGCCCTTTGCGTGCAAAGGGAAACGCCCGAAGCTACGGTCTCTATCACAAACCAAAATCGATTTGGGGAAAGAAAATGGCTTGCAAAGAATCAGCACAAATTCAACGGCTGCGATGGGAAGATCATCACGATTACGCGGGAGTCGCGCAAAGGACTGCATTCAAACACATGGAAGCGATCGCCGTGATCGCGCAACAACCTCACGATCAACGAGATTCGGCAGAACTTCATTCTCGGCTTCGTTCGTTTTTCTGGGAACTTATTGCCACGTGGGACCTTCTGCATGCTTGGGCCAACATCAGGTATCAACTCGGGCTTACTGGGCGTGACCTTACGCCTCATGGCGTGCGGGACAAAATGTCGGGAAGAGAAGACTGTGCGTCTGCACTGACAATTCTGCAAAACGCGGCGAAGACAGATTGGTTCTGTGAGGTGAAAACATATCGAAACTATGCTCACCGCTCCTATGCCGATGTTCAAACGTTGTTGACGGAAGCGACCGGCGAATCCCATATTTTCCTGGTGCCGGCACGAGAGGGCCAAGGATACGTGCCCGTCGTTGAGCAACTGAAGACATACATCGATGAGATGTATGCGGTCGGAATGCAGATCCAGGCCGTAAAGACCGGCGAGGCCGTGTAGGGGCTATGGACGGCGCGGAGCGTTGGCCGAGCGTTGCGAAGGCCAACGCAAACGTCGAACCGGTAACGTGTGAAGCACGCGTAACGTTTAGGTTAGTGCCGTGGAATGACTGAATGGCCTGAAGAATCTGACCTGTTCCGGCTTCGGGTTCACACACCGAGTGATTGCGGCTGGATGTCGGCCTGGGCGACCAAGCGCGAAGCAAACGAAGCGGGCGTCGCAAAGAGTTGCGGAGCGGCGACAACCCGAACTCCATTTCGCTTCGACGCTCGCTCGGCCGCGCATCTATTTGAAGCCACGATAAGCGTCGTTGCTCATCTCCAGCGAGCATCCTTCCATCTGCGCCCGACAGTCCCCTGGTCGCTCGCGAACGGACGCTCAGACCTCGACCTCGAATGGCTACTCATGGCCGGGAGTACGCGTTCACCCACGTTGCCCGAAAGCTGTCGTTGAAGACTCGAACGTCAACTCTGTAGAACAAGGGCGCGACGAAATTGAAAAGCTCCTCAAGACACCAGGCGATCTGCGTGGCCCGTCCGAAGGAAGGCGGTTGGCTACTGTCAAAAGAAGAAAAACTTTTCAAATAGGTAATACGGCGCTCGTTTTTGAATTGGGGTCTATGCCCGATGCATCGCTACTCTCCTCGTAGAGAATCTCATCGAATAGACCCTCATCGAGCTCTCCTTGCCACTATGCAACATCAATCCGCAAAGTTCAGAGAACTCCGGAGAGGTGCGGGCGAAGAGTTTTGCGCGCTAAAAGCCTTCGATGAAGGCTCTTCAGCGAATTGGAGGTAGGCCATGAGCACGCCATCTGGTGAGAAAGCGTCAAGTTCGTTCGACGAGCTGATTTTCAAGCGTGAGTTGAATGAGGTTCATCTTCTGCTTGACTTCATCTCGGGACGACCGGAGGTCCACATAGGCAGTATCGACCTCAAGATGCCCAAGCCGGGATATCCGAACGAAACGCTCAATACGTTTGAGACGATCACTTACGTTTGTAAGCTCCGGTATCCGCCGGATTCCAATGTGTCGAATCGTGCCGCTGACGCGGCGCTGGTTACTCTGGTGAAGGACAAGCTCAGTTCACTTGCGTACCCGGCAAGAGGCGCGACCATTGCTTATACGTATAGTTTCATCGAGCCCGCCGGTTACCTGACTCTTCCCGGTGAAAATGAAACTGAAACCGAACGGCGACAGACAAGGACTTCCGTCGCTCGCGAGGCCTACCCTGGCTTATATCGAAATGCGAGGCACTTTCGTTGGACGCACCGATTAATGACCACTGCCAGTATCATTCTGACGATTGTGGCTGCCCTACTGTTGTGGCAGGTCACGTACGGGGTCCAGATCACGGCGCGCTTCGAAGACGACCGGAAGCGAGACGTCGAAGCAACGGACAAAATCTACGAGCAGGTGAAGCTGCAAGAAGCCAAATCGCAATCAGCCGCTCCGAACCACCCAATGCCATTGGAGCGTTGCCATGGAGAGTACATCGGTTATCAGAACAGTGACATAAGTCTGTTATGCAACGAGTGGGCATATGCTCAAGCTCGTTACGTCAAGACAATCTCTGATGCCTGTACGTTTGCCACGCACTTCCCGTCAAACGTCCTGATGATTCCGTTTCCTTCCGAGATCGGGACTGAAAAGCGCCAATGCCGGGATCGACGCCATACGGAAGTAACCGGCATGATGAATGAGACCGAGGCTGGCGAAGAGGACGATGCCAGTGTCCCCTCAACACGGCTTCGCTTGCTTCATGATTCCGCGTCAACATTGCATTCGCGTGCCGAACGTGAGTTGGCACCGGTGACCCTTTCCACTCGAGACGGACCACGACCTACTGGAACGTTACACGAGCCCACTGGCTCGCCACATTCACCTGCATCATCGACCGCGCCCGGGACTTCCAGCTCGACTAATGGGGTGCATCCGGTCCCGAAACCCAAGACTGGTGACGATACAACGCTGGAAAGCGCGACGCAGGAGGATATTCAGTCGATAACGTTGGTATTGTCGATTTACTCTAACTACGTCTTGCCGATTATGTTTGGACTTCTGGGAACTGCAGCGTCGATGCTGCGATCGGTCGGAGACAAGATCAAGGATTGTGTCTTGGCGCCGAGAGACGCCGCACTTGCATTCTTGCGGCTTCCATTGGGACTGATGGCGGGTGTCGCGGTCGGGCTGTTCTTTAATCCGACATCTGTGGCGCAGGGCATCAGCGCTGGCACGGGTGCGCTCACGATCACGGCATCTGGTATCGCCTTTCTTGCCGGCTATGGTGCGGAGGCGTTCTTCAAGATGATCGATAGAATGATCAATCAGATCTTTAGCCTGGAACATAACTGCGATGCAAAAAAGAGCACTTAGTGACCTAACCGTCGCCATTTTTGCGACAGGAGGTTGGCCTTGACTTGATGCGAGTTTGCGAGCCGGCCTCATTACAATACCTTATGAAATCACGTAATTGCTGTCTGGCTGTTTTTCGTTTTTGATCACGTGGAGAGTCGGTCGCGCATCTAAGCCGCGCGCCCTGCGCTCATCGGCCCGAATCCCAATAGGGCGCGCCGAAGCTCACTACGGATCAAGCTAGCCGTCGCTGCTTCGCGTCTGTTAACTACCCCGTCCTTACCGTGCGAGATTTCCCTTGGTCAATACACGGGCTCCTGTTGCGTGTGGATGACTGCGCGAAAGCGCGCCACGCCAATAGTGCATTCAGGCATCAACGGGCACGAGCATATGAAGGGTGAACCGTTGCCAGGCGCGTACCTGAAAATGGGTCTTCGCGCCAGTCTGTTTTTCGACGCGTGGCAGCGTCGCGCCGCGACGCCGTTCCGTCCACGGCAAAGTGTTCGAGAGATTGTCCGGCACTGATGGCCTGTTTAAGCCATTGGGGCATCTCGCCATCGCCGGACCATGTCTGTCCTGTCGCGCTGCGATACCGTGCAGCGTTTGGCCGGATTTCGTCCTGCGCTATGGCGACTGCACAGTTCCTTGACCGGCATACTGGCCTCGGATTTCTTCAGAAACCCGATGATTTGCTGTTCCGGAAATCGCTTCTTCATGTTCGTATTCTTCTCCGAAAATGACACCTGCTGTCACAGCTGACTGCTCCCCTCGTACATCGCCCCCCACTTTTCTTGACAATCATTAAAGGCCGGATGCTCCCGTAGTTTTTCGTTTTGCAATCTAAGTTCGATCCAGAATCTGCGCTCGTCTTCCCTTTCATCTATCGAGATTGATTTGTCCAAAAACCATAACAGCTGTATCTTCATTTTTTCTATCATTCGAACGTATAGGTATTTGTACAACACGAGTCCCGTTAGCGAGTTCGGGATAGCATCGGTTGCGTGCCTATTCGCTAGCTCAGCGCTTACCTTAAGCCCGTCCTTCTTCTCCATAAGTGCTATGCACGCCTTCTGGGCGCTCTCGAGACTCGCAAACAAAAGATAGGCAACGTGAACGACATCTGCTTTCCTCAACATGTCATGGTAAGACTCGCGATTCTCCCCGTCGTTGTCTACCCAATTGTTGAATCAAAGCGTCGCGTCCCTCGCACCACGTAGGAAAGTATAAAAATCCATTATGGCATCAATCTTCACTGGACCAAGTGCGGATAGTTCTTTGAAGGATGCATCTAAAACTTCGAAATAGCTTTCTCGCCTTGCGGCGCTGGACAGTCCTCCTGCAAATTTCAACCATCGATACGCAGTGACATATCCCGAAACCATGTCGACTGCGTATATGATTCGGCATATCGCCGTTATGTCGGCTTCAAAGATGTCGACCGTCCCGAATCGCTCCCTCGCGACGTCATAAAGCCGAGATACAAAGACGGCCCACGCGGCTATCGCCGTACCGGAAGCCGCGAGGAGCGCTGGACTATGAAACGATGCGAGATATGCCGATACGAACCATGGATCGTTCTTCGCAATGTTGTATGCATCTGCTGGACAAAAGTAAGCACTAAGAAAACTCGACAAGAGTACAATCAAAACAACTAGCGACCAGATACAAGCGCCTCTCAGGTCACTAATGTGTCGCGAACGAATGTAGCGAGCCCATGTATTTGTATCAGGAGGAAGCTCGGGCGTGTGCAGCGGACGAGATACGCTAGTCATTTCGAACTCCTACGTCTGGCGTTTTATCCGCACGGCCCGATGCGGGCCAGACAATCCCCGCTGAAATTTCAACAGACATTCACAATCGAGCATCGCGCAAGCCGATTGCAACTGGGGCGCCATTCCGGAACCATAGGCGCGACCTCCACCAGCGGTGCTTCAGTTAGCTATGAAGTGTCTAGTAGCATGCGTGCCTGAGAGTAGCCCAATTCGCGGTGCGATTCCCACTGTACGTCGTCGAAAAATTGATCTGCGGTGCTTTCGTTTGGAAAGTGCTTGCTCACACCCTGGTATCTGCGCACATCATATGGTGCATCCAGAGAGGTCCGCGGTTTAAGTACGATGATCTGACCACGTTCACCGTCTGGGAATTTTGTGATCAGACGCACCCCGTGGAGCTCCTTATCAAATTTGAAATCGTTGAACGAGCCGGCGATAACCTCTCGATTCAGGGAAAATTGTTCATGCCCGGAAGACGTGTTTCCCACTTCAGATATTTCGATTCCAAAATCAACACGCACGCGACGGATCAGGTTGGCAACATCATCGAATCTGTAGTCTGGGTCTGCTCCGTTATCGATAATCAAAATGAACTTCAGCCTGCGACGCAATAACTCGTACGCACCGGTGTTTTCGAAGTGGCCCCCGTCACTCAGGTTCCAACGACGAGCTCGAGGCCCGTCGAACCTGCCAAGCAGTTCACTCAATAGGCAGAACTGTGTTCCGAACAGTCGCTCGGTTATATAGCGCTGTGGCTTGCGGGCGGTCGGGAGCGGGACGCGCGTGCGGGGGTACTTTTCGGCACCCTGACGGAATGGCGAGGAATAGGTGTCCCACCAATATCCGAGGCGGATGTTTGCGATGCCCATCAGCAGTGAATACCCTCGTCGGGTTAGCTGCCCCAACCCTGTCCCAATAGCAGCTCCGGAAATTGCGATCCAATCTCCAAGAGTTAGAGACTCGAGCCAGATGTTCGACGTCTCACGCCCCCGCAGAACGTGTTTCGCGGGCGTTGATATATCAGTAGCAGATGCCCAGTTACATTCCAGTACGCCAAGCTTTGCACCGATCGTTACACCGGCCGGCCCAACACTTATTGACATTCCACGTGAACCCCGTTGTACTAGTGCCGAATCCCAATCGATCGTCTTGTTAATCGTCGCATTGATAAGGTGAACTGGAGCACAGTTATACTTACTGTAGTATTCCCCCATTGAAATGCTGTCACCAGGAACGAGTGATGTTACATCCCGTTTTCTGGAATCACGCAAGCGTCGACTATTGGTCGCACCGAGAAACGCCCGCGTCAGTCTCGTACTGTACATTCGCTGATAGGTGGAAAGGTTCAAGAATTGAATGCAGGACCCATCGATTAGAGCGACGATAAAAAAAAATGCGAACGCCAAAAATACGGCAAGTAGATCGCCATATCCTTTGGCATTAAACCAGACTTCCGGATTATCTCGCACATATTTCATTAACAGGTCGCTGAAATACACCCGAGCTGAAGCGGCCTCGCTCCAATTACGCGGCTCTCGCCGCAAGATTTTTCGCATTGTGTAAATTCAATGCGAATTCAATGTCCTTTTAAGCGTTTTGAGGCCAATTCCTGGCCTCATGTCCGCGTTTACCGTCACTATGGACGGACCTGTGCCAGGGATCGCAGGCGCACGAGGTTGTAGGCGGCCATGTTCAACACGAACATCTGATCCACCTTCTTCAACCCGCGCACCATCGCCTGGCGCATGCGCCCGACGGTCTTCGCCCAGCCGAAGCCTTGTTCGATCAGCTTGCGCTTTTGCTGAGAAATGGCGTAGCCCACGCTCGAGGCAATCATGTCGGCCACCGCCGAACGTCGCCCCGAGTTGTTTTGCGCAACGTGCGGAGTGACCTTCATCTCGTGGCAGGCCTCGATGAATTCCTGTGCGTCGTAACCCTTGTCCGCACCCAGCGTGATCTTCGCGCTCGCATCCTTTATCGCTTGCCGCGCGTCGTTGATCATGATCTTGGCCGCTTCACGCTCTGCATGCCCGTCAGCGCGTGTCACGCGCGCGTTGACCACCAGGCCGTGCCGGTTATCGGTCAGCGTATGGCCCATGTACCGCAATTCGCTGGCCGTCTTCCCTTTGCGATAGAGCCGCGCATCGGGATCGGTCCGGGACTGATGCGTCTCGTTGCTGCGCTTGCTGCCTTTGAAGTCGTCCGCGCTGCCGCCGTCGTTGTCCTGATCGTCACCGTCCTTGCGAACGAAGCTCTTGTGCCCCGCCCACGCCTGGATCAGCGTGCCGTCGACGCTGAAGTGTTCGCCCGAGAGCAGATCCTTCTTCCCGGCGATGGCCACCACTTCGTTGAAGAATTCGATGATCGCGTCGTGCTTGATCAATCGCTCGCGATTCTTCGTGAAGACCGTGGGCACCCACACCTCGTCATCCATGGCCAGGCCGATGAACCAGCGAAAAAGCAGGTTATATTGAACCTGCTCCATCAGCTGTCGCTCCGAGCGGACGCTGTAGAGGATCTGGATCAGCATGGCTCGCAGCAGCTTCTCTGGCGCAATGCTCGGCCGCCCGCCCTTGATGTCCGCTTCGTACATCCCGGCAAACAGTCGATCCATCTTCGCCAGCGCTTCGTTCGCCATCACGCGGATCGCTCGCAACGGATGCGACTTCGGGACGAAGTCGTCCAGCTTTCGCAGGGAAAACAGACTCTCGGTGAACGTGTCGGCGCCGCGCATGATCTCCACTGGGCAAGTGAGGGGTCTAATATCAACGCATCAGCGGCCTTACGCGATGACGTAAGCCGCCGGTACTTCAGCAACCTGTTAAGGCTCTTACGATTGCATGCGCAACAACGGACCAGAATACAAGTGTAAAGACACTCGCAATGCATACGGCAACCGTTGCCAACAAGAGCCGACTTATCGCTGGCATCGAACTCGTAATTGTCTTTCGTTCGGCGAGTAGAAATTTTGCGATTGCCCATAACGTGGCCGCGCTGCTTGCGATGATCGGGAGATGAAACCAGTTGGTTGCTTTATCGCACCACTCGATTGCGTCACTATTATGGATGCACTTATCCCCCCAATAGCCTGCATAGTCGATAAGGGCGATCGCCGTAGCCCAAAGCATTAGTTGCGCAGGTCCTGTAAGAAAACTGCGCCCGCAGAAGCGAAGAGGATTTGTGTAGGCATTCGTCAAGGCGTTGCGTACCCGATCAACGTACGCTCTGCTGTCGGATCGCGAGGTCCGCCGATTGCTAGATCCTGGAAACCATGATTTGTTATCCGAAGGATTCGATCCGATATACCACCAAGCGGCAAAGTAGTAAAACACTGCAAGGATTTCAGAGCATATCACCGACCAGGCGGCAAAAGAGATGTAATCATTCGGTCTAGGAAGTGTTGCAGATAACGTCAAAATTCTATGGAGCGTATTGGGTGTAGATACCTCCAGTGTCGTAAGTGAAAGCACGAGCACGGAGATCATTGAAAAAGCGGGAAGGAACTTATAAAAAAACCTTGTTTCCTGAGCGAGGTTTTGCGTCAACCAATATGCTCTGCTCAGTGGAGAAAGAAGTCCAACCAGCGCAAACCCCGCCACAATTGCTGGCATCGTTTTCCAAGCGGGAGCGAATTGGTTCCAGCTGACACCGCGCAGATGCAACACCTTATCCGCGAACCCGACAAATAAAAGGATCGTGAGCAAGGAAACTCCGATCACATACTGGAGAGCAAACCAGTTCCGAAGTGAAAATGCTATTGACTGCAGGAAGTCATCTGATCCGTTCGGGGCGAGATAGTCACAGTTGTCCCGCAAGTACGAAATTGACGTCACCGCATCCGGACTTGTCGGCGGTGTTTCGGGATTTAAGGTTGTTTCCGCACTTCTCGCGCATTGCTGGAACGTTTCACTCTGAGTTTGTTCATTGCCGTCTCTTACTGCGTTGGGGACAAACATACTTCCATAAAACGCTCCGATATAGCTGCCACCCGAAACTGTCGAAATATAGCCAAACTTATTCAAGACGTGCCTGTCCGCTAGTGCCTGAAGAACGCCAAGCGAAAAGACAGCACTGCGGATGCCACCACCAGAAATGGCGAGTCCCGGGACAACCGCCAGGTCTTTAGGCACTCTAAGACCTGTGGCTTCATGGTGACGCTTGATCTGGTCCAGTTCGACCTGCCTGAAAGACTCTGGAATCTGTGCGTCTGTGCGTTCGTCGTGAACCTCCGCCTTCGGAGGCTCTTGGCGCTCTCGCGTGGCGGTATTCGAGCTACGTCGACCGAAAGGGAATCGTAGCGGGAACATGGTTAATACTCCTCCACACTTGAAAGATTGCGTACGCAGATAGTTCTCAACACCTACGTTGCAATAAAATATCGACGGTGCTCCTCTTAACATAGACGGCGACACCAAAGGCATGCATTACACGGGTTAATGAATGTACGGTAGCGCACGTAGCGCCGCAGATCTGCTACGCAGGCAGCAGACCAATGTTGTCGTTTTGAAAGATTGCGGAATGTTGTATGTTGACCAATTAAGCATTGCCCCGCGCGTCCGCCGATAGCGACGATACCCAAAAAGGCCCAGTGGGCCAGCCTGAAGGCTGAGGTCTTCGGGCAGATCATCGACAAATCCTTTGCAATCTCTTGTCAATAAAACGAGTTCTGTATCGAAATTTGAATTTGATTACAACCCATCCTTCAGACGCGCTAACTGCTTCCGGACGACTCATTTACGGCTTACCGTGAAGCGCTCAAGGAGCGGACCCGCGAGAAAGTGCCAATCGATTGGGCGGCGACACAGGCCAACCTCGGCCTCGCGCTCCAGGTGCTCCGGGAACGCGAGTCGGACACCGCGCGGCTCGAAGGAGCCGCCAGCGCTTTCAAAGCTGCGCTTATCGTATTTCGTGACGCGAAAGCCGATTACCCTACCCAACAAACTGAACGAGCTTTGCAGCGCGTCCAGACTTCCATCAACCAACAGAAGAACCGGAAAGTGGCGCACTACTGACGCAACCGTAGCAAATATACGCCCGCCGCGAAACTGACGGCGCTGCCGGCGGACTAGTTTGCAGGAGTGTCCAGGCGGCGATATTAGACTGGTCCGGTGCGGTCAGGTATCACAAGCAGTTTGCTTCCAATAACCGATCCTGCCTGCCTGCGTACAGAATGACGTTACTGCTCCTCTTTCAAGCCATCCGCTTCCAACGCTCGTAATCGGTCTGCATCGAGCGCTTGAGGCCAGGCTCCCGAGAACAGCCGAAACAGGATCGCGCCGACTGATAGCCCGAGCAACGCAAGCGTCGCGCTACTCACGCCGTCGGCTATTGCATCATTCACCCCAGCGCCAGCCGCAAGATTGTCGAGACTGAGCACCGCCGGCAACACATTGATCCAGCGTACACCTACGCGCGCAGCAAGTCCGAGCAGCACCGCGCAACACAGCCAGATGGCCAACGCCGGAGGCGCCGGTACCATATCGCAGCATACAGCGCCTGCAAGCGATCCGCACATATCCCAGATGCCAAATGCGAGCGCGAGCTTGAGTCTAGTGCTCCAGGGGAGCGCTGTGATACCGACGATAAGGCAGCAAAGACCGCTGTCGAGTCCGAGCACGAAGGTCGAATCGAGGATGTTCATGTGTCGCTCCAGAGAAACGCGCGCACGCGCACGCTCACTCAAGCCAAGGTCAGCACGAGAAGTTCACCGCCATAAGTCGGGACCAGCACGCGGCCATCGACAACGATCGGCCGGTTGAACTTCGGATGAAGCAGATTCCAGTTCCAGTCCTGCGAGTCCCATAGCGGCACGATCTGTCCGCTGCCGTCGGCGTAGCGTCCGAAGTCTTGGGCATCGTAGGCGAGCAGGCGCGAGTTCGTAATTGTCATGTTGGCGTCGCCGTACGGGATCATCGCCCAGACGACAGCCGAGTCGCCGCCATTTGCGGACAACGCGATGCTCCACCCGGGCATGCCCCCATAAGGCTTCGTGCATTCGGGTGATGCGTAGGCCTCGCTGCATGCAAGATAGGCCGACGACTTGTCCGCGTTCAGTTGCCATGCGCGCAAGTTGCCGTTCTCGCCACCACAGTAGTGCATCCATCCGCGTGCGGCCGACTTCCAGACAATTGGCGTGCCGTGCAGATGATGCGTGCGTTGCGCAGCGTACACGTTGAGCGCGGCGGGGTCGGTGGGCGCGGGATTGATGGAAGGATCGAAGTAGGTATAGAGAATGGGCGGGGCAGCCAGTTTCGCAAAGTTCGCTGCTACATGGGCCGGTGCGAGATCGGCTTGCCTGGTATTGCCAGGTTGATCCAGGCGGATCGTATATAGGATGCCATCCTTGCCGGAAACGAGCGCGATGCCGAGATCTTCGATCAACACAATGCCGGAAGCACCCAGATCCTGATCGGCCCACGTGTCGCCCATGGCCTCCATCCCGAGGCTTGCCAGATATGGCCCTACGCGAAAATTCGACGGCATGCGCTCCGGCAACAGCGCGGCGACAGCTTCCCCGCCCGGGTTCTTGCCGAGGCGGCCATCATCCGTCCACGGAGTCCACCAGCCTGTCACCTCGAACTTGCCATTCACGTTGTTTGCAGGCGGCGGCACATAGCGAAGGCGCGCGACACTCTCACCGAAATCGACGACGCCGTCGAACTCTCCATTGCCCGTCACGAGCCAGATCGAACCGTCGCTTTGAATGGCCGGCCCCGATCCGCTCATCCAGATCCCGCCCCCGCTTCCACGCGCCGTCGAGCACCAGGTGGCCGTCTGTTTCCAGCTACGCGTGTCGACCGCGATCAGCCAGCCGTGCGCTTCATTGTCGGATTCGGCAATCGTGCCGAACGGCACGAGCACGATCCCATCGACAAGCGCGAGTGCGGCGCGCTGCTTGCGCTCCAGCGACCTGAATGCGAGCGGGTGCAAGTTGTGCCCCGGATCGAAAGTCGCGCCCTCGAAGTCAATTGCGGGATGCGTCTCCTTGCCCGTTGCAATATCGAGCGATGCGAGGTAGTGGTGTCCATCGGCCCACTTTCCGCTCGGACTGGACCAATAGCAAACGTACAGGCGGTTCGTCGACAGATCGATGACGGGCGTCGATAGTATGCCCCAGTGGTCGTTGATCAGGTGCTGGTCTATCGCTTTCGCCCTTTTGACCGGTGGGCCGAGAGATGTCCGCCACAGCACTGATCCCGTATCGGCATCCCACGCATAGACGCAGTTTCCCATCGTGGCCTGGAAGATCGTGTCATGTGTGCCGCCACCGACTCGGGCACCGGCAAGATAAAGCGGCTGCGCTTCGAGCTGACGATCGTCCGGCGTCTTTAGCACGAGTGCCTGCTTGATACCCCGCGCACGAACGGCGGCAGGCGTAAGCACGGTCTCGTGCAGTTGCGCACCCGAGCGGGTGCCATCGAACGAGCGGGTCGTAACGGAGACGTTCATGGCCGACTCTCCTCCATGTGTTGCGCACCGTTATATGAGACGGTGATCTCATAGGGTGCCGTTCCAGCAAGGCCGGTGGCCCGCGCGCTCAGGGTATGCCACCCTTGCTCGCGGGCGCTCGCCACGAGCGCCGCCATAGCTTCGCCGTGGCGGATGGTCTTGCTTGCGATCACCGCGCCATCGAGCGGGGCGAGTTCTAGCACTATCGATGCGCCAGGCACCCAGGCTGCCCCGTGAAGTTCCAGAGCCGCGCGTATCGGACTACCCGGACCGGCATAAACCCGCGATACGTTCGCTGCGCCGTTTCTGAGCGCGGGTATATCGAGATCGTCGGCACCGAAAAAGGTCTGTGACGTCGAGCGCGGCTGCAACTTAAACGCGGCATCAAATCCCGACCGTGAGAACGCAACGTAGCTTTGTCCCGCAAGGCGTGCGTTTGACGGTAACGTCAAGCTTGCGCGTCCCTGCGCATCGGTCTGGATGTCCGGATGCCTGCCCGTGTAATCGTGAAGACGCACGTTTGCGCCGAACGCTGTTTCGCAGACGATTTCGTGCCCGCTCGTCGGGTCGAAATTGAGCGCTGCCAGAAGACCCGGATGACCCGTGCGTTCGAGCACGATTGCATGGTCATCGAGATATCTCGTAACCGTATTTCCGGAGGCAAGGTTCTCGTGGATCCATATCAGATTGTCGATCCATGGCTTGAGACCATATGCACCGGGCCACACGTCGTTGCCGAAATAGTCCTTGCCATAGACGAACGGGTAGCCCTCCGTGGTGAGCAGGAAAGCATATGCGAGCAGCTTGCTGGAAATAATCTGCTCGCCCGGAGACGTATCGGTGTCAGGGTTATCAACGAAGGTACAGGCGAGGAACGGATTACGGCTCGCATAGCCCGCACCGTTGAGCGCGGCGACGTTGCCACCGTCGCATGCGGCCTGAAGCGCCCAGTGCAGTGTAAAGTCCGCGACCAGCGAGCGTGACTGCATCGGCGGTTGCGTGGCCCATTCGTCAAGCAATTCAGGGTTGCCGTCGAAGTATTCGGCGTAAGCGAATTTTGACGCCATCGACCTCGAACGCATGAACTGCGACACGAACGGCGCCCATGTGCCTTTGACATCGTCGAATCGCATGCCGTCCGCGTCCGTGGTCCGAAAGAGCCAGTCTCCGTAGTCGAGCGCATCGCTTATCGTGTAGCCGGCGGGCTCGCATTTTTGATAGACCTTCTCCCTGCCGAAAGGAAAATCGTCTCTAGGCGCAGGGACTGCGTCTTCGGGACGAAACGGTGGAATGGGATCGTGATTGTCAGTGCCGCCACGAAAGCACCCCGGCTGCATCGGCCCGCGACCATTCAGGGTGTGACCATCCGCGCCCAGATAGCGGAAAGTACCTGGGCCACCGTTTTCCCCTATCAGTTGATGAAGGACGACGTCAAGGTACACATCCAGACCGGCGGCATGACAGCACGCGATCAGCCGGCGCAAGGCGTCAGCGCTTCCATAGCGGGTCGGAATGCTTCCCTGCTGGGGTTTGTCTCCGAGATCGCGCGGGTCAAACACGCCATAGCCATCGCATCCGGCGTCTGCGCCACCTTGCGCCTTGCTCGCGGGCGGCAGTTGCAGAGCCGTGAAGCCCGCACGACGCAGGTTTCCTGCCGCGCCTGCAAGAAAATCCCAAAGCCAGGGCGCCCCCGGATCAGTGTCCGGCGCAGGAACCGTGACCTTCTCGCCGCCCTTCATGAAGCGGCCCCATGCGATGAGTGCAACACCCATTACACTCTCCTGCAGGCACGCGCGACTACGTCAGCGGGACATCTGCGTCTGTGACGACGACGTCGATACTCCCGCCCGAAGGTTGTTACCCAGGAACCAACCCATCACGTAGTCCGGGTAGTCGATCCCGCGTTGAGCAATCCAGAGTCCGCCTTTTTTCGTATTCGCTTGCCCGGTGCCGGCAGGCCAGGCATGCCCGATGTTCTTTGAAACCAGAAGCGAAATCCGCTCTTTGCCATCCTTCAATGCGACCTGCTGTGTACCCAAGCCGTTTTGCACATCCTGCTTCGGCCCGAGGCTATCAGCATCATAAATTCGCCTGAGAACCTCGACGTTATCGTCGCTCCAACGAATGCTTACCACTGCCAGCTGCCCAGGGTGCATTTTGTCGAAAGACGTGTTGAGATCAGTGTAATCGAACTTTTCGGCGGGGCCGTCCTTGTCCATATTTCCGTATGCGATGCTGGTGATCTGGGTAGCCAACGCAGCGTCATTGGGTTGAGCGAGCGATCTACATCTGGCAACCGCAACGTCAACATTGATGGGCGGAGGCTCCGAAGTCGCGAGCAACTGGGAACTACCTACCGACGGACCCGCGATTGCTCCAATGCCGGCAAAAATCTGAGGCGCTTCGCATCCAATTGCAAGCGCTATCGCGCCGCCCGAAGACAACCCGACGAGATAGACCTGATCAGAGTCGATGTTCAAAGCCGCGTTACCTTCGATGTCCTTCGTTAGCTTGATAAGATCGCCCATGTTCCCGCTGGCGTCGATGGCTCCATCATAATTCCAGCAGTTATATGGAGGACCACCATAGTTATCGGCGCCAACATAAGGTACTGCGACTACGACGCCTCTAGCCTTCGCAAGCGTATCCAGGTTGCCAAACTTTTTGAGTACGGTATTCGTTTGCATGCAGCCATGCAGAACGATCAGCAGACCGCGCTTGCCATTCGCAAGTGTCGCGGATGGCGTGAAGATCCACGTTGGATGATGCTCGATAATTTGCTGACTGGTGTTCCAGCTATTCATGACGGGTGTGGCAGAACCTGCTTTTGCGTGGAGCTGTGCGTTGCCAGTCTGCCCCAGCCCCGCCAGCAACAGTGTGAAGATCGTCAGAACTAGTCGCCTGAAGACGGCGGGATAGTCACAGCCCGTCCCGTTAGCAGTTGACCGCCAGTGATCCACTTTCATGACTCGCCCCAAAAAACATTTTCATGTTACCCGTCAAGCCGGAATCCAGCCATCGATGCGTCATACGCGCCGAGTACGCACGATACTTTGAAGACGAAGTAACGTGTGCCGCTTTCTAACTTCTCAGCGATGCGGTTGCGTTCTGAGGCGGGTGATCATGAGTTGCCGCATGAATCAGAAAAATTGTTTGTGCATCCCGCCGACTTGTTCTCAGTTCTTGGCATTGACATTTTCGCGCTGGCGCTGCGCCTTCCATGCTTCCGTTCGCGTCCGGATGTACTCCGTGCAGTCCTGACTCGTCTTTAGCGCAGGCATTTGAGCGTGGGCGTGGCCCTGATCGTCGGCAACCGGCAACTGCGATACGAGTTCAGCGTGAATCATTTGCAGATGCGAAGGCGCGTCGCCGCCAGGATAGGACGTACCGGACGTCGGTACGGTGACGCCGGCGAGCGGGTCATCCGTACGGGGTGTTGCAAGCGTGAACACGCCGCTCACATCCTGGGCCGCCGCATCGCGGGCGGTAAGCGCCGGCATGCCCCATAACGTCTGGGCAGTCTTCAGAATGCTCGTGTGGTCGAGCGGCATCGTTCCATCAGGCACACGGAATACGGTACCCGCTTCGATCCAGGGTGATATCAGCAAGGTTGGTACGCGCACCCCAAAGCGCCTGAAATCGAATCCGTACTCGCCCGCAAGCGAGTCGGATGGCACCGCGTTAGATGGCGGAGGCACGTGGTCATAGCATCCGCCATGTTCATCGTAGGTTATGACCAGCAGCGTCTGGTTCCAGTCAGGCCCCTTGAATACAGACTGATAGACGTCGTAGATCAGCTGCTCGCCGAGCGCGACATCGTAGTTAGGATGCTGGCTGTTTCCCGAAGAACCCCAGCTTGGCTCCAGGAAGCTGAATGCGGGCAGCGAGCCATTTTTTGCAGCCGACTGGAAGTCACTGAACAGTCCGAAGTGGGACTCAGGCGCGTTAGTCACATCGGGGAAATTATGCCGCGTAAGCGGCGGTGTGTCGTACCCGTAGATGGCCCAACTCTGTCCGGCATCTGTCAGCCGTCCAAAGATGCTGGGGCATGTGAAGGTTTTCGCTACGTCGTCCATGTGTCCCTGACTCGTCGCTGCGCAGGCGAAGGCACGATTGGGCATGGTTTCCGTCGGTACCGGGGCATACCAGTGATCGCACACGGCGTAGCCACGCGCAAGCCCTGAGAGCACCGGGAGCATGTCCGGGGTGAAGACGCCCATGATGTTCTTCTCGACCGTACCCGGCAGGATCGACCTCTTGCCCGCCTCCCACTGAAGCGTCTTTGCAAAATCCCGCACGAATCCGCCGTTATCAGGTGCTCGCGTCGACGAGGGCGTTGCCGCGCCGAACAGCTGTATGTTCGTTGCGACGTAGCCCTCACCCGGATCGGCTCCGGGCATGAAATAGGCGTTCTCGTCCGTATGGACAATCTTGTACACGGGAACGCCGTTGCCGGCGCTGTCCGTGTTCGTCTCGTCGCCCGTGAGTCCTTCGAAGGGTTGCCCGCCCGTCGACCGGTTGCCCTGGTCCGCGTACAGAAAGCCCAGCATCTGATCGAACGAACGGTTTTCCAGCATCAGCACGACGATATGTTTGACTGAGTTGAATGCAGCGTTCATGGCAAAGGCCTCAGCTGGACATCACAGAATCGGTTCCGGACTGTCGCCGGGAAGCAGGAGTTGGCACACCTGGCTGAACTGGTATGCGCTACCGGTCGAGTCGAGATCGAACACCCACACCACGTCGAACCGCTCTCCCGGCCACGTTTGCGGTGCGCTCGTGTTGCCGAGTATGGCGTTGGCGATCAGAGGAATATGCTTGTGCTCCCAACCCACGAGCACGACACCGTTGCATGCCATCGCAGCCGTCGCGAGTTGTTGCTCCTGACCGACCGAATAGGACGTATCCACCTGAAGCTTTAACTTCTGCCCAACGACGCTCACCGTCTCTTCTGGCCGTTTGCTGGACTTGCCCGCATCGTCCGATGCTGCAAAGACTTTTTGCGGCTTTGCCAGCTCCGCGCTTTGAAGTTCGCCGCGGCTCGGCGCGAACAGCACGGCAAGCGCGCCAGCGCGATTCCATCCTGCGACGAGCAGCGAATTGACATCCTGTTCACCATCTATCGTGACGCCGTATGGTGGTATGGCACCTTGAGGCTTTTCGCCATGGCGAATCACCATGATCTTTTGCGCGCTTGCCATGTTTTCCTCCTAAGACCGAATGATGCGGGTCACAAAGACGCCACAGATGACGCAGAGGACACAGGCGATGCAGGCTACTATGCAGGCACGGTCGACGAAAGGCTTGCGTTGATCGCATCGAGTAGAGCCTGGCCGTTAGGCGTGCCCCATCCCGACACCGCATCGTATCCGGGACCGGCGCTATAGCCGCCTACACTCGCCGTGTCGTTGTTGCCCGAGACTACATCGGTACACCCAACGGAGCCGATCGTTTGCCCGACCACAGAACCCGAGGCCTGATACAGCATGGGCGTCAGATAACCGACGCGCTTTCCGCTATCGAGCTGGCAATTCATCAACGCGATCAATGCCGCCCACAGTGGGCTCGCGGCGCTTGTCCCGCCATTGGGCTCGGCGTGGTTATCGACGACAAGCAGATAGGGCGAGGCAACCCAGTCCGCGTTGGCAGCGACGTCGGGTATGCAGCGCCCCGTGATGGCACCCGGATTGACTGACCGGATCGTGATGCTGCTTTGCCAGTCTGGGCGCTGAAACACCTCACTGACGGCGCCGCCCGTGCTTCCTCCGGAGTCCGCGCGCAAGCCGTCACCCTCCATCCATACGACGTCCGCGTTCGTGCCCGCCAGATCAACGATGGTCGTTCCGCCGACCGAGAGGACGTAGGGACTCGAGGACGGGAAATCCGCATGCGCGTGGCCATCCGCGAGCCCGTCGCTCGAACCGTCGTCACCGGCCGCCACGCATACCGTGATGCCGAGGTACGCCGCCTCTTTCAGCGTTTCGTTGATCTGCGACATGGCCTGGTCGGACCAGATGTCGGTGCCCTCGGGCGCGCCCCAGCTGATCGACAGCACGCCAGGATTGTTGGTCTTGTCCTGCATTGCGGCGTCCAGCGCGCCAATCATCCCCTGTTCCGTCCACGCGGCGAAATAAACGACGATGCTCGCGCGCGGACACAAAGCCGCGACGACTTCAATGTCGAGCATCACTTCGCCTTCCGCGCCGTCCTTGCTCTCGGTCGATGTCCCGTCCGTACTGATTGCCGTGACTTGCGGAGCAGTAACCTCGGCCTTCGCGCAGAATCTGGTCAGATCGTTCGGGAAATAGCCCCCGCCAAATTCGAGTATGCCGATTGTCTGTCCCGTCCCGTCACCCTGGGGAAAGTGATAGTGCTCACCGAACTGCTGCGGCAGATACCACTTCGGCGTCGACGACGAAAGCGCCTGCCGCGCGCCCGTGTCGCGAACCGGCTGACGACGCCGTCTCAGGGTGCGTCGATTGTCGAGTCCGAACACGCCCTGCACCACATCTTTCAGTTCGTCGGGGATGAACAGATAGCCAACGCGCCCGCGGTAATTCCCGCTCACGTGCGAGTAATTGAAGAGCTTGACGTTGAATGCGGTCTCCATCGCGCTCACCGATCCAGACAATCGGATCGTGCGCGCCCCAGCGCTCGAACTGACCGTCTTGATACCGAAACCCGACATGACCTGCGTCACCTTGTTGATGTCGTCTTGCGACGCGCCATATTGCGCCTCAAGTTCATCCCTGGTCAGCGGGTTGGTCGGACGCGCTTCCAGTTCCGGCAGTGCCTGCTTGCGGCGGAGCTTCAGTGTCACGTCAATGACGCCGTGCAGATTGGCCTGCCCCAGTACTTTTGAACCGGGCATGGCACGTCTCAGGCTGCCGGGCAGCTTACGATGCGATACGTTCACGATTGTCTCACTTTGCGATGCTAACTGTGCCTTGAAAGATTCAGTACGGCGTGCGGCTCAAACGCTTCCGGTATTTTGCGGCGCCCGTAACGGCCTTCTGGTCCGGCCTGATTTTCGCCTTGATCGCCTCGACATGCGCCTGCGCATTGCCATAGAACGATGAGAGATCCGCCTTCATGGCCGTTCGAGATGCGTTGTCGAGATAGACCATATGGCCAGATGGATAGTTGTTGAAGGTCAGATTGCTCTGGATTTGCGCGCTATCAAGCGGCATGTTCTGGAAATTGATCAGGGTCTGGAAGAATGGCGTCACTGCATCGTAGTAACCATTCGCCGAAAACACCCTCAGGTGAGGGTTGACGGCCATCGCAGCGGCCAGATCGCCGGCGGTATAGAGGCTCCCGGCACCGCCCCTTTCCGCGCCCGTCGGATCGACATGGCTGAAATCCCAGTTTTCAAAAGCCAGATCGTTCAGATCCATGAATGGCGAAATGGACGAGTACTGCAGTTCGTCATTGAGATACACGTTCCACATTGCCGTGTAGACGCCACTCACGGCCGCCATCGTGGGATCGTTGCCGCCAGAGTCGGGCGCAATGAATTCGGCAATACCGGTGTCTTCGCCCGTCACGCGACCGTCATAGGCGCCAACGGCCTGCCCTTCGTCAAGCAGCAAACTCGTCAGGAACGCGGAGCCATTTCCCATGGACGGATTGAGCTGCCAGTACTTCAGAACCGTTGGCGGAATGCCAAGCATGTCACTCATCTGCTGGAGGACATCCGGTGCGACGTTGGGGAAGCTGTTCAAAGCATTGACATAGGGCCCCGCCGCGAATGCCTCTACCTGCTCCATGAAGCCCGGCAGATCCGCCGGAGCCGGTGACACGGTAACTTTTTTGTGGAACCAGGCATCGGCCGCAAATGTTGGCAGCACGCCAATCGGGTTGCTGGCCTGCGAATAGTCGAGAATCGACGACTGCAGGACGATTCCGTTCAGATCTACACCGTCTTCGTGCAGCATCCACGTGAGCACGCAGGTGCGCGGTGTCCCATATGATTCCCCAAACAGGTACTTCGGGGAGTTCCACCGGTTGAAGACGGTCAGGTAACGCTTGATGAACTGTTTGATACAGCCTGCGTCTTCATCGACGCCCCAGAAGTCCTTGTTGGTATGTGGCTCGATCGCGGTCGAGTAGCCCGTGCCAACGGGATCGATGAACACGAGGTCCGTGAGATCCAGCAGACTGTCCGGATTGTCTTCGAGCGTATAAGGTGCCGGTGGCGTGAACGCCGGCATACTCGTTTCGATCCGCCTCGGTCCGAAAGAACCCAACAGCAGAAATACCGACGACGAGCCCGGACCGCCGTTATAGAAAAATGTCACAGGGCGCGTCGATGGCGTCGCATCGTCGGCCGTAAAGGACACGTAGAAGAGCTTCGCGCCCGACCGTGAGCTGTAGGTATCGGTCGTCACAAGGTGACCAGCTCGCGCCGTATAAGCGATCGACTTTCCGTTGAGGTCGATTGTGTGGTGTGTGACCGCCGCATTTTCAGTTGCGTCGCTGATCGAATCGTCCGGACCGTACCCGTACGGGGTGGCGTCGGCCAACGGTTCATCGGAAGGGACTTCCATTTTTGCAACTGTGCTCATCGCAGATCTCCGTATCTCATGCCGGGGCGTGTTCGCTTCGCCCGGGAGCGAAAAACCGACGCCCGAACACATACCGGGCTATCGACAAATTTGCGTCGAAACCCTCTCCTGAGTCATCAGTGACACGACGTGCATTGAGCGATGCGAAGGGTTCTCACCCTGATCGCGGTGATCCGTGGATCGCCATTGAGAAGTTACCTGTCAGGCAAGCATAGGACGATCGGGATTCAATTTGTTGAAGATCTTTTACTTCGTGGATGTCCCGAAGTATAGGAAAGTGTCCGTCGATTCCAAGAGGATTTTCGTCGTTCTGTGCCCTTCATCGAACCAACAGATAAAGACCTTTCACATGGCTTCTAAAGGGCTTTCCATACTGGAGCCGTTTTTAAGCGTTGCCAAGATGGTCGCGTCTGGCGTCCCATCGCCGCTGGCGATCGCCCTCTTTGTGGGCGTCAAATTGAGCCTTGACGAGTCCCCCATTGCCTCCATCGCCGACGTACGCTCGGAGGTCGTCCAACCGGATGAAGGACACGGACTGCTTTGCCTTTGGCCTGATCCGAGACGGAGACGTTCGGTGTGCAGGAGGTCGGAGACGAATCTCGGGCATCTTTGATGTGTCAGGCCGAACACTTGAAAGTGTTTGGACTGACACATGTGTGCGTTTAGCGCTGTTGCCTTGAGAATTGGATGATGTGCCTACCCGCGATCGGGCGTCGTTATTTGGTGCGGGCAAAGAGTAAGCCGTCAGACTGTACAAACCTCAGCGCACGCTGTCGCGTTACGCCACGATAGGAGACTCTGGAGGCGGCGCCCGACGCCAGTGCCACGCTTGATCCTGCTTCTGTGTAAAGTCCGTCCCAAAAGGAACAGCAATGAGGAAGCGATCCTGCGAAGGAACAAATCGGTATCCTTCAGAGCGGTATTGTCGAGCATCGTCTCTACCAGCAGCCGCTTGAGTCTGCTGGTCTCTTGCTCACATTCTTTCAGGCGCGGCACGTCAGAGACGGTCACCCCGGCGAACTTCGCCTTGCCTGTTGTAATAGGTGACCTCTGAAATGCCTTCGACACGACGAAAATTCCTTGCCTTTGAGTCTTCTTCGACTATCAATTCAAAAAATGCGAAGGGCATTTCGTCACCCTTGCACCTGCTGACGCAGGTTCTTAGATCAACTCGGAGATCGCTATGTCAAAGTCAGTCCGGATTCCCATCACAAACATCAACATGGACGGAGACTATACCGGTTCAATAACTGTGGGTACAGGCAGCACGGCCAAGACCTTGAATGTGATACTCGACACGGGGAGCAGCGCTCTGGCGGTCAACGGCGATAAATATTCACCAAGTCTCGGTAACGGAACGACTGCGACCAACCTGGCGCAGTTCGACGCGTACGGTGACGGGAGTAACTGGCTGGGGTCGGTTCTAAAAGACACAATACAGATTGGCAACGTGACCGGATCAAGCGTCGCAGTTGCGGTTACCTACCAGACCTCTGCCAACATGTTTCGAGAGGCGGACGGCATTCTGGGGCTGGCTTATCAGGCGCTCGACGATGCCTATTCACTACCTGAAAGCACGTGGCCCAAGAAATATACGAAATCGCAGGTGGAGCACGGTGTGCGTTCTTCCGTTGTTCCATGCCTCATGCAGTTAGCCAACGAGGGAGTGCTTCAGGAAAAGATGGCCTTCCTTACGCGTCGCTCCTTTCTTAAGGCGGGTGTCGATCCGGCCAGCGACCCGCTCAACCAGGGAGTATTGATACTTGGAGGGGGAGAAGAAGCGACCGATCTCTACACCGGCAACTTCCAGATTGCTGCCGTCCTCGCGGACGCCTGGTATAGCACCAATCTGTTGTCGGTAGGAGTAGGAACCGAACAATTCCCTGTTCCGACACGCCCTCAGCCAGGCATGCCGTCCAACTCGATTGTCGACAGCGGTACAAATACGCTCGTACTCGGTCCGACGATCATTGACGGGATTCTTTCTCGACTGCAGGCCCATCAGCGAGAATTGCTCAGGGAATCGATGGGCGGGCGACCGATTCCCGCAACCGCTCTCAACCTGGGACAGTGGCCGTCCCTTTCATTCACGCTCCAGGGGATCAGTGGCGGCCAGAATGTAACGCTCGCCGTGCCGCCACAAATCTACTGGCAAGTTGACGCGCCTGATGTGGGACAGGCGATGGCAGCGATATCGCCTGTGCAGCAGGACGGCGGCGCGATCCTCGGTCTGCCTCTCATGAATGGTTATTTCACGATCTTCGACGGCACGGCTGGACTGGGCGTGATCAAATTTGCTGCAGCCAAATAGCTGACTGGACAAGCGCGTGCTCTTACGCACGCGCTCTAGTTCATTGTATGGGCAACGAGGCAACTGCAACCGCACATACATCACGACAGATGCGTACGCAGGTACACCTCATAATAACGAAAAGGCGAACTCGGTGAAAAATGTGCTTGCAATGTACGTGATCTGGTCTAGCCTAGCCTATACATCTACCCATCTCTTTCCAAGTATCGAGAACTTCCATATGGATCACATAGCAATAGCTTCGCTTCTGCACGCTTCGAGTGCATTTACTTTTTACTGGTCAATTTCATTTAGCATGATTAATGTATTCGTTCGCACTCTATAATTAATCGCCCTGAAAACGAACATGAAAGGTCGACGGATACGAACATAAATCCATAAAATAATTCGTCGATATTTAGACATCCTATTTGTAGTATCGAGAATTCTTGGTTGAAATCAAACTCGGTTGGGAGAGTTAAGATCCCCGCGCACGATTAACACCATGGATTCCCATTGGGCTGTTTCTAATTTGACTCCGCGTCCGTCGCCAGTTCAAACTCATTTGGAAGTTTGGAATATAACTTAAATTTTCTCGCCAGACGAGCCGTCACCTGAGTCGATACGAGCACATCTATCGACGAATGCACGCTGACGACGGCTCGTAGCGTGCATGGAGTATCCCCATGAAAGCCGCCGCTGAGCCGCATCATAGACCGTCTGGAGCGCTCGGCCAAGACGGGCGGCGAATCCTTATCGTGAGCCTCGTGCGCCTGTTGCGCGACGAGTTGACGTCCATTCTGCAGCAGCGGCTGAACGTTTGCACCGTCTTTGCGGTCGCAAATGCAGAGGCCGCCCTGTTAGCGCTGAGCCATTTCGAGCCGACGCTAATTTTGCTCGACGTAGCCACTGAAGACGGGTTGCTGGCCGGACGCCGCCTCGCCGACGCCGTGCCAGGCGTGCAAATTCTTGGCTTCGCCGCGCGTGTGCAGGATCATGACGTGCTGGCGTACGCTAGGGCCGGCGTGACCGGCTTCGTGCCTTGCGAAGCCTCGACACAGGATCTGTTCGATGCGATCGAACGCGCGGGCCGGGGTGAACTACTGTGCTCGCCACGCGTCGCGGCACTTTTGTTCCGCCATCTCGCCGCGCTGACTCGCGCACCGGGAACAGCAGCCAATCCCGACAAACTGACTGTTCGTGAACGCGAGATCATTCGATTCATCGACGAGGGTACTGTCGCGATAAGGTTTGCAGCGCGAACGCGGTCGATACGATAAGGAATGCTTATGCAACCAACGAATAGAAGCGGTCGGCCCGAGTCTGACCGAGAGCGCAGTCTTCCATCTGATCCTTGGCGATCATGTGAATCGTCTCGATGCCGGCGAGCAGAATCCGCGCGCAGCGGAAAGACTTGAAACCCAGCATCGGCCGCGTGCGGCGCTTGATTGCCCGGTGATCCTGCTCAATGATGTTGTTCAGATACTTGTTCTGGCGAATTTTGATCGGCGTTTCACGACCGGCGTTGATGGCTTCGAGGGCGGCCAGATTCGCCCCGCTCTTGTCAATCGTTACGGTGTCGGGTTCACCGTTGCGGGCGATCGATTTCTCGAAATAGCGCTGCGCGGCAGCCTTGTCACGATGGGCTCGCAGCAGGAAATCGATTGTGTTGCCCGCCTTGTCCACGGCGCGGTACAGATACTTCCATTGCCCTTTGACCTGTACGTTTCGTCCATGCGCCAGCTCTTGCCCACCGGGCGTTTGCGACGGCGGAACGCCTTCCCCAGCACCGGTAGCAACTTGATGGCCCAGCGGTGTACCGTCGAGTAATCGACCAAAACACCGCGCTCAGCCATCATTTCTTCAAGGTGCCGCAGACTCAACGGGTAGGCCACGTACCATCGCACGCACGTCAGGATCACATCGAGTGGATAATGCAGGCGTTTGAGCACTCGGGCCACCGCCGGATTCAACGTCGTCATCGAGCTGCAAGTCGTTCATTTCGTCCCGCACATCATAGCCGACCGCGTTAGTGCGACAGAACCTCTTTGCTCGTCCGGCCACGTTCGTGCGTGACGAAATGGTCGGGTCCGCGCAACTCGCGGGTTAGCGGTGCTGCACCTTGCGCGTTGCCATATACGTGTCGAACAGAGCGGGATGCAGGCGACTGAACTCCTGGCGCAGGCTGACCAGTTCGTGCTGGTCGCCTTCGTGCTCCCGACGCAGGATTTCGCCCAGCAGGGCTGTCGCACGCGACGCCGCCTGGTCACGCTGGACCCGCGCCTCACCCAGCCGGCCCGCCAGCGCAGGCTTCGCCAATACCAGCCACGCTGGGAACCAGACATAGTCTCCCGTCTCGCCGAGGCCGGGAAACCCGGCATCGAACTGCCGGCGGAGCGCGTCCAGCGAAGCGTCACCCAGCACGCGCAGCAACGCCGGGAACCGGCCGGGCGCCAGCCACGCCAGCTCTGCGAGCAGGGGCCATGCGGCATCCAGCCCGTCCGTCCGGTAGCGCGCCTCGGTCATCCACGCAAGCGGTGCCGGGATGCGCCACCATGATTCGATGCGCTCGACGGCAGTACGCGCGGCCGCTGCGTCTCCCGCCAGCAGCCACAGCGGCGCAGCATGGCTCCCGGCATGATCGCCCGCGTCGGCGCCGCGAAACGGCAGTGAGGCGGCCCGCCGGGCGAGCGCCCGCCAGTTCGGGGCAAGCCAGGACTGAACCGTCTGCGCAGGCAGCACCCGCCTTGCCGCGGGCACCACCTCGTCCTCCAGATGACGGCAGGCCACGGCCAGTGAAGCGTGATCGGCAAAGGGTGCTGTCGATGCGCGTTCGAGTTCGCCAACCAGCACGGTCAGCGCAGGCAACGCACCATCGTCCGGATATTCGCCCGCCAGCCGTTCGAGGGCCGTTCGCGCGGCCGCCACCTCACGCCGCTCCAGCGGCTCCAGCACGTCGTTGCGCAACATCACGTCGCGGCTGTCAGCGAAGATATCGAGCTGCTGCATGGTCGGCTGTATCGTCATCGCGCTCAGAAAAGCTGCCCTTCAAGCGCGATCAGATTAGACCACTTCACCACGCTGCGGAAGGTGCGGCCGTCCTCGTCGACCGACTCGATGATCACGCGCTGGCCGCTCGCTTCGGCGATCACGCGCACGGTCCGCTCGCTGTAGCGCATCAGCGCACCGATCGGCGGGCAGGCCGGGGCCTGGCGTCGCCTGCGCGGGCGGGGACTACCTGTCATCGCTCTTGCCCCGCTTGCGGCGCGCCGCCGTCTTGCTGGCGGGCGCGGACGCGGCGCGCGCCGCACGCGACGGGCGTGTCGCTGCCGGACGCGGCGCGGTGGTCCCTGCAGGAGCGGTCTTGGCACGGCCTGGCCGGGCCGGGCGGATCTCGCGGACGTCCCCCTGACGCCCTGCCGCAAGCTGCTCATGCAGCGTCACGTTCGTCGCCTGCACGGCATCCAGGCGCCCCTGCAGCACGCCCGCCTGATGACGTGCGTCGCCGAGCTGCGCCTGCAGCGTCTCGACGGCGCGGCGATGCTCTGCGTCGCGCCGGTCAGTGCGCCGGTTCAGCTCATCGAGCTCCTTCTGCAGCTTCGCGGCCGCGCCCCGTTCGCGGTCGATCTCGAGCAGCGCGCGCTTTTCCGTGGCCCGCAGGCGCTCGTCGGACTGCGCCGCTGTTTCGCGCAGCTTCTCCAGATCACGCGAGAAGCCATCGCGCACCTTCTCCAGCTCGCGGTCGCGTGCGACCGCCTCGCTTTTCAGGCGTGTGATGTCGGCTTCCATCGCCTGGCGCGCCGCGTGCCCCTCGACCTGCGCCTTTTCCAGCTCGCGGACCTCGACCTGCGCGGCCAGCAGCGCCGCCGTGCGCTGCTCGAGCGCCGTTTCGGTGCGTGCCAGCTCGCCCCGCGCGGCCGCGACACGCTGCTCGGCTTCGGTGCGCTCCCCTTCCACTTCCGCGCGCAGCGCGTCGAGTTCCGCCTGCGCCGAGGCCGTCGCCCGCGTCCACAGCGTCGCGACCAGCTCGCCGGCCGCGTCACGCAGATCGGCGGGCAGGTCCGGATGCTCGATGCGCACGCGGCTTTTCTCGCGCAGCTCCGTCCAGAACTCGCCGAGCACCGCGGCGGGCGTGCCCATGCTGCCGCGTTTCACCAGCTGGTACAGGCGGTTCGCGGTCGGCGCCTGCCCGAAGCGGAAGAACAGCAGCGCGCAGACCTCGCGGTACAGTTCGCGGGTTTTCGGGACCGCGGCCTTCAGGCGGTCGATCTCGGCCGCGAGGCGCGCGTCATCGGACGGCCATGCGCAGATTGCCGCGCCGAACGACCTCGACGCGATCCGCGCGTGGCTCGCGCGCTTCGCTGACACCCCGACGACCTTCGGGAACTACCGCAAGGAAGCGGAACGGCTGCTGCTCTGGTCGCTGGTGGAACTGGGCAAGCCGCTGTCGTCGCTGACCCACGAGGACTGCCTGCGCTACCAGCGCTTCCTCGCCGATCCGCAGCCCGCCGCACTCTGGGTCGCCGGCGGCGGCCGCAAGCATCCGCGCGGCGATGCGCGCTGGCGCCCGTTCTACGGGCCGCTCTCCCCGGTCAGCGCGCGCCAGGCGATGGTGATCCTCAACGCGCTGTTCTCGTGGCTGGTGCAGGCCGGCTACCTCGCCGGCAACCCGCTCGCGCTGTCCCGCCAGCGCGCCCGCAGGGCCGCGCCGCGCATCACCCGCTATCTCGAGCCGGGCCTGTGGCAGGCGGTGAAGGACTTCATTGCATCGATGCCGCAGGACACCGCCCGGGCGCGTGCCCACTATCACCGTGTGCGGTGGCTGTTCACGCTGCTGTATCTGGGCGGCCTGCGCATCGCCAAGGCCCGCAGCAACACGATGGGCCAGTTCTTCGTGCGGCGCGACGCCGGTGGCACGATGCGCTGGTGGCTGACCGTGCACGGCAAGGGGGACAGGGAACGGCTCGTGCCCGCGACGCGTGAACTCATGACGGAGCTCGCGCGGTACCGGCAGTCGCTCGGGATGACCGCGCTGCCCTCCCCGCATGAGGCCACGCCGCTCGTGCTGCCGATCGGAAAAACGGCAGGGAGCACGGCGGACGGTACGGCGGGACAATCGGCAGGAAGGTCGGCGGAATCGTCCCGGACAAAGACGGACGACCCTCACCGGCCGCTGACGCGGGCCGCGCTGCACGCGATCGTCAAGGACGTGTTTGCGGGCGCCGCCCGCCAGCTGCGCGCACGCGGCACGGAATTCGAGGCTCGCGCCACGCTGCTCGAGCAGGCCTCGGCGCACTGGCTGCGGCATAGTGCGGGTTCGCACATGGCCGACCGGCAGGTCGACCTGCGGCTGGTGCGCGACAACCTTGGGCATGCGTCGCTCGGCACCACCAGCCTGTATCTGCACGCCGACGATGATCGCCGGCACCACGAGACCGACGAGAAACATCGAATCGAGTGGTGAGACCGGTGACGGCCCCGGGCTGAAATCCCGTCAGTTAAACTAGCTGCCTGATACCCGGACTGCATCGCGTATGCAAGAATCCTGGTGACCCGTTCTAACGCGGACGCGTTTTCCTTTTACCGTCATGGAAACCCTGGACCTTGAACCGCAGGTGCTTGCAAACCGTCGTGGCGTCGCCTTTGGACTCGTACATCAGAACGTCACGGTCGAATGCGTGATCACACTTGCAGCACTCGAAACGTATTTCTGGCTCGAACCCCGGGCCAGTGATGCCCGCATCCTGAAGATCTTCCGGGATGGGTACGGCCGCATCCGCGCGATCGCGGGGCGCAAACTGCTCGCTCATCCGGCTCTGCGTCTCGAATTGACGGCGGAGGATTTTGCAAGGCCTTGACCGCCGTGCGTGATGACCGCCGGCTTATTCGATGACGATGCACGATGTGACTGACAGGCGCGCATGGTGATCACCCACATGGCCGCCGACCTCGCACCCGATGTGCTGCATCCGGTCGGACGATGCAGAAAGTGATGAAGCCACCATTCAAGGATGGATGGCACTCCCGCTACCCGGTTGCCGGCCGTCTGTGACATTCGCGACGGGGTGCGCGGCCCCGGCTGCGTTGTGCATGGGCGCCAGAACCGGTCGCCGCCTCTTCCGCTCGTCACATTCAAAAAAAGCCCATCGTCCGGTTCTGGACGGTGGGCCTCAACACGCACCGGAAGTCGGGGAAAACCGCCAACTTCCGGAACCCTGGACGATACCGGACACGCTGCCGTATCAATCGGGCGCATCGAAAAACAACAGGCGGGCGACTCGTCGATCCGGTTGCGACGTCAACCAGTCCCGCAAGACCCGCATCACATGGCCGCGAAGTTCCAATGGCGCTTGAGCGCGCTGGACGCAGCCTGCTCACGCCGCATTCAGGACGTCCTTGAACGCCTTGCCGGCCGAAAACTTCACGGTTTTCGCGGCGGGAATCGTGATGGCCTCGCCCGTCGACGGATCGCGCCCGCTACGTTCGGCGCGGGCGCCCGTCGAAAATGAACCGAAGCCGACCAGCTGGACGGTCTCGCCGCGCGTCACGGCCGCCGTTACGGTTTCGAGGATGGCATCAAGGGCTTCGCCCGTGCTGGCCTTGCTTTCGCCCGTGGTGGCGGCGACCGCATCGATGAATTCCTGCCTGTTCATGTGTGAGCTCCCTCTGATAAAAGCGCCCGCCCAATGCGGGGCAGGACGCTCAACCCTAACGCATGTCTACGGCGCCCGGCAACCGCGCGGCGTTCGAAAAGGCATCGCAGTTATATGACGCTCGTGACCAGGCACTCGTCCTGGCTGACTGACTCTTGGCGAAGCCGGGCCGGTTGTCGCGAACGCCGGACGGTTAGTTGCATGCGAAACGGCACGCCTTGTTGAATACAGGCGATGGCGGCGATATGCTTCGCAACAGAACCGGAATCACGATCACACACACATCCTGCAGGCGGGGAACGACACACAATGCGACTGAAACGCATCACGGCACGACGCTCATCCGTACATGGCAAGGGGGTTTTTGCGCTGCAGCCGATCGCCGCCGGTGAGCGGCTCATCGAGTACAAGGGTGAAGTGACCAGCTGGCAGCGCGCCGCCGCCCGTCAGCGGTCCGAGGCCGGCCACACGTTTGTGTTTGGCCTGTCCGACGGGCGCGTGATCGACGGCAGCCGCGGCGGAAACAGCGCCCGCTTCCTGAACCACGCATGTGCACCGAACTGCGAGGCGATCGAGACGGGCGATCGCGTGTTCATTCATGCGCTAACCGACATCGCGCCCGGCCATGAGCTGTTCATCGACTACGCACTGGTCATCGACGGCGAACTCAACGACGCAGTCAGAGAACAGTACGCGTGCCGGTGCGGCGCTGCGGGGTGCCGGCAGTCGATGCTCGGGGCGGCAGGCAACTGAGACACCTGGCCAACGCGTTTTGCCCGCCCGCATACCATCCCGGCCTTGCTGACATTCTTTTCGGCCACGCGCGACCCGCACTCTCACAAACCTTCGCCGCCGCGTTGACGTCAGTGCGGATGCCACGCCACAGCGAATGGCTGTTCTTTGTGACCCGCAGGCGTCGATCGAGCCGTCGTTGTGCCAAGGGCAAGTATCAGAGCGGAACCGTCATTCCGTGCCGTCACTCGAGGACAAGTAATCGGCCATTGCTGCCATTGCGGCTGCCGGGTTTTACGTCGGCAATGCGCGGCATTGCCGACGGTTGCGATGTCGAGCAGCGGGAAGGCAGCATCCTCCAGTCAGCCACCGCTCGAGATACAACAGGATCAAGTCTTCCTTGATGTGCTCGAGAGGACTACCGCGTGGCCGGTCCACGCGTTCCGTTAGACTCGCGTGCCAACTCGTGACTCGCCCATATCGACTCAACAGTTCACGCCTACTGTACTGATGCTTCGCCTCTTGTACAACGGCTGTATCCGAGTCACCTCGTAACCTGGGGCGAACGAAAATCCCGCTCTGTCGGTTAAGTTGTCACTGCCCTTCCGATTCCCGGCGTCGGGTCAACGACAATGAACTAAACCTGCGAGTACGGATACGCTGGCTTGATATACGCGTGGAGAAACTTTCCTTTCGAATCGGACGCCATGAATTGCTGGTAGATGGGTTCAGGTACGTTGTAGTACTGATACAGTCTTCCAGTTTTGAACTCAACTTCGAGCGTACTGGTAGTCGGCTCGTAACCGACTGACAGCACCGTCGAAGAATCCACGGTCTCTCGCTCCATATTTTCGATCTCCTGTTGTGGAAGCATCGTGCGTATTGCACGCAGATTCGCCCATGCTGGATTTTGCGCACGCCAAGATGCGGCGACACGTTCGTAGCTTTCGGGAAGACGCGGGCTCTGCCAGCGCTTTGCAACCGCCGGGTCTTCGCTGTTCGGACGATGTGCTTCATCGGGAAGGGTGATGCGACACCGGATTGGAAGTCGCGCGGCCTCACCAGTGACGATGGCTTCTCCGACACGAAGGACCGGCAAGCTGTCAACGACGCCAGCCAAGTTATCGGGCAGGGAGGCTTGAACCTTAGAGCGATCAGATGAATTGGAGAGACGCAGCGCGATGAATGTACCGCACTGTGAAAGAATTGTTTCATCGACTTCCGAGGGACGTTGGCTAACCACCATCGCACCAATACCGAATTTGCGCCCCTCCTTCACGATACGTTGGACCATCGCGCGTGCAGGGCCATCCGCCTCTTTGGAGAGGTACCGATGCGCCTCTTCCATCACGACGAGCAGTGGTCTGGATATACCGCCTTCGCTTTTCGCTCGTCCCCAAAACAATCCTTCATAGATTATTTTGAGAATCGCACCTATTAGACGGGCGACCACGGCGCTCGGAATGCCGGACAGGTCGAGGATTGTGATCGGCTTGTCGTGGCCCAGCCACGCCCTGAGGAGATCAGACAAGTCATTCGCCACATTGCCATCAAGGTCTGGCTCCCATGCGCCGGGGTGCAGGAGAAAGTCATACTGCCGGTCGAGCAATCGGGACCGCATTTGATCCAGCGGGCGTCTGATACCCAAAACACCAATCTGATTGATAAATGGCGCAGTAGACCCGGCGCCGTGTGGCCTGTAGCGCGGAGCCCGAAGCGTTTCGGCATCACCTGCAATGTCAAGCGCCGGAATTGTTCGCGGCTGGTCAGCCCACGTCTTTATCTCCGGTTCCAGCAGTTCAAACCAAAGTTTCTTCAAGCTGAACGGCACGGGGCTGTCGGAAGTCATCGAGTTGACATCCAAACCAGCAACCGAACCCTCGTCTACGAGCGCAGCCCTGTAATCGAAAATTCGATCCAATATTTGAGACATCGCCTTGTCGTCGAGCTTACCCATCAGAAACGTAAGCAAATCGACCGGATCGAGAGCCCAAAATGGGATATGTAGCGGCTCCTCGCCGGTGCTCGCATTGACGCGAAAGACCTTCGCAACGGAGCGGAGCGCTTGACCATATTCCCCATGGATGTCGAGCAAGAGAATTCTGGCGCTCGGGAACCCCGCACTAGCTTCGGCCGCGCCCCCCAAAGCGATTGATCGCATGAGGCTAGCGACCGTCGTAGATTTACCAGCCCCGGTCGAACCGAGTACAGCACTGTGACGTGTTACGAGCTTGTCAAGGTCGATACGGACAGGAATGCCCTCAGCGTTCGCAAGACGACCAATCATCACCTGCCCGCCATCCTGCGTGCCATAGATTACTGCTAGGTCTTCCTCTGTGACGAGATGGACTTCGTCGTTAACGTTTGGATATTGACTTATACCTCGTTCAAACGAAGCTCCGACGATCTCGCCAACCAGTTGAATAGTCATCCAACGGTCGCCGCCCTCGGGAATTCCTCGCGACGCCTCTGGCGCCGCATTCGCGCCGACCTCAGCAACGATTCCGTAAAGGTCATGGTATCCCTGCGGGATACGCACGAAACTCCCGACTTGACCGATCCGATAGCTCTTCCCACCGATAATAGCTATGCCGGAAGCTACAGTCGGCGACAGGCGCACGCTGATGGAACCACCTGTAACTGCCCCAACATGCCCAAGTAGTGTCGGCTTCGAATTCATGTGGCACCGTTCGCAGGTGCCGCTGCCGATGCAACTGATGCAGCGTCGGCTGGCACGAGAATGGGTGCGGGAACGACAATGGTGGATTCGGTGGGCGGTGGCGCCGTTGGAAAGTGTTGTGCGGCCCGCGCCGAGGCAAAGAAACGAGCAAGCCGGTCAAATCGGCCAAGTTGGAATTGCGCCGGACCACCCTTGACATCAGAGCCCCAATACGTTGCCCTAATCGCGGACCAATCGCGGGTCGGCAAATCACCCGGCATCCAAGGCGCTGCGATGCCGTTAATCATCGCTTTATCGGGTGAATACAAGCTCATGTTAGCGCGGCGCGCGGCGATGTCACGTGCATGCACCTCTTGGTCCAGTGGCTTGAACTGAAACGCGAAGACGCTTGCAGACGGATTCGCAGACAAACACTCGTCGATTCGCGCGGAGATATGCGCGTCCGCGAAAGAAAAACCAGTCGCGATGAGCAATGTGTCCGGCGTCATCAAGAAGGCACGCAAACGGTCAAAAAGCGCGGCATAGGGCGCTTTCTGTGTCTGGTCGTACTTTAGGTGTTCAGGAAATATCAAGTGTGTTGCAGTACCCCTTCCGGTACGCACCACTTCACCCTTCGTATTGGACGCCCACCCAAGTGAACCGTGAAGCTTCCACAATCGCGTCCAGCGAGGCGGTAAGTCATTGCTTGCCACAGACGACGGGTCGAAGAAAGGCTCGTTGGCACCGCTAAAACCATCGAAATATGGAACGTGCGCACGTTCCAGCGCTTGTTCAAAGAGAAGGTCGTAGTTGGTCGTAAAAATCTCTATCGGATGTTCACGCCCCGTACCGCTGATCCACGTCACGAACTCCGTGTATGGCGACAGACCGTCGTACAGCGGCTTGTTGACAATGAGACCGATTTGCTCACAAATCGCTTCGCTAAGCTTTCTATAGCCGTCCCCGTCCAGATCGTGGACCTTCGCCTTTCCGATCACGCCCGCCAAACTACGAACGCGCGAAAGGATGCTTTCGATATTCGGATTCTCAATTTCCGCGATCAAGGACGCAAGGGTATTGCCATAGGTTTCCTTTAGGGCAGCCAGAATCATTTCGGTCAAGCCCGCCACTGCCGGAATGAGAGGTTGACTACTCCCCGGAGGAAAGGTACCAGCGGGCGCCCCTGCGCCAACCAGCAGGCCAATCCGCTTGCGGCCTTGCGCAATGATCTGCCTCAGACTCGCCATGTACTGGTCTGGATTGTGGATGCTGACGGTCATGTGGTCCCTCGCTTCACATATTCGTTCTTTTAATGCCGCTACGGCATTCCACAGACGATAGCAGATAAATTGGACGCGAGCGCCGCTGACAAATGTTGCGTCGCAATATGCTCCTATGGCGACGACTGAGCGGCGAGACGCGAGAGGAGCGGCAAAGCGATTTCGCTTCCTCTCAGTTCTCGCATCCACCGCTCTGGGATGCCGTCTATACCGTGTTTTATACCGGCCAGCCCGCACGCGACGGCTGCTGTCGTGTCGGTATCGTGGCCGAACGGACCGCAGTTCGGGCAACGTTTTCAAATGAATCTTCTTCCAGTGCCGCCCGGGCTGACCAGATCGTATCAAGCACGTAGCCGGTGCCACGCGGTTGGTCCATCTTTTTGAAATCTCTCAGCACGTCCAGTTCGTTGAGAAAACCGTTCCGTGGGCCAGAGACGATAGAGTTCTTCGAGACGTTGATCGGCCCACGACCAAGGATCGGCCAGCTTTCGCAAGTACCCGCGTGCTGTGAGACAGTAGAACGCGCATGCGACCAGTGAACGTGGGTGTGCATGCGTTGGCAACGATTGAAGATGGGCGTCGTGGACCAATGCGTCATCGTGACCGGCGTGCCAAAGTGCCAGCGGCAGAACACGCATTACCGAACCGTTTCCGTTGTCCCACTCCGACGCGCCGCCCGATTCGCTTGCCGACGCACCATCGCGCAGCTTACCCAATGCTTCGGCAGTCTGGATTTCACAGTCGAACACATCGTCATCGACTGCCATATAGCCGTCGTCCAGCCACTTCACCAGTCTGTCCGAGAAGTCGGTCAGCGAGAAGCGACCGCCTTCCAGAAGGCTGGCAAACAGGCACAACGCTTGGCTTCCGTCGTCGGACCACGTGCCGACCGGTACGCCCGCATGGGAACGCCTGAAACCAGCGGGTGGCGTCATCTCAATCTTGTCACGCGGTGGAAGCAGGTTTGGCGTCTTGAATTCGTAGGGAACACCCAAGGCGTCCCCAACCAGCAAACCGATCAGTCCGCCAATTCGCGCATCCGCTCAGACCTGTAAAGTCACTTTGGTTATTCATCAATCCCCGAAGTCCGATTCATTGAAAGGCAACGCTGATAAGCAGTGCATCAGCACGGCAGCTACCCGCCACATTGCTGACGTAGAACCCGGCCGCCCCAATGTCGGCTATGGCCGACTTGTGTGAATTGGTTTTCTGGCAGGTTCCAAGGTGAAGCAATCATTTGCACGGCGGCTTTTCCTGAAAGACCGAACTGCAGCGGCTAGCCGGTCTCTGCACTTCATAAGGCGCATAGCGGCGGCATGAGAAACAGGGTCCGTCTCGCGCCTGGCAGATGCAACCTGATTCGGCCTATCCGCGAGCCTCCGCACACGTAGCCGCGTGAAAGGCCGTTCGCCCATAACGCATGTGCCCATGTCGCATCACGACCAATCACGCGGGCCCCCGGCACCCCGGTTTCGAGCGCTATTTGCCATACATATCGAACGGGAAGTACTTCGATTCGATCTTCTTGTACGTTCCATCGCGCAGCATTTCAGCAATCGCGACGTTCAACGCATCGCGCAAATCGCTGTCGGACTTGCGCACGCCAGCAGCATCACCGTCGCCCATGATCGTCGGATCGTAAACAACATTGCCCACGAACGCGAAGCCCTTGCCGGCCGGCGTATCAAGAAAACCGAGCTTGCCTCGCACCGCGTCCATCAGCACGGCATCGACGCGCCCCGTGCCGAGGTCCGCGTATGCCTGGTCGTAGTTCTGGTAGGGGACCACCTCGACACCAGCGCCCGCCCACTTCTCGCGCGCATAGGTTTCCTGCACCGTGCCCTGCTGAACGGCGACACGCCTGTGCGCGAGCTTCGCCGCATCGGGCAGCAGACCCGAGCCTTCGCGCGCGATCAGGCGCGTCTGGTTACGATAGAGACGATCGGTGAAGTCGATCTGCTCGCGGCGCTTCGCCGTCGCCGCCATCGACGACAGGATCACATCGAACTTGCGCGCCTGCAGGCCCGGAATCAGGCCGTCGAAGCTGCTTTGCACCCACACGCATTTCGCCTTCAGCTTCGCGCACAGCGCGTTGCCGAGATCGACGTCGAAGCCGACCACCGCCCCGCTCGTCGACAGCGATTCGAACGGCGGATAGGTCGGATCGATGCCCACGCGTATCGTCTGCCACTCTTTCGCCGACGCCGCACACGCGAGCGCCATCGATACCGCTGCCACCATCACTTTCAAGCTACGTTTCATCAAAGCACTCCTCGCTAAAGGTCAAGGGTCAAGGGTCCAACGTCAAGAAAAAGCGAAGCGTTTGGGCGCGCGAGCCATGCAGCGTTTCAACTGGGAAACTCGCCGCGCGCGACATCGGTATCGACGGGCATGGCCTGCGCGAGTTGCGCAATCGTGACTGGTTTGACGGGCGCGCGAATCCGGTAGTAGCCGACATCGGCGGGGTCTCTCGCCTGCGCGTGCGCGATCAGTTCGCCGACCGTGGTGCCGCACAAGCGGCCCTGGCACGGACCCATCCCGCAACGCGAGAATGCCTTCATCTGGTTCGGTCCCGTGCAGCCCCGCGCGGCAATGCGACGTATCTCGCCCGCCGTCACTTCTTCGCAACGGCATACGATGACTTCGTCGGTGGGCAAGCGCGATGCGGGCGGCGGCGTATACAGCGCATCCAGCAACGGCCGAACGGCGAGATGATGGTTCAGTGCGGCACGCGGTGCGCGGCTCGCGCGGTCACGCGTTAGCGTGTCGAGTGCGCCGAGCTGCGCGGCGACGTCGAGCGCCGCGAGTGTGCCGGCAAACGCCGCCGCCTGCGCGCCGCCGATGCCCGCGCCATCGCCGGCAATCCACACATCGGCGACGCTGCTGCGCCCCCATGCATCCGTTTGCGGATGCCAGCAGGCCGTGCGCGCGTCCCATTCGTGGGCACATCCCGTTGCGCGCGCAAGATTCGTCGACGGGATCACGCCCTGATGCAGCAGCATCAGCGATGCTTCGATCTGCCGCGCGTTGCCGGCACCGTCGACAAAGCGAATGGCGCCCGCCCGCGTGTCGCCGATGATTTCGACGTCGAGCGCATGATGGTGAATGGCGATGCCCGCGCGGCGCACGGCGCGCATCATGCGCCAGCCCTTGAGCAGATAGTCGGCGGCCCTGAGTGCGCGCGGCAGATGACGCAGCGCTTTCGTATGCGCATCCGGCGGCGTCGTATCGACGATCGCCGCGATCCTGCGGCCGGCTTCGAGCAACTGCGAGGTGAACAGCCACAGCAAGGGCCCGCCGCCGACCAGCACGGTCTGCGCGCACGGCACGAGCCCCGCCGACTTGAGCGCGGTCTGCGCCGCGCCGACGCCCATCACGCCAGGCAACGTCCAGCCGCGAATCGGCCACGGACGTTCCTGCGCGCCCGTCGCGAGCAGGACGGCGCGCGCATGCACGGCCAGCGTGCCGCTCGCGTGATCGAGTCCGGGCGCGTTGCCGGCATCGGCCGCATTGCCGCGCGTGAGCATCGCCACGGCTTCCGTCGCGCCCGTGTGCGCCTCACGGCCGATCTGCCAGACGAGCGTGTGCGGCAAATACTGCGCGCCGCACGCGAAGAAGCGCTCGATCAGCGGACGCCCCGCCGCGTAGTCCTTGCCGAGCGCCGCGATGCTGCGCAGCGGCGATGTGGTCACATCGCGGTAGATCTGGCCACCGGGTGCGTGACCCTCATCGGCGACGATTACCGAGAGACCGCGCTCGCGCGCCTCACAAGCCGCCGCCATCCCTGCCGGCCCGGCGCCGACGATCAGCAGATCGCATCGTGTATCCGTCATGCGAGCCTCGCCTTGCCTTGCATCGATCGCACGCGCATGCGTTCGGCGACACGCGTCATGCAGGCCTGCACATTCGGCACGCCGTCGATTTCGACGAGGCAATCGAAGCAGACGCCCATCATGCAGAACGGCCCACGCGGCGCGCCGCTCACGGCTGATGTGCGGCACGCCGCCTTTCCGTTCGCGAGCAGTGCGGCAGCGACGGTGAAATGCGCAGGAACGCGCAGCAGATCGCCGTCGATTTCGATGCCGACGGTCGCCGCCGATGCCAGCGGCAAGAGCTCAAACATGGGCTTACTCCTGTCGCGGTTGGAAACGTGCCGTGACGAACGGCTCGATGATCCGCGGACGCGCGCGGCCCGCGATCCACGGTGCGAGCGTTTCGGCATGCGCGGCAGCGAGCGTCACGCCGCTATGGCAGATCGCGACGAATGCGCCCGGATACGACGCGGATTCTTCATAGACGGGCAAACCGTCCGGCGTCATGATGCGCAGCGCGCCCCATGCCCGCACGACGCGCGCATGCGCGAGAATCGGAAATGCCGTCTGTGCACGACGCGCGATATCGGCCATCACGCCGCGCGTGGTGCCCTCATCAAAACCGACGTCTTCCGCGGAATCGCCGAGCATCACCGAGCCTTCGCGCGTCTGCCGCACGACCAGCGTCGGATAATCGAGGAACGGCGCGAGACGCTCGGTCACCATGATCTGTCCGCGCAACGGCGAGATGGGCGCATCGAGGCCAATCATCGACGCGAGCCACGCGTTGCCGAGTCCCGCCGCAAGCACGACGCGTCCGGCGTTGAGCGTGCCCGTCGCCGTCACGACATCGAAACTGCCCGAGCGCGGCAGCACTTCGCGTACTTCCTCACACGGCCGGTACGCTCCGCCGTTCACCGCGAACGCCTGCTGCAAGGCGCGCAGGGTATAGAGCGGGCTTGCGTGGCCGTCGTTGCGCGAATAGAGCGCGCCCGCGAGTTCCGGCGACGCCGCGGGAATGCGCTTGCGCAACGCGTTTGAATCGAGCACTTCGTAATCGAGCCCCGCGTCCGGCTCTCGCAACGATTCGAGCAGCGCGTGTCCCTTATCGAGTTCCGCGTGCGTTTCGAACAGTTCGATGCCGCCCGGACGCTTAAAGCCCACGTCGACACCCGTTTCGCGCGATAGCTGCGCGGCGAAGGTCGACCAGCGCTGCGACGAGCCGAGCGACCACTGCGCGTATGGCAGGCAGCGTCCGCCCTTGCCCTGCACCCACACGAGGCCGAAATTGCCGCGCGCGGCACGGTATGCGTTGTCCGCGCCGTCGCACACGGCGACGCGAAGGTGCAGCCGCGCGAGACCGTACGCGATCGCCATACCGACGAGCCCTCCGCCCGCAACGACGACATCGTAAGTGTTCGATTTCATGTCCACACCCCGCTGGCGGGACGAATGTTATGGAGTTGATCCACTGCGTCGATATCAGGAAAAATGCTGTCGGACGTAGCATCCAACTGGCAAAATGCTGCGTCAAATGCCGTTTTTCGCTCGTCTATAAGTGAATGTTATGAGCTCGGCCGACCTCAAGATCCGACAGGTGGAAGCGTTCCGTGCACTCATCCAGCGGCACACGGTGACGCGCGCGGCGCAGTCGCTGCATATCTCGCAGCCGGCGGTGAGCCGCCTGATCGCGGACTTCGAGGACAGCGTGGGCTTCACGCTGTTCGAGCGTCAGCAGGGACGGCTCGTGCCGACCGCGGAAGCGCGCGTGCTATACGAGGAGGTGGAGCGCGCGTTCGTCGGTCTCGATCGCATCGGTCATGCGGCCCAGCAGATACGCGCGATGCGGCGCGGCTCGCTGCGGGTGGCCGGGTCGCCCGCCATCGCGCTCGAACTGCTGCCCGCCGTCGTCGCGCAGTTCGTGCAGGCGCATCCGGGCATCGACGTGACCTTGCTCACGCATAGCGCGAGCACCGTCGTGGACATGGTGGCGTCGGGCCGATGCGACGTCGGGTTCATCGCAGAAGCGATTCCGCATCCGTCCGTGCGACCCGAACGGCTGACGGATGCGTCGATGCGCTGCATTCTGCCGCTCACGCACAGGCTGGCAAGGAAGCGCGTGCTCAAGGCGGCCGACCTGGAAGGCGAATCGTTCATCTCGTTCCCGCGCTCGTTCGACGCGCGCACGGCCATCGACCGCGTATTCGTCGAGCAGAACGTCCAGCGTCAGATGAGCGTCGAGGCGCAGTTGTCGCAGACCATCGTCGCGCTGGTCGCCAACGGGGCAGGTGTCGCGCTGATCGATCCGGTGACGGCGGCGTACGCCAAAAACCGTGTCGCCGTGCGGCCTTTCGAGCCTGAGATTCGCGACCAGCTATACGTCGTGCGCGCATCGACGCTGCCGCTGCCAGGCATCGCCGAGCTGTTCTGCGCACGAGCCCGCGTATCATTGACGCGACTCGTGCGCGCGGATCAGTCACCGTCGCCTGTCATTACAAGGAATTAGAAGCCACACCGGGGCGCAGGATGTTTGAGTAACCAGTCGATCCGCCCTCCCTCCATAGTCCTTCGCTCGAGCTTAGGCGTGCCGTCGCATTATTCCACTCCAACGACAAAGGGAGCCTCGGGCGAGCGTTTTAGATCGCCATCCTGATGGATGGCGAGGACGGATTCTACCGTTTAGCCAACCAGTTTCCGAAGGGTTACAGGCGCGTTCGCGCCCTCCGATCTTGACAGGAGAAGAAGGCATTAGGACCCTGACTTCTTGCTCGGGAAGGCGCCAGGCCAGTCCCTCACGGGCGTCTAGTTTGTCATCCCTGACCACGCCAAGGGTCTTCCCGTGTTGCGTGCGCTTCCTTGTGTGCATGCTGTCGCCACTACCCCGGCGCAGCGACTGGGCGCTCTGCCTGCTCATTCACCCAGCCGCTCATAGAAGCCTTCCCCGACATGGCTCTCGGGTCGGCCTGCGCATCGTCCTTTTCGAGGCTTGCTCGGCGTTCACTCGCGTTACGGCCTGCACACTCGCGCTGTCACCGTATTTCGTGACACGCTTCACCGAAGGCTTCAACCGCTTCGTTACCTCCACGACTGCTCCGAATTAGAAAGGACTTTCCCCATCCTGTGGCGTAGCGATATGCCACGATGGTTGGTGCTGGCAACCCATCTGAGAAGCGGAAAGTCATGGAGAAGAGCCCCGCCGCCGACCTGCCATCGTGTCTGCCACAACATCGGAATCTATCAATGACCGAATGAACCCAAGCTTGCAAAAAGGGAACGTCCTTATAGGTTGCTTCCGGCTGGAGCGGTTGCCGGGTGGGGCTTTCACCCACTGGAAAAGCGCCGCCTTTTCACGGCGCACGCCATGAAGCGACATTCGCGGGCAATGTCGCCGAGACATTCAGGCGTCGGTTCCACTCAGGAACCGGCCATTCAGATCGAAGGTTGAGGTGATGTTTTTTTGGTCTTCGCCATTTGGGTCTCGTGCTTGGTCAGGCGCGGCTATGCGTCGTCTTTATCGTGCGGCTGAGTTCGAACGACGTACGCTGTCCGATTGGGTAGCCCCATGTCGTTTTGGTCACGGGAGCCCCCGAAGTACCGTATATGGCTCGAGCACTGCGTTAAGCGCGCTGTACTGACGCGGGCCTCGCCTGATCGCATAGGGCCTTCTCGCAAAGATCGCAAAACCTGCTCGCGCCGGCCACTCTCAAGCTGCTCTTCGCTAGACGTCAGGTGCGGGTCTGCGACAGTTGCACTGAAGTGTGAAGCGGAAGCGGTGCGCCGGGGCGGATATGAGCGCGGATCTTTTATTTCGCAGACACCCGATCTACGGATGATGATGGGGCGGCGAAGCGGGCGATGCTCGCATCGTATCTCTCACCCATACCACCCAGGGTGACCGTCGCGCGCTTCGCACTGTCAAGCAACGCCTTCAGCGCAACGTTAATAGTGTCTGGCGCATCGAATCTACCCTTGGGCCCGGATAGAGTGAGAGCGCCCACGAGTTGACCACTCGAATCGAACACCGGCACCGATGCTGATACTGTCTCAGGATCGCGTTCGCCGTATGACACCGCCCAGAGTTGCGCGCGCACGTCATTCCCGCGGGGGTCCAGAGATTCAGTGAATGCGAGCAGTATTTTGCCGGATGCGCCCTTGTCGACCGGGAATTCCTCGCCAACACGTATCGCAACCCTCACGCTCCTTGACGGCTCCACGCGGTAGAGCACTAAACGTTGGTCACCCTGCCGCACATAGAAAGATGCCGTCTCGCCCATGTCTCGACTCAGTTGCTGAAGGATGGGTTCGACAACCGGGCCGATTTGAAAGGACCGTTGATAAAGCGTTGCGAGGCGCAGCGGTTGATGGCCGATGGCGTACTGCCCGTCATTCAGCTTCCGTATGTATCCGCCGTGCTCCAAAGCACCGAGCAGTCGCAAAACCGTGCTCTTGTACAAGCCGGTGCGGCGCGAGAGTTCCGTTAGCGTGAGCCGGTCATCAACCGGTCCAAAGGCGTTGAGAATCGCAAATGCTCGATCCAGGACCGCGACGCCACTCGACCTTTCTGACGTGTCGATCGTCGGCTCCGTCGGCGAGAGTGCATTGATAGGCACGTTTTACCCTCGAAGTTTGTTCTCACACTCTACAGTTCCGCACAATAGAACTCAAGTTCTATTTTTTCAAAATTCTCGGGTTTACCCGTCTTATCCGAGACTTATCGCAGGCATATAGTTCTTTCCAGCAGAACCTAGATCTATCAGATAGAACACAGGAGCAGTTGTGATTACGTCCAATCCTAGGGTGTTGATCAGCGAGGTTGGGCCGCGCGACGGCCTGCAAAGCATCAAGAGCATCATCCCGACAGCGGCCAAGCTGCGATGGATTTCCGCGCTGGCCGCCGCTGGGTTGAAGGAAATTGAGGTGGGCTCGTTCGTGCCCCCGAAGTTACTGCCGCAAATGGCCGACATCCGTGAGGTCGTGGCTCATGCGCTGTCGATTCCTGGCCTTCATGTGGCGGTCCTCGCGCCGAATTTGCATGGTTCGCGCGGCGCGTTCGAAGCCGGTGTGCACAAAGTAACGCTGCCCGTCTCGGTGACCAACGAGCACTCGATGGCCAATATCCGCAAGACGACGGCGCAGATGATTGAAGAGGTTCGCGACATCGTCGCGTTGCGCAACGAGCAGTTTCCCGGCGTACAGATCGAAGCGGGCGTGTCCGTCGCATTTGGCTGCACCATCACCGGCACGGTCACCGATGACGAAACGATGCGTATGTGTCTTGCGATGGCCGAGTCCGGCGTGGACGAGATTGGCCTGTCCGATACCAGCGGGTACGCCAACCCTGCGCAGGTTCGTCGCCTGTTCCGTCGACTGCAATCGGAACTCAGGGACAAGGCGGGCGGGGCGCACTTTCATAACACACGCGGTCAGGGACTCGCCAATGTGATCGCCGCGCTTGACGTGGGCGTCACAACGATCGATTCCAGTCAGGCTGGTCTTGGCGGCTGTCCGTATGCCCCAGGCGCTACTGGAAACATCGTCACGGAGGACCTTGCTTTCCTGCTGGAAGCCATGGGCTATGAGACGGGCGTGGACATCGACAAACTGGGCGCTGCACGTGCGATTCTGGCCGAAGCGCTGCCGGACGAAGCCTTGTACGGGCATGTGCAGGATGCCGGACTGCCCAAGGGATTCAGATATTCAGATGGGCGCGTACCGAGCGCACCGCAACCGGAAGGCTGTCTGTTGGGAGTTGCGCAATGAGCCAAGAGCAAGCGAACCAAGCTCTGCCGTACAGCGGCGTGCGTGTTGTCGAGATGACGCACATGGTAATGGGACCAACATGCGGCATGGTCCTGGCTGATCTGGGCGCGGAGGTGATCAAGGTTGAACCGATTGCTGGCGACAGCACGCGCGCTCTTCGCGGGTCCGGAGCTGGCTTTTTCAGTACCTTCAACAGGAACAAGAAGAGTATCGCCGTCGATGTGAAGGATGCGCGCGGGCTCGACGTCGTGCACAAGCTGCTTGCCGGTGCAGACATCTTCAGCGAAAACTTTAAAAGCGGCACGATGGACAAACTGGGCCTGGGATATGGGGCGCTTTCCAGGCTCAATCCGCGTCTCATCTACGTGTCGCACAAAGGATTCCTGCCCGGTCCGTACGACCATCGGACCGCGTTGGACGAAGTTGCTCAGATGATGGGCGGCCTCGCCTACATGACGGGACCGGAAGGGCGTCCGCTGCGGGCTGGCACGAGCGTCAACGACATCATGGGCGGCATGTTCGGCGCGATCGGCGCGATGGCGGCGCTTGCGCAACGTGAGCGCACCGGGCACGGTCAGGAGGTACAAAGCGCGCTTTTCGAGAACAACGTGTTCCTTGTCGCACAGCACATGATGCAGTTCGCCGTGACCGGAAAAGCTGCTGCACCGATGCCCAGCCGGATCTCCGCATGGGCGGTCTATGACGTGTTTTCAGTCAGGAACGGCGAACAGATCTTCCTGGCGGTCGTGTCCGACACACAATGGGCGATCTTCTGTGACGCGTTCGGCCTGACTGAGCTGAAGGCCGACGAGCGCATCGTGACCAACAATCAGCGGGTGCAGGCACGCGACTGGTTGTTGCCGCAGCTTCGCAAGCACATGGAAGCATTCACGGCGTCCGAGATCAGCGCGATCTTCGAACGCTGCGGATTGCCATATGCGCCAATCACCAAGCCCCAGGATATGTTTGACGATCCCCATCTGCTTGCAACGGGGGGGCTTGCCGATGTTACATTGCCCTCCGACGCTAGTGGTGCTGGTCAACCTGTATCCACGAAGACCGCGTTGCTGCCTCTGACGCTTGGCGGGGAACGGCTGCAACTCCGCGCAGCGCCGCCTTCACTCGGACAGGATACGCGTGCGCTTCTGATGCAACTCGGTTACACGCCGGAAGACCTCAGACAGCTGACCGAAGCGGGCATCGTCAGGTGTCGGGACCAGCAGCCTGGCGATCCGGCGAGTCCGTCGGCTAACGAACTCGCCAGCGCCTGACACCCTGGCAGCACACAAGGAATCACTGCCGCGCACGTGCAGCATGGTTCAGCTCGGCCGTGATTCCACAGGAGACGGAACATGACATCGATATCACCGGAAATGACGGCCGACAGGTCCGTCGACTCCACACTGGAACAACAGGCGGTTAAGAAAGCGGCGTGGCGCTTTATCCCGCTTCTCGCGCTCGCGTACTTTTTCAATTACCTGGATCGGACAAGCGTTGGCTTTGCCGCGCTGACGATGAACCACGACCTCGGGTTGACTGCGACGCAGTTCGGCTGGGGTGCCGGCATCATGTTCGCGGGTTACTGCGTATGCGAGGTTCCAAGTAACCTTGCGCTGTACCGATTCGGCGCGCGACGCTGGCTGGCGCGCATCATGATCACCTGGGGCTTCTTCGCGGCGGCCACGGCGCTTGCGGTGGGACCGACCAGTTTCTACGTGCTCCGGCTCCTGCTGGGTATCGGCGAAGCGGGTTTCTTCCCGGGCGTGATCTTCTTCCTCGCAGTCTGGTTTCCGGCAAGCTATCGCACTCGCGTGCTCGCGTGGTTCACCGTCTCCACGCCGATCTCGTCACTCGTCGGCGGTCCGCTTTCGACGTGGCTGCTCAAGATGGACGGCTTCTTCGGGCTGGCTGGCTGGAAATGGATGTTCATTGTGGAGGGCTTGCCCGCGTGCTTGCTCGGCTTCCTCGTGCTGCAGCTGCTTGCGGACAAGCCCGCCGATGCCACGTGGCTGTCGCCGCAGGAGCGGCATGCGCTGCAGAGCGCCTTCGACCGCGAGGGCGCAGCCAGACAGAAAAAGAAGGATTTCGCCGCCGCGTTGAAGGATGTGCGCACGTACATCCTTGCGATGATCTCGTTCGGCTTCACGATGGGTTCCTACGGTATTGGCATCTGGCTGCCGCAGATGCTCAAGGCTCACGGCATGAGCGTGACGCAGACCGGCTGGATGTCGGCGGTGCCGTATTTCTTTGCAACCATCGCATTGCTGTGGTGGGCCAAGCGGGTCGATCGGCGCGGCGGCCCCATCGCGAGCCTGGCCGCGGGTCTTTTGATCGGAGCCGTGGCGCTCGGCGTATCGACCCGTTTCCATCAACTGGTGCCTGCTATGACCGGCATCACACTGGCGCTCATCGGAACGATTGCGGGCCGCACGATTTTCTATACGTTGCCGAACAGGTTCCTCTCCGGGCAGGCCGCTGCCGGCGGCCTCGCGCTGATCAATTCGATTGGCGCGCTTGGTGGCTTTGCGGGACCATATCTCGTGGGCTATCTCAAGGACAGCTTCGGTACATTCACGGCCGGCATGATCGGTCTGTCGTTCGTGCTGCTCATCACGACCCTGCTGACCCTCTCGCTCTACGCTTTCAACACGGAGAAGAAGTGAACATGGTACCGCTTCGTTCGCCCTTGCGACGCCGGCTCCTTGGCGCGGCGGCAGCATCGATCATGATCCCGGCCGTCTCTGCGCGGCAAGGATTCGCAAAAGAGGAAACCCGCAGCATGAGCACGACCAGCAATTACCTTCCCGTTCGCGCGGCGTGGCTCGCCTCGGGCACTGAATCCGCGCTCGAACCGGGCATGCCGATCGTTGACGCGCATCATCATTTCTATGAGCGCACGGGATGGACTTACCTGCTCGATGAATATCTCGAAGACGCCAGATCCGGGCACAACATCACCGCGTCCGTGTACATGCAGGCACTGACGCGTTATCGAAAAGATGGTTCCGAACCGATGCGCCCGGTCGGCGAAATCGAATATGTGGTCGGGGCCACCGCACCGTTGCAGAAAGGCAAGCCGCAGGTCGCGAAAGGTATCGTCGGTTACGCGGATCTGCGTCGCGGTACGGCAGTGCGAGAAGTGCTCGAAGCCGAGCTTCAGGCGGGCGCTGGCCGCTTGCGCGGCGTGCGGCATCTCGTAACGTGGGACGCAGACCAGACGCTCGTGAATCCCTTGTCGGCAGCGCCGCAGGGATTGCTGCTGGACCCGACCTATCGGTCAGGCGTCGCACAACTTGGGGCGCTCGGCCTCTCCTACGACGCGTGGCTCTTCTTCCCGCAATTGCCCGAACTCTTCGATCTGGCGAAGGCGTATCCCGACACGCCGTTCATCATCAATCATTGCGGCGGGATCGTGCGCATCGCCAGTTACACAGACAAACGCAAGGAAGTGTTCGACGCATGGTCGAGCTCGATGCGCGAGCTGGCGCAGTTGCCCAACGTGTATGTGAAAGTCGGTGGCTTGGGTATGCGGATCAACGGCTTCGACTTCGAAAAAGGAGAGCTTCCGCCTTCATCGATCGAGCTGGCGGCTACATGGAAGCCGTGGATGCATACCTGCATCGAGACGTTCGGCGCGAACCGCTGCATGTTCGAAAGCAATTTTCCGGTCGATAAGGGCTCGTATCCCTATAGCAACGGCTGGAATGCGTTCAAGCGCTTAACCGCGCAGGCGAGTACGCAGGAACGGGAGGCGCTGTTCCGAGGAACCGTGACCAAGGTGTACCATCTCAGCTAACTCAATCGATAACCATCGGGCTGTGGGCGAATCATCGCGGGCGTCGAAGGGCGGCTTGGGTCGGTCAAACTCAGGAGACGGGGCTTGACTCGCATAGGAGTCCCGTAAGCTGATTTGATCAGAGTTCTGGAAGCGAATTATACTGGAAAGGTATCTAGTTGGTCGATGGGAGTCGCCGTGGGCCAGCGATCCGTTTCTGAAAATCCGCATTGCCATTGAGATTGATACACAATCCGTCGTGACACTGCACCATTTTGTTGACGGCGCATGGCGCCGGTTTCGCCCGGACGAGGACGCATACGTGCGCGACCTCATCAATGACGAGATTGACGCGAGCATTGAGTGTCCGGAGAAGTACGGGTTGAACGAAACCGATGCCATACCGACTGCGTGGTCGAATGACGAAGCGAACCCGGTGCCGGAACTGCCGGAAGACGATGACGACACGAGTACCAACCAGTTTGAACAGCAGGGCTGTAGCTGCTGCGAACCGTGGTATCGCGAGGGTTCAGTGAGCGAATGTGAATGCGCCTGAAATCAGGCATTTCACAATGCAAAAGCAGCACAGGTAGACAGCTGATACGCGCCGTGGAACTGCCGGAAGGGTCCGTGTTTTCGGCTTAGTCGGCGCGAAATGCAGTTGCACGCTGGCTTCGTCTAGCGCTCGCCTGACGGCATGGGTGATTCCGCAGAATCACGAAGCACGTTAATCGCGGCTCGTAGAGCAAATGCAGTGGTCAACTTAGGGAGGTGTCAGGAATTTCGTGTGCTGAGGTCGGGTTAAAAGATCTCAGCTCATGGCGCTCGTGAATCGCTCGCCGAACAGAATGGCGAACTGATTGACTGCTTGCCGCCAGGTGATAGGCGGCATCTTCCAATCCTT
>NZ_JBFRCH010000031.1:0-78345 GCF_040965635.1 Paraburkholderia phymatum
TCTGGCAGACAAGAGACTCTCCCTTGGGCGTCGTTTGTGCAAGATGCCTGAGGGAGATCCCCTCCGCTACATCACGCAAGCTGCTCAAAACGCCCCGAATTCCCATCGATTTACGTGCTCACGCTCAACGATGATCCACATCGGTGAAATCCTGAAGCTGACCGTTACCGCCGAAGGCGTGGAAACGCATGCCCAGCGCGATTTTCTGGGCACACACGGCTGCCATCTGTATCAAGGGTTTCTGTTCTCGCCGCCGCTCGCACCTCGCGACTTCGCGCGCTGGGTGCAAAAGCATCGGCCATGCTCATCGCCTCGCGAGGCGGACACGAAAGCCACCCCATTTGGAGCCACCCCTGCCTAGAAAACGACGCGAGACAACCATATCCGGGCCATGCCGATTCGACGTGACGTCATTCCGCCGATTGGGTTTCGGAATAAGGCGGCCACCCGACCGGCCGCTTACAGTAGCTTTCTAGCCGCCCGTGGCTTCAGCGACTTCACCAAGCAACGGATAGTCGTTGTAGCCCGCTTCATCGTCCGTATAGATGGTTTCCGGGTTGATCGCATTCAGCGTTGCGCCGACTCGAAACCGCTCGACCAGATCAGGATTGGCGACGAACGGACGCCCAAATGCCGCAGCGTCGCCTTCTCCGCGTTCGATGGCCTGCTCGGCGCTTTCCTTTGTCAAGCCTTCGTTGAGGATATACGCGCCATTGAAGATGCGACGCACGTCGCGCCCGATGCGCTCATCGCCGCGATCCAGCGATTCGCGCGCAAAGATGAACGCGATGTGACGCGCGTTCAATTGTTCCGCGACGTAGCGAAACAGCGCACGGGGATTCGAGTCGTGCATCGAATACGAACTTGACATCAGGTTCAGATGCACGCCGATGCGTTTGGCGGGCCATACGGTGAGCAGCGCATCAATTGCTTCGAGCAGAAAGCGTGCGCGGTTTTCAATCGAGCCGCCATAGCGATCCGTCCGTTTGTTCGAGCCGTCATGAAGGAACTGGTCGAACAGATAGCCATTCGCCGCATGCAGTTCGACGCTGTCGAAACCGCCACGTCTCGCGTTCTCCGCGCCACGCCGGAAATCTTCGACGATGCCGGGAACCTCATCCGTCTCCAGTGCGCGCGGCACCGTGTAACCGCGCATCGGGCGAATGCGCGTCACGTGACCTTCCGGTGCGATCGCGCTCGGCGCGACGGGCGCTTGCCCGTCATGGTAGACCGGGTCGGAGACACGACCGACGTGCCACAACTGCGACACGATCAGGCCGCCGTTCGCGTGAACGGCCGACGTGACCTTCTTCCAACCTTCAATCTGCTTCTCGCTCCAGATGCCCGGTGTGTTCGGATAGCCAACGCCCTGTGGTGTCACCGACGTGGCTTCCGTGATGATCAGTCCCGCGCTCGCGCGCAGCGCGTAATGCTGCGCGTTGAGCGGGCTGGGCGCGCGTTCGTCGAAAGCACGCATGCGGGTGAGCGGCGCCATGATGATGCGGTTCGGCAACTTCAGTGCGCCGATCTGGATCGGATCGAAGAGTGTGGACATTGCGTGAACCTTGTCTGGATTTTCAATGAGCGGTGGCACCGCGCGTTTGATGTGCACTACAACCTCACATGATGTAACTACATTTGTTACATCGTAGTCGAGTCGTATCGTAACGACAAGATTCAAATTTCGCAATAGAGCGATGTTCGATTGCTTGAGGGCGCCGCGAGTCCTTACCGCCAGACCAAAGTACGGAGGCGATTTCCGTTCGGAAGCAATTTGACAGGTTTGGATGTAACTAATATAGTTATATCTGAACGGATCATTGGGTTGTGATATGAGCGCGAATAGCCGCCTTACGGTGGCAACCCACATTCTGGCCTGGATGGCGCTTGCCGCACGCAATCATCCTGACGATCCTGTCACCTCAGAGCGGATCGCCGCGAGCGTGAAGACCAATCCTGTTGTTATCCGGCGGACACTTGGTGTGCTGTCCAAAGCCGGGCTCGTACAAAGCTATCGCGGCATCAATGCGGGCTGGCGTCTCGCCAGGTCAGCCGAACTGATCTCGCTGCTCGATGTCTTCGATGCGCTCGAAGAGGGCAGCCAGTTCGCGTTGCATCCAACACAACCTAGTCAGATTTGCCCCGTCGGGCGAGGTATCGGCTCGACGTTGAGCCACGTCTACGATTCGATTCAGGACACCGTGAGAACGACGCTGGCATCGAAAACGGTTGCAGCGGTACTTGAAGAGATTCTTGAATCGCAACGATCGGACGCGCGTCAAACTCACCCGTAGACCAGACTTATCAACCGCCCGCGCGTCGCGTTGCGGCAACCAGCACGTCGAGCCATTCCTGACGGCCGTTGATCATCGGATTCGGCCGCGTTTGCGCCAGTTCTTTCGCAGGCGTGCCGTTCTGCGTCTCTCGTGTGAGGATGTGCACGCGGCCGCCCGGCAGATCTTCGAACAGCCACGCGTGATGCGGGTCGAGACGCGACTGCGCGTCGCCTTCCACCCAGCCATGCCACGCCACGCGCGCGGGTGCACCGTCAGCAGGCGGTACATTTCCGGTGACTTCCGCTTCAACGGGAAAGCGAAGGTCGTGAAGCGGAAGCGCGCGCCCTCGCTGAGCTTCGGGCCTTGTGAGTTGTGAACCGCCATGCCGCCATGGAAAGCATCGCCCCCCATCGCCGAACGTCCGCAATCGCCGAGTTCTACGCAAATTTCCGGCGACGTGGATGGACGCGTACTCCCGGCCAGAAACGGTCAGTCGACATCGCAGTGTAGATAGTCGACAATCGAAGCTCAATACGTGCCGGAAGGCGGCAAATCCCTGTTATGAACCAGAGCGCTGGACGGCCGGACGAGAGGTTTAACGGCGACGATGGGGATCGCTGAAAACCGAACTCACTATCGCCATGTAATACCGAGGGGAGCATGCAAGCAGACCACGCATTTCCGATTAAAACCGCATTGCATGACTATTTAACTGCGATAGGCCTTCCTTGGAATTGCTCACGTAGTTCGTTGGAGGAGAAATTCGGAACACGACAACACGCCGCTTACAGTTGGAACGTGATTGAGATTCCCACGCCACTCCCGTTTGTGCGCGGCTTGCTTTGGCCACTTTCAGCTCAGGTTTTTCCTCAATTTTCTGCAGCGATGCCTGCTACCGAATTTTCGGGCAATACCTATTTCGGGGACGATGCTCGAGACAACCTCCAACATACCGTAGAACAACTGGTGCCAGTCCTTGGAGGGGGCAAAGCAACACGAACATCGAACACCCTGGGTCATGAGTGGAGGTTTGGTCCCGCCTCGGTGGAACTGTATGTCTGGCCGCCCGAGATGCAGCAGTTTCCCGCTACGAATCCGACCCACGTAAGGGAGCCGAGGCTAAAGGTAGCGTGCCATGTAGGCATCAAAACTGGCTATCGTCGTCCGTGCAGCGCTGAGGATAAAGTCGCGATCGAAAGCTTTGTGCCGGTAGCCCCTATCCCTGTTGATTTGTCAGAGATGACGCGCGCCCCGTGTCGACCCGCTCCTCAGAGTGAACTGGAGTTCATTCGATTACTCGATGGGGATATCGGGACCAAGCATAGATGGATCGGCCGCTCGGATGATTGTTCTGTACTGGTTTCTTTCGGTTCGGAACTCTACATAGTGCCGATGGACGATGTAGTTCAATTTGAAGTTGTGCGAGTACAACCGGCAAAAGGACCTGGTGGTTCATGGCTACAGGTGCAGTGCCGAAGTAAAACGTCGCAAAGTGAATTAAAAAATCTCACGATTTGCGAGGCGGAAGGGCCTGACGATCTGAGTGAACTCGTTGCGACGATAGCAAGCGCCGTCGGGAAGCCGTTTGCGTTGCTGCCCTACGCCTCCGACAGCTAAGCGTGCAGAAGTTACCTTCGATTGCAATTCGTGAGTGTCAGCTTTCGGGAATTGCGAACGTCTTTATGGGTCGAGAGTACGCGTTCGCTGACGCTAACTGAGTCATTCGCGGTCGTGCACGTCAGAACGACAGGAAAGCAACCTGAAGCGGACTTACAAACGGTGAGCCTGAATGTCAGCTGAGGCCGATCGGACTGATATGACTTTCCGTGTCAATCGCAATCGGTTTTCGGGTCTTGTTGCATCTGAATTTACTGAGGGCGACGTAGCAGTACGTCTCGACGGTGGGTCATACTGATATCCGCGGGTTGGTTACCGCATTACTGTGGTCCGCCCTATGAGCCTGCCGCTACCTAAAGTCGCAAGTCGCATGAGATGTGTTGCATAGTCCGATCGCGGGTTACTCGGGTGCCGGGCTACGCCGCCTTCAGGAAACTCGCCGTGTCCTGGTTCAAGTTAATGTGGTGTCAGCTTGGTCTGACATCCTTCGGTATGGCGAGGGACATCGCCAGTCTGCTGATGTCCCAGATGAACCCCGCAAGCTCTCGCGCAACGGCAACCACCCCTGTGTTCACATTCTTGCCGCGCGCTGCGAGCTTGCGATATCGCCGGCATAGTCGCAGTTGAGCATGCCATGCGCGGTCAATGATCGGCTTCGGGATTCCTTCATGGCGACGTTGTATGTCCGGGCTCACCCGAGCGGGGTATCTGTAACTCCAAGCAGCTTCCACGAGCAGCTTTCTTGCATAGCTGTTCCCGTTTTTTGTAATGCCGCCTTGACGGCGCCGGTCTCCTGAACTTTGTTCGGATGGCGTCACGCCGAGCCAGGCCATCAGCTGTCGCGGGTGCTCGAATCGCGACAGGTCGCCAAGTTCGGCGAGCATACCTACGGCCGTGGTGAACTGGATGCCGCGCATTGCCTGCAATCCCAGTACAGCCGGATAGAAGCGCCAGTTGACGACAGCCTCGCGTAGTGCCGCTTCGAGGCGGTCGCATTGTGCGAGCCTGTCTTCGATGGTACGGCGGCACTCGTCAAAGGCCAGCTGTTGCCAGTGGTTGGGGAACGCGAAGGTGCTAATCCACCTTCGATGTGCCGGCCCCCAGTTCGCGCTGCCGGTGTAACGAATACCATGAGAGAGCAGAAAGGACTTGAGCCGCTGGCGTGCGTGCTTGAGATCCGCTTTGGCGGCGGCCCATGCGCGAGCCAGGTCCCGGAACGCTTCATCTTCGACACCAGGCACGTAGACTGGCGAGAGATCACCTGCGCGCAACGAGCGCACGAGTTTGAACGCATCGCGGCGGTCGGTCTTGACACGCTCGCCCGGTTTCCTGGGAATGAGCGACGGGGCACATACCATGCAGTCGAATCCCTTCTGCACCAGTTGCCGGTATATGTTATAGCCGCATGGCCCTGCTTCGTAGACGATGCGGACGTGCGTCGCCTTGGACTGCATGCGCTGACAAAGGCGATCGATGTCCGTCTTCGAAGTGCCGATCTTGCCCAGCAATTCGACCTCGCCTATCGCAACGGCATAGGCTGCCGTGATCGATTCCTTGTCGGGTAGCAGCGACGCATCACTGCGCCGCCGCCCCCTTAGAACCGGACGTGCGGGTCGCCCCGCATCCGGCTCAAGCCATTGCTTCAGCACCATGGGGTGGCACCGGGCAACCTGGCGGAGCGTTTCGCGATTCGACGGCGGGCAAAGTAGGTATCCCATGCTGGATCAAACGGATTGGCCAGCCCGCGGATTTTGACGTGCCGCTGAATCACAACCGTCGCTGCACGGAAGAGCTGCAGACCGCAGGTGTCACCCTCGGCTGAACCCTTTGTCGCAAAATCCCAGAACCGGTATCCGTCACGCCGGAAGTACCGTTGTCTGACCCACCGGGCTCCTTTCATGGGGTGTCGACGCTTCGCCCATTTCCAGAGCCGTTGCCAGATGTGTGAGTCGATTGAGGAGAAGGTCACTTTCGACACGACGTGACAGTGATACTGGGCCCATCCCCGGATCACAGGGTTTAGCTGGCGTATCAACGCCTCCTGCGTGGCGCTCGCGTTGTCCTTGATGATGCCCCGGACCTTGTCAAGCAGCGACTTGATGCTCTTGGTCGCGGGCTTGATCAGCAGCTTACCGTCGTACTTGCGGACGTTCTGGCCGAGGAAATCGAAACCCGCCGCTATGTTCGTGATCCGGGTTTTCTCTTCCGAGAGCTCCAGACCCCGAGCCGCCATGAACTGCCTGACTGCCGGAAGCACCCGGGATTCCAGCACATCTTTCGACACGCCAGTCACCACGAGTCGAGTCACCCGAGGGAACTGCCCCCTCGGGTGCTCACGGAACCGGACGTGAACGTCTCCGCTCATCCGGCTCTTCCCACCGAAGCCTGTCCCCACAACAGCGGCCAGTGTGCAAAGAGCCGCGTGTGCTTGCGTGCAATCCGTTCGAGCCAATGGCTCGCCCGACGACGGTGCCCACGCAGCCGTTTGAATTTACGGGTCGCCCACAATACCAGCTTGCGATCGATCTGTCGTAGGGTCGGATATAGCGCCGACTTGTAGAAGGCACCATAGTAGTTGACCCACCCCCGGATCGCCGCATTGAACATGCGCGCCAGGTCATCCAAGGCCTTGTCACTGCGTAGTTGCAGGTTCCAGCTTCGGACTTCCTGACGAATCGACTTTGCAGCTTTGGCGCTAACCGCCGGACTGAAGTTGACGAAAGTCTTGCCGTGTCGATTCTTCGATAACCGTGGCCTGAACGTAAAGCCAAGGAAGTCAAAGCTCGTGTCCGGGTAATCTCCTCGTCGGTCCGCATCCTTGCAGTAAACAACCCGCGTCTTCTGCGGATGCAGTTCCAGCCCGCATTGCGCAAAGCGGTCCCGCAGCTGGTCAACAAGCATTTGGGCCCGGGCGAGGCTGTGACAGTGGCACACCGCGTCGTCGGCATACCGTTCAAATGGTATATCCTCATGATGCCGCTGCATCCACTTGTCGAAGGCATAGTGCAGAAACAGATTGGCGAGGATTGGGCTGACCACACCACCCTGGGGTGTACCGCGTGTCCGTACCTGCACCTCTCCATCTGGCATCTGCACCGGAGCCTTCAGCCAGCGCTCGATGTACATCACAACCCAGCGTTCGCTGATGTGGTGACGTACCGCCCTGAGTAGAAGTTCCCAGTCGATGTTATCAAAGAACCCTTTGATGTCGATCTCGACTACCCATGCATATTTCCAGCAGCGCTTACGCGTCTGCGCCAGCGCTTGCCGCGCCGATTTCCTCGGCCGGTAACCATAGGAATCCTCATGAAATAACGGATCCAACCCCGGCTCCACGACCTGCTTGATCACGGTCTGCGCGATTCTGTCCGACACGGCGGGCACGCCGAGCGGGCGAATCCCGCCCCCGGATTTGGGGACTTCCACACGTTTGACCGCCGGCGGCATGTAGCTGCCTGAAGCCAGCCTGTTCCAGAGTTTGTAGAGGTTGTTTCCCACGTCCTCGTCGAACTCCTCGAGCGTCTGACCATCGACACCTGCCGCACCACCTTTGGCCTTCACCAGTTTGTAGGCTTCCCATACCTGACGCTTGCTTATGGGAAGCGGCTTTGCCGTTGCCTCCGCGATCCTCCCGTGGACGTCGCCGCCCACGGTTGTCGCCTCAGCTTCAGCTCGATAGGGCAAGCCCTTCGCTCCAGACCCGTTACGATCCTTCTTAGCTACTACGGCTTGCTCCGTCCCTGTACCCCGCATCGGTACTCTGGCGCTCATGGGGCCTCCATTTGCGCGTCTCCCTTCGCATCGGGGTGACAGGTTCCCACGTTCCACATGAGAGCCTGAATCGACTTCACGCCGCCTTCATGCCGGATGCCGCGCAGGCAGTCAACAGGCCGCCCCCTGCACTTGTCCCACAGTAATGACTCCCCCGTGGTTTCGACATCGTCTATACGCTTTCGACACATCATCAGCGGTTCACTCGCGTTCGTCTCTTCGATTCGTACCTGATCGGGTCTCGCCCGACCGTTTCCCATCTCGCGCACCACCACGTCTCTTTAACGCAGCAGCAGTGGGTGGTTTGGTGCCTGCGCCTGTACGCCGACACCGAGGGGCCAGTCCTCATCTCTCATGCAGCATGGCTGCTCAGAAGAGTTACAGCTCCTTCTTCGCGCCTTCGTGGCGCACAGTCATCGGCATAGCGGACGACGTTGATCTGAGCTTTTCTGCGGACAAGTGTGGATGTTCCCACACTTGTATGGACTGCCGCTTCAAGCCCATCCAACGCCATATTCGCGATCACGGGCGAGATGACACCCCCTTGGGGTGTACCCGCCTGCGACTCGAACAGGGTTCCCTCATCGATATATCCGGCTTGAAGCCACTTGCGCAGAACCTCCTTGTCCATCGGTATGTTCTCCAGAAACCAGGAGTGACTGAAGTTGTCGAAACAGCCTCGAATGTCACCCTCCAGAATCCATTCTGGCGAAGCACGCTTGGCCAGAACGTTGAAGCACTGTTCGATGGCATCGGCGGTCGAGCGTTCGGGCCGAAAGCCGTAGGAATTGGCGTCTGCCAGGGTCTCTGCGACGGGTTCCAGAGCTAGCTTCCACAAAGCCTGCATCGCTCGGCACCGCATACACGGGATTCCTAATGGACGCTTCTTTCCGTTACTCTTGGGAATGTAGACACGCCGCAGCGGCATCGCTCGATAGCCTCGATGTCGTAGCGACAACATTCCTTTCCATCTGGCCGCCGGTGATGACCAGATCCGTCCGTCCACCCCCGGCGTTCTCTTGCCGCGATTCTCCGTCACACGCTTGACAGCGAGCATCTTGCCGTCATGCGAGCGGGTTAGCAGACGCTGCAATGCTTTCACCTTGCCCCATCGGCCGTCCCGAACTGCCTTGGCGATACGCAACTGAAGTCGTTTCACCTCTGCTTCAATGTGCGACCAGTTTGCATGGTCCCACATCTGCGCAGCGCGCGAGGGCGCACCAGCGTCAAACGCTTTCGCGTCCATTGCCGTCATCTGCTTTCCCCCGTATAACGATTTGTCAAGGTTATCTCGCCATGAATGACCACGCGGAAGTCTGCCCGCTTTCGCGTCGGGCAATGTCTCAGCCCGTATCCCGTCCATTACAGCCGGGCATTCGCTTTCTCCGCGCTCCTCTACCCACAGCGCCAACAGCGTTCCTTGCGGTTCGCCTGCCGTTGCCGGCAGCGCTATGGGCTTACCCTGTTCCGCATGAATTTCCGAGCGGGGCGGACCCTTCCTATTCGCCGGCGGCTTGTCGTCCATGGTGGCCCAGTTCACGAGGACCACTCCACACCGCGTACCGTTTTGGTCCAAGCCCGTCAGCACGTTTGGCTTGTTTCCTGGTGACGACGTTTATCGGAAGTTCACATATGTTGGTCGTACCCGCGCGTCCCTTGCTCCTCTCCACCTTCGTGCTGGCAGATTTCGCCTCTCCTCGCGGTTCGGCGTACCGGTTACCCGGCGGCTACGTTGTCCCCAGAGCTTCATACCAAGCTGTTGCCGGCTCAGCATGTCCGGGTAGGGAACGGTTGATGGAACAACCGGTTTCATCAGGTCATACCTTCTCCAGTGAAACAGAAACTCAAGCGACTTTCAGGTCGCACGTGAACATCCAGACCGACGTACACCGTGCTATCGTGTCCCATGCTGGCCTCCCTGCTGGAAATCGCCGGGTGTCGCCCTCGTGCACACCGTGCGGCTCTGGCAGCAATGCTAACCCGCGTCTGATTCCTCACGGTGGGCCAGCCGCTGGCCACGGAAAGTCATACTGCCTAAACCGCTCGCGCGGTAGGGGGCTGCGGCCCGACTCGGGGTGCCTTTGATTTTCGAGCGATTTTCCGGTCAGGGGCACCTAAGCCTGGGGCGGGTCGGCCTTGTGGCCCTGTATAAATTGTCTTTGCAATCAAGCATCTGCTGACTACCCGTTTGAGGGGCCCATATTTGCGCGGGTGGCCGTACCAACCCGATGCTCTCCTCGAAGCGCGTGATAAAAGCCGATGATGCATGGCGGGACCCGACCGTTTAGGCTCGGCGACTCGCACTCGAGGCTGGCAGATCACTCGGCACGCTCAGTCCGTCGCTGGGCGGGCTGTTCAAGCCGGGTTCCGCGGCGTGGGCCTTTGGACCGCACGCCGCTTTTCCAGGGTGGCGAAAACCGCGCGAACCTCGATCTGGCCAACGTGCAGAAGAAGATCCAGGTCGCGCAATACGAAAGGGCGATCCAGACCGCGTTCCGCGAAGTGGCTGACGGGTTTGCGGCGCGCGGCACGTACGATCAGGAGATCGAGGCCCGGCAGCATGACACGCTAGCTGAACAGCGTCGGCTCGAACTGTCGGAGCTGCGGTACCGGTGAGGCGTCAGCCATCTGTCGGTACTGACCGCTCAAAATCACCCGTACGCTTCGCGCCAGTCATTGATCACCGCGAGGATGCAGCGGCTGACGAGCCTTGTCGATCTGTATCGTGCACTCAGGTGAAGAACAGCGGCCTGCCGACGCTCCGGGCATCGGCTAAGGAGGTCAGCGGCGCCAGCGAACGTGAGCCGTGATGCGGAGACTGGAAGCCGCGTTGTGGCTAACACCATCGTTCAATTGTGCTGTGCATCGACATCAGCCTACCCTTGCTTCCTGAAAGACATTCGATGTGGCCATTTTGAGGGATGGTTAATGGCACCGTTCAATGCATTCGCATCTTTGTAAAAGTCGCGAGCGACGGAGGCGTTGCCTCGGCGGTCTGGTTGCCAATCGCGACTACTTCCGAAAAGGTGAAGCTATGACATTTCGAAATGAGGACGACATCGTGCGACGAGCGCTGATTGCTCTTTTGGCTCCGGAATCATTTGCGTCGGAGTCCACGGCGAATGCATACATCCGCAAGAAGAAGTTTCGCCGGAGCGGTCCCACGGCGACGAGGACATTTGAGCCTGTCGTTGCAGAACCGGTCCCGGCTCGAGTTTCCATTGTCGAGCAGCTTACATCGCAAACGCTCAGTGTCCGCTGGAGCGATTCGCAATCCGGACACTACGCTGATCAGGTGTGGCGGAAAGGTGTTGCACGCAGTTCGTCCTTTTGCGTGTTGACTGGCATGCGCATCTATCCCGGCGATTCCGTGTTCCGACCGCGTGCCTGCGAATCGTATGTACCCGCGAATTGCGATCGTATGATTCTCGCGGCAGTAGTGCGCGAAGATTCAGTTCCCGCGGTTGACGGTTTGACGCCTGCGGCATGCGCTATTTGACGTTGGTACTGACATGTTCCGACTCAGACTCATGAGCGTACATGACATAACCTCGGCATAGCGTTTGTCCCGCCAGTTTGACGGTGCGCGTGAGTGAGAGAGTGAGTGACGTCCACATGCGCGCCCGGGGAGATGTCACGAGTGAAGATTTCTAAACTGCCCCGATGTTTCGCTATTGGCATGACCTTCGTCTCGAACGTCACCTATGCACACGAACTCGATGCCAGTCTCGATTGTCATTTCGGCTTGCATGGGTTCAGGCGCTGGAAACGAATGGCGAAAAGCAAGGCAGTTCGGGATCGCGGCGCCGATGGCGGTGATTCGGACTGGCAATCTCAACGATGAAAGGCGCGTTGATCTGCGCTCTGAATTTTAATTGCGATCGTACGTTTGTGCGGCTCCGCTGAAAACGTGGCAACAGCTTGCCGCCGTCGATGGCGGCCTGGCCGACCCGGTTGTGGCCGGCCAGATCCCGTCTCAGTCTAGTTCTTCGACCGGACCGAAGAACTCGTACCGGCTTCTATCCTCGGGTACGCCCAGTTCGCGCAGCGACCGCTTGATGAAGGCCATGAACGGCTTCGGTCCGAGGAAATAGGCGTCGAAGTTTCGGTCGGCCGGAAGCCAGTGCCGCAACTGCTCCATGGTTGGCCGGCCTACCCCGTCCGGGGCAGGCGCTTCCCGTGCTTCGGTCGCTTCATAGACGACGTACGATTGAAAACGGGGAAAACGGGCATGCCATGCCTTGAGTACATCAGCGAAGGCATGCACCAACGCATTGCGCGCGTAGTGGATAAATATGACACCCCGTTCGCTGCGGTGCAAAGCCGCTTCGGCCATCGCCAGCGTTGGAGTGATTCCCACACCTCCGCTGATTAGTACAAGTGGCTCGTCACTGTCGCGGAGGGTGAACTCGCCAGCAGGCGGAAAAAGCTCCAGGATGCTTCCTTCAACCACCTTGTCGTGAAGGAAGTTGGAAGCGACGCCATCTGGCTCGCGCTTCACGCTGATCCGGTAGCTACGTCCGTTAGGCGCGGCCGACAGCGAATAGTTTCGGCGGATTTCCGCGCCATTCACGTTCAGGCGAAGCCCAATGTACTGGCCTGGAGTGAAGTCGAGTACCGGACCGCCATCGACCGGCTCCAGGTAGAACGAAGAGATTTCCGCGCTTTCCGGGACTTTGCGGACCACCCGGAACGCACGTTCACCTCGCCATCCGCCGGGCGCGCTGGCCAGCGCGTCGTAAGCCTGACGCTCAGCGCCCATCAGGATATCGGCAAGCTGCTGGTAGGCCACACCCCAGGCCTCGATGACTGCATCGGTCGCGACGTCGGGACCCAGCACCTCTCGAATCGCACGCAGCAGACACGCGCCCACGATCGGGTAGTGCTCGGGCTGGATCTGCAGCGCAACGTGCTTGCTCACGATCCGTTTTGCAAGCGGGCCGAGCGCCTCGAGGTGATCGATGTTGCGCGCGTACGTGAGTACGGCGTTGGCAAGCGCTCGTTGCTGGGAGCCACTGGCCTGGTGAGTCTGGTTGAACAGTGGGCGCACCTGCGGATACCCGTCGAGCATCAGCTTATAGAAATGTTGGGTAAGCGCTTCGCCGTCCGTTTCCAGCACCGGAACGGTGGCCTTTATGATGTCGCGTTGAATATCGGTCAACATGGGAATCTTTCTCGTGAGCGGTTGAGATGTCGCGAATCGTCTTGCCTCCGTCAAGAAGGCAGAAGGCGTAGTCGATTGGACAGGCGTCACGTCCAACTCGACGTTGACGCCATCGGGTTCATGGCTGGTTTCATCAGAGTGCAGGTCGCGCACAATCACCGCGCCAACCATTCGGGTTCGCTACGGCATCCCGGCGCACCAGACGCCGGCATTTTGCAAATGCACTTGCTTCGTCGATGCCGGGACTGCGCTAAGCGCATCCGGCTTTACGGTGATGACGAACGCTGCGAAGTACAGTGCTGCGAGCACGGACTATTCGGCCGTCCCGTGCGTCGGGCTCTTCGTAAAGTCTGGCGGACGTTTCTCGAGGAAGGCCGAGAGCGCTTCCTTGGCCTCTGCCGAACTCACCCGCTCCATGAACTCCTGGTTTTCACTCTCTATCGCTTCTTTGAGCCGGCCAACCGAAGCCTGCTTGAGGAGCCGTCTGCTCGCCCGCAACGCGCCGCCCGGTTTTGCCGCCAGCTTCTGTGCCGTTGCGGTCGCAGTCGCCAGGAGATCTCCGTCGGGCACCACGCGAGTCGCGAGGCCCAACTCCACCGCCCGCTGAGCAGTGAAAGGCTCTCCCAGAAGAAACAATTCGGCCGCCCGGAGACGGCCCACGCGCGCCGGTATCGAAAAGCTCGATCCGAATTCCGGCACCAGCGCAAGGTTGATGAACGGCAGCTGGAATTTGGCGCTCTCGCCCGCGTAGATGAAATCGCAATGAGTCAGCATCGTGGTTCCGCCGCCGATCGCCGCGCCTTGCACGGCCACGACGATCGGCTTCTCGAACCTGACGAATGCCTCCATCAGGAGGCCCTGCGGAAACGCGCCAAGCCTCGGCGGATTGTTCAGAAAATCCCCGACGTCGTTGCCCGCGCAGAACGCGTTTCCGGCGCCGTGCCAGAGCACGACACGGATCGCGTCGTCCTTGTCCGCTTCGTTGAGGATGTCGGCCAGGCTCGTGTACATGCTGGACGTCATCGCGTTCTTCTGGGCAGGGCGATTAAGCTGGACCCGAAGGATTCCGCCCGTACGCTCGGTGATAATGTCGCTCATGGTTTGCTCCTTTCTCTCTGTCCTGTGTCAGGCTGCGTGCTCGTTGACTTTCGGCACAGCACCGCTCGCGCGCAAGTCCTCGATGCCCTTCGCGTCAAATCCCAGGTCACGGAGGATCTCGTCGGTGTGCTCGCCGAGATCGGGGCCGCGCCGCGCCGGCACCTTGTCAACGCCATGCACCTGGAACGGGCTGCTGATCGTCGAGGTCAGCTTGCCTGCGCCCTCCAGCGGGACGACGATTCCGTTCACCGCAAGTTGGGGATCGTTGATCACCTCCTGCGGTCCGCGGACCTCGCCGAACGTCACGTGCACGCCGCCAAACACCTCATGCCAGTGCGCCATCGGCTTGGAGGCGAAGAGCTCGTCGAAGATGCCTGTGAGCGTTGGCATGTTGGCGACCATCTTCGCGGGGTCGGCGAACCGCGAGTCCGTAAGCAGGTCCGCTCGGCCGATGGCGTTCGCTACCGCAGCCAGCTTGTCGGGCGTGACGACAAGGACGAACCAGGCGCCGTCGGCCGACTGATAGACGTTCATCGCGGCGTTGGCCGGATGCTTGCGGTCGTGCATCGGCGGAAACGTGGCGCCGGCGAGCGCGCCCTGGATCGACACACTCGCCGACCACACGCCTTCGGCGAGCAGCGAGGTCGTGACATACGATCCCTTGCCGGTCCGCTCGCGCCGGTAGAGCGCCGTGACGATCGCCGAATACAGGCCCATGGCCGTGGCGTTGTCGCCACTGCCGCTCACGGGCCAGGTTGGGGGCGCGCCGGCGTCGCGGGTCATCGATAGCAGGCCGCTGCGCGCCCAGTAGGCGGTGAGGTCGAAGCCCGGGAGGTTAGCGTCCGGCCCTTTTTCGCCGAAACCCGTCAGATCCGCGTAGATCAGGCGCGGGTTCCACGCTGCCACGGTCTCGTATTCGAGTCCCAGCTTCTTGCGCGCCGCGTGTGGGGTGTTGACGATGAACACATCAGCCCACTTCACGAGCTCCTGCACAACTGATTGTGCGCTCGGGGACTTCAGGTCCAGCGTGAGGCTGCGCTTGTTGCGGTTGGCCAGATGCCACGGGTAGGCCTCCTCGGAATGCGGCAGGACCGGAAGCTTGTGGCTGTACCGCCACGCGTCACCTTGCGGCGGCTCGACCTTGATCACATCGGCGCCGAAATCGCCGAGGACCACCGCGGCGCCCGGGGCGGCGACGTAGGTCGAAAAATCCAGGACCTTCAGGCCGGAGAAGATGTTGTCATTGGGCATTGGATGTCTCTGAGTGGATTGCGTTGGGGCGGCTTCAGCGGCCACAGAACTGGGGCGCGCGCTTTCCGAGGAAGGCGGACGTGCCCTCCTTCTTGTCCTCCGTCCCGGCGCACAGCCCGAAGTAGGAGGCTTCGAGGGCGAGGCCCTCGCTCTGGCCCGCGTCGAATCCCTTGTTTACCGCTTCGAGCGATAGCTTCACAGCGACAGGAGCGTTCGAAGCGATCGTCTTCAGGATGGCTTCCGCACGCGCGATCAGATCGGCTGCCGGAACGACCTCGTTGACGAGCCCGATGCGCCAGGCCTCCTGCGCGCTGATGGCCTCTGCGGACAGAATCAGCTGGAGCGCGCGGCCCTTTCCGATGAGGCGCGGCAGCCGCTGCGTTCCGCCGCCGCCGGGAAGCAATCCGAGCTTGACCTCGGGCTGACCGAGCCTCGCGTGCTCCACGGCGATACGGATGGTGCAAGCCATTGCCGTCTCGCAGCCGCCGCCGAGTGCAAAGCCGTTTATCGCCGCGACCACGGGTTTGCCAAGGTTCTCGATCAGGTCGAGCACTGCTTGACCTGAGCGGCTCGACTGCTCCGCTTCGATCGCAGTCGCGTGCGCAAGCTCGCTGATGTCGGCACCGGCGATGAAGGCCTTGTCGCCCGCGCCGGTGAGAATGACGCCGCGCACGGCAACATCCTCCCGTGCATCTTCGAAAGCAGTTCGCAGATCGTTCCATGTCTGCGTGTTCAGGGCGTTGAGCACCTTAGGCCGGTTCACGGTCACATAGGCGATCGCGCCGCGCTTCTCGTACAGGACGTTTGCCAGCGTCGGTCCTGCCGTCGATGAATCGACAAGCACTGCTGATGGCGAAGATGCGAGTGTCATGATTGTTGATGACATGGTTGATTTCTCTTTCCGGATCGTGAGCCGGCGAAAGGCGCGCCGGCGCGCTAGTGCGGTATCAGATGAACGCGCTGAACCCGGTGATCGCCTTGCCGACGATCAGGTTCTGCATCTGGTACGTGCCCTCGTAGGAATAGAGGGCCTCCGCATCGGCAAAGAAACGCGCGACGTTGTAGTCGGCGAGAATGCCATTGCCGCCGAGCAGCTCTCGCGCCCAGGAGACCGTCTCACGCGCCTTGGACGTCGTGAACGCCTTCGAAAGCGCCGCTTGCTGGTCCGTAAGCTTGCCTTCGTCCGCGAGCTGTGCCGTGCGAACCACCATGCCCTGGCAGGCAGTAATGTTGCCGAGCATCTTCGCAAGGAGGTCCTGAATGAGCTGGAACGAGCCGATCGGCTTTCCGAACTGCAATCGCTCCTGTGCGTACTTGAGCGCGTGCTCGTAGGCGCCCATCGCGCATCCTGTCGATTCCCATCCCACGTAGTACCGCGTCCCACGCAGCACGCGCGCGGTGTCGCGGAAGGACTGGGCGCCCGATGCGAGCCGGTTTGCTTCCGGCACCCGGCAGTCCTTCATCGTGATCTGACCGTTCTGGACCACCTTGAGCGCGATCTTGTTCTCCATCTTCTCGACGCTGAAGCCGGGCGTGGTCTTGTTCTCGACGATGAAGCCCTTGACCTGGTTGTCGTCGACGTCGCGCGCCCAGATGATCGAGATATCGCAGAACGGCGCATTGCCGATCCAGCGCTTCTGGCCGTTCAGGACCCAGGTGTCCCCTTCGCGCTTCGCCGTCGTGGTCAGGCCGCCGCCGGCTCCCGAGCCGACCAGTGGCTCGGTCAGCCCGAAGCAGCCGATCTTTTCCATGCGCGCCATCGGCGGCAGCCACTTCTGTTTCTGCTCCTCCGATCCAGCGAGCGCGATCGAACCCATCGACAGGAAGTTGTGGACACCGAAGAAGGTCGCGATTGATGCATCGACCCGCGCCATTTCTATTCCGATAAGGCCGACCAGCAATTGACTCCCGCCGGCGCAGCCGTACCCCTGGATGCCGAGGCCGCCGAGGTTCAACTCCTTGACGGCAGGCAGCAGCTCGAACGGAAAGGCGTCCTCGACCCAGTACTTGTTGATGATGGGCGCGACTTTGGACTCCATGAACGTGCGCACCCTCTGCAGAATCGCTCGTTCGTCTCCGTTCAAGGTGTCTGCGTAGTGATAGAAATCACTGTTCGGCGGCGGAAGCTGCTTCGCGGTGATCTTGCTTTCCGTGGCTGCGTTAGGCATTTTGCGATTCCTGTTGCTGTGGCTTGAAAGACGGAAAAAGAGGGCGCGTCAGTCGAGTGACCGACCCGGCGGTTGCGCCTAGGCTTACACTACGGGCGCGATCGATTTCGTCTGGTTCGACCTGCTAACTTCGTGGCGCAGTTCGAGCAGACCGAGCAGCAACGCGTCCCGCTCCGCCTCCAGCTCTTCGATAGAGCGCGATCCGACCTCGGCATGGACGCTGTCGATTAGCGTCTTTTGCACTTCCGGGGTCAGCACTGGCGCGCCGAGTGTCTTCCACCATGCCATCATCGGGCCGCTGAACTGCTGGAAGAAGTGCTCGATGCCGCCCGGACCGCCGCCAAGATGGTTGAGCATCATGTTGCCCATCAACCCCCAGCGCAGGCCCGGGCCCCAGCACAGGGCGGTGTCGACGTCGGCGGCGCTCACCACACCTTCGGTGACGAGGTAGTAGACCTCGCGCGCCAATGCGGCCTGCAGCCGGTTTGCGACGTGGCCGGGCATCTCCTTGTTGACCCGCACCGTCCGCTGCCCGATCGACGTATAAAACTCATCTACACGCCGGATCGTCTCCCCGGAGGTCGTGGCTCCGCCGACGATTTCGACCAGCGGGATCAGGTGCGGCGGATTGAACGGATGGGCGATGACGCAACGCTCGGGATGCGCCGCGGCGCCCTTCTGGATTTCGCTCATGGTGAGCCCCGACGAGCTCGATGCAATGATCACGTCGGCAGGCAGCAGCGCGTCGAGTTGCCCATAGAGCTTCTGCTTGAAGTCAATCCTCTCAGGCCCGTTTTCCTGGACCAGGTCCGCGCCCACGAGCGCTTGCTCGAGCACGGGCGTAAACGTCAGGTTGGTCAGCGACGCTCCGGGCGAGAGCCCCAATCTCGTGAGCGCCGGCCAGGCGGACTCCACGAATTTCCTCAATGAGGCCTCCGCGTTCGGAGCAATGTCCGTCGCAACGACGTGCAGTCCCCTGGCGAGAAACAGCGCGGCCCAGCTCGCGCCGATCACGCCCGTTCCGATAATGGCGATTCGGCGAATAGGTTTGGTGTCGGTCATGTGATGTCTCCAATGCGTTGATCAGACTTCGGCATAGGCGATGCCGGCGAGATTGCCCTGAGCGTAGAGGAAGTTGCGCACATCCTTTCCATCGAGATCTGCTGAATAAACCGAGCCGCCCAGGTCCGTGAAGAACATCCGGTTGCCGGCAACGTCGAGCGCGATGCCGATCCCTTCCAGCAGGTGCGTGATCTCGATCTCCGGTGCCGCCGTTTCGTCGATGGGGGCACGATTGACGGTGTTGCCGCGCGGGGGATCGCCACGGTCCGTCCAATAGAGGATGCGGTTATTCACGTCGAGCTCGAGGTCGATCGGTTCCGGCAGTTGGTCGAACACCACCTCGATGTCGGAGCGGGTCGCCGAAGTCTCGCCATAGGGGATATCCAGGTTTGCGCGGAAGATGCGGCCCTGGCCGCCGTTGTCCGGGCCTTTTTGCGTCCAGTAGATCTTCTTGAGCTTCGGATCGAGGGTGATCCCGACGCACCACTTGGTCTGGTCGTGCCGGTCATGGTCGCCGTGCCCGGCCTCGACCAGCGTTTCGATTCGAGAACCGTCGACGCTCGCGCGCATCACGCGCATGCCCTCGCGGTCGCACCAGTAGAGCTTGCCGCCATCCTTGTCGAGGTGGATCTGCTTCGGCGTATGCGTGATGCCTTGCGGGACAACGACCGCGCGGTTGTTGCCGTCGAGGTCGGCGCGCTCGATCGAGCCGTCATGAGCGCCTACCGAACCCATGTTGGTCCAATAGATATGACCGGCATCCGTATCGACGACGATGCCGTCGGGCATGTGACAGTCCGAGACAATCGTCTTGCGGTCGGAGCCGTCGGGATTCATCGAGTGAATGCGGCCGCCGCTCAATTCGAGGAGAAACAATCGTCCGGTGCGGATCGCTTCCTGAGAAACGTTGCTTCTGTTTGCATTGGTCAGAGTCATTGCATGTCCTTTCGTGTCGCTGCAATTAATGGGGGCACTGAACGTCAGGCAGAGGCCGAATGCCGCCGGGTTATCGGCGTCGTCGATCCCGGAGGCACGCCATGCCCCGATGACGTTGTGGGACTGGCTACGTTTGAGCGACGCCGGCGTTGGGAGACGTAGCTCATGGACAGGAACTTTAGGCGGTCAGCGGTGCGCGATTCAATTGGCCGATGGTGTAACGACACCTTCGTATCAGTGGGAAGGAATGTCGTGTCATACCTAACCCAAAGTTCAATTGCGACCGCACGGGGCGAACCGTAAATTGGTTCGGATAGGGAAGTATTTCTATCGGAAGTCGTCCATCATTCATTGAGTAACTGCCATGAAAAAGCCAACTCGTATCGTGATCGTAGGTGGCGGAATCGCCGGGATTCTGCTTGCAACCAGGCTCGGCGACCGGCTGGGCCGAACGGCTGAGGCTACCGTCACCCTGATCGACCGGAGCGCGACGCACATATGGAAGCCGATGCTGCACACGATTGCGGCCGGTACGCGCGATGTGAATCAGCAGCGCGTGATTTTTCTTTCACATGCGCGTCAACACGGCTTCACGTATCAACCGGGAGAGATGTGCGGACTAGACCGGCAACTGCGCGAAGTCCAGCTTGCTGGGATCAGCGCGTACGAGGGCGGTTTGATGCTCGAGCCCCGAACAGTTCCGTACGATGTGCTGTTGCTGTCCATAGGCAGCCGCGCGAACGATTTTGGCGTGCCTGGCGTCATGGAGCATTGCCATCTCATTGACAGCCAACAGCAGGCAGAGACGTTCAACGTCGCGTTGCGCGAACGTGCTCTTCGCTCTGTTGTCAAGGATGAGGAACTCCGGGTTGCCATTGTGGGCGCAGGTGCGACTGGGGTCGAGTTATCGGCTGAGCTAAGTCACCTTTTCGAACTCGCTGGCAGCTATGGCGATCCCACGATCAGAAAAAGGCTGAGTCTGACTCTTCTTGAGGCTGGACCACGCGTGCTTCCGGCATTCCCACCGGAGATCTCGTCAGCTAGCCAGCAACGACTCGAGAAAATCGGCTTTCGCGTCATGACCTCGACGGGTGTCTCATCCGTGGAGCCGGGAGGCTTTCGGTATGGAGACGGGAAGCTTGCCGAAGCAGATTTAATGGTATGGGCTGCTGGTGTCAAGGCACCCGATTTCATGAACGGGCTAGCTGGCCTCGCGACCAACCGGGCGAACCAGATCGTGGTGTCGGGCACGCTACAGGCTCTACACGATGAGAACATTTTTGCTCTCGGCGATTGCGCGGCCTTGACGCCAGAAGGCGCGCAGCGACCGCTTCCTCCAACCGCGCAGGTGGCTACCCAGCAGGCAGAGCATCTCGCGCGCTACCTGCCTGAATGGGTCCGTCACAACAAGCCTCTTCCTGGCTTTAAATTCCGGGATTTTGGTTCGCTTGTGTCATTGAGCGACTACGACGCGTTCGGCACACTCGGGCGCTTTGGCTTCTATCCCGGAGGGCTCATTCGCGGCAGACTCGCCCAGCTCAGTCACGCGATGTTGTACCGGCGTCATCAACAGGCGCTGCACGGGTTTCGCAGAGCAACGCTGCTCTGGACAGCGGAACAGATCAACGGGCTGGCTCAACCTGATATTCGGCTCGCTTGACAGGCTTTCTCGTGAACATCGGTCTTCGCTCACACACGCCGCGATCGACCTTGCCATCGCAATGATGGCCTTCTTCCTGGCGACGCGGCTAACTCGCTTGATGCAACCCATCCCGCCCATTGCGACGGGATGCGGTTCGCGACTGAAAGGATCCCGGTTGTTAACGCCCGAAGGTTAAATGGTCTCCATCCTTCTGCAAGTTCTTTCGCCTTTCAGAGCGTTTCACGCGTGCTATGGGTAACCGGACGCTGCTGATGCGGAATCGCATCCTGGCAGACGTCGGACAAAGTTTGAGGCGTGGAAAACGCCGGCTTGACATAGTGCCCGGCCGGCCTGGACCGACAACGTCGTATCGACGAGGGAAGAGAATGGTGTGCCAACGGCTTTGAAGGGCGGCGTTTCTAAACGCTGCCGCAGCGCGGCGTCGCCCATGTTCACGCGCGCGTCTTGTCGATCACCTTGCCGCGGAAAATCGAGTACTGGTACAGGTTGTAGCCGATCATCACCGGGAACACGAGGCCAATCCCGATCAACATGAACGCGAGTGTCAGCGTGTCTGATGCGGCTTGCAAGACCGTGAGCCGGCCCGGAATGAAGTCGGGATAGAGGCTGATCACAAGGCCCGCGAACGACACGATGAAGAGCGTCACCGCTGCCCCGAAGGGCGCGCGGTCGCTTCTCCGATAGAGCGAGGTGACGAGCCAGACATACGACAGCACGGCGAGCAACCCCAGTATCGCAAGCGGAGCGAGCACGCCCGGCTGGGACCAGCGCGCACGGACGACCACACCGTCCATCCAGGTTGCCGCGGTGAGCACGACGGCGGCAGCCACGCTCAGGTTCGCGCTCAGCAAGGCAAACTGCCGGGCCCAATGTTCGAGCGCGCCAACTGTCTTCCTTACGAGCCAGGTCGTGCCGAGCAATGTATAGCCTGTCACTACGCCGACGGCTGTCACAGTGATGAACGCCGTGCTGGACCCGCCAGGCACGAAGCCCGTTATCACCTTGCCGAGTACGACGCCCTGCGCAAGTGCCGCGATGAGGCTGCCCACGCCGAACACGGTGTCCCATAGCCTTCCATGCTGGATACCATGGCGGAACTCGATGGCAGCACCACGCATGATCAGGCCGGCGATCATCGCCATGACGGGTAGATAGAGGTCCTGCATCAGGATCGCGTAGGCCTCGGGAAACGCGCCGAACAGGCCGCCGCCGACCACGACAAGCCATGTCTCGTTCGCATCCCACACGTGACCGATCGTCTCGATCATCACGTCGTGGTCTTCGCGCTTTCTGAGCAGGGTGAGTATGCCCACCCCGAGGTCGAATCCGTCCGTCACGACGTAGAAGACCAGCATCAGGCCGATCAGCCCGAACCACGTTACGGCAAGCAAAGAGTGAGTGGTGCTGTCCATGGGATTATCTCGCTTCAGTTAAAGAAGGCGGGTCAGTAGCCGCTCACCGCCGTCTGTGACTCGACCAGCGTGGCCGCTGGCGGCATGTCAGTCAGATCGGGTCCGCGCTTGAGCCAGGTCCGCGCGAGAGCGAAAAAGGTGACGAGCAAGACGACGTCGAACGCGAAGAACATCGCCATGCTGGCCGTCACAGAAGCCGCGGGCACTGCCGACACCGCTTGACTGGTTCGCATCAGGCCATAGACGACCCATGGCTGACGTCCCACCTCGCGGACGATCCACCCGGCTTCGACAGCCAGGTAGGGCAGTGGGATGCACAACACCCATGCGAGCAGGAGCTTGCGCTGCGCGACAAGGCGCTCAAGACTGCCGCGCGCTTTGCGCAGCGCATAGGCTGTCCAGAATGCGAGCAGCATAAAAGCGAAGCCGATGCCTGCCATGAGGCGGAATGCGTAGTAGAGCAGGGGAATCATCGGCGGTTGGTCTTCACGCCTGAAGTCCGTGAGACCCTTCACCTGACCGTGCAGCGAGTGCGTACCGAGCACGCTCAGCATGCCAGGGACTTCGAGCGACCAGTCATTGCGTTGCGATTTCTGATCGGGCCATGCGAGCAGCGACCACGAAGCGCCCGTGCCCGGCGCATTGGTGTGCCAGTGGCCTTCGATCGCCGCGCCCTTGGCGGGCTGCGTTTCGAACACGCTCACGCCGCTCGAATCGCCAAGCCAGATCTGAATCGGCGCAACGAAGACAAGTACGCCGAGTGCGATCTTGAACGAACGCGCAAAGAACTCGGCATGTCGCTGGCGGAGCAGGTGATACGCTGAGATGCCCGCAATCACGAACATGCCCGTTTCGATCGCGGCCATCCACATGTGTGAGACGCCCCACGCCATGTCGGGGTTGAAGATGGCCGCCAGATAGTCCGTCACCACGATCTTGCCGTTGACGACCGCGTAGCCGGCGGGCGTCTGCATCCATGAATTCGCGACCATGATCCAGAACGCAGAAATGCTCGATCCGAGCGCCACCATCGTCGTGGCAAAAAAATGGACGCCGCGTGGCACACGTCCCCAGCCGAGCATCATCACGCCGACGAATCCGGCTTCGAGCATGAACGCCATTGCGCCTTCGAAACCAAGAATGTTGCCGACGAACTGGCCGCTGAACTGCGAGAAACCGGACCAGTTAGTGCCGAACTGAAACTCCATCGGAATGCCAGTGACTACGCCGACCGTGAAGTTGAGCACGAGCAGCTTGCTCCAGAAGCGGGCGTGACGGTAGTACATCACGTCCCCGGTGCGCATCCATAGTGCTTCGATCAGCAGCAGGAACGCCGAGAGACTGATTGTCAGGATCGGCCAAAGAATGTGAAAGATAACGGTCATCGCGAACTGTGCGCGTGAGAGGTCGAGTACGTCAGTCAGCATGATGATCATCCCATTGCGGCGGTGAGTAGTACCACTTTTGGCGGAGACCGATCTGTACAGCGTCGGCAAGCGTTGCTTATGACAGGAACTTTAGACGGGCATCGGTGCGCGATTCAATTGAACAATGGTGTCAGGGCACCTCCACAGCTAAGGGAAGAGCTGTCGACTCGTCCTTCACCCAAAGTGCAATTGCGGCTCGCTTTGGTACAGCCTAGATTGGTTCGCAAAGGGAAGCCTTTGCTGCGTTGTGAGCGCAGCCTGAGCAGCATGAACCCGCAAGTGAAGTTCGAAGCAGACGATGACGAAGGAGATCACCATGAACCCGACCGGAAAGACACTGCACTGGGCCATCGACAAATGGTTCGCGCCTACGCTGGCGCGACCCGTGCACGTACTGCGGTTCTATCGCACGCGGGTGCATCGGCACTGCGTGTGCGTCGAGGCGATGGGTTCGGGCGGTCTTCTGTCGATCTTCTTCTTTCGTCACGATGACGGTTCGTGGAATGTCTATCCGCCTGCGCAAGCACGGCCGGCAATGTCTGCGTGGAGGACTCTGTGATGAACGGCGACAACGAGGCATTCGGCTTCCGCCGTTCGCGCATCGAGCGGCTTTCGCCGTGCGGCGCGCAATCCGTCGGACGCGCTTACCGAGGCGGCGCCCCGGCACGGGCGACATTCCGGCGTTGGCAGTCCGGCGAAGCATGCTCCCGGCCGGCAGGACGCGGCGGAAGGAATCAACGAAGCCTGAGGAGATTGTGATGCGTACCAGACTTTGGTCCGTCCTTGTCGACGGACCGCTCACGCCGCCCGCTCGTGCGATTCTCGCGTCCATTGTCACCGCCATTCTTCTCACCGCGATGCTGTCAACCTGTTGGCGTCATGACGGGCTCGATAGTGTGTTGCGAGTGAGCTGGTGGTTCTTGTAAAACAGCATGAGCATCGCTCGCTTGCATGCGGAAAGCGGGATTGGCTTAGCCGCTGCGTTGTCCGCCTGTGCGGCGCGCGGTCTCCTGGATTGCGTGCACGAACGCAGCTATGACCATGCTCGTTAGCAGTACACCTTGCATGCCGAGCAATATCGAATCGATCCGGCCGAGAATTGTGGTGGGCGCAATGTCCCCGTACCCGATCGTCAGCGCAGTAATCGTGCAGAAGTAAAGAGTCTGTCCAAACGAAGATGGGATCTTGCTTCCCGGTTCGACGGGGCCACCGACGTAATACATGACGGTCGAAAGCACAAGAAATAGCACGAGCGGCACTGCGAGCGGTGCACGCAGTTGCCAAAGGGTTCTCGCAAACTCCGTGAACAGGCAGCCGGCCTTCAGAGGGACGTGCGTGGAATTCCCGACATTCGCCGCCATAGATCGATTCCGAAAACTCTCTTCCATTAAGCGAGCATAGGTTGAAGGCGGGGCAAATCGCTATTGCACGATGGTGTTAGCGACGGCTCCGTATCCGCGAGAGGGCGTGTGCTAAGCCCAAGGTGTAATTGCGGCCGCGCGATGCACGTCCTAGATTGGGCGGGGAGGAGGATGACGACCCAAAATGAGCTTATCGAACATCGTCAATCGGGCATTGATCTCGATGTCCAGTGTGCTACTCGGCGGCTGCGCATTGGCGCCGTCGATCCCGCTGCTGGGCGCAGCCTTTCCAGACTGGTTGTTCTGCATCGTGGGCGGCGTCGCCGGAACGATAGTTGTCCACCTCGCGATGAACCGAAGCGGTGCGAGTTCGACGCTCGTGCCGCTCGCCATCAGCTATCCGGCGCTGAGCGCGCTGCTTGCGATGGCGACATGGTTGATCTTTTTCCCACGTTCGTAATGCGTGGCCGCAAATGAATGACAATCCTCGCCCGATGCGGAGCACGAAATATCTCCCTGCCACAGTGATCGTGTTGATGACCGTCGCGTTGCTAGGTGTCGTCCTGTGGCGGCTCGATCGTGCGCCAGAAACAGATGATGCCTACGTCTACGCCGACACGATCAACGTCGTTCCGGAAGTCAGCGGCCGGATCATCGAACTTCCCGTTCACGACAATCAGGCTGTCAGGCAAGGCGATCTTCTGTTGCGGATCGACCCGCGTCCGTATCAGGCTGCGCTCGATCAGGCGCGCGCGCGACTCGACACGCTCAACAACCAGATCGTTTTGACGCAACGCTCGGTGAACGCGCAGCAATACAACGCGGACTCTGTGCAGGCTGTCGTCGAGCGGGCCCGCGCGGTTGCGAGCCAGGCCGCGGATACACTGCGCCGAACGAAACCCCTACTCGCGCAAGGCTATGTATCGGCGGAGGAAGTCGATCGCGCACGCACCGCACAGCGCTCCGCGCAGGCAGAGCTGAATGCCGCGATGCGCGAGGCGAAGCAAGCTAGCGCGGCCGTCAGCGGTGTCGATGCGCTGGTCGCGCAGCGCGCCGAAGTCAAGGCGCAGATTGCCATTGCGGAACTGAACCTCGAGTACACCGAGGTGCGCGCGCCCTTCGACGGCCGTGTGGTTTCACTGCGCACGACCGTTGGTCAGTTCGCGTCGGCATTAAAGCCCGTTTTTACATTGATCGATACCCGGCATTGGTACGTCGTCGCCAACTTCCGGGAAACGGAGTTGAAGGAGGTCCATGCAGGCACGCCGTCCACGGTGTACCTGATGAGCGACACCGCCAGGCGCTTCAACGGCACGGTCGATTCGGTCGGCTATGGCGTGCTGCCGGATGATGGTGGCGTGGTGAAAGAGGGACTGCCGAACGTACAGCGCACGATCAATTGGGTGCATGTGTCGCAACGCTTTCCCGTCAAGATTGCCGTGCGCAATCCCGATCCCGAACTGTTTCGCCTTGGCACGTCTGCGGTCGCTACCCTCAATCGCAGCGCCCCCGCAACCGCGAGATGACGATACTCATGCAAGCTACCGGATATTTCCCGCCGGGCGTCACGCAATTCGTCCGCTTTCTCGGCGACGAGATTCGCGTTCAGCCGGGTCGTGCGAACGTGATGCTGCGTTGCGTATCAGGGAGTGCGCTCGTCATTACGATATCGATGGCCTTGCAGGTGCCGTTTCTCGCGGTGTCGCTAATCGCCGTTTTCCTTGTCACGCAGTCGAACGTGGTGATGACCCGCCTTGTCGGGCTGGTGTTTATCATCGGCGTGACGTTGGCCGTCGGCATTGCGATTCTTGTGATCAAGCTGACGTACGACTACCCGTTGCTCAGAATACTGCTGTCGGCAGCGGTGTTCCTTTTCAGTGTCTACATGATGCGGGTCGCGAAAATTGGCGCCGCTTTCTTCCTGGTCGGCATTGTCGTCATCTACTTCCAGTCGTTCGTCGATTTGACCGATAACGCGGAAGCGCTCGTACGCCTCGCGCTCTGGATCTGGGTTGCCGTCAGTTACGCGATTGCGATCACGCTGCTGATCAACACGTTATGTCTGCCTGTCGAACCGATGCAGCAACTCCAGGACGGCATGCTCGGACAACTTGCAACCGTTGATGCAGGACTCGCATACCTTGAGCGCGGCGCGCGGGCGGTTGGCGTCCCTGACGCGCGCCAAGTCCAAAGCGGAATACTGATGCTGCAAAGATTGCTGCAGTTCTCGATGATGCGGGACGCCGATTACCGCACGCACCAGGGGTTTCATCTGGCGCTCGTCACGACCGTGTCGCGTTTGCATGCGGCGACGGCTGATCTGCCTGAAAGCACGGCGGAAATCCCGGCCGGCGTGCCGTCCGCGCTGCGTGCCGCGTGCGAGCGCCTCGGCCATGCGATCCGGACGGGCGGGCGCTTCACCGTGCCGGAACGGCTCACGAACGTTGCGGACGAGCTGATGCCCGGCGCGTTGCAGCAGATGCGAGACGCGCTTCTCGCATTCGCCAGCCGGTCGGCAGCGCCCGAGTCGAGCGAAACGAAACGGGAAAAGGGGCGTTTTCTTGTTCCCGACGCGTTCTCGAATCCGGTCTACGTGCAGTTCGCGCTGAAGACACTGCTCGCAACAATGGCCGGATATTTCTTTTACCTCGCGACAGACTGGCAAGGTATTCACACGATCATGCTGACATCGCTGATCGTTGCGCAACCGAGCCTCGGCGCGTCGAGCCGGCGCGCGGTCCTGCGGATTGGCGGCGCAGCGCTCGGCAGCGTGAGCGCGCTCGCGATGGTGGTGTGGGTAGTGCCGCGCATTGATGGCATTGTCGGCCTGCTGCTGATGTCACTGCCCGTCATCGCGGTTGGTGCATGGGTAAGCGCGGGATCGGAACGGACCAGCTATGCCGGCACGCAGCTCATGTTCACGTTCGCGATCGTCTTGCTCGAACAGTTCGGGCCCGTAACGGACCTTACCGGGATTCGGGATCGGATGGTCGGCATCCTGTTAGGGGTGTTGATATCGGTTGTCGTTCATGCTTCGCTATGGCCGGAGGCGGAAGGCGAGGCGCTCCGCCAACGTGTCGCCCGTCTGCTGCGAAGTCTCGCGGCACGGTTGCGGCAGCCGGGCGACGCGGTTACGCCGACTGCGCTCTGGGCCGAACTCGGAGATTGTGAGGCGATGGCCGCGCGCGTCGCGCTGGAGCCCGGCTGGCAAATGGGCGAAGGGCAGCACGAAGGCTTCCAGCATTACGTCCAGACGATACTAGCGCAGACCCGCGAGATATTCCTCGCAGCGGACGCCTTCGATGCAGAACGACGCGCGCAACCGATCGGGGACAGTCGCGCGCACGGCGCCGCGATGACCGGGGCTGAGACGGCCGGCGCATTGCTTGAAGGTTACGCCAGCGATCTGACTGACCGCCCGGAGGCAGTGCGCGCACCGGCTCCCGTTCCCCCAGATCTGCTTGCGACAGATTTGGGCATCGATCATGAAGGGCCGCTCACGGATGCAGCGAGGCGCGCGTATCAGCGATTGACTGTGCGCGCGACGCGTCTGATCGGGCAGGTTCAGACCTTGCCGTCGTGGCGCGTTCATCAGGCCGATACCGGGACCGTCGAATGAGCGCGGCAATGACGAAAGGGTCTTCAGACCCGCTCGCGTATCGCTGTCTGCGCTGCTGTGTGACGGCCGCGTTGGCGTTCGCGCTGTCGGCCTGTGCGCTGATCCGGCAAGATGATAAGCCCTATTCGACGATCGCACCCGAGCAGATCCGTATCGCCGACGACATTCATCTCGGGCGAGAGGACTGGCCAGCGAAGCCGTGGTGGAGCGCGTACGGCGATCCGCAGCTCGATTCCCTGATCGCGCGCGCCCTCGCCACCTCGCCGACGATCGTGATCGCGCATACGCGTGTCGCGCAGGCGAAGTCGGATATCGATCTGGTGCGCGCCGGCACGAACCTGCAGGTGACGGCGCTCGCCGCCATAGACCGTGAACACGTTTCGGCCAACGGCTTCCTGGGTGCGTATTCGACCAACCAGCCGGCGATCGGTGCGACGGGGCCGTGGTACACGGAGGGCATCGTGGGACTCGGCGCGAGCCTGGACATCGATATCTGGGGCAAGCAGCACGCGGAGGTGGAGGCTGCGATCGGCGCGCACAACGCGCGGCTGGCCGAGGTCGCCGCCATCGAACTTGAAATGTCGACAGACGTTGCGCAGCTTTATTACGGGATTCAGACGACTTATCAGCTGATCGAACTGTTCATGCAGTTGCATGACGTTGCCGCGTTCAATATGGATGCGCACGCGGCTCGTGCCGCGCGCGGCCTGGAGCCGGTCACGCAGACCCAGCTTGCGCGTGCGCAACTGCTGGCGACGCAGCGGCAGATTGTTGCGGCGCGCGCCAGCGTCAAGCAGTTTCGCGAATCGTTGCGCGCGCTGCTTGGCGCGGGTCCTGACGATCTCTCCGACATCAGGCCCGTCGCGTTGCCGGTCCCGCACGTCGGGTTGCCGCCCGCACTGTCGTACGAACTGCTTGCACGTCGGCCGGACCTTCAGGCGATGCGCTGGTATGTGCAGTCGTCGTTCGACCGTATCGATGCCGCAAAGGCTGCGTTTTATCCGAGCTTCGACATCAAGGCATTTTTTGGCGTCAACGCACTGCACCTTGCGGACCTCTTTACGCATGCGAGCCAGCAGATCAATGTGATTCCCGGTCTGTATCTTCCCATCTTCGATGGCGGCCGGCTCAACGCCAACCTGAGCGGCGCGCGCACGGCCAGCAACACCTTGATCACGCAGTACAACCAGGCCGTGCTGAACGCGGTGCGTGATGTCGCCGTGACGGGTAGCAGACTTCAGGATCTTGACGAGGAAGCCGCGCTGCAGGCGAAGAAGATCGATGCCGTATCGTTCGCCCAGGCGAGTGCGCAAGCGCGCTATGAAACGGGCGTCGCGAGCCGTCTCGGGGTGATGGACGCCCGCCAGGCGGTGTTGCTCGAACGCATCTCCCTGCTGGAAGTGGACGGACAGCGCCTGAGTCAGGATATTGCGATGTCAAAGGCGCTCGGCGGCGGGTATCGCTACGACAAGCCGCTCGAGCTGAAGGTCCGGTGACATGATATCCAGACTGGCGCCGGCCATCGGCGCTTCACGTCGATGTCTTGCCCGGCTGAAGTCTTCCCGCGATGTTGACGAGTTCAGGCAGCGAGCGCGCGTCCATTTTTCGCATGACGTGTCTGCGGTGCACCTTCACTGTGATTTCGCTGATACCCAATTCGGCGCCCACCTGTTTGTTTAACAGGCCGGATACCACCAACGCCATAACTTCCTGCTCGCGTCGGCTGAGCGATGCATAGCGATCGCGGATCGATTGCATCCCGGCTACCGCGCTCAATGCCGCGCGGCTGCGCTCGATTGCGTGCTGGATGGCATCGAGCAGTACGTCGTCCTCAAAGGGTTTCGTGAGAAATTCAGCCGCTCCGGCTTTCATGGCCCGCACCGTCATCGGCACATCGCCGTAGCCGGTGATGAAGATGATCGGCATGTCTGTACGCTCGGATGCAATGAGACTCTGCAGGTCAAGACCGCTGAGGTCGGGCAAACTGACGTCGAGCACCAGACAGCTCGGGACCGTTGCACGCTTGCGGTCGAGGAAGTCCTGGGCGCAAGCGTAGGTCTCTACCCTGAGGCCGGCAAAACGGATCATCGCTTCGAGTGATTCGCGCACCGAGACGTCGTCGTCGACGACGAAAACGACGGGCGCGGCTTGCGCCGGCGGGACTTCCGATGCAAGTTCAACTGCATGAGCGGGTGTCATTGCGAACTCCATTCACAGGCATCTGGATGAATCATTCGACCTGGAGCGCGGCCTGGATCGCCCCGAGCAGGTCGGTGTCGCTGAACGGTTTGAACAGACATTCGACGGCACCTTGTTTGAGCATGCTTGGGCGGAGCGTTTCGTCCCCATGAGCGGTGATGAATACAATTGGGACAGTTTGCCGCCGCCGTTTGAGCTCGTGATGAAGGTCACGGCCGGACATGCCTGGCATGGCGATGTCGAGGATCAGGCAGTGCGCTTCGTCGATACAGCCTGACGCCAGGAATTCCTCCGCCGATGCAAACGCTCGCGCCGCAAAGCCGAACTCGCGCAACAGGTCAGGCAGCGATTCGCGCACCGACTCGTCGTCGTCGACTACCGCGATTAGCGAGCGCGTGTCCATCACAGATTCCTCCCGGTTTGCTCTTCGTCGGCTCGCCCGGACTGATCGGCTTCCAATGTGCTGTCGGCGCGACGGGGGATGGAAAATGCAAATGTGGCGCCTTGCTCTGCGTTCGGGGCAGCCCAGAGCCGCCCGCCGTGGCTCTCGATGATGTAGCGGCTCACGGAGAGGCCGATGCCCATACCTTCCCGCTCGTTCGAAAAAAACGGATCGAAGAGCTTGTTCGCATGCGGCGGGTCGAGGCCTACACCGGAATCGGTCACAGCGAGTTGCACGTGGTCGCCATCGTCGCGGTCGATCGTGACCAGCATCTGCCGTGGACGATCATCGACGTCATTCATCGCCTCCACAGCGTTGAGAAGCAGGTTCAGCACCACCTGCTGAAGCTGGACCCTGTCTCCGATGACCAGCGGCAGGTCGTCGGCAGTCTTCAGGTGCAAGACGATCCGCTTATTGCGAATTTCGCACCGCACCAGCTCGATAACCTCACGCGTGGCTTGGACCAGGTCGACCGGTTCTGCCGCCACGGCCTTCTTGCTGTATAGCGTGCGCAGGCGTGTCATCATCTCCGACGCGCGGCGCCCGTCGCGAATCGTGCGTCGAACGGTCTCGAGCGCGCCTTCAACGTTCGGTGGCTCTGCACTCAGCATGCGAAGACCGGTGCTGGCGTTGGTCACGATGCCAGCCAGCGGCTGGTTGATTTCATGCGCGATCGCGGCCGTCAACGCGCCCAGACTATTGACCCGGCTCAGGTGGGCCAATTCGGCGCGCAGCGCGAGGAGCGCCTCTTCGGACTCCCGGCGCTCCGTCATGTCCTGCGCGGCGCCGATGTAGTCCAGCCCGTCCTGCGGGTGACGCGTGGCGTGAGCCTGTATGTGCACGTACTTGATGGAGCCATCGGGAAGGAGCAGGCGGTGGTCGAGTTCCAGATCCTTGCCCTCGTGCGCCTGGTCGATCATTTCGCTCAGTAGATGGAGGTCGGAAGGGTGGAATCGAGCCGCGATCATGTCCATCGTAACGGGCACGCCTGGTTCGATCCCGAAGATGCGATAGAGCTGGTCCGACCAGGTGAACGAGCCCGTCTCGAGGCGCCAGCAAAAGCTGCCACTCGAGCTGAGCTGCTCCACTTTCGCCATCAGCGCCGCGCTGTGGCGTAACCGTTCGTCCGCCTCCTCACGCGCGGCGGCGCTGTGCGCCCGTTCTATCGCGATGCTTGCAATGTGCGTGAACTGTCCGACCAGATCGCGCTGGAAAGGGCTTGGGTTGCCGGGATCCGGCCGGAATACCGTGAACGCTCCCAGCAGCTCGCCGGTGCGCGACAGAATCGGCGTGGTCCGGCACGAATATGGCTCACACGCGAGGCTGCGTTCGCGCGATGCGTCGGTCCAGCGTTCGTCCGACCCGGCATCCGGCGCGATCGCCTGAGGCTGGTTGGACGCCGTCATGCCGTGCGGGCCGGTGTCAAGGAAATCGGCGTCGGCAGCGGAAGAGGAAAGGAAGCTCGGCGGGAGGCCTGGCGATCCCACGTGACGGTACCCCGTATCCAGCTCGTCCCGGAATGACACTCTGCAGAGGCAGTCGCTCGCAAGCTCCTCAACCAGCCGGCACAGGTCATTGAGTACGGTTGGCAAAGGCAGTCCCCTGGCAATCATTTCGAGCAGGCGATTCTCACCTGCAAGCAGTGCCTCGGCGCGCTTGCGATCATCGATATCCGTCTGAAGAAAATACCAGAGCGCGATTTGGCCTTCGTCATCGCGCAATGGGAAGCCCTGTACGCGGAACCATCGGTAGACGCCGTCGGCACGTCGATGGCGCGACTCTGCATCATAGGGCTCGCCCGCGCTGATCGATGCACGGAACCGGGCGATCACCGCTTCCCGGTCATCCGGATGCGTCAGGTCGTTCGTTTTCCATTCTTTCAGCTCATCGAGGGTCGACCCGGCGTAAGCGAGCGTGTAGCGGTTGGCGTGCAACACGTCACCGTTCGGCGCGAAAAGGATGACCCGGGTGGGAAGGCTATTGACGATCAGCTCGAAGCGCTGTTCCTGCGAGCGCAGGGCAGCTTCCGTCTGTTTACGGTCCTCGATGTCCGAATTTATCCCACACCACTTCACGATTTCACCGGCCGCATCGACAATCGGGCTGGCCCGGCATGCAAACCAGCGATACGCGCCATCGAAGCGGCGCATTCGCGCTTCCGCCTCGCCTCGATCGCCGGAGGCAACGACGGTCCGCCAGGCTTCGAGCAACGCGCTGCGGTCTTCGGGGTGGAACGCCGCCTGCCAGCCCTCGCCCGACGCTTGCTCGACCGAAAGCCCCGTGTATTCGCACCAGCGCCGATTGACGAACTCGATGCGGCCGTCCGGAAAGGCAGTCCATACCAATCCGGGGAGCGCATCCACAGTACGACTGAGTTCGCTTTCCATCGCTGTCCCTTCCTGCAGCGCTCCTCACGCTACAACAATCGGCTTTTGCGAACCGGGAGTCAATATACCTTGGTGTCGATCCCGGACTGATTCGGTATTCCGCAGTGTCAATTCCCTTCCTGGCCGGCGCGGGCGAATGTTGACAGCCAGCTCATGCTGAATCAGCCGGATGGACGGGCACGGTAAATTGGAAGGTGGCGCCACGGGGGAAGTTCGCGCTCGCCCACAATCGGCCGCCGTGTGCGGTGACGATCGAGTGGCAGATCGAGAGCCCCATACCCATCCCGCTAGCTTTCGTCGTGTAAAACGGATCGAAGAGGCGCTTGATGTCTTCCGCAGCGATGCCCGGGCCGGAATCGCGCACCGCCACAAGAACGATGCCCGGCTCGTTCACGGCCGTGCTGATCGTCAATTCGCGCGGTCCGGCGTCAATCGCGCTTAGCGCATCGATGGCGTTGATGACGAGGTTCAACATCACCTGCTGGAGTTGCACGCGGTCGCCTTCGATGAGCGGCAAGTTCTCTGCAAGTTCCATTCGAACGGAAACGCCGTTCCTGTTTGCTTCGCTATATGTAAGTGCATGGATCTCGCGAATCGCGTCGTTGATCTGCAGGCTCTCTTGGCAACTCTGAGTCTTCCTGACGAGGCCGTGAATGCGTGTCATCACCTCGCCGGCGCGCCTCGCATCGCGGACAATCCGATCGAGCGCCTGACGTGCCTCCGCTACATCGGGCGGTTCGCGCCCGAGCGAGCGCAGAGCGGTCGAAGCATTCAGCGTGATGCCCGCGATCGGCTGCTTGATTTCGTGGTTGATCGATGCCGTGAGCTGTCCGATCGCCGTGACGCGGTTGGCATGCGCAAGCTCGAGCTGCATCCGGCTTGCGTCCGCTTCGGCTCGCTTTTGCTCGCTCAGATCGAGCACAAACGCGATAGCTTGAGTCGCTTTCTCGTCCAGCATTGCGATACCGATCAGCACCGGGACGCGGCTGCCGTCCTTCCTGAAGTACTCTTTCTCGTAGGGCTGTAGTATCCCCGTATTCTCCAACTTCTCCCACTCCATTCTGCTGCGCTCAAGCCACTCAGGGGGCGTGAGGTCCTTCCACCGAGGACATCCCGCCAGGAGATCGTCGCGGTCGTATCCCAACATACGAAGAAACGCGTCATTGGCTTCCAGGATCCGACCTTCGAGATCCCCGATCAGGATTCCCACGATGTTGGCGTCCACGAGGCGCCGGATCTTCGCTTCACGTTCTGCGACATCGCGGTATAGGCAAGCGTTTTCCAATGCGATTGCCGCCTGTGAAGCAAGCAGCTTCAACAGCGCGATGCGCATCGGAGCGAAGACGCAGGGCGCGAGATTGTTTTCGAGGTAAAGCACGCCGATCAGCTTCGCCTGTTTGAGTAACGGCAGGCAAAGGACGGACCGTACGCTTTTCTGGCGGATGTAGGGATCGTCGGAAAAGCGGTTTTCGACTGACGCATCGTCGATGATTACAGATTCATGCGTGCTTGCGACGAAGTGGAACAGCGATTTCGGCAGCGCTGTGGGGTTCAGCGGCTGTTGCGGCAATTGCACGATGACCTTGCCATCCTGAATGGTGGCTTCGGCCTCGATGCGCTGCTGGTCGCCCTGGGGAAGAATCAGCAGTCCGCGTTCGGCGCCGGCGTGCTGGACGGCGATCATCATCAAGGACTTGATCAGGTTTTCAAGCACCATCTCACCCGAGATGATCTGAGCCGTCTTCACGATTGTCGCGACATCGAGTTGCCCGGCGTATTCGTCGATCGTCACGCGTGAGACAAGCACCGCTTCGGGTTTGACAAACGGATATCGACGATCAAGCTGTTCGATCTTGCCGTGCGCACCCCAGCGGAAATAGCAATCCCGCGCCTCGCGGAAATAAGCGAGCGCGGCGCGTTCGAGGCCAGAGGCCAGACTGCATTGCCCAGCCAGTTCGTTGGCTAAAGCCTCGTCCTGGACAAATCCGTGTTGGCTTGCCAGATGGCCGGCATCCTCGTAAAGCCGCATGGCCGTCATGAGGTGTCCGTCCAGACGGGCCAATTCCGCGCGCAGCAGCAGATGCTTGTGCGCAAACGTGACCGGGCAGCTTTGCGCCCACCTTTCGAACGCTTGAACGTTCGCGGCGATGTCCGCCTGGATTCCAGCTTGTCGATCGGTCGAAGCAGTGCTGTGAACCGCGGCGAGCGCGAGTGAATAGTAGAAACAGTAGTTCGCGAACTGGATGTGGCAGCGCGCGGACCAGAGAAGCGGCGTGGCTTTGGCGGCGCATGCCAGCGCCTTCTCCGGCTCGCCCCACAGATAGTGCTGTTGAACCTGCAAAATCCAATGGAAGCAGTTGACGACGGCGATGCCATGTTCCGTGATCTGTGCCTCGATCGTTGCTTCCCCGGGGACTGCCTGGTCGCCGGGGCGCCCACGCAGCCTCTGGACGAACGACTGTATGCTCGAAAGAATATCGTGTACGTGACGGAAGTTGATGCGCTTCACGAACTCGATTGCCTTGACCGATTCGAGCCACGTCTCGTCGAGATGATCGCCGCGCGCCAGGATATCCGTCAGCCGATGCTCGAGACTGAAGCTGGCATAGATGACCTCGCCCGTCTCATGCGCATATCGGGTGGCGGTATCGACGCACCGTACTGCGATCTCGATCGGCTGCGTCCAGAGAACCGCCATCTGCAAGAAGAAGTGCGCGGCCACGCGTTGAGCCGCGAAGCGGTGTTTCTCCGCCACAGCGACCGCCAGCCGGGCGAATGCCTCGCCGTCCCGGTAGCGTTGGAAGTACGGACCAAGAAGAATCGAGATGGACGCATAGGCGAAGACAGCCGAATCGGTTGTGCCGTATTGCTGCGTCACGGTAACCATTCGGCAGGCAATCGTCTGGGCGAGATTGATATCGGTGAAATAGGCTGTCTGCGCTAGCATGTGGAAGATGTTCATGACCTCCCGCATCTCCGGCTCCTCCATCATCGGCAGGCCAAGGAGGCTTTCGATCGGACACGTGCCGAGTAGCGCCCAGACGGAATCGTAAGCTGCCGACACTTCGTCATCCGTAGGATGCTCCGGTAATTCGATGTCGAACATGCGCAGGCATTCGCGTGCGGTTCTGACAGCGGGTGCATTGTCGCCGCTCATCAACTGCAGGACCATTCTGAGCCGGTAGGCTTCGGCGCGGTGGATATTCGATCGCGCTCGAAGCAACATCTCGTCGATCCATCGGGTGGCTTCGCTGAAGTGAGAGAGGAGAAACTCACAGTCGGCCCGCTCGAACCACACGCCGAAGGTCAACTCATAACAGTCGTCCCAACCTTGTTGTGAGAGCAGCGACGCGGCCGCCGCGAGATAGTTGCAGGCCGAACGGTAAGCGGTTGAGGCCTTCGCCTTTTTTGCGGCGTCGAGGTTGAGGGCCGCAGCGCGATGCGCTTCGGCGCGCTCGACGATGAGCTCGCCTCCGAGATTCAACTGGTTCACGAGGTCGAATATCCTGGCTGCAATGTCCGCGTCAGCGAGCCGCGACAAGAGCAGGCGGCCAATGCGCAAGTGATGTTCCGCGCGGGATTCGACAGGGATCAGCGCATACGCGGCTTCTTGCACGCGGTCATGCAGGAACTTGAAACCGCCGTCCATCGAGATGATCGCGCCGGCTCGGACGGCGTCGGCGAAATCCGCATGCGCGATTGCCTCGGCGCCGCCCCAGACGCTTGCCAGGGTCCCGAAGTCGGCCTGACTGCCAAGACAGGCAAGCAGCTTCAACGCGTCCTGTGCGGCAGGCGGAAGCCTCTGCAGCCTGCGGATCATCAGATCGACGACGTTTTCGGTAAAGCCTTTTGCGTCGATCTGCTCCAGATTCCAGCGCCACGTGGCCGAATTCGATTCGAACTCGAGGAGGCCTTCTTCGAAGAGATTGGTCAAAAATTGGCCCGCGAAAAAAGGATTGCCGCCCGTTTTTTGGTGAACCAGGCTAGCGAGAGGCAAGGCGCGGTCACGCTTGCATCGGAAAGCGTCGCAAAGCAATTCACTGAAGTCATTCGGCGAGAGCGGGCCGAGTACTATTTCGTGTACCGTCGTCCCCGCCTTGCGGATCGAACCGAGCGTATGCATCAGTGGATGCCCGGGTCCAACTTCGTTCTCGCGATACGCACCGATCAGTAGCAGGTGGTGTGTGTCCGGATGCGTGATCAAATGTTCGACCACGGTCAAGGTGGCGGGATCGAGCCACTGCAAATCGTCAACGAAAATGACGAGCGGATGCTCGGCACGCGCGAACGCGCTGACAAACTTTTGAAAGACCGATCGGAACCGCAGCTGCGTTTCCAGTGGCGACAGTGCGGGCACCGAAGGCTGCGGGCCGATCAGGTTTTCAAGTTCCGGGATCAAATCGGTCAGCAGTCGCCCGTGCTGACCGACCGCGTGCTCGATCGCGTCACGCCAACGCACAACGTCGGCATCCTGGCCGTTCAGAATTTGTCGGATGAGTTCCGCAAATGCCTGGGCCAGTGTGGCATAGGGGATGTCCCTCAGGCGCAGATCGAATTTTCCCGAAATGAAGAGACCCCGAGGTAGCACGATAACCTTGTGCAACTCGTTGACCACTGACGATTTCCCAACTCCCGCGTAGCCGGACACGAGGATCAGTTCCGACGCGCCCTGCGTCGCGACGCGATCGAAGGCATCCAGCAGCGTCGCGATTTCAGTGTCGCGCCCGTAGAGCTTCTCCGGAATCAAAAGCTGTCGCGTTGTATCGTGCGTTCCGAGCGGAAAAGGTTTGATCTGGTGAGTGGCGTCCCACTCTGCCAGGCATCTTCGGAGATCCCACGCCAGGCCGCTTGCAGTTTGATAGCGATCCTCGGCGGGTTTCGACAGAAGTTTCATCACGATTGCCGAGAGCGGGGCAGGGATGCCTCTGGCGCGCTCATCCGGCGCAGCGGGCTGGCGCGCGATGTGGCAGTGCACCCATTCCAGCGGATCGAGCGCAGTGAAAGGGAGCGTCCCCGTCAACATCTCGTACAGCGTGACGCCTAGCGCGTAAAGATCGCTGCGCGAATCGATCGAACGGTTCATCCGACCTGTCTGCTCGGGAGCCATGTACGCGAGCGTTCCTGCGATCAGCTCGGGATGTCCCGGCTTCTGGCGTTCGCGCGGAAGTCGCGAGGCAATGCCAAAGCCGGTGAGCCTGACATCGCCTGTTGCATCGTTCACCAGGATATGCGCCGGCTTGATGTCTTTATGGATGAGACCGCGCTGGTGGGCCTGGCTCAATGCAGTGGCGATGCCGATGGCGAGCGGCAGGCTGCGTTCCAGCTGGAGGGGCGCGCCGAGCAGCCGGTCGAGGGGCTCACCGCCCGGATCTTCGAGCACCAGCAGCGTCTCACCGCCTTTGCGTATCAGCTCCAGCGGTCGAACCGCCCACGCGCCGTCGAGTTCGTCTTTCAATGCGAATTCGTGAGCGAGCCGGTCGAGGCTCGCGGATCCCGGCTGCTCGACAGCGGGCCGCGCGATGAGCAGCGTCCTGTCCCCGTCATCGGCCGGCAATCGTACCCGGCTGAAGACGCGCTCGCCGTCCTCCCACAAGGTCCGGAGGTTGTTTCGCATTTCGCCGTAGTCATGGGTAGCCATTTGCCGCCCTCGCTGTGCCGTCAGAATACACCTTCCCGCGCCGGCGAAGCCCCGCCGACGGCCGTCGAGATGTGCGAGGCATTGCAGAATCGTTGCAAGCAAGCTTCAGGATTCAACCAGTAGCTGCAACACGATCACATGCGCGAGCAGACGAGGCGGCGCAGATGAAACAGCGATGCGGGATCAATGATCCAGAAAGCGCTGACGTGAAAGCGCTCGCACAAAGCGTATTCCTGCGGCACGTTTGCCGGTTTGAAGACATCGCCGCTTCTTCCTGCACCTAAAGGGCAATTGCGGGCAGGCTGCGCATACCCTAAATTGGTTCGCAGGTCGACGCAGATATGCGTCAAAACAAGGAACGCGATGGATTACATGAGGGTTTTTTCGCAACATGTCCCGGCCGATGTCATCGGATTGGCGCGCCTGTTCAAAGCAACTGTCGTGGTCGTCTGTGGCTGGGCATTGATTGAGGCACCGTTGGAACTCGTCGTATCGACCAATTTCACCTCGCTGCTCGCCGTGGCGACGTCGAAGGTGCTTGTGTGCCTCATTGGTGCAGCCGCCATCGCCAACTTGCGGTTTGCACGCCACGTGTTTGCCTTCCTCTGCGGAGCGAGCGTACTCGCCATAGCACCAGCGTTACCTCTTGAATACACGCTCTCCACTCCCATTGCACTCTTTTCGACCGTTGAGTGCATTAGCAAAGCTGCATGCGTTGCATCGTTCGCAGTCGCAGCCATGACGAGAGACGGTGTTGGCGATCGGCTGAGCGTGCTGAACCGAGCAGCCGACGAAGAAACATGAGCTTACCGGGCGTGATGAGCCGGCATTGCTTGCCAATGTCCAGTGCGCTACTCGTCGGTTGCGCATTTGACTCGACATATCCAGATGGGACAGACTACTTCTGAAGAGGTGAGAGTATGACTTGTCGAAATGAAAACGACATCGTTCGACGCACACTGATTGCTCTTTTGAGTCCTGAGTCATTCTCGTCAGCGTCCACGGCCGATATGTACATCCGTAAAGGAAAATTTCGCCGGAGCGGCTGCACGGCCCCACGGACATCCGAGCCGGTTGTTGCCGAACCCGTCGCCGCCCGTATATCCATTGTCGAGCAGCGTACGTCGCAAACGCTCATTGTCTGCTGGAGTGATCCGCAATCCGGACACTACGCTGATCAGGTGTGGCGCAAAGGCGTCGCCCGCAGGTCGTCCTTTTGTGCGTTGACAGGGATGCGCATTTATCCCGGCGATCGCGTATTCCAGCCGTATGCCTGCAAAGCGCATGTACCCGCGAATCGCGATCGGATGATACTTGCAGCAGTCGTGTCTGAGGATCCGGTTCTCGTTACATGACGCTGAAGGTGCGACGCCAGCGAAAAGCGCTATTCGACGTGGTGACCGACATGTTGCAGCTCGGGATGAAGAAATATATGGACTTTTGTTCCGACGGTTTGCCGTGCCATGAGTGAGATTAGATGTCGAAAGGCTCCAGATTGCTTGTATGTTTCGCTATTGGCCCGTCGTTGTAATCGACTGCGCTAGATGACGCGGCTATGGTAATCACACGATGCGCCGTACGAAGGCGTCATTGATCTATCAACGCATCAAGAACCTGCGCGCGGTGCAGTTGCTGTTAGGTCATGCCAAGCGCGATTGAAGGAAAGCGGAGGTCGGCTTACGCTGAACCAGTTGGATGGACAGGTACCGTGAACTGAAAGCTGGCGCCGCGGACTACGTTTGCGCTGGCCCATAATCGGCCGCCGTGTGCTTCGATGATTGAGCGGCAGATCGACAGCCCCATGCCCATCCCGCTAGCCTTCGTCGTAAAAAACGGCTCAAAGAGGCGCTCGATGTTCTCGGGGGCGATACCCGGCCCGGAATCCCTTACTGCCACAAGGACGGCACCCGGCTCATTCATGGCGGTGCTGATCGTCAATTCGCGAGGTCCAGCCTCAACCGAACTCATTGCATCAATGGCATTGAGAGCAAGGTTTAGCATCACCTGCTGGAGTTGCACCTGATCGCCTTTGATGACTGGCAAGTCATCCGCAAGCTGCAGCCGCACAGAGACACCCTTCCCATTGGCTTCACTCGACGTGAGCGCGATGACCTCGCGAATCGCCTCGTTGATCTGCAGGATCTCGATGCACATCGGGGCCTTTTTCACGAGGCCATGAATGCGCGTCATCACTTCGACGGCGCGCCCGGCGTCACGGACAATCCGATCGAACGCCTGGCGGAGCTCCCTCATATCGGGCGGCTCGTGGGCGAGCCAGCGCAGACCTGTCGACGCATTAAGCTTGATTCCCGCGATGGGCTGCTTCATTTCGTGACTGATCGAGGCCGCGAGCTGCCCAATTGCCGTGATGCGGTTGGCATGCGCGAGCTCGAGCTGCATCTGGCGTGCCTCCGCTTCCGCCCGTTTGCGCTCGCTCAGATCGAGCACAAACACGATACCTTGAGTCCCGCGCTCGTCCAGCATCGCCACCCCGTTCAACACTGGCACGCGGCTGCCGTCCTTCCTGAAGTACTCCTTCTCGTAGGGCTGTAACATACCCGTCATCTTCAGCTCCGGCGTCCACTCGCTTCTGTGGCGCTCGAGCCACTCCGGTGGCGTAAGGTCCGTCCAGCGTAGACGCCCCGCCAGGAAATCGTCACGGTTGTATCCGACGATGCGAAGAAACGCGTCATTGGTTTCGAGGATCCGGCCTTCGAGATCGCCAATGAAGATTCCGACGATGTTGGCGTCGACAAGGCGCCGGATCTTCGCTTCGCGCTCCGCAAGATCGCGGTACAGACGGGCGTTCTCCAGCGTCATTGCAGCCTGGGAAGCCAGTACCTTCAGGACCGCAATCCTCGCCGGGGTAAAGGCGCCGGCCGCGAGATGGTTTTCCAGATAAAGCAGTGCAATCAGCCTGCCCTGTTTGACGAATGGCAGACAGAGGATCGATCGCGCCTGCACCCTGGCAATGTACTCGTCGTTGGAGAACGCGCCCCCGGCCGAGGCGTCGTCGAGGATGACGCTCTCCTGTGTGCGCGCGCAGTACTGGAGAATCGACTCGGGCAGTTGGGCGGCAGAGATCGGTGCCTCGCGAAGCGCGACCGTGACTGCGCTGCCGTCTGTATCGGCTTGCGCCTCGATCCATAGCTCGGCAGCCCGCGGGACCACGAGCAGGCCGCGTTGCGCACCGGCGTGTTCCACTGCAGTGCGCATCAGCGCGTTCATAAGATTCTCGAGCACAATTTCGCCCGACACGATCTGCGAGACGCTCAGAACCGTAGCAAGATCTAGCTGCTCGATTGGCGTGCCGGGTGTGGCCGTCTGGCGTGGAGTGTTCGCATAGGGCTTGAGGTTGGGGTAGCACAGTTCAAGCTGGCGCGCCTTGCCATTGGCTCCCCAGCGCAGATAAGCGTCATGGGCATCCTGCAGGTAGCCGCGCGCTGCTTTCTCGGAACCGCGCGTCGAAAAGAAACGCGCAGCAAGTTCGTTCGCAAGCGCCTCGTTGTGTACGAAGCCGTTTGCCTGGGCCGAGCGAATCGCTTGATCGTAGTGACTCATGGCATCGAGCGCGCGGCCCTCGACCCGGGCGATCTCCGCCCTCACCAGGGCGACGCGGTTCTCGAAATTTTCCGGGCAAATACCGGCCCAGATCTCGAGTTGTCTTTGATGGTCAGCAAGCGCCCCCAGGTGAACCTCTCGCTCATCAGCCGTCGCCGTATCGAAACAGGCCGCGCGAGACAACGCGCCGTAGAAATGGTATTCGGCGACTTCGAAGGTTGGCGACGTCCAAAGTAGCCGTCGCGCCCGCAATGACGCATCGAGCGCCGCACCATAGTCGCCGGCGAAGAACCGCGCCTGCAGCTTGCGGATCCAGTACCAGCACTCGGCAATGGCCAGATTCGGGTTCTCCGTGAAGCGGCGTTCGATCCGAAGCTCATCAAAATCCGCATCGTCGGAGCGGCCAAAGGTCGGCGTCAGTCCCCTCAGCGTCCGTACCAGGCCGAGTTGGGCACTGATGCGGTCAATCGCCGCACCGAATCGTATCTTCTGCGCAAACGCGAGCCCCCGTTCGGCTTCGACTTGCACCTGGTCCAGCGGATCGCCGGCGGCAAGCAGGTTCGTATTCAGGTGGCTGCAAGTGTACGCCGCATAATTCAGGTCCCCGCTTTGGTGGGCCGCCTCGAATGCTCGACGCAACAGTTCGCGGCCAGCCCGGATGTGTCGCTTCCACGGCAGGACGCCGAAGGCGATATAGGTCAGGGCCTGGATGCACTTTAGCCCGCGCTGTTCGACGAGCTCGTAGCCGAGGTGGCCGAATCGATATCCGGTCTCGTAGTCGCCGAGGCGTATGCCAGCGATCACGCCGAGCCACGTATAGGCGAGACAGGACGCGTCAGCGTTGCCGTGCTCGAGACTCAGGTTGACCATGCGACAGGTGATCAGCAAAACCAGGTTCGCATCCGTGTACAAGGCAGGCACCGCGAGCTTGGCCAGCACATCGAGGGCCGCGAGGGATGCCGGGTCGCTCATCAAGGGCAGATCGACAAGTGCCTCAATTGGGCGGTCTCCAAGGGTCGACCAGATCCGCTGATACTCCCGGCGCACTTCCTCTTCCGTCGGATGCGGCGACCACTCGATGCCCAGGCGCCGGAGGCATTCGAGACCGACGCCGGCCGCGCGGCCGCTCTGATCGCGGGTCACGTGCAGATCCATGTGCAGACATGCGACGCGCGCGGCTTCCACCTCATCTTGCGTGCGCTCTGCCAGTGCTGCCAGACGCTCATCCGCAGCCGCCAGCGCTCCGGTCAGAAATTCGCATTCGGCCCGATGCAGCTCCAGTGCGAAGATGAGCGCCCGTTGGCGATCCCAGCCATCTTCGCCCACGAGCGCCGCGCCGGCGACCAGATATTTGAGCGCTGAGGCATAGGCGCTGGAAGCCTTGGCGCGCTTCCCGGCGATCAGGTTGAACCCGGCGAGCTGATCACGCTCCGCTCGTGACGCGATCAGCGGGATCGCGCGGTCAAGCTGGTTGACGATCTCGAAGATTGCTTCGTCGCGCTTCTCAGCCGGCGTGTGCTCCGCCAGCAGTCGGCCGATGCGAAGATGGGTTTCGCCCCGCTGCTTTTCCTCGATCAACGAATACGCGGCTTCCTGAACGCGATCGTGGGCGAACCGGTAGCCAGCCGCGCGGCGCTCGACCAGTTCCAGCCGGACGGCGGGCCAGAGCGCCCCATGGACCAGCTCTTCCGACGTCCCGAGGACCAGTGAGAGCGTCGCCGTCCCGGCGCTATTGCCAAGACATGCCAGTTGCTGCAGCGCATGCTGTGTTTCGCCTGGCATGCGCGTGAGTTTCGCGACCATGAGATCGACGACGTTATCGGTATAGCCCTTGGAGTGAATGTGATCGAGATCCCAGCCCCAGCGGGCAGCATCGTGGTCAAAGACGAGCATGCCCTCGTCGGCGAGTGACGACAGGAACTGGATGGCAAAGAACGGATTACCGCCGGTTTTCTGGTAGACCAGTTGCGCGAGCGGTGCGGCGTATTCGGTCTTACAGCGAAGCGAGTCTGCAAGCAACTGCTGCAGATGCGCTTGCGCAAGCGGCGCAAGGGCGATCTGCGTGACCTTGCCACCGGCGGCCTTCACGGCTTCGAGTTTGCGCCTCAGAGGATGGTCTGCTGTCACCTCGTTATCGCGATAGGCACCGATCAACATGAGGTGCTGCAGTTCCGACCGGGTCAACAGGTCCTCGAGCATATCGAGCGTGGCCGAGTCGAGCCATTGCAGGTCGTCGAGAAAGAGCGCCAGTGGATGGTCCGCCCGGGCAAAGACGCCGATAAAACGCTGCAACACCAACTGGAAGCGCCGTTGCGCGTCCTGCGGCGGAAGCTCGGGGACAGGTGGCTGTTCACCGATGATGAGCCTGAGCTCGGGGACGACGTCAATCATCAGCCGTGCGTTCGGCCCGAGCGCGTCCAGAAAGGCGTCGCGCCAGCCGGAGAGCTCGACGTCGCGCTTGCCGAGCAGCGGCCGCACCAGGCTCTGAAAAGCCTGAGCGAGCGTCGAATAGGGGATGTCGCGCTTGTACTGGTCAAACTTGCCCGCGGCGAAGAGCCCGCGCGGTGGCACCAGCACACGGTGCAGTTCATTGACCACTGCGGACTTGCCAATGCCCGAATAGCCGGAAACCAGCACCAGCTCCGGCGCGCCGCTTTTGACGATGCGATCGAAGCAGGCGAGCAGGGTCTCGACTTCGTCTGCGCGCCCGTAGAGCCTTTCCGGGATGAGCAGCCGGTCGGGTGTGTCCTGCTCACCGGGTGCAAAGTCGTTGATGTAACCTTGGGTTTCCCACTCGGTGAGGCATCGCCGCAGGTCGCGCTCGACGCCGCCTGCGGTCTGGTAGCGCTCCTCGGCCGTCTTCGCCATCAGCTTCATGATAATGGCCGACAGCGGGGCGGGGACACCGTCCAGGCGCTCGCTGGGCGGCACCGGCTGTCGCGCGATATGGCAGTGCACCCATTCCATCGGATCGCCCGCGGTGAACGGCAGAGAACCGGTGAGCATCTGGTAGAGCGTGACGCCGAGCGCATAGAGATCGCTGCGGGCGTCGATCGAGCGGTTCATGCGCCCGGTCTGTTCGGGGGCCATGTAGGCAAACGTGCCGGCGAGGGTCTCTGGCGGCTCGGGCGCCTGTCGCTCGCGTCGCAGCTGCGACGCAATGCCGAAGCCGGTCAGCCTCGGCTGTCCGTCCGTGCAGTTCACAAGGATATGGGCTGGCTTGAGGTCCTTATGGATGAGGCCGCGCTGGTGAAGCTTGCCCAGCGCTGCGGCGATCCCAACGGCGAGGCGCACCACATTGCCCACCGCCATGGGCGCGCCGATCAGCCGCTCAAGCGGCTCACCGCCCGGATCCTCAAGCACAAGCAGCGTCCCACCGCCTTCCCGCACTAACTCAAGCGGCCGCACCGCCCACGCGCCGTCAAGTTCGTTCTTCAGTTCAAATTCGTGCGTGAGCCGATCGAGGCTGGCAGGTGATGGCTGCTCAACAGTGGGCCGCGCAATGAGCAGGGTCCCGTAACCGCCATCGGCCGGCAGTCGTGCGCGGTTGAACATGCGCTCGCCATCCTCCCACAACGTCTGCAAGCCGTTGCACATCGCGCCGTAACCACGGGTAGCCATTTGCCACACTCCGTTATGGCGTCAGCATACACCCGACGACTTATGAAGACCGAGCCCACTCTTTGACGCGGAAGTGTTCCGGCTCCCGCAGATCGCCTGTGAACAGGACGCATGATCTGGCGTCAACGACCGCAGGCGGATCACCGCCGTCCCCGCCGCTATCCGGAACTCCTCGCGTCCTCGCCGTGCGTTGCGAACACCGGCGCTTCCGACGCCGGTGAACGAACTATCGATGCCATCGTGCAATAGAACGCCACAGCGCGGTCGGCCTGTGCTGGCGTCATGGCGGGCTGACACCAGGCCGCTGGAAATTTCATTAAGCAGGAGACCGCCGTGGATCGGAACACCCCGAAGATCATCGATATCGCGCTGGGCGCGGAGATCAACTGCTACCCTTGCGCCGACCTCGAAGTATGCGGTTACTTGACCGGCTCCTCCCGGCAGAACACCGGTACTGCAGACGCGTGCACCGTGACCGCTGCGCCGCTATGTGAATCCGGGTACTGGGGCACGCGCGGCGTCTCAAGTGCGGTGCTGTGGGCGCAGCTAGACGCGCTGTGGTTATGAGCTCACTCCCGACGAGCCATCCGCGGACTGTGCCATAGCCAGATGGCGCCAGTCACGGCGCTGCACGCGAGACCTCACGATCAAAAAAGAGACGCCATGGGGACGAAGGCGTCTTCGCATGGGTAACCAGATACGCCTTGCCATATTGCTCATAGACCATCGGTGTAGGCTGGCCGCCGCCAGGGAGTACGTCACTCCACACCATCTCGCCGGTCCGGATATCGATCGCCTTCATCGGGTCGTCGTTCGCTGCCTAGATGAAAATCAGTCTACTCGACGTCACGACCGATCTTACATTGTTAGTTATGCAAATTTAAAGCGCAGCAAATGTGTGGGCATGTCGAACGGACCGTTGAGGCGGACCGACCCCGAATGGACGATCCCAAAGCGTTTTGCCAGTGGCGATCGATCGCACGGATGCCGCCATAAATCCCGCGATGTCATTCTGACCGTGATCCCGCGACTAAAAAATATCGCGCCGGCGTGAAGGTAATACCAGCTTCCCTTGGGTATCGACATGCGCGTGGCAGTGAGACCGAACACGACACCCGCAAGGAGGACGCGGAAACCCGTCGACGGCCACGATTTCTACATTTCCGTGTCATTGAAAACGTCCGGAAGTTGTCGTTCAGGAACTGAGGGTAGGTCGGAGGCGATGTCAGAGGCCATTGCACGATGGTGTTAACGACGCCCTCGTATGCGTGGAAAGTGGCCTTTTAAACCCAAAGTGCAATTGCGGTCGCTCTGGGCACACCCTAAATTGGTTCGCAGACGGATACCAATGAGGTCACTCCATGAACCGCAACTTCGGACGATCAAGCGGTAAGCAAGGCGCAAACCGCACAGTCGCCGAAGCATCGGCGGACGTTGCGCTCTGCGGTTTCAATGATGAGCCCGCCCTCGGTTCTCACCTGGTCACGCAACGCTGCGGCTACGAACATCACGGCGTTTATGTCGGTCGCGGCAAGGTCATTCACTACGCTGGTTTCGCCAAGTCCGCGCATCGCGCCCCGGTCGAAGAGGTTTCGCTCGAACAGTTCGCCGACGGTCACGTCGTGGTCGTGCGTCCGCATCCGTTCCCGAAGTATTCCGGCGCAGAGACCGTGGTGCGCGCGCGCTCGCGCCTCGGCGAAAATCGCTATCGCCTGCTGACGAACAATTGCGAGCACTTCTGCGCATGGTGCCTGCTCGGTGAAAGCCGCAGCGAACAGATTCATGTATGCCTCACGCATCCGCGCAAGGGCATCCATACGTTGCTCTGCCTCGTGAGCACTTTCATCGGCAACCGGATGAAAATCGGCCGCACCGTTGTTGGCCCAGCATGAACGGCATGAACGCCGTAATTGAAACTGCACTGGGCCATCGCCCGCAAACGCCGACGATTCGTCAATTGGCGAACATGGAAGGAGCGTTTCCACTCTGATACCTGCCGCTGCTACTCCGACGGTTCGACCGGCAGCAACGGGTCGGTATGGTGCGTTCGCCGTCGGCCAGGGAGTGCCGGTCGCCGCCGTCAGGCAACGCCCGTTCGGGCCGTGCCCACCGAGCAATTGATAGTCACATGTCGACAGAACCCTCAATCAGGCAAACGGTCGCACTGTCGCACGCATGGGCGATTCATGGAATAGGGGGCGACGGGCTGACGAGGGCAGTGCGGAATACGCTTCAATGTTATGTGTTTAGGATATCTACGCGATTGTACATAAATCAAATTAGCGATGTCGCTTCTGACGATAAGGAATACATATCAATCGTCGATTGGCCTAGAAATCGAGCGAACTGCGCGCACGGGCGCTTCTCGGGATTTCTGAATATGTTAGAGAGCCGCATCGCCAGTCCTCCGTCGCTCGGTTACGGCGCGCTGCACGCTTTGCGCGGTGACATCGCTACTGACGCAGACCTGGTCAAGCGTGCCATCCGCGAATGGGTGGATATTGAATTGGGCGCGGAGCTGCGGTGGAATTACCGATATTCACCGGAACTCGTTAGGCGTGTCTTCGCAGAGACATGCCTGAATCCCGCGTGCTTTCAGGAGCAGGGGTTTGGGTTGCCGCCGATGAGGCCCCCGGTCTCACGCTGTAGTTGGTGTTCAAATCGAGTCCGGGGCGGGTATCCCTGATTTCGCCGCTATGTGCCCGCCGACATGCGCCGTTTGCGAGCTCCCTGCATGCGATCCTCGCACCGCCGACGCTCGCCAGTTTCGACCAATTGGGATCACTTGCGCGCAGACCGCGGGCCGCCGCGTGGACGGCCCGCAATTTTACGCGACTTACATTTCCCCAAAACCGCCACCGCCGGGCGTCTCCACGACGAACACATCGCCTTCTGTCATCTCGACGCTCGCAATATGACCCAGTGCGACAATTTCGCCGTCGGCGCGCTCGACGCGATTGCTGCCCGGCTTTCCCGCGCATCCGCCCGCCGCGCCGAACGGTCCATGAATGCGGTTGTTCGAGAGAACCGAGGCGGTCATCGGCGAGAGAAAGCGGATGCGTCGGATTGCACCATTACCGCCTCGCCAGCGTCCCGCGCCACCCGACTCCGCGCGGATCACGTGCGATTCCAGTCGCACCGGATAGCGCCATTCGAGCACTTCGGGATCGGTCAGGCGCGAGTTGGTCATGTGCGTCTGCACCGCGTCAACCCCGCTGAAGCCTTCGCCGGCGCCACTGCCGCCCGCGATCGTCTCGTAGTATTGATATCGCGCGTCGCCGAACGTGAAGTTGTTCATCGTGCCTTGACTCGACGCCACGATGCCGAGCGCACCATATAGCGCATTGGTGATGGCCGAGGACGTCTCCACATTGCCCGAGACCACGGCGGCCGGATAGACGGGATTGAGCATCGAGCGCTCCGGGACGATCACGGAGAGCGGCTTCAGGCAACCTGCGTTGAGAGGTATCTCGTCGCCCACAAGCGTGCGGAACACGTACAACACGGCGGCCATGCAAACCGCCTTCGGCGCGTTGAAGTTGTTCGGCAGTTGCGCGGACGTGCCGCTGAAATCGATGGTCGCGCTGCGCGTCGTGACATCGACCCGAATGGCGACTTCGATCATCGCGCCGTTATCGAGTTCGTAACGGTAGCTGCCGTCCTTGAGCGCGCCGATCACGCGGCGCACCGCTTCTTCGGCGTTGTCCTGCACGTGCTGCATGAAGGCGAGCACCACATCGCGGCCGAATTGCGCGACCATGCGGCGCAACTCGTCTACGCCTTTCTGGTTTGCGGCGATCTGGGCGCGCAGGTCGGCCATGTTCTGCGCGACGTTGCGCGCCGGATAGCGGCCCGACGCAAGCAGCGCGCGCGTTTCGACGTCGCGCAGCACACCCGCTGACACGAGCTGCCAGTTGTCGATCAACACGCCTTCTTCTTCGATATGCGACGAAGCAGCCGGCATCGACCCGGGCGTGATTCCGCCGATATCCGCATGATGCCCGCGCGAGCCGACGTAGAAGAGCGGCTCGGCTGAATCGTCGGCGAACACGGGCGTAATGACGGTCACGTCGGGCAAGTGTGTGCCGCCGTGATATGGATCGTTGAGCATGAACACATCGCCGTCGCGCATCACGCCGCGATTGCGCTCGATGACGGTCTTGATGCTCTCGCCCATCGATCCCAGGTGCACGGGCATATGCGGCGCGTTCGCAATCAGGTTGCCCGCGGCATCGAAGATCGCGCACGAAAAGTCAAGACGCTCCTTGATGTTCACTGAATACGCCGTGTTTTGCAGGCGCAGTCCCATCTGCTCCGCAATCGACATGAACAGGTTGTTGAAGATCTCGAGGCGCACCGGGTCGGCTTCGGTGCCGATCGAGCGGCGTGTCGGCAGCGGCTGTACGCGCGTCATGATGACGTTGCCTTGCTCTGTCAGCGCCGCCTGCCAGCCCGGTTCCACCACGGTCGTGCCGTTCTTTTCAGCAATGATCGCCGGGCCGTCGAGCGCGTCGCCCGCACACAGCGTTTCGCGCTGATAAAGCGACGCGTCGTGCCAGTGACCGCCCGAATACATGCGCACGACCGTCTGCGCGCGCGGCGCGTCGCCGGCTGCGCGCTGCGGCACATTGCCGGCGTCGACGGGCGCGTTCGAGTGGCCAACCGCTTCGACGGAGGCGAGTTCAGCGATGAGCGGCGTTCCGGGCATCAGGAACGCGTACCGCTGCCGATACGCGGCTTCAAAAGCGGCGCGCATGGCATCGATGCTGCCAGCCGGCACCGCCAGCGCCGAATCGGTGCCCTCATAGCGCAGATGGACCCGGCGTGTCGTCGTGATGCGCGGGGCGTCGACGCCCTGTTCGAGCAGGACGCTGGCGGCATCGGCTGCGAGCGCATCGAGCGCGCCTTCGAGTGTCGCAAGCGAGGCCTCGTCGAGCGCAATTTCGAGCGCGCGCTCGCGCATCGCCGTCTGGTCCGCGAGCCCCATGCCGTAAGCGGAGAGCACGCCCGCGAGCGGATGGGCGAACACGCGCGTCATGCCGAGCGCGTCGGCCACACCGCACGCGTGTTGCCCGCCCGCGCCGCCGAACGTCGTCAGCACATACCGCGAGACGTCGTGGCCGCGTTGCACCGAGATCTTCTTGATGGCATTGGCCATGCTGCCAATGGCGATCTCGAGATAACCTTCCGCGAGCTCTTCTGGCGTGCGGCGCCGTCCCGTAGCCACGTAGATTTCATCGGCAAGTGCCCGAAAGCGTTCGGCGACGACCTCGCGGTCGAGCGGCTCGTTCGCGTGCGGACCAAAGACGCGCGGGAAATAATTGGGCTGAATCTTACCGAGCATCACGTTGCAGTCGGTGACCGCGAGCGGGCCACCGCGCCGGTACGCCGCCGGGCCGGGGTTCGCGCCCGCCGAGTCGGGACCCACGCGCAGCCGCGCGCCGTCGAACCCGAGGATGGAGCCGCCGCCTGCCGCCACGGTATGGATACTCATCATCGGCGCACGCATGCGTACGCCCGCTACCTGGGTTTCGAATACGCGCTCGAACTCGCCGTTGAAGTGCGAGACGTCCGTCGACGTGCCGCCCATGTCGAAGCCGATCATACGCTCAAAACCTGCTGCCTGTGCCGCGCGCACCATGCCAACGATGCCGCCCGCCGGACCGGAGAGGATTGCGTCCTTGCCCTGAAAGACATCGGCGCGCGTCAGTCCGCCGCTGCTCTGCATGAACTGCAGGTTCACGCCGGGCATTTCGCCGGCGACCTGATCCACATAACGGCGGAGGATGGGTGAGAGATACGCATCAACGACGGTCGTATCGCCGCGCGAGACGATCTTCATCAGCGGCGACACTTCGTGGGAAACCGAGATCTGCGTAAAGCCTATCCGAAGCGCGAGATCGGCGAGTTCGCTTTCATGGCACGTATGGCGATAACCGTGTATTAGCACGATCGCGAGCGAGCGGATGCCGGCGTCGAAGACCTCGCGTAGTGCACGTTCCGCTGCACCACGATCGAGCGGGGCGACCACTTCGCCCCGCGCGCTTACACGTTCGTCGATTTCTACCACACGCTCGTAGAGCGCTTCCGGCAACGCGATGTCGAGATCAAACAGGCGCGGTCGGTTCTGATAGGCGATGCGCAACACGTCTCGAAAGCCGCGCGTGGTGACGAGCGCCACGGGCTCGCCCTTGCGTTCGAGCAGCGCGTTGGTCGCCACCGTCGTGCCCATCTTGACCATCTCGACGTCGCGCGGCGTGATGGGTTCACCGGCTCGCAGGCCGAGCAGGTGGCGAATGCCGGCGACCGCCGCGTCGCGATACTGCTCCGGATTTTCGGAGAGGAGCTTGTGCGTGGTGAGCGTGCCGTCCGGGCGGCGCGCGACGACGTCGGTGAACGTGCCGCCGCGGTCGATCCAGAACTGCCAGCGGGACGGTGTGCAAACATCGGAGGCGTGATCGTGATTCATTGTGTGGTGGTCGTGATGCGAAAGTGGTAATGGAATGCGCACGGTGCCAATCGGGTGCCAATCGGGTGCCAATCAGGCCGATTCCAGCTCGCGGCCGCGCGTTTCGGGCAGCGTGAGCGCGGCGATGACCAGCACGCCATACGCTGCGACGGCGAAAATCCCGATGCTCGTGCCCAGACCGAACCGGCTCGACAGCGCGCCGATCAGCACCGGAAACAGCGCACCGATCGCGCGGCCGACGTTGTAGCAGAACCCCTGGCCCGAGCCGCGCACACGCGTCGGAAAGAGTTCGGTGAGGAACGCGCCCATGCCGGAGAAGATGCCCGACGCGAAAAAGCCGAGCGGAAAGCCGAGCCACAGCATCGACGTATTCGTGAGCGGCAGCGAGGTGTACGCGAATGCAACCGCCATCGAGCCCACCGCGAACAGAATGAAGTTCGGCTTGCGGCCGAGGCGGTCCGTGAGCCACGCGCTACACAGATAGCCTGCGTAAGAGCCTGCGATGATCGTTGCCAGATAGCCACCCGTGCCCATCACCGTCAGATGACGTTCCGTCTTGAGGAACGTCGGCAGCCAGGTCGTGATTGCGTAGTAGCCGCCCTGTGCGCCCGTCGTGAGAAGGGCGGCGCGCAGTGTCGTCGAGAGCAGCTTCGGCGAGAAGATTTCAGTGAAGCGCGGCTTGTCTTGCGTGTCCCGCTGCTGGGCCTTTGCGTGTTCGAATACTTCGGGTTCCTTGACGTAGCGACGGATCACGAGCACGAGCAGGGCAGGGATCAGCCCGATCAGGAACAATGCGCGCCAGGCGATTTCGGGTGCCATCGCGGAGAACAGCAACGCGTAGAGGAGGGCCGCCATGCCCCAGCCGAGCGCCCAGCCCGACTGCACAAGACCGACCGCCTTGCCGCGATCGCGTGCGCGGATCACTTCGCCAATCAGCACCGCGCCTGCCGTCCACTCGCCGCCGAAACCGAAGCCCATCAGCGCACGCGCCGCGAGCAACTGGCCATAGTTTTGCGCGAGGCCGCACAGACCCGTGAACACCGCAAACCACAACACGGTGAGTTGCAACGTGCGCACGCGGCCGATGCGATCGGAAAGAATCCCCGCGATCCAGCCGCCGAGCGCGGACGACAGCAGCGTCAACGTGCCGATGAAGCCCGCGTCCGCGAGCGAGATGCCCCAGGTGGCAACGAGCGTCGGGATGACGAAGGAAAGCATCTGCGTGTCCATGCCGTCGAGCATGTAGCCGACCTTGCAGCTCCAGAACGCGCGGCGCGCGCGCGGACCGGCTTCGGCGTACCACGAAAGTCGCGGACTTCCCGTCGTCGCTGTCATGTCGGCGGCTTCGCCGGCGCTCGCCGTGAGTGTCTTGCTGTCCATCTGTTGCTCCTGTGGATAGACGCATGGGTAACGATTGAAGCCACGCACGACGGCAGGGATGCGTCATCCCCCCGGGCAGTGCGGCCGGATGGCTTCAAGGTGCTGTGAATCGCTGCAAGGCGGCGCGCTGCCGCGACGATCAGAAAATGGCCAGCGACGCGTTCGTGATATCCGTCATCAGCATGTGGCCCGGCGCGTGCGCAATCGCAAGCGGCAGTTTCGCGGCCATCAGTGCCGTTTGCGGCGTCACGCCGCAAGCCCAGTAGACGGGTAGTTCGCCCGCGCGGATCGTGACCGCGTCGCCGAACTCGGGGCGCGCGAGATCGGCGATGCCGAGTTCCGCGGGATCGCCGATATGCACGGGCGCGCCGTGCACGCCCGGAAAGCGGCTCGTGATCTGTACGGCGCGGATCGCGTCGGCGCCGCGTAGCGGCCGCATCGACACGACGAGTTCGCCACCGAACACGCCCGCGCGCCGGTTCGGGATATTGGTGCGGTACATCGGCACATTGCGGCCCTCTTCGACGTGGCGCAGGCCGATGCCTTCCTTCGCGAGCATGTGCTCGAACGAGAACGAGCAGCCAATCGCGAACACGACGAAATCGTTTTGCCAGAGAGCTTCGATCGATTCGACGCGCTCGCTCAGGTTGCCGTCGCGATAGACGTTGTACGCGGGCACGTCGGTGCGGATATCGATGTCGCGCCCGAGCACCGGCACGTGAAACTCGCCCGGCTCGCCCACGCCGAGCAGCGGACACGGCTTCGGGTTCGCATGGCAAAAGCGCAGGAAATCGTGCGCGTGTGCGGCGGGCAGGATCGCGAGATTCGCTTGCGCGTAGTCGCCGCAATGGCCGGCAGTCGGGCCTCGGAAGTCGCGATGGCGTACAGCCTGGCGGAATTCAGATGGAGTCATGGTGTCAGCGGTGCTCTGGCGGATTGCGTGGGTTTGCGTCGGTTTGTCTGCGGCGGGCGATGCGTTTTGCCTACCGTCAGGCGAAGCATAGAAAAGAAGAAAATTTGACGCCAACTAGTTTTCTTTGCGCCAGATGAATAGAATTTCTTAACAGAACTGCGGGTTTGCCCGAGTAACGTTCATTTTTTGGAGCGGCTTGATTCCGCCTGCGTCCCATCCTTGGGCTATGAATACGCGCTTTCTCGAAACCTTCGTCACACTTGCCAAGCTGCGGAGTTTCCGCACCACGGCGGCCGCGCTGCACGCCACGCCCGCCGCGATCTCGCAGCGCCTGAAGGCACTGGAAGACGAATTGAAGACCGTGCTCGTCGATCGCGAGAGTCGCGAGTTCCGGCTCACGCCGAACGGCGAATATCTGCTCGGCTACGCAAAGGCCGTGGTCGAGGCGACGCGCCAGTTGCAGGCCGCCGCGTCACATGAGGGCGCGATGCGTGGCAAGCTGCGGCTCGGGGTCATCGAAACGGTGGTGCACAGCTGGCTCGCCGATTACATGCGACGGCTCTCGAACGACTTTCCGCAGCTCGAAGTGGAACTTGCGGTGGATGTGAGCGTGGTGTTGCAGCGGCGACTGATGGCGGGCGAACTCGATCTCATCGTTCGCGTGGAAGGCAGCGACGAGGAATCTGTCGTTTGCGATGCGCTCGCGAACTATCCGGTGCACTGGATCGCGCGCGCGGGGCTGCTACCGCTGTCGCGCAGCGGACTCGCGAAACGTGTGCTAGGTCATCCCATTCTCACCTTCGGGCGCGGCACGGCTCCCCATCGCGCGCTGGAAGACATTGTCAGCAAGCTCGCGCTTGCCAACGGGGTTCCGCTCGCGGATACGCGCATCACCGGTTCTCCATCGATTTCGGTGATCGTGCAGCTCGTGCGCGACGGCTTTGGGGTGGCGGCGATTCCGCGGCTGTTCGTCGATGATCTGATCGCGCGCGGTGAGGTGGTCGAATTACCGCTCCAGCCCTCGCCGCCGTCGATCGTGGTGTCGATGTCGCGTCGCGCCGATGCGCCGCTTTTCGTGCACGGCGCGGCGAACGCGGCACGTGCGGCATGTCACGAATACTGCGAGAACGGCGACCGGCGTCTGATCGAGCAGTTGTAGCGCGAAGAGCGAGAGCGCACTGGGTAACTTCACGCGCGTCCACCACCGATTAAATCAGAGGACGGCACCTCGTTTATGCCGCAGCGCTCGACAGATTCTTCTGTTCGCCGGGTAGCTCTATGTTCAGTCAGCGGTTGTCCTCCAGCCACGGTTCACGGTTTCGCTGAGCGGCAACCCTGATCACAATCGGCGTGGCGGCGGGCACGCGGCCCTGACACGCAAGGCGAAGGCGCGGTTGCGTCCATGACAGGCATCGATCAGTTCGTGTCCATGTCAATGGGACGCAGGCCTTCGCGCAAGCGACTTTATGCGGTGACGCGCGGCACGTGAAGCTGTCGAGGCGCGATGCGCGAACCAAACAGTTCCGCAAATCTTGTCTGCATCTGCAACTAACCGTCAGCGAAGTTCTTCTTCATGGCCGGCTTCGCCAGCAATCCGTCAGCAGTGCGAGGAGCGTGCGAGGTGCACGGCGCACGGTTACCGATTCACCAACCGTGCCGGAATCGAAAGCACGAGCATCGCGCCGACGACCAGCACCGCGGCCATCAGCCAGATCGACGCCTCGCTGCTGCCGCTCCACTGCTTGACGAAGCCAACGATACGGTCCGAGAAATCCCGACAGATTGGCGAGACAGTTGATGAGCGCAATACCGGCCGCGGCGGCGGCACCGCCGAGCACCGCCGTCGGCAGCGCCCAGAACAGCGCAGGGATGGCGAGGATGCCGAAGTTAGCGATGCAGAGCCCCACGATGCCGAGCATCACACTGTGCTGTCCAACGACGGTCAGCGACAGCCCGAGCGCGCCGAGCAGATACAGTGTCGCCAGATGCCAGCGCCGTTCGCGGTGCCGATCCGCGCTGCGACCGAAACACAGCATCGCCGGAATCGCGCACAAGCTCGGCAGTGCCGACAGCAATCCGATCGACAGGTCGCTTGCGACGCCCATGTTTTTGATCAGCGTCGGCATCCAGAAGCCGAGGCCGTAAATCGCAAAGATGTCCGCAAAGAAGATCAGGCACATTGCCATCAGATGACGCTTCACGCCCATGTCGCGCAGCGACAGATGTGCCTTCTGCTGCGCCTCCTCGCTCAAAAGCCGTTCTAGCAGAGCACGCTCGGTCGCGTCCAGCCACCCGGCATCGGCGATCCGGTCGTCGAGCGTCACGAGGATCAGCCAGGCCACCACGAACGTAGGCAGCGCCTCGATCGCGAACATCCACTGCCACGCGGCGAGGTTGCCAACGTCGCGCATCGTCTCGAGGATCCAGCCCGACGCCGGCCCGCCGATCAGTCCCGCCAGCGCGAGCGCGACATAGAAGACGCCCATCACGCGGCCGCGTCGTTGCGACGGGAACCACTGTGTCAGGTAGTAGATCACGCCCGGAATGAAGCCCGCCTCGGCAATCCCAAGCAGGGATCGGACGGCATAGAACTCCGCGGGCGTGCGGACGAACATCGTCAGGCCCGACACAAGGCCCCAGCTGACCATGATCCGCGCGAGCCAGCGGCGCGCGCCGACCCGATGCAGGATCAGGTTGCTCGGCACTTCAAACAGGAAGTAGCCGAGAAAAAAGATTCCGGCGCCGAAGCCGTACATCGCGTCGGACAGTCCGAGCGCCTGAGCCATGTGCAGCTTCGCGAAACCAACATTGACGCGGTCGATCGACGCCGCGAGGTAGCCGAGCATCAGAACGGGCAGGATGCGTAGCGCGATCTTGCGGAACAGTTGGTCGTCCTGGCTGGTGCCAATCACAGCGGGCGCGGCTGCGACGGTCGCGCGGGATTCCATCGATTGCATGTCGTCTCCTCCTGAGGCGGGGCGCACATCGCTGGCGCGCGTGTTGGTTTGTCAGGTGGGACGGAGTATCGAACCGGTCCGCGTGGCCGGTCTAATGAAAATATTTGACCCGATCATAGCCGCCAGTTATCGAATTACGCGGCGCCCGCGTACTCGCTGGCGTCCTGATGGAATAGCGCGAGGAACTGCTGGGCCGGGATGCTGAGCGGCCGGTCGCGCCGCACGACACTGCCGTACGACGGCAGCTTTTGCGCGAACACATAGTCGATGATCGCGACGAGCCCGTGTTCCGCGTTGCGCAGCGCCACCGTCAGCGGAATCACGCCGAGCATCGGCGAGCGGTCGACGAGGTTCATCGTCGTCAGGATCGAGCCGGTTTCAATCAGTCCACGCGGCATCGGCAGGTGGTGCATCCGGAACTCGCGCTCGACGACTTCGCGCGCGGGGCTTCCCGCCGGCTGCAGGATCCACACGTAGTCGAGCAGTGCAGCGAAGGTAACGGGTCCGGCGCCCGCGAGCGGGTGATTGCAGCCGGCGACGACCGCGAGCGCCTCGTCGTCGACCACGCGAAACGTGCAGTCGGTCCCGACGTCACGCCCAATCACGACCTCGAGTACGCCCTCGTGCAGTTGCGGCATCAGTCGGTCGCTCGTGTCGACCGCGATATCGATCGCGAGGAGCGGGTAGCGCTCCTTCAGTTGCACGAGCGCCTCGGTGAGCCGCCCCGGCGAGGCCGCCATGATGCTGCCGATTGCGAGCCGCCCGGCGCTGCCGAGCTGCAGCTCCGCGAGCTCGCGGTTCAGTGCCTCGACGCTACCGCGAATGCCGCGGAAATAGCCGAGCACCCGCGCGCCGGCCGGATTGATCACGAGCCCACGGCCCACGCGGTCAAACAGCGGCTGGCCAAGTGCGCTCTCAAGTTCAGCCAGCATCTTGGTCGCCGCCGGCTGCGTCAGTCCGATCCGGTCGGAGGCAGCACGCAGCGTCGAGCATTCGTCGACCGCAAGCAGCAACGCAATCTGGCGCATCCGCAGCCGGTTCAGCAATTGCGAAGTCGAGTCGCGCCTGTCGATCGAGCCCATTTCTGATCACCCCTGGTTATCAATTCATCAAGAGTTTTCAATTTACCGACTCAATCCGTCTACCTAGTATGAACCCCATATGACGAACACGGCCGGCTTCCGGCCTCTACAGGAGACGCACATGCGGAACATCGCAACGGCAGCGCAGCGTATCGCGTACATGGGAGAAACGGCATGACCGTCGGCGCGAACGTGCCCGTCGTCGCGCTGACGCTCGGCGACCCGGCCGGTATCGGCCCCGAGCTGATCGCGAAGCTGCTGGCCCAACCGAACATAGGCGCACGCGCCAACCTCGTGCTGATCGGCGATCGCTGGCTCTGGGAAGCCGGGCAGCGCATCGCTGGTGTCAACGTCGACGTGGAAGCAGTGGGATCGTTAGCCGACGTGCGCAACCGTGGAACGACCGCGTGTCCCGCGTTCGTCGAAATCGACACGATCGACGCGGCGCAGGTCAGGGTTGGTCAGGTCGGCGCCGAAGGTGGCCGCTCAGTATTGAGCGTGCTGAACCGCTGCATGGACGCGGCGCTCGCGGGCGACATCGACGCGATCTGCTTCGCACCGCTCAACAAGCACGCGATGAAGCTGGGCGGGCTGCGTCACGAGGACGAGTTGCATCACTTCGCCGAGTATCTCGGCGTCACCGGCTACTTCTGCGAATTCAACACACTCGGCGAACTGTGGACCGCACGGATCTCGTCGCACATTCCGCTGAAGGACGCGGCGAGCTACCTGAGTGTCGAACGGATCGGGCAGGCGGCGGAGCTGATCTACCGGTCACTGCTCGCGAACGGCGTGATGCTGCCGAAGGTCGCGATCGCTGCGTTCAATCCGCACGGTGGCGATGGCGGCAGTTGCGGCCGCGAGGAAGTCGACATCATCGCGCCGGCGGTTCGGGCGCTGCAGGCGCGCGACTGGCCGACCGGCGAGCCGTTCCATGGCCCGTTCCCGGCCGACACGATCTTCCTGAAGGCGCAGGCGGGCGATTACCAGGCGATCGTCACGATGTACCACGACCAGGGGCAGATCGCGATCAAGCTGCTCGGCTTTTCCCGTGGCGTGACCGTACAGGGCGGGCTGCCCGTGCCGATCACGACGCCCGCGCATGGCACCGCGTATGACATCGCGGGCCGCGGTGTCGCCGATGTGGGCGCGACGTGGCAGGCGCTGCAGATCGCCTGCCGGATGGGCGCCGCGCACCGGCAGCAGGCGATTTCCGCGTGACGACCGGGAGGTCACGCCTGATCACGCATTTTTCGAATCCGATCGAAGCAGAGGAGACACTGCAATGAAGATCAAGTCCGTCCGCGCACGCCTGTTTCAGTGGAAAGGGAAGACCGTGCCGCCGCAGGGCAATTTCTGCTCGAACGCAATGGACATCTTGTATGCGCCGCAGGAGACGATGAGCATGTTCCGCTTCCATTCGTGGACGGTCGTCGAAGTGGAGACGGACGACAGCATCGTGGGGCTCGGCAACGTCGCGCTCGCGCCGCAGGTCGCGAAGCTCATCATCGACGAGTATCTCGCGCCGCTCGTGATCGGCCAGGACCCATGGGACTACGAATACCTGAACCAGCGGATGTACCGCGCAACGCACGCGTGGGGCCGCAAGGGGATCGGGATGGCCGCGATCTCGGCCGTCGACATCGCGATCTGGGACGTGCTCGGCAAGAGCGTCGGCAAGCCGGTGTTCAAGCTGCTTGGCGGTCGCACGAAAGAACGGATTCCCTGCTACTACTCGAAGCTGTACCGGACCGACCTGAAGGCGATGCAGGCCGAGGCGCAGAAGTTTCTCGACCAGGGCTTTCGCGCGTTCAAGATGCGCTTCGGCTACGGCCCGGCGCACGGCCAGCAGGGCGTTGTCGAGAACCTGAAAGCGGTCGAGGCCGTGCGCGAGGTGATCGGCTATGACAGCGATCTGATGCTCGAGTGCTACATGGGCTGGAATGTGGAGTACGCGAAGCGAATCCTGCCGAAGCTGGAGAAGTTCCAGCCGCGCTGGCTCGAGGAACCGGTGATCGCCGACGACATCGATGGCTACGCGGAGCTGAACCGTCTGACGAGCATCCCGATCTCGGGCGGCGAGCACGAGTTCTCGCTGTACGGCTTCAAGCAACTGCTTGACCGCAAGGCCGTGTCGGTCGTCCAGTACGACACCAACCGGGTCGGCGGGATCACGATGGCGCACAAGATCAACGCGCTGTGCGAGGCCTACAGCGTGCCCGTGATTCCGCACGCGGGGCAGATGCATAACTACCACCTGACGATGAGCACGCTCGCGTCGCCGTTGAGCGAGTACTTCCCGATGTTCGACGTCGAGGTCGGCAACGAGCTGTTCTATTACATCTTCGACGGCGAGCCCGTTGCCGAGAACGGCTTCCTGCAACTGCGCGACGACGTGCCGGGCCTCGGCCTGAAGCTGAAGACCGAATTCCTAGACCAGTTCGAGATCGTGGAGTGATCATGGCGGCACGTTACCAGGGCGTATTCCCCGTCGCACCGACGATCTTCACCGGGGAAGGCGCGCTCGATCTCGACGGCCAGCGCCGCTGTCTCGACTTCATGATCGACGCGGGCTCGCAGGGCATCTGCATCCACGCGAATTATTCGGAGCAGTTCGCGCTCGCCGACGACGAACGCGAGATGCTCACGCGAGTCACGCTCGAGCATGTCGCCGGGCGGGTGCCCGTGATCGTCACGACCTCGCATTTCAGCGCACGGATCTGTGCCGAACGCAATCGTCAGGCGCAGGTGCTCGGCGCTGCGATGGTGATGGTGATGCCCCCGTATCACGGCGCGACGTTTCGCGTGTCCGAAGCGCAGATCCATGCGTTCTTCGCGGAGGTGACGGCGGGCCTGCGGATTCCGCTGATGGTCCAGGACGCGCCGGCGAGCGGGACGACACTGTCCGCGCCGTTCCTTGCGAAACTCGCACGGGAGATCGACGCAGTGTCGTACTTCAAGATCGAGACGGCGGGCGCCGCGTCGAAGCTGCGCGAACTGATCGCGCTGGGCGGCGATGCGATCGAGGGCCCGTGGGACGGCGAGGAGGGCATCACGCTACTCGCCGATCTCGACGCGGGCGCGACGGGCACCATGACGGGCGGCGGTTATCCGGACGGCATCCGCCGGATCACCGACGCCTATTTCGCGGGCCGCCGCGACGAGGCGGTCGAGCAGTACGCGCACTGGTTGCCCCTCATCAACTACGAGAACCGGCAATCGGGCTTCCTGACCGCGAAGGCATTGCTGAGGGCGGGCGGCGTGATCGCGTGCGACAAGCCGCGCGCACCGTGGCCCGAGTTACACCCGCAGGTCCGCGCGGGGCTGCTTGACGCGGCGCGGCGGCTCGATCCGCTCGTGCTGCGCTGGGGTCGCTGAAACGTCGCACGCTGCGCATTCGCGCCGCCGCACGGGATTGCGCACGGGCCGGCGCAGATAGGAGGGGCACGACGAGGGCCCGGCTCGCGCCGGCCGGAAGCGGCCCCACAGGCGGTCGGCGAGAAGACCGACCCGGCCGATAACGATATTGGAGACACTATGACCATGCTGAACACGGCGACGCCGGCATACGAAGCGGACGACGCCATTCCCCGTCGCCGTTGGCTGCGCGTGATCCCGCCGCTGCTGCTCGCCTGCATCATCTCGTACATGGATCGGGTCAACATCGCCTTCGCGATGCCGGGCGGCATGAACGCCGAACTCGGAATGAACGCATCGATGGCAGGGCTCGCGGGCGGTATTTTCTTCTTCGGTTACCTGTTCCTGCAGATTCCGGGCGGGCGGCGGGCGGCGCTCGGCAGTGGCAAGACATTCATCGCGTGGTCGCTCGTCAGCTGGGCGGTTCTGTCGGGGGTCACGGGGCTCGTCACGCAGACCTGGGAACTGCTCGCGCTGCGCTTCCTGCTCGGCGTTGCCGAGGGCGGGATGCTGCCCGTCGTGCTAACGATGGTCAGCCGCTGGTTCCCGGATCGCGAGCGCGGCCGCGCAAACGCGATGGTCATCATGTTCGTGCCGCTCGCAGGCATGATCACGGCGCCGCTGTCGGGCTTCGTGCTCGCCGCGTACGACTGGCGCCACCTGTTCTACAGCACGGCGCTGCTGTCGATCCTGTTTCTCGGCGTCTGGCTCGCGTTTGCCGACGATGGTCCGGAATCAGCGCACTGGGTGTCGCCGCGCGAGAAGGCGTACATCCTCGACGCGCTGCGCGCCGAGCATGAGCGCAAACAGGCGGCGGGCACGCCGAACGTCACGTCGTTCGGCGCGCTGTTGCGCAACCCGACGATCTGGCTGCTGATCGCAATCAATCTCTGCTATCAGGCGGGCATCTACGGCTATACGATGTGGCTGCCGACGCTGCTGAAGGACCTGACCCATACGGGCATGGGCAAGATCGGCCTGCTCGCGATGATTCCGTACGTTACGATGGTCATCGGCATGTTCGCGACGTCGTATCTGTCGGATCGCACCGGCAAACGGCGTCTCTTCGTGCTGCTGCCGCTCATCGGTTTCGCCGTCTGCCTCGCGCTGTCGGTGTTGACACACGAGACGATGGCTTTGTCGTTCGCATTCCTGATTGGGTGCGGATTTTTTCTGCAGGCAGCGGCAGGCGTCTTCTGGGCGATTCCGCCGAAGCTCTGCAGCGTCGAGGCGGCAGGCAGCGCACGCGGTCTCATCAACGCGCTCGGCAATCTCGGCGGCTTCTGCGGCCCGTACGCGGTCGGTGTGCTGACCCAGCACGTCAGCTCGGCGGCGGGCGTCTACTGTCTCGCGGTCGTGCTTGCTGTCGCCGGCCTGCTCGCGCTGACGCTGCCGAAGCGCTGCGAGGACTGAGACGCGCATTCGAACGAACCGAACAGACAACTGTGGCGCCAGCGGCGCGCCGCGGCACAGCATTGGAAATATGGAGACTGGGACGATGAACGATATCCTGCTGCTGGTGCAGAAATGCGCGCACACCTTCAGCTTCTACGACCTCGAGACGAAGACGGCGCTCAAGCACATCGTACTGCCGAGCTTTCCGCACGAGTTCACGGTGGATGTTGACGGACGCTACGCGTATGTCGGCATCTTCGGGATCGAGACTGCCTGGACGCGCGGGCAGGACGGCGACCACCGCGTGGCCGAGATCGACCTGCATGAACGCAGACTGACACGGATGCTCGACCTTTGGCCGTACTATCGGCCGCACGGGATGGCGAGCGATGCTACGGGCCGCCTCTATGCGATGAGCGAGGCAAACGACATGCTGCTCGTGTTCGACCGCCCGCGCGAGCAGGACGTGCCGAACATGGCGGTGCCGTCAGGTGGCGTGAAGACGCATCTCGTGACGCTGACGCGCGACGCGAGCCGCGCGTACGGCGTACACCTGCTCTCGAACACGGTCACACAGTTCCATCCGCGTGACGCGACGGTCGCGCCACGCGCGGTGATGCCTGGGCCGCGCCCCGAAGGCAACGCGCTGTCGAGCGACGAGAAGACTTTGTATGTCGCGAACAGAGGCGACGACACGCTCGTCGCGATCGACACCGGGACGATGACGTGCGGGCGCCGCGTGAAGACGCGCAGCGACCCGAATCGGATCTACCGGACGAGCGCACCCGACGGCCGCGATCTGCTGTTGCTGACGAACTCTGGCGAGCAGTCGATCTCGGTGTTCGACGCGGCACAGCTCGAGGAAATCGAGCGCATCGCGCTGCCGGCGAATCCGACCGCGCTGTCGTTCCATCCGCTGCGGCCCGCTGCGTACGTGTCGTTCCAGGACGACCACATACGCGAACTCGATTTGCGCGCGTGGCGCTTCGTCAACGAGATTGCAACGCTGCGCGAACCGGATGCGTCCCATGTGGTCCCCGGTGGGCGCTGATCCGGGTGCGGACGATCGCGCGCTCGCGCTGCCCGACGCGATCGTCGACGCGCATCATCATCTGTGGTGGCTCGGCGGCGCAGTGCGCTATCCGTGGCTGCAGGACGCGTATGACCCCGCGCACTTCATGCTCGGCGACTACGCTTCGTTGCGCCGCGATTTCGACGTCGACGCGTACCGTCGCGCGACCGAAGGAGCGCCCGTTGTCGCGAGTGTGCACGTGGAGGCCGAGTGCGCGCGCGATGATGCGATCGCCGAGACGCGCTGGTTGCACGAGATCGCGGCGCGCGCGACGCTGCCGTCGGCTGTCGTTGCGTGGGTCGATCTGCTGGCCGACGACGCGGACGAACGGCTCGCCGAACAGGCCGCGTATCCGCTTGTGCGCGGCGTGCGCTTCAAGCCACGCACGTCGGCGGTGCCGGGCGGCGCACTCGACGGACCCGGCACGCTGGATGATCCGCGCTGGCCGCGCGCGCTCGAACGGCTTGCCGTGCACGGGCTCAGCTGGGATCTGCGGGTGCCGTTCTGGCATCTCGTCGATGCAGCGCGATGCCTCGCCGACGCTCCGGCAGTTGACGTCGTGCTCGAGCATGCGGGCCTGCCGTGGGATCGCACCGAGGCCGGTCTCGCGGCGTGGCGGCGCGGGATGGAGGCGCTCGCCGCGTTGCCGCGCGTCGCGGTGAAGCTGTCCGAGTTCGGGCTGCGGGACGTTGCGTGGAATGAGGCCGACAACAGGCGGATCATCGCCGACGCGCTCGCGATCTTCGGCGCCGAACGCTGCATGTTCGCGAGCAACTTCCCTGTGGCCGGGCTGCGCGTCACTTATCCGGCGCTAGTACGCACGTTCGCGGCGGCGCTCGCGACCCAGCAATGGAGCGCGGCCGCGCAGCGCGCAGTCTGGCACGACAACGCTATCCGCATTTACCGGATCGATTCCGGCACCACCCGTTTACACGACAACCCGACAGGACCATGACCCAGATCACTGGAGAGATGTTGATTGGCGACGCCGCCGTGCGTGGCACCGCGGCGACGCTGCACGCGTTCGACCCGGCGCGCGGCGTCGCGCTCGAACCCGCGTTCGGCGGCGGCGACGCGGACGAGGTCGATTACGCATGCCGGCTCGCGCAGGCTGCGTTCGACCCGTTTCGCGCGCTGCCGCTCGAGACCCGCGCGTGCTTTCTCGAGACGATTGCCGAGCGCGTGCTCGCGCTCGGCGACGCGCTGATCGAACGCGCACACGAGGAGACTGCACTGCCGCTCGCCCGGCTCGTCGGCGAGCGCGCACGCACGGTTGGACAGCTGCGGCTGTTCGCGGCATTTGTTCGCGACGGGCGCTGGCTCGGCGCGACGCTCGATTCCGCGCAGCCCGACCGCACGCCGCTGCCGCGCGCGGACCTGCGGCTGCAGAAGATTCCGCTCGGGCCGGTCGCAGTGTTCGGCGCGAGCAACTTCCCGCTCGCGTTCTCGGTCGCGGGCGGTGACACGGCGTCCGCATTCGCGGCCGGCTGCCCCGTCGTCGTGAAGGCGCATCCCGCGCACCTCGGTACATCGGAGCTCGTCGGCCGCGCGATCCGGGAAGCGGTCCGCGTGTGCGGGCTGCCGGCCGGTACGTTCTCGCTCGTGCTCGGTGCGGGCAACGCGATCGGCGAGGCGCTCGTCGCGCACCCGGCGATCAGGGCGGTCGGTTTCACGGGGTCGCGTGCGGGCGGCCTCGCGCTCGCGGGTGTTGCCGCTCGCCGCCGCGAGCCGATTCCCGTCTACGCGGAAATGAGCAGCGTAAATCCCGTCTTCGTGCTGCCGCACGCGCTTGCCGCGCGTGGCGCCGCCATCGCGCGCGGGTTCGTCGAGTCGGTGACGCTCGGTGTCGGGCAGTTCTGCACGAATCCGGGCCTCGTCGTGCTGCCTGACGGGCCCGACGCGCAGGCGTTCATCGATGCGGCAGCTCAGGCGCTCGCGGAGCAGGGCGCGCAGACGATGCTGACGGGCGGCATCGCGGCCACCTATGCGCAGCAGGTGGCCGCGCGCGTCGCCGCAAGCGGCGTCCGGACGCTCGCGCATGGTGTACAGAACGACGCGCGCAATGCCGCGCGCCCAGCGCTATTCGCAACGACGCAGCAGGCATTCCTGGCGGACCGGCAACTCCACGACGAGATCTTCGGGCCGGCGTCGCTGATCGTCACGTGCCGGGATCTCGATGAGATGGTCGCGCTCGCGGAGCATCTCGACGGGCAACTGACGGCGACGCTGCAGTTCGACGAGGACGACACGGCGCACGCACGGCGCCTGTTCCCGACGCTCGAGCGCAAGGCGGGACGCATCGTCGCGAACGGCTATCCGACGGGTGTCGAGGTCGCGCACGCGATGGTCCATGGCGGGCCGTTTCCGGCCACGTCCGATGCGCGGACGACGTCGGTCGGCACGCTCGCGATCGAGCGGTTCCTGCGGCCCGTCTGCTACCAGGATCTGCCGGCCGCGCTGTTGCCCGATGCGCTGCGCGACGGCAATCCTCTCGGCATCGCACGGGTCGTCGATGGCACGCCCGGCACCGCGTAGGCGCGACATATGTAGCCCACCGTATGCAATGGAGTCCCGCCTGATTGGTCGGGATCCCGTCCGATCTAGCGCCACGAACTTACAAGAACCGGTATGAGCGCATACCGCAATACAACGGAACGAGACATGCAAACAGACAAGCATCAACGGCGTCATACACTGGGTTGCTGCGCGCACTGTCATTCATACTCTATGTGGACCGCGTCAATCTCGCAACAGCCGCGAGCGCAATCAAGGCCGAACTCGGGCTGTCCAACACCGAGCTCGGCCTCGCTTTCTCGGCGTTCGCCTACTCATATGCATTTTTTCAGGTTGGCGGCGGCTGGATCGCAGATCGTTTCGGTGCGCGCAAGACTCTGATCGGATGCGGCATTATCTGGGTCATCTCGACCTTCGCCACAGGCTTTGTCCATACACTCGGCATGCTGTTCGTTGTGCGACTTCTGCTGGGGATCGGCGAGGGGGCCACGTTGCCTGCGCAATCGCGAGCGGTTACGCGCTGGTTTGTGGGCGAACAGCGAGGCATGGTCCAGGGGTTTACGCATTCGTTCTCACGTCTTGGCAACGCCGTGACCCCGCCGCTCGTGGCGCTTTTGATGGCCTGGCTCTCGTGGCGCATCGCCTTTCTCGTGCTTGCTGTAGTGACGGCGATCTGGCTAGACATCATGTATGGACCTGCCGCACCTCAAGGTACGCGGATTAAGCTTGAGGTCGGTACACCGCGGCTCAGAGCCGCATTGAGGGGGCAGGTCATGAACAAGTTTAGCAAGTACGTGGGCCTGGATGTACATCAGGAAACGATTGCCGTGGCGGTCGCCGACATGGGTGGCGAGGTGCGGTATATGGGCGAGATCGCGAACACGCCCGAGGCCATCGCAAAAGTGGTGGCGCGCCTCAGACGTGGCACAGGGCGGCTGACATTCTGCTACGAAGCCGGCCCCTGTGGCTACACCATTTGCCGACAGCTGCGGGAGCTCAAGCAGGACTGCCAGGTCGTGGCGCCGTCGCTGATTCCGAAGAAGCCGGGCGAGCGCGTGAAGACCGACCGACGCGATGCCCTGAGTCTGGCGCGCCTGCATCGAGCCGGCGAATTGAGCGCCGTATGGATTCCGGATGAGGCACAGGAGGCACTGCGCGATTTGACCCGTGCGCGTGAGGACATGAAGGATCTGCAACGCCGGGCCAAGCAACGGCTGTTGTCGTTTCTCTCGCGCCATGGCCATCGCTACATGGGCCGTTCCAGGTGGACGCAAGCCCACTGGCGCTGGCTGGAAGGCATCAAGTTCGCACGGCCGGAGCAACAGATCGTGCTGCAGGAATATATCGACACGGTACAGGCCTGCGGCAAACGCGTGGCCAGTCTTGACCGCGAAGTCGAGATGGCGGCGCACGCCAGCACGCTCTGGCCAGTGATCGAGGCGTTGATGGCGCTACGCGGCATCAGTCTGCTCGCGGCCGGTGCTCGCGGAACTGGGCGACCTCACACGGTTTGCCGACGCGCCCCAACTGATGGCGTATCTGGGCCTGGTGCCCAGCGAACACTCCAGCGGCAAGCGCGAGCGCCGCGGTGGCATCACCAAGACCGGCAACAGCCACGTCCGGCGGGTACTTATCGAAGCGGCGTGGACCTATCGTCATGCCGCACGGAAGACCGCAACCCTGCAGCGGCGCGCAGAGCGCACGGCACCCGAAGTCCAGGAGATTGCGTGGTCGGCGCAAAAGCGGCTGTGCCAGCGGTTTCGCAACCTGATGGCACGCGGCAAGCTCAAGAACCAGGTCTGTACCGCCATTGCGCGAGAGCTCGCCGGCTTTATCTGGGCTATCGGGCAACACTTCACCCCTCTCAGCCAGGCCTAGCCGGAATGAGAGGTTAGTTGAGTACGCAACAGGATGTTTGGGCCAGGACGAGGCAACGGTGGGAGAACCCTCGCGCTTACACTAGGAGGCAACTGGAAACAGCACAATCCTCGAAGCTAGATTGAGGCAGCTCCCCGACGTTTCGTATGTCATGCGGTAACCAACCCGCGCATATCAGAATGATCAACCGTCGGATACCGCCTCGTCCTGGCCCAAGCATCCTGTTGTTGATGACCGTCCAGGAAAGGCACCGGTTTCGCATGGTCGTGAGCACTCAGGTGCCCGCGCTCACGACCCAATGCGTAGCATGGAAAACCGACGTCGCGTCAAGGGTCCGCTACGCCGGGCTGACGCCGCCCTTGACCCGTCAAGCCTTCGGGGAGGGAGCCAACTTTGGTACTTGACACGGTCCATACATATCAGTGTGGTGGTGCGTCGCTTTTCGGGAGTTTCCTCACGAGGCCGTCTCGCAGGCTAGCGAGCGCGTCCAGCGAAAGGGCCCGACGCCATGGGGACCGTTGTTCATGCGCATGTTGCCCACCATCTTCGTTTACTTCTGCTATGGGTGGACGGCATGGCTCTTCTTCACCTGGCTACCGACCTTCTTCCTTCACGGTCAAAGCCTCGACCTGAAGTCCTCGGCGCTTTTCGCCTCCGGTGTGTTCTTTGCTGGCGTGGTTGGCGATACGGTTGGGGGTGGGCTGAGCGACTTCCTGTTGCGCAGAACCGGCAGCCTTGCAATCGCCCGCGAGGGGGTCATCGTTGCAAGTTTCCTTGGCGCCCTGGTCTTCATTGTCCCGTTGCTGTTCGTGCGTTCGAGCTTCGGAGTGGCCCTTTGCCTGTCCGGCTCGTTCTTCTTTCTCGAACTGACGATCGGGCCGATCTGGGCCGTGCCAGGTGATATCGCCCCAGAGCACGCCGGTATCGCGAGCGGAATGATGAACGCAGGCTCTGCTGTCGCCGGTATTCTCTCGCCAATCATATTCGGCCTGCTGGTGGACACAACCGGCAGTTGGACCCTGCCGTTCGCGGGTTCCGTCGTCATGCTTCTGGTCGGCATCATCGCGGCGCTGCGCATTCGCCCGAGCGTGACCTTGGAAATGAGGATGGTCGCAACGCAGGGAACGCTGACCGTTTCATCGAGCCGTTGATTGGAAGCGCAAACCGAAAGTGAGGTGCGCGAAGGTCGTACAACCTGCCGTTTAGAAATCCGGCCTTCCGCACCGCGTGATCGCAGTGCCTTCAATCCTCATAGCTTGCATGCGCAAGCATCGCGCAACCGGCGCCGTTGCTCTGAGTTCACCCCGTCATTGATGGGCAGGTCAATAAAATGGTTTCGCCTGGATGAAAGACATGAAGTGGCGTGCTCAATCGCGAGCGCAGTACGCACCGGGACGCGATGGCGATTAATACCAGTTTTGAAGGCCAACCTCACTTCCGTTTAAGTGGCTATCGGGCAAAGTGGAATCGGCCGCGAAAAGGGGAAAGGTGATCTCGATAAATTTACCAAGACAGAGGCGATCTCTCAGTCCGCTTGGAGCAGCGTTCACGCTTCTTCGGGTACAGAACGGACCGCGAACGGACCGTGATAGCGAAAAGCGGCTAGCCATATGCATTTGACATAAAGCGAATAGCGAAGTCGCGATAGAATGATAAGGAATGCATATCATCGTTTGACTTGGAAAGGTGATTTTGGTGACAGCCTGATCATAATCGGCATGGCGGCAGGCTCACGGTCCTGATGCACGAGGCGGGAAGCCGCGGCACCGTCCATGACAGGCATCGAGCCGTTCGCGTCTGCGCCAACGAGGATATAGGCCTTCGCAGCAAGGGACTTCGGCGACGCGCGACAGCTGTCCAGGCACGTGCACATGAAGCATGTCGTTGCGCGATGCGCGAATCAAACCAGTTCTTCTGCCCATCGTGTCTGCAACTAACCGTCAGTGACCTTATCAGCCGTAGCCGGCTTCGCCAGCAATCCGTCAGCAGCGAGGGAGGCACCACGAGGCGCGTGCGACGTGACCACGATGCCCGCCGGCACGGCGCACGGTTATCTCAGGGTGTCGGAGGGCGGCGCGGCGGGCGCAATCGCATCCGTCACCAGTCAATGCGATGCTTTTCTCCCGTCTCGCGGTGCCGGCGGTCGTCGTCGACGTGCGGGTAGAGGCTCGTCGTGGTCTGCGACGCGTGACCGAGTTTGTCGCGCACGACGTTGCGCAGATCGACGCCGCCATCGGCCTTAAATCGGGGCAAGTGCACCAAGCAATGCCTTGGCCTCTCGCAGGTCAGCGGTGTCGAAGCCCTCCGTAAACCAGCCGTAGACCTCGGACAGCGCTTGCCGGGCGTCTGCAATTTTGCCCTTGCGCTGCCACAGCTGGGCCAGACCTGACGCCGCGCGCAATTCCAGCGATCTCGCGCCCTGATGGCGCGCCACCGCCATTGCCTTGCGAAAACAGGTTTCCGCTTCGTCGCTGCACGCGGACAGGCAACCATCCTTGTCCATTGCACCGAGCAGTATGCTGCCCTGGAGCCGATACAACTCCGCCTCGTAGTAGCGCTCCCCGGTTTTGTCCACGAACGCCATCGCCTCCTCAAGCATGCCGAGGGCAGTTTCGCTGTTGCCCCCGCACCGATAGCTGTCGGCCAGGAGGGCCAGAAAGTACGATCGATGGTCCTCGGAACCGGCAGCCCGGGCGGCGGCCAGGCCTTCGCGCATCTGGGCGATTCCCGCCTGGAGGCTTTCCAGTTCGGTCAGGGCCCAGCCCCGAAAATAGGTTCCCCACGCGACCCACAATGGCAGCCCCTCCTCGGACGCGAGCGTGAGGAGCGCATCGGCGTGCTCGAGGACCCGCAATGACTCCCGCCGGAGCTGATGCAACTCGGCCGCGTAAGCCAGCGCGTTCGCCAGGGTTGGACCAAAGGCAAGCTTTTGTGCGAGGGCAAGTGCCTCGAGGTTTCGCTTGTACGCCTGATCGGGGTAACCCTGAAGCCACAAGGTCAGAACCAGGATGTTCAACGCCCAGATGCCGGGATCCAGCGCATGAGCAATGGCATGTGCCTGATGCTGCTCGGGGTCGTAGAGGGCAAGCGCCTGTTCCGCGTGCGTGCGGGCGGCTTCGAGCTCCCCCTGGAGGAGGCACATACCGAGTGCGTCATGTGCGTAACCGAGCAAGGCCGGATCCTGGGCGCGCTGCGCCGTGTGGAGCATCCGTTCGGCCAGTTCGCGCGCAGTGGCATACTCGGCGCGCGACACATAGTGGATTCTCAGTCCAAGTTGCACCGCGAAAAGCTGTGACGTCTCGCCGATCTGCTCGCACAACGCCAGCGCGCGGGTATAGGTCGCCGCCACCTCCGGCGCGCCATAGCCTCTCAGGTCCATCAAGGCCGGACCCAGCGAAAGCAGCAGTGTCAGTTCCCACTGCATGCGTGCAGGGGTGTCCGGCAGACGCTTGAGCAACTCGAGCGCGACGCCGAGGTGGTGCATCGCGTCCAGGTGGGCCGCATGTCGAAGGGCCTGTTGCGCGGCACGATGCAGATACTCGACGGCCTTCGGGATATTGCCGCTCAGGCCGTAGTGATGCGCCAGTTCGCTGCAGTAATCCGCGATGCGGGTCGGGAAGAGCGCCTCGATCGCCTGCGCGGTGCGCTCATGCAGTGCGCTACGGCGCTCCGTGAGCAGCGAATGGCCGGCGACTTCCTGGGTCAGCGCGTGCTTGAACGAATACTCGACCTCCGGAAACGCGGGCCGTTCGAAAATGAACTCCGCGGCTTCCAGGTGGGCAAGAAGCTGGCGCAGATCGTCATCCGTGTGCGCAACGGGGGCAGCGCAGATGCGCTGGATCAGGCTGAACGGGAATTCCTTGCCGATGACGGCGAGCGTCTGCAGCAACTCCTTCTCCGCGACAGGGAGCCGGTCGATACGGGCGGCGAGCACGCCCTGAACGGTAGTGGGAATATGCAGCGACGCCGGGGTCTGCTCGATCCGGTAACGGCCAGGATCGCCAAGCAGCGATTTTTCCTCGGCCAGCGTCTGGACCACTTCCTCCATGAAGAACGGGTTGCCCTCCGTCTTTTCCAGGATGAGCTGCCTGAGGGGCACGAGAGAGAGGTCGTCCCCGAGCAGCGCCGTGAGCAGTCCCTGGGCTTCGGCCGGGCCCAGCGGTTCGAGTCGCAACGAGCTGCAGTGATCCGCGTGCTGCCAGCCGGGCTGATACTCGGGCCGGTAGTTCAGGAGTAGCAGGATCCGGGCGCCTGGCACGTGTTCGATCAGGTATGCGAGGAAGGCTTCCGTCTCGCGGTCCAGCCATTGCAGGTCCTCGAAGAGCAATTCGATGGGCTGATCGCGGCTCTCGCGCGTCAGCAGTTGCGTGATCGCGTCGAAGGTGCGGTCCCGCCGGATCCGGGAATCCATCTCTGCCAGCGCCGAACCGGCTTCGCCAACACCCAGCAGATGGAGCAGGTAAGGCACGAGATCCCCGAAGCTGCGCTCGAGCGTCAGCACCTTGCCAATGACCCTTTCCCGGCAACGTCGCTCGTCGTCCTGGGCGGTGATCTGGCAATAGTTCTTCAACAGCTCGATGAGCGGCAAATTGGCAAAAGCCTTGCCATGTGATACCGAAAACGTCTCCAGCACCAGACAGCCGCGCCGGGAGCGCTCCTTGAATTCATGGAACAGCCGCGATTTCCCGACTCCGGCCTCGCCGACCACTGCAACCACCTGCCCTTGTCCTGTCCTGACCTCATCCAGCGCCCGGTTCAGGTGCTCCAGTTCGGCCTCGCGGCCTACGAACCTTGCGAGACCACGGTGCGCCGCCAGTTGCAGCCGCGTGCGCAGCGCGCCAAGACCCAGCACCTCATACACCGGGAGTGGTTCGGGAATGCCTTTGACCTGGGTGGCCCCCAGGGCCCTGAACTCGAAATAACCTTCGGCCAGCTTGTGGGTCGCCTCGCTCACGAGGATTGACGAGGGCGTGGCGATCCCTTCCATCCTGGACGCAATGTGAATCGTGTGTCCGACCGGATCGTAGTCGGTGTGCAAGTCGTCCGTGCGGATCGAGCGCACCACGACCTCCCCGGTGTGGACGCCAACGCGGATCTGCAGCGGAATGGCTTTCTCAAGGCGAATGCGATCGCCGTGGCTGCGCATCGCCTGCTGCATGCGCAGCGCCGCGAAGAGCGCGCGCTGCGGATGGTCTTCGTGCGCGATGGGCGCGCCGAACAGGGCGAGGATGCCGTCGCCCAGCAATTTGGCCACGTAGCCCTCGTAGTAGTGCACGGCCTCCATCATCAGCGCGATGACAGGCTCGATCAGTCGATGGGCCTCTTCCGGGTCTAGGTCGTGGATCAACGCGGTGGAACCGGCCATGTCGGCGAATAGCGCCGTAACGGTCTTGCGTTCACCGGCCGTCTCGCCTCTCGCTTCCATGGCCGCCTGCTCGGCGAGGATGCGCTGGGCAAGGTGGTGTGGCGTGTAATGAACCGGCGCTGGGGATGGTCCTGGAACAGGCCGCGGACGCGGAGTAGACGCGGCAGGCGCCTCGGTCAGGGGACAGCCACACTCATTGCAGAATCTGGCGGAAGGCGTCGCTTCGTGCCCACAGCGAGGACATGTGCGCGGCAGAATTGCTCCACACACTTCGCAGAATTTGGCTCCGGCGAGGTTGTCGTATCCGCAGTTTGCGCAGTGCATAACAGCATTTCCCTTGCTACGGGGCCGTTTGAACATTATGCGCCCTACCCCGAGGGAAGTTCTTCGGTGTACAGGAGCCGTTGGCGGTTAGATGGGGATTTGGTGGCCGCGAGACGTCTCGCACGGTCGATCGCGTGTCACGGAGAGGGACGTCCGAAGGACTTTGGAGTTGGCTGTTGAGGGTCGAACTGCGACAACTGCGGGGGAATCCAGCGGGCTACCGTGCGGTGAAAGCCCGATCCATCTGGCAAGCCCTTTGACCTCATCTCTCTGCCTTGGCAACCGTCGCGATTGAGGCACGGTGCAGGTTGTCGCGCACCGTCGTCAGCTCTTCCCGCGGGCAGCGCATCCCCTTTTAAGGACTGGGTGGCCGAAAATGCCCGTTGCGACGTGCGCCTCAACACGTGCCGTGTCCAGGTGGCGGCGGATCGGCGATCGGCCCGGCGCCGGGCGTGGACGGCAGGCAAGACATCGGCGTCGCAAATAGACCCGATGGCGCGGCCGGTCTATCTGTCGGGCGGATCGCGGTCGTCGGGCGTCCCACGTTCCGTCGCCCGCGCCCAGTTCATCCGGTGACGCTCGACCGTTGCGGCGTGACGGGCGTCGTCTTCCGCGTGGAGGTAGAGGCTCGTCGTGTTCAGCGATGCGTGGCCGAGATTGTCGCGCACGGTGCGCAGGTCGACGCCGCCGTCGGCCTGGTGGGAGCCCGCCGTGTGCCGCAGCCAGTGCGCCGACGCGCGTCCGAGTTCATCGGCGCGATCGGCGAAGGCCGGCCCGCGCGACCGGAGCCAGGCCGCAGCGTCCGCAAAGATCGCCTTGATCGCGTCGTGCACGGCGGACCGGGACAGCGCGCGGGGCGGCCCCCGGAACGGCAGCAGCAGCGGCAGGTCGTCGGCGCGCGCGGGCAGGGCGCTCAGGCCGTGCGCGAGCCGGTAGCGGCGCAGCTCCTGCAAAAGCTCACCGGACACGGGCACCGTACGCAGCTTGCCGCCCTTGCCGAGCGTCTGCAGCCACCACTGCTCGTGCCCGTCGGCGCTGATTCGCCGGAAGAGGTCGCCCATCCGGCCGCCGGCCACCTCGGAAATGCGCAGCCCCTGCAGGTAGAAGAGGGTCATCAGCCACCGGCTGCGCGCAGCCCAGGCGCGCTGCGTCTCCGTCGCCTGCGGCAGTTGCGCGACGAACGCCTTGACGTCGTCCCACAGCGAGACGCACAGATAGCGCGTGACACGCGGCGCCGGCCGCGTCGTGCGCTGGCGCAGCAGCGCCAGCGGGTTGCCGCGCAGATAACCCGCGTCGACCAGCCAGATGAACATCGTGTTCAGGATGACCAGTGCCTGCCGCTGGCTATGCGGCGCCAGCGGACCGTTGAACGGCCGCCAGCGCGCGTCGCGCCGCGGATATTTACCGCGGCCGGTCGAGACCCAGCGGGACGCGGGCTGCGGATCGGCGAGGAAGGCGCGAAACGCGAGCAGGTCCTCGTGCGTGAGCGACGACAGCGGCTTGCCGAGCTGCACGACGGCCCACAACAGCAGCCGTTCGGCTTCCTTGCGGTAGCTGTCGAAGGTCGTTTTCGTGATCGCGTAGTTGGCCAGCCACGCGCGCACCGCGTCGAGGTCGTGGCGGGCGGCCAGCTGGCAGTGCGCGACGTCGGCGCGGTTGCTGCCGGCGCGGCCATCGAGGGTGGCCGGCAACACCAGCGTCTCCACGGGCGCAACAGCAGGAGGGGCAGGGAGGGCGGGCGGCATCGGGCGGCTCCGGAGGGGATTCATGAAACGAACGGCGATGACTGCATTCTATGCCAAATTACCCGACATTATAGGCGTAATGTCGTGTAGCACGAAAATTCAGTAAAGAAATGGGCGTTTTACGTTGTATTATTGGCTACCCGTTCTCGGTTTCCCGTCCGATGACCGACGTTCTTTCCGATGAGGCCCGCCTCGCGGCCGAGATCGACCGCCTGAAGGCCGCCTTTCCGAAAACCCGCGAGCTGTACCGCGAGGTCTGTGCGCTCTTGTTCTTCCGCTTCGGGCAGACGCCCACCGCCAACCGCCTGTACCAGCTCGTCAGACGCGGCAGCATGGGCACGCCCGCGGCGGTGCTCGGCGAGTTCTGGGCCGAACTGCGCGAAAAGAGCCGCGTGCGCATCGAACACCCGGACCTGCCCACCGATCTGCGTGACGCGGCCGGGGAGCTGGTCGCGACGCTGTGGACGCGCGCGGCCGCGTCGGCGCAGGCAGAGCTCGACGCGCTGCGCGCGGAAGTCGAGAGTCATCGGGCAGAAGCGGATCAGCGCGTCGCCGCGGCACGCGCCGAGCTCGAACGCACCGAAACGGCACTCGAGCAGCGCACCGCGGCGCTGCTGGCCGCCCAGGTCGAGGTCCGCGCACTCGAGAAGGCGCAGGCCGAGGGGCACGCGGCGCGCCATGCGATGGAAGCCGACATCACGCGGCTGAAGGCCGAGGCGACAGCGCGCGACCGCGAACTGGCGCAGGTGCGCGACGGCTTCTCGCGCGATCTGGAGAAACTGCGCGAGACGGCGGAGCGCGCCGAAGAGCGCCTGCGGGCCACGGAGAAACGCGCACTGCTTGAGATCGACCGCGAACGGAGCGCGGCCGCGAAGCTGCAGAAGGAACTTGATGAGGCGAACCGGCGCGCCGACCGGCGCGACGCGGAGCATCGCCGCGCCGTCGAGACGCAGCAGGCGCAGCTCGGTGACGCGCGTCATCAGGCGGGCGTGCTGCAGGGGCGCCTGGAGGCCGTGCAGGCGACGAACGTGACGCTGCAGCAGCAGCTGGCAGCCGTGCGCCAGGCGGACACGCGCGAGGCCGGGCCGGCCCGGCCGGGCCGGGCCCACGGCGCACCAGCCGGGTCCACCCCCGCGCGGCCCGGGGCGCCACCCCCCGCCC
>NZ_JBFRCH010000032.1:0-73463 GCF_040965635.1 Paraburkholderia phymatum
CTGGCAGACAAGAGACTCTCCCTTGGGCGTCGTTTGTGCAAGATGCCTGAGGGAGATCCCCTCCGCTACATCACGCAAGCTGCTCAAAACGCCCCGAATTCCCATCGATTTACGTGCTCACGCTCAAACTCTTCAAGGCCGCAGAGTGCGTCGGGGAAGTAACGCTGATGCAGGCGCATGAAAGCGGAGAGGAGGAAGGCTGGTCTCTTGACGACGAGTCGGTTTCCATATTCACCGAGATTCTCGCCCTGCACGACGCCCAGCTAAGGATCGCGCCGCTGCATCAGTACGAGAGCGCCGAGCGGCGCCTGCTAGCTTTCCTGCATGGCCCCGAGCGCTCCCCTATCCCAACTCCAACTGATTGACGGAGGAACGGTCGTGTGTACCAGTTACGAAGCGCCTGGGAAGATCGAATTCGAAGCGTTCAGCCTGTTTCCAATGCCGTCATTCCACTACCGCGGCGAGATCTACAAGGATTACGCTGCGCCGATCTTCCGGCGGCTCGACGGCCAGCTATCGACCGACGCTGCGACTTTTGGCATGGTTCCGCGCGAGCGTATTCCGCCTGGCGTCAAGGTCTTCGACACCATGAACGCTCGCAGTGAGACAGTAGGTCAGAAGCGCAGTTTCAGTGGCGCGTGGAACCGGCTTCAACTCGCACTGATACCCTGTCACCGATTCTATGAGCCTTCGTACGAAACGGGCAACCCGGTACGGTGGCGCATTGGCTTGGCCGACGAAAGCGCCTGTGCGATCGCGGGCCTGTGGCGAGCGTGGGAGAACCCGGACGGCTCACAGACGCTTTCCATGACGATGCTTACCTTGAACGCCGACGAGCATCCGTTGATGAAGCGATTTCACAAGCCCGGGGCGGAGAAGCGCGGCGTCGTCGTGCTTCCGCAAGCCGAACACCTCGACTGGCTATCGTGCAAGAGCACGGACGAAGCCAGGTCTTTCCTGCGACTGCTGCCGGCCGACGCATTGCAGGCAGAGCCCTACCCGCTTCCACCACGCAAGCGCGCGACATCCACTCCCGACGAGGGCGAACAACCGTCCCTAATCTAGGCATAAAAAAATCCCCGGGGTTTTAGGCCCCGGGGATGTTGGAAAGGTTTCTGCGGCACGCCAATCAGGCTGCAGCGGCAAACAAGTCAAACTGCGGAGAGACCGGTTCAAGCATCGCCGTGTGGTCCGCGTCACTCACACTGTTTTCGATCAGGTGCGTGTCCAGTTCGTCAGGCGTCAGGTTCAGACGCTGGGCGAGTCTGCTGAAATACTGCCCTCGCTTGGCCATCTCCTGATATCGCTGCGCCATACCGACAGGCAGCTTCACGAAGCCTTCGTTCAGCCAGAAACGCGCCGAATCCATTGCGTCGTGATTCTGCGTCTTCAGCATGAACGCGGTGTTGTACGTGCAAGTCACGAACTCGCAAGCGGCTTCCGCATCCACCTCAAACTGCGAGGCTTCCTCGAAGTACACCGTTTGCTCCCCCGCTGACGTGCGCGCGTACCAGCCTGCACGCCCTGAATGCCGATAGCGGTTCCACTGCTCCGCATCGAAATCGCGAAGTCCGACCGTTGGTGCTTCGCGGTCGTATTGACCAACGGGGTACCAGCCATGCAATACGATGTCCGCCTTGGGCCTTGGCTCAACGTGAGGCACCGGGTATCTGCGACCCAGCACGTTGACGTCATGCCACGCTGCCATCGCGGGAAAAGCATGCGGTGCGTAGTGGTGCATCGACAGGAAGAAATCGACTGCCACAAGCTGCTGCGGCGTCACGAACTCGAACTGCGGGTCACACAGCGTCCGGTTGTGCTCAGTGTCGGCGATGAGGCCCGACGCCAACTCCCCCGAATGCCGTTCCGCTCTGTCCCGCTCGTTCGCATCGATCGAAAGGAGCATCCTCAACATGGCCATGCGTTCCAGGAATCGATAGGTATCTGCCTGAATCCGCGTGTACCCGGCATCGCTCAATGTCCTGCCCACCAGTTCACGGCGTGAGAGGTCCCACTGGATCGCAAGAAGATAGTTGCGGAAGTCATTCAACGGCTTCAGGTGCGCGTGTTCCGGCTCCTGAATCATGAACTCCATCGACTTGTCGCGAGCGCCTGTGACAGCGCAGAAACTGCAGCCGAACCTGGAACCACAAGCTGCACGTGCGCCACTCTCGCCTGCTACTACACCGCAAACACCGCCATTACCAGCGCGGTAGATATCCGAGAGTCGTGCGACGGTTGCAGGTTCCAGCGGGCTGCTGAACCCGAGCGAAGAATTCGCCATGCATCCCAGCATCGACCAGACATTGTCAGAGGTCCAGTCTCGGAGCGGAGAAAGTGACAGCGACCCCGAAGCCTGCCGTGTCGCGACATCAGCCTGCTCATTGCGCTCGGTCATTGCGACGCGGCGCACAGCAGACTCATCGAGCCTAAGACCCACGACGCTGATGATTTCCTTCACGCGGGCAGATGACGCCTGCTTTTCGAGACGCGCGCGAAGTCTGCCCTGTGGCTGCACCTTCCACGAATCGGCACATACTCTCATCCGTTTGCCGTCTCGCACACCGTTTTCAGGCGTTCGGACCAGCGTGCCTCGTCCGATGGTTGAGACAACGAACTGTGAGGCGAGCGAAGGCTGTGTGACGTGGATCTCGACCGGCAGTCCGCTGTCTTCCACAAACATTGCGACCTCATCGAGCATCGCATGCAGGAAGTTCGCGGTACTCGGGTTCTCGATCGTTGTATCTGACGACGTGATGTAATGCCTGACGCTAGGCGCTACGTGCTTCGCGCGCCTGACTGCTTCGAGCATCAACACCATCGCACACGTACTGTCCTTGCCCCCGCTCACACCGGCGGCCAGCGAATACCCCTGCTCGATATACGACTGCATCGATGCAATGGCGTTTTCCATCAGGGTTTGAATGTCATGGTCCATCGTTCGCTCCAAGATAAAAATGGGAGCTGCCCTTTCGGGATCGGCTCCCGAAAGGGTTAAGAAATCATGTGTTCGTTACAAGGTCAGACCCAGACTCGCTGCCTGCGCCTCTTCAAGCGACTGATCGGCCGCTGCGAAAAGATCAGGCTGCCGGGTCGCCCGGTCTAGCCGTGGTAACGCGTTGGAAAAGCGGCTTGGCCCGCTGCCGTCGAAACTGTCAGCGCCGGCGGCCGCACAGATGTGAATACGGCGCGCCGAGTTGACCCGCCCGACATGCAGATGGCAATTGCGTCGACGCGCGAGTAGCCCCCACGCTTCGGCTGTCGATTCCTTCCACTCGGTTGATCCGCCGATGAAAATTCCAACGACGGGCGAGAGGTATGGCGCGACGTCCTCCAGTTGCATCCCGTTCTGCACGGCGATGAGCAGTTGCGAGGGCATGCCTCGCAGACGCTCCATCCACCGCAATGAGAAGTCGAGAGAAGCGAGGCCGCCCTGCACGACATCGGGAAGCACGATCCAGTCAGCGCGCTCACCGAGCTTGTCGACGACCGCCAGGAACGCGTACTCGTCAAACGGCTCGCCTCGCTGGTAGGCGGTCCACGCGCCGTTGTCGATCGCGTAGCGCATGCCTTCGGTACGGTGTTCGCCCTTCGCCGAGACGAGGAGATGCCAGCCGGCATGCGCCAGCGCATCAAGGTTGCGGCGCGTGCCGGTACGACTCGCATAGCCCACCATCGGTGGGCGGTGCATGCTCAGACGCTCCTGAACCTCGGGATCATCGTCAGCGCTCCCATCGACGCAGTAGTAATCGGCGTACGCCATGACCGCTTGCGACCAGCCCTGCTTCTCGCCATTTGCATACGGCGCGAGCCAGCGAGGCATTGCTGCCGTTGATAGTGGTGCAGTATTAACCATGAAAACTCCACAAGTGAATGCGGAGCGACCCCGGCGGGGATCGCTTCCCGCGAGGGTCATAGAAAAATAGCGAGGCTGTATCGCCGTTAGCGGGCGCGGTACGGCTCGCCCTGCGACGTCACTGCCTTCCAGTCATCCAGATACGCTTTCGCAATCTCAGGATGGTTCGACAGCACCAGCACGTTTTCAGAATTCACGCGCGCGGCCGCCTGGCTGTAGTTATACGAACCGGTCTCGACCGTCGCGTTGTCCACTACCAGGAACTTGCTGTGCTGCATGGGAAATGCGTGAACGACAATGACGGGCACGCCTGCATACGTGAGTGCGCCCATTGCGGCCGCAGCTTTTCCACTATGGTCTTCGTCAACGTTGCTGCGGTAATCGACAGTGACTGCCACGTCCACACCGCGCCGCTTCGCATCGAGCAACGCCTTAACGACTGGCGGCGCAGTGAACGAGTAGGCCATCACTCGAATCGACTGACGTGCGCTGTGGATGGTTTGCAGCACGAGCTGCTCCGCACCTCCGTCCGGCGAAAACGCGACCTGCACATCATTTGTCGCGCTGAAAGCGGGTTGCGTCCATAGCAGGCCAGCGCCCGCTACCAGCGCGCCGACGACCGTCGCAACGACAATCTGCTTTTTCATGGGTAGCTCCGTTGGATTACCGGAAAAAGCCCCGGCCCCGGTAAGGGCGCCGAGGCGTTTCAATGCCCGCTCAGGTGCAGGTTTTGGGATGGCTAACCGGATATGTGATCAGCCTGCCGTCCGGACAAACGCGAAAGTCACCAGGTTCGCCTCGCGGGGCGGGGACGACAATCGCGGGACGCGCGCTTACTGCGTGCGCCTGTGGCTGCGCAGTACAGGCGCAGAGCGACGAAGAGCCTGCTGCCAAGAGCAGCAAAAGGTCTCGAGAAAAGAAAAGGTGCTCCGCTTACGCGGTGCGCAGATCAGAAGGGTCGGCCGTCTGGACAGTGACCCACTTGTCATCGACAAGAACGTCACGCAACAGCGAGCCGTTCAGGACATTGCGGTGGGTATTTCCAGACCGAGGCACGGCAGGACGAACCGACACCGTCACCGTTTCGGTATGGGTCTGGGAATTTCGATTGATTGACATGGCGCTTCTCGTAGGGAAAAGGCGAGAAACGCCCTGTGGGGGCGTTCCCCACAGGGTTAAAAAAGTTGCGTCACGCGGCCAGTGCCTGAACATCGATCACGGCGTCGGCCTCGCTGACGAGGTCGGGCGTTTGCGAAATGAAAAACTCCCGCTCATACCCGCCCTGTTTCAGCACCTCCCGCTTCATCCGCATGAACTGCAGCTTGCGCTGCGGATCGAGCGGACCATCGGACTCGTCACTGAAAAGCGTCTGGTAAGGCTGACCAGTGTTCTGCGCCTGATAGAGCGCAATGCCACGTGTCAGACACTCGTTGATCCAGACCTTCTGGCCACCGGACATCACCGACACCGACTTGGTGCTATCGGCTTCGGCGTCATGCACAAGAATCTCGAAACCCTCCCGCAGTTCGCCAGTTGCTAGCGCGCGCTGCGTGCGGATCTCGACCGTGAAACGTGTGCCGTAACAGGCAAGCAGCAGCGTGTTGACGGTGTCAGCCAGTGCGGGACCCGCGTCGTCGATCGTCAACGCAATGACGCCGTCGTTGCCGAGCCCTTTCGCGAGCAGCTTCCACTGCGCAATTTCATCGGAGAGCCGCTCGGCGCGCCGCTGCGTAGCAGAGAACCCGTTCAGCTCTGCATCCAGTCCGTTGGCCTCAGCCTGTAGCACTGTCTGGGCGCGGATCGCACCTTCGATCCTGCCCTCGAGCGCGGCGACTGCTTCGCGATTTGCGGACAGCTTCCGGTCGGTCTCTGCAATTGCGGCCGTCACATCGACGGCTGCAAGCTGCTTCGATTCCTGCTGGATTCTGACCATCTCCGCCGTCATACGCGCCTTTTCAGACTCGTATCGGGCAGCTCGCGCAGCTGCTTCTTCCGCGACTTCCCTCAGTTCCGCGTTGGCGGTTTCAAGGCCCGTCGCAGCAGCATCAAGGAGTGGCTTGCTGGCAGCGAGTTCAGTCGCCGCCTGCAGATCACGTCGAGCGTCGCTCAGGGTGCGGGTCAACACGGCAAGTTCGCCGCGCTTTGCCGCAAGCTCCGCGACAACCGGAGCCAGCAGGTCGGCCTGCGCTTTCTTTTCGCGATACTGCGCACGAAGTTCGGCCACCGACACACGCTGCTCTTCTGCCTGCAATCTGGCCTGCAGCGCCTGACTGAGCAGCGGACACGTGGCATGCATCGCATGCCCCACGCACGGCACCTGGTCGACGACTGCAGCCTGCTTCGTCAACGTCTCGAAGTGGGCGGCTTTCGTCTGACCCTGCGTCATGAGGCCCGATAGCGCGGTCTGAAGCGTCGCATGACTGACCTGCTTCGCTTCGAGATCGGCGATCACACGCTGCAGAGGCTCCAGCTTTGCCTCCTCGCGACCGATTAACAGTTGCGCTGCATCGCGCTTCGCCGCCGCTCCCAGAATCGCTTCCTTGCGGGCAAGCGTCGCCTGATGAGTCGTCACCGTCTGCTTCAGGACATTCACGCGCTGCTGGGTCCGAGCGGCTGCTGCCCGCTCATCGCCATCGAGCGTTTGCACGCCCTTGACCAGTTCTTGCGCGCGGACCGACAGTTCGCGCAGACGAGCTTCGGCAGTTGCCGATTCGCCCGCCTTCGCGGCCAGCGTCGCACGCTCCTGAGTCAGCTTCGCAGCTTCCTCGAGCTTCAGATCGCGTTGTGCACGCGTATCGCGTAGAAGTTCGCCCTGTGCAAGCACGGAGCGTTCGACATCCGCCTTACGCTGCCGCTTGCCCGCGAGTGCAGTCAGGTCCGTCTGCATTTCATCGAGCGCGCGGCCAAGATGCTTCGCGACGTCGCCGGCTTTCGCCGACAGCGCCTTCAGGTGTTCAATGCCGACGGCATGATCGGATACGGATGCATGTTATCCATGATCGTTGTCTTGCCCGCCCCGTTAGGGCCGACAAGCGCGATCAGGCCTTCAGGCAACGACTCCAGATCGAGTGTGACGCTCTCGCGCCTCATCCCGTCACGAACGCCGTAAAAGCCTTCGAGCGTCAGTTTCAGAGGCCGCATGACGACACCTCCATCGATTCGGACATTGCTGCCATACGCGAATAGAAGGCGACATCGTCATCGTCGGGAAAAGGCTCGACCATCGGGTCGACTCTCTCTGCAACCGCCACAGGCGCATGAAGCTTGCCTGCGATCGCCGCCTCGACTTTTTCACAGGCCCGGGCAAACTCGCGGCGGGCACACGTGAGAAGTTCGTCCCAACCGGCATAGCCGGTCAGCAGCAATGGCAGCGAGTCGCTCCATGTCCGGAGGGCCGTCGAAGTCAACGCAGACCGTCTCCCGCGCCGGCGTTGGAACAAGCAACGCTGTCGCGTTCCCCGTCTCAACGTCCCACGCCAGATAGCCTTTGTCACCTTCCTCGCCGTAGTGAAACCGGCCAGGGGAACCCGCATAGGCAACAACACGGCCACCGCGCTCCCACTGCTGCGACTTGTGAATGTGGCCCAGCATGAAGGCATCGCATTCGGCCTCGAACAATGCACCGAGCGAAAACTCGTGATCGAAGCCCGCCATCGTGACGCCATGCTCAGTCGTGCAACCGTTGACCGTGCCGTGCGACACACCGACCGTTCGAATGCCTGCTGCCCGAAGCCGTGCATTGATTCGCCCAGCCGCCGCCAGATAGTCACCCAGCACCGCTTCAAGCCCGGTTGCCGCATTCTTCGCGCCGACCGCGGCCGCCAGTTGCCCCTTGTTGATGGAGGGCAGGCACGCATCACCGTCACCTCATCCTTGCCGGAAACGAGGACGATTTCGTCAGCGAGGCGCTGGAACACAAGGAAGTCGCCGCGGCGGATAAAGTTGCCGACGACGCGATCGCCGTGATCCTTGTACATCGGAACCGGCCACGTCTGCGCCCCGGCAGGCATGCGCATCCATATCGAATGGCCGTCATCGAACACGACCTCGGGCTTGAACTCCGCATTGCCGTCGACGGAGTAGTCCCAGTTCAGCTTGTCGGGCGCGACGCTGATGCTGCCGGAGTCACCACCCCGGTCGCCAGCGGCAGCCCCGGGGCCCACTCCACCAATGTCATCGCGCGTAGCAGCCCGAGCCATCGGTGCACGCGGATACTGGAAGCGCACGGTCTGATAGAAGAAGCCGCCGGCGGGCGACGCGATCAGCGTGAGGTCGTATTCGCGCCTGTTTGTCGTCAGGTGAAGCGTGTTGACCAGATCCGCCTTGTGCGGCTTGATGAACACGTGGTTCATCTTGTCGTCGTCAACCTCCCACTGGATGCTGTCGCCCATAGCCGGATCGGCTATTAACTTCTCGCCCGGCTCGAGCTCGATCGTCGTGAGTTTGAGCGGCGCGGTGAGCACGCGAAAAATCTGGTCGCGGCTATATGGGAAGACGCCGATACGAGCGTCGCCTGGCATCGTGAGCGGGTCTGATCCACCGTTGAATGGATTAACCGGACTCATCGGGTCACCGGCAATCATCGCGGCGTTGAACGAACCGTTGTCCGTAGGCTTTTTTGCGTTCGCCGCGGTCATCGGCAACGCTGTTGCCGCGAGCAGAACGAGGCCGAGCGCCGGCCGCTGAAGTCTGGAAGTCATGCTGTTCAAGCTCCACCGGTCCGCTCAAGGCGGAAAAACGGAATATAGATGCCGAAGGGATTGGCGGTGAGTGCTGCGTCGGCGGTTGGCGCGACGATCTGATAGCGCAGGGTCAGCGCATACGACTTGACCTCTGGTTTGCCCGAAGCGCCTGCCTGAGAGGTCGTCGTTGTGAATTCAACGAGGACCGTCTGGTCCTCCAGCAGCGCGATGTTGCGCACGTTCACTTCTCGGATCAGCTTGGGATTGGCCGAGATCTGCTGGAAAGGAGCGTCGTCGTGCAGCCAGCTTTTGAACTGGTCTGTGGCCGCGCCGATCATCTGTGCCTTCACTGAGTTGATGTTCAGCGACATACGCGACGTCTGAAGGCTGTCGGTCAGCACCGGCTCGATAGTGAACCAGCGGACGGCCATGTCACGCATGCTCGTGCGCAAGGCCTGCGAGTCCGGCTTGTACGCAACAAGTTCGGTCACCACCGGATGACCGCTGACGTCGGCCGAGACCCCGACCACGCGAGTAACGGAAGGCGGTGGCTGACGCGTCCAGACCGCTCCGGCGGCGACCGCAGCACAGGCGAAAGCGATGAGCATCCAGCGGTTGCTCTCGACCTTGAGCCGCGTGCTCGTCTCGAAGATGACTTTCGATGGATCTTCTTCCTCGGCATACATGCCGGGGGCCGTGGATAGCGCGGCCTGCCGCTTGTTCCTGAAAATGCGCATGGCAACCCTTGATGAATGGCTACCATTGAAGCAATTTCTCACAAGCGATTTGCGGCAAAAGGCACAGAGTTTTAGCGGCCTTTTATGTTTGCCTCTTTTACTTGCCGTTCGTCCAGGGCGAGCGTTTAACGCGTTACAGATCAAACCCCGGAAAGACCATCTTTTTCGATAAGCTTTTCGTTCCCTTTAGCGCTCAAACCCTGATACACGTACACGTAAGTGTGACGTTTATTGGGGTGGTCTATAAACGTCACACTTGCAAACCTCGGAAAATCAAAGGTTTACCAACGCGCGGAAATTAACGCGTTTTACGTGTACGTCCTCAGGCGAACCGTTTCATTTGTAAGTTCGCTTTGATTTCCTGGAGGACCTAAGCCCAAGACATTGTCCCCGGCGCTAGTGGACCTGCGGGCTCGCGTTCGACAGCAAACGGCGAGCATCGTGGCCATCTACCGCAGACGATCCCCTCGACGACATCCATTGCGAGGGCGTGTGGCACTGACGCTGTTGGCGCCGTAGCGGTCGCTCGGACGAAAGCATTTTCGTCGACAGTCCATACAACACCGTCGGGCGCACGGTACGACCTTCCATGATGTGCAGCCAGATGGCACAAATCTCTTGCCGCCTTAGTGTTTGAGCATGAGATTGGACCGCGGGTCCGTGGAAATTGCATCCAAGTTGCCCGAGATTTCCCCAACTTCTTGGTGGCGCGGTTCCGCGAAAGCACCCAAATCTGGCTACCTTTCCAGAGTGTGCTGGGGTGACGTTTATGGCGGCGGTTGGGGATGTTGCTGCCCGCTTTTTTAAAAACACTCGCTGCGTTTAGAGATTTAAAAACACGTTTACACCTTTAGTAAACCTTTAGACCGCCCAACGCCTTGCTGCATAAGGGTTTCCGGGCGATATGGATGTAGGCTATGGGACCGACGGTAACCATTGATGGGGCTAAAGGGTTGTGGATATGGGAAGTTCGGGGCCCTTTTATGGGACAGACGGTCTCTGGATATGGGAGAAAGGTAGCTTGCTATAGGATCGACATCGACATCGACGAAAGGTACCCATGTATGGGAAGAGAGTTTGGTAACCACCTATGGGATGCCTGTCCCCTTCGGTTTGAGCTTGTAGGTAGCCAGCTATGGGAGAGGTTCCAGGGTAGCAGTTTATGGGAGGCTTGATCGTCACTTCCAACGAAATAGGCGACGCGACGGATCTGAATCCCCAGCCCCAATGCCGAATCTCGCGTATATGGTAACTATGCATGGTATCCGACGAGGTACCCGTTTATGGTGCCCAGCGGACCGATGAACCGCGCCGACTTAGCAGCAAAGGTAGCAATCGATGGGTAGCAGGAAAGGTAGCGGCCCATGGGGACCGGGCCAGTTCATAAAGCGGAATCTCCCCTGCACCACAGGGCGCATGGGTAACCATCTATGGGGATTTCCCATGACTGGCCACCTTTGCCGGTGCAATCTGTGCTGCTTTCCCCGAAAGCGGTATGTTTTCTGCCCGCTTTAGGTAGTCACGTATGGGGCCCTTCGTCGCTTCGCTGCAGCTCCAGAATTACATAGTTTCAATGGCTTACGGGTCGACCTTAATTCCGTTTCGAAGGTGCTTGCACGTGTGCCGCCTAAGGTATAAAGTCGGAGCGAATTCCGGTTACCTATCCTACCATGGCGCGCCCCAAGTCGACCGACGGCAAAGACAATCAAGCTTCTCTGTTCAACGCGGTTCAACCGCCCGACCTGTTGCGAAAGGCTGTTCAGGCGATCCACATCGCTCCCAGATCTGGCAAGCTTGGCCTGCAACAACGGAAGATGTTTAGCTCGCTCATCAAGAATGCGATCAAACAGGAATCTGTCGAGCCAGGCCGTTCGAACTTCACGATCACCATCAGCGCCTTGTCGCAGGATAGTGGCCTGAACAGCAATAACACGCAATATGTGAAGGAAACCGTAAATTCGCTGATCAGCACGGTTGTGAACTGGGATTATCTTGCGCCGGATAGCAGCAAAGTTTGGCGCGCTTCCGGCCTGCTTGCCGGCGCTGAACTAAAGCAGGCCACCTTGCGATACAGCTTTTCTGAGCAGATTCGTGGCGAGCTGCTTAACCCGGAAGTCTTCGCCCTCATCGACATGCGCATCGCGCGAGAGTTTCGACGTTCGCATTCGCTCGCGTTGTGGGAGAACACGGTCAGGTATGAAGGTGTCGGCTTGACCGCAAAGATTCCACTTAACAAGTTCAGGGACCTGATTCTTGGGCAGGACAAGGGCGCGCAAACATATCAGGAGTACAAGCTTTTCAAAAGCAAAGTCCTCTTACCGTGCATCCGCGAGGTCAACGAGCTATCCGACCACATGCTTGAGCTAATTGAACACAAGGTCGGGAGAAAAGTCGAGGCCGTCCAGTTCAGGGTAACCCGCAAGCCGAGCGTTACTCTTGATCCCGAGGGCAACGGCCGGGATGAGGGGCTGATTGCGGAAATGACGAAGTTGGGCGTCCCTCGGTCTGAGGCGAAACGACTGCTCTCCCAGTATGGTGACCAGCGTATTCGTTCGGCGATTTCGTACACGAACGGACGAGTAAATAAGCGCGGCGCGGCGCCTGTCGACAACATCCCCGCATACTTCCGCAAGGCATTGCTTAATGAATATGCTCCGATCGCAGAGTCGGTTGACGACAGGTCGCCAAGATCACCCGGCGGAAAAGCTGAGCAACAGGCGCAACTGCGCGGTCGCTACGATGCTTGGAGGATCGGAGAAGCAAAAGCCTATTTTCAGGAACTGGAGTTCAACGACCAGTCGAAATTGATCGAACGCTACAACGAATCGGTCGACGCAAACAACTTGAAGCTGAACCCCTCTAAGAAGCCCACGAAACTCGCAGAGACTAGCTTTTTTAAATGGCTTTCGCTCGATACGTGGGGCGAACCCACGGCCGACGACCTACTCGAGTTTGTCCTTTCAAAAGCCAACTCCGGCACATAGTCCACTCAGGTGGCTTTGTGACCGTCCTCGGCAAGCAGTTTCTTTAGCGCTTCGATATAGGTATCCGCCCTTTCCGGGTCGTTGAGGGCAAGATTCACCTGAATGTTGCCGTTGCCCCACTCCTTGATTGCTCCGATCGAAGAGCCATCGGCTCCCGAGACCTTGTACTGCCGCGAGAAGGTCCGCCTCGGCGCGCGTTCGTGAGAGAGCGCTTCCCGGAGCGCCTTTACCTTCTGAAAAGACAGGCCTTCATCAACGATCTTTTGTACGAGATCGCGTGTCCGGCTCTCGCCCGCCAACTTGAAGTAAAGAGTGAGCTCGTACGCGATGTTGATACCCATTTGTTGGGGGTACAACGAAATAAACTCTTGGATGGACGATGGAAGGTCGAGAACTGCCAAAGTCTTGCTGACCTTCGACTTGCCTTCCTCAACGAGGAGAGCCAGTTCATCATTGGTCTTGGCATAGCCTTCCGTCAAGAGCTTTTTGTAGCCCAATGCAACGTCAAGGACTGTTTCCTGTTCCCGCTCGTTGTTTGCCGCACGAGCGAGGCGGTAGAAGTCGATGGCTTCGAGACCGTCCAGCAACTTTAGGTCCAGGGTTTGTGAGCGGTTGCGAAGTGCGCCCTGCTTGCGGTAGTGCCCGTCGATAAGTATCGCGCGCTCCGGATCGGTCGGGTGGCGTGCCGCCAGCGCCGGAATCAACTGCCCGTCCTTTGCCATAGATGCCGCGCGTGCTGAGATGAGCTCTTCGCGATAGACAGTCCGGCTGTTTAGAGGGTTGTCGTCAATCTTGTCGATGGGCCATGCGGCATACGTCGCGCGGACCTTCCCCGCCTTTTCCAAAGTCTCAACATATGAGTTCGCTGGAGCGGCTGTCTCCTCTGAACGCGGTTCGCTGACGGGTGACGACTCCAGCAATGTCGTACGGCCGCTAAGCGCCGCCTCCACGCGGTCAAACCGCGAACTGACGGCGTCGTCCCGGAGTTTTTGGTCTCGTGCCACACCCGCATTCAATGCCGCCGAAAAGTCTTTCTTTGCCATTTCGTCACTCCCCGACAATCTCGAGAACTTCGTCCACAAACGCGTTGATTTCGTTATGGGCTGCCTTGGCGCCACGTATCTGCAGCACCGTGGTCCCCGATACTTCAGCCTCCTTATATGCCGTCCGAAACCCGAGTCGCGTCCGCATCATGCTTATGTCCTCATCCTGTTCAACTGCTTTGAATATTTGCTGAACTATCGTGACTTTTTGGTCCATGTTGCCAATGGACCAGAGTTTGAGGTCGGGATTAGAGGCGCGGGCATTCAGACCGAGCTTCTTTGCTTCTTGGATCGCCCAGAGGTTGCCCCCTGATGCTCCGACTGGGATCAGGCCCAAGTCGGAGATAAGTAGCGCGATGGAAGGCGCAGGAGATCGAATGGCAGGCGGACAGTCAATGATGATGAATTGATAGTCGTCGACAAACTTGGCAATCTCGCGATCGGGCCGCGGACTGGCCGCCAGGTTGCTCAATGCGGCTGGAAATGGGCGATCATCGGACGCGGCCCCGACGGAAAGCGTCGCAGTACTCTGTTCATCGAGATCCACCAACAGCGTCTTATAGCCGCGTAGGCCCAAGACGCCGGCTAAATTGCAGGAGGCGGTAGTCTTTCCGGCACCGCCCTTTTGGTTGAATACAGTAATTATCTTAGCGGCCATCGAAACAATCCTTGAGCGAGGAGTCCAGCGTTAGCCCGGTTTCTACGTAGAAACCGCGATGATGCGCATGATAGAAACTGGACAAAGATTTTTCAAGAGAATTTTGTCACGTCTTTTTGTTGTAGAAACGCACAAGAGGCGGGCCGATGTGTGGTGTAGTAGTTTCTACGTAGAAACTGTGCCGCCCCTGGTCACAGGTTTCTATGTAAAAACTATGTTGAGGTTGACTTGAAGGGCCGTTTCTCACCTTTACGCACAAGAGGCGGGCCGATAGCGTGTAGCAGTTTCTGCGTAGAAACTGTGCAGGTCCCGGTCAGATGGTTTCTACGTAGAAACTATGCTGGGTTGACTTGAAGGCCCGGCCCTGTTTGTGCGCAATGTTCATAAAGGACGGAGCCTTGCGGTCGCCACGCCGTCATCGCCTGGGACGTGAAAGGCTTTCGATCTCTAAAACTACGCTACTTTTGTCTGACGACACCGGTCTGCCGGTTTCTACGTAGAAACTGACTACCCGGAATGAAATAAACCCAATTGCAGAAGCTAATGTGGAACGCGAGGGCCGGCCCGTAAATCGCCCGAAGGGAAAGCCTGAAGCCACAGAGTTGAGCGCATCTTGAGACTGAAAACGGTTTCTACGTAGAAACTGTGGGCACGGCGCTGGTTCTGGTTTGAGGTAGGTATGCGAAAACCGTACCGGAGTGCGGCGCAAAGGCTTGCTTTGCCGACGAGCGTCGGTAGTATGAGGGAATTCCTCATACTACAGATACCGGAGTGACGCCAGTTTTGATCTCTCTTTCGGGGAATCGGACAGGCGTGCGCTAGCCGACAATCATGAGAGTGCATCAGCAAGATGAGTAATGTGAATACTGGTGGATCCAACAATCTTGGTGACGACCCGCTGGCGCTTGCAGCGCTGTATCGTGCAGGGCTCAATCTGAAGTGGCATAACAAGAGCGAGGCAGCGCGGCGACTAACCAGCGCGGGCCTCCGCGTTCGCCGAGACCAGATTCAGCAAGCGCTGGCTGCTTCGGCGCTCCCCACAGAGGTATTGGCGCTGTTTTCTGACGTCGGCATGGTGCGCGAGACGGCTCGCCGGCTTGTCCAGGCTAAGAACGAAAACGGTGTATCTGAACTCGTAAGACGTGCTGCCCTTATTGATCCAACGGGGAAGTCTCGTACTGAAATTTTGGCGCACCTGTCAGGCGCCGATCGCGCTATCGACTTCCGCGACACATACAAAAAAGATAGCCCGTTGGCTCTCTATGGGCGGTATGTCGAAGGACTTCGGCTGAACACGTGGGCATCGATGCGCGAAGCTTCTGAGGTGATGGGCATTGCGCACTCAAGACTCGTGTCCGCTGCGGCTGTCGCTGAATTACCACGCGACCTAACGAGTGTTCTCCCGGCGACTTGCCTGACGTTTGAAATGGGTCAGGCTCTTGCCGATCTGATAGCCGTGCGGGGGGGTGAAGCCGTACGCAAGGAAGCGTTAGCTGTCAAAAGGCTGGGACGCCAGCTGAGCCCGCAAGGTTTGCTGGCACGCCTCATGGGGCTCGATGATTCACAGTTCCTTGCGAAGGTCCGGCGCGCACCCGAGAGGCACGGACGACCGGGCGGGATATTCGTCGAGCTACATCTTGATGCCTCCGACGTTGACAGTAAGTCGCGACTTGAAACGCTTATAGCCTGCCTGAACGTGGAGTTTGGCAAACGCTTGGCGACGGCGAACAACGCGGCAAGCGACGCGGACTCTATCGCTGTGCCACGCGAAGATCCGCTTCGGCCATATCTCGCTGAGCAGGAGCAACGACTGAACATGCCCGTTCCTCTTTCGCGTCTATCAGCACCTCCACACCTGTCAGGCGCTACGGGATCAAATCGTGGTGCTGGTAAGTCTCCCCTTGGAGTGCATGACGATCGATCTGCGCTCGAGCACTGGCTGTCTGCTTACGAGAACCCGGCGACGAAATGCAGATATCAAAACGAAGTGGAACGATTGATGTTGTGGGCCATTATCGCGAAGGGAAAGCCACTTTCCAGCATTGATGTTGCCGATGCGAACGAATACATAAACAAGTTCGCCGTGGATCCTCGACCGCGATCCGTCTGGGTCATGAAGGGTCAGGGCTCACGCGATGTGCCGACTTGGCGACCCTTTCGTGGACCGCTCTCGGATGAGAGCCGGCGCAAAGCTCTCGAAAGGTTGCGGAAGTGCTTCGACGACCTTGTCTCGTTGGAATACCTCGTAGCGAACCCCTTCCAAACGGTCAAGGTCGTATCAGTGTCGAAGTCTTCGGGAAAAGTGGATATACTGAATTAAACGAAATCACCGCGATTCTGAGAGCAGAGGTCCGCGCTACCGGGCTTGGCAAGCCGGCCCGGGTACCGCGTTCATGCTAGCCCGGCTCAAGAATGTCTCGGCCTCCCTGTATTGACGGGCAATTTCGGCCGTCGCGTATATCGACGTAGTGTCCAGCGAGTCGTGTCCCGCGAAATTCCGGGCACTTTCGAGACTCATGCCATTGGCCACCGCGTGCGAAAGGAATGTATGCCTCAGCCAGTGTGGGCTTGCCGCGGCAAATGCGCGCGCGTGTGGGGAGTCCTGACGCAGCGCTTCCGCATTCGCCTTCTCGAAAAAGCGCTTGATCGCGGCATATAGCTTGGCGTAGTGGACGGGCTTCGCCTGCCGCGCGAGGCTCGCCAGCGCCGCTTGCACGTCAACGCCTTTTGCAGCCGCTTCACGCCTTAGCCGGCCGATGTCCTGCTTGTCGGGCAACGCGGGAATGAGCGGCGTGCCGACCGGGCAGGCGAGGGGATCGCGTGGAAAGCCGCGTGCGGCCAGATAGTCACCGAGCGCCGCGAGGACCGGCGGCACCAGCGGAATAAAGCGCTCCTTCGCGCCTTTGCCAACGACACGGAGCAGGTGGATCGACCCGAGTTCGGTTCCGGCGTAGCGGATGCTGATGTCGTCGGTGAACGCACCACACAGCTCGGCGCGGCGCAGACCCGTGCTGTACATGAAAAACAGCACGAAGCGCATGCGGGCGGCGGCGGCCGAGTCGGGAAGGGCGTCGAGCACGCGCATCGCGAACGTCCACGCCTCTCTGGTCAGGCTGCGCTCGATCTGCACACGCGGCTTCGCGGCGACTCGCCGTTCATTGCCCGCTTCGTCGGTCTCAACACCGAGGAACACCTTGACCTTCGCGAAGGCATTGTGGTCGAGGTACTGCGCGTTGACGAGATCCCCGAAGAACTTCTTCAGTGCGTTCAGCGCATCCTGGCGGCTTTTGACCGTCAGCGGGCCGCGAAATGGCTTCCACGCCGGATCGGACCGCGGTACCGGCGCTTCGTTGACCCATTGCGCTGCCGGTTGAGGATCAACGAGGAAGCGGTTGATGTAGTCACGTGCATCGTCGATGTCGAGGCTCGACAGCGGCTTGCCCTTTGCGAAGATCGCCCACAGCAACAGGCGTTCGGCCTCGGCCCGGTACCGCAACCGTGTGTTCGCATTCTCGTAATCAGCCAGCCAGAAGTCGATGGCTTGCAGATCGTTCAGCGCGCGGCTGTTGTTCTTGAGCAGATTGCGATTCGCTCCGGTTGATCCGTCCAGATTCGGGGGAATCAGGAAATACTCCAGCGGCACGATGCCCGTCGCCGGCGCCCGCTGCAGCTGCGGCACGGTTAAGGAGCGCGTCGACGGATGTGCCTGGGCTTGCGGGAGGAGCGCCAGCCCGTCGACGTCGCGGTAATGCGCGAGCCATGCGGTGATCCGGCGCGCCCCGACTTCGCCGAGCCGCGGCACGTGCCGGTACCAGCGGTAGCCGACGGCGTTGATCGCCTCGACCAGCCTGCCGATCGTGGTGAGGCCTACGTCGGATAGACGCAGCGCCACGGCGGTGTCGAACCAGCCGAGCACGTGATGCTCCGGCCTGGGGTCTTCTACCACCAGCCGTGCGAGCGCCTCGAGCGCTGCCAGTTGACGCACCCGCAGGCGCGCGTTGCGCTGCTGACGGCGCAGCGTCGCCGCGGCTTCCGCATTCTGTGCGGAAGGGGACCCGGCGTGATGCGCAGCGAAGAGGTCGAGCAGCTCCTTCTCGGTATAGAAGCCGTCAGCGTCGTGCGCGGCGGCGAATTCTTCCAGCGACGGCGCGACGGCGCCGGGCGCGGCGGCACCGGCTAAAGCGGACGGGCGGATCGCGAGCAGCCGCGCTGTCGCAAAATCCTGGCGCTTGCGCGCGGCGGCGACAAACGCCGTCAGCAGCCAGTTGCGCGTGGCGGCCGCCTTGCGGGCATCGTGGCCGAACTCGAGATACTGATCGGCCAGCGCCGCCAGGTCCAGCCCTTCCAGATAGCCGCGAAAAAATGCGAGGTGTTGGAGGCCGATGCGTCGCTTCTGCTCCCGCTCGCGCTGCGCCAGTCGGCGCCGCGTGCGGCTGCTGACCGTGGTGGCGGAGCTGCCGCGCGCGGCGGGCAGGTCCCGGAATTCAACATCCTCTACATCGTAAGTCAGTGGCACGAGGGGGGTCGCCTCAGGTTACGGAAACTGTAGCGTCCGGTACGACGCGGATCGTACTGCGTTGGCAGCGGCGCACCGGTTCCGGCACGCGGCACAACCGGCGTGATGCTGCTGGGAGCCATGCGCGGCGGGGCTGAGAACAGGTACAGAAAAAAATGTACCTGATTGGCCAAATAAAGTGAAGGGTACAATAGTTGGGGCTATTGTACCCTTCATTTCGGGACATTGATTGACGCGTCAATCAAATTTCGCCCACACAACCAAATTTGTTACCACTTTTCGACTGAATTTGTTACTGCCGCTCCGCGCTGCCCGTCGATAAGCGCGATCGCTTCCGATTTCGTGGCCCGTTATCGCAACTCGCGGTTCCGCCGTGTCTGGTCCTGCCGTGGCAAGCGCTTGACGGTACCGGTCGGCCGATCCGGCCAGTCTCTCCGCTCATTCGGGAAACCGTGACGCGCCCTGACGGTCAATAAACAGTTGGTAATTGGTCGCCACGGTCGTGGCCATCGGGCTCGGTTGATCACCGGTGGAGCGGGGAAGACCAGCGCCTGACCACTCCGTCTCTTCCTTGGCTCGCCCTCTATCAACCTGCACGTTGCTTTACGTTGGCACGCTATCCGGTGAGTTACCGCACGCGGCGCGCGGTAGTTGGAGGGGGTTCCCTGCTGTCCTCACGCGAGAATCTTTAATTGTGCTTGGGTGAACAGCGTTGAACTGACCATCCCTCAATACGTGAGCGTTTCACGGGTTACCCAACAGGCGACGAGGGGAAGCAAGGCTGAGGGCGGCCGAGTCGCCTTCTGACTTTTTTTGCACGCGCTCTTCAACATAACGGGTGTTTTGCCGATACCCGTAAATCGCGACAAAAAGAGGAAGCGCACCATGTCAGATACCGTTAACCGCTTTGCCGGCGCACCCGGCGACCGTCCCCGCTCGCCTGGATCTGCATCGCCCGATCGCGCTGACCGAGTAGGCGGAGAGGCAGTGGAGGAACCGACCCGGGGCGAAAACGCCGCCGCGCCGGGGAGAGGCGCTACCCGGTTTCGGCGAGGGTGCCTCGCGACGGCCATGATTGCCGCCATTGCGTTCTTTCTGTGGGCAGTGCTCTGGCCGCAACTCGACGGGCACTACACCGGCGACGCGGGCAGAATCAGCGTTGATGTGGTGTCCGATAGCAACCGGACGCACGTGATGCTCTCAGGCGACGCCGCTGAAGGCAGCGCCGGGCAGCGCGTCGATGGCAACCGGAGCATGACAACGGTCACTTTTGGAACGGACGAACTCCAGCGCCAGGCGCTGGTGTTTCACCCGTTCAGCGGCGGATCTGGGCAATTCACGCTGGTCAGTGGATGCCGCTCGGTCACGCTCAACAAGAGCACGTCTGGCAGCCGCTTTGTTGTGGCGCACCCCTATCTGACTTCCTCGTTGTCACGGTCGGCGTGCTGTGCTTCATGGGCTGGGTGCTTAACCAGAAGGCGAAGGGCGAGCCTGAGGCGATCTTCCCGATGTGGCTCGCGTTCTTTGTCGCATTCTTTGCCAGTACCGGGGTGCTCGGCTGGGCCGGCAATGCGGGGATGTTCGGGTTCGACGGCGTACCCCGAAACCCGGTGGCGCAGGTCATTGTTCGGGGCGCTGAGTGGTTCCTCGCCGTGAACGACGAAAGCGCGTTGCTGCTGGGCATCTTGGCCATGTTCGTCCTGTCGCAGTGGTGCGCATATCTCGCCGCGGGCGCCAGCGGCGCAGCCCGGCGCTCGCGCTTTGTGGTCTTCGCGTGGAAATGGGTCGCGCTGTTCATCGCTAAGGCCTTCATCAGTGCCTCCGCGGTACTGTTGGGAATCGTGCTCGTCGGCAGCTACTACGCCTGGCTGAACCCCGAGCCGCTCAATGTCTGTGCGAATGCCATGACCGCCCTGCTGCTGCTGATCCCCGGGGTGGCGATTTTCTGCACCGTCCCGCTCAAAAAGGCGGAAGGGCGGACTGTCTCGCGCCGCGTCCGGCGGATCCACAAGTGGACCAGACTTTGCTCGACCGCGCTCGCTGCTCCCGCTCTCCGGCACGTCGCCACGTTGCACGGTGGGCTGTCCCGATCGCGGCGTCGTCGAAGAGCGCCGCTACCGGGCGCTTACCCTCAAGCCCATTGGTGACTTGATACCCGAAATGTCCATCGCCAAGCTTACATCATCCGCACGTCAGGGAGCGGCACCGGTTGAGGGCATAACCGAGGGGAAGACCAAACTGTTTCAGGCGCGAGCCGTGACTGGAACCCAATGGCTCGCCGTCGTGGCCATGGATGAGTCAGAGGTGAGTGCCGGCATGCGATCGCTCCTGGCAATTTCGCTAGCTGCGCTCGTGATATTGACGGCTGCAGCAGTCGCGATCATCAGCATCGTCACTGGTCCGTCGTTCCGAAAGCTAGGTCAGGCTCGTGACGCAATGGAAGCAATCAGCTCGGGCGACGCTGACCTGACTCAGAGGCTACCGGATGCAGGTACCGATGAGGTCGCAGATATTGCGCGCGCTTTCAACCGTTTCGTCGACACGATCAACGGCGTGATGCGAAACGTGCGCGACACCAGTGAATCACTTAGGCAGGCAGCCGCTGAGATCGCTTCAGGTAACCACGATCTTTCGCGTCGTACCGAATCAGCAGCAGCAAGTCTTCAGGAAACAGCCGCCTCAATGGAAGAAGTTACGTCGACTGTCAGCCAGGCAGCGAGTTCGGCGCGACTGGCCAGCTCTACTGCATCCTCGGCGGGAGACGCCGCCTCGCGAGGAGGGATCGTGATGTCGGATGTGATTGCGACAATGCAGGAAATCGAGGGAGCTTCGTCAAAAATTGGCGACATTATCGGCGTCATTGATGGTATAGCTTTCCAAACGAACATCCTGGCGTTGAATGCGGCCGTCGAAGCGGCGCGTGCCGGCGAAAACGGGCGAGGTTTTGCAGTCGTGGCGGGTGAAGTTCGAACGCTCGCTCAGCGCAGCGCTCAGGCGGCGAAAGAAATCAAGGATCTGATCGGTGCAAGCGTGACAAGCGTAACAACTGGAGCCTCGCTGGTTCGCGACGCTGGCATGTCCATGGAAGAGATCGTGGTCAGCGTCTCGAAGGTCACAACGATGATCGGTGAAATCGCGCAGGCTTCTCACGAGCAGAGTCGCGGTATCCAGGAGATGAATCGGGCGGTTTGCCAGCTCGACGAGATGGTGCAGCAAAACGCGGCGCTAGTGGAGCAGTCAGCAGGCGCAGCCACCGCCCTTGAAAATCAATCACGAGACCTCGCTGGAATCGTGGCCCAATTCCGGATAGCGTGAATGTGGGCACTTTACGCCTTCGTGAAATGGTCACGGCGAATGCCAAGGATGAGCCGCGATGATAGGAACGGCTCTCCACCGAAGGGGGTTTTTCCCGTGCGCCGTGGCGGCAGTGCATTGCGGCCCGTCGCCATGAGGTAGCATCGACAGCATTTACCGGGCGTGCCGAGCTCCCGGCTCGAGCATGCTCCAAGGGAGGCTGCGACTTTGATTCGGGGTATCGCGACAAAGGAAGAGCAAAATCATGCGAGAGGTTAGTCTCAGTCTGACGCAAACTTTTTTTCTGGTCGCACGAGAGGGAACTTATTCAGCTGCTGCCCGGTTGTTGAACATCTCCTACCAGTCCGTCGCGAATCATGTTCGGCGCCTGGAACAGTTGGTGGGCGAGCGGTTGGTGACGGCTCAGAGAGGAAGCAAATCAATCACGCTGACTGCGCGCGGCAGTAGCCTCTACCAATTGCTGGAGCCGGAGTTTGATGTGATGCTTGCGCGGCTGGGCAGTCTCATTGACAAGGAACGCCCTGTTGTCCGTATGGGCATGCCTCAAGCTTTTTTCTACTATCTGATGCCAGAAGTCTTGCGCGACTTCCGAGCGTTGTATCCCGCGGTCGAGATCATCTGCTATGAGCGCGATACGGCGTTGGCGGACCTTGTGAAAGAGGGCCGCCTCGATGCATTTTTGACTGAACGGTATTTCGGGGATCAGGCGGTCCCGCAGCATCTGATTTGTAGTTACGAGCCGGCGCTTGTGTTTCCAAAAGCATGGGAAGGACCAGAGAATGAGGCGCAGTTGGCTAGCTGGGCAGAAGGGCGCCCGTTCGTCACCCACGAGCCGGGCCAGTTGCTGCGGAACGTTGCAATGGACTTGCTCACCCGCGGGGATAACGGAACGATAATGGTAGTCTGTGCGGATTCGTGAGCGTGGATCAAAAATGGCGTCCATGAATGGGCGGTCGGCCGTAGCTGTGATAAACCTGCGCCTTATCGCGGCCAGTACGTTTGAGTAGGATCGTGTAATTGGAAGGGCAGGGCCGCATCTTCGTGTTGCTCGGCCTTATGCGAAGCTTTCCATAAGGCCGAGCAGCGCCTGTCGACCCGACGTGGAAGGATGTCCGTTAGGGCCCACGGTGTTAGTTATTCGTTGTCCGCCAGCCCTTCCCTTGGCAATGCCATCTCACTCTGCCGTTATTTTCGCGACCAACCGAGAGGAAACCCAAATGAAGGGGTTCTTAGGCTCTAACCCGAACGAGCCGTTCCAAGGATAGGCCAACCGATGTTAGCGCGTCTTGCGGTCTTGCCTCACCGCAATAGAGTTCACTACGATGCCGTCGAGAATGGAGATCAGCGTTGGTGAATCGGACGCGGCATCGGAACGTGACTATCATTATCAGTTCGTTGGCCATCGCAAATACAATAGGCCATGAAGGCGTGGTCAGACCGAATAAAGAAAGGCGCTTTCCGGAGGACTGGGCGGCGACCTCCCTTCGCCGCCCGTTGCGCTTACGGCAGTGAGATCTGGCGGGTGTACTCTGCCGTCACGTTGGGACCCGTGGCTACGCCGAATAACGGGTACACGGTCGTGGGTCCGCTAGCCGCCAGGCCCATGTAATCGCCGAGGAAATGGCCACGCGCCACCGGAGCGTTCAGTATGTTGAACGAGGCTGTGGTCAGTTGCTGCTCATGGCCCCAGTTGGCAGCGCTCGCGCACCCGGCGGAGCAGAAAACCGCGAAATAGTCGGTGCCCTCGAAGCCGGCAGGTGTGTTCGTGTCGTTACGAAAGTCGTAGTAGGTCACCACGACCGTCTTGCCGTCCCCCGACGCCACCACTGCGGGGATGAAAGCCTGCTGTCGGCACGGGTTCGTGGCATTCGCCGGCGTCTTGTTGATCATCACCGGCGTTGACCAGGTGGCTCCGCCGTCATCCGACTCGCTGAAAGCGATCCCGTCGATTTTCCCATTGGACGCACTGGTGCAGGTGGCCGGCAAGAAGCGATCGTCCTGCCAGGCAAGATAGATTGCCCCCGTGACCGGGTTCACAGCGATACTGTAGAGAATGGAGGCATCGCGCAACGGCTGGCCGGTGTCCGGCGTGACCACGCCGACCACCTGAATATCGCTGGCAAACGTCGGCCCCGACCAGTTCACGCCCTTATCCGTGGACTTGATGTAGCCGATGCTCAGACCTGCCTTCGTGACACCGATCGCTGTGAAGAAATCGAGCAGGGTCCCATTAGGCAACACCCGTACGATGTTGTCGATCGTCTGTTTGTTCGTGCCCGGCTGGTAGATTGGGACGGCTGTGCTCCACGTCACGCCATTGTCGATGGATCGTGAGAAGAAGGTCGGGCCGGTGAAGTTGAACTTGAAGGACGGTGCACCGCCCGCTGCAGCGCTAAGCAATTTGCGCGCGATTACGACACCGTCGTTTTCCGCGAGCAACTGAGCGGCGTCCCTGGTTGCCGGGAAAACGCTCAGTTGATCCCACACCGCATAGACGTTACCGTTCGCGGTCGGATCGGCAGTGAGCGAGTTCTTGTCATTGAGCACGTGCGGCGAGTTGTTGCGGATCAGCGTAACCGGAGATTGCCACGTCGCGCCGTGGTCGACGGAGCGGCTGACCAGCATTCCGCTATTTCGCGCGCCAAACGGAGTCGTCGGCTTCATTGGGTCCAACACCAGCGACATGAAGAAGGCCGTTCCGTCCTGCGCAAAGTCGACCCAGGGATCGGAGGCGCGACCGAATTTGCCCCCGGTGCACTCGCTAACGCCGGTCGGGATCGTGTTGGTCCAGGTGCTGCCCGCATCGTTGGACACGACGCCGACGAGCCCGCGCGAGCCACCGTCGTCCCAGCGATCCTGCTGGTGGCCGACGAGGAGGCGAGCCGTGTTGGTGCCAGTCGTGGTCGGATCGGCCGCCAGCCACGGCTCGATCGACGTGGCGGGAAAAACGATACTCCCGAATGCGGACTCCTGCGCGTGCACCTGGTCGGCAGTGCATCCGCTGAATGGATCGCCCGCGGCGACCTGGACGAGCGGGCCGAGCGTTTGCGCCTCGGCGCCTGGGCCGATCGCGCACGTGAGCGCAATGATTCCGCCGGCTATGATGCCTTGGGAAACAGAACGGGATAGGCGTCTGGAAATGGATTTCATTCTGTGCCTCGCAAAAGAGGGTAAAACGCCCTTGCACTGCCGGCTATACATCACCGGCATCATGACTCTCGCACTTGACCGTTCGATCCATGTGCGAAAACGACTGGCCCCACCGTAAAATCTCCGATCGGAGGCGCCGGCCGAGTGATACACCTGCAGAAACACACTAGGTCGCGGCAGACGCATTTGTGTGAAAAATTCATTACGGATGCCAGCACATCACGCGGTGTCCTTGCCGCTACTGACGTGGTATAGGAGTTGCGGAGGAGCAAACAGAGCATGTATGCACTTGCAGAAGCTCGGCGTGCCAGATTCGCGGGGTTGAGCGGTGGCGGTCAAGTCATCGTGCATGATGCGTGCGCTTTCGATGGCAGCCCCGGGCTCTGTTTCGGCTGGTTTCGTACCTGAGATGAGACCCGTCGATGGAAGAAGATGACCGACCACCAGCGCCATAAGGTTCTGAGCAACCGGTTCCGGCGACAGGTAAAGGCCGACAACTCGTCGGCGAGCGGCCGTACCGAGCGGCTGCTCGATCTCTGAAACCCGACATCGCTCCGGCGACGGCTCGACCACCGACAACGGGTCGAGATCAGCGCGTTAATCCATCGTCGATGGGGTGATTCCCAGCCAGAGCCACGAGATACGCTAAGGAATGCGAATCAAGCCGAACGAGGCTTCTCATCAAAAAGGTCTTGATGCTCTGCCTGTCTGACACGCCGCTGTCCGTTTGCTTTCAGCTTGTCGGCCAGACCTTCGCATGTGTGCGTTCCGACGTAGCCAGCTCACGGAAGACCAGCTTGGGGTCACCGTCCCTTTGGACGTGCGCGAGTGTCTCATAGAGCGCGGCGCTGTGACGTTCGTCGGCAAGGTGTGCGCGGTATCGCCTGAGTTCGTGTCTGGATGCCATGGTGTCGCCTGGTTGCATTCTCAACGTTTAAGTTTATCCATCAGTTACCCTTTTATGTGGAAAGCCCTGGTTCGGGCTTTTATCGAAAATGGCAACGGTTCTCATAAGGATTTGCTGGTCGGAATCAGATCCAACGATCCAACGGCAGTCCGAATCCCACCCGTGGGACCCTGAACAACCATGAATGGCAGGGGTCTCGGGTTGAAGCCGCAGGTGGGATCGGACACACCGGGACCACTGCTATCATGAAGATGACGTCCCCCTGGTTGGTGGCGCGCGGCATTCCTCGTCGGGAACCGGTATTCATCTTGCCAGCGGTGCACGGGGGGAGTGGGTGATGAAACCTGAGACCAGACTCGCATTGCAGTCGAAGGTTCGTGTCGGCCTGGTTGCCATTCTGCTCGCCGAAATACTGGTGCTTATCGGCGAACTGGCAAGTCGCATCTTGTCCATCGACGTGCCCGCATCGGCTATCACCGTGTTTGGTGTCTGCACTGTGATCCTGGCCGCCAGCTGGGTACGTAGCGACGCGCGACACGCGTACGAGGACGCCGTGCGCGCAGGTCATGTCGAGCTCGACGATGCGCGAGCCGTGGTGCTTTATATCGCGCCCCGGTGCCCGAGACGCTGGTTCGTCATACTTCATATCGGGTTGCACCCGGAACTCATCGGCTGCGAGGATGCGTCTCACAGGTGACGTTCGGCGCAGCCCCGGATTCTGGCAAAATTACCGGCGCTCCGTTGCGCCGTTACTCCGGTGCGGGTTCGGCTTCCTTTGCGGACCAGCTGATGCTGGACACTCCCTTTTCCATGCTGATACGGCTTGCCATCAGTTCAAGCTTTGCCTGGACCTTCGGATGCATGCGCACGGTCGCCGTCACTTCAATGCGCGCCGGGTCACCCTCAAAGTCCTGGCTGGTCAGGCTCTGGAACGACAGCGGCTGTGAATACATGGAGTTTGACAGCAGCGTGCGGATGTGGATTTCGTCCTGTTCGCGACAGACAACGGTCAGCACATATTCGCGCACCAGGTCCGCCCCTGACACCGGCGTCGCGTTGATGGCGCGACTGACCTCCCGCAGCAGGGTGTTGGTCACCAGCACCAGTATCGTCCCCGCGATCGCGGGCCCGAAGTGTCCGGAACCGCACAGCACACCGACGGCAGCCGCGCACCACAGGGTTGCAGCCGTGTTGATGCCCTGTATCGAGCCCTTGTCGCGCATGATGACGCCGCCACCGAGGAAACCGACGCCCGATACGACATAGGCCGCTATCTGCGTGACGCCGGCAATCCCGTTTCCGGTCAGCATGCCCAGCGTGACGAACAGGCACGCACCACTTGCCACCAGCGTGATGGTGCGTAACCCGGCGGTGCGCTGACGCATCTGGCGCTCCAGTCCAATGGCAACGCCGCAGGCAAAGGCGGCAAGCAGCCGCCAGAAGAAGTCAGCAGTCATGTTCGAAAGAAGTCTGGGATAGTCGGGGGGGTCCCGTGGCCGGGAGACCGTTCGGCATCGGGATATTGCAACATATCCCGATATCGCCGTGGTCAAGCTGTTTCAGCCGTATGTGCCGCTATCGGATCGCGGCACGCCCCGCACTGAGCACGAGGATGAGCGCCACGCCGCCAAACAGGAGGCCGGGCATGAAGGCATGATCGACCCATTCCGTCCGGGTGAGTACCGCTGTCGTTGCGATCCAGGCGAGCACGCCGGCAGCCAGAAAGCCATCGTCGACGAATAGCCCGAGGAGCGCTTTTCGCCGGATGCGCACGGTGCCACGACGCGGCGGATGCGCGGCAGCACCCCGCGCGGTGCTGGTGGGCGCGGGCACGTGCGCACCGTATCGGCGGCACGCAATGATCAGCATCTGCGACACGATCAGGTAGCCGCCCGCAAGCATGAGAATAGCGAGGTCCCCCGACGGCCACCCGAGCCCGAGGCCTTCACCTGACCAGAACGTGCCGAACGCGCAGAGCAGGATGCCGACTGCGTACTTCAAGGTGTTTTCCGGCATGTTCGCCAATGGTTTGTGCAGCACGACACCTAGACCGCAAACGAGCGCGAAGGCGGCTACTGCCCCGGCCGACACCGCGCCCATCTGACGACTGCTGGCGCCCAGCGCGATCACGATGAACACGACTTCCATGCCTTCGAGCATCACGATCTTGAACGACGTTACGAGGGCGACGGGATCCATCTGGCACGGTGGACGACCGCCTGACGCAGCGCGGTCGTCTCCCTCATGAACACGGCGTTTTCGTCATGCAGCGGGATGACGCCCGTTGCCCGAAGCATGGCCTTGCGCAGCCAGCGTGCGCCGAACAGCAGTGCAAGAGTGCCAACGAGGAGCCGCACCGCAACGATCGGCGCCTGCAGCAACGACTGGCCGAGCACGACGACCAGCACCGCCATGGCAAGCACGCCAGCAGTTGCCCCCGTTAGTGCTGAGCGCCAGCCTCGTATCGACCCGACCGCAAGAATCACAGTCAGCGCTTCAACGAACTCAATCAGGGATGCGAGGAATGACGCAATGACAGATGGACCGGTGTGTATCCAGGTGATCATGAAGTCTCCCGGTGTCGGGCCAATATGGGCCGTATCTTTTAGTGTCTGCGGAGAACATCGCTCAGACAGTATTTTCCGTAGATCAGGCAGTGGAAACGATCAGCGCGCCACGCATCGTGAGCGGGCGTCGCGACAGCAGTGACGCCGGTTGTAGCTGGAACTGGCGCGAGAATGATCTGACCCACGGTCGCAATGGCGCCAATGATCGCCACAAACAGGCCGATAACGAGGACGACGGGTCCCGTCTTGTGACGCATATGCAGGCGATTCATGGCATCACCTTCTATCCGTTTCGCGAAAGTCTCTTCGTCGTTGTCAGGATGCGAACCCGCTCCCGTCGCAATGGGAGCCGGCATCAGCCGAGCGTACGCTGAATCGCGCGAATCAATGCAACGAGCGCGGTTGCCTAGAGCACCGACGTCAGGAGGCATGCCCACAGCACCAGCAGCGTCCATTCGGTGCGGCTGAGCGGTCTGCCCCGCCAGTCACCATGACTGACTCGCAACGCCTGGGCGCGCGTTGCCCGCCGCCCCGTCATGCGGGCAGCGCGAGCGGAAAGCGGTCGAATCCGGCTCACGTTATCCACCTTTCGCGCATGGTGAACCTGCCTGGTCGAATGCAGGCAGATTCACGCTGCGAGCCAGCGGGAATTGCTGACGACGCAGGCGAAGTACGCAGGCCCGCTCTACCTGAGAAGCGTCATCTGAACGACCTTGACGATGACGAGCCCCACCGCGAGCAGCAGGTATCCGCGCAACACCCCCATCCAGACGCGCTTGGCTAATGTGAGGTTGGGCGGCGGCAGTTCGTCCAGCGGCGGCATACGCCATGTGTCGCGCGCGTTCTTCGGCCAGGCCTGAGCCGTGCCTACTCCCGTGCCCTCAGCGGGTTCACGGCGAAGCCTGCGAAGCACGACCGTCGAGGCGTACCCGACAATGGCGAGCAGCGTGCCGCCGCCGAGCATCGTGAGAATCGTCTCGCCGCTCATGTCCGGGTACATCACCGATGCCGTCAGGATGATCGACAGCATCACCAGCACCCAGATCACCGCGCCCGTGAACAGGTTCAGTTTCTTCGAGTTGACCCACGGTCCGAGCACGGCCTTGTCATTGCACAGCAGCAGCAGCAGGAATACCGTGGCACTCGGCAGCAGCACGCCCGCAAGCGTCTGCACGGTTTCCGTGAGCAGACCGAGTGGACTGCCAGGAATCAGCACGATGGCCGCAGCAGCGGCGACAATGCCGAAGTAGACCAGATAGAAGCCCTTCGCGTCCGACATGCCACGATGCAGCGAGTGATGGATCCTGAACACGTCGCCGATCGCGTAGGCCGTTGACAGCGACACCGCCGCCGCGCCGATGATGGCGGCGTCGAACAGCGCGATCGCGAAGAGGACGGCCGACGTATGACCCGCATACTTCTCGAGTCCGGCGATGACGCCGCCCGCATCGGTGAAATTGCCGAACTCGGGCTTGCCCTGGAAGAGCGCCGCGCAGAACGCGATCATCGCCACCGCACCGATCAGCACGAACGCAATGCCGATCCACAGATCCGCCTTCTCATACTTCATGAAGCGCGGCGTGATGCGCTTGTCGACGACATAGCTCTGCTGGAAGAACAGCTGCCACGGCGCAACCGTCGTGCCGACGATGCCGATCACAAGCAGCATCACGTCGGCGAGCTTCGAATGTGCGGGCCAGTTCGGAATGAAGAAGTCGCGCGTCATCTGGCCGGCGGGTGGGTGGATCGACACGAGCACGGGCACGAGCAGCAGGCTCAGCATGCACAGCAAAATCGCGAAGCGCTCGAACCTTCGGAAATTCCCGGTGCTGACGGCCGCCATGGTCAGCGCTGCGGCGATGCACACGCCGGCAAGCTTCGAGACGCCGAAGAAATCGACCACAAACGTGATGCCGATGAACTCGGTCACGATGGTCAGCGCGTTGAGCATGAAGAGGTCGATCACGCTGAACGCCCCCCAGAACCTGCCGAAGCGTTCGAAGATCAGACGTGCATGGCCGACACCCGTCACGGCACCGAGGCGCAGCACCATTTCCTGGTTGACGAAGAGCACCGGCACCAGCAGCAGCATGGTCCACATCAGCGTGGTGCCGTAGTTCTGTCCGGCCTGGGTATAGGTGCCGAACGCGCCGGCGTCGTTGTCGCCGACCATCACGATGAGGCCAGGACCGAGGATCGCGAGTAGCGTACGCAAGCGCGCCCACCAGCTGGTGCGGGGCGCGGTGTCATGACGCGCAATCGTGCCGAGTGCGCCCTTGATGTCACCGAGATGGGCGTCGTCGAGAACCGCACTGCGTTCGATTGCTACGCTGCGTGGTGGTGAAACGCTCGAGGGAGTGGACATTGTATTTCTCCGAGACAGGCAGGTCGAGTCGATCCCGCGGGTTTCCGCCATACGTAAGGATGTGAGTGGCCGGTCGACGGCACCGCTTGCGTATGTCGGACTACGCGCAGGTGCTTACGAAATCAGGGCCTTGAGGCCGAGCCAGAAATTAGTGAGCCGGTGTGCACTGCACTGATGTAGCGAAAGCATGGCGTCGTAGTAGTCGCGTGACTCTTTGACGTGCGGCAGATTCGAAAGGAGGAGCCCGAAGTTCATGATGTTTCTCCGTGCGTCTGGCTTGACGCGACACACGATATGCGGAAAGCCAGTGGGCACGCGGCCGGGCTCGACTTGGGGCGCGGCGAACGGAGCCTACCCGCTTTCCTCAGGACACAACTGGGACATGCGGCGTAAGCGGCAACTGTCACTGTCTGGCATCACGACCTCCCTTGCTCAAAGGTTTCGCGCACGGCTTGTACGCGCGCGTATCCACCTGCGCACTCGTGTCTTGGGACAGACGGGCGCGCAAACGCAGCCGCGAAATGACTCGCGACGAAATGCCTTACGGACGTGCAAATGCGGGACGCGCAGATGCGACGCCTGTATGGCGCTGATAGAGGTGCACGGGAGTGTCAAGACTGCGACGCGCACCGTCCGCCTGCTGGCGGGACGGCGGCTATGGAAGGGAAGCGCGGACGTCCTGCCGGTCAGGCGGCGAAACTATTCGTGGATCGACTACTGCAGCTGTCCAAGGCATCAGCCCCCTTTGTCAAGATGCGCAATTGTAGGCGCGTATCTTGCGGCAAGTCAACGCAGTTGATACAACGCAGTTCATAAGTAGAGCAAAACTATGAGACAGGCACACTGTGAATGCGGTCCATTGCCGGCAGGGATACATATCGGGTCTTTCTATCCTGTCAGGTAGCTGACGCAATCGAAGGGCCGTGTTGTTGATTCGCAGTGCGATGATCTTTACGCAAATTTAACTTGTCAGGCTATGAGTGCTCCGACTACAATCCGCCGCGTTGCCTTAAAGGAGTCCTCCGTGGACACATGCTCTAGCAGTGGAAGTCCGATGCCGGTATGCGCCGGCAGCATTACCGCGAGATAGCCGCCGCAGGACTCTCCTTCGCCGCTAGCTCGCCAAGTCGGGTTAGCGCGCTTCATCGATGACGGCCTGTCTGGTCGTCCGTCAGCAGCACGCTCCCTTTGTTCGATCGCCTCGCAGTCTTGCTGCGAGACGTGGCACGTCGCCTGACCTCGTCGGGCCGGACGGGAGTCGGGTCATGTTCTTCAAATCGTTCGCTGTTCCATTTGCTCTTCCTTTTGTCGGTACGTTCAGGGCCGTGGAGGCCGTACGTCCTGCGGCTGTCGTTGTCCGCAATGCGCCGTCGCGGCCCGGCGGGGACTGGGCCAACCGGATGACGGGTGTCGCCGTCACGGCCCATCTGCTGGTCGCACCGGCGCGGGGCGCGGGCGGCCTCGTGGCGAACGGACCGGCGGTCAATGGCCGCGCACCGCAGTCGCTGCGTCGGCTTGCCATCCGGCAGCTGCATCGCGCTGCGATCGCGGCGGCACGGACCGCCGTGCGCGTGGCGGTCGCCGGACGTCCGCTCACGCCCACCGGCTACGCGATTCTCGCGGCGATGGTCATGGCCGTGGCGCTCGTCGCGATGTTCTGCGCATCGTCGGCAGGCGCCGAACTGGAGAGTGCGTTGCGGCTCAGCTGGTGGTTCTGCTGAACCTTTTTTGGTTTCACGCTCGCGCCACATCCAGCGTATCTGGTCTCCCAACTGACCCTGCCGGTGAACCGGCAGGGCACAACATGTCTCGTCCCGCCATGAAGAAGAAACTGAAAACCACACTGCTTTCATCCGCCGCGCCGGTTGGTCTGGGCGTGCTGTTCTCGCTCGGCGTCATGTCGACGGCCGCCGCGCAAACCGGCACAGACAGCGCACCGCCCGCAAAACCGGCGTCGAAGGGTGCAGCAGATGCCGCCAGCGGCGCGCCCGACCAGGCAGCCCAGGCAGCCCAGGCACCCGTGGCACCGACGGGCTTCTGGGAACGCCCGAACCTGTTCGGCGACATGGGCGGACTGCGTCCGTGGCTCGGCCAGTACGGCATCACGCTGAACCTGCAGGAAACCGGTGAGTACCTGAACAACCTGTCGGGCGGCACCAGACGGGGCGGGGCGTATGACGGCCTGACGCAGCTGGGTGTCGGTGTCGACCTGGAGAAGGCCGTTGGGCTGACAGGGGGCAGCTTCAACGTATCGGCACTGCAGATTCACGGCACGAATCTGACCACACGCAATCTGCAGACCCTGCAGAGCGCGAGTGGCATCGAGGCTGACGCGACCACGCGCCTGTGGGAGCTCTGGTATCAGCAGACACTGTTTGGCGGCAAGGCCGATGTGAAGATCGGCCAGCAGAGCCTCGACCAGGAATTCATCGTGAGCCAGAACGCGGCGCCGTTCATGAACGCGACATTCGGCTGGCCGGTGCTGCCCTCCGTCGATATGCCGGCGGGCGGTCCCGCCTATCCGCTGTCGTCGCTCGGCATCCGCCTGCGTGTGAAGCCGTCGGATGCATGGACGGTGCTCGCGGGCGCATTCGACGGCAATCCGGCGCCCGGCGTAGGCGACCCGCAGAAGCTGAACGCCCACGGGACGAATTTCGGCCTGGGCAACGGCGCACTCTTCATCGGCGAAGTACAGTACGCGCTCAACCCGCCGCCAGCCAATCCCGCCGATGCGGCATCATCCGGTCTGCCGGGTACCTACAGGCTGGGCTTCTGGTACAACACCAATCACTTCGCCGACCAGCAGCTGGACAATACCCGCCGCTCGCTCGCCGATCCGGCAAGCACCGGCATCCCGCAGAGTCACAAGGGCAACTACAGCTTTTATGCCGTCGCTGACCAGATGGTCTGGCGACCGTCTGCGGACAGTGCGCAGTCCGTCAACGTGTTCGCGCGCATTATGGGCGCGCCGGGTGACCGCAATGTGGTGGACCTGGGGGTGAATGCGGGCGTGACGCTGAAGGCGCCGTTCAGGGGACGCGATAACGATGTGGCCGGACTTGCGGTCGGCTACGCGAAGATCGGTTCGCACGCGCGCAATCTCGCCAGCGATACGGCAACGTTCACGACGCCTGGCTTCCCGTCGCGCAGTGCGGAGACGGTTGTCGAAGCGACCTATCAGTATCAGGTCGCGCCATGGTGGATGCTGCAGGCCGATGCACAGTACTTTTTCCGGCCGTCGGGCGGCATTCCGCAGCCGGACAACCCGACGACGCGCATCGGCAACGAATTCGTTCTCGGCGTACGGACGAACATCGTGTTCTGAAGCGTAGTACGTGCATGAAGATCAACAGGCGTGCAATGCGGCCGACCCGGGCGGGAAGCGTGGAGCGCTGCGTCGCTGGCATTGCGCTTCTGGCGCCACGCGCAACGGCAACGATCTGTCATGTATCAAAGGCTGGCAGGAGCCCGGCTTGACCGCAAACTGACGGTTTCAGAAATTCAGCAAAGTTTCGGTCACAAATGCCCGCCATGATTGAAGATTGGGGGCGCGCGTGCCGTCACCCGAAGCCGACAATGACCGATCCAACGATACGCTGCCAACGATACGTTGAGTGCGACCACGCTACCCGGCCGGTAAGTGCACGACCGAGTGGCTCACCCATCCCTTTTCCGGGAGACCTCTGATGGAATTCAGTTTCAGCCTTAACCGCACGGCAAACGCATCTGCATGGCGCCTGCTTCCGAACGGATGGGACTTTGTTGCCTTTCCATTGATCATCGGTCTGATCGCGATGGCGGCCATCGGCTTTCATCAGACGCTCGCACCGATGTCGACCCTGAAGACCCAGGTGATCTCGCTCGACCCGTCGAACCTGCCCGAGTATGCGATGCGTACCACGCTGCGCATGCTCGCGGCGATGATCGCGTCCCTCATTTTCACGCTGACCTATGGCACGCTGGCGGCCAAGAGTCGCCGCGCCGAGAAGGTGCTTGTCCCGATTCTCGACATCCTGCAGTCGGTGCCCGTGCTTGGCTACATCTCATTTACGGTCACGTTCTTCCTGTCGCTTTTTCCGGGGCGCGTGCTCGGTGCCGAACTTGCGGCGATCTTTGCGATCTGGACGAGCCAGGCGTGGAACATGACGTTCAGCTTCTACCAGTCGCTGCGTACGGTGCCACGCGATCTGGACGAAGTCTCGAAGGGCTTTCACCTGTCGCCGTGGCAGCGTTTCTGGAAGCTCGACGTGCCGTTCTCGATGCCAGGCCTCATCTGGAACATGATGATGTCGATGTCGGGCGGCTGGTTCTTTGTTGTCGCGTCGGAGGCGATCACCGTCGGCAACAACACGATCACACTACCGGGCATCGGCGCGTATCTTGCGCAGGCCATCGCCGAGAAGAACCTGCATGCGATCGGCTGGGTCATTCTCTCGATGACGGTCGTGATCCTCGCCTACGACCAGTTGCTGTTCCGTCCGCTCGTCGCGTGGGCCGACAAGTTCCGCATGGAAACTACCAGTTCCGGCAACGCGCCCGAGTCGTGGCTGCTCGACATGCTGCGCCGTACGCGCATGATCCACCAGATGCTCAAGCCGATGGGCGCGATGCTGGCGAGGACGGCGCGTCTTCCCATGCATACGCCGATGCGCGATACGAAGCGTTTTCCCAACGCGCAGCGTCAGAAGTGGACGCGCGTAGGGGACATCATCTGGGGCATCCTGGTGCTTCTGCTGACCGTGTACGTCGTGTATCGCGTGGTTGCGTATGTACGTACGGGCGTCACGCTCGACGAAGTCGGGCACGTCTTCGTACTGGGGTTCATCACGCTGTTGCGTGTGGCCGTGCTGATCGCCATCTCTTCGCTGGTCTGGGTGCCGCTGGGCGTGCTGATCGGGCTGCGCCCGGCGCTTGCCGAAAAGATCCAGCCGCTCGCGCAGTTCCTCGCGGCGTTCCCGGCGAACCTGCTGTTTCCTGTCTTCGTGATCGTGATCGTGAAGTTTCACCTGAACCCGGATATCTGGCTGTCGCCGCTGATCGTGCTGGGTACGCAGTGGTACATCCTCTTTAACGTTATCGCGGGAGCGACCGCCTACCCGAACGACTACAAGGAAGCCGCGACGAACTTCCGCATTCGCGGCTGGCAGTGGTGGCGCCAGGCCATGCTGCCTGGCGTCTTTCCGTACTACATCACCGGAGCGATCACGGCATCGGGGGGCGCGTGGAATGCCAGCATCGTGTCCGAGTTCGTCCAGTGGGGCGATACGAAGGTGGCGGCCCACGGGCTCGGCGCTTACATCGCACAGACGACTGCCGCGGGCGATTTCCCGAAGATCATCCTGGGTATCGCCGTGATGTCCCTGTTCGTCACGCTGTTTAACCGCACGTTGTGGCGCCCGCTGTACGCCTACGCCGAATCCAGACTCCGGCTTGATTGAGAGGGAATCCGATGCTGAATGCTGCCGTAACTGCTGACGCGTTCCAGTCGCCTCCGCGCCTCGGTGAAGAAGTGCTGAGTGTCGAAAAAGTACGCCGTGGCTTTGACAAGGCACAGGGCGAACTGCTCGTCCTTGACGACGTTAACCTGTCGCTGCGTGAAGGCGAGATCGTTGGTCTGCTCGGCCGCTCTGGCTCGGGCAAGTCGACGCTCCTGCGCATCATCGCCGGGCTGATCGAGCCGACAGACGGCGAAGTGACCTATATGGGCAAGCCGCTCAAGGGTCCCGCCGAAGGCGTCGCGATGGTGTTCCAGACGTTCGCGCTGTTTCCGTGGCTCACCGTGCTGCAGAACGTGGAGGCGGGTCTCGAAGCGCTGGGCGTAGGCGCGCGCGAGCGGCGCGAACGCGCGCTGGCCGCGATCGACCTGATCGGTCTCGACGGCTTCGAGAACGCGTATCCGCGCGAGCTGTCGGGCGGCATGCGCCAGCGCGTCGGCTTTGCGCGCGCGCTGGTGGTCGATCCGACGCTGCTGCTGATGGACGAGCCGTTCTCCGCGCTCGACGTGCTGACGGCCGAAACGCTGCGTACCGATCTGCTCGATCTGTGGACGCAGGGCCGCATGCCGATCAGGTCGGTGCTGATCGTCACGCACAACATCGAGGAAGCGGTGTTCATGTGCGACCGTATTCTCGTGCTGTCGTCGAATCCGGGCCGCGTGATCGCCGAGATCAAGGTGCCGTTCAGGCATCCGCGCAATCGTCTGGACCCGGCGTTCCGCCGCCTCGTCGACGACATCTACGCGAAGATGACCGCGCGTCAGACGGACGAAACGACGAAGAAGGAGCTGGAGCTGCACAGCTGGCTGCCAAATGTGTCGACCAACCTGATGGCCGGTCTGATCGAGACGCTCGCGGCCGCGCCGTATCATGGTCGCGCGGACATGCCAGAAATTGCGCGCACGCTGCACCTGGAAGTGGACGACCTGTTCCCGATTGCCGAAGTGCTGCAGCACCTCGGGTTCGCCGACGTGCGCGAGGGCGACGTGTTCCTCACACCCGCGGCGCGCGTGTTTGCAGATTCGGGTACGCAGGAACGCAAGATGATGTTCGCCGGGCATATGCTGCGCCACGTGCCCCTGGCCGCGCGGATCAGGAAGGTGCTGGACGAGCGCCGGGGACACCGCGCGCCGCGCGTGCGCTTCGAGCAGGAACTGGAAGACTTCCTGTCCGATGGTGCGGCACAGGAGACGCTCGACGCCGTGATCGACTGGGGCCGCTACGCCGAGATCTTCTCGTATAACGACAAGACGGAAGTGTTCAGTCTGGCCGACGTCGAATCATGATCGCGCAGTAGCATTGCCGTCACTGGGCGCGTCGGGATGCGTGCGACCCGCCCAGTGCAGGCGTTCGACGGACACCGCGATGTGCCACTGTATCCGCGATGGCGTCGACGCCCCTCGCGCCGTGTCAGACACGCATCAGAGATTGATCTGGCCGCCCATTTCGACAACCCTGTTAGGCGGCAGACTGTAGTATTCCGCTGCCTGCGCTGCGTTCCTCGCGAGGAATGCAAACAGCCGTTCGCGCCATAGCGACATCGCATGGCTTTGTCCCGTGGCAACAATCGTGTCGCGCCCAAGAAAAAACGAGACCTCGTTCGGCTCGTAATGCCATTCCGGTATCGACTTTTCGACAAGCCTGAGCACAGTCGGAACATTCGGAATCTCCATGAATCCGTGACGCACGGCTACCGAATAGCAACCGTTCCCAAGGTCCTTAACGGAAACCCGGTCCTCGTCCGGGACATGCGGCGTGTTGTCGGTCGCGCCGGCCATGAAGATGTTGATACGGTGCATCACACCGTTGTGCTTCAGATTGTGCAGAAACGCAGAGGGCGTCATGTCGGTTACGCCGCCCGGAAAAACGGCTGTTCCCTGTGCACGCAAGACAGGATGTTCCGTCAGCGAACTGATGAGCGGCGCCAGCGGAAGGCTGTCGTTCCTGATCTGTTGCACGACCATCGCCCGGCCCTTGTGCCACGTTGTCATGATCGTGAAGAGCACGACGCCTGCCGCCAATGGAAACCATCCACCGTCCATGATCTTGTTCGCGTTGCTCGACACGAACAATGCATCGACGACGGCCATCGGCCCGATGACCACGAGCGTCGCGAGTGGCTTCCAGCGCCAGAGGCAATGCGTGACGAAGTACATCAGCAGCGTCGTGAGCAGCATCGTGGATGCAACGGCAATACCGTAGGCGGCTGCGAGGTTGTCGGAGGATCGGAAAAACAGCACGAGAAAGACGACGGCCACATACAGGGTGAGGTTGATGAAAGGCACGTAAACCTGCCCGATCTCCAGACTCGAGGTATGAACGACAGGAATGCGTGGCAGGAGCCCCAACTGCACGGCCTGCTTGGTCATCGAGAATGCGCCGGAGATGACGGCCTGAGAGGCGATGACGGTCGCCACCGCGGCGAGCACGACAAGGGGGATCAACGCCCATGTTGGCGCTGACTCAAAGAAAGGCTGGCTGATCGTGGAAGGCCTGGCCAGAACCAGTGCCGCCTGGCCGAAATAGTTGAGCACGAGTCCGGGAAACACGAGAAACAGCCACGACAGCCGAACGGGCGTTTTGCCGAAATGCCCCATGTCGGCATACAAGGCCTCTCCACCTGTCAGCGCCAGAAACACCGAGCCGAGCACGATGAAAGCGGTGGCGGGTGCGTGGGTGATGAAGATGAAAGCGTATTGCGGCGAGGCGGCAAGCACGATGGCGGGATGAGCGGCGATGTTGATCACGCCGAGCACCGCGAGGGTCGCGAACCAGACCAGCATCACGGGCCCGAATATCTTGCCCACGGCGCCCGTGCCGCGTTTTTGCAGCTTGAAAAGCCCGGTGAGAATGACGAGCGCAATCGGGACGATCCACTCCGACAGATGAGGGTCGACGAGCGTCACGCCTTCCACTGCGGAGATGACGGATATCGCCGGCGTGATCATCGAGTCGCCGTAAAACATCGCGGCGCCGAACACACCGAGGGTCAGGAGCACGGCACGAAGCCGAACGGGAGCAACGCCCGATGCGAGTGCCGTCAGCGCAAGAATGCCACCTTCGCCATCGTTGTCAGCGCGCATGACGAAGCAGACATACTTGAACGTGACGACGACGATAATGGACCACAGGATCAGCGATACGATGCCATAGACGTTCATCTGACTGACGCCGCCCGCGGCTTTCAGGCATTCCCTGAGTGTGTAGAGCGGACTTGTGCCGATGTCGCCGAAGACGACGCCAATCGCGCCGAGCACGAGGGCAGGCATTGTGTGGGTTCCATGTGACGCAGATCGAAGGGCAGTTGTAGACATGGTTGAAAGCGTGTTGACTGGTTCGGGCAAAGGTCGCATGAATCGAACCCGGGATCGGACGGGAGCGTGCGATCCTACGGGATGTTTCTTTCAGGTTTGCTACATGTGTCAGGCATCCGCGCGCCAAGGCGATTTTCACCGTCAATGACTGCATCGGATGTCCTGACGCGTGTCATCGGTGGCGCCGGTTGCAGCGTTAGGGAGAGGGAGTCAGGTCGAAGTCGCCCGTGAGAGGCTTTCAATCGTCAGCATTGCCCATGCGTTGCGCGCAAATTCCATCTCCATGTCACTACCGATCGCTTTCATCAAAGGGGCGGGCGCCTGTGCCGCATTGCTGGGCGGCATGGCTCACGTATTCCTGACAGCACCGGCAATTCAGAGGTTTTGATGATTCACGATATCCTCGCGCAACTCGATAACGGCATCTCCGCGCTACAGACGCTGCGGTATGTCGATACCGTGCAGCCGTTTTTCTACCGGTTCGGGCTAATGGGCTACGACGAGGACACGTACGACGCCCTTTACTGGGTGATCATCGGCGTGCTGGAAATCGTCGTCACGTATGCCGCGCTGAGGCCGCTCGAAGCACTGCGGCCCGTCGAGGCCTGGCATGACCGCAAGGCAGTGCGGGCCGACGTGATCTATACGTGGATCGCCAAGCTCGGCATCGTCAATATTGCGTTCTTCTTCATTCTCCAGCCGCTGTTCGACCACTGGCAGAGCCTGATGGCGATCTACGACGTGCCGAACATCGATCTCGAGAGCATCTGGCCGGGTGTCACCGATCAGGCGGTCGTATCGTTCCTGATCTATCTGGTCGTGCTCGACTTCTTCGGCTACTGGTATCACCGCTGGCAGCACCGCTTTGGCGTGTGGTGGGAGCTGCACGCGGTGCATCATAGCCAGCAGCAGATGTCATTGTGGGCGGATGACCGCAACCACCTTCTCGACGACATGATCCAGGCCGCGTTTTTTGCGGCCGTTTCCCTGTTCATCGGCGTACAGCCAACGCAGTTCGTCGTGCTGGTTGCCGTCGGCAATTTCATGCAGAGCGTGCAGCACGTGAACGCACGATTGCCGTACGGATGGCTGCTTGAGCGCGTAATCGTCAGTCCGGCGTTTCATCGTCGTCATCATGCGGTGGGCTACGGTCATGAAGGCACACGCTACGGGTGCAACTTCGGCGTGCTGTTTCCATGGTGGGACATGCTATTCCGGACCGCGTCATGGAACCGGACCATCGAGCCCACCGGCATCCGTGACCAGTTGCCTGCGCCACACGGTGCCGCGCGTTCTTACGGCGAAGGCGTGATCGCGCAGCAGTGGGTTTGCGTTCGAGCGCATCGTGATGCGTCTGCGCGGAAAACGTTTCCACGTCGATGGCGCGACGGACTGAGCGCTGGTGACGCATCCAATCTGAAAAGCTGAAGGAGTTCCAGATGCCAGCAATCCATGAGTCCCTCATTCATGAACTCCACCCCACGCAGCTCACGGTTGGCATGATAGAAGTCGTGGATCAAAAGCATCACCTGAAGTCGCTCAAGCCCGGAGATCAACGGGCGTTCATGCAAGCCCACCCGATACCCGCGGTGATTGGGCCGGCCAAAAAGCTATACATCACCGACCACCATCACCTCGGGCGAGCTGCCTACGAAGCGGGGGTCGCCAACGGTTTCTTTCTGGTCGAGGCGGACCTGTCCAATTGCGCGATTGAAGAAGCGTTCTGGACGGAGATGGATAAGAACCGGTGGGTTCACCCCCTCGACGAGAATGGCGTACGGCACTATTACTCGTTTATACCGCATCACCTCGAAAAGCTGATCGACGACCCCTATCGTTCGCTCGCCGGGTACGTGCGCAATGCCGGCGGTTATGAAAAGACGCCCACAGCTTTCGCCGAATTTGTGTCGGCCGACTATTTCCGTCGTTCGATTGCCATCGAGGACGTCAAATCGAACTTTCAGGCAGCGGTTCAGTACGCCATCGGCATCGCAAAAAGTGAGCATGCCCGGACGCTGCCAGGCTACAAGGGATCTTGAGCGCAGGCTGCGCACAACTCGCAGCCCCCGCCACAAAGCCGTTGGCAGCTCCGGGTGCGTGGTGCCGCAGCGGGTGTCGCCAGCCGGGCTGACGAGCGCGCGGATGCCGGGAAGATTCGTGGCATTTGTTATGTCGTCGCGCCAGCCGACCACAATGACTCGGATAACTAATCATCCGTCGCCTCAACGAGGGACGCCAAACAAGGTTCGTGTTTGTCCTCTGCTGGCATATTGCGAATCCCGGCCGCCTCTCTTGATCGCCTTGTTCACGATCCCACCTGTTTCGCGGTCGATGTAATGCCCCTGAACACTGTCTTCGCGATATCCATGCCCACTGCCGTGCAATTCATTCGGATCCTCCGGTTGCCAGGAAAAATTCATGTTTCCACGTGGGCACATCGATGTCGTCGGCCCGTGAGGGTTCGCCGTCTCGACGATCAAATTCAGTCGCGTTGATTCCGCGCATCACGAGCATGTCCCTGAATGGTTCGGGAAGGTGGAAGCGTCGCGATTGGCTGCGTGTTCATAATCGGCCGGGCTTGCTGAACGGGAATCCGAACCGACCGCGCCGCGAGCAGAAGCGATATGACGAGAGAAAGAATCAGAACATTCGACGGCGACACGAGTCGGTGTTCCGTCGCCGCCATCGTGAGCAGACATACCGAAGAAATTTCAACGAAGCGGAACGCCGCGAAGTTCCGCCCTTCGTCCCGCAAGGCGCTGTACGCGGCGCCGTCCTGGGCCCACTTGATGAGCTTCCAGTAGAAGGCCAGCAGCAGGAACAGGCCCACCACGCCCAGTTCCGCGAGGAAGTTCAGATAGGAGTTATGCGCGTGAGAGTCGCTATGCTCGACGACGATGTCCGAAGGCACGCCCAGCACGCCGAAGTAAGAGACGACATTGCGGATATTGTCGTCGAATGAGCCGAAACCCATTCCGACGATCGGGCTCTGGCGGAAATAGGTGAGCGCGCGTGGCCACAGCCACTCATACCGGATATCGAGGTTCGCGACCTTGGCGTCCGAATTCTGGATGTTGAACGTATAGCCCATGTAGTCGATGTTCGGCTTCATGTGATAGTACGCGATGCCCAGCGAGCCGATCACGAGGCAGCTCATCAGCGTGGCGAGCACCCAGCGCTTACGTCCCAGATACAGGTATGGGAAGATCGCGACTGCGCCGAGCAGCGAGCCACGGCTGTAGGTCGAAAAGAGCATCAGCGCATTGAGCGCGAGCAGCGAAAGAATCAGCTTGCTGCGTTGCTGAAGCTGGCAGGCGACGCCGACACAGAACAGCATCGCGAGGAATCCGCCCGCGGCATTGCGTGCGATGAAGAAGCTGCCGAACGTGTCATCCGGATGTCTGAAAATACTGAGCAGTCCGTTTTGCAGTATGTAGATCACGTACGGCGGCACATTGACCATCACCGCAAAGATGAAGAAGTTGCGCAGGATCCTGCTTAGATCCCAGCGATGGGCGTACACGCAGCCGGCAAAAATGGGCGCATAGGAAACGAAGAAGTTACCGTCGCGACGATAGAAGTCGAAATTGATCAGCGACTGAGGGTCGTATAACGCGGTCGATACGAGCGCAAAGAGCGTCAGCGCGGTCAGAGGTGCGAAGAAGCCGGGGTAGTTGCGTCCGAAGAAACGCCACGCGCATAAGACGATCGGGACAAATCCGATTGCGCTGACAGGTATCAGGTTGGTCACCGTCAGGAATAGCGCAAGCAAGGATATGTAAGCCATTTCGACTCTCGTGAAGATCGAAGAGCAACTTTCATCGATGACTACGCGAGCGCCATAAACAAGTCGGCACGGGGACGAACTGCGCGGCAAGTAATCACGTGATGTCGTGACAATGAATATAACGAATCGTCCTTTCTGGGTGCTTCCAGGCTTCGGCGGTCGTTCCATCCGCTGCGAGGGGCGCCGAATTCTTCACCGAAGGCTTCCCACGGTTTTTGGATATTCTGGCCATCATCCGTGAGAAACTATTTCTGCAGCGACACAGCACAATTCGGCAGAGAGCAGCCTTTCGAAGCGGCGAGGGTCACACGTTCCGGCGAACCCCACATCGGAGGTGACGGTATCCCCTGCTATGGCGTGGTGACCGCGAAGAGGACGCCCAGCGCGCGCTCGAGGCTGGCATGCAGTGAGGGATAGAAGGTTGACAACGTGCCATCCAGATACAGCGCCGTCTGACAGGAGAAGCGCTCTGCAAGCATGTGGGCAAAGTCGTAGAACGTGATGGGATCGTGCGTTACTACGAGGACGACGCTGGTTGGGCTACGGACGCATACCGCATTGCGTGTCGTGATGTTCGTCGAATCCGCCGGGAACAGAGAATTGGGTTCGCCGTTGCGCACGAGGAGCGGCCCGGACTGGTTGGCGAAGGCGATCAGGCGTTTCTCTGCATCGGATTTGGCCTGGTATTCTTCGGTTGTGACGATCTCGGCGCGCCCGGGATAGAGGAGAAACACCCCGTTGGGCTGCAGGTAGAAGTTGCCGTATGCATTGCGGCGCAGATTCAGGCGCCGCAGCAGTGTGCCGTTTTCAATGTACAGCCCAAGAGGTTTCTGCGACCGGTCAAAGATGCCGCCGTTGGTCCCGCACACTATCTTTCTGCCCTGTTTGTGGAGCGCAGCATCGAGTGCTTGCAGCGATCCATAAGCCTGGCCAGCGTCCGACTTCCAGTGCATGGTCAGCCTGTCCTTGCGCAGATCCATTGCGCAAGCCGAGAGGCTGACGCCATCGACGTTCAGCTCGGTCACATCAGCTGCGCATGCGGCCATGGGCAACACGACGAGGCAGATGTGGAGCAGGTTCTGCGCGTAGCGCGTGATACTCCAAAGTCGTCTGAGCGAAATGCCCTGCATGGTGGCGTCACTTCCCTGGTCATGCGCTGAAGCCAATCAGGCCCAGCGGGGATCGATAGGACCGCACCGTTGCCAGTCGTATTCGAGGCGCATCGTGGCACGGACGGAACTGGAGCGCGTTCGCGGCTTGAGACACGTGGCGTCGCCGGGTGACGTGAGCAACTCTCCTGTCCGGGCACGTCCCATTGGCGAGGCGCCGCATCTGGCGCACGCCCGGGCAGCAGCGCCTCACTGCCACGAGCCGACGTAGCCTGCTTCGCCTGCGCCTGTCGCTTTGCCCGCGGGGCCATAGCTGAAAACATCGATCTCGCCGTGCACGCCCGGATTCAGGTACTGGTACGCATTGCCCCAGGGATCGTTCGGCAGACGCTCGAGATAGCCGCCGTCCTTCCAGTTGTTCGGGATCGGGTCCGTGGTCGGCTTCTCGACCAGCGCGCGCAGGCCCTGCTCCTGGGTCGGATAGCGGCCGTTGTCGAGCCGGTAGAGCTTGAGCGACTGCATGATGGTGCTGATGTCCTGCTTCGCGGCCACACGGCGCGCTTCGTCAGGACGGCTCATGATCTTCGGCACGATCAGCGCAGCCAGAATGCCGAGGATCGCAATCACCACCATGATTTCAATGAGCGTAAAGCCGCGCTGCGTATCGCGGCTAACAATGCGGGCGTTGCGTTGCGGTTTCATGGGCAGGTTCATATGAGCTCAGGGTCGTTGCCGTCAGCCCAGCCTGGCTGCAAGTGCATGCGAGGGTTCAACAGTACGGCATGTAACGATCGATGCAGGATTGGGCGCACATCCGAAGGATACCGTACCGCGCTTTCTGTCGCGCCAGTCCCGGCGATGCCTGATCAATTGCATGGGCGTCTTCCCCACGCTGTCAGGCCGTGCGCGATCAGGATCCGGCGAGCCCGCCGACGAACCCGATCCCGCAGACCACCGCCGAAACGCCGATCAGCACCCATCGGTAGCCACCGCGCAGGCGGTACCTGTCCGGAAGCGTTTTCGTTGCCAGGGCCACCAGGAACCCGATGACCAGCGGCAGCAGAAAAGCATTCAGCACCTGCGCGGCGATATTCAGCCATACGAGATCGGCAACCCCCCACACGAGGGCGGCGGCCCCCATAACGCTGGCCGCATAGACCGCGTAGAACCAGCGAGCCTCGAACGGGTGCAGTTCCAGCGAACGGCGACAGCCGGCGACTTCACCGATCCCCCAGGCGAGGGCGAGCGATGAGACAATCGCTGCAACCATGGCCGCACCCAATACGCCCATGCTGAACACGCCTTGCGCGATGTGCCCGCCGAGCAGCGGACTGAGCGCGGTGCTGATCTCGCCCACGCTGTTCAGACCTGCCGACGTGCCCCGGGTACCCAGGGTCGCCGCGGCAGCGACCAGCACGGCCGCCGTCAGAAGCTGCGTGAGAACCGCACCGAAGGCGGTGTCCCACCGCTCAGCCTGGCAGTCATCCGGCGTCAGGCCCTTGTCCGCGACGGCAGACTGCTGGTAGAACACCATCCACGGATTGAATACGGCGCCGACGATCGCCGCGGCGAGATAGAGGAAGTGCCGGTCACCCAGTGGCATGTCGCGGGCGTGGCGCAGCACCGTCGCAGGATCGGGATGCGCAGCCCAGGCCACCGCGAAAAAGGCCAGCTCGAACAGACCGATCAGGAGCGCCGCCCGTTCGGTGCGCCGGTAGGAACCCGTCGCGACCACCACGAGCAGCACCGTCACGCTGGCCGGCAGCGTGAGCGCGCGCGGCACACCATACAGTTCGCCAATACCGGCGATACCCGTGAATTCCGTAATCAGCGAGCCGATGGTCGCGATGGCCAGGCTGCCGGCCGACAGCCATGCCCAGCCACGTCCAAAACGCTCCCGGATCAGCTCGCCATGACCACGGCCGGTGAAGACGCCCAGTCGTACCGTCAGTTCCTGCAACATGTAAAGCAGCGGAACCAGCAGGAGCAGCAACGGCAGCAGGCGGTAGCCCCATTGGGCGCCGGCCTGAGCGGCGGTGACCACATTGCCGGCATCGGTATCCGCCAGCATGACGAGGACGCCCGGTCCCCATACCGGAATGAAACGGAAGGCCGCGGTGATCCTTGTCCTGAACGGAACGCTTTCTGCGGCCGCAGTTCGCTGAGGCTGGCGTCGAGAGGTCAATTGCGGGCAATGTCTGTGAAAGGTCCTGGGAGCACGGAAAAGCTCGTCGGCTACGCCCGAGGTAGGAGTAGGACATGCCCACGCGCCCTGGAGTGGTTCTCGAACGCGGCAGGCGACACGCCCACAACCGGTTGCCGACAGTTCGAAGCGAGCATAGCATCCGGGAACGGGATCCGCCTGCCCTGGATTTTGTGCGGCCGGGATGGCCTGGGTTGCTGTTCGCGCACGCCTGCCCGCGCTGACACAGGTCGCATCCTGAGCCGGCCCCGCCATGTCCTGCCGCCATCACTTTAACGGCGTCATCCGCACGACCTTTCACGATCAACGGCAGCACGGCAACCTGCAGGTCGTCGCGCGACACCCCCATCCCGATGCGGAGATGCGCGTCGCGAGCGTCGTATGCGTGGAGCCGGTCCAATGGCGATAGCATGGGGCAGGGCAGAGTGCTCGAAGCGCCTGTCGTGCGAGCGTGGCGCATGATGGATCCTTTCGCGGCTTTAATGGAGAGACTCAATGGGAAAACTGCATGAGGTTGAAGTGCGCCGGCTGCATCCCACCCAGATTACGGTCGGTATGATCGAGGTGCGGGAGAAGCGCGACGAGCTGTCCAGGCTCAGGGAGCCTCATCTGCACGATTTTCTGCGCGCCCATCCGGTACCGGCGGTGGAAGGTCCGAACGACAAGCTGTACATCACGGATCATCACCACCTTGGGCGGGCGTTGTCTGAGGAGGGGATCGCGACGGGTTTCTTCCTGGTCGAGGCGGATTTTTCCACCCTGGCGCTGGATCAGTTCTGGACCGAGATGGACCGGCACCAGTGGGTTCACCCCTATGACGAAAATGGCCAACGGTGCCCATTCGACGAGATACCGAAACACGTGGAGCACCTGAGGGACGACCCGTTCCGGAGCCTGGCCGGTTACGTGCGCAATGCGGGCGGATACCAGAAGACCCCGGAGGCTTTTGCCGAGTTTCTGTGGGCCGACTTCTTCCGCAAACGCATCTCCATCGGAAGCGGCAAGGAAGGTTTCGAGACCGCAGTCCGCATGGGCATCACCCTGGCGCGCAGCGTTGACGCCAGGGGGCTGCCAGGGTACATCGGCCCGATGGCCGCGCCCGAACCGCAAGGGCTTTGACCAATTGATGACCCACAGCTCCTGCGCCTGGTTCGCGGGCGTCCCGACACTGGCGGCGAAATCCATCATCCGCTGCAGGCCTTCCCGGATGGCCTTGGCGCAGCATCATCGCGATGATCTTCGCCTTTTAGCCAACGGCCTTTGCGAGCGCCCCTGCAGCAATTATAGTGAGCACTTCCTGGCGCCGAACCCGCCCGAAAAAACGTAAGGAGATTTCCATGCGCGCTCACGGTGCGATGGGCACGATGACGCTCCTGTCCGAGGTGGACGACACCTCTTCGCGCGAGCTGCGCGTGCTGCGCCTCGAGGCGTCGATAGATGGCAGAACGGTGGTGATGATCGATGTCGACCGGAGGAAGCCTGGCGTTCACCGGGAAGTGCGGTATGAGATAACAGCCGCCGAACTCGTCGCGGCCATCCGTGCGCACGGCACCGAGTCGTCAATTGAATCTCACGGTCACTGATGGTACTGGTGCGGTCCGCAAACCTCCACTCGAGGCGCAAACCTCCACTCGAGGCGTCAGGGGTACCGCCAGGATTCGGGCGACAATGTACGTGAAACCGACAGCCCGTCCCAACGGGTCACCAGCGCGGCGGTCGTTCGTGTGTAGACCACTGTCCCGTCCCCTCCTGACAACCACGAGTCCCGGCGCTTCAGGCTGCTGCAGTAGCAGCGGCCCTATTGGCCGCCCAGCTTGCCGCACCCGGCGCCGTTACCGGACTCGGCGGGGGGAGGAAGGCAGCATACCTAGGAGTCCTCAGCCTCATGATCACCCACCATGCCCTTCGTGATATGTTGGTCGACCCGGGTTTTTGGGGATGCACCGAGATTCCATATCCCCCAGATCGAAATAAGCAGGCCCAATCCGAAGCCGACGCCCAACAGGATGTATGTATCCATCTCAAATCCTCAAAATTGTTGCGGCGCTGGACCAGTGGTGTCGGCTGCGCCCCGGCTCTCATAATCCGTCACCGAATACGGTTCGCGTATGAATTCTGGTTGCCGCTTTCCCTTTCAAGGTGGAAAGCGGCTGCTTCCATCTTGAATGCAGCCGCGCGGCGGCGGTGTGTCATTGAAACGTCTCACTGACCTGTCAGGTTACGGAAGCCGGCAGCTATTTGCTACCGTTTGAACTGACTCTGCCGTCGCTGTCCAGTCGAGTCCCAACGAGATGTCAACTGACGCTGAAATACACGCATATTTCCTGCGTGCTTTCGACGGGCTGACTGTCGCGCAATGCGGGAAAGAAGCGCCAGCGACGCAAGGTCTTGAGAAGCAACTGGTTCAGGCGCGGTCATGGCGTCGCCTTGACGAGTTCAACGTCGACAGAGCCGTCGACGTGAATCGTGAAATGCGCCGTCGCGACTGTCTGATACGCCGCTCGCGTAAATCGTCAGGCAATACCGGCAGCGGCTGCGCGATGAGTGTTGGCGTGGTTGGGCGACCGGGTGGTGCCCCAACTGAACGTTGCTCGAAAGATTGTCGTGCACACGGCGGCTGACGATGAGCAGACCAGGCTGGAAGCATTCCCGTCGTGACGCCGGCTCTCCATGAATACGCTACGCCGACGGCCCGAAGCTACAAGTGACCGCCGGCGCTTTCATAGCCGTTACTCCGAACCGTCGTTCCTATTGGACGAGTCCTGGAAGGACCTTAGTACCTTCACGCTGAACAGCCACCAGCTTGTCCGGGTCGAGGCCGAGCGCCTTCAAGATGGTCGGCGCCACCTGCATGTTGGTCACCGGCGTATCGACGACCTTTTTCCCCAGCTTCGGATTTGAGACCACTAACAGCGTGTTCGTATCGTCAGCGGCGAGGCCGCCGTGCTCGGCCAGCTTTGCCGCGCTCTTGCTGTAAATCGTCCCCGGTATCGGCTGGACGATGAGATCGGGAACACGGCCTTCCATGGGATCGCCCCAGATCCCCTTCAAGGTCGTGCCGTCATAGAGGGTCTGGATGTGGGTGGAATTGGCGCCCGCCTGGTCCTTGCTGAGGATCGATGCTGCGTTTCCCGCATCGCTGTGGTTTGCGAGCCATATGAGCGACACGTCGTCGGCCGTTTCCTGGGCGACCGTTATGCTGTTTCTGGCGAGCAGGTCGGCGACGTCGGTCACGTCGGCGGTGGCATAGGCGTTCGTCGAGCCGTTCAGCATATGAAGCTTCTTGATGTCGATCGGCGACTGGCCGTGCTTGGCTCCGACGATGAACAGCGTCGACTGCAGCAAATGGCTCGCTTTGAGCGCCTCGTACATCTGGCTCAGAGAGTCATCGACGAAGTCTAGCGATTGCGCCAACGGCTTTGTCGGGGTCGCGGCTGCGTCGACATAGCCACCACGGGTCGTGGAGCCGCTTTCCATGGCCACCGTGACCTTCTGTCCGACGCTGACAGCCTGAAAGTTCATGCCGAAGATCGCGGGTACGCCGACCTGCTTCGTCCCCGTCTGATCCAGCCCATGGATCCAGTTCAGGACAACCTTGACCTTGAAGCCGTCGTAGGCCCGGGTATATATGGGATCGGCTGTCCAATCTGCGTCCGAGGGTGCATTCGGAAAGCCATTCGCTTGCAGGGAGGTCGAGTTGATCTCGGGTGCGTAGAGTTCGTCCAGACCCGTCCCCGACGGCCCGTTGACGATCTCGTAGGCCGGGTGCTTATCCGACCACGCGGTGCGTAGGCCAGCCTGATGGATGATCTCGAAGATCGTGTTCGTATTGTTCTTGAGATATAGATGCGGCCAGACCTTCTCGCAGCCGCTGGAGGTCTTTGCCAGCGGGAGCTTCTCGGGATCGATGTGCGGATTTCGCGGATCAAACGTCGCGCCGGCCGGTGCCGATCCACCGTCCAGCTTGGTGAGATCCCAGTCGAGTGCTTCGAAGTTGGTCACCTCAGTGCCAGGCGTGCCGGTGCAATTACTGCCCGGCGGGAAGAGGGTCGCGTCGTAAGTATCGTCATAGAAAACGCCGTGGCTCAGAGGGCTCCCCCCCGTCGCAAAGGCCAGAAGCCCAGGATACGAGTCCGACGGCTTCGAGGTCGAAGCATGGGTGTACTCGACGCCGTGTTGGACCAGCTTCGCGAAGGTGGAATTCGGGTGAGTCTTGATGTAGTTGACCAGATCGGCCTCATGCATCCCGTCCACACTGATCAGCAAAACGTGCGTGTACTGCTGGTGGTGATTGCCATTCTCATCCTGCGCAGTTGCGGCCATGCTCGCGAACGCCAGCACGCTCGCGCTGAAGATTGCACCGACTCCAAACCACTTCCTCATTTTGTCCATTATTCGCCTCGTAAGTTGGTTGGGCACGACCGTGCCCTACGAGAGGTAAGTATTGAAATGAGAAAATCCCGTGAAGGGCTGCTTTCGTTTGTCTTCGTTTGGGGGCCAGGAGGCTCGAAGGGCGTGCGGTTGAGAGAATGTAAAAAATTGTATCGGCGAATCGCTTTTAAGACCTGACGAAACACAACAGTTCGTGTACGCGACCGTCGACAGGACACGCTGGTCGACGACATGCCACCATGAGCAGCGTATCGATACCCTACGCGGAAAGCCGTGCCTTCAGGTCGGTACTAAGGACACTATGACTCGGTGCGCAATGGTGATCGGCTGGGTGCGGGCCACTTCCGGCCGTTCGACTTCGCTCTCGAGGCGACATCCGAACGTCGGTTTCAGGCCAGTTACCGGACCTATGCTCAATGATCTCGGACCAAAGCGCAACCGATACAGGCAAATGCTCTGTGCAGACGCCAGCCGCGGCACAAACACCTCCACGTCGGCTGACACCATTTTCCAGTTTCGCGGCGGACCGTTTTCGGGCCGCGTACTGGTGGTCGCGAAGTTGTCGCTTCGCAGAGACGAAGCGTCAGAGATCGGCGGTAGAGAGTGCAATCCGCTCGCCTGTACCTGGCAAGCGTTTCCCGGCGATCGTCTTGCGAAGACGGTGTTGGGCCAGCCCGAACGCAAGCAACAACTGTTTTGGCGAATCGTCCGCCGCACCGAGTCCCTCGCAAAGCACTTCGGCAGGAAGCGCGAAGGCGCAGTATCCCCATCCGGGACCATACGCTGAAAACCATAACGACGAGTCGGTAGTCAGGATGGGTGCGGTGAAATGGGTCCTGGTTTGATCTTTGTCCAACACCATCCTGTCCGTTAGCAAATGGTACGGTAGATCCGGCCAGATTCGCTGGTCGCAAGTAGCGCAACGCTGTCGCAAGCGCTTGTAGAAACACACCCGGTGTATATCCGACTCACACACTTCGTGCCGTTGCCGCCCCTGACCACCTGGCGTATTCCTACAAGCGCTTGCGGCAAGCGTCTACGAAAAGAACGCGAACGGCAAGATCGCAGCGACATAGACGGAGATTCCGAATGTGGCAAAGCCGAAGCTGATCGCCAGCAACCCGAGAATGCCAGCGGTGACTGCCAGCCCGACGCACCAGCGGTGCCGGATTTGACGGCCCAGGATGACGCTTCTGTCCTGGATCGCTTCCGCGACGGTTTCTGCCGTATTTTCGTATTGACGAAATCTCAATCGAAGCATGTACCACCTCGCTTTGCTTGACGTTGAGATTCTGTCATTTGCCGTATAACGAATTTATAAAATCATAGGCGCGCGCCGTTAATGCGGCATATGCGAGCGCGCGACCAAGTGTTTTGATGAATGACTGGCGCCGCGCGTCGTGTTAGATGCGCGCTGTGAGACCGACATCTACTGGACGGCCAGTGCAAGCTCAGCGCGCAGTTCGTCAAGGACCGTGCGCGATTCAGCCAGCTGCCCGACCAGCCGGGCGGAGGCGGGCGTGAGCGGCACGCGTACCTCGTCCGAAATGCGCCCCTCGATGGACAGCATCGCCTTGATCGCCGACGGATTGGGCGCTGCGAACAGCAGCTTGAGCACGGGCCTGAGACGTTCAAAAATGCGACGCGCGGTATCCACGTCGCCCGCCAGCATCAACGATTGAATTTCGACGAACAGATCCGGACATATATGCGCGCTTGCGAGAATGCCGCCATGCCCACCCGCGGCGAGGCAATCGAGGAACGCTTCGTCCGTGCCGCACAGCACGTTGATGGGCAGATCGCGCAATGTCTTGAAGTGACGACTCGCGCATGCCTTGATGGCGACGATGTTCGCGCATTCAGCCAGCCGACGCACCGTGTCGGGCTCAATCGACACGCCTGTTCGATGAGGGACATCATAGAGCACGATCGACCGTTCCGTCTCGCGAGCAATACGCTCGAAATGGCAGGTGATGCCCGCCTGGTCGGGGCAGACATAGGCAGGCGCCGACACCAGAAAGCCGGCCACGTCCCAACGCTCGAAACGCAGGATTTCATGCACGAACTCGCGCGTGCTGAAGCCTCCGACGCCGACCAGCACCGGCAACCGGCCATCGATGACATCGCTGATCGCCTGTAGAACAGTCACGCGCTCGGTGTCGGACAGAAGGGCGGCTTCGCCCGTCGTGCCCAGCGCGACGATGCCGGCGATGCCGGAACGCGCATAGTGCTCGGTGAGTGTTTGAAGCGCCTCGACGTCCAGTTCGCCTGAACGAAACGGTGTGACGAGCGGAAGCCAGATTCCCGAATACATGTCAGTCCTCCTTTCGCATGCCGGGGCGCGTGATCGCGCCGATCGTCGCTTCAGGCAAGGTCGTGATCAGCGTGTGGAGTGTGAAGTCGATGTCTTCCATTGCAATGTTGAACTGCACGCAGATGTTGTTGCGCGCTGCCTCGGTTCGCGACACATAGACGCCGAGCGGAGAGTGAAAGAGGATGGCGAGATTGGCGCGGAGCGTGTCGGGGCGCGTGCCCGTGAGAAAAACTTCGAGTTGTGCGCGCGGCGCGCGCAGCGGGACGACGTTGGAGCGGTATCGCGGTTGAGCGTCCGGAACGGTGTCGTGCCTGAACAGAACTTGTGCAGAGCCCATGTCGTTGATGTGTACCCTTGAGGGGTTGTCGAGATGGACCAAGCGTAGACCGAAGCGAATAAATGTCGCGTAAAAAAGCGCGTGTTCGCGGAAAAGATTCACGATCGTGATACGGCTTTTATCTGTCGCATCAGCGTCTTTACTCCGAATTTAGAAGCGGCCCGCTACGATCTCCCGGCTTGGCGTTGCAGCGCCGCTGCGTGACGCCGTATCTGGGAGTCAAACCATGTTTGAAATCGGAAAAGAATATTCGCGCGAAGACATTCACAAGGTCACGGGGGGAAGCAAGCATGCGTTCCTGCCCGTCAAAGGCGGCAAGGTCGTTGCGGCCCGCCTGCGACAGGACCTGAATCCCCATGCGCCCGATATCATCGTGTGCGACGGCAGCGCGTCGGCGCGCGCGGCGGGGCGCACGCTCGCGCGACAGACGGATCCCATCCCGATCTTCCTGCGTACCGCGACGGATCGCTTTCGATATGCGGGTGAATATGTGGTCGCGACTTCAATGACCGCCCCTGCCGGTTACGCAGAGTTTGTGAAGAACAGCGGATTTACACTCGGGCAGATATCGCGCGTGATCAGGATGAAGCGACGTTGATTGTTTCGCGAATCCGGCCCGGAACGATGTCGTCGTCCAGATGGATCGACGGCATCGAACCGTGATACCAGGGAAATGACTGTTTCGACGTGAGAGGCACATCCCATGCGACTGCGACCGCCAGGAAGCACACATCGACACGCACCGCGTACCAGGGCAGTGGTGATGATCGTTGTGCTTGTCGTGCTAGTCAACCAGATTCTGACGACTACCTTCGCCCAGAATCATCCAGACATTGCACTCGGCCTGACGACCCTTTTCAGTTTTGCGTTGTGCACGATTCTCAGCGCATGGATGCGCTCCGATGCGAAGCACGCATGGCTCCACGCGCGCGACGAAGGTTTTCTGAGTTCCGCGGAAATACGCGGCGGTCGCACCGTGTGGATCCGGCAGGACTGTCCGAGGCGCTGGCTGGTCGTGCTTCACATCGAGTTCGAAGGCGGACTTGCTGCATCGACGACCGAGTTCCACGTGAGCCGCGCAGACTGACCACGAGACCTGACACGCGCGTCGCACGAGCGCCGATCTTCTATCCGACATTCATCGGTAGCAGCACCATTTGCCGGCCCTGCAAGTGAAGGCGTGTCTGTATTTCGACGGGCGTCTGGTTGTGAAGCCACGCCGTGAGGAAATTGACCCGCTTGAAGATCAGCTTGCTCGCAAAGCAGACGCTATTGGGAAACTCATCCATCGTGGTTTCGGCCAGTTTCATGAACTCGCCGATCGGATGCGTGCCGAAGGCGATCCGGTAATCGGCGGCGATGCCATGCCGCCGGCAATGCGCGACGTAATAGTCGAGCGATGAAGTGATCGTCTGCCGCAGTTTCTCCAGATGCTCCGCACCTTCGTAGCTTTGCGCATCCACTTCGCCGACGGCGAGGAAGATGATGTTCCTGAAGTGTCCGGGAAACAGCCGGTTCACCCACAATAACGCATGCATGCTTGCGCCCCGGTGCTTGCCGACGAGCAGGATCGCGGTGGGCAAGGTCGGGTCGAGTTTGGCCGGCGCCGCATCGGCATCGACTTCAGGGGCAGCACCTGCGAACAGGCTATCCTCTTTTGCGATCTGCGCGCGCGTATCGCTGTAATGACGCTTGATGAGCACGCACAGCACGACCACGGCGCTCGTCACCAGCACGGTGAGCCATCCGCCAGCGGTGAACTTCTCGATTAGCGTGATCACGAGAACTGCGCTCGTGACGGAGAGCCCCAGCGCGGAAAATCCGAAATGGCGTACCCAATGCCTTCCGTCGCCGCGATGCTTCCACCAGTACACGCACAGACCCAGCAGTGACAGGCTGAATGTCAGGAACACGTTGATGCTGTACAGCACGACGAGCACATCCACGTTGCCATGCGTCCAGAACAGGATCACAAGACTCGAAACGCCCATCACGATGATGCCGTTCTGGCGCACCAGTCGTGTCGACAGGTCGCGGAAATGGCGTGGCACCCACGAATCAGAGGCCATGTTCGACAGCACGGCCGGACCGTCGAGAAAGCCGGTTTGCGCGCCCACAAGCAGCAGTCCGGCTTCGAACGCAAGGACGGCCGCGAGCAGCGCATGCCGGGCGAACGACGAGCCGAGCCCGAGATGATCGATCACGCTGCCGAACACGACGGCATTGAGCGTCTGTCCTTCGACCGGTTTCGCGTGCCACAACATGTACAGCAGGATGATGCCGCCTGCGGTGAACGCGAGCGAGGTCGCCATATAGAACATCGTGACCTTGCCGTTCGGCACGCGCGGCTCGGCAAGCATGTTCACGTTGTTCGACACCGCTTCGAGGCCGGTGTATGTACCGCCGCCGAGCGAGAAGGCGCGCATCAGCAGCGCTGTGACGACGAGCGGACCGAGCGCGTGCGACATGCCGTGCGCCTCGCTGGTTGCGCTGGGAACGACCGAGGCCAGATTGCTGCCGTGCACGGCGACGCCGTAGACGATCAGGCCGAAATGCAGCACGACGAAGCCGAGAAAAATGGGCAGCAGCACGAGGATCGATTCGCGCATGCCGCGAAAATTCAGGCCTGTCATCAGAACAATCAGGATGAACTCGGTCGCGAGCTTGAATTCCTGGGCGCCGACCGGCAACAGGCTGAAGAAAGCATCGACGCCGCTTGCCAGCGATGTCGCCACCGTCAGCACGTAGTCGACGAGAAGCGCCGCGCCCGATATGAGGCCCGGACGCGGACCAAGCAGGGCGGTGGCGACGCGATAACCGCCGCCGCCTGTCGGAAACAGTTCGATCACCTGGTTGTAACCGAGCGCGATGATGAAAACCGTCGCCGCCGTGGCGATGGCGAGAAACAGCGCGAGCGCCGTGTGCTGTCCCAATGCAAGGAACGCTTCTTCCGGCCCGTAACAGGACGAGGACAACCCATCCGCGCCGAGTCCGACCCACGCCAGCAGGGGCGTGACTGCAATCGCATGACGGGTGCGGGGATCGAGTGGATCGAGCGGGCTCCCGACAATCAGCCGCCACATCTTGTTCAGGGTGGCCATAGTCTGTCCCCTCCGTTGTAGCGGTTCAATGCGGGCACACATGCCTGCATCCGTCACGGTGGCTGCGGCGCGAGCCCCTGATTGCGCATTTGCGCGCACCCTCGAAGGCGGATCGTCAGAGGTCCGGCCGTTGTGCGGCTGTTCGGTGGTGCAAATGTAGGCGTGGCGGAAATCGTGCGCCAGTCGGCCTTACCCGGGTAAGCCGACGTCGGGAATGGCAACAAAATGCTTACACGTTGCTCAGTTGTACTTTCACAAGGCGTGTGCTCGCTCTGGCGGACAAGGAGGTGTTCGGCCACGGTCGATTGCAGACCTGACAGGCCGCGTCATACGGCCGTTCTCAAACGGTCTCTCGTTTACGGCGTTTTTATACGGGATGCCACGGTCTTGCTGCGGCATTTACCCAAACTGATCTACCGTTCACGCTGTCCCCATTCGTCGCGGGAGACCCTTCCATGGACGTGTTCTATCTCCTCGGAGTTGCGGCTTTCTGGGCGCTGGGCGTCGCGCTGACGCTGGGTTGCGACACACTGCGCAATCGCGCGCCGGGAGGCCGTCCATGATCGCCTGGATGATGTGGCTGGCAAGCGCCGCCACGCTGCTTCTGCTTGTCTACCTCGTGTACGCGCTGCTGCGTGCGGAGGATCTGGAATGAACGCCAACACCCTGTTCCAGTCGGCCCTCTTTATCGTCGTTCTGATTGGCCTCGCCATTCCGCTCGGACGTTATATGACGTCCGTGCTCGATGGCTCGTCCGTCGTCGTGCGCAGGATAGGCCGCCCCGTCGAACATTTTCTGTATCGCCTCTCGGGCGTCGACCCCGAAGCGGAAATGTCGTGGAAGCACTATGCGCTGGCCGTGCTGTTGTTCAATGCACTCGGCGTGCTGGCCGTTTATGGTTTTCTGCGGCTCCAGCAGTGGCTGCCGGCGAATCCGCAATCGTTCGGTCCGATGACGCCGGATGGGGCGTTCAACACGGCCGTCAGCTTCGTGACCAACACGAACTGGCAGGATTATTCACCGGAGCAGACCGTCAGCTATCTCGCGCAGATGATGGGCCTCACGGTGCAGAACTTCCTGTCGGCGGCGACGGGGATCGCCGTTGTCGTTGCGCTGATCCGTGGCTTTGCGCGGCACACCACGCAGACGATCGGCAACTTCTGGGTCGACCTGACGCGCGTCACGCTCTATGTGCTCGCGCCGCTCGCGGTCGTGGTGTCGTTGCTGTTGATCAGCGAGGGCGCGATCCAGAACTTCCGGTCCTATCAGGACGTGCCGACGCTCCAGGTGACGACCTATCAGGTGCCGAAAACCGATGCGCAGGGCAACGCGGTGAAGGACGCAAAGGGCAATCCCGTGATGCAGGACGTTAAGGCCGACAAGCAGACGCTTGCAATGGGGCCCGTCGCCTCGCAGGAAGCGATCAAGATGCTCGGCACGAATGGCGGTGGCTTCTTCAATGCGAACTCCGCGCATCCGTACGAGAACCCGACTCCGCTGTCGAACTTCATCCAGATCCTGTCGATGCTGATCATCCCCGCTGCGTTATGCATCGTGTTCGGGCGCATGGTGAGCGACGGCAGGCAGGGCTACGCCGTGCTCGCCGCGATGACTATCGCCTTCACGGTGGCCGTCGTCGGCGAGATTTCGGCGGAGCAGGCGGGCAATCCCCTCTTCACGTCGCTGCACGTTGACCAGCACGCGTCCGCGATGCAGGCAGGCGGTAACGCGGAGGGCAAGGAAGTGCGCTTCGGCATCGCGCAGTCGGGCATCTTCACGGTCGCGACCACGGCCGCGTCGTGCGGCGCAGTGAACAACATGCACGATTCGCTGACGCCGATGGGCGGTTTCGTGCCGCTGCTGCTGATCCAACTGGGCGAAGTGATCTTCGGCGGCGTGGGTTCGGGGCTATACGGCATGCTGGTGTTCGCGCTGCTCGCCGTGTTCGTCGCGGGGCTGATGATCGGGCGCACGCCCGAATACGTCGGCAAGAAGATCGAATCGTTCGAGATGAAGATGGTGTCGATTGCGATTCTGCTGACGCCGTTTCTGGTGCTGGTCGGCACGTCGATTGCCGTACTCACCGATGCGGGCAAGGCAGGCATCGCCAATCCGGGCGCGCACGGATTCTCCGAAATTCTCTACGCGTTCAGTTCCGCTGCGAACAACAACGGCAGCGCGTTCGCGGGACTCACTGTCAGCACGCCGTTCTATAACTGGCTCACCGCGATCGCGATGTGGTTCGGTCGATTCGGCTCGATCGTGCCCGTGCTCGCGATCGCCGGGTCGCTCGCGAACAAGAAGCGCATCGCTGCGACCTCGGGCACGTTGCCGACCCATGGCCCGCTCTTCGTCGTGCTGCTGCTCGGCACGCTGATGCTCGTCGGCGCGCTGACCTATGTGCCCGCGCTCGCGCTCGGTCCTGTCGTCGAACATCTGATGATGACCGCCGGTCACTGAAATCGAGGTAAGCATGACTACCGCAAAACAACCGCCGGCCCATCGTCCTGACAATCTCGGCCAGGCTCGCACGGCGGCGCGGTCGATGTTCGATCCCGTGCTCGTCAAGCCCGCGATCGTCGATTCGTTCGGGAAGCTTGCTCCGCGCACACAACTGCGCAACCCGGTGATGTTCTGCGTGTACATCGGCAGCATCCTGACGACGATTCTCTGGATTGCCGCGCTTGCCGGCCAGGCCGAAGCGCCCGCGGGTTTCATTCTCGCAGTCGCGCTGTGGCTGTGGTTTACGGTGCTGTTTGCGAACTTCGCGGAAGCGCTCGCCGAAGGGCGCTCGAAAGCGCAGGCGGCCTCGCTGCGCAGTGCCAAGCACAACGTGATGGCGAAAAAGCTCAACGAGCCGCATCCGAAGGCGCCGATCCGCATCACGACGTCGACCGATCTGCGCAAGGGCGATGTCGTGCTCGTCGAAGCGGGCGATGTCATACCCGCTGACGGCGACGTGATCGAAGGCGTCGCTTCCGTCGATGAATCGGCGATTACGGGCGAATCCGCGCCTGTAATCCGCGAGTCGGGCGGCGATTTCTCGTCGGTGACGGGCGGCACGCGCGTGCTGTCGGACTGGATCGTCGTGCGCGTGAGCGTCAATTCGGGTGAGGCATTTCCCGACCGCATGATCGCGATGGTCGAAGGCGCGAAGCGCCAGAAGACCCCGAACGAGATCGCGCTGACTATCCTGCTCGTCGCGCTGACGCTCGTGCTGCTGTTCGCGACGGCGACGCTGCTGCCGTTCTCGATCTTTGCGGTCGAGGCGATGAAGACGGGGCATGTGGTGACGATCACGGCACTCGCCGCGTTGCTCGTGTGCCTGATTCCGACGACGATCGGCGGGTTGCTGTCGGCGATCGGCGTCGCAGGCATGAGCCGCATGATGCAGGCGAACGTGATCGCGACGTCGGGCCGCGCCGTGGAAGCGGCCGGCGACGTCGACGTGCTGCTGCTCGACAAGACGGGCACGATCACGCTCGGCAACCGTCAGGCGTCCGCGTTCGTCCCGGGTCCGGGCGTAACGGAGCACGACCTCGCCGATGCGGCCCAGCTCGCGTCGCTCACCGACGAAACGCCGGAAGGGCGCAGCATCGTCGTGCTTGCGAAGCAGCGCTTCAATATCCGCGAGCGGGACATGGGTGCGCTGCACGCCACTTTCCTGGGCTTCACGGCTCAAACGCGAATGAGCGGTGTCGACTTGCCGGACCGGGAAATTCGCAAGGGGGCATCGGACGCGGTGAAGCTGTATGTCGAGGCGAACGGCGGCCGTTATCCCGCGGAAGTCAACAATGCGGTGTCGGACATTGCGCGACGCGGCAGCACGCCACTCGTCGTAGCGGAGAAACCGGGCGCACATGGGGCGACGGAAGGGCCCGCGCGTGTGCTGGGCGTGATCGAGTTGAAGGATATCGTCAAGGGCGGCATAGGAGCGCTTTGCCGAGTTGCGCAAGATAGGCATCAGGACCGTGATGGTGACAGGCGACAACCGGCTGACGGCAGCGGCGATTGCAGCGGAAGCGGGCGTCGACGATTTCCTCGCCGAAGCGACACCCGAAGCCAAGCTCACGACGATCCGGTCGCATCAGGCTCAAGGACGGCTGGTGGCGATGACGGGCGACGGCACCAACGACGCCCCCGCGCTCGCGCAGGCCGACGTGGCCGTCGCGATGAACACGGGCACGCAGGCCGCGAAGGAAGCGGGCAACTCGGTCGATCTCGATTCGAATCCGACCAAGCTGATCGAGATCGTCGAGATCGGCAAGCAGATGCTGATGACGCGCGGCTCGCTCACCACGTTCTCGATCGCCAACGACGTCGCGAAGTACTTTGCGATCATCCCCGCCGCGTTTGCGACGACGTATCCGCAGTTGCGCGTGCTGGATGTGATGCGCCTGACTTCTCCATCGTCGGCGATTCTTTCGGCGGTGAACTTCAACGCGCTGATCATCGTGTTCCTGATCCCGCTCGCGCTGAAAGGCGTGAAGTATCGCCCGCTCGGCGCCGCCGCGCTGCTGCGCCGCAATCTGCCGATCTACGGGCTGGGCGGCATTCTGCTGCCGTTCCCGTTCATCAAGCTGATCGATATGTTCATCAGCGCGATGGGCTGGTCATGATCGAACCGTGTGACCTTGCCGGATGGGTATCGCGTTTTGCCCGTCCGGCCTTTTTCAACAAACAGGCTTTGTAAGTCAACGACCATGAAGAATGCATTGCGACCCGTGCTGGTGCTGTTCGTCGCGCTGACGGTGGTCACCGGCATCGTTTATCCCGTTGTCGTCGCGGCCGTCGGCCAGGCTGTATTTCCGCATCAGGCGAACGGCAGCCTCATCGAGAAGGACGGCAAGACGGTCGGCTCGGCGATCATCGGCCAGCAGTTCGACGCGCCGTACTACTTCTGGGGACGGCTGTCGGCCACGACGCCGAATCCGTACAACGCACAAGGCTCGAGCGGCTCAAACCTCGGCCCGACCAACCCGGCGCTCGCCGATGAAGTAAAGGGGCGCCTCGCCGCGCTTCACGATGCCGACCCGTCGAACCCGGCACCCGTGCCTGTCGATCTGGCTACGTCATCGGGTAGCGGCCTCGACCCGGATATTTCGCCGGCGGCCGCCGCGTATCAGGCCGATCGCGTCGCGAAGGCGCGCGGCCTGTCCCGCGAGCAGGTGGACGGACTGATCGCACAGAACTTGTCGAGGCGGCAACTCGGCGTATTGGGCGAGCGCCGTGTGAATGTGCTGAAGCTCAACCTCGCGCTCGACCAGCTCAAGCCGATGCATTGATGCATCAAGTGCATGACAGCGCGGCACGCGGCCACAACGCGCGCGCCGCGACGACAAGTTGACGGGATGACCTCGCGGGGAGACATGCGATGAACCGGCCCGATCCCGATGAATTGCTGGACAGGATCCAGCGCGACGAAGAAAAAAGCCAGCGCGGCCGGCTCAAGATCTTCTTTGGCGCCTCAGCCGGCGTCGGCAAGACGTTCGCGATGTTGCAAGCCGCGAGGCGCCGCAAGGAAGAGGGCGTCGATGTTGTCGTGGGTATCGTCGAAACGCATGGACGCAAGGAGACGCTCGCACTGATCGAAGGCTTTGAAGTCGTTGCGCCGGCTCGGATCGAATATCGCGGGAAGTTGCTTGCGGAATTCGATCTCGATGCGGCGCTTGCGCGCAAGCCGCAGTTGATACTCGTCGACGAGCTCGCGCATTCGAATGTCCAGGGCAGCCGGCATGTGAAGCGCTGGCAGGACGTGCACGAGTTGCTCGACGCCGGCATCGACGTCTACACAACCGTCAACGTCCACGAAAGCCTGAACGGCGTGGTCGGGCAGATCACGGGCATCCGCGTGTGGGAAACGGTGCCCGACCGTGTATTCGATCTCGCCGACGAGGTGACGCTCGTCGACCTGCCGCCGGAAGAACTGCTCGACCGCCTGCGCGAGGGCAAGGTCTATATGCCGCAGCAGGCAGAACACGCCGTGCGCAATTTCTTCCGCAAGGGCAACCTGATTGCGCTACGCGAACTGGCGTTGCGCCGCACGGCTGACCGTGTCGATGCGCAGATGCGCGAATATCGCGCCGATCAGTCAATCGAACGGATCTGGCAGGCGCGCGAACGCATCATCGTGTGCGTCGGTGCGGGCCAGGAAAGCAGCAATCTCGTACGCGCGGCGGCGCGCCTCGCGTCGAGCCAGAAAGCGGACTGGCTCGCCGTGTATGTCGAGACGCCCAGACTTCAGCGGTTGCCGGACCCGATCCGCAAGCGCACGCTCGACGCACTCAGGCTCGCCTCCGAACTGGGCGCGGAAACGGTGACGCTGCAGGGCGACGACGTCGCGCCCACGGTCATTGCCTACGCGCGCATGCGCAACGTCTCGAAGCTGGTGGTGGGCGCATCGTCGTTGGCGGGATGGCGCGCGCGGCTGACACCCTCTGTCGCGCAGCAGATGGTCTGGTCCGCGCGCGATATCGACGTCACGCTCGTCAATTCCGGCGCTGTGCGCGAGGCCGCCGAGCGTCACGATGCGGTGCACGGGTTCGCCGGGCCCGGCACGGAAACGTGCCGGTCTTCCGGGGCCGCTTATGCGTATGCGTTCGCCATCTGCGCGGCGATTACAGCCGTCGCCAGCGGCTTGCTCGACCGGATCGCGCTCGCCAATCTCGTGATGCTGTATCTGCTCGGCGCGGTGTTCACCGCTGCTCGACTGGGGCGCGGGCCGGGCGTGATGTTTTCGTTTCTCGGCGTGGCTGCCTTCGATTTCTTCTTCGTGCCGCCCCGCATGTCGTTCTCGGTCAGCGACACGCAATATCTGCTGACATTTGCCGTGATGCTGATGACGTCGCTGACGATCAGTCACCTGACGGCAAGCCTCAAGCGTCAGGCGCGTCTCGCCACGCTGCGCGAGCGCCGTACGGGTGCGATGTTCGCGATGACGCGGGAACTTGGTGGTGCGCTGATGACGGACCAGATCATCGAGATTGGGATGCGTCACGGGGTGACCTTGATCTACGTGCGATTTTCCGGTTAGGGTGATCTAGACTAGACGCTGCCCTGCGAACCGCCCCCAATAGATATTGGTTGTAAATCAAAGGGCTGCTGTCTGGGTGCTTGGCCGGTAGAGAGCGACCGGGGGGGGGAAGAGGGAGCAGCACGATCCACATCGGTATAAGATCCAAACTCTTGCCCAGCACGCTTTGCGGGCTGACTTCGGCAAAAAGGCCGTGCAGACATGAAGGCCAGGAAAGGCGAACATCCAGCCCTCATGGTCTGCGTCGAAAAGCCACCCATCAGCCCGTCCCGCTCCCCGGAACGCGCTTTTTCATCAGCAACTGGAGGAGCACGGGCAGCAGCAGAAGCACGAGCGGCAACTGCACGATGAGCCCGGAGATAATCGCAATGGCGAGCGGCTGCTGCATCGCCGAGCCCTGGCCCAGTGCAAACGCGAGCGGCAGCAGCGCGAGAATTGCCGCGATGGTCGTCATCGCGATGGGACGCAGACGGTTGCGGCCCGCTTCGACGAGCGCGCGCTCGAATGGCAGGCCTTCGTCGCGCACAAGTCCCTGCAGTTCCGACACGTAAAAGATGGCGACCTCGGTCACGATACCGATGATCATCGTCATGCCCATCATCGCGGAGATGTTCAGTTCGATGCCCGTCATCCATAGCCCGATGAAGACCGCGCCCGCAGCGAGCAGTGGCATCGCCATCACCGCGAGCGCAACGCGAAAGCGCTCGTAGAGAAAGAGCAGCAGGCCGAACACGAGCGCCACGGCCGCGCCGAACACCGTGACGAGCCCCTTGAACGCGATCTGCTGCTGCTGGTACAGACCACCAAGCTCGTAGTAGACGCTCGACGGCAGCAGTTGCGGTTCACCGAGCGCCCTTTGCACATCGGCGACCGTCGAACCCAGATCGCGCCCGTCAATGCGTGCCGTCACGGCCACCATGCGCTTCAGGTTGTCGCGGCTGATCTCCGGCTGGCCTGTGACCTTGACCATATCCGCGACGCGGCCAACGGGAAACAGATGACCGTCCGGCGCGCGCACGAGCAGCTGGCCGAGTTGGGTATCGGTGAGGCTCAGGGCGTTCGCCACACGCACGCGAACGCCGACCGTCTTCGGCCCGCTCTGGAACTGTGTGGCGACGCTGCCTTCCAGCATGTCGGAGATGGTCTGTGCGACCGATTGCACGTCCATCCCTTCGGCCGCTGCCGCATCGGGGCGAATCCGCATTTCGAGCGCATCGCCGGCGGGATTGATACCGTCGTTCACATCGACGACGCCCGGAATCTTGCCAATGCGCGCCGCGACCTTGCGGGCCGTCGTGTCGAGCGTGTTCTGGTCGTCGGAATAGATCTTGATCTGCACGGGTTGCGGCACCGCTGTCAGATCGCCGATCAGATCCTCCATCAGTTGGGCGAGCTCGACGCTCACGCCCGGCACCTGAGTCTCGATCTGCGAACGGATTTCTTCCATCACCGTTTCGATCGGCTCGCGACTGCCGGACTTCAGCCGCACGAAGAAATCACCACGATTCGGTTCGTTCAGATCACCACCCAGACCCGCGCCTGTACGGCGCGAGTACGTCGAGACATTCGGATTGGACTGCACGATCGTCTCGATCTGCTGCATCAGGCGGTCCGTTTCGGTGATCGACGTGCCGGGCGCCGTGTGATAGTCGAGCACGAAGCCGCCTTCGTCCATCGTCGGCATGAAGCCGCTGCCGACCTGCGTGAACGCGAACGCGGCGACAGCGATGAGCGGCACGAGACCAGTCAGCACGAGCCAAGGCTTCGACGTCACATGCTCGATCAGATACGCGTAGCGCCTGTTCATCCACGATGCGAGGCGCGTTTCCTCGTGTTCTTCCGCGTCCTTCGCCTTGAGCCAGTGATCACACAGAATCGGTACGGCGAGCCACGTCACGATGAACGAGATGAGCAGCGCGCTTGCCATCGTCACGGACAGCGCCTTGAAAAACGCGCCTGTCACGCCGGAAAGAAACGCAAGCGGCACGAAGATGATCAGCGTCGCGGCCGACGAGCCCGCAAGCGGGCGCGTGAATTCGAGCGCTGCCGACATCACGCGGCCATGGAACGCCTGCGCGCCCGCTTCGCGCATGCGTCGCACGATGTGCTCGATCATCACGATCGCATCGTCGATGACGAGACCGACGGCGGCCGCCATGCCGCCGAGCGTCATGATGTTGAAGCCCATGCCGAACACGTCGAGCAACAGGATTGTGGCAGCCATGACGACGGGCACGAGCGCGACGGCAATGGCCGTGATCTTCCAGTTGCGCAGAAACACGAACAGCGTGAGCGCGGCCAGCACAACGCCGATCATGATCGCGTCGCGCACGCTCGACGCCGACGCGACCACCAGCTCGCTCTGGTCGTACCAGTTTGCGAGGTGCACACCGGTTGGCATCTTGTGCTGGAAGTCCGCAAGTCTCGCGTGAATCGCGCGCGCCATCGCGACGCTGTTCGCCCCCGGCTGCTGATAGATGTTGATGAGCACGGCATCCTTGCCGTCGGCTGTCACGCGCATCCATTGCGGCACGACGCCCTGCTGCACCGTGGCGATATCGCCGAGCCGAATCTGCGTCGGCCCATTCGACGACACGACAACGTGCCTCAGTTCATCGATATGCGTGATCGTCGTGTTCGCGATTACCAGATACAGCTTGTAGTGATCCTCGATGCGGCCCGTGGCCATCAGCACGTTGCTCGTGCCGATCGCTTTCGATACGTCCGCGAGCGAGAGCTTGTATGCGGCAAGACGCGCCGGGTCGATCGCCACTTCGAACTCGTCCTGGGCGCCACCCATCACGTCGACACGCGCCACGCCTTCCACCGACGACAGCAACGGGCGCAACTGGAATTGCGCGAGATCGCGCAGTGCCGACTGCGACTGTTGCTGCGAAGTCAGGCTGTAGGCCAGTACAGGAAACACGGTCGGGTCCATGCGGCGCACCTGCATCGACGTGCCTTGCGGCAGCGTCGCGAGGATCTCGCTGATGGCCGACTGCGCCTGCAGCGTCGCCTGTGCCATGTCCGTGCCCCAGTCGAAATTGATCGAGATCTCGGCGGCGCCGCGGCTCGTTTTCGATTCGACGTCACGCACGTTCGGCACGCGGCGCAGCGCTTCCTCGACGGGCATCGTGACGAGCGTCGTCATCTGTTCGGCGGGACGGTCGCCGGCATCGAGCGATACGACGGCGCGCGGAAACGCGACGTTCGGAAACAGCGAAATCGGCATGCGGAACGCGGTGAGCGCACCGGCTATCGCAAGCAACGCGACGACGAACAGCAGCGAACGACGATGCCTTTGCATCCACTGGCTGAAGTTCATCGCGTCGTTCCCTTCCTTGCGTTCGGCCCGATGCCCGGCTCATTCGTCCCATCGATATGCACAGCTGCGCCATCCTGCAGTTCATAGTTGCCGACAACAACGAGCGGACGTGCCGCGTCGATTGCGCCATCGACGCCATAACGGTCACCGTCCTCGACGACTTTTTTGACGTTCACGCGATGCGCCTTGTTGTCGCTGCCCGTCTGATACACATAGTCGCCATGCGCGTCGCTCAATACGGCGCTGCGTGGCACGATCCAGTGCGTGCCCGATTGCGTCGCGATGTCGGCCTTCACGCGCGTGCCCGGAATGAAAGCGCTTTGCCCGAACGGTACGCTCGCGCCGATATTGACGAGCTGGCTTTGCGCATCGATGGACGCACCGACCATCGCAACACGTCCCGCGACGCGCGCCGTCTGAAGCGCCGTCGAGAGGCCGCTGACGATGATGGCGTCGCCGGGATGGATCGATGCGGCATCGGCGGGTTCAACGCCGAGCGTCACGTTCGGCCGTGAACTATCGCCGCGCGAGTCCGCCGACAGCTGCAGGATCGGCGCGCCCGCCTGCACCTGATCGCCCTGCGCGACGGTCACCTGCGTGACGACCCCGTCATGCGGCGCGACGATGGTCGTGTGCCCGGCGCCGATGCCGAGTTGCTGTTGCGCGTCGAGCGCCTGTTTTGCATCGAGCGCGGCCTTGCGCGCGCTGGCCAGCTGCGATTGCGTCGCGAGTGACTTGTCATAGAGCGATTGCGTGCGTGCGAGTTCGTCCTGCGCGAGCCGCGCCGCGCTCTTCGCCTGCGTTGCCGCGACCACGGCTGCGGGATCGGCCTGCACGACAAACAGCGGTGCGCCGCGCTTGACGGCCTGACCGGCCTGCACGCGCATCTGGTCGATGCGCGCGACGTACGGCAGATCGACGGTCGTCACGCTCGACGATGAACTCGCGACCACGCCGTATGCATGAACAGGCTGGGCAATCGTCCCGCGCGTGGGCGTGACCGTCTGCACGGTGGTGACGGGCGCTTCATCCGCATAGGATGAAGCACAACACACTGAGAGGACTGCCGAGATGCCGGCAGCGACGAGGCCGGAATAAAGCCATGTGCGGTTATTTCGCATCGGATTCGGTGAAGGTTCTGTCTGAGGAGTAAGCATCGGGGATCGCGCTGCCGAGCAACGCCTGCAAGCCGACGCGCTGTTCGGCAAGCGACTCGTGCAGCGTCGCCACGTCAATGCGTTTTGTGATGGACGCGCTTTGCGCATCGACATATGCGCCGAGCGCGAGGTTGTGTTCCGCGTAGGCCGCGGTGGCGTGCGTTGCCGCAGCGTCGACATCGGGCAGCGCCGATTCGGTTGCTTGCAACTGGCGCGTGAGGATCGCGGTGTCCGCGCGCATTTGGGCGACGTCCGCGTAGGCCGTGTTGAGCCGGTCCTGATACTCGTCGCGCAGACGTTGACGCGTTGCTCGCTCGATCGCAACGTTGCCCTGGTTGCGATTGAAGACCGGCAGGCTCAGGTTGATCTGGAAACCGCTCGTGTAGATGTTGGACGTGTCGCGTGCGCGTACGAAGCCCACGGAGAGGCTCGGAAACTGGCTGAGAATCGCCGCGCGATACTTCTGCTCCTGCGCTTCGTAGCCCGCCCGGAGCGCGAGCAGATCCGGTCTGCGTTCGGGCAGCGCGGAGAGGGCGGCGTCGAGGGTGTCGTCAGCGAGCGGCACGTCGTGATCGTCGCCCGTCAGTTGCAACTGCACGTCCTGTGCGAGACCGAGCAACGCATTCAGATCGTGATGCGTCTGCTGGGCGGCACGTTGCGCATCGGTGTACTGGCGGTTCGCGTCCGTGTATGACGCGAGCGCAGCTGTCAGCGTGTCTGCGGTCAGATTGCCGGTGCGCTGCGCTTCGGCCATCCGTTCATAGCGCATGCGCGAAAGGTCGCGCTGCTGCTGCAACAGCGGCAACGTCTGCTGCTGGAAGCGCGACTTGATGAAGAGCTGCCTGGCCTGTGCAACGGTCTGCCACTCCTGCCAGAGCAGCCCGAGATCCGTCTTCGCAACAGTCGCATCAGCGGACTGCCTGTTCGCGCTGCGCGTGACGATCGCCATCACGTCCATGCTCAAGCCGTAGTTGAACGCGCGCGTCGCGCCGTATGCGCCCGGATAGTCGCTTGAAATGCTCAGTTGCGGATCGGGCAGCAGACCTGCGGAATAGGCCTGTGCACAGGCGATATGCAGATCGTCGCGCGCGAGCTTCAATGCCGGATTGTTCGCGACGGCGAGCATCGCGACCTCTTCGATATCGAGTCCATCGGAAGGATCGAAGCGATGCGCGGCCAGTTCAGGCAATGGCATACGCGACGGGTCGATCTGGATGCGCTCGAGTTGTGTGGCAGAGGTACTGGTCGTATAGGGCGAAAGCGGATCGCGGTGATACCAGGTGCATCCTGACAAGGTCAGGACATAGACGCCCGCGATGGCCGCAAACGGCATGCGTCGTGAACCGAAGCGCGTGCGGACAAAACGGGCGGCAGAGTGGAAGGACAAGGCATACTCCTGAGCGGGGCCGCTCGGATGAAGATTGCGTCGAGTAACGGGCGGATTGTCGGCAGCACGCGCTTAAGAGACCCTTAAGGGCGCGTTAAGCAAAAGGCGCCGACAATGAAGGCTATTCAGGAGAACTGGCGCCATGCGCTTGCTGCTGGTGGAAGATGACGAGATGATTGGCGAGCCCGTCGCGGGCACGATGCGGCGCGCGGGCTATGCGATTGATTGGGCGCGCGATGGACGCGAGGTCGAACTGACGCTGGACCACGATGTCTACGACCTGGTTCTGCTCGACCTCGGCTTGCCGGAAGCGGATGGCATCAATGTACTCAACCGTTATCGCCGGCGAAGCGGCAATGCGCCTGTGATCATTCTCACGGCGCGCGATGCCGTTGAAAGCCGCATCGGCGGACTCGATGCGGGCGCGGACGACTACCTCGTCAAGCCTTTCGATCTCGACGAACTCGCTGCGCGTGTGCGTGCCTTGCTTCGTCGGCGCACGGGGCAGACCAGTCCCGTCTATTCGCATGGCGATCTGACATTGAATCCCGCCACACATGAAGCGACGTTGAAAGGCGAACCGCTTGCTCTCGTGCCGCGCGAATTCAGCCTGCTGCAGGCGTTGATCGAAGGACCGACGCGCGTGTATACGCGCTCGGAACTCGAGGAGAAGCTGTATGGCTGGGGCGAGGAAGTTGGCAGCAATACGATCGAAGTGCACGTGCATAGCCTGCGTCGCAAGATCGGGGCAGAGCAGATCGTGACGGTGCGCGGCGTGGGCTATCGCCTGAAGAGGTGCGAATGACGTCGATCCGGCGCTGGCTGCTCGGCTGGCTGATCGCTGGCCTGGCTGTGGCAGCGTCGATCGCGGGTTTTGGCATCTTTCATACGGCACGTGAAGAGGCGAGCGAACTGTTCGACTACGAATTGCGTACGGTGGCGCTTTCTGTGCCCGCGAATATCAGCCGCGTCGATACGCTCACGCGGCGCACGCCGGATTTCGAAGGTCTGTCCGACGATCGCATTCTTATCGAGATCTGGGATCAGGCTGGCAGGGGCGTTTATAAATCGCTGGGCGGTATCGATCTTGCGCGCTTTCCCGAAGGCATTCGCACGATTGAACGCGATGAATATCACTGGCGCGTGTTGGGTGTTCAGGAGGGCGATCGTTTCGTACAGGTCGCTCAGCCCGTGTCCGTGCGCGAAGATCTGGCCTTGCGGCTGGCATTGCGTACGCTGTGGCCACTCGGTCTGTTCTTTCCCGCGATCATTCTGATTGTGCTTTGGGTGGTCGGCCGGGGACTCGCGCCGCTTGGCAGCATTTCCCGCGCATTGTCGACACGCTCACTGGATTCGCTTGAACCGCTGCGGCTCGATGGCCGCATGCCCGTCGAAATGAAACCGCTCGTCGAGGCACTCAATGATCTGCTGCATCGGTTGAACATTGCTTCCGAAATGCAACGCACGTTTGTCGCGGATGCCGCGCATGAATTGCGCTCGCCGCTGGCCGCGCTGAAGCTGCAATTGCAGGCCGCCGAGCGCGATGGTTCACTGGTCGGCAGCAAGCCGGCGTTCGCGCGCATCGAAGGGCGTCTGAACCGGTTAATCCACCTCGTACACCAGTTGCTGACGCTGGCACGTGAAGATGCGCCACGCAGCGCGAAATTCGAAGCCGTGAGTCTGCGCAGATTGTGCGAGCGTGCGGTGGGTGACTTCTCATTGCTCGCCGAGGCAAAGCAGATCGACCTGGGGCTTGAATGCAACGGCTCATCGACGAAAGCCGACGATGCCTACATGGTGCGCGCCGAGTCGCAGGGACTCGAAGTGCTGCTCAATAATCTGATCGACAATGCGATCCGTTACACCCCCCGGGGCGGGAAGGTGGATGTGATCCTGACGCGTAGCGGTAGTGAGGTCAGCATGAGCGTATCGGATAGCGGCCCCGGCATTCCGGCGGCGGACCGCGAGCGCGTTTTTGACCGGTTCTATCGCAGCACGGGCCACAAGGAACATGGCAGCGGCCTGGGTCTCGCCATCGCGCTGAAAATCGCTCAGCGTCATCACGCGACACTCTCCTTCGACAGCAACGACGACCGTCCAGGTCTGCGCGTCACGCTCTCCGGGTTGCGGACCGGGTAACTGTGGCCATCCTGTCACCATGCGAGCTGTTTCAGCGGCCACCCACGTGCGGCGTTCTTCGTCAGAAGGAGCGATGGATGCCGTTCACCGGCATCTATGCTTCACCACTCCCATCGATACAGTATGCGGCATCCTGATGCATTCGAGTCTGGCTGTCACGACGCAGGGCATCGCATTGGGACTCGCAGCAACCAGGTTCGCGGCCGATTGAGGAGAAGGTGCAAAGTCTACGGCAATCGACAGCACTGTTTGGGCAGCCGCAGCGTTGTTTTCATGGCGGAGATCGCGAAAACGATATTTGCTAACTTTCTGTCATGGCCCATGAGCTGAAGACCAATTCCCTGGTGCGAACCGGACCTTTGATGAAAACGCGCTCGCATCCCGCGACGAAAGCGCGTTTCACCTTTCGTATTGAAGCCTGCTCAACCTTTCCCACTCATCTGATCCATCATCGCGATCAGATCGGCGAGCGCTACCTTGCACCTGGCCTGTTCGGGCGACTTCTCGCGCAGCGCTTCGAGCGCGTTGTCGATGGCCTTGTCGAGCTTGTGCCAGTCGGCGGCGGCGCGCGGTTTGAGCGAAGGCTCAGCATCATCCCACGATGTTTCGAGATCCTTGATCCGCTTTTTCGCGCCGGCCAGATCATTCGCGTCGACGAGCTTCGACGTGTCGGTCGCGATGGTTCGAAACTTCGACAGATCGCCGAGCTTCGATGGTGCAGTAGCTGCATGTGCCACCGAGATCGGCGACAGCGCAGCGAGACGTTGCGACATTGAAGCAATATGCGAGCCTTCGATCGTACAGGTTGCGAAAGCGGCAACTGCGAGTACAGGAACTACCATGCGCCGGTTCATAACCGATCCTCCGTATGAAGATGCAATAGCTTCGCCAGATCTGGCGGCGTGAACTGAAACCCGATGTGTGCTACGTGGCCTGACCCTGGCGCGTTCTGGCCGAAGCGTGAATGCCCACGAGCACGACGATGACGGCGAGGAATACCGCGCTGGTCATGACGGTGCCCATGCCGAGCCCGCCATAATCTCTCGACTGGGACAGCAGATCGCCAAGCGACGCGCCGAAGGGCCGCGTCAGAATGTAGGCGAACCAGAAGATCAGTACATGGTTCGCGCCGAGATACGCCGCGCAGCCCATAAGCAGGAGCAGGATGCCGAACACAACGACGCCGAGGCTAAAGCCGAGGCCGATCGCTTCTGTCGCGAGATCGCCGGCTGCCGTACCCAATGCAAACGTGACAAGAATCGCGGTCCAGTAGAACAGCTCGCGCTTGCTTGTCACGATCGCGTTAATGGAGAGCGTTCGTTCCTTCCGATACCAGATAGCGAAGACGCCGCAGAGCAGAATGGCAAACACCGCGGTACTGAAGTACAGACTGACACCGAGACCGTCGGTCAGTACGTCGGTCAATTGCGTGCCCACGACGCTCACGAGCACCACAGTGAGCCTCTATGGGGCAATGGAAGTCAAGCCCTTTCGCGATCCGTTTTTCCGTTAGTTATCTCCCATTCGAGAGTGCGGCCAGGTTATCCACGGCCGGCCGGCGGGTCGCCTGCTACGACCACGACGCTGGCC
>NZ_JBFRCH010000033.1:0-71711 GCF_040965635.1 Paraburkholderia phymatum
TGTGAGACTCGATTACTTTTGCCTTCGGCAATTCCGGAAAATCGCCGCGCGCCGTCATCGAGCACCCACATCTGTCGGCTGTTAGTTTTTAAAGAACATTCGCTAAAAGCTGCTGCTTTTTCGCGTCCCCGTCGTTTGGAGAGGCCGAATTATGCGGGGGGCCATAGGGCCTGTCAAGAGCTTATTTTGTGTCACCTTAAAAAAGTTTCGGCACCACTTTCTTAGGCACACCGCACTCTCCTCGCATTCGCAAAGTACAGACGAAAAAACGCGCGGGACAACCGCGCGTTTTTCATATGTACTGCCGATAGCGCAAGCAAGCCGAAGCAAGCCGTCCGCATACACGACACAAATCAGGAGCCGAGGTAACCCGGCGGCGGATTCACGTTGCTCTTAGCGACACTCGCATTGTTCGACACAACATAGACAGGTGCTTCCGTGAGATTCAGCTTCAACGTGCCGTCCGTGTAGTTCATGGTCATCGGGTTGCCCATCATGTCGATCACCTTGACCGTACCGCTCGTACCCGGTGCATCCACGACGAGGTTATACGCAACGCTATACGTCGAACTGAAGCCCGCACTCGCATTCCACACGTTATTGCTGTGCGTCCACAAAGCTGTGATTACCGAACCATTGTTGACCTGTTGGAACGAGTACGCATAGACACCCGACGGCGTGTTCTTCACAGGACCGAGCGTGTCGGTGCCGTCGAGCATGCGCGTCATCGCGCTCATCACCATGGCAGCCGGCTTCGGACTGATGTTGGTCGCACCAAACGAGCCTTGAGCATTCGACAGATCGAAGAACGTGCCGTATCCCACTTCATCTGGATAGTCCGCGCCGTAAAACACGTACGAGACATCAGCGCCTTCGCCGAGGAGGATGATGTGCGTGCGCGCCACCACCGCGCCCTGCGCAAACAGAACGTTACCCGTCGGGTAGTTCGGGCCGTACGACGAGCCGAGGTCGTAGCTAATGCCGACTTCCGTCTGATACAGTTTCATGCCCGAGCGGTACTGGTTCAACATCGTCGTGCGCAGCGTGCGTATCGAGTTGTTGAGTGCGTTCGCAGCCGTCGCCGGATCGGGATCGGTCGCGAGACGCTCAGGCGGATGTGAAGGAGAAGTGCCCGCATCGTAGTAGCCGTGCGTCGCGACACCGTCGATGTATTTGCCAAATCCAAGCGATGCAATACGTTGCAGCCGCCCGTTCGTGAGACTCGGGAACGCATCCGTCGGCCCCATTACGATCGCGTTCGGGTCGGTCGAGTGAATGCCCTGATAGACCGACTGGTACAGCGACACGAAATTGGCATCCGTGTCAGTCCAGAACTGATTTGGCTCCCACGTTACCTGATAGAAGTTCGCAGACTGCTTCGGGAAATACTTCTGCCGGATCATGTTCGATTCGGTGCCGACACGGCTCATGTAGTTCTGCAAGTACGACATGTCCTTCGGCAGCGTCATGAAGTCCTGGAACGCACCCGTCGTAGATGCCCAGCCCGGCAGGCCATCGAGACGGATGAGGCGCATCACGTTACCCGTCGTATAGAACGAATCGAGGTTGCTGGCCGACGGATTGAAGGTATTCGGACCGTTCGGCTCCATCGTCGACATCTGGCGATCGTCGATTGTCTGCGTGATGCCGAGGCCTGCAAGCACCGCTGCGCGGTCGTTCGCACCCTGCATGCCGAAGCGGTGCTGCTCCTGCTTCGTATAAGTGACGGCGGGCACGACGCTCGACAGGTCGGGAATCACCCCAAACGTTGCAATGCCCGTGGGACGCGTACCCGCTTGCGGCAGAGCACCACCCGCCGCCTTCAGGCTCGCGGACACTGCGAAATAACCCGCGAGCGTCGACTTGCATGTGAGTGTCGTTTGCGACGCGCCGCCCGGCACATCAAAGCTTCCGCTTGCCGCGACCCGGCCCGCCGTATCGGCAATCGACCAGTTGAGGGTATCCGCATTGCCCGCGTTCGTCGTGAATGCGAGCGGAAAGCTCGCTCCCGACGCGAACATGCGCGTGCCGTCGCTGCTGGGCGTGTCCGCGGAAATCTGCGTGCCGCCCGCTGCTGCGCCCGCCTTTACGGGCGAGGCGCAACTGATGCCGCCCACCGTATTTCCGTTGGCCGTCGCATTGGCGGCGGACGCTCCCGGCTGCTGGGAAACGCTGTTCGTCGATGCACTCGTGGAGCCCGTGCTTGTGGATGCCGCGTCGCTGCCGCCGCCACCGCCGCCGCAGCCCGCGAGAAGAATTGCTATTGAAGAGGAAACAAGAAGGGAATTGACTTTCATGAAGTGCGAATGGGCGATCGAAATCCGTCCGAAAACACCTGGCAAAAATGCCCGAATGCGGACGCTGGATTTCAGGGTTGGCTTTCTTGCACGCCGAGTCGTTCTTACTTCGCCGACTACAGGTGCGATGCGGTGCCGGTAATTTTCGAGCGACGCATTTCCTGCATGCCCGCCGCTTCTTCCCGCGCGAGTGAGGCCGTGCTCAACCGGTTGCAACCAGATGTAACTGCAAGCTGGAATATGGCCATTGCGGGCCATCAGGCGTATGAACGCGGATACGGCGTAGCATTTAAGCCAGATATCCGTCCGCCGTGCCATTCAGGCGTCACACAAAATCATCGTGACGCTGACTCCGTTTTGCCAGGCCGAATGCTACCGAATGGGAGCGCTTACGTCTGCCGAAAGGGGGTAACACTTTGTAACGTATGAGGATTTATGAGGCCAACTTGCAGGCATGCACCGATGCAGTGATAAGGGACATATTAACGCGTGCTTTCGTTACGCCGCGATGCGGTTGAATTTACCCAACGCTTTCAGGCATCTATGAACGAGAGTCGCTATTGGCGCAAAAGCACTAGCGGATTTATCATCATTTATTTTTTATTTTTTAAAGATCGAACATTACCTCGGCACTTCATTTCGATGTGATTTTCCATTCGTCGACTTAGCCGTTTCAATCTTCATATCTATTCCGCAGCAGAAAGCCGCGTAATTCATCACGACCACTGCATGAATTCATTCCTTCACGCACAAACAACTTTTTTTGAAACCAATTGCGGACTTTCATTGACCTATTGATCAAGCTGACACATATTGCACACAGACCATTGCGATCACGCGAGAAGTATCGCGCCGTGACCTGGCCACGTCCTGCACACAATGGTTGCCAACGAGAAGAATGTGCGATGCCGTCTGCAATGCCGGCATGGGAGTCCACCATGGACACGATACGCAAGCGTCCAGCGATGCCGCACGAGCAATGCGACAAGACGCCGGAGACGAACCTTGTGGTGCAGCGCGACCTTCCTGCGCGCCCACTCGACCTGCTGTTTCCCCTCGACGCTTCAGCGCCTGACACTCCCACACCTCCGTCAACGGACGGGGCGCGCGCCCTACAGTCCACGCCTTCGCCACTCTTCCGGCGTGTTGCGCCGAGACCACGCCGCCTTGCTGCCCCTGCGTCAGTGGGAACACCGGACTGGAGTCTGAGCGCTGGCGCAGCCGTTGTGCTGCTCGGCTTCGCGATTGCGTTCGGGACATACGTTACGTTGACGCAACGCGACGCCATGCAAAGCCGTTTGCGACGCATCGTGAGCCAGAATGAACTGCGGGCGGCTTCACATCACGATCGCCCGACGATCGGAGAACGCACCCAGGAACTCGCGCGCACCTTGCGCGAGCAGATCGAGGCGCTGCGCAGTCTCGATGTCGCGGACGCTGCCGCGATTGCAGGCACTGCAGCCATCCCGCCTGCTGACGCGCGCAGCAGCACGCTCGCAAGCAGCGCGCCGAGCCTGCCATCCCGATCGGCGCCGCCCGCCTCCAACAAGACATCCCCGACCCAGCTCGCCGCGAAACCGCTTGCACCTCCGTTGCCTCAACCTGCGCCGCGCGCGCATCAGGCCGCAAGCACCGAGCCAACGCGCGCGCGCGTTGTGACAACGGCACCACACGATCACAAGCTGAGTGCGAAGCCCGCCAATCCCGAGTGCGGGGCACGCTCGCCGTGTGCCCCGTCGACGGCAGAAAGCTCGCGCAAGCCCGTCAAGACGACAACGGCCGTAGCGCCGCAGCAGGACGTCAAGGCACATACTGCCCCCGTGCGAAACGTCGCGGCAAAAGCGCCCGCGGCACCTGCGCCGCACGTCGCGCCTCCCACCGTGCAAGCCTATGTGCAGCCCGATAGTGGCCCCGCAGCGCCTCCCGCCAGCGACAACGGACAGCTCTATCGCCAGCACTAGATGTTGTCGGGCGCGGCCACTCATCGGCGCGGTCGACGAACAATTGCACTCATCTGGCGGAAATAGACGAAGCAATGTCGTCCCATCCCGCGCCGACGTCCTTACGACGGAAGGATTGGGCGCGTAGTGAAGAAGAAGCGCGCGCCTCTCGCGCGCACTGGGCAAATGCTCGCCGAAACGACGCTCACGCTCGATCTATGTGGTCGACGGCAACGGCACATTCGGCTCGACGCTCGACGCTCGACGCGAACGGATTCCCCGTCGACAGCAACTTCGGCGACTCGTTCATGAAGCTCTCGTCGAGCCCGCTCAAAATCACCGACTACTTAGCGCCGATCGACGTCATGCAGCACGCGAACAACGATAACGACTTCGGCTCCCGTGGTGCGATGCGGTTGCCAGACCCGACGACAGGGAACGGCATCGTCAGGCATCTCGCCGTCGCGGCAGGCAGGGTCAACAGGATCTATGTCGTCGATCGCGACTCGATGGACAAGTTCAGTCGGGTGCTCACGGGCACGCTGGCGGGCGGCATATGGGGCTCGCCCGTCTATTTCAACGGCGCCGTGCACTACGGCGGACTGAACGACAACATCAAGGCGCAGCTCGTCACGATCGCGATGCTCGCGGCGGCGGCCTCGTCGAAGAGCCCGACGACATTCGCCTATCCGGGCACCGTCCCGGCGATCTCGGCGAACGGAACGTCTAGCGCCATCCTGTGGGCCGCCGAAAACGGCACCACGGGCGCGCTGCATGCATGCGACCAACCAATCTCGCCCGCGAGTTCTATAACAGTAATCAGGCCGGCACGCGCGACCAGTAGGGGAGCCAACAAGTTCACCACACCGATGATCTCGCGCGGCAAGGCCGATGTCGGCGCGACGAACGGCGTCGCCATGTTCGGGCTGCGGGAATGATCACACTGTGACGTATAACGCGCTGCAGCACGGAAATTGGCGACGAATGGCGTGCTTCTGGCGTGCCTCGCCGCTGCAACGCGATATGCTGGAATAGCAACCTTTCGGCTTGCGATGGCCTGACGGCCGCACTTGCCATGGCTCACAACGTGGCTTCACGCGCGTTTCGCGCCGCGAATCCGCGCCGACAAGATCAATACTTCGCCAGGGAGTCCGCTCGCCCATGAGACGCTTCACCCATGCAGCAATCGCGCTGCTCTTCATCAGTGGCGCATCAGTCGCGCAGCAGCCGATGACCGTTCCCGGACGCAGTCAGAGCCCGGGACAGCAGACCATCGATTCGGCTCTGTGCTACGCAGACGCAAACAAGACGACGCACGTGAACATGGCGCGCGAGTCGCAACGTCCGCCGCCGCCCGATAAGGCCGCGCAGACACCGCCGCGTCCCATCGTTGCGCCTGTGCCCGTCAACCCGCCTCTGCCTGGCGCCATGGGGGCATCGGGCGCATCCGCTGCGGTGGCCGCTTCGGCCGCGTCCGCACCCGTCGTTGCGAGCGGCGCGACGGCCGCGAGCGGCGCCCATGTCGCGAGCGCGGCGAGCGGCGCGCCTCCCACGACGGTCGCGGCAGCGTCGGGCGCATCGGGCGCCGCGGCGGCATCCGGCGCAGCAGCACCCGGCGCCGAAGCCGCATCGGGCGCCAGCACGCCGACGCCGGCATCGCCGTCGCTGGCCGAGATGCCACCACCGCCGCCGCCCGAACCGCCGATGGTCCGCTATTGGGCCGCTTACGCGAAGTGCATGCAGCAGCGCGGCTACTACACGCGCTAGCGTGCTGACACAGACGGCGCGGCCACATCGATTCGACGAAACGCAGACGGCACGCATGCGCGCAGAACGCACGCGTGCCGTTCGCATTTCATCGCTATGCGGCGTTAGTTATCCGCATCGTTGAACGATGCGATGCGCACGCAGTATCGGGGAGTGCGGTCAAAAAACGGGCATTGGCCTAGACTTATACGCACCCGATAACACGCGAACCCAACGGACGAAATCATGAAAGGGATATTGATCGAGAAGCAGGACAGCGGCAGCCGCGCGTCCGTCACGACAATCGACGAAGCGAATCTGCCTTCCGGCGATGTGACCGTGCGAGTCGAATGGTCAACGCTCAACTACAAGGATGCGCTTGCGATCACGGGACGCTCGCCCGTCGTGCGCAGCTTTCCGATGGTACCAGGCATCGACTTCGCGGGTGTCGTCGAATCGAGCGGGCATGCGTACTGGAAAGCCGGCGACCAGGTGATCCTGAACGGCTACGGTGTCGGCGAAAAGCATTGGGGCGGTCTCGCGCAACGCGCGCGCGTCAACGGCGACTGGCTCGTGCGCACGCCCACTGCGCTGACCTTGCGCGATGCGATGGCCGTCGGCACGGCAGGCTACACCGCGATGCTGTGCGTACTCGCGCTCGAACGTCACGGCGTGACGGCCGATCAGGGCAAGGTGCTCGTCACGGGTGCGGCGGGTGGCGTCGGCAGCGTCGCGATCATGCTGCTCGCCAAGCGTGGCTATCAGGTGATCGCGTCGACGGGCCGGCCGAACGAAGCGGCCTATCTGCATGAACTGGGCGCGCGGGAGATCATCGATCGCGCGGAACTGTCCTCGCCAGGCAAACCGCTCGCGAAGGAACGCTGGGTCGCCGCGATCGATGCAGTCGGCAGTCACACGCTCGCGAATGCCTGCGCCGGCACCGCGTACGGCGGCATCGTCGCGGCGTGCGGGCTCGCGCAAGGCATGGACTTGCCCGCGTCCGTCGCGCCCTTCATTCTGCGCGGCGTGACACTCGCGGGCATCGACAGCGTGATGGCGTCACGCGCGCGCCGCGTCGACGCATGGCAACGCATCGCACAGGACCTGAACACCGAACGCCTTGCATCGATGGTCAAGGAGATCGGGCTCGACGAAGCGCTTGCGGCTGCGCCCCATGTGCTCGACGGCAAGGTGCGCGGGCGACTCGTAGTCGACGTCAACCGATAATGTGCGAATCACGCGCGCATGCGTGCTGTAATCCGGCGTTACCTTTCTCGCAGCGCTGTAGCACCTGTGTCGCTTCTGCGCCCCTAGACTGAAGCCGTACTCAGTCACGCGCAACGATGCGCAGGGAGCAAACAATGAAGAAAGTGATGCTTGGTGCAGCTATCAGTCTGACTATGCTGGCGGCTTCGGCGGCCGCTTCCGCGCATGTCGACGTGGCCGTAGGTCTGGGCGTTCCGGGCGTGGTCGTGCCGGCTCAACCCGTGTACGCCGCGCCCGCCCCCGTCGCAGTCGGCTATGTCGATGACGACTGGCGCGCGCGTCGTGCATGGCGCGAGCATGAGTGGCGCGAACATGAATGGCGTCGCCATCAGGCGTGGCGCGAGCACGAATGGCGCGAGCATCAACGCGAGCGCTGGGGCTACTGATCGCGCACGCTGAACACGTAATACGCTGCCGCCTCGCTCGCAGTCGACACACGATCGGCTGCAGCGAGGCGGTGTCTTTTGAAGCGTCTAGTGTTCTTTCCGATGCAAAAGCGTGTGCATGGCCGCGTCACACGCCAGGCTTCCACGGCCACGACGGATACAAACGCCCGTTGCTCTCGACGCTCTCGCGCTGCGGATCGCCTGGCTCTTCTGCGCGCTCGACATCTGCTGCATCGGCCGAGCGCACGTCCGAGTCTGCAGACTCGAATGTCTGCGCGGCCGGCTGCGATTGTGCAGGCAACGCATCGCCGAACCATTCGACTTCGCGCTTCATCGCGTCGACGTAAGCACGCCAGCCTGCTGCATTGTCCGCAAACAGATTGTCGCGGACGGCGAGCGCGAGTTGCGCGTAGTCGACCTGCTCTTCGAGCAATTGGGCAGGCCACGCGGCAAACGATGCACTTGCTTGCTTCGCGAAGTCCGCGGCCTTCGTCGCGGGCGATACGGCCGCGAGCCATGCATGTGCCGCAAGGTCCGCGTGAGCGTTCAACAGATCTCCCACCGTGTGGCGCGTCGCATCGGCGGCCAGCGCCGCATCGATTGCATGCAGCGCGTCGCCGAGATGCAGGAGCAGCGCGCGTCGTTCAAAAGCGTCTTTCATCGAAACATGTCCGTGCGTAATTCCATCGCACCATTCTAAAGGGCGCGGGACACAAAACCTGTATGGCGCGCGAGCGGCGCGTCATGAGCGAATGCCGAAAAAGCCGTGCCACAGCGAATCGAAAAGACTCGCCGCGCGCGCTTCGTGCGAAGGCTTGTCGTGCTTCGCCGCAGCCGCTTGAGCTTGAGATGGCGAGCGCGCTGCGCGTTCGGCAGGCTCGGGCGAAATGTCGGAGGCATCGGACGAGTTCGACGTGTGGTCCGCATCGGCGGTCGGGTCCGAATTCGCGCTTTGATCGCCATGCTCTGCGCGCCGCGACTCCTGCAGCGCCCACACGCTGTCGGCGATACGCTGCGCTACGTCGGCATTGCAATTGCGGCCGAGCAGCACGCCGAACAGCACGTCGCGGTTGTGGCCTTCGTCGGCAAAGCGCATCGCGACGCCAACCATCTGCGCATACTCCGCCTGCGCGGCGGCCTGCGCCTTGCGCGCCCGCTCCGCCTCCTTCTCCTGTTGACGCTTGTGCAGCGCCTCCCAGCGCCGCATTTCCTGCTCATAGACCGAGTCGTAGACCTTGCGCTGGTTTTCGTCGGAGAGAAGCGCGTACGCGTCCTTGATCTCCTGGAACGCCGCGCGCGCGACGTCTTCGTGGCCGACGTTGCGGTCGGGATGCCACTTCATCGCGGCCTTCCGGTACGCCCGTTTGATCTCTTCCAAGGTGGCGTCTTGAGACACGCCAAGCTTCGCGTAAAGGGTTGCCATATCGCGTTGGATTCACGGTTTGCAGTGGACGGTCGCGTTCATCGTAGCACGCGCCCGGTCAAGCCCGAGATCGGCGAGCGGCATCGGGTGCGTCGCGATTTCATGCACCGGCATACCGATTGCGCGCGCATCGATGATGGATGCTCGTGCGAATGTGCGCCAACGCACATTGTGCGCGGTGGGTGAGCACGCGCCGTCATATGTTCGACACACGCGTCACGCACCATCGGCCCTCGGTAATGAACCAGTAACAAACCTTGCGTCCGGGTTGCATCCCTCGCTTTCACCGTTCGCACGCCCGGCGCTGCCTTCGTCACGTTGCTCCTTTCAAGGAACATTTCCGTGCTGCGCTCACGATTCTTCGCCCGCACCATGCTCGGTGCCATCGCATCGCTCGCGGCGCTTGCCGCTGCCCCTGCCGCTCATGCCACCGTTGATCTGATCGCGATCGGCAAGCTGGACGGCAATCTGCTCGACAAGTCGAACGACACGGCAGGCAAGCTCGAAAACGGCGCGCCCGGCAATCTGCTCGGCGGCATGGGCTCGGGCATTGGCTATGCAGGCTGTCACACGTTCCTCGCCGTGCCGGATCGCGGGCCGAACGCGATTTCGTATAACGCGGCCATCGACGACACCGCGTCGTACATCAATCGCTTCCAGACGCTGCGCCTGCATCTGAAGGAAGCGCCGAAGGGTTCGTCGCTGCCGTTCACGCTGACGCCGAGGCTCCTCGACACGACGCTGCTGCACACGTCCGATCGTCTCGTCTATGGCACGGGCGCCGAGTACGGCGTGCCGAACGGCGCACCGAAACTCAACAGCCAGAACCATACGAACTACTTCACGGGACGCTCAGACAACTTCGATCCCGCGCACCTGTCGACGTATCCGCTCGACGCCCGCTTCGATCCCGAAAGCATCCGCGTCGCGAACGATGGCGACAGCGTGTTCATCTCCGACGAGTACGGCCCCTACGTGTACCGCTTCGACCGCAAGAGCGGCCGCCGCATCGCGACGTACAAATTGCCCGACACCTTCGCCGTATCGACGCTCTCGCCTGTCGGCAACGACGAGATCAGCATGAACACGTCGGGCCGCGTGGCGAACAAGGGCATGGAAGGCCTCGCGATTTCTCCGGACGGCACTACGCTCTTCGGCGCGATGCAAAGCCCGCTGATCCAGGACGGCGGCACGAGCGGCGCGTACACGCGCATCGTGAAGATCGATATCCGCACGGGCCGCACGACGCAGTACGCGTACCCGCTCACGAACATCGGCACGACGGCCAAGCCGAAGTATCCGACGATCAGCGACGTGCTCGCCATCAACGATCATGAGTTGCTGATGGACGAGCGCGACGGCAAGGGTCTCGGCGACGATTCGACGGCCGCGTTCAAGCAGGTCTTCCGCATCGACCTGACGGGCGCGCAAGACGTGAGCCAGGCGAGCAGCCAGAGCGGCCTCGCACCCTATGCGCTGAAGAAGACGCTGTTCCTCGATGTCGTCGCAGCGATGACTTCGCATGGCTACAAGGCGACCGACATTCCGGCGAAGCTCGAAGGCCTCGCGTTCGGCCCGGACGTGACGGTGGGCGGCGTGAAGAGGCACACGCTCTTTATCGCGAACGACAACGACTTCCTCGCGACCGTCACCGACACGAACCATCCGTCGGGCATCGCGAATCCGAACCAGTTCTTCGTGTTCGCCATCGATCGCGCTGATCTGCCTGACTATGTCGCGCAGCGTCTGCCGGGCGTGTCGAACGACGATCATGGCCGCGGTGACGTGTGCGGCCGCGACGACGATGACGACCAGGGCCACGATCAACGACCATGACGGCCAGGTCACTAACCACAGCTGATCACAGTCACTAATCACTGACATTCACGATCCGGGTTCCTGCGTCCCCTGACGGACGTTGAGATGGGCCGGCAGCGGCGATCCGCGTGCCGGCTCTCTTTTTGCCCTCGACACATCGAGTCTCAGCACGCGCCGCTTCACGCGTATAGAATCGACGCATGAAGAAGCCCGCGTCCACAGGCTCGCCGTCCGCCATTGTTGCAGCGGCCGAGCCCGAACTGCCGCTCTCTGCGCCGAGTGTTGCCTCGGTTGCGCTGGCCGCGTCGATCGCGTTGATCGCATGGTGCGCGTTCGCAGCGCAAACGGACATCACCGTGCACCGGATGCTCACGCGCGGCTTCGGCGTGATCGGCGGCATCGAGCGGCTCACCAGCTATCTCACCAATCTGACGATCTTCGCGTGCGCGCTCTGCTTCACGTGCGTCGGATCGTTCAACCAGCGCATCCGCGCGCCCTTTATGCCCTTGGTCCGCTTCTTCCGCAAGCCGACTGTCGTGACGGCAGTGACCGTGTATATCGTGTTCGTCGGCATCGCGTACAACCTGTTGCTGCGCCATCACTGGACGCCGTCGGGCTGGCGCGTCCTCCTCAACGAAAGCCTGCATACGATCGTGCCCTTGCTCGCCGCGCTGTACTGGATGCTGTTCGTGCCGCGCTTTCATCTGACGCTGCGCCATCTGCTGTGGTGGCTCGTGTATCCGCTCGGCTATCTCGCGCTGACGATGTTGCGCGGCGCGTTCTCCGACTTCTACCCGTATCCGTTCATCGACGTCGGCGAACTCGGCTACGAACGCGTGATCATCAACGCGTGCCTGCTCGTGCTCGCATTCCTGATGCTGATGGCCGTGTTCGTCGCCATCAATCATCGGCGGCCGATGCCGTCGATTTCGCCTGCCCCCGTTCCTCACCCAGCGGAGAACCATCATGACAACGACCCGGCGTGAGTTCATCGTAGCGGCCAGCGGCGTCGCGGCCAGCCTGTGCGCGGCGCTCGCCTCAAGCCGCGACGCCCGCGCGGACGACAAGCTGAGCGAATCCGATCCGGCTGCGAAGGCGGTCGGCTACGTCACCGTCGCAGCGAAAGTCGACAAGGCGCGCTTCCCTAACTACAAGGCAGGACAGACGTGCAGCAACTGCTCGCTCTTTCAAGGCAACCCGACGGATGATTGGGGCGGCTGCACTATCTTTGGCATGAAACAGGTGGCAAGCGGCGGCTGGTGCGGTTCGTACACGAACATGTAGCGACGGTACGTCGCGTGAGGCTGCGCGCGTCGCATTCGGTTAGTATTCGCCCGTACCTGCTGTTGTACGCGTAAGCGGCCCGTTCGCAGACGGCGCGCCGCCCGATATCGGCGGCACGATAGCGTTGCAACCTCATAACAAGACCTGCCGATGCCTACGTCTGTCACGTCATGTCGTCCGTCGCGCCGTTTTAGGACTCGCGTATCGCATGGGCTGTTCTCGTTCGGGTCGAGCGTGCTCCGCCTTGCGCTCTTCGTTGCACCCGCTCTCGCGACATCTGCCCACGCACAAGGCTCGGTCACGCTGTACGGCCTGATCGACACCAGCATCGAAGTGACGAATCCCGGCAGCGGCTACGTTGCGCGCATGGACTCCGGCGCCTGGCGCGGCACGCGTGTCGGGCTGCGCGGCAGCGAGCCGCTCGGCGACGGCAACAGCCTGATTTTCACGCTCGAAAACGGCTTCGATTCATCGAGCGGCGAGTTCTCCGTGCCGGGCAGCATCTTCAACCGGCAGGCATGGGTCGGCGCGCACGGTGCGTGGGGCGAGTTGCGCCTCGGGCGCCAGTACTCGCCGATCTATATCCCGTTCAAAGGACAGCTTGATGCGTTCGGCGCGGGCACGATCGCGTCGGGGTTAAACAACCTGTCGAAGATCACGCCGTACACCGACAACGCGCTCGCCTACCTGTCGCCGACCATCTGGGGACTCAGCGCGACGGGCATGTATGCGCTGCGCGATCCCGGCGACGGCAATGGGATCGGCGGGTATTACGTGACGGCCGACTGGGCGCTCGGCCCCATGAAACTCCTTTACGCGCATCAGCAGACGCATGGCAGCGGCGCGCTGCGCGCGAACTTCGCGGGCGCTTCTTACCGGTGGGGCACGTTGACAGGCTATGTCGCGTACTTCAACGGCGATGGCGGCACGCCTCGCTATCACGACGATGGCCTGTCGCTGTCCGCGTCGTGGCAGATCACGCCGCAGGCCAGCGCGTCGCTCGGCTATGCGCATGCGCGCGACCGCAGCGGCGGCAACAACGATGCCGACCAGTTCAGCTTCATGTTCGACTATCAGCTGTCGAAGGCACTGTCGCTGTATCTGAGCGCCGCCGACCTGGAGAATCGCGGCGAAGCCACATTCACGCTGCGCGGCGTCAATGTGGTGGGCCTGCCCGTCGCCTATCCGGGCGCGCCTGTGCGCGGGGTGCAGGTCGGGATGATCGAGCGGTTCTAGCGCGGAGCAGTATTTTGCATTGAACTATCGTGCCTCCTGCCGATGCTCGCGGTAGATGGCACATGCATTGCGGATTTAGACGGTGTATCGAACCGCACTCACGAGAACCGCACGATGAACCTGCACCAGACTGCTTTTCCCTTTTTCGTCTATCCGGTCAGCCAGCGGCTGCACACGCCGACGCCGCCCGACGTCGATCCCGATCCGGCGCCGGACGACGACCCCGATCCGGGCCCTGACTCGCCGCCCATTCCCGAGCGCGAGCCCGACCGCGTGCCGCCTGCCGAAGAGCCGCCCGCGGGAGATCCGCCCAAGCGCAACCCACCGATGCACACCGGCTGGGCAACGCCTCACCGAGCTTCCCGAACGACACGCGCCGCCGCGCGTCAAAGCTGCGGATCGAGCAGCGACACGACGCGGACGCGGTCGACGACTATCTCCATCCATGGCCGCCGCTTCCAGTCGTCGAGCGTTACGCGCTTCGACTTCGCGAGATCGTCGGCGAAGATCTGCGTCTGACGACGCGCGAATGCTTCATCGTAGAGATAGAGATTGAGGTTCGCCTCGAGTGCATCTCGTCCCGTCCATTCCTGCGCAATGCCGGCACCACCTGTAAAGCGGATGCGTCCGTCGATGACGAGCAGTTTGCGGTGCGTGGGGTCGTTCATGCGACCAAGTCCGGTCCAGTGCGGCTTGTGGAACTGAATCAGTTCTGCGCCTGCCTCCTCGAGCATGCGCGGATAGCGCTTGTCCATCTTCTGCGAGCCGACCCAGTCGAGCAACACATGCACTGAAATGCCTCCACGCGCCTTCTCCGAAAGCACGACCGTGATCCGCTCGCCGATCGCGCCGGACAGTAGATGAAAATTTCGAACGTGATGGTCTTCCGAGCGCTCGCGATGCCTTCGAGCATCGACGGAAAGATCTCGTCGCCTTTGAGGAGCGCCTCGAAGCGGTTGCCGGATACGACGGGCGGCCCGAGCAGCAGGCCTATCGAGCGGATGAACTGGGGACCGTGGCTACCGTACGGACGCTCGATCTTCTGCTCGATCTCTTCTTTTCGCCTGTCGCGACAGATTGGCGATCACGAGCACGACGACGAGCGTGACGACGGCCGTGAGCGGTATCGTCAGCATACGCCGCGTTCAGCGGTGTTCAGCTTGGGAAACGCGCGCCGCAGAGCAAAGCTGCAACGGCGCGCAAGAGAGGATGCACTGGACCTGCACTACCAGTCCGGGTTGTTTACTTCCTGGCGATAGCCATAGAGGTTGTTCAGCAGGCGATAAGGGCGTCCGCCTTCCTGCATCGCTTCGCGCCAGCCGCATAGCGTCGCGAGCGAATCGGTATGCAGCACCGCGTAGGGCTTGCCGACCGTGCCGCCACCCGTCGTCGCACCGGGAAAAAGCTCGATGGCGTCGTCGTCGACCGTGAGCAGCATGCGTATGTCTGCTTGCAGAATCTGCATTTCATACTGGGAAGCAGGTGTCATGGCGCGTCTCCTTGGTGCATCGGAATCGTTCTGGACCGTGGATGCCGACCTGCGGATCGACGGGCTGGCGAAGACGGTTTTCGAAGAATCGGGCTTCGCGTCGCTTACGACGCACGAAGCCCAGCCGCTATTTGCAAGCAAATGACATTCCCGATGCAGATTCGAGGCGGCGCGCGGGTGAAGCGTGATGGCCGCTCGGCGATTTGAAAAAAGCGCCAACGGTGGGAGTGAAAATTACGCGCCGCTGCTCGCTGGCCTCGGCCGAGAGGCGCGCCAGCGCATAGCGGGAATCAGCGTCAAGGAGTCAGTCTAGGGGAAGCTGATCACAGGAGTTGGTCGTCGTCGATGCACAGATGAACGAGTAGTCGCCGCTCCAGCGCACGGCAGTGGCGCTGGCGTGCACGGCGTCCTGGAAGTCCGGCGACGTTTCCCATGCGATATAGCCGGAACACAGCACGGCGGACATCACGACCAGCGAGAAGGCGATTTTTTCGAAGATCTGAAAACGGGGCGGCATGGCATCTTTTCCTTTGACGCCACATTTTACCTCAATACTAGGGGTTTCTACCTAGATCAATTACGGCTTTGCAACATGCCCCATGTTCGTCCGCGCGCGGACGCCTCCCGCTGTCGCCCGACATGGGGCGACAGCGGTACCGCAGTCCGCATGATTCTCACACTAGATGCCTCGATCCACTCCGGCTAACCGGCTGTCGGCGAAGCAGCGCGTAACGGCGAGCACATGCGCCAGCAAGCGATGCAATTTTCTTCGACTGGAACGAATGGATCGGCCGGAATTTTTATTCGGTGTGTGCGGACGAATGCCGCTCCCGACGGACGGTCACAATGAAGCCGCCTGCATGCGCATCGCAAGGCAGCATGTCACGACGGTCACGACAGCGTCGTGGCGCGAAATGCAGTAAAGGTCATGCCCGCGCGGCGGCGTGCATCATGCGTAACGCGTTGCCGGTTCATGCATGCGCCCATGCTTGCCCGCTCCTCGTGGCTGCCTGCCGCGCGACCTTGAAGCCCGCTTCTTCAAGCACGGTTCGCGAGCGCTCGCGGAAATCGTCTGCAGCCAGTTGCGCATCGGCTCCGCTCACCCACACGGCAATGCGCAGTGCCGCGCCGTCACCCTGCGTATAGTCCGACGCCGTGACCATCGGCGCGAGCGTCGTGCCGCCCAGCACACGGGGGTCGTCCGCGATCAACTTCTTCAGTGCGTCTATTGCGCCCGCCACGTCCTGGCGCTGCGCAATCCCGACTTCCACCTCGATGCGCTGCGTCCCGCCGCTGGAGTAATTGATGACGGGATTGCTCCAGATCTGGCTGTTCGGCACGAAGACGGCATTGCCGTCGCTGCGTTCGATACGCGTCGTGAATAGACCCACTTCGCGCACGATGCCCGCTGTCGCGCCCGTGCCTTCGATCACATCGCCGGCACGAAACGGTCGCAGCAAAAGCAACATAATGCCGGCTGCAATATTTTGCAGCGTGCCCTGCAGCGCGAGACCGATGGCGAGGCCGGCAGCGCCGAGCACGGCCAGCACGCTCGCTGTCGCGACACCGACTTCGCTCAGCGCCGCGAACAGCACCAGCACGCGCACGGACCAGGTGCCGATTGCATTGATCATCGGCGCGAGCGTCGGGTCCGCACGCGTGCGGGACAGTCCCTTTGACAGCAGCGTGCCAATCCGATTGGACACCCACCAGCCGACGATCAGGATCAGGATCGCCACAGCCGCATGCATCAGATCGTGCGTGAGCGTGACGACCAGCGAGGGTTGCAGGTGAAATACGCGAGTGAGCAAATCATCCATGGTTGTATTGCAGTTCGATGGGGATTGGACGTGACGCCGACGCGGCGCAAGAAGGCAATGTCGACACGATGTCGGAGTAAGGCCGAAGCTCACGCCATCCGGCGCGAAACGGCAAGCGCGAGCGACTTGCTCTACACTGGCGGCCCGACGATGCCTTGGCTCGACACATCGTTGCGTCGAGCTTCTTTCAACTGCGTGTGCAATTGCGGTGCCTGACGGGCGACGCACACGCGACGGCCCGTTATATGGGACGCCAATTGATTCAGCGATGAAAACACCGCTCGCCGGCAACAACGGCCAGGAGACCTTCGACACACTCGTCGGCGAAACCAGTCGCGAACCCGAAATCAGCCTGCCGCGTCAGACGCCATTCCAGCGTTTCTGGTGCACGCGCGTGCTGTCGTCGCTGTCGTTTCAGATGCTGGCCGTCGCGATGGGCTGGCATATCTATGCACTCACGCATAGCGCGTTCGCGCTCGGCCTCGTCGGCCGATGTTCGTGCTGACGCTCGTCGTCGGCCAGGTAGCGGATCGCTACGACCGGCGGCGCATCGCGTCCATCTGCCAGGGGCTCGAATGCGCAGCCGCCGCGCTGTTCGCGTGGAGCACGTTCGGCGGCTGGATGAGCGCGCCCGTGATTTATGTGCTCGCCGCATGCGTCGGCGCGGCGCGCGCCCATTCGAATCCCCTGCCGTCGCGTCGCTGTTGCCGGGCGTCGTGCCGCGCACGCAGCTGTCGCAGGCGACGGCCTGGGCCACGTCCGCGAACCAGGCCGCACAGATCGGCGGCCCGGCGCTTGGCGGTCTGCTCTACGGCATCGGTCCGGGCGCCGCGTATCTCGCGTGCACGTTGTCGTTCGCGCTCGCGTCCGCCGCCGTCGGCACGATCCCGCTGCGCACGAAGCCGATGCCGCGCGCGCCCGTCACGCTCGAATCCGTGTTCTCCGGCGTGCGCTTCATCCGCAGCCAGCCTGTGATATTCGGTGCGCTGTCGCTCGATCTGTTCGCCGTGCTGTTCGGCGGCGCAACCGCGCTGCTGCCTATCTTCGCGCGCGACGTGCTGCATGCCGGGCCGCTCGGGCTCGGCCTGCTGCGTTCCGCGTCGGCCGTCGGCGCGCTCGGCGGCACGATCTGGCTCGCGCATTTTCCACTGCGCGAGCGGCCGGGCGCGGCCATGTTCGGCGGCGTAATCGCGTTCGGCATCGCGACGCTCGTGTTCGGGCTGTCGCATTCGTTCATCGTGTCGATGCTGGCGTTGATGGCGCTCGGCGCGTCGGATGTGATCAGCGTGGTCGTGCGCCTGTCGCTCGTGCAACTTCGCACGCCCGACGACATGCTCGGCCGCGTGAGCGCGGTCAACTCGCTGTTCATCGGCACGTCGAATCAGCTCGGCGAATTCGAGTCCGGCGTGACCGCGGGCTGGTGGGGCGCGCAAACGGCCGTGCTCGTCGGCGGTTGCGCGACCATCGCGATCGCGCTGCTGTGGATGCGGCTCTTCCCCGAATTGCGCCGCACGCGCACGCTTGAACGCGAAGAACATGGCGGTGCTGCCGGCGCATGAGGCGGATGCGTACCGATCGGAGCACATAATGCGCAGCCAGGCGCGTCGATTGCATGTTCGCTGGACAGATCGGCTGCGAAAGAAAGGTACGGTACGGCCATCCATCCCGACGTCAAGGAGACGCAGATGCGCCACACACAACGCTATCATCGAATGCCCGCGCTTCGTCGAATCAGTGCGATCGCAGTCGTTGCGATAGCCGCGCTGGGTCCGCTAACCGTTCGCGCCGACGATGCGCCTAACCCTTGCGCCGCGCTCAAACGCATCGTCGCAGCCGCGCCGACGGGATTTTCGCAACTGACGCCCGACGACGGCAAAGGTGTCGCGCAGCCGTACGGCAACGACGCGCAATGCGGCGCGACAAATGGCAGCTACGAATGCATGTGGACGCCGAACGAAGGCGCGGGATCGAGCACGACGGCATTGCAGGCGGTCGCCGCGGACATCGCGTCATGCTTGCCCGACGCGACGCACGACGTGAACTCGCCGGCACGCCAGCACTTCTACATCGGACCACGCGATGCGCGCACGCAGATCACCGCGATGCCCGCCGGCGCGAGCAAGCTGAAACTGGTCGTGTCGGGCAAGTAGCGCGGCATCCGCGCGGCGCGATTACGCGCCGCGCGATCGCGCACTATTGCGTTCGATACCAGACGCGAATCCCCGAATACCAGTGGCTCACGCTCGTATCGTCGCCGGAGCCGAAAGTCGACAGGCTCTCGACGTTGATCACGTCGATGTTGTGCTCCGCAATCCACGCATTCGCGCGATCGACGAGCGCGGCTGCGTTTTCGTACACGTGCCCTCGAATCACGTGGCGTTGCATGACTTGCCGTTCGAAATCCTGGAACGCGATCTTGCTCATGTGTCGTCTCCGCTGGTCAGGCTGTTCTTGATATGGGCGCCCTCGCGAAAGAGTCTAGCAATGGCGGGACGGGAGCGGCAATTGCTCGCTTAAAGGCGGCTATTGAAAGGGAGCGTCTCATGAGCAGCGAAAAGCAACGCACGGGAACCACGAGTCCGGGCAGCGACGTCCAACATCCGAAGCACCCCGTCCACAGCGATAACGAAAAGAGCAAGATGCCCGAGCGCGACGACGCCGGCCGCAAGCAGTCGCCAGCCGATCATCCGGGCAAAAAGCCGGGCGAAGGCGAGCCCTCCGTCGGCTGAAGCAGGAGTAAGCGCGCGGCGAGAATCATTCGCCGCAAAAAGTACGACGGCCGTCTGGGTACGTTCGCGATGCGCGGCTCTACTACCACCTGTCGCTAATCGCGCGCGCGTTCATCACGATGAGGCGGCGCGGTGTGCCGCCTTCCGCGCCGAAGTACCCGTAAAGCACAGTCGCGAAGTACCGGCGCGACCATAAGAAAACGGCTCTGTTAATCGAACAGAGCCGCTTGTTGCGTCACATCGGGTCAAGCCGGGCGCATCACGGCTCGTTGCGCAGGTACCCTACCTTCGACGGATCGCGCATGCGGAACGACACGAGACCCGCAATCGCGCACATCGCCGTGACGTACCAGTAGAACGACGATTCGCTGCCCGCCTGCTTGAGCCACAGCGCGACGTATTCCGCCGAGCCGCCGAAGATCGCATTCGCCACGGCATACGACAGGCCGACGCCGAGCGCGCGCACTTCCGGCGGGAACATCTCGGCCTTGATCAGGCCGCTGATCGACGTATAGAAGCTGACGATGGCAAGCGCGGTCACGACGAGCGCGAATGCCGCGACGGGACTCGTCACATCCTTCAGCGCATGCAGCAGCGGCACGGTGCCGATCGTCGCGAAGAAGCCAAACAGCAGCATCGAGTTGCGGCGGCCGATGCGATCCGACAACGCGCCGAACAGCGGCTGCATCACCATGTACACGAACAGAGCGGCCGTCATCACGTTGCTCGCCGTCTTCGCATGCATGCCCGCCGTGTTGACCAGGTACTTCTGCATGTACGTCGTGAACGTGTAGAAAATCAGCGAGCCGCCTGCCGTGAAGCCGAGCACGGTGAAGAACGCGCCCTTATGCTGCCACATCCCGCGCAGCGTGCCTGCTTCCTTGCGCTGACGCATTTCGGCCGTCGTCGTTTCGTCGAGCGAGCGGCGCAGATACAGCGCGACCAGCGCCGACAATGCGCCGACCACGAACGGAATCCGCCAGCCCCATGCCTTCAGTTCTTCCGTCGTCAGCACTTGTTGCAGGATCACGAGCACGAGCAGCGCGAACAACTGGCCGCCGATCAGCGTGACGTACTGGAACGACGCGAAGAAGCCGCGGCGTCCCTGGAGCGCAACTTCACTCATATACGTTGCGCTCGTGCCGTACTCGCCGCCCACGGACAAGCCCTGGAACAGGCGCGCAACCAGCAGCAGCAAGGGCGCGAGCGCGCCGATCTGCGCATAGGTGGGCACGACGGCGATCACGAGCGAGCCGCCGCACATCATGAACACCGACACCATCATTGCGAAGCGCCGGCCACGCTTGTCGGCGAGACGCCCGAAGAACCAGCCGCCGATCGGGCGCATCAGGAAGCCCGCCGCGAACACGCCCGCCGTGTTCAGCAGTTGCGCCGTCGTGTCGCCCTTCGGAAAGAACGCGGGCGCGAAGTACAGCGCACAAAACGAGTAGACGTAGAAATCGAACCACTCGACGAGGTTGCCCGATGAGGCGCCGACGATCGCGAAGATGCGTCGCCGGGTGTCGCTGGGGGTGAATACGGTCGTGGTGTCGGTCATGCTGGTGTCGGTCCCTTCTGATAGGTTTTAGCGGTCGTAACGCCGCCTTGTCTTGCGCTGAAGCCGATTTGCAGCGGGGCTTCCGTCCCGTTGCAATCGGGTTTCCGCACGCGTGCGAGATTGTAGAAAAACGTAAGCTTTGACGCGGTCGGTATCTTAACGGATATCCATGGATAACGGCGCATGGACGCGCATCTGAAGCGTCGAGCCATGCGTGGCCTCGCGGCCCGCGAGCGCAAGCGCCCTGCGTGTGTCGCGCGCACAAAAAAGCCAGCCCGAAAGCTGGCTTTCATCACGATCGTTGCGCGGGCAGTCAAACGCGCGTCAAAAGCTCGTCAAACGCCCATCAAACTCGAATGGCGGGCGCCGTATAGCGGCACTCGTAGCGCTTTCTGACCGTCCCGTTTTCGTCGACGCTTTCCAGGTACACGTCGAACTGCCACAAGCGCGCCATGTGCTTGAGCACTTCGTCGCTGTCGCTCGACAGATGCCGGTTGTCGCTCATGAAGTGGCGCAGCGTGAGACTGCGGTCGCCGCGCGTATTCACGGAATACACCTGGATGTTCGGCTCGCGATGATGCATGTCGTACTGCCGCGACAACGCCTGGCGCACATATTGATAGCCGCTGTCGTCGTGAATCGCGGAGACTTCGAGCGCATCGCGCATGTCGTCGTCGAGCACCGAGAAGAGCCGCATTTCGCGGATCAGATGCGGCGACAGGTACTGCGCGACAAAACTCTCGTCCTTGAAATTGCGCATCGCGTAGTGCATCGCCTGCAGCCACGGACTGCCCGCGAGTTCGGGGAACCACTTGCGGTCCTCTTCCGTCGGGTTTTCGCAGACGCGCCGAATGTCGCTCATCATCGAAAAGCCGAGCGCGTACGGATTGATGCCGCTGTAGTACGGCTTCGTGACGGGCGGCTGATAGACGACGTTGCTGTGCGAATGGAGGAACTCCATCATGAAGCCGTCTTCGAGCTTGCCTTCGTTGTACAGCGTATTGAGCAGCGTGTAATGCCAGAACGTGGCCCAGCCTTCGTTCATCACCTGCGTCTGACGCTGCGGATAGAAGTACTGCCCGATCTTGCGCACGATGCGAATGACTTCGCGCTCCCACGGCTCCAGCAGCGGCGCGTTCTTTTCCGCGAAGTACAGCAGGTTTTCCTGCGGCTCCGGCGGATAGCGCTCTTCCACTTCTTCGGGCAACGGCGTGTGGCGCGTCGGCAGCGTGCGCCACAGTTCGTTGACCTGCGACTGAAGATACGCTTCGCGTTCGCGGCGCGCTGCGAGTTCCTTCTGCAGCGACAGCTTCTGCGGACGCTTGTAGCGGTCCACACCGTAGTTCATCAGCGCATGGCACGAGTCGAGCAGTTCCTCGACGCGGTCGAGCCCATAACGCTCCTCGCATTCCGCGATGTAGTTCTTCGCGTAGACGAGGTAGTCGATGATCGCATGCGCATCCGTCCACAAGCGGAACAGATAGTTGCCCTTGAAGAAAGAGTTGTGGCCATAGGCCGCGTGCGCGATGACGAGCGCCTGCATCGTCATCGTGTTCTCTTCCATCAGATACGCGATGCACGGATTCGAGTTGATGACGATCTCGTACGCGAGGCCCATTTGCCCGCGTCGATAGCTCTTTTCGGTAGCGAGAAAATGCTTGCCGAACGACCAGTGCCGGTAGTTGACGGGCATGCCGACGGACGCGTACGCGTCCATCATCTGTTCGGCGCTGATCAGTTCGAGCTGGATCGGATAGACATCGAGTTCATATTGCTCCGCAACATGTGCGATATGAGTGTCGTACTCCTCGATCAGTTCGAAGGTCCAGTCGGACGGACACGGCAACGGCCTTCTGTCGGCAACGTTCATACGGACTTCCCTTTGTCCTTCGGTGGGCGCCCCGGTGGGTCCTCGTGCTGCAGCTGCGTCAGGCGCTACGCCTGCCCCGGCATCGGGCGCACGCGTATCCTTCACGTGCGCCGTGTTCGCCTCGGCATGCCCGGCCTCGCTTCGCTTCGGCACGCCTTTACGACGCTCGGGCTGATACCCGCGCGCCTCGTTGTGCAAGTGGCGAGTCGTCATGCCGCTTCCACCTGCTTCTCGAACAGCTCACGGAACACTGGATAGATATCCGCAGCCGTCTCGACTTTCTTCATGGCCAGATGCGGCACCATTTGCGCAAGCTGTGCATATTCGAGCCACAGGTTCTGCTCTTCAGGCGTCACCTGAATGTACGCAAAATACCGCACCTTATCGAGAATGTCATCCGAGAGGATCTTGCGGCATTTCGGCGAGTCGTCGGTCCAGTTGTCGCCATCCGAAGCCTGTGCGCCATAAATGTTCCATTCAGTCGGCGAGTAGCGTTCGTCGAGAATCTTCTGCATCAGTTCGAGCGCGCTCGATACGACCGTGCCGCCGCTTTCCGTCGAATGGAAGAACGTGTCTTCGTCGACTTCTTCGGCCCGCGTGTGGTGCCGGATGAACACCACTTCGATCTTCTCGTAGTTCCGCTTGAGGAACAGATACAGCAGGATGAAGAAGCGCTTCGCGAGATCCTTGCGCTGCTCGTCCATCGAACCCGACACATCCATCAGACAAAACATCACGGCCTGACTCGACGGTTGCGGCTGCTTCACGCGGTTCACGTAACGCAGATCGAACGGGTCGATAAACGGAATGCGCCAGATGCGGCCGCGCAAATGGTGGATGTCCTCTTCGAGCAGCTTGATCTCTTCGCGACGGTCGGCGGGGTCCGCCTTCATCTCTTCGAGTTGCTTTTCGAGCTCGTGCAATTCGTTGACGAGCGGCGCTCCGAGCGCGATGCGCCGGCCCAGTGCGCTGCGCAACGAACGCACGACGTCGATGTTGTTCGGCGTGCCCTCCGCCGCCCAGCCCGCGCGGATGCTCTTCCACGTCGGCACGGCGAGCAGATGCGTTTTGACGAGACGCGGCAATTCGAGGTCGTCGAAGAAGTACTGCATGAATTCTTCGCGGCTCAGTTCGAAAACGAAATCGTCCTGCCCTTCGCCTTCGTTGCTCGCGCTGCCGCCTCCGCCACTGCCGCCGCCCCCTTGCGGGCGGGGTATCTTGTCGCCGCGTATGTAGTCGGCGTTACCCGGGTGCACCATTTCGCGCCTGCCGCCCGGACCGTGCCGGAACGACGGCTCGGCGATGTCCTTGCGCGGAATCGTGATGCTCTGGGTGTTTTGAATGTCCTTGATACTCCGGTCGCGCACCGCTTCGGACACTGCGCGACGAATATATCCCTTCACGCGACGCAGAAAGCGTTCGCGGTTTGCAATGCTCTTGTTCTTGCCTGCCAGCCTGCGGTCGATGATTTGATGAAGCACATCCGGTCTCCCGCTCCGATTTGGAATACGCGGGGCGCAAGTTGCGCATGCAATGTTATGTCCATGCGGCTTGCGCCTCGCAGGAGGCCCGCGCCAACCGGGTGAAGCGAACCCGTTCGCGCGGGCTTTGCGCTACGCGTTTCATGACGACTTGCGCACACGCAGATACCAGTCGCACAAGAGCCGCACCTGTTTCGGCGTGTAGCCCTTGGTGACCATCCGGTTGACGAAGTCCTCGTGCTTGCGCTGTTCCTCCGCCGACCCTTTCGCATTGAACGAGATGACGGGGAGAAGTTCTTCCGTATTCGAGAACATTTTCTTTTCGATCACGACGCGCAGCTTTTCATAGCTGATCCACGCGGGGTTCTTGCCCCCGTTCGCGGCACGCGCGCGCAACACGAAATTCACGATCTCGTTGCGGAAGTCCTTCGGGTTGCTGATGCCGGCAGGCTTCTCGATCTTCTCCAGTTCGGCATTCAGCGCCGCGCGGTCGAAGCTCTCGCCCGTGTCGTGGTCGCGGAACTCCTGGTCCTGAATCCAGAAGTCGGCGTACGTCACATAGCGATCGAAAATGTTCTGCCCGTACTCGGAATACGACTCCAGATACGCGGTCTGAATCTCCTTGCCAATGAATTCCGCATAACGCGACGCGAGCACGTCCTTGATGAACGACAGGAATTTCTGCTCGGTTTCCGGCGGGAACTGCTCGCGCTCGATCTGCTGTTCGAGCACGTACATCAGGTGCACCGGGTTCGCCGCAACTTCCGTCGTATCGAAGTTGAACACGCGCGACATGATCTTGAACGCGAAGCGCGTGGACACACCCGTCATCCCTTCGTCGACGCCGGCAAAGTCGCGATACTCCTGATACGACTTGGCCTTCGGATCGGTGTCTTTCAGGTTCTCGCCGTCATACACCTGCATCTTCGAAAAGAGGCTCGAATTCTCCGGCTCCTGCAAGCGCGTGAGCACCGAGAACTGCGCCATCATCTTCAGCGTGCCGGGCGCGCACACGGCATTGGCCAGCGACGAATTGCGCAGCAGCTTTTCGTAGATCTTCATCTCTTCCGAGTAGCGCAGGCAATATGGCACCTTCACGACGAAGATACGGTCGAGCAGTGCTTCGTTGTTGCGGTTGTTGCGGAACGCCTTCCACTCCGACTCGTTCGAGTGCGCGAGGATGATGCCGTCGAACGGAATCGCGCCGAAGCCTTCCGTGCCCTTGAAATTGCCTTCCTGCGTCGCGGTGAGCAACGGGTGCAGCACCTTGATCGGCGCCTTGAACATTTCGACGAACTCGAGCAAGCCCTGGTTCGCGAGACACAGGCCGCCGGAATAGCTATAGGCGTCCGCATCGTCTTGCGCATATTGCTCGAGCTTGCGGATATCGACCTTGCCGACGAGGGACGAAATATCCTGATTGTTTTCGTCGCCCGGCTCGGTCTTCGCGATCGCGATCTGCCGCAGCACCGACGGATAGCGCCGCACCACGCGGAACTTGCGGATGTCGCCGTTGTATTCGTGCAGGCGCTTGACCGCCCACGGACTCAGAATGCTCTTCAGGTAGCGGCGCGGTATGCCGTATTGCTCTTCGAGGATGGGACCGTCCTCGTCATAATCGAACAGGCCCAAAGGCGATTCGTTGACGGGCGAGCCCTTGATCGCATAGAACGGCACGCGTTCCATCAGCTGCTTGAGCCGCTCGGCAATCGACGACTTGCCGCCGCCGACCGGGCCCAGCAGATAGAGAATCTGCTTCTTTTCTTCGAGCCCCTGGGCAGCATGCCTGAAGTAGGCGACCACCTGCTCGATCACGTCTTCCATTCCGTAGAACTCACGGAATGCGGGGTATACCTTGATGACCTTGTTCGCGAAGATACGCGAAAGACGCGGATCGTTGCGTGTGTCGATCTGCTCGGGTTCTCCTATTGCCGACAGCATGCGTTCGCCAGCGGTGGCGTACGCGGCGGGATTGTCTTTGCAGAGCGCGAGATACTCCTCGAGCGAGAATTCCTCCTCCCGTGTTTTCTCGAAGCGGGTCGCGAAACTGCTGTAGATATCCATGCTACCTCCTCGCCGAAGTCTGGGACGATGTCGTGCGCGGCGCGCTATCAGGAAACGACATCGCTCGAATTCATCCTAAACCCTTTTAAATTTTTTTTCACGAACTACGTTGTGAAAATCGCGCCATAGCTGGCGCTCAGCCCGACTTGCTTGATGACGCAAATTCGCTCACCTACAATCATTGACCACACCTCGCGAGAATCTTTGCCAGCGCTGCTGCATCGCATCTTGCGTTCCTTCCCCACACTGTCTTCCACATGTATCTTTCACACGCGGCATCGCGTGGCGTCCTGCACTTTTCCGCACCTTTGCAAACACTCGTGTAGCACGCTGTCTGCCTGACCACGCTACTGCGACACATTACTTCGTCCTGCGCGTGCCTGCAGTGCATGTGACCCAGTGAATGTGTCCTGCGGCATCGACTTCAACAACCGCTGCGCAGCGCGCACGTTACCGCCCTTTCTGCCCTTTCTGCCATAACGCACACATGGATGCTCGCGACGACAGTTCAGCCGCTGTGTTACATGTTTTGCATGTGCGCAAGCGCGCACTCCTGCCGTTCGTCAGCGCGTGCGCCAATTCGTTCAATGCAAGCTGGCCTCTGTACAAGCGCGCATGAATCGGCGTGACACGCGTCATCCGTCCTTTGACGCCATGTCCACAGGACGGCGCGCGAGATGCGCATCTGAACAGGTAGATGTAGCCAGGTGTTAGCTCTTTCGCTCTTGAGCGACGCGTTTGGAGGGTGCGCTGTCGCAAATCGCAGAGAGACAGGCGGCGGGGATGAATGAATGCGTGCGGACGCGACGGCAGCGCAGGCCGCCGCATCCGCGCGAAGTGTGACGGCGCCGAAGCGCGATGCCTGACGGAACGCTTGGTGGGCTTTATCGGGCTTAGTGGTTTACGTCAGTTCGACTTCGACTTCGCCGAGCCCGTCGATATGACCATACACGCGCCCCGGCCCGTCAACGCGATGCGCGCCGATATACGAGCCTGTGGTGATGGTCCATTCGGGCTCGATCGTGATACCCATGGCCGCGCAGTGGTTGACGAACCACACGAGCAGTTCGCGCGGGTCGCCGGCCGGATTGCCCGTCGATTCCGGCACGAGCGACTGGCCGTCGAACGTCAGTTCGAGTTCAGGCGACACGAAGTCGAACGAGCGCGCGAGCGACGCGTACGGCTGCGCATGGCCCGTCACCAGCGCGCCATTGTTCTGCGCATCGGCGAGCTGCGCGAGGACCGCGACGTTCGGCCATTCGGCGAAGCGGCTGTCGACGATTTCGATCGCGGGCAGCACCGAGCCGACGCGCGCCAGCACTTCATCGCGCGCATAGGTCTCGCCGTGCGGCTCGATGGGGTCGGCAAAGCGGAACGCAATTTCCAGTTCAAGCAGCACGCGGAAAAACGAACCATGTTCGAGCCGCGCGGGCGAGACCACCGTCAGCGCAGCCGGAATCGGCGCGCCCGAGGCCGGGCCGCCCGGAGCTTTGGCACCGATTTTCCAGGCGCCCGTCGAGCCGCCCAGGCCCGCGATGACCGCTTGCTGGATCGCATAGGCTGTCGCGGCGTCGGGCGGGAGGGTGTCGAGCGGGAGCGTGTCGATTGCGCGGTGCTGGCGGCGCGCATCGACCAGGCGTTGCGCGAGGTCTTGATCCGTCATGTTGTTTCCCTTTGGCTTCCTGGACTGTCCTGGTCTGACGTGGGCTGATGCAAACGCCAACGAGATTGCAGCAAGCGATGGCGTCGCGGGGCGAACATGCGCGTGAAGCCGCCCCTTCATACGGCTTGCGCGTGCTGTGATGCGGCATGCGTACAACGGCACATTCGCCGCTGCGTTCGTCAATGTACCGGAACATTGGCGCGCTGAGTCGGCTCAGGCGGTCAGAAAGGAGAGCACGGCGACTGCGCGCGATTTGGGCTGATCGATTTGGGCCGACACTACGGCCATGCGCGCGTGCGGTTCTGCGCGAACACGCGGCGGACTTTGTTCAGGCTTTCGTAACTGTCGCTCGCGCAACACAGTAGACGCTGTGCTTCAAAGCGGCATCTTCGAGCCCGCTTTTGGTGCGTCGGCACGTGTTTGGAGCAGGCTGCATTGCGTGGTCTTGCCAATGTTCTTTTTCATGCGAGGAAGCACTGAAGCCCCCGTCGTCCGACGAACCCTGCGGCCGCCGTCCAGCTGTAATTGTTACAAGCGCGGGGGAGAACATCAGTGGCGCCAGGCCCTCGCCACGTGTCCGGCACAAAGCAAAGGGGCGCTCAGGAAGGAAAGGAAACGCTTCACGCCCCGCCGATTTCCGCGCGGGTCGGAATCGACGGCTGCGCGCCGGCGCGCGTGACGGAAATCGACGCGGCGCGCTGCGCGAAGCGGATCGCGTCCGCCACGCTCGCCCCTTGCGCCAGTTGCGCGGCAAAGCCACCGATGAAGGTATCGCCTGCCGCGGTGGTATCGACGGCACGCACGCGCGGCGCGTCGAAATGCCGGGGCGGCTCGCCGCCCATCGCGGCCACCACGCCCTGTGCGCCGATCGTCACGATCACGTTGCGCGCGCCTGCGTTGCGCAACGCATCGGCGGCCAGCATCGCCTCTTCCGGCGACGAAACGGACAGCCCCGTCAGCGTCGCGGCTTCGAGCTCGTTCGGAATCAGGTAGTCGACGAGCGGCAGCCAGTCGGCGGGCAACGGCCCCACGGCGGGCGCCGGATTCAGGATGACGGTCTTGGCGAGCCGGCGCGCCGCCGTGAGCGCGGCGTGGACGGTCGCGGGCGGCGTCTCCAGCTGGCAGATCACGACCTGTGCGCGCGCCAGCGCCGCTTCGTGGCGCGCGACGGTATCGGGTGTCACTTCGCCGTTGCTGCCCGCAATGATGACGATCGCATTCTGGCTGCCATCGTCGACGATGATGAGCGCGACGCCCGTCGGCGCCGTCGCGCTGGTTTCGAGCGCCGCACAGTCGATGCCTTCCGCTTCGAGCCCCGCGCGCAGCTGCGCGCCGTTCGCGTCCGCTCCGACGCAGCCGAGCATCGCGACCTGCGCGCCAAGACGCGCGGCGGCCACCGCCTGGTTGCCGCCCTTGCCGCCCGGCACCTGCGCGAACGCGTGGCCGGCGAGCGTCTCGCCCGGCTGCGGCATGCGCGGCGCGCGCGCGACGAGATCCATGTTCAGACTGCCGACCACGGTCACGTGCCCGCGCGCGTCATTCGTTGCCACGACTGCCTCCATCGTCTTGCCTGCCGGTGCGCATCGCCCGCGCCGTTCTTTCGTCCAGCAACCTCACGCCGCCTTGATATTGCGCCGCGCCCCCGCAAACGCAGCCGTCGACTCGCGCAGGATCAGGCGCGGCGCGATCACGCGGCGGCGGAAGGTCATATCCGCCGCCGTGCCGTTGATCCGCTCGATCAGCGTCTGTGCCGCCATTTCGCCGAGCGCGCGCACCGACTGGCCGACCGTCGACAGCGCTGGATAGGTGAAGCGCCCCAGCTCGATGTCGTCGAAACCGATGATCGAGCAATCCTGCGGCACGCGCAGGCCGCGTTCGGCCGCCGCGCGCAGCGCGCCGATGCCCATCATGTCGTTGCACGCGAAGATCGCCGTCGGCTGCACGGTGTCGAACAGCTGGCCCGCCGCGCGGTATCCGCCGCTGCCCGAGAAATCGCTTTCGACGATGCCGTTCGGCGCGATCTCGATGCCGCGCTCGGCCATCGCGCGAATGAAGCCGTGCACGCGCATCGCGCTGACGGCCGTTTCGATCGGGCCCGTGATGCAGCCGATCTTCGAATGCCCCAGTTGCAGCAGATGCCGCGTCGCCAGATAGGCGCCCTTCTCGTGGTCGATCTGCACGAGATCGGCGGACACCCCTTCGATGTTCCGGTCGACGATCACGAGCGGCTCGCGCGAATCGGCGAGCGTCGTCGCAAGCGTCGCATCGTCGCCCGCCGACGCGACGATCAGCCCGTCGATGCGCTTTTCCTGCAACACGCGCAGATAGCTGCGCTGCTTCGCGGGATCGTCGTCCGAGTTGCAGAAGAACACACAGTAGCCATTGCGCGCGCAACCGTCCTCGATGCCGCGCGCCAGCTCCGCGAAGTACGGATTCGTGCTGTTGGGCACCACGAGCCCGATCGTCGCCGTCGAGCGCGCCTTCAGCGACCGCGCGACCGCCGACGGCACGTAGTTGAGCTGGCGGATAGCCAGTTCGACCTTCGAGCGCACGTCCGCGGACACCGGCCGCGTATTGTTCACGACATGCGACACCGTAGTGAATGACACGCCGGCGATGGCCGCCACGTCCTTGATCGTCGCCATAAGCTAAAACCCCCTGCCTGTTCTTACTGCTGGCCAATGCAGCTCATGCTGCATCCGCGGTGCTCTCGTTAGGTTATTCCAGGAGGCCGCCGTCCCGCGCCACGGTGGCCGCCCCGCTTTCAATTGCGCTTGCGCCGGCTTCGGTACGTATCCAGCACGACCGCGATCACGATCACAGCCCCCGTAATGATGCGCTTGGTCGGTTCGTTCGCGCCGATCTGCGCGAGGCCCGCCGCGAGCACCGATATGATCAACACGCCAAAGAACGTGCTGATGACGGAGCCGCGCCCGCCCATCAGACTCGTTCCGCCGATCACGACAGCCGCGATCACCTGCAGCTCCAGCCCCGCGCCCGCATTCGGGTCGGCCGCTTCCAGACGCGAGATCTGGAACAGCGCCGCCAGCCCCGACAGCGCGCCCATCAGCGCGAACACGATCACCTTGTACGGCTTCGGGTTCACGCCCGCAAGCCGCACGGCTTCCTCGTTCGTGCCGATGCCGACCAGATAGCGGCCGAACACCGTGCGCGTCAGCACCAGCTGCGCGACGATCATCACGGCCACCGCGATCAGGAACGCCGGCGAGATGCCGACGGCGATCGGGTTCGACAGGAAATCGAACGCGTCGCCGATATACGCGGTGCGCGAGTTCGTCATCTGATACGCAAGGCCGCGCGCCGCTTCGAGCACGCCCAGCGACACGATGAACGACGGTATCCGCCAGCCCACCGTCACGGCGCCCGTGATCGTGCCCGTCAGCGCCGCCGCGGCGAGGCCGAGCGCGGCCGCCACGATCGGCCCGAGCTGCCACTTCAGCGACGCGACGCTCACGATCGACGCACCGAGCGCCAGCACCGAGCCGACGGACAGATCGATGCCCGCGATGATCAGCACGAACGTCATCCCGACCGACATCACGACGAGATCCGGGATCTGGTTCGCGATCGTGACGAACGTCTCGAACGTCAAAAAGTGCGAGCTGAGCACCGAGAACAGCGCGATCATCGCGACCAGCGCGCCAACGAGCCCGAGATAGTTGGAAAAGCCCAGACGCGTGCCCGCCGGCTTGCCGCTCGCGAGCGGCGCCGATGGATCGGCTGCCTGAGCGGCTGTCTGAGCGGCTGCCTGACCGGTTGCCTGAGCGGCCGTCGCCGTCACGCCGGTGGGCGCGGCCGCTGGCTCCTTGCCCGCGCCTCCCGTGACCCGTTGATCCGTCATGACTGAGTCTCTCCTTCGTGCATCTCATGCGGGTGCAGCAGGGCTTCGCGATTGCGATAGCCGGCGAATGCCGCGGCGAGCAGCGCATCCTGCGTCCACTCGTCCCGCCTGAACACACCCGTCATGCGTCCCGCCGACATCACCCCGATTCGGTCGCAGATCAGCATCAGCTCGCGCAGGTCGCTCGACACGACCACGAGCGCGCGGCCTTCGCGGGCCAGCGCGCCCATCAATCCATAAATATCGAACTTCGCGCCGACATCGATGCCTCGCGTCGGTTCGTCGAACAGCAGCACCTTGCAATCGCGCGCGAGCCAACGGCCGATCACGACCTTCTGCTGATTGCCGCCCGACAGCTCGCCGACCGGCTGCGCCGGCCCCGATGTGCGGATGCGCATCGCGTCGATCTGCCGCTTCGCGAGCGCGTTCTCGCGCTTCGCGTCGACGATGCCATGCCGCGCGACGCCGCGCAGATTGCCGAGCGACACGTTCGCCGCAATCGGCTGCGGCAGCAGCAGGCCTTCGCCCTTGCGGTCTTCCGTGATCAGCGCGATGCCGTGCTTCACGGCGTCCGACGGCGTGCCGACCTGCACGGGCGTGGGCGCGGCGCCCGGCGTCGCGGCCAGCGACACCGTGCCGGCATCCTTCTGGTCCGCGCCGTAGATGAGCCGCATCAGCTCCGTGCGGCCCGCGCCGATCAGGCCGCTCACGCCGAAAATCTCGCCTGCCTTCACCTCGAACGACACGTCGCGCACGACGGGCGCGCGGGTCATCCCGTCGATCTTCAACAGCGTCGCGCCGATGTTGCGCGCGCCCAGATCGATGCGCTCGCCAAGCTCGCGGCCGACCATCAGCGTGACGATCTGGTCGCTCGTCAGGTTCGTCATCGCGTCGACGCGCACCAGCCTGCCGTCGCGCAGCACGGCCACGCGCTCGGCGACACGCGCCAGCTCTTCGAGCCGGTGCGAGATGTAGACGAGCGCGACGCCGCGCGCCTTCAGCCGGTCGATCTGCTCGAACAGCAGGTCGACTTCGCGCGCGGTCAGCATCGCCGTCGGCTCATCGAGAATCAGCACGCGGCAATCGCCGATCAGATTGCGCGCGATCTCGACCATCTGCTGATGACCGATGCCCAGTTCGCCGACGAGCGTATCGGGGTCGATCGCCTCGAGGCCGACCTGGGCCATCGCCTCGCGCGCATCCTCGCGCAGCTTGCGGCGGTCGATCCAGCCGAAGCCCAGCTTGCCCGCGCGCGGCAGCCGGTTCAGGAACAGGTTCTCGGCGACCGACAGCGTCGGCAGCAGATTCAGCTCCTGCATCACCATGCGGATGCCGAGCGCTTCCGCTTCCGTCCGGCTCGCGGGGGCATACGGCTCGCCCGCGAGCTGCATCGAGCCCGTCGTCGGATCGGCGAGCCCGCCGATGATCTTCGACAGCGTGCTCTTGCCCGCGCCGTTCTCGCCCGTCAGCGCGAGCGCCTCCCCGGCGTGCAACGCCAGCGAGACGTCCGCCAGCACGGGCTCGGCATAGGTCTTCCCTATCCCCGTGACGGACAGTACGGCAGGCAATGCGTCTTGGTCGGTTGATGCCATCGTGATCCAGATCTCGTAGCCGCTGCGCAGCGCCGCAGCGGACTGCGCCTCGTGCGCCCGTCCGTCGTGCAGCGCCGCCGCACGGCCGCGCCCGTCATGCGGACAGCGGGCCCGAAGCCGTGCGCATCCCGAAGAAACGGCTTTTCGGGCTGCGCCCATCCGTCTGCTCGCGCGGCTGGCCCGCCGTCTTTACGCTTACCTCTGGCATAACGGCGGCGCGGCGGATTTCTTGAGCACTCGTTTACCTCGACGCGCGGACCGTGGGCGCCGTGCACGCTGCATGTTTCCGCACGGCCCGCGCGGGCTCCTTACTTCGTGACCAGATCGACAGGCGTTTCGACGACGCCCGACAGGTCCGCCTGCTTCTTGTGCCCGGCGATCGCCTTCAACGCCACGTCGATGCCGAACACGGCCTGCTTCGCCGCGTATTGGTCGGCCGTGGCGAGCACGCGGCCGTCCTTCAGCATCGGCTTGATCGCGTTGATGTTGTCGTAGCCGACCACGTAGACCTTGCCCTGCTTGCCCGCCGCGCGCACGGCCGACACCGCGCCGATCGCCATGTTGTCGTTGCCGCACAGCAGCGCCATGATGTTCGGATAGGCGTTGAGCATCGACGACGCGATTGCGTTGCCCTTGTCGATTTCCCATTCGCCCGACTGCACGGTGTCGATCTTCGCGCCGACCTTCTGCATCGCCTCCTTGAAGCCGGCCGTGCGCTGCTGCGCGTTGGTCGTCGTCGATACGCCTTCGACGATGCCCACCTCGTCGCCCGACTTCAGCTTCTTCGCCAGATAGTCGCCGACCTTCTCGGCGCCCTTCGCGTTGTCCGGACCGACGAACGGAATATTCAGGTCCTTCGACTTGAGCACGTCGGTGTCGAGCCGGTTGTCGATGTTCACGACGATGATGCCGGCGTCCACCGCCTTCTTGACCACGGGCACGAGCGCCTTCGAATCCGCCGGCGCGAGCACGATCGCATCGACCTTCGAGACGATCATCTGCTCGACGATGCGGATCTGGTTCGCCGTATCCGTCTCGTCCTTGATGCCGTTCGTGATCAGGTCGAAGGTGCTGGCATTGTGCTTCTGATAGTCCTTCGCGCCCGTTTCCATCGTGAGGAAGAACTCGTTGGCGAGCGACTTCATCACGAGCGCGACTTTCGGTTTTTTGGCGGCCTGCGCCCAGGCCGACGAGAACGGCACGGCAGCGGCCGTGAATGCGACAGCGGCCATCAGGACGCGGCGACGAATGCGGTGGTTCATGTGGTATCTCCAGTTGTTGAACTCGGGGCGAGTCCGTTTTTGTTTGTGCGCAAACGTTTGCGAGCGATATTCTCGACGGTGCCTGTTCGCGATGTCAACGATGAGCGGTGCTGCGCTGCACATCGCGCCCGCGACGCATGGCGTGCGCAAGGCCCGGCGCCTTTGGACGCACGTATTGCCGCGAAGCTTCGGCGGTGCTTCGAATGACATCGTGGCACGGATCGCTCGCTTGGTTCTGCCCGTTGATCGGCCTGTGCGATGGGAGCCGCCCTGTTGCCAGAACGCGTCCCACGCGCAGCGGCGCTCATGATGCCCGGCGCTGCAACGCGCCGGTACTGCCTTGCTGTTTTCCATCCCCCGCAAGCCGCAAGTTCCGCGACAGGCAGGACGCCTATGCTGGCCTGTTCTCTCGCGCGCGGCAAGGGGAAAGAGGGGAAAAGGCCTGGCCGTCGTGATCGGCGCAACAGGTGCGATATGCGTATCATGGCCCGATGATTCGAATAGGCCCGTCTTTGGCTCGCGCGTTGCGATCGTCACGACAGTCATGCTGGCGCGCCAGCCATTCAATATGGAGTCGTCATGCTCGGTATCAGCCAGTTCCCGCTCTTTCTCGCCGCCGTCACGGTGCTCAATCTGACGCCTGGACCGGACATCGCGTATGTCGCCGGTCAAAGCATCGCGCAGGGACGGCGAGCGGGGCTGCTGTCGGCCGTCGGCGTTGCGTTCGGCGGCTGCATGCATACAGTCGCGTGCGCGCTCGGCATCACGGCGCTGCTGGCGGCGTCGCCGGGCGCGTTCAACGCGATCAAATGGATCGGCGCCGCGTACCTGATGTATCTCGGCTTGAGAATGCTGCGGCCGACGGCTACGGCCGTAGCGAAGGGCGAAGCGCCGCCCGACGCGCCGCGGCTCTCGCGCGGCACGCTGCTCTTTCGCGGCTTCGTGACGAACGCGTCGAACCCGAAAGTGCTGCTCTTCTACATAGCTTTCTTCCCGCAGTTCGTCAGCGCCGACAGCCCGCACAAGACGTTGGCCTTTCTCGTGCTGGGCGCGGTGTTCGTGACGCTCGGGCTCATCAACGATTGCGTAGTCGCATGGCTCGCCGCGACGGCCGCGCGCGCCGTGCGCTCGCAACCGGCCGTGCGGCGCTGGATCGACCGCGTGGTGGGCGCGGGATTCATCGGCCTGGGCGTGCGTCTCGCGCTGACGAAGCGCTGAGGTATCCGACGACGTAGCCCACGCGCGCTACAGCCAGTTCGCCTTCTTGAAGCCCCGGTATAGCGCGAGGTCGATCAGCAGCATCACCAGCAGGCAGATGGGATAGCCGTACTTGAAGTGCAGCTCGGGAATCTCCTGGAAGTTCATCCCATAGATGCCCGCGATCATGGTCGGCACGGCGAACAACGCGGCGAACGAGCCGAGGCGCTTGGTCACTTCGTTCTCGGCGAGCGAGATCATGCCGAGATTGACCTGAATGGCCGTGACGATCATCTCGCGGCGCCCCTCGATGGTCCGCACGATTCGGTCGAGGTGATCGTAGACATCGCGGAAGTACGCCTGCATGCCGACGCAGATCGACGGGATGCGTCCTCCCGTGAGCTTGCTGATGCCTTCGAGCAGCGGCGCGATGTGATGCTGGAGCATGACGAGGCGGCGCTTCAACGAGTACAGATCTTCGATGATCGCGCGCGACGCGGCGAGGTCGTGCTTGTCGAAGATGCGGTCTTCGATTTCCTCGATCTCGGTACCGATCGCTTCGAGAATCGGGAAGTAGCGGTCGACGACGTTGTCGGCGAGCGCGTACAGCACGAACGCCGCGCCCTCCTTCAGCAACTGCGGCTCGCGCTCGCAGCGCGCGCGGACTTCCTGAAAGCCGTGGCGCGTGCCGCGCCGCACCGACAGCACGTAGTTTGCGCCTACGAACACGTCGACCTCGCCGATCACGAACTCGCCGTCGTCGTCGGTCTCGATGGTGTGCATCACGGCGAACAGCGAATTGCCGTACTCCTCCATCTTCGGACGCTGATGACCGTGACGCACGTCCTCGACGGCCAGTTCGTGCAGCCCGAATTCGTGCTTCATCACTTCCAGCTCGCCTGGGCTCGGGTCTTTCAACGCGACCCAGACGAAGCACTCGGATTTGGCGACATAAACGCTGATGTCGTCGATCTCGATGTCGGCCAGTTTGCGGCCATCCTGATACGCGGCGCAGTTGATCAGCATGATTGAATACCTTGAAAACGATTCGGCTTCGCGGATTGAAAGCGGTTTGTCGCGGTGAGCGGTTGTTTTGTTCGTGTGCTGCCCGATCGCGACGCAAAGCCGGCATGAGCGCGGCGTGCGATACGAGTCCACGATGTTACGTCGGCTCGAATCGGCGCGGTGTGTCGAATTGTGAATGATGCGCCGAGCCCGCGTGTCAATTGGCGACGCGCCGCAGCATGATGCGATGATCGTCGTTGAACGAAACGCTGGCGCGATTCGAATAGCGCGTGTCCGGCGTCACGAAGAAGCCGATCTCCACGACAGGGTCGAACTGCGTCGACACCGCGATGCGATGCGTGCCGGGCGTGAGCCAGAAAACGATGTGCTCGCCGTTCATGATGTCCGCGACGCGCTCGCCGTCGACATACACAAGGGCATCGCGAAAGCGGACGATGACGTTGTCGGTCCGCTCGCGCCGCAGGTCGACGGCCATCTTGCCGGTGTCTGGCTGCGTGACCTCCGGCTTGACGATGCGTTCGGCGGGCACTGCCTTGAACGGCACCTTGTCGGCGGGCGTGGACGCGCAACCGGCTGCGAGCGCCACGGCCACCATCGCAGCCACTAAAAGCGTGACCGACAGCGCCGCGCGTGCCGCTGCGGCGGCGCGCGTCGCCAGGCTTTGCTTGCGTCTCATCGTTGGTCTCCCTGTCGACCGGAGTTGGCGCTTTAGCTGTCGGCTGGAGTTGGTGCTTCAGCACTTACTCCAGCCCCATGCAGAGCACTTACTCTGCCCCCATCCTTCCCGGTTTCACACAGCGCGCTTGCTCTTGTTCGCTTCGTTGTACAGACACTGTGCCCCATCTGCCCCGGCCGCACTACCGCCCCCGCTACTCTTGCGCTGGCTGGAACGGGTTCAGCACCCGCGCGCCCGTTCCGTCGAAGTCTGCCACGTTGCGCGTCACGACGGTCAGGTTGTAGATCAGTGCCGTCGCCGCGATCATCTTGTCGAGCGAGTGCTCGGGATGAGGCACGCGCAGATGGCCCCATGTTTGCGCAACGTCGGTGCCGACATTCAGGATGTGGCTGCTGAACGAATCGATGATCGTATCGAGCCATCCTTCCAGCCGCAGCGCCTGAAACTTGTCGCCGCGATGCCGGATCAGATCGACGCCGCGCCGCAACTCGCCGACGGTCACGACCGACAGGTACAGGCGATGCCCCTCATCTCTCGCTGCTTCGAAAAATGCCTGAACGCCAGGATTGGCGCGGCTGCTCTTGCGCATTTCGCTGATTACATTGGTATCAATCAAATACACCCGGTCCCTCGCTTTCGTCAGTTGCGTCATGCAGGCGCTCGAAGTCGGCGTCTTCGCCGACGTCCGGCATGCTCATCAGCAACTCGGCAAAGCTGAGCTTCCTTGGCTGAAAGAGCGCCTGCGCCAGGATTTCCCGATGTTCTGCTTCCACGCTGCGCCCGTGAGCCGCGGCCTGCTCACGCAGGCTCTGCACCAACGCATCGTCCAGACCTCGGACCAACAAATTTGCCATTTCGATTCCCCGGTACACGTATGATAGCAATGATATCATCAGCAATCACGGAGTCAACCTGGCCGGACGGCATAGGAGTTGCTGCGTGTCGTCTTCGCGTTCAAGATCGATTCAGGGGCGCCGCATCGACCGCGGCGTCCACACGCGGGCAAGCGGCGCGGCGCGCTTCAGGGAGGCTTCGATGTGGTACTCCAGCTGGATTCTGGGCATTGGCGTGGCGCTGGGCTTTGGGATCATCAACGCGATGTGGCTCGAGGCGAACGGCACGTTCTCCCGCGACGACGCGCCCGCTTCCACACCTTCCAGTACCGAGGACTCATCCACGTGACGCAACTGGTTTTTATCTGTGGCCACGCGGGCACCGGCAAGACGACGCTCGCCAAACGGCTGATCGGCCCGTTGATGAAAGCGACGGGCCATGCCTTCTGTCTGCTGGACAAGGACACGCTCTACGGCGGCTATAGCGCGGCCGCGATCGGCGCGCTGACGGGCGATCCGAACGATCGCGACAGCCCGCTTTTTCTCCAGCATTTTCGTGATCCCGAATATCGCGGCCTGTTCGATACGGCCGCCGAGAATCTGCGGCTCGGCATCGGTGTGATTGCCGTCGGGCCGCTGTCGCACGAAGTGCGCGAGCGCAAGCTCTTCGATCACGCATGGCTCGGCGTGCCGAACGACGTGAAGATCAGCGTCGTGTGGGTCGCGACGTCGGAAGAGACGGCGCGCGAGCGCATTCTCGCGCGTGGCAATCCGAACGACGCATACAAGCTCGCGCATTGGGACGAGTACCGGCAACGCCGCTTCATGCCCTCAGGCGACCAGTGCGAAGGCCTGCTGATGTTCGACAACACCGCGCCCGTACCCGCCGATTACGACGCGCTGCTCGCGCAGATCGTGCAGGCGCCGCAACATGCCGGCGCGATGCTGCCGCCGATGCCCGTCTGACGCACGCTCCGTCGCGCGGCTTCGGCACCTACCTTCGGCACATACCTTCGGCACCTACCTTCGGCACCTACCTTCGGCACCTACCTTCGGCACATACCTTCAGCACGCGCCAGACAACAAAAACGGGCGTTCGACCTCTTTGGTCGAACGCCCGCTTCGCTATTGCCTCTCAGGCGACCCTCTGCGGAGCCTCATCCGTTCGCGCTGCCGCTCGGTCCCGCTTCCTCCTTTTGCGCGCCGCCCAGATGATCAGACGGTCGCCACCGCGTCCAGCGCGCGGCCTTCGTACAGTTGCCCGAAACGGTTCGCGAGGAACTCGCGCAGCGACACCTGCTCCTGACGCACGAACCCGCTTTGCGGCAGCTTCTTTTCGCGGAACAGGTCGAGCACCGCGCACATCGCGCCCGCCGTGGTGATCTGGATCGCGCTCATCGGCACGCCGCAGACGGTCTTCGCGAAGATCTTGCGCGTGAACACTTCCTGCACCAGCTGGCCGTCGCGCACGCCCGTCACCGTGATGAAGACGAGCACGACATCCTGGGCCGTCGACGGCACCGAGCGGCGCATGATCGTCTTCAGCGTATCGCGGTCGGTCGCAAGACGCAGGTCTTCGAGCAGGAACTGCATCAGGTCGCGATGGCCCGGATAGCGCACCGACTTGTAGTCGAGAGTTTCGACGCGGCCCGCCAGCGTCTCGCACAGCGTCCCCAGACCGCCCGACGTGTTGAACGCCTCGTACTCGATGCCGTCGAGCGAAAAATGCTCGAGCCCTTCGAGCGGCTGCACCCACTGTTGGCGGCTGTCGCGGATCGCCTCACACGGCTGGCAGTATTCGTTGATGAGGCCGTCGACGCTCCACGTCAGGTTGTACTTCAGCGCATTCGTCGGAAACTCAGGCAGCGCGCCGACACGCATCTTCACGTCGCGGATTTCGCTGAAGCGATTCGCCAGTTCGTGCGCGGCGATGCCGATGAAGCCCGGCGCAAGGCCGCACTGCGGCATGAACGCATGCTCGGCGCTGTCGGCGATCGCGCGGATCGCATGCGTCGCGCGCACGTCTTCCGTCAGGTCGAAATAGTGCACGCCCGCGCCCTTCGCCGCCGTCGCCACGCTCACCGCGAGGTAGTACGGCAGCGCGTTGATGAGCGCGTCGAAGCCCTGAATCGCGGCGCGCAACGCAGCGGCATCGGCGGAATCGACGCGGCGGGTCGGGATGCCTTGCGCGGCCAGCTTGTCGAGCGCGTGCTGATCGCGGTCCATCGCGACCACTTCGTAGTCGCCTGTCTCACGCAACATGTGCGCGATGGTGTGACCGATCAGACCTGCGCCAACGATGGCAACTTTCATGCGCTTCTCCTTTGTTCTCTGTTCGATGGATGCTGTCTCCAGCGTGAACGGCGCGCCGCGGCGAACCTCCATAAAGAAGTTTAGGGAGAACGCCAGTCGGTTTATAGGCGCAAGGTGCTGCGCAATGACCATGAACTTCGACGATTCGACGAACCATTCCGACGATTCGTCGAAAACATATCAAAACCGCGTAAACGTGCGGCGTATGCGGCGCTCAAGAAGCGCATCGAGCGAGCCTGCGTGCATTCATCCCCTGATCATTCCGCGATCGATCTTGCGCGCCAGGATGATCGACGTCGTCGTGCGCTCGACGCCCGCGAGTCCGCCGATCTGGTCGAGCAGATCGTTCAGGCGCTCGGGCGAATCGGCGCGTAGCCACGCGACGTAATCGAACTCGCCGCTCACCGCGCACAGCAATTGCACTTCGGGCATCCGGTTCAGCTTCTTCTGCACGTCGGGCCCGTACTTCGGCGCGATGATGATGCCGACGTACGCATAGATGCTTGCGTCGAGCACGTCCTGGCCGAGCCGCACGCTATAGCCGGCGATAACGTTGGTCTTTTCCAGCCGCGCGATGCGCGCGATCACGGTCGTGCGCGCGACGCCCAGTTGTCGCGCGAGATTCGCGACGCTTTCGCGCGCGTTGGCTTGCAGCAGCGCAACGAGGTTGCGGTCGAGTTCGTCGAGTTGATCGAGGCGCGGTGGTCTCATCGATTCAAGGTTAGCGTTGAAGTGGAAGCTCGCCGCACGGCGAGCCGCAGACGCGGATTACGGGATACGCGGATTATGCACCCCGCGCCCCGCAGCGCGAATACATGCGGACTGCACATATCGCGCTTGCACACGGGGCGACGCGTCACGCGCCGAAGCGCTCAATCACGAAGTCGATGAACGTGGTCAGCTTCGGCGTCGGGCGGCCGTCACGCGGATAGATCAGATGCACGGGCGCGCCTTCGGGCAACCAGTCTTCGAGCACGCAGACGAGCTCGCCGCGTTCGATCTCGCGCGCGAGCAGCGCTTCCGGCTGAAGCACCAGACCGAAGCCGCGCAGCGCCGCCACTTTGAGCGCCTGGCCGTTGTTCGCGCGAAAACGCCCCGGACGCAACTGGCAGTCGGCTGCGGCATCGCCGTCGAGACGCCACAGACCTTCGCGGCCCCAATGCAGAAAGCCGAGACACTCGTGATTCACGAGATCGGCGGGCGTCTTCGGCGTGCCCATGCGCGCGAGATATTCGGGCGATGCGCAAGCGCGCATCCGGTACGGCTTCAACTGCCTGGCGACAAGGCTCGAATCCGGCAGGCGGCCGATGCGCACGGCGGCGTCGAAGCCCTCTTCGACGAGATCGACGATACGGTTCGACAGATCGAGTTCGAGGCTGACGTCGGGCCATGCGCTCAGATAGTCGGTCATCGCGGGCGAGAACACTTCGACGCCATACGTGAGCGGCACTGTCACTTTCAACGTGCCGCGCGGCGCGGACGTCATCGATTCGGCGAGCGACTCCGCAGCCTTCACGTCGGCGAGAATGCGCCGGCATTGCTCGTAATACTGGCGGCCGATCTCGGTGAGGCTTTGACGGCGCGTCGTGCGCGTCAGAAGCCGTGCGGAGAGCTGTGTTTCGAGCGAGCGGATGTGCTTGCCGACCATCGCCGACGACAGCTGGAAGCGCTCGGCGGCCGCCGTCAGGCTGCCTGCTTCGACCACGGCAACGAATATTTCCATACTGACGAATTTGTCCACCGTCTATTTTTTCCCGATCGTTTCGGTTGTAAGCAGTTGTCGCAATGCAGTCGCAATGGGGCGATAACGTGATACTAATATCAGCCTGATATGCGCCGCGCGCATATGCATAAACGCTTCGTCAAGCTTCACTCATACGAACCGACAACAGGAGTCTCAATGAAAAAAACGCTCGCCATTCTCGCTTCCGCATTGTCGATGAGCACCGCATTCGCACAGACCGCAGCGCCCGCAGGCGCATCGGCGCCGGTCATGTCGGCTGCTGCCGCGCAGACGCAGGGCAAGGCACGCCACGAGCAGCGCGTCGAAGATCGGATCAACTATCTGCATTCGCAACTGAAGATCACGTCGGCGCAGGAGTCGCCATGGAACAACTTCGCCGACGTCATGCGCAGCAACAGTGAAACGATGGGCAATCTGTTCGAGCAGCGCAGGGCGAATCCGAACGTGTCCGCACTCGACGACATGAAGGGCTACGCCGAGATCACACAGGCTCATGCCGACGGCTCGAAAAAACTCGTCGACGCGTTCGAGCCGCTCTACACCAGCTTCTCGCCGGAGCAGAAGAAGCTCGCCGACGAAACTTTCCGCCGACAGCCGGCTGAAGGCGGCGCACACCACCGCCGCTCGGGCAAGTCAGCCGCGCCCGCAACGGACGCGACCGTCAAGCCGTAATTGCAGCGCAAGTTCCGCTCGTGTTTCGTAAAACGCCTGCCTTCACGGGCAGGCGTTTTTCACTGCATCCGCGCGAATCTGGCATCATGCGCGCCTGCACCGCGTTTGCCCTTCGTCGCCCTTCGTTGCCCTTCGTTGTGTTCCGTTGCGCTGACGTTCGCTTACGCGGCCCTGTCATCTGATCAGAATAGCTTCAAAGCCCATGCTCGAACTGAAGAACATCGACCTGCTCGCCGATCCCGCCGCGCAACGCGTCGTCAAGGACGAAACCGTCACCGTGCAATTCGCCCAGGCCGAAGGCGAACTGATGAGCCTCGAAGGACCGAATCGCTACACGCACGGCGACGCGCTGATCACGGGCTCGACGGGCGACCGCTGGGTCGTGTCGCGCGAACGCTTCGACGCGAAGTACCTGCCCGCCGACGCCCGGCTCGCGCACGGCGATGCCGGTTCGTATCGCAATCGCCCGGCCGTCGTGCTCGCAAAGCAGATGAGCGAACCGTTCTCGCTCGCACGCTCGGCCCAAGGCGGCGACGTGCTCAAGGGCACGGCAGGCGACTGGATCATGCAATACGCGCCCGGCGACTATGGCGTCGTGCAGGCCGCGCGCTTCGCGAAGGTCTATCGGCTCGCGAATTGAGCGACGCTTCGCGCGACGCGCCTCGGCCCTTCATTCGCCGGGCTCGCCGCGTTCAGGCAAACTCGTCGCCGAGCTCGACGGTCACTTCACGCGGCACGCTCTTGCCCGCCGCGTATTCCTCTTCCAACGATCCCAGCGTCGCCTCGACATACGCGCGAAGCACCGCGAAGCTGCGGCCTCGCAGACGCGGCGGCAGCGCGCGATAACGCGCGAGCGCGGCCGGCGCGATCGCGACGATCAACACCATGCGGCGCGCCGTCGAGCCGAAGCGCATCGCGATCCAATGCACGACGATCTGCGGCACGCCGTTGTCATCGGGGCGTTCGATGAACTGTGTCTGCTCGGGAAAGAGATCGCTGATCACGCGCGCCAGTTCTTCGATGTCGGCGTTCGCGCACTCGTACTGATAGGCTTCCATGTCAATGGCCTCGGGCCTGTGGGTCTGGATGGACGATAGATTGTGTTGAAGCTCAAGCCGCGCGCGCGTGCATCCTGAGCAGCACCACGGCAACGGCAAGCGCCGCGACGGCATAGATGGCGTCGACGGTCACGAGCGGCAGCATCCGCGCCTGCGACATCGCGGCGGGCACGTCGATCAGCGCGTGCGCGGCGATCGCGACGGGCAGGATGGCGCGCCAGCCCGCGCGCACGCCGTGCCACATCAGCACGGAGAGTCCGATCTGGAACACCAGCGCGGCCACGCGTTCGAGTACGAAAAGACCTGCCATCGCTGGCGACAGGCTCGCGAGTATCAGATGAAGCCGCATCAGCGATGCAGCTGGGATGTGGCCGAGATACGCATCGAGCTGGCCGCGATTTTCCAGCACGCCGAACGCGATCCACTGCGCCTGCACGATCACGCCGACGAGCCACGCTTCGGCGCCGCCGTGTCCGAGACCGTACGCAAGCGCCGTACCGTCAGCCTCAGCAGGGTTCGATGTGCGCCGCGCCAGCCAGCGCATCGCGACGAAACGGCCGACTTCCTCGCAGACGCCCGCCGCCAGCGCGCCGTAGACGACGAACGCGAGCGGGTTCGACAGCCATTCGCTGGTCGCCGCGTTCTGACGCAGCAGATAGTCGTTGAGCGCGCGTTCGATCAACATCGCCGACAACGCAAACACCGCGACGCCCGCAATCGCGTCGCGCCGGTTCAGCGCGAACGGCGCTCGCCAGCGGCGGTACAGGCCGATCGGAAGCCATGCAATGAAGAGAGTCGCGACAGCGAGAATCGCAAGCGTAATGGGCGAAACGGGCAAAGCTGGCATCGAGCAGCGCGGATCAGGTGGCGAAAGAGAGACTCCGCCGCGCATTGTAAGCGCGTCGCCGTCTGAATGCCGAACGCCCGAGAAATCAGCGCGCCGTCGATGCGCGTTCGATCAGCTCGCCGGGCAGCAGACAGTCTCGCGCGCTCGCCTGCGCACCGTCGATGCGCTCGTGCAGAAATTCGACGGCCCGATAGCCGATGTCGTAGGTCGGCTGGCGAATCGTCGTGATGCCGGCGAGTTCGGCCCATTCGGGATCGTCGATCGACAGCAGCGCAACGCGCTTTTGCCAGTCCGCGCCATGCCGCTGGTTCAGATGCCGCGCAAGCGACAGCGCAACGGGGCCGTTCGCGGCAAAGAGCGCGACGCGCGGCATGGAGGTCTCACCTTTGCTTCTCTCGCCGCTTGTGTCCCGTTCTGCGATCGCGGCGTCGATTTCGGCGTCGAGCGCGGCAAGCGTCTGCGCGAGCTCATCGGCATCGCCGAGCTCGACCACGACCGTGCGGCCGCTCACCTGTGGATACTGTGTCAGCGCCCGATGAAACGCCGCTTCGCGCAGACGCCGCGAACTGACACGCTCGAACGGCTGCACGACGAACCACACGCGATCGAAGCCGCGTTCGACGAGATGCCGCGTCGCGACCGTCACGGCCGCCTCGTTGTCGAGCCCCACCATATCGGCGTCGAGCCCTTCCACCGACCGGTCTACCAGCACGGCGGGAATCCCGCCGCCGCCCACGGGCCGAAGCGTCTCCTCGCTCACGCCGAGCGCGTTGACGATCACGCCTTCCACGCGGTATGTCGTCAGCAGTTGCAGAAAGCGCCGCTCCATGTCGACTTCGTTCGCCGCGTGGCAGATGAGCGGCATGTAGCCGAGCGCGTGGCAAGCCGCCTCGACGCCTTGCAGCACCTCGACGGAATACGGGTTCGTCAGATCGGCGACCAGCATGCCGATCAGGCGATTGCGTCCACGCTTCAAGCCGCGCGCCATCTGGTTCGGCTGATAGTCGAGCCGCTCGATCGCGGCTTCGATGCGCGCGCGCAGTTGCGGCGACAGCACGCTCAGCTCGCCGTTCAGATAGCGCGAGATGCTCGTCTTGCCCGTGCCGGCCTCGCGGGCGACGTCGCTGATGGTGGCGCGGCGCGGTGCGCCTGACGGCGGCGTGTTCATCGCGAGAGAACGTCGCGGTTGACGATGTTGGTCCTCAGCGTGCCGTCGAGCGCGCCGACCAGGTTTTCCGCCGCGCAGCGCGCCATCGCGTGACGCGTCTCGTGCGTCGCCGAGCCGATGTGCGGCAGCGCGACCACGTTGTTCATCTTCAGTAGCGGCGAGTTCGCGTCGAGCGGCTCCTTGTCGAACACGTCGAGCCCTGCGCCGTGGATCGCGCCCGTCCGCAGCGCTTCGATCAGCGCGTTTTCATCGACAATCTGTCCACGCGACGCGTTGATCAGGATCGCGCTCTTCTTCATCTTGCGCAGCTCGTTCACGCCGATCAGGTGACGCGTTTGCGGCGTCAGCGGCACCTGCAGGCAAACGAAGTCGGATGCGGCGAGCAGCTCGTCGAGCTCGACGCGGCGCGCGCCGTAACGCTGTTCCGCCTCGGCGTTCGCACTGCGGTTCGTGTACAGCACCTTCATGTTGAAGCCGAGCGCCGCGCGCCGCGCAACGGCTCCACCGATGCGCCCCAGCCCGACGATGCCGAGCGTCTTGCCCTGCACGTCGACGCCGTACAGCGCGGGCCCGATGCTCGCCTTCCACTCGCCCGCCTTCACCCAGCCGGCCAGCTCGACGACGCGCCGCGCGCTCGCCAGAATCAGCGAGAACACGGTATCCGCCGTCGACTCCGTCAGCACATCGGGCGTATGCGCGAGCACGATGCCGCGCTTCGTCAGATCGTCGACGTCGAAGTTGTCGTAGCCGACCGAAATCGTCGAGAGCGCCTTGAGCTTCGTCGCGCCTTCGAGCATCGCGGACGTGATCTTCACGCTCGCGCCGATCGCGCCGTCGGCATCCTTGAGCGCGGCGACGAACGCATCGTGCCGCGAAGCGTCCACCTGCACCACTTCAGCGTGCTGCTGCAGATACGACAGCACATCGTCCGGCAGCGGCTTGTATGCGACGATCTTTCGCTTCATCGAATCACTTTCCTTGCAACGGAGTGGCGAGCGCCGCGCTCTGCATGCGCGGCGGCTTGACGGCAAGCGTCAGCACGACGGCGCCGACGAGCGCGACGCTCATGAACACATACGACGCAGCGGGCGAGCCCGTCGCGCCGTTCAGATAGCCAACCACATACGAGCCCACGAACGAGCCGAGCGCGCCCATGCTGTTGATCAGCGCCATCGCGCCGCCCGCGACGTTCTTCGGCAACAGCTCCGGCACGATCGCGAAGAACGGGCCGTACGGCGCATACATCGCGGCACCCGCGATGACGAGCAGCGCATACGACATCCAGAAGTGCGTCGAGCCGAGCGCATACGAACCCGCGAACGCCGCCGCGCCGATCAGCAGGAACGGCCACACGAACGCGCGCCGGTTATTGAGTTTATCCGACGCCCATGACGCCGCGAGCATAGCGATCGTCGCGGCCAGATACGGCAGCGCCGACAGCCAGCCCGTTTCGACCATGCCGAGCGTCGAGCCGTTCTTCAAAATGGACGGCAGCCACAGCACGAAACCGTACACGCCGATGCTCCAGCAGAAGTACTGCGCGCACAGCTTGATGACAGCGGGCGTGCGGAACGCTTCGCCGTAGTTGCGCACGGGCTTGATCGCGGCCTGCTCGGCACGCAGCGTATCGGCGAGCTGCTTCTTGTCCGCTTCCGACAGCCACTTCACCTGCTCGGGCTTGTCCTTCACGATGAACCACCAGCAGACGGCCCACGCGATGGCGGGCACGCCTTCCGCGATGAACATCTGGCGCCAGCCGAACGAATGCACGAGGTAGCCGGACACGACGGACATCCACAGCACCGTCACGGGGTTGCCGAGAATCAGGAACGTGTTGGCGCGCGAGCGCTCGCGCTTCGTGAACCAGTTGCTGATGAAGATCAGCATCGCGGGCATCACGGCCGCCTCGACGACGCCGAGCGCGAAGCGGATCGCCATCAGCGACGGAATATCGCTGACGATGCCCGTCAGCGCCGCGCAGCCGCCCCACAGCACGAGGCTCCAGAACACGAGCTTCTTGACGCTGCGGCGCTCCGCGTAGATCGCGCCCGGAATCTGAAAGAAGAAGTAGCCGAGAAAGAACAGCGCGCCGATCAGCGACGACAGCCCTTTGCTGATGCCGAGATCCTGGTTGATGCCGGCGGCGGCCGCGAAGCCGTAGTTCGCGCGGTCGAGATAGGCGAGGCTGTACGTGATGAACACGATCGGCATGATCGTCCACCAGCGGCGGATCGCGAGTGATGAGGGCATCGATGTCTCCTTTGTCGAACAGAGTTGGGCCTTTAGCCCCTTGCTCTGGTCCCACGCGAACTATTTGCTGGCGTGAGCCCGGTTTCCTGAGTCGGTCTGTCGGTGTGCTGCCGTGTGCCCCTGTCGTGCGCCCCTGCGGTGCGCCCATATCGGATCGGCCGCGCGGCTGGCACCTTCTGGTTGTTGTCGTGCTGATTTGCCGAACGCCGAAGCGTCACGCGGCCAGCGCGGGCTGCGCCGGAGCGCTGTGTTCCAGCGCATCGAGTTCGCCGCGTGTCGGCAGGCCTTCCGAATCGCCGATCGCCTGGATCGCCAGCGCGCCGATGCGGTTGCCGCGCGCCACCGCCTCCGGCAGCGTGCGTCCTTCGAGCAGCGCGCTCACCACGCCGACCGCGAAGCCATCGCCCGCGCCGACGGTATCGACGACGTGCTCGACGCGCTGCGCCGCGACGATGCCCGCACCGGCCGCCGTGCGGTAATACGCGCCTTGCGCGCCAAGCTTGACGATCACGCCTTTTGCGCCGCAGTCCAGGTAAAACTGCGCGATGTCCTCGGCTTTCGTGTAGCCCGTCAGAATCTCGCCTTCGCCGATGCCGGGCAGCACCCAGTCGGCAAACGTCGCCAGTTCGTTCAGCGCGGCCGCCATCGCTTCGCGCGACGGCCACAGCGTCGGGCGCAGGTTCGGGTCGAACGAAATCGTCTTGCCTGCGTTGCGCATCTCGCGCGCCAGATGGAAAGCCAGTTCGCGCGATGTCGCCGAAATCGCGGGCGCGACGCCCGTCAGATGCAGATGACGCGCGCCCAGCACGTAGTCCGCCACATAGTCGTCGAGCGACAGATGGCTCGCCGCCGAGCCCTTGCGGAAATACTCGACGGCCGGGTCGCTGCCGTCGTCATTCTTCGACTTGAGCTGAAAGCCCGTCGGATAGCGTTCGTCCGTCGTCACGCAGCCCTGATCGATGCCTTCCTTCGCCAGCGTGTCGCGCACGTACTGGCCGAACGAATCGCTACCGACGCGGCTCATCCAGCCCACCTTGAAGCCAAGGCGCGACAGGCCGATCGCGACGTTCAGATCGGCGCCCGCGATGCGTTTCGTGAACTGGCCGACGCCCGCGAGCGGCCCCGTTTCGGCCGCGACGAACATCGCCATCGCTTCGCCGTAGGTGATGACATCGAGTGTCGGTTGCATGGCTTCTCCTGTTGATGCCGTCCGCTCGCCGCTTTCAGGCGGACGCGAGCCGCGCGACGTGATGCGACGCGTCCTGCGCAATCCGGGCCGCGTCGAACGGGAATTCGATGCCACGCGGCACGTTACGCGGCAAAAGCGCCAGCACGGCTGCAAAGACGGGATCGCCGGCGGCGGGCGCGACCGGGAAACGGCGCGCACCTTCGCCCGCGACAGCCTTGCAGTGGATGTATTCGACGTGATCCGCGAGCTTGCGGGCCGCTTCGACGGGATCGACGCCGGGCCACTGCCAGTTGCCGATGTCGAACGTCATGCCGAGCACCGGCTCGCGGCCTTCAATGCGCCCGTCTTCGGCGAGCGCATTGAAAAGCGCTTCGAACTGCGCGAGCGAGCCGCCTCGCTCCATCTGCCCGTTCTCGACGACGAGCCGCGCGGCGACGTCCTTCGTGCACTTCGCGATCGCCTCGCCGTACGCACGCCCCGCAAAGCCGCCCAGTTGAAGCTTGACGAAGCGCGCGCCGAGCGCCGTCGCTTCGACCAGCGCCAGGCGCAGCGCGGCTTCGTCGAGCGCGCCGTCCGGCGCGTACAACCCGGCGGGCGTCGAGTACACGGACCACAGGTTTTGCGCGGCGATCGTCTTGCCGAGCGCGGAAAGCGCCTCGGGCGACGCTTGCGCTTCGAGCGCGAACAGCTCGCGACGCACCTCGAAACCGGCCGCGCCCGCTTTCGCAGCCGGATTCAGCCACACGTGATGACCGTCCTTGCGGATCGCGTCCACCCCAAATGCACTCGCGACGATGACGACTTCCGGCATGTGAAACACCCTGCTGTATCGCTCAAAATGGTCTTTGGAATCGGTTCCAAAGACAAGAATTAAAAAAGCGCGGTAGCGCTCGGTGCGAATACTGCGCTGCCCGTCACGCGTGCGCCATAGTGGTAATCCCTAAACGGGAGAATCGGCCGCCGACGGGCGGGCGTCGCCATTCAGGCACAGTTCTAGAAAGCGGCCGACGATGCGCGACGGCGCGCTCGCGTGCGGCACGAGGATCGAGAAACGGCGCGTGAGCGCCTCGGGGCCGAGCGGCAGGCGGAACAGCACCTCGTCCTCGTGGCGCATCGACATCGCCGACACGAAGCCGACGCCCATTCCCGCGCGCACGGCCTCTTTCACGCCCTCGACGCCTGCGATCGCCAGCGCGACGCGCATCGGCACGCCGGCCCGCGCGAACGCGCGCTCGATCAGTTGTCGCACGCCGGAGCCTTCTTCGCGCAGCACGACGGCATGCGGGCTCAGATCAGCGAGCGTGACGGCCTGCAAGTTGGCAGTAGCGAGCGGATGCGAGCGCGGCATGATCGCGACGATCTCGTCCTCGTGCCACGGATGCACGGCCGTATCGGGAGGCAACTCGGCGCCGACATGCCCTTCGACCAGCGCGATATCGAACGAGCCGAGCGCGCCGACGATATCGGCCGTATTGCCGTCGTCCGTGTGCACCGTGACATCGGGGTGGCGGCGCTGAAAGGCGGCGATCAGATACGGCAGCAGATAGCTCGCGGGCGTCGTGCTCGCGCCGATGCGCAGCGTGCCCTGCTCCATTCCGCGCAACGCGTCGCGATACGCGTAGGCCTGGCGGTACGTGTCGCGCAGGCGCGCCGCGTAGCTCGCCAGTTGCTCGCCGGCGGGCGTCAGCCGCACGCCGCGGCCGTCGCGCAGGTACAGCGGCTCGCCGAATTCATCCTGCAACTGGCGCAACTGGCCCGATACGGCGGGTTGCGACAGATGCAGCGCGAGTGCGGCGCGGCTGATGTTGCGATGTTCGGCGACGGCGGCGAATGTTATAAGCTGATCAGGGGTCATGGCAAAAAAATATCAGGCTGGCCGATATTAGCCATTCTAAATCACGATTTCTCATATCGATATATGTATTTTAGGATTAGGCCATCGAGTCAAGCAGCCTCAGAAAAAGGTCGTAGCCCATGTCCACCGTATCCACCCGTGCCGTTCCCGCGTCATCGTCGACGCGCGGTCAGATCAACGGCATCCTGTTCGTCGCTTTGTTCGCCGCGGCCGTCACCCGCATCGCCTCGATTCCGTCGATCGCCGAACTGGGCATCAGCCCGCTGATCGTCGGCATCGTCGGCGGGATGCTGTATGGCAACGCACTGAAAGACGGCATGCCCGAGAGCTGGGCCGCCGGTGTCAACTTTTCGGCGCGCAAGCTGTTGCGCATCGCGGTCGCGTTCTTCGGGCTGCGCGTGAGCATTCAGGAGATCGCGCAGGTCGGCCTGCCGGGCCTCGCCGAGTCTTTGCTGATCGTCGTCAGCACGCTCGCGATCGGTACGTGGGCGGGCATGAAGCTGATGAAGCTCGACCGCGACAGCGCGCTGCTGACGGCAGCGGGCAGCGCAATCTGCGGCGCGGCCGCCGTGCTCGCCTTCGAGTCGACGCTGCAATCGAAGCCGCACAAGAGCGCGATGGCCGTCGGCAGCGTCGTGCTGTTCGGCACGCTGTCGATGTTCCTCTATCCCGCTCTGCTGCGCGCCGGCATCCTGCATCTGGATACGACGGGCGTCGGCCTCTTCTTCGGCGGCACGATCCATGAAGTCGCGCAAGTGGTAGGCGCAGCCAGTAACGTGAGCCCCGAAGCCACGCATATCGCGACCATCGTCAAGATGACCCGCGTGATGCTGCTCGTGCCCGTGCTGCTCGTCGTCGGCATGTGGGTGAGCCGCTCGGCGCGTAGTGCAAGCGATGTGCAAGGTGAAGCCGGTCATGCGCCGCGCAAGCTCGCCGTGCCCTGGTTCGCGCTCGGCTTTCTCGGCTGCGTCGCGGTGAACTCGCTGCACATGCTGCCTGAGGCCGCGACCAGCACGCTCAACATGCTCGACACCTTCGCGCTCACGATGGCCATGACCGCGCTCGGCATCGAAACGCGCCTCTCGCAGATCCGCCAAGCCGGTCCCCGCGCGCTGACGACGGGCCTGATCCTGTACGTGTGGCTGTTCGCAGGCGGCCTGGGCATCACATGGCTCGTCCAGCATCTGCTCGGCTAAGCCGGCAATCCGATCACATCAGCCTCGCCGCGTGCGGGGCTTTTGTGCTTTCGGCGCGGCGTACAGGCGGACGCCGCGCGTCTCTCACATACGCCACGGTTGGTTCCCACACTGCACCCGACACGCAAACTGCAAGCATCGCGCGGCATACTTCTAGCTCCCGACCGTGTGCATGGATGGCGTTCAACGACGCCACCGACAACCGAGTGAGGACCGATCGATGACTTATCAACTCTATTACTGGGACGGACTGCAGGGCCGCGGCGAATTCGTGCGGCTCGCACTGGAAGAAGCGCGCGCGGACTACGTCGAAGTGGCGCGCGGCGACGAACAGGACGGGCTCGGCACGGGCACGATGATCGACGCGATGAACAGCCGGACGGAGCCCTACCCGCCATTCGCGCCGCCGTTTCTGCGAGACGGCGACCTGATCGTTTCGCAGACCGCGAACATCCTGTTCTATCTCGGGCCCAAGCTGAATCTCGCGCCGCAGGTCGAGAGCCTTCGCTATGTCGCGAACGGCCTGCAACTGACGATTGCCGACGTGGTCACGGAAGCCCACGACACCCATCACCCGATCGCGTCGGGCATGTACTACGAGGAGCAGAAAGAGGCCGCGAAAATCCGCGCGACGGATTTCATCGACCATCGCATCCCGAAGTTCATGCGCTATTTCGAGCGCGTGCTGAAGCAGAACCCCGCCGGCGACAGGCACATGGTCGGCGACACGCTCACGTATGTCGATCTGTCGATGTTCCAGTTGATCGACGCTTTGCACTACGCCTTTCCGCGCGCGATGAAGCATTTCGGCGAGCACTACCCGCGCCTCGCCGCGCTGCACGACGCGGTGCTCAAGCGCCCGAACGTCGCGGCGTATCTCGCGTCGGAACGACGTCTGCCGTACAACGAATCGTGCGTGTTCCGGCACTACCCCGAACTCGACAAGGACGTCCGCTGATGAGCTGACACCCCCTTTCACGGCGCAGCGGCGCGCATGCGAGCAAGACGCGCCGCTCTTAAAGCTTTCGCCGCGCGCTGTCGGTATCATTCAGCGCGCCAAACCAACCTTCAGACGCCCGTTTCCTCCGTGCTTTCATTTCTGCTGAGACTGCGCACCCGCGCGGCCAATCTGTTCCGTCTGTCCGATGCGCATACGATGCTGGTGTGGTCGGTGATCGTCGGCATCGCGGGCGCTTTCGCAACGATCGCGTTTCGCGAAGGCATCGCGCTGTTGCAGCGCGTGTTCACCGGACAGGATGGCAGTCTCGTCGAAATGGCACGGCGTCTGCCCATTGCGATGCGAATTGCGCTGCCCGCGTTCGGCGGCCTCATCGCGGGCGGGCTGCTGTTGCTCGCGCAACGCGGCGTCGACAAGAAGCAGCATACCGACTACATGGAAGCCGTCGTGATCGGCGATGGCGTCGTGCCAGTGCGCGTGAGCCTGTGGCGCAGCGTGTCGTCGCTGTTCACGATTTCGACGGGCGGATCGATCGGCCGCGAAGGCCCGATGGTGCAGCTCGCGGCGCTCGGCGCGTCGCTGATCGGCCGCCTCGTGCATTTCGATCCGCCGCGCCTGCGCCTGCTCGTCGCGTGCGGCGCGGCGGCGGGTATCACGTCGGCCTACAGCGCGCCCATCGCGGGCGCGTTCTTCGTCACCGAGATCGTGCTCGGCTCGATCGCGATGGAAAGCTTCGGGCCCGTCGTCGTGTCGTCGGTGGTCGCGAACATCATGATGCGCGAGTTCGCCGGCTACAAGCCGCCTTACGAGATGCCCGTGTTTCCGCCCGTCGCGGGCCTCGAAGTGCTGCTCTTCGTCGCGCTCGGCCTGCTGTGCGGCGCAGCCGCGCCGCAGTTTCTGCGGCTCATCGACACCAGCAAGTCCGCCTTCCGCCGCCTGTCCGTGCCATTGCCCGTCCGGCTCGCGCTCGGCGGCCTGATCGTCGGCATTCTGTCGACGTGGACGCCCGAAGTGTGGGGCAACGGCTATAGCGTCGTGAACTCGATCCTGCATTCGCAGTGGACGTGGACGGCGCTCGTCGTCGTGCTCGCGTTCAAGCTGATCGCGACGGCGGCGACCGTCGGCTCGGGCGCCGTCGGCGGCGTGTTCACGCCGACGCTCTTCGTCGGCGCGGCGCTCGGCTCGCTGTTCGGGCTCGGCATGAACGCGCTCTGGCCGCACGCGACGTCCGCGCCGTTCGCGTACGCGATGGTCGGCATGGGCGCATTCCTCGCGGGCGCGACGCAAGCGCCGCTGATGGCGATCCTCATGATCTTCGAAATGACGTTGAGCTATCAGGTCGTGCTGCCGCTGATGCTGTCGTGCGTGGTCGCCTACTTCGCGGCGCGCGCGATCGGCAAGACGTCGATGTACGAGATCACGCTGCACCGGAACCGCGAGGAAAAGGAACGCATGCGTCTGCGCGCGACGCAGATGCGCGAGCTGATCCGTCCGCCGCAAACCGTCGTGCAGCCCAACGCGACGGTGCACGACATGACGCGCGTGTTCCTCGAGTACCCCGTCAAGTATCTGTACGTGACGGACGAAAGTGGCTGCTTTCTGGGCGTGGTCGCGCTGAAGGACATCACCTCCGATCTGCTCGACAGGACCGACACGTCCGCCAAGACGGCCGCCGACTATCTGCAGCCGCACTTCGACGTGCTCACGCCCGACATGCCGCTCGGCGTCGCGCTTCAGCACTTCATGGCGTTCCAGGGCGAACGGCTCCCCGTCGTCGAAAGCGCCGTGCGGCCGACGCTCGCGGGCGTCGTCTACAAGACGTCGCTGCTCGATGCGTACTTCCGCATGAATCCCGCGCGATAGGCCTCTGTCCGCCTGCGCTCGCCTGTGTCTGCCTGCGTTGGCCCGCCTGCGCTCGCCCGTTCGGCGCATGGCAAAGCCCGGCAATTTCTCTACAATGAATTGACCATAGACGAGCCGCAGGCCGCATCCCGCGATACACGGCGCTGAGCAACGCCCGCGGCGATCCCGCGCTCTACGAACGGGAGCGAAGATGAGCGAACCGTCCATCGATGCCGTGCGCCGCGATCATGCGGGCTGGATCTTCGTGCACATAGAAGGCGAGCCGTACGACCGCGGCGAGCAGCACGGCCAGTTGCTCGCCGCCGAAATCCAGAATGCGATCCGCACTGCGCGCTATCTCGCGAAATGGGACACGGGCGAAGATTTCGACACGTTCGTCAACGCCGCCGTCGAGCAGTTCTCGCCGCACATCGATCATGAATTCGCCGACGAAATCCAGGGCATCGCCGACGGCGCGAAGCTGCCGTTCGCCGAAGTGCTCGCGTGGAACGGCTATATGGATCTGCTGCAAAGCTGGTGGCCGCAGCACGCCGCGCAGCAGAAACCGCAGCTCGGCCTCAAGCCGTGGCGCGGCAGGCGCGGTCATCATTGCAGCGCGTTCATCGCGACGGGCAGCGCGACGCGCGACGGCCGCATCGTGATGGCGCACAACTCGTGGGACCGCTACGCGGCGGGCGACGCGTTCAACGTCGTGTTCGACATCGTCCCCGAATCGGGCAACCGCATTCTGATGCAGGGACTGCCCGGCTGCATTTCCAGCCTGACCGATTTCTGGGTCACGTCGGCGGGCATGATGGTGACGGAGACCACGATCTCCAACTTCGCGGGCTACAACACGGCGGGCGCGCCGGAGTTCTATCGCTCGCGGCGCGCGACGCAGTACGCGAACAGCATCGGCGAATGGTGCGAGATGTTCGCGCTCGCGAACAACGGCGGCTATGCGAACAGCTGGCTGCTCGGCGACATCAAGACGGGCGAGATCGCCCGCTATGAACTCGGCCTGCACTATTCCGGTTTCGAAAGCACCAGGGACGGCTTCTATAGCGGCTACAACACGGCGACCGACCTGAAGATCCGCAACCAGGAATGCATCGGCGAAGGCGAGGACTACACCGACGTGCGCAGAAACGGCGCACGCCGGCTGCGCTTCATGCAGCTCGAAGAGATGCATCGCGGGCGGATCGACGTCGAACTGGCGAAGGCCATGATCGCCGATCATCACGACGTCTACCTCGACCGCCCCGACAACCCGTGCTCGCGGACGATCTGCGGCCACCTCGAACTCGACGACCAGCGCTTCGGCGGCTCGGATCACGGTCCGTTCAATCCGTGGGGCGCCAACGACGGCAAGGTCGTCGACAGCGAGATGGCGCGCGAGATGGCGTTCGACGCGCGCTGGGGCCATCCGTGCGGGCGTCCGTTCGACGCGCAGGCGTTCATGAAGCGCCATCCGCAATGGAACTGGCTGAACGGCTATATGCGCGACCGCCCGTCGTGGCCGTGGACGCGCTTCGACGCGTTGCGCTGAGGCCCCCACGCCCAAGGCTTCGCAACGTGTGCGCGACGCGAGGCTACGGGGTTAACGCCACCCGCTTTCTACATATCTAATGCGTGACGCAACGCGCGGCCTTGCGCCCGTCGGATCGGCGGCACGCCCGCTCGCCACGAAATCTTCAGAAAAATCAATGCCGGGCCCGCGATGGGCGCGCTGCCGCGACCCGCCATCAGCGCTTGTAAAAATAACTGGCGTAATATGGGAGAAATGCGCGGTGCTTGCAGACGGCAGCCGCGCCAGGCGGGCGTCAATCCTTCTCCGTCGGAATGGCATAACGCTTGCGTGATGTTCCTGCGCTGCCTGGAAAAGGAGGTCGAGCGATGAAAACCTCGACGCTGTTGACCATGGTGACGTTGTCGGCCTCGTGTTTCGCCGCGCCGGTGCATATGGCGACGGACGGCACGTTCGACATAGCCGCCGCCCGCGCCAATGCCGCCCCCGTCGCGCCCGCCGCGCCGGACGTCGCGGCCCAGACCGATATCCGGCCGGAGCGATGGGAACATATCGCGCTGCCGAAATCGCGGCATCTGGAGCGCGGCTTCAAGGCGCAGGACGAGCATCTGCAGACGTGACCGTGCGCACGGGATCGACGGATCGTCCCGTTCGTGTCGACAACTTTCAGAACAACGGAGCGCGAGCATGACGGCATCAGCCATTCCCCGCGAATCGATCGATCTGCAGATCGCCGACATTCTGCATGGTGTCAGCTATCCGCTGAACAAGGACGCGCTCGTCGACGCCGCGCGCGAAGCGGGCGCAAGCAACGAAGTGCTCGCGATGCTCGACGGCCTGCCCGAGCAGGACTATGCGGATATCGACGCCGTGACCAAGCTGATCGGCAGCAATTTCGGACCCGGTCTTGGCATCTGACGGGCTGAAGATGCAGCACGGGCGAGGCACGCACAAGGCGTCCGCGATTCAGACATGGCCTCGGTCGCAGCCGGCGGAGCAGCGGCCTGCACCGGATGTTCACGGCCAGCGCGACTGGATTCGCCGCGCGCCCGCACAGGGCGGCGTCGAGCGCATCGAGGCCTTCTTTCAGCACAACGGCTACGCGCTGCATCGGCACGATACCTATGCAATCGGCCGCACGCTCGCGGGCGTGCAAAGCTTCCACTACCGGCGCAGCGAGCGCAACAGCCTGCCGGGCGGCACGATCGTGCTGCACCCGGACGAGCCCCACGACGGCCAGGCCGGCACCGACGAGGGCTTTCGCTACCGGATGATCTATGTCGAGCCAGCCCTCTTTCAGGCGGCGCTCGGCGGCAAGCCGCTGCCGTTCATCGAAGGCGGGCTGTCGGACGATCCGCGTCTTGCCGCCGCAACGCAGACGCTGCTGCAAGGCATCGACGCCGCGATGGACCCGCTCGAACAGGACGACGCCCTCTACGATCTCGCGCATGCGCTCGATGCCGTGTCGGGCGCGCGGCCGCTGCGCGCCTCCGCCGATTTCCGCGCGGCGCTGCTCGCGCGCGACTATCTGCACGTGGCGCTCGAGCGTCCCGTCACGCTTGACGAACTGGCTGCCGCAAGCGGCCGGGACCGCTGGAGTCTGTCGCGCGATTTCCGCGTGTTCTTCGGCACGAGCCCGCATCGCTATCTGACGATGCGACGACTCGACGCCGTGCGAGAAGCGCTGCTGCGCGGCCAGACGCTCGCGGACGCGGCGGCCGCCGCGGGTTTCGCGGACCAGAGCCATATGACGCGGCACTTCATGGCGGCGTATGGCGTGACGCCGTCGCGCTGGCTGAAGATGCTGAAAATCCAGTCGCGCTGAAAACGGGTTGAGCGCGAGTCCAGCACTCCGGGCGTGCACAAACGTTCAAGACACCCGCGAGAGCGCCCGCCTACACTCCGTCGCGTGGACTTCAACGAAGGAGACATCATGCACGCAACCGATCAGCCGACCCGATTCGCGCCCATCAATTTCGCCGACAAGCTCGCCCACATCCACGAGCAGTGGCAGCCGCGCGTCGTCGCCGAGATGAACGACTATCAGTTCAAGATCGTCAAGATCGAAGGCGATTTCATCTGGCACGACCACGCGGAAACGGATGAAACCTTCATCGTGCTGGAAGGCGATCTGCGCATCGACTTTCGTGACGGCGCCGTGCATCTGTCGGCGGGAGAAATGTTCGTCGTGCCGAAGGGCAAGGAGCACAAGCCCTACGCGGAAAAAGAAGTGAAGCTGCTGTTGATCGAACCGCGCGGCGTAAAGAACACGGGCGACGAGAGCAGCGACCGGACGGCCGCCAACGACGTCTGGATCTAATATCGAAGAGCGCGTTGCACTGCGCCCGATAAAGTGCGGCGCGAGCAGCCGCGCTGCAAAAAGCCGGACCGATGCCGGCCGTCCTCTACCTCATCGTCCTGCCGAACACAACGCGCGCGAAGAAGTTGCCTAGCACCTCTTCCGCGCGCTCACCCGAGATGTGTTGCGGATCGACGGTGAAGAAAAACTGCATGCCGTCGCACAGGCCCATCAGCCCGAGCGCCAGCGTTTCCGCGGGCAATGGCAGCGGCGTGCCGACGCGCACCGAAAACTCGGCGATGTACTCGGTCAGCTGTTCGACTTTCTCGTGTAGAAACGCGTTGAAACGCACGCGAAATCGCGCGTCGCGCGCGGCGAGCAGCTTCGCTTCGACCCATAGCAGGAAGTACTTGTTGTCGCGCGGCAGACGGCTGTAATAACGCAGCACGTTCGCTTCCATTTCTTCGCGCGTCGCGTTTTCTTCAAAGATGCCGTGCAGTTCCGCCTGCATCGACTCATGGTCGCGCCGCAGCAGTTCCAGAAAGAGTTCGGGCTTGCTGCGGAAGTTCGAGTAGAAAGCGCCGCGCGTGTAGCCTGCCGCCTCGGCGATGTCTTCGACGCTCGCCGCAGCAAACCCCTTCTTCATGAAAATGGCCTGCGCAGCATCCAGCAGACGCAGGCGCGTCTGGTCCTTGCTCTGTTCTCGCGTGAGTCGTTGGCGTTTCATATTTAACAGTCTAGCATCGATCCGTCCCGAGATTCATCTTTGCATTCAGATACAGCAATGTATTAGAATGCAGGTCGCCATCTCAATCAATGGGTGAAATTACGGGCCTCGATGCGATGCGAGTTGAACTGCAGCGCTCGCAGGCCGGTTTGCAGCACGCTTTGCAACTCAGTGAGCAACACAGTCAGCAGCACATTCAGCAGCACGCCGTCGGTAGCCTCTGGCTCGCCGTATTCGTTTGCTTCTCCAGCCCGGAGGCATCGTGAATCGTTCCCATCGTGGCGCGTCGTCTCGCGCGCGCAAGCCGCTCCGCCTCAGTTCATCGTCTCTTTCTCTGCCGTTGCTTCGTCATGCGAAGATCGGCGCGCTCGTCGTCGCGGGCACGCTGACGCTCGCCGCGTGCCACAACAAGGAAGCCGGCGCGCCCGCGCCGCGGCCCGTCGTGGCCGTCGCCGTGCATGCGGACGGACTGCCGCTTGCGGCGTCGCTGCCAGGCGAAGTGCAGGCGCGTTATTCGACACCGCTGTCGTTCCGAATCGCCGGCAAGATCATCGAGCGCCGCGTGCGTCTTGGCGACGTGGTGCAGAACGGCCAGATCGTCGCGCGGCTCGATCCCGCCGATGCGCAAAAAAATGCCGCGAGCGCCGCCGCGCAACTCGAAGCCGCGCAGCACAGGCTCGTCTATGCGAAGCAGCAGCTCGACCGCGACCGAGCACAGGCGCATGAGAACCTGATCGCGCAGACGCAAGTGGAACAGACGGAAGATTCGTATGCGTCGGCGGCTGCGCAGCGCGATCAGGCCGCTCAGCAGGCCGCGCTCGCGAAGGACCAGCTCCGATACGCGACGCTCGCCGCCGATCACGCGGGCGTCATTACAGCCGAACAGGCGGACACGGGGCAGAACGTATCGGCGGGACAGGCCGTGTACAGCCTCGCATGGTCCGGCGACGTCGACGTGGTCTGCGACGTGCCCGAAGGCGCGCTCGCGTCGCTGCGTGTCGGGCAGGCGGCGACCGTCAAGCTGGGCCCACTGCCCGGCCGCACGTTCAATGCGCGCGTGCGCGAACTGTCGCCCGCTGCAGATCCGCAGAGCCGCACGTATCGCGCGAAGCTCACGCTCGATCATCCGGGTCCGGACGTGCGTCTCGGCATGACGGCCGACATCGACTTCGCCCGCGACCACGCCAGCAGCCAGCCGGCGTCGTTCACGCTGCCCTCCACCGCGCTCTTTCATGACGGCCCGACGCCCGCCGTATGGGTCGTGCGCGCAGGCAGCGATCAGCTCGAACTGCGCCGCGTGCAGGTCGCGCATTACACCGAGCGGACCATCGCGGTCACGCAAGGCCTGAGCGAGGGCGAACGCGTCGTGTGGCAAGGCGTGCATACGGTGACGGCGGGAGAAAAAGTCCGCGTCGTGCCGCCGCTGCACCCCGAGGATTTCGCGTCATGAGCACAGCGCAGAATGAGGAAGGACGCTTCAACCTGTCCGCATGGGCGCTGCGCCATCAGGCGCTCGTCGTCTTTCTGATCACGCTCGCGACGGCGTTCGGCATCCTCGCCTATACGAAGCTCGCGCAGTCGGAAGACCCGCCGTTCACGTTCCGCGTGATGGTGATCCGCACCTTCTGGCCCGGCGCGACAGCGCGCCAGGTGCAGGAACAGGTCACCGACCGCATCGGACGCAAGCTGCAGGAAACACCCGCGATCGATTTCCTGCGCAGCTATTCGCGCCCCGGCGAATCGCTGATCTTCTTCACGATGAAGGACTCCGCGCCCGTCAAGGATGTGCCGCAGACCTGGTATCAGGTGCGCAAGAAGGTCGGCGACATCGCGCAGACATTGCCGCCAGGCATCCAGGGCCCGTTCTTCAACGACGAATTCGGCGACGTCTACACGAACATCTACACGCTCGAAGGCGATGGCTTCTCGGCGGCGCAACTGCACGACTACGCGGACGAACTGCGCACGGTGCTGTTGCGCGTGCCGGGCATCGCGAAGGTCGACTATTTCGGCGATCCCGATCAGCACGTCTACGTCGAAATCGCAAACACGCAGCTCACGCGCCTCGGCATCACGCCGCAACAGCTCGCGCAGGCGATCAACTCGCAGAACAGCGTGTCGCCGTCCGGCACGCTGACGACCCACGACGACCGGGTCTTCGTGCGCCCGACGGGGCAATTCAACGATCTGAACGCGCTTGCCGATACGCTGATCCGCATCAACGGCCGCTCGTTCCGGCTCGGCGATATCGCGACGATCAGGCGCGGCTACGACGATCCGCCCGTCACACAGATGCGCTTCCAGGGCAAGCCGGTGCTCGGCATTGGCGTGACGATGCAGCCGGGCGGCGACGTGATCCAGCTCGGCAAGGCGCTCGACGCGAAGATGACGGAATTGCAGGCGCATCTGCCCGCGGGACTGAAGCTCGTCGAAGTGTCAAGCATGCCGCACGCGGTCTCGCGCTCCGTCGACGATTTTCTCGAAGCCGTCGCCGAGGCGGTGCTGATCGTGCTGATCGTGAGTCTCGTGTCATTGGGCGTGCGCACGGGGATGGTCGTCGTGATCTCGATTCCCGTCGTGCTCGCCGTCACGGCACTGTGCATGTATCTGTTCGATATCGGCTTGCACAAGGTGTCGCTGGGCACGCTCGTGCTCGCGCTCGGCCTGCTCGTCGACGATGCGATCATCGCCGTCGAAATGATGGCCGTGAAGCTCGAACAGGGCTGGAACCGCACGCGTGCCGCGGCATTCGCGTACACGAGCACGGCGTTCCCGATGTTGACGGGCACGCTCGTCACCGTGTCGGGCTTTCTGCCCATTGCGCTCGCGAAGTCGAGCACGGGCGAATATACGCGCTCGATTTTCGAAGTGTCGGCGATTGCGCTGATCGCATCGTGGCTCGCCGCCGTCGTGCTGATTCCGATGCTCGGCTATCACATGCTCCCCGAGCGCAAGCGTCAGGCGCACGAGCCCGACGACCACGAGCACGATATCTACGGAACGCGCTTCTATCGGCGGCTGACGGGCTGGATCAGCTGGTGCGTCGAGCGGCGCTTCGTCGTGCTCGCAATCACGGTCATTCTGTTCGTCGTGTCGCTGGCGGGCTTCACGCTCGTGCCGCAGCAGTTCTTTCCGAGCTCGGACCGGCCGGAGCTGCTCGTCGATGTGCGCCTGCCCGAAGGCGCATCGTTCGACGCGACGTTGCGCCAGGCGCAACGGATCGAAAAAGCCCTTGAAGGCAGGCCTGAAATCGATCATTCGGTGGATTTCGTCGGCTCGGGCGCGCCGCGCTTCTATCTGCCGCTCGACCAGCAATTGCAGACGCCGAACTTCGCGCAGTTCGTGATCACCGCGAAGACCGTCGAGGATCGCGAGAAGCTCGCGCGCTGGCTCGAACCGAAACTGCGCAACGATTTCCCCGCGATCCGCACGCGCCTGTCGCGCCTCGAAAACGGCCCGCCCGTCGGCTATCCGGTGCAGTTCCGCGTGAGCGGCGACGATATCGCCACGGTGCGCTCGATCGCGGAGAAAGTGGCGGCGACGATGCGCGCGAATCCCGGCACGGCGAACGTGCAGTTCGACTGGGACGAACCGGCCGAGCGCTCGGTGCGCTTCGAAGTCGACCAGAAGAAGGTGCGCGAACTGGGCATCACGTCGGCGGACGTATCGAGCTTTCTCGCGATGACGCTATCGGGCTACACGGTCACGCAGTACCGCGAGCGCGACAAGCTGATCAGTGTCGATCTGCGCGCGCCGAAGAACGAACGCGTCGACCCGTCGCAACTGCTGACGCTCGCGATGCCGACGCCCAACGGCTCGGTGCCGCTCGGCACGCTCGGCCGGCTGCGCAGCGATCTCGAATACGGCGTGATCTGGGAGCGCGACCGTCAACCGACGATCACCGTGCAATCGGATGTGCGCGGCAACGCGCAAGGCATCGACGTCACGCATGCCGTCGACAAACAGCTCGCGCAGATTCGAGCGGCGCTGCCCGTCGGCTACCGGATCGAGATCGGCGGATCGGTCGAGGAAAGCGCGAAGGGACAGACGTCGATCAACGCGCAGATGCCCATCATGATCATCGCGGTGCTGACGCTGTTGATGATCCAGTTGCAGAGCTTCGCGCGCGTGCTGATGGTCGTGCTGACGGCGCCGCTCGGGCTGATCGGCGTGGTCGCGACACTGCTGCTGTTCGGCAAGCCGTTCGGCTTTGTCGCGATGCTCGGCGTGATCGCGATGTTCGGCATCATCATGCGCAACTCGGTGATTCTCGTCGATCAGATCGAGCAGGACATCGCGCAGGGACACAAGCGTTTCGATGCGATCGTCGGCGCGACGGTGCGGCGCTTCCGCCCGATCACGCTGACGGCGGCGGCCGCCGTGCTCGCGCTGATCCCGCTGTTGCGCTCGAACTTCTTCGGCCCGATGGCCACGGCGCTGATGGGCGGCATCACGAGCGCGACGGTGCTCACGCTGTTCTATCTGCCCGCGCTGTACGCAGCGTGGTTCCGCGTGCGCGGCGACGAACGCGATCCGCGGCCCGAGCCGTCCGAACATTCGGGGAATTGATCATGAGCCTCCCTTCGATCACCCGCAGCTCCATCGCTTTGGCCGCGGCTTCGCTGCTCGCCGCCGCGTGCTCGTTCGGACCGAACGGCGCGCCGCCTGCGATGCCCGAGCCCGCGCACTACGGCGCCGAAGCGCTGCCGACGCAAACGGTACCCGCGCAAGGCGTCACGCAGCAGTTCGTCGTCGGAGCGAAAGCGGTACCGCAATGGTGGCGCACGTTCCAGTCGGACGAGTTGAATGCGCTCGTCGACGAAGGCTTGCGCAACAGTCCGACGCTCGCCGCCGCGGACAAGAACCTGACGGCCGCGCGTGAGCAGTTGCGCGCGCAGATCGGCGGCAACATGCTGCCGAGCATCGATGCCGGCGGCCAGGTCACGCGGCAACGCGCGCTCGGGATTCCCGAAGCCGGGCCGAACACGTTTCTATACAACGTGTTCGTCGGCCAGTTGCAGGCGCAGTACATGTTCGACATCTTCGGCGCGTCGCGGCTTGCGAATGCGGCGCTCGCATCGCGCGTGAACGTGCAGGCGTATCAGTTCGACGCGGCGCGGCGCGCGCTGGCCGCGAACATCGTGACGGCGGCGATTTCGGCGTCGATGCTCGATGCGCAGGTGCGGACGACCGAGCGCCTCGTCACGCTCGCGAATGACCAGGCGCGCGACACGCAGCGCCGCTACGAACTCGGCGCGGTGCCGCACAGCGATCTGCTCAATGCGCAGCAAAGCGCGGCGTCGCTTGCCGCGAGCCTGCCCGCCGCGCGCCAGCAACTGCTGACGACGCGTCACGCGCTCGCGGTGCTGCTCGGCCGTACGCCGGACCAGGCGCCGCCGCCTCTCGATCTCGCGTCGCTGCACGTGCCTGAACAGGTGCCCGTGTCCGTGCCATCCGATCTGCTCCAGGCGCGCCCTGACATCGAGGCCGCCGACGCGACGCTCAAGGCGGCCGCCGCCGAAGTCGGCGTTGCGACGGCGCAGATGTTTCCCAGCCTGACGCTGAACGCATCGATGGGACAAGGCGGGTTCAGCTGGCCCGTCGCGGTATCGGGCGCGGGGGCGATCTGGAGCCTCGGCGCATCGCTGACGCAGCCGATCTTCCATGGCGGCGCATTGTTCGCGCAACGGCGCGCGGCCGTCGCATCGTACGAAGCCTCGGTGTCGCAATACAAGCAGACCGTGCTCGCCGCGTTCCAGAACGTCGCCGATACACTCGCCGCGCTCGAGCACGACACGCAGTCTCTCGATGCGGCCAATGTCGCGGCGCAAACGGCGCAGCGTGCGTTCGACGAGACGTCGGCGCGCTATCGTCTCGGCGCCGTGCCCGTGACGGCAGCGAGAGCGAGCGAGCAGCAGTATCGCAATGCACGGCTCGACGAGATTCGCTACACGGGTGCGCGATTGAACGACACGGCCGCGCTCTTCCAGGCGATGGGCAATCCGCCCGTCGACGACGCGCGTGCGGCGTCGGCATCGACGGGCGCTGCGACGGCTGCGCAGTGATCGGGTCCCATGAGGTTATCCCCAGTTTCTGGGGATAAGCCTGGGAACTATTTTGCACGCAATCGGGAACAGCACGATGCAGGACCTGTTCACCGCATGCAGCGAAAAAAAAGTTCGAGGACTACATCACGATCAGTCGCAGGGCCAACACACGCCCTTTCGAACTGCACATACTGTCAGGATGCGGCACGTGCCTTGCAGATCTTCGATGCGCTCGATCGGGCGGGGCAACCGGCCCTCTTTGCCGCGTCTCCGGGCGCGGCGTTTTTCAAGTCACTTGTCTGTTTGCGCCGCTCACCGGTATGCACGCCAGAAGTTATCGGTAAACACCCTGCGCATCAGGATGCGCGCGCCAGCGAACAGCACGCAAAAGAAAGCACCCACAGAGACAGTAACGGTTTCATAGGTGCCCCACGCCTTGCTGTCGGACAGCAGCAGCGCTAACGCCACGAATGTCATACATGCAACACTTTCCAGGAGCGGAAACAGGCTGTACTCGTATTCCGGTTTCCACCGTACGCTGACGGGTGTGCGTTCCTTCACGACGAAGTTCAGGGCAACGCCATTGCTGCGAGGTAGCGCGACGAGTTGCGCCCCCTGGCCGAAATGCGCCATCCTGGCGGCAAGTGCCTGGAGAACCCAGCGCGCCACTGATGCCTGCGGGCCGACAGCCCGATCCAGCGCGTGTTCGCCCACCTTCAGGCCGCTGTTCCCGACCGCTCCCATCGTGGCATGTTGCGCCAATCCCTTGAGCCGGGAGTGCCAGAAGTGATGGATACGCTCACGCGGCACCTGCTCCGCATCGAGCAGCAGCGCGAGCGAGCGGTCTGCCAGGTCAGCATCCCCGACAATCTGACGTAACAGCCATGCCTGTTGCCGGAGATTGCTCTGCTTCTCCTGCGCAAGCGTTGCTGTCCCCAGCAACAGCGCAACGGCTGACTCCGAAAACGTCGGTCGAGCGTCCGGCCCTCCGTCGTTCAGATGCCACGCCAGCAACAGGCGATACCTTGGTGTCCTGTCCATCTCGTAGCCATACGACATGTGCCTGTCGTCCTCAAACCAGCCGTCCGCGAAGTCAACTTCCTTCTCGTTGTTAATCCACCTGACGCGAGGGTCCCCCGGCAGTTCCAGCTCCTTCCATATCGCCCGGACATCTTCTGACGATTCCTGTCGTTCACATTGCAACACGAGGTCAAATGAGCGACTACGAACCGCACCCACAAGCCCGGGTATCAGAGGCGTCAGAAGCTGGTGCAGGACGGCACGAACACGCGATGCGCCGTCCGCACCCTCCACGCTGTCGAGCGCCATGATTCGCGCTGGATTTTCCGGTGGCGTTCCCTCCAGTCCCAGCATGTGCACCGCGAGATCGGGCTCAGGCGTAAGGATTGTGCTATCGAGCACCGCGACGCCCGAACGGCTCTGCCGCTGCCAGCGGGTTATCAGGTGCCAACGTTCAGAGTTCGTGACTGCGACTTGATAGGCAAAGCTCCCATGCAGGCCGTGATACGCGAAAATGCCAATGAACACCGACGCGAGCAACGGGAGGATAACCGTATGCAGCACAAACTCCTGTGAAGCGACCGGCTGTCCCTTCGGCCATGTACTCACCGTCAAAAGCAAGGCGGAAACTTCGATAACCAGATACAGCGCTGCATAGACCCATACAGGAGGTGGCTTGCCCACCGACAGCTCAGGCGGCATGGCCTGGTCCCAGCGGAATTTCATGGCGGTCAGTTCTTTGAGGTTCAGATATCGAGCGTCCAGTCATCCTGCGACGCGATCATGGTTGGCTTCGGATTACAGGCGCACTGGCAGAAGTCTCCGTCCAGGGCAGGTTGTCTGCCAGACAGATCGTCATCCGGGCGGGCACCGTTCGGTGTGATCCGGCCCACTGAATTGCAGGCGGGGCACTGGACTCGCGCCCCCAGGTAACTCAACCTGCGACCGTTCCACGTTACGTCATCCATGCCATCGAGCACGGTGCCGCCTGCGGTAGTCCGGTCATACTGGAGAATATGGGCGCGCGTTCCCATGTCAGGCCCCAACCCATTCCCACTCGACCACACCCGCATCCTGCTGTCCTGTGACAGGCGGCATGCTTTTCCCGCGCTCTCGCGTGACGATGCTGGATAGCCGGTATGTGTATCGCCCGTTCCAGGTGTCTGTCAGGGTCCGCTCAATCCAGCGCCCGCTGCGCGGGCACGGCACTCCCGGCTTGCAGACGTGCTCGGTGCCTTCAACGTATTCGGACGAGTAAGGCTTGACGAGCTGCGGCGCGCTGCCCTCCCATACCCATTGCACCGGACCGTTCAGTTCCGTGCCACTCGCGGACTCCATGTGCAGCCGCACATCCTCGGTCGTGGCAATGTCCCCGGCCTTGAACGGCTTTAGCTGGAGACTGCGGTAGCTGGAGCCGGAAACGAGACGCACGGCGCGATACAGGCCATCTTCCGCGAACGTTTCGCCTGGCCCGACAGGCTGAAGCAACATGCTCGTGCGATGTGTCGCTTCCCATTCTTCACGTTCTTTTGGCGTTGACGGGTAGTCGCGGTCGATGATGACACGAGTCTTGATCGGTTTGAAATCGACGTGATCTGACTGTCCGTGCCACAGACCCTCGCATTTAATGTGCATATATGCAATACCCGAAAACTCGTATTCGCCTTTTGTGGCCTTCTCGTCGGGAACGGTCTGAAAAGTCAGTGTTTTGGTTTCGCCAGGGTTTAAATGTACAAAGCCATCGGGAAACTCACTCCGGTTAAGCAACTTCTGCCCGCCGAGCGCAAAACCCCAGGTTGCTGACTTCTCGTCACGTTCGCCATTCTTCTCGATCTTGCTGGATGAGCCAACGCCCAATCGGCCGTCAACGGTGGTTCCAGGCATCTGATCCGGCGTCCTGAACCTGACCCACCTTTCTCCTGAATTGATGAAGCGCACCGACACAACAAATTTTCCATCCTTGCGTTCCACCTTGTCGGTCACGAAGTCCAGCTTGATGATCTTTTTTCCTTCGGCTGAGGTTCGGTCGCTAAACGGGTTTGTTAGCCGAAAGAACTTCTCACGTAGACTCGCAGGAACCAGGCGCATTGAACCCTGCTTGGTTACTACATGACCTCCATCGCGGCAGGTTACCGAAAAGCTCCAGGGCGGATCGGTAGTCTCTGGCCCACCAGTCTGGGCGTCTTTGCCGCATAGTATTTCCGCCGCAGTTTTCGCATCTTCCACTTCGGATTTCTGCAATTCGAGTTCGAACAGGCCGACACCCGTCATATCGTCGCTGTTTTCGGTGTCCCCTCGCCACACGGAGAACTTTCCATCACCGTCGAAACGGTATTCCTGCGAGCCATATTGCAAGCCGCCGGACCATGATATGGAGAACGCACCAACCCGGTCAGAAGACTTGTTCGAATCAGCAGCCATCACACTCTTTGCTCCCGTGAATAAAAACAGTAACACTAGCGATGCAACGCGAAATAAGCGGAACACGTATGAACTATCGCGACTTCCCCAGCGCATGGGTGGAATTGTTCTTGACATTCGAGTTGCTACCTCCAGGTTTGGGACCATTCGATGAATTGCTGCCACTTGGTGTTGCGCCGCCAGATGCAGGTCCGGATACGGCCTTACTTTCATACCCGATTCGCCAGGCCTTGTTTGTATAAGTGGAAAACCATCTGCGGATGTACTCCAGGTAGTACGGTTGAACCGTAGCCGTGGCCTGAAGCGCACCACTCCCCATCAGATTCGGTGCCGAGTAAATCTGCCAAGTCTTATTGCCCGTCGCATTGGTGTCACCAAGCGCAAAGTCCAGCGTCAGGTCGTCCTTCACATATTGCTTGTGGACGAAGCCGCCCCACCGCCAGTATTCGTCGGGGAAATTGAACAGATGCCCGCATTCATGCGCCTTAACTTGCTGCTTAACGGTAATTGGATTTCCGCGGTTATCCTTGTCGTAATATGCCTCGGGCCAGTTGGCTGCATCTGCACGCTCGGTATCTGGGAAGAGGTTGACTGTCAGATCCGTGTCAATCTTTGCCGCATTCGAAGCAGTAACGACGTGGATGTCCACGCAAAACTTCACAGAAATTCGGCAGCCGCATGCCGCGCCTTTCTGACATCCATCAAGGATCAGCTTGTAGTTGCTCTGATTCAGGGTTGTTTCGATTTCGCTCTTGTAGGCCGATGCATTGACTTCAGCAACGTCCCGATCAACAAGCATCAACTGCTGTTCCGCGTAGGTTTTCTGCGAGTTCGCCCCGTTTTTCATGGACTCGTACTTTACGACAACATAGTTGTTCCTATCATCCCGCAGCGGTTCCTTCGTTGCCGGGTTCATTCTGACCAGCAACCTCGGAATGAAAGCAATCACGACTTTTGCTGTGAGCATCCGGCTACCTGGGTCGTAACTAAAACGGCACTTCGTCGGGGCTGTCCCGCCCGTATCAATGAACCTATCGTTAGCAACTTTCTCCGGTCCAATTCTGGTGTCCTGGTAGCGGTGATATCGCGGAGTTTCACGCACCATGCTTGCAAGCGACGTGAACTTATCGAGCTGCCAGTTGCACGGTACGGCGGTTTTGAGTGCAATGGGTTCCGGATTGTCGCGCGACTCTCCCGATGCGTTCTCGGGATCATGGATCGTTACCTTGCCCTTATCTGCTGTGCCGCTCCCCGGTGGAAATGGAATCTGCGGCGGCGGCAACGACTCCGCGTATGAACCGTCGGGCGACGGCGCAGGCGGCACGGCCCCAGTGTTCTCCATCCCCTTCGGCGTCGGCGCTGTCTCCTGCACAAAGTTCGCGTTGGTGCGCCACACTTCGCAATCAGCCTTGAACGGTACGAACTTCGGTGCAAAGGCGGCACCGCCCAGGTCCAGCTGTGTGGGACCGGTCTTCGACAGGCCAGCACTCCTGAGACGGATCGCGCCTCGCGTGCCCAGCTCGATCCCGTCCGGCGTCATGCGCAGATACGACCCACCCACATTCAGCACGATTTCCTTCGGCGATTTCACGTGCAGCACGCCGTCAACCGACTCGACCGTCAGGTCTTCCTGTGCCGCGAGCTGCATCCTTCCGCGCTGGGCCTGCACCACGACCGACCCCGCTGCCGCGATCAGGTTCATGCCCTTCTGCGTGAAAAGCGACACAACGTCGCGTGCGGCCACGGTGAAACGCCTGAGCACACTGAAGTGCATGCCCTTTCCTGCTGTCGCGATGATCGAGCCGTCGCTTCCAAGCTCGATACCATCGCCCGACACGACACCAACCGGTCCCGGCGCGCTGACGAGCACACCCGGCTTGTTCAGCTCGTTCAAGGCATCATTGATTGCCTTCTGCGCACTGGTGTCGGCTGGCGACGCCTTTGACGCGTCTGCGGACTGCGCCAGCGATTCAGCCAGCGTCAGCAGTTCCCTGAGCTGCGCAACGACTTCCGCCATCGCAAGCTGTTTGCCGCCCGCACCTGGCTGGTCGTATGCCGT
>NZ_JBFRCH010000034.1:0-70640 GCF_040965635.1 Paraburkholderia phymatum
GATCCTGTCGCTGATCGGCAGCAGGCAGTTCGGCGGGATGGGGCTGCTGTCGTATGGCTGGGACATGCTGGTCGTGATCGTGTTCTCGCTCGTGTTCTATTACTGGGGCGTGCATACGGGATATCGCTCGGCCTATCTCGACGAGCGCGATACGATTCGCGCAAAAGAGGCTGAGTACGCGACGAGCGGTCTTTCAGGAGAAGAGTGGATGTCGGCGCGCTAATGCATTAGACGCCGCGAGCGGATCACGCATGTCGTGGTCCGCTTTGCGTTTTGCTTGCGCCAAAGTGCGATCGCCCGTCGTCCCGTTGAATTCGAAGTGCTCGGTGACTCTGACGACCCGCAGACGAAGCTCTAAGCGGACGCGACGACGGAATTCAGCAAGACGCTCGCGTGACCTGATGCGAGGCACACCCCGGTCATCGCCTCGCACAATTCGCCTGCGCGCGATGGCCTGCACTAGAATGAAACAGGTCATGGTTCCGCGCGTCTGTTGCCGGAAAGGACCGTGGCTTTGCAACCCGGGCTGGTCCGGTCCGTCCACGGAGATTCGTATGAACGGATATCAACTGACGTTCTACACCGAGCAGAACAAGCGGCACGGTCACAGAACGGTTTGCGAGTGGCTGCTGCACGAGGTGAAGGCGCTGGGCATACACGGCGCAACGGTCATCAGCGGCAGCGAGGGCGTCGGACATGCGGGTGCTCATCATGCCGCGCACATGCTCAAGCTCGCTGACCAGCCGGTGCAGATCATCGTTGCCGTCACCGACGAAGAGGCACAGCGATTGCTCGACGTCGTTCGCGCAGAACGCGTACACGTTTTCTATACGCGTATGCCGATCGAGTTCGGGTTGCTGGGTGAAGAGGACCCGCAGCATCATCCGAAGAAGTTCTCGCTGTTTCACAAGGGCGGCGCACATTAAAGCCAGTGCGATTGCGCAGATGGCGACCTCTCGTCCAGCCACGAAAACGTGTCTGCTGGAGATGGCATTTCTCCCTAACCGCCGCTGATCGTGCGCGGCTGATGATGCCTACTGAGTCCCTGATGTGCCGGGCCGGTAGGCATTTTTATTTGCGGGCTTTCGTCTTGATGTTATCCGGGCGTTCAATCGCCACGAGGAGGCGAAGAAGATGGAATCCGGTGCCTGCCTCGATTGAAACGAGGCCTTGCTGCGCAAGCCTGGCGCGCGGAACCGAAGGTATCGCCGGGTGAACCCCTTGAATCGAGCTATGGCGAAGACCTGTATGCGCAGCTATTCAAGGGAGATAAGACAGTGTCAAAAGACAATGGCTATGCAACTATTGGAAGCGGGGAGTACATCTTCCGTCATTTAGCCTTATAGCGAACAGTACGCGGCCTACTCCGCTTTCTGCCGTGTGCGCGAGCCTATTGCGCTTCGTGTCTTCCAGGTTACGCCGTGCTGCTCGAGGTACTCCCTGATAAGCTGCCGAACCACCTGGGAGGGTGTCAGGTCCTGTGCGGCGCAGAGTTTCTCGAACGCCTCTTTCTTGACAGGGTCGATCAGGACGGTCAATCGGGCACTTTTCGTTTCCATGGCGGGAGCGGAATCAGATATGTTAATCAAATTATAATGGATCGCCCGCCTGCGTAACATCGGGAGAATGCTGTCAGCGGATAATCGTCTGACACGGCGTTCGCTATCGCACACATCGCCGGTCGCTCACGATCACGCGCCGACCCGATTCAATGCAGTCGCCGACCGACGACGTCTGAAAAGAAGCTGCGCAACTGCTCGTCCCAGGTTTCGCTGTCGAGCGTCACGTCTGCCGTTCCCGCCTGCCGCATCTCGGCGTCCAGATAGACGGCACGCAATGCCCGAGGCTGAACCGGCTTGCGAAAGAGTTGGCCATCGCCGTCGAGAAACAGGCATGTCTTTCCCCGATACCGGGAACCGCGCACCGACATCGCATCGAACACATGGCGTGCCGACGCCTTCGGATAAACGAAGATGACGTTGATCCCGTGGGCTTCGAGACGGTCGCAGACCTCTGCGAACCGGTAGAGCATCTGGAACCCACGTTCCCCAGCCGTGCCTACACCGACCACGATCAGGCCGTGATCGCCGGTCACATCCCGTACGAGACGACACGCATGGTCGTATGACAGCAGAGCCGCGCCAGGGTCAATCACATTGAGTTCCTTGCTTTCGCACGGAGTTCGCGAACCTGCGGTGCCGCACTGCTTGATGGCTTGCCGCAACAGGTCCAGTCCGTAGATATCACCCGTTATCGATCAGATTCGTATATGTTAATGACATGATAATAGCATGTGTATCACAAAGACCGCGCAAACGCCTATGCGCTGCGCCGCTCAATGAAGCGCTCACTCCCGTCTGCGGGTGGGCTCCCACGCTCGCTCGCGCAGATCGTCGAGCAGCGGAATGATCGCGAGCATCGTGAGCACGCAGGCCAACGGAATGGTTGCCGCGTAGCCGACATGCTTGAAGCCCAGTGCGCCCGTTACGCCGCCCGCGAAGAAACTCGCGAGCATGCGGGCATGCACCTTCAACCGCTCCCTGTTGGCGAGAACGGGTGCGAGCGCCGGATCGTCGCGAGACGCGTTCCAGTAGCAGAGCTTGCCGAGTTCTATGCCGATATCCGTGACGATGCCTGTCATATGAGTGGTGCGGATTTCCGCGCCCGACAGTTTGGTGATCATCGCGTTCTGCAGGCCCATGATGAAGCACAGCAGCATGACGGTTGCGGGAACGAACAGGGTGTCCCACAGCGCCAGATGGCTGCCGAGCAATCCGAAGCACAGCAGCAGCGAGGCTTCCAGCAGAAGCGGCGAAGCATATTGACTGTGCAGGCGCTGGCGACGTCCCCAGTTGACGAGCACGGCCGAGCACGCGGCGCCCAGCAAAAAGGAAATCAGCGAGCCGACACCCGCGAGCACTAGCGCGAAATCGCCGAGCACGGCGTCGTCGGCGATCGAGGAGACCACGCCGCTCATGTGCGACGTGTACTGCCTGACGGCCAGATATCCGCCTGCGTTCGCCGCGCCCGCGACGAATGCAAGTGAAAACCCGAGGCGCCTGTTTGCCGCGGTACTCCGGTCTCTTCCCGTCAATGTTCGAAAAAACTGTGCTGGCATGTGAGATCGACTGCTGTGTCGCCGCGTGGCGTGAACGCGTGAACGCGTGTACGTATGGGGCGTGATCTCCGTTGCGTCGGATTTCACGCTGGCCTTGGGTCCAAAGCATGGATCGCAGAGAAGCAGCGGCGAAGGCGGAAGGGCCGGCATGAAGCGGCGCACGTCATCGACGTTGTATGGAATCCTGCGGGCAAAGCTGATAGGATGATAACGCCATTATCATACTCTGATAACTGTATGTTCCTGACGCGGGACCGATGTTTCGAGTCCCGACATCGAGCGGAGACATCCCATGCAGTGCGGATTTGCGGCAGACGGACAGCCTGTTCAAACGGAAGGGCGCGAACGAAAGCGCTCGCGCCCACGGCGCACTGAAGGCTGTGCGAGAGTCGTCGATGACCCGGTGTGGACGGGCGTCATCATTGTCCGCTGCCAGGCGCACAAGTAGAGACGGCACGCGATGGCTTCTCCCACCATCCTTCAGGCCGTGCTGCTCGTGATCGCGGGGTGGCTTGCCATCGGGGTTCTGGGGTTCGTCAGCTTGCGCCGCACGCGCGTCGTGGCACACGGGCTGTTTCCGGCCGGTGCAGTGTTCGGGGTTCTGCTGTGCGCGCTGGGACTTGCCGGCGTGTTTTCCGCCCCTCAGGAAACGATTCTGCCGCTTGGGCTGCCGGGCTTGCCGTTTCACGTGCGGCTCGACGGCCTCTCCTCGTATTTTCTTGCCGTGCTCGGCATGGTCGGCGCCGGTGTCAGCGCGTTCTCCGCCGGCTACTTTCGCAAGGGTGAAGGCACGCCGCCCGGGCTGCTCTGCTTCGAATATCACGTGTGCCTCGCGGGCCTCGCGCTCGTGCTCGTGGCCAACGATGCCTACTGCTTCATGGTTGCATGGGAAACGATGACGCTGGCGGCAACGTTTCTCGTGATGAGCAATCATCGCATCGACGAAATCCGCCGCGCCGGCTACCTGTACTTCCTGATCTCGCACGTCGGCGCGCTTGGTCTGCTGTTGTGTTTCGGCTTGCTGCAAGCGAATACGGGGGACTACTCGTTTGCCGGCATGCGGCAGCAGCATCTGGACACGTTCTGGGCGTCCATTGCGTTCATTCTTGCGCTGTTCGGATTCGGCGCAAAGGCGGGCATTTTCCCGCTGCATGTCTGGTTGCCGGAGGCGCACCCGGCGGCGCCATCGCCCGTGTCGGCATTGATGAGCGGCTTTGTCCTGAAGGCAGGGCTCTACGGCGTATTGCGCACGGTGTTCGACCTGCTGCACGTGCAGATCGCGTGGTGGGGCGTGGTGCTGCTCGCACTCGGGCTTTTCACGGCGCTGTTCGGCGTCGTGTTCAGCGCGATCCAGACCGACATGAAGAGGCTGCTCGCGTATTCGTCGATCGACAACATCGGTCTGATGTTCGTCAGCATGGGGCTGGCCATTCTTTTCCGTGCGTTCGATATGCCTGCGCTCTCTGCGTTGTCGCTGACGGCGCTGCTCTATCAGATCGCAAGCCACGCGGCGTTCAAGAGCCTGCTGTTCATCGCGACGGGCTCCGTGCTGCATGCAACGGGCGAGCGCAATCTCGGACGCCTCGGCGGGCTGATCCGCTTCATGCCATGGACCGCCTGGGTCGCGTTGCTGGGCACGCTCGCGAGCGCGGGGTTGCCGCCGTTGAGCGGATTCGTCTCCGAATGGCTGCTGTTGCAGAGCTTCCTGTTTACGCCGGAACTGCCCAACTCTTTCCTGAACATGATCGTTCCGCTCGTCGCGGCACTGATCGCACTCGTTGCCGCGCTTGCCGGCTATACGATGGTCAAGTTCTTCGGGATCATTTTTCTCGGGCAGCCGCGCGAAGCAAAACTGAGTGAGGCACGCGACGCGAGCCCGTGGGAGCGAGCCGGCTTCGTCTGGCTCGCGGCAATGTGCGTGTTGCTCGGGCTGTTGCCGGTGCAGTTCGTGGCCGTGCTCGATCGGGTGACGCACGCGTTGATGGGAGCGGGCCTCGGCCAGACGGTCGCCCGCAACGGCTGGCTGCTGCTCGCGCCCGTCAATATCGAACGCGCGAGCTACATGCCCGTCGCCTTTCTGCTGTTCCTCCTTGCGTTCTGCGCGCTTGTCTGGATTCTCGTGCGCCGCTTCTATCACGGGCGGCTGCGTCGCGCGATTCCGTGGGCATGTGGCCATCCGTTCGTCAACGCACGCATGCAGGACACGGCCGAAGGTTTCGGGCAGCCGATCCGCGAAATCTTTGCGCCGCTTTTCAGGATCGAACGGCAGTTGCCTTCGCCTTTCGATGCACGCCCCGTATATCGCGTGGCCGTGACGGACCGCGCATGGGCACTGATCTACCAGCCGATCGAACGCATCGTCGCGCGTATCGCGGCGCTGGCGGGGTTGCTTCAGACGGGCCGCATCGCTGTGTATCTGATGTTCAGCTTCCTCGTGCTCATTGTCCTGCTGATCCTGGTGCGACGATGATGACGCCCTCCGGACTGCTCTCGCAGATGCTCGAAATCGTGCTGGCGCTGGCGGCTGCTCCGCTGTTGTCCGGCTGGATCAACATGTGCCGCGCGTGGCTGCAAAACCGGCGCGCGCCTTCCATCTGGCAACCGTACCGGATGCTGCACAAGCTGTTCAACAAGGAATCCGTCGTCGCTCAGCATGCGAGTCCCGTGTTTCGCGGCGCGCCGTATGTGATCTGCGCGTGCATGACGCTCGCGTGCGCAATCGTGCCGACGCTGTCGACGGAACTGCCGCTGTCGCCTGCCGCCGATGCAATCGCGCTCGTGGGGCTCTTCGCACTGGCACGCGTCGCGATCTCGCTGGCGGCAATGGATGTCGGCACGGCATTCGGCACGCTCGGCGCGCGCCGCGAAATGCTGGTCGGCTTTCTCGCAGAGCCGGCCTTGCTAATGGTGCTGTTCTCCGCATCGCTGATCACGCACTCGACGTTGCTCACGCACATCGTCGGCACCTTGAGCCATCAGGAACTGGCGATTTACCCGAGCCTCGCCTTCGCGGGCATTGCGTTCACGATGGTGTCGCTCGCAGAGAACGCACGATTGCCCGTCGACAACCCAACGACGCACCTCGAACTGACGATGATCCACGAGGCGTTGATCCTCGAGTATTCGGGCCGGCATCTCGCGCTGATGGAGTTGGCCGCGAGTCTGAAGCTGTTTGCGTATTCGTGCATCGGGCTTGCGCTCTTCGTGCCGTGGGGCATCGCCGAGGCGGGCAATCCCGTTGCGCTGCTGCTTGCTATCCCGGCGCTGTTCGTCAAGCTGCTGGTCGGCGGCGCAGCGCTCGCGGTCGTGGAAACCACGAACGCAAAGATGCGCATCTTCCGCGTGCCGGAGTTTCTCGCCACGGCCTTCCTGCTCGCCGTGATCGGCATGCTTGTGCACTTTCTGCTGGGGGCGTGAATGCACGGTCTCGCGACGCAGATCATCAACCTGCTGGCCGCCGTTCTGCTGATGGTGTCGTTCGCGATGCTCAGCCAGCGGCGAATCCTCTCGCTGATCCACCTGTACACGCTCCAGGGCATCGCGCTCGTTTCGGCGAACCTCGTGCTCGGCTTCGTCACAGACGACATTCACCTCTACATTTCCGGGCTGCTGACGCTCGTGCTGAAGGTAGGCGTGATTCCGTGGATTCTCTACAGGCTGGTGCAGCGCCTCAACGTGAAAACGGATGTCGAGACGTTGCTCAACATTCCGACGACGCTGCTGATCGGCATCGTGCTCGTAATCGTCGCGTTCAACGTCGCGACGCCGATCAGCCAGCTCGCGTCGTCCGTCGCGCGTGGCACGCTCGGCATCGCGCTCGCGTGCGTGCTGCTGTCGTTCATGATGATGATCACGCGCTCGAAGGCGATACCGCAGGTGATCGGCTTTCTTTCGATGGAGAACGGCCTGTTCTTCGCTGCCGCAGCGGCGACCAACGGCATGCCGATGATCGTCGAGCTCGGCATCGGGCTCGACGTGCTGGTGGGCATCCTGATTCTCGGCGTCTTCATGTTCCAGATTCGCGAGCAGTTCGACAGCCTCGACATCCATCACCTGGAAAAGCTCAAAGATGACTGAAGCCTGGGTTCTGCTGCTCGTATTTGCGATTCCATTGTGCGCGGGAGCCTGTCTCGCGCTCGTTGGGCAGCATGCCGTGGCACCGGATCTCAACGTCGGATTCAGCTTTCTGACCTTTATCGCCGCGATGGTGCTCGCTGAGCAAACGGTCGCGCACGGACCTGCTTTTGCGCTCGGCAAGCTTTTCTTCGTCGATCCGCTTAATGTTTTTCTCGTTGCACTGACGGCATTCGTCGGCTGGACGACGTCGATCTTTTCCAGGCCGTACATGCGGATCGAACAGAGCCGTGGCAAGATGACGGGCGCGCGCATGCGTCTTTATCACAGCATGTATCAGCTGTTCGTATTCGCGATGCTGCTCGCGCTGCTGACCAACAACGTCGGCATTCTGTGGGTCGCGATGGAGGCCGCCACGCTCGCCACCGTGCTGCTCGTCAGCGTCTATCGCACGGCCGCGAGTCTCGAAGCGGCGTGGAAGTACTTCATCCTGTGCGGCGTCGGCATTGCGCAGGCGCTGTTCGGCACGATCCTGCTCTATCTCGCCGCGAGCCGGCATCTGAGCGGCGGCGATGCATTGCTGTGGAGCAGCCTGAACGCGGTCAAGGGCCAACTCGACCCGACGATCATGTCGCTGGCGTTCGTGTTCCTGCTGATCGGCTACGGCACGAAAGTCGGCCTCGTGCCGATGCACAACTGGCTGCCCGACGCGCACGCCGAAGGCCCCACGCCGATTTCCGCCGTGCTCTCCGGCCTGCTGCTCAATGTTGCGCTGTATGCGGTGCTCCGCTGCAAGGTGCTCGCCGACGGCGCGCTGCAAAACGGTCTGCCGGGCCGCCTGCTGATCGGATTCGGACTGGTGTCGGTCATGGTCGCGACGTTTTCGCTGCTGCGCCAGAAGGACGTCAAGCGTCTGTTCTCGTATTCGTCGATCGAGCACATGGGCCTGATGACATTCGCGTTCGGGCTCGGCGGGCCTACCGCGACGTTCGCGGGTCTGCTGCACATGACGGTCCATTCGCTCGTCAAGTCGGCGATCTTCTTCGCTGTCGGGCACGCGGCGCAGAAGGCGCGCACGCAGGTGATCGACGACATACGCGGGCTGCTGCGCGTGAGCCCGACTGTCGGATGGGGCATGATGCTCGGGACGCTCGCGATCCTCGGCATGCCGCCGTTCGGTGTGTTCGCGAGCGAGTTCCTGATCCTGACGACGGCAATCAGCGAGCTGCCATGGGCGACGCCGTTTCTGCTGCTCGCGCTTGCGGTGGCGTTCGCGATCATCTTTGCGCGCGTGCAGCACATGGTGTTCGGCAAGACCACGGCGACGGCGCTCGAGCATCCGCCGGCGCTGCTTCCCGTGTTCGTTCATCTGGGCCTGGGTCTGATGCTCGGGCTTTACATTCCGCCTTACCTTGCGACGTGGTATCGGCAGGCGGCGGCGATGCTCGCGGGGTGACGCATGCGAATCGACGCACTCGGGCTTTCTGATGTCGTGCGACTGTCGATGTTCACCGGCAAGGCGTCGGCCTTTCTGGCGCACGTCCATTCCGCGACGTGGGTTCGCATTGCCGGCACGGTCAGAGAGCATGGGGGGCGCCTGATCTCGCTGTGGGGTAAGGAAGCGGCGACGGGCGCGTTCGTCGTTTCTGCCGCTTACGCACTGGAAGATGGACTGCTGTGGTTGCAGTTGCCCGTCGCGCGAGACGATGACCGAGACGCCGGCTATCCAGACCTGTCCAGCATCTTTCCGTGTGCATCGCGGATGCAGCGCGCTGTCTACGATCTGCTCGGCCTGCGCGCGACGGGCGCGGCCGATACGCGGCCCTGGCTGAACCATGGCAACTGGCCCGCCGATTACTTTCCGCTTCAGAAGCTGTCGTCCGGAAACGAGCGCTTCGAGTCGCAAGAAGCGGACTATCCGTTCGTGCCCGTCGCCGGCGACGGCGTTCACGAGATAGCGGTCGGGCCGATTCACGCGGGCACCATCGAGCCGGGGCACTTCCGCTTTTCGGTCGTCGGAGAAAAGGTGCTGCGGCTGGAGGAGCGGCTAGGCTACGCGCATCGGGGTGTCGAGCGGCTATTCGAGCAGGCGCCCGTGCTGCTCGGCCAGCGCCTTGCCGGGCGCATTGCCGGCGACACGACAGTTGCCTTTTCGTGGGCGTATTGCATGGCCGTCGAACGCGCATGGAACGTCTTCGTTCCGCCGCGTGCGCAGTGGTTGAGAGCGCTTATGCTCGAACGCGAGCGCGTTGCCAATCACCTGGGCGATCTGGGAGCGCTCGGCAACGATGCCGGGTTCGCATTCGGCCTCGCGCAGTTTTCCCGAATGAAGGAAGACTGGTTGCGCCTGAACGATCGGGTGTTCGGTCATCGTTATCTGATGGATCAGATAATCCCGGGTGGGGTCGCGCGTGACGTGGCCGCGGATTTCATCGCGGCCCTCGCGGACCAGTGCGAACAGATCGAAGCCGACGTTCGCGTGATGCAGCGCATCTACGACGACCAGTCGGGCTTGCAGGACCGCTTTGCGGGCGCGGGCAAGCTCGCTGCGAAGGTGGCGGCGCATTTCAGCGTGTGCGGTCTTGCGGCGCGGGCGAGCGGGTTGAAAATCGACGTGCGCGCCGATCATCCGTATGCGCCGTATCACGAAGTCGAAGCGCAAATCGTCACCGACAACCGCTGCGACGTGGCCGCGCGCGTCGCTGTGCGGTTCAACGAGGTGTACGAGTCGCTGCGGTTGATTTGCGCGTTTCTCGATGGCTTGCCTGAGGGCGATTTTGCGGAATCAGTGCACGCCAGGCAGCCGCCGTCTTGCGGCGTGGGCTGGGTCGAAGGCTGGCGCGGCGATGTGTTCGTCGCCATCGAGACGGGCGAAAACGGGACGATTTCGCGCTGTCATTGCCATGATCCATCATGGCAAAACTGGCCGGCGCTGGAGCACGCGATCATCGGCAACATCGTTCCGGATTTCCCGTTGATCAACAAGTCGTTCAATCTGAACTACGCGGGACACGATCTCTAATGTGGCAACTTCTCAAGCAGATCGCGCGGACTGACATTCCGTCCCAGCGCATCCCCACCGACAACGATGCGTGGCGAACCGCGCATCAGCAACTCCACGCGGAAATTCTCGACGTGCTCGGCCGCGCGCTGTGCATCCGGCAGATCGACGCGGGCTCCTGCAATGGATGTGAGCTGGAAATCCATGCACTCAACAATCCGTACTACAACATCGAGGGGCTCGGCATCAAATTCGTCGCGAGTCCTCGGCATGCGGACATGCTGCTCGTCACGGGGCCGCTGTCGCTGAACATGAAGGAAGCCGTGCGCCGCGCGTGGGAGGCCACGCCCCATCCGAAACTGGTGGTCGCCGCCGGCGATTGTGCGTGCACGGGCGGCATCTTCGGCGGCAGTTACGCGGTATGCGGGCCGCTGTCGAATCTTCTTCCCGTGGATGTCACTGTACCGGGCTGTCCACCGCCACCCGTCGATCTGCTTCGAGGCATTCTCACCGCGCTTCGTGCGAGAGGGGACAAGTCCGCACCGTAAGCGTCACGTTGTCCGCGTTTCTGGGCCCGGTCGGTTTTCACGTTTCGCTAACGCACGATCAGCACAGCCGCGCCTGACACGCGGCCGCCGCGCAGATCGTCGAGCGCGCGGTTCGCTTCGGCGAGCGGGTAGCGCGTGACTTCGATATCGAGCTGTGTTTCGCCGGCGATTTTCATGAACGCTGCGCCATCGGCTCGCGTCAGATTCGCCACCGACACCACACGTCGCTCGCCCCACAGGAACGCATACGGGAACGCGGGAATGTCGCTCATGTGGATGCCGCCGCACACCACGATGCCGCCTTTGACGACGGCCTTCAGAGCGGCCGGCACGAGTGCGCCGACGGGCGCGAAGATCAACGCAGCATCGAGAGGATCGGGCGCAGTTTCGTTGCTGCCGCCAGCCCAAAAGGCGCCGAGTCTGCGCGCGAGTTGCTGTGCGGAGGTGTCGCCGGAGCGCGTGAACGCGTACACGATGCGGCCCTGATGACGTGCAACCTGCGCGACGATATGCGCTGCCGCGCCGAATCCGTAGATGCCGACGCGCTGCGCGTCGCCCGCCATGCTGAGCGTCCGGTAGCCGATCAGCCCGGCGCAAAGCAGCGGCGCGGCTTGTGCGTCGTCGTAGTTCGCTGGCAGGTGCAGGCAGTAGCGGCTATCGGCGACGACCTGTTCGGCGTAGCCGCCGTCAATCGTATAGCCGGTGAACGCGGGCGCATCGCAGAGGTTTTCGCGGTCGCTCTCGCAGTACGGACAGACGCCGCATGTCTTGCCGAGCCACGGCACGCCGACGCGGTCGCCGATTTCGAACGCGCTCACGTCCGCGCCGCGCGCCGCGACTCTGCCGACGATTTCATGGCCCGGAATCACGGGACGCTTCGGCTCGCTCAACTCGCCATCGACGACATGCAGATCTGTCCTGCACACGCCGCACGCGTGCACGTCGATCAGGAGTTCGCCCGCCGTGGGCGCGCGGTCAGGCAGATCGCGTTCGGCGAGCCGGGGACTCGAACCGTCGAAAACCATGGCGCGCATGATCAATCCTCCTCGCACCAAGCGGCGGTGGCCGCTATCGATTGAATCGCACAGCCGCGTGATGCGGTCCGTCGATGTCCACGTACAAGATGAATGTTAGCGGGCTGCGGCGGTGTCCGTTTGCGTCAATGCGTGCCCGAGGCCGCGTTGTCATCCGGCAGCCGCTTCTCGCGCCCTTGCGTCGAGTGCTCGGGCGCGGCGATGGAGGCGAGCCACGGTTGCCAGGCACGCATCCACATCGCCCACATCGAAATGGGAGACATGAGGGGAGACATGAGAGGCGACATCAGCGAAAAGAGGCTGGGTTGCAAGAACCACTGCGCCGCCGCTTCGACGGTCGGCACGGCCGTGATGTGAATGGCGATGCTTTCTGCGCCAAGATCGGGCAACTTGCGCCGTGTGATTTCCACATCGACGGTCGGCAAGTGGGCAGTCAGTTTCGTTTCCATGCTCAACCTCGCATTGATCGGTGAGGCCGCGAGTGCGGGCGTTTGTCGGCGGATCACTACATTCTCCGATCATCAGTTTATCGAAGGCTTCGCGTGGTGTCCTCGAGTCGTTTCGTTTTCGCTCATATGTAATGGTGCCGCATGAAAATCGGAGCCACGCATCAATACATTTGCAATCCGAAGTAACGATCGTTCTGTTCGTTGTCACCAATGCGCAGCGATGAACACCGCACCACGAAAAATGAAAAAAAGGAGTGCACGGCTCGCACAACCTAAAAGCGTGCGCCGATATCGCGGACTTGTACGAAGTAGTCACGCGTATCAGGTCGGCGTTTATTGCATTGCGGCAACGGTCGCGCACCCAAAGCACGCGTTACGTGTAAATCGATAAAAAGTTCGCACCTTATGCCGGCTTCGACTGTCAAAGCAAAAGGCTGTCCGGACACGCTCCCTCGGCAGCCGGGCACGCCCGTGCCAACCGGCACAGGATGTGCACGTGAGCTCCTGCACGCATTCAGATCTGAACGAACAAGGAGGGCGGTCATGACCACGACTGCCAGTTTTCACATCGGGTATACGCAATACCTCGGTCCCGACGGCGAGCCCGTGCAGCCCTTGCCGGCCTTCGCGCGCGAACCGGCGGCGCTGATCCCGCTCTATCGCGCGATGGTGCTGACGCGCGCATTCGATTCCAAAGCGGTTGCGCTGCAGCGTACCGGCAAGCTCGGGACGTTCGCTTCGTCGGTCGGGCAGGAGGCGATCGGCGTCGGCGTCGCGAGCGCGATGCGGGCCGACGACGTCCTGTTTCCTTCCTACCGCGATCACGCTGCGCAATTGCTGCGCGGCGTCACGATGACGGAAAGCCTGCTTTACTGGGGCGGCGACGAGCGCGGCAGCGACTTCAGCGGGCCCCGTCTCGACTTTCCGAACTGCGTGCCCATCGGCACACAGGTCTGCCATGCGGCGGGCGCGGCCTACGCGTTCAAGCTGCGCGGCGAGCCGCGCGTGGCCGTCGCGATCTTCGGCGACGGCAGCACGTCGAAAGGCGACTTCTACGAAGCGATGAACATGGCGGGCATCTGGCAGGCGCCGCTCGTGCTCGTCATCAACAACAACCAGTGGGCGATCTCGGTGCCGCGCAGCATGCAGAGCGCGTCGCAGACGCTCGCGCAGAAGGCAATCGCGGCGGGCATCGACGGCTTGCAGGTCGACGGCAACGACGTGATCGCGATGCATCAGGTCATGCATGCGGCGCTCGAAAAAGCGCGGCGCGGCGAAGGCCCGACGCTGATCGAAGCGCTCAGCTATCGCCTCGGCGATCACACGACAGCCGACGACGCCACGCGCTATCGCGACTCCGAGGTTATTCGCGAGCAATGGGCGCATGAGCCGCTCTTGCGTCTGCGCACGTATCTGATGCGGATGAACGTGTGGGACAAGGCGCAGGACGAAGCGCTCGGCAAGGCCTGTCATGCGCAAGTCGAAGAGGCCGTCGAAGCCTATCTCGCCGTGCCGCCGCCCGACGTGTCCGCGATGTTCGATCACCTGTACGAGAGCCTGCCTCACGCGATGCGCGAGCAACTCGAAGCCGCACAGCGCTTCGCGCCCGTCGCGGCGAACGGGCAGAAGAACGGTCAGGAGAACGGTCAGAAGAACGGTCAGGAGAACGGTCAGGAGAACGGTCATGGCTGATCTCAACATGATCGACGCGCTCAATCAGGCGCTCGCCTACGAACTCGAACATGATCCCGCCGTCGTGCTGATCGGCGAGGACATCGGCGTGAACGGCGGCGTGTTTCGCGCGACGGCCGGCTTGCAGGCGCGCTTCGGCGCGCAACGCGTGCTCGATACGCCGCTCGCCGAAACGGGGATTGCCGGCACGGCCATCGGCATGGCGGCGATGGGGCTGCGGCCCGTCGCGGAGATCCAGTTCAGCGGCTTCCTCTATCCGACGATCGATCACGTGCTGAATCACGCGTCGCGCCTGAGGCACCGCACGCGCGGACGCCTCGCGTGTCCGCTCGTGATCCGCGCGCCGTGCGGCGCGGGCATTCACGCTCCCGAGCATCACTCCGAAAGCCCCGAGGCGTTCTTCGCGCACATTCCGGGCTTGCGCGTCGTGACGCCGTCGTCGCCCGCGCGCGCGTACGGCCTGTTGCTCGCGGCGATCCGTGATCCCGACCCGGTGATCTTCTTCGAGCCGACGCGCCTCTATCGCCTCTACCGGCAAACGGTCGAAGACAACGGCGAAGCGCTGCCGCTCGACAGCTGCTTCACGCTGCGCGACGGCTCCGATGTCACGCTGGTCAGCTGGGGCGGCGCGGTGCAGGACGCGCAGGCTGCCGCCGATCTGCTCGCGCAGGAAGGCGTGATGGCCGAGGTGATCGACGTCGCGACGCTCAAGCCGATCGACATGAACACGATTCTCACATCGGTCGCGAAGACGGGCCGCTGCGTGATCGTGCACGAGGGCTCGCGCACGGGCGGCATCGGCGCGGAGATCGCCGCGAACATCGCCGAGCGCGGGCTTTACTCGCTGCTCGCGCCCGTGCAGCGCGTGACCGGCTACGACGTGGTCGTGCCGCTGTACCGGCTCGAAAATCAATACATGCCGGGCGTCGCGCGCATCGTCGCGGCCGTCAGGCAGGCTCTGGAGGCGTCGTGAGGCCATGAAGATATTCAAACTGCCCGACCTGGGCGAAGGCTTGCAGGAAGCGGAAATCGTCGAGTGGCACGTGAAGAGCGGCGATGAAGTCCGCGCGGATCAACCGTTGCTGTCGGTCGAAACAGCGAAGGCGATCGTCGATATTCCATCGCCGCAGTCCGGCCGCATCGCGAAGCTGTTCGGACAGACGGGCGACATCGTGCATCTCGGCGCGCCCCTCGTCGCGTTCGAAGGCGAGGCCGATGACGCCGCCGACGCGGGCACCGTGGTCGGCCACATGGAGGTCGGCCAGCATGTCGTGCAGGAGTCGCCCGCGCCGACGACGTCGGGTGTGGGCGCAGGCGGCGTGATCAAGGCGATTCCGGCCGCCCGCGCGCTCGCGCGCAAGCTGGATGTCGATCTGTCGATGGTGACGCCGTCCGGGCCCGAAGGCATCATCACGGCGGCGGACGTGCAGCGCGTCGCGAAGATACTGGGCGAACTCGGGCCGCCCGAAGTGCTGCGCGGCGTGCGTCGCGCGATGGCGCACAACATGGCGCGCGCGCATAGCGAAGTGGCCGCGGCGACCGTGATCGACGACGCCGACATCCACGCATGGCCGCCGCGCACCGACGTGACGATCCGGCTGATCCGCGCGCTGGTCGCGGGCTGCCGCGCGGAGCCGGGGCTGAACGCGTGGTTCGATGGCCATACGGGGCGGCGCCATGTGCTGGAGAAAATCGATCTCGGCATCGCCGTCGATCTGCCCGACGGGCTCTTCGTCCCCGTGCTGCGCAACGTCGCGCATCGCGACGCCGCCGATCTGCGCGGCGGGCTCGACCGGATGCGCGCCGATATCCGCGCGCGCAAGATTCCGCCCGAAGAGATGCGCGGCAACACGATCACGCTGTCGAACTTTGGGATGATCGCGGGCAAGTACGCGGCACCCGTGGTCGTGCCGCCGACCGTCGCGATTCTCGGCGCGGGGCGCATCCACGAGCAGGTCGTCGCCGCGGAGGGCGTGCCCGCCGTGCATCGCATCCTGCCGCTCAGCCTCACGTTCGATCATCGCGTCGTCACGGGCGGCGAGGCGGCGCGCTTTCTCGCGGCGACCATTGCGGACTTGCAGAGCGCACAATAGCGGTTCGCCGCAGATGTCGAAGCACTGGCAGGCGCGTGCTTGCCAGTGCATTTTTTTTTGGCTTCGCCGGGGAGAGGACGTGAGCTTTTTCAGGGGTGTTTTGCTGCGCGCGTTCGGCCGTCCACAAGGCGTGCTGGGACGCATCGGCGGCAAGATCATGGCGAACATGAACGCGCCGTGCGCGGCGTGGGCGATCGGTCTGCTCGACGTCCGCGCAAGCGATCGCGTGATCGAGATCGGCTTCGGACCGGGCGTCGGCATTCAGCTTCTCGCGCAGAAGGCGACGGCGGGCAAGATTGCGGGCGTCGATCCGTCGCCGGAGATGCTCGCACAGGCCGCTGCGCGCAACGCGCAAGCCGTTGCGCGCGGACAGGTCGATCTGCGCCAGGGCTCGGCCGCGCGCCTGCCCTTCGACGACGACACATTCGACAAGGCGCTCGCGGTCAATTCGATGCAGGTCTGGCCCGATCCGGCTGCGGGTCTCGCCGAGCTGCGGCGAGTGATGAAGCCGGGCGCAACGCTCGCACTTGCCTTCACGATCCATTCAGGTCAGCAGCAAAGCGGCCTTCTCGAACGCGTCACTGGCGCCGGTTTCGCTGACGCAAAACTGACACAGAAGGACGGCGATGCTTTCTGTATGACCGCCCGAGTGTGATCGCACGCAAGCCGTGAAGGCTTGGCATTCAACGCACCTGAACTGATCGACGTACCGGCAGCCGTGCATTCGCCGCACGCCAGGATTTGTACTCGCTGCAATTTTCCCGGCGCTTCCCTATAAATCAATCAGGACGAACGCTGCGTTCTTCACAACGGGCGAACGCCACTGGGAACGCGCGTGCGATCAAGTCGTTCGCGTCCCTGATTGTCCATTGCGGGCAAACATGCTGCCGAATCCGACGTCGACTTCGATTCACCGAAAAACGCATAACGGGTCGATCTCATCCATGCGTGCTCGCGCATGGAGCGCGCGGCCCTATCCGTCGCGCCGGCTGACGGGGCTCCTTTTCTTTTCGACTTCATCGGTGTGCTGCGTCACACTCGCTCGCCGCCGCGCGCGAAATAATTTCCTCACAGTGCCAGGCATAACGACCGCCATGGAGGTGCGCTGTGTTTCACTCGACCGTATCCCGCACCGTGCTTTACATCGCCGTGACGACGGCATGTGTTGCCGGTTATCCCTGCGCCGGCGCATTCGCGGTAGCGGCGTCTCCCGCCGCCGCGTCCGCACCGGCGACGCCCGTCACGCCAGTGAAAGAGAAGCGGACAGCGGCGAATGTGCCCATCGACTTCCCCATGATCGTCGAGCGTTATGGGCCGGCTGTCGTGAACATTCGCGCGGTGGTGCAGGACAAGACTTCGGCGGGTACGGCTTCGGCGCCCGTTTCGGCTTCGGGGCCAGGCTCCGAAGCGATCGACGGCGACGATCCTCTCTTCGCGTTCTTCAAGCAGGCGACGCCGCAATCGCAGGACGGCCAGGGCAGTTCGCCGCGCGCGATCTCGGGTGTGGGGTCGGGTTTTATCGTGAGCCCGAATGGGCTGATTCTGACGACGGCGCATGTCGTCGATCAGTCGGATGACGTGACCGTACGCCTGACCGACCGGCGCGAGTTCAAGGCCAAAGTTGTGGCAGTCGATACGCAGAGCGACGTCGCCGTGATCCAGATCGACGCGACGAAGCTGCCGACCGTCAAGCTCGGCGACTCGACGCGCGTGCGAGTCGGCGAGCAGGTGCTGACGATCGGCTCGCCCGACAGCTACCAGAACACGGTGACGGCGGGCATCGTCAGCGCGACCTCGCGCACGCTCGCCGATGGCAGCACGTTTCCGTTCTTCCAGACCGACGTTTCGTTGAACCCCGACAATTCGGGCGGCCCCGTGTTCAACCGCGCGGGAGAAGTGGTCGGCATCGACGTGCAGGTGTACGGCGGCGGAGAGCGCTCCCAGAGCCTCACGTTCGCAATCCCGATCAATATGGCGAACAAGGTGCGCGCGCAGTTGCAAAGTCCGGACAAGAACGCGCGCGGCAGCCTGGGCATCCAGGTGCAGGACGTCGATCCGGGGCTGGCGGGCGCATTCGGCCTGCCGCGCGCGGCGGGCGTGCTCGTCATCTCAGTCGAGCCAGGCAGCCCGGCGGCGGCGAGCAACCTCAAGCCCGGCGACGTGATCGTGAAGCTCGCCGACAAGCACGTCGAGCACGCGGACGATTTCGCCGCGCAGGACGCGGCGCTGCAATCGGGAACGAAAGTCCCGTTGACGCTCATTCGCAATCGCAAGCAGATGACGATGATGGTCGGCGTCGGCGCATCGGCACAACAGGCGAATGCAGCCTCGGGCACGGACGTGAGCGCAAGCATGAGCAGTGCAGGTCCGCTGGATCATCTCGGTCTCACGATGCATCCCCTCACGGATGACGAGCGGCGCACCACGGGGCTCGCCGAAGGCCTGATGGTCGACGACGTGTCGGGGACGGCGGGCAACGCCGGCATCAAGCCCGGCGATGTCGTGCTGTCGCTGAACGGCACGCTGGTCGCATCGCAGGATGAACTCGCATCGCTCGCGGCGAAGGCGGGCAAGAGGGCCGCGTTGCTGATCCAGCGCAATCACGCGCGCAGCTTCGTGACCGTCGATCTCAAGTGAAGCGCGAAACAGGGCGGGCACTCGGCACACGATCGGCACACGATGCCCGCTCTGCACGCCGACTTCAGGCGCAAGGCCCGACGCGCTGTTTCCCGTTCATCTCGCCGCCGACGCATTCACGCAAGCTGGATGACACCTTGCACTTGCGGTTTGCGTTAGAGTGATGCGCGCATCGCCGTGCGCATCAGCGTAATCGATAAATCCGGACTTCGCGCCCGTTGGCGACCTTTATGGAAAGTGAAAGCACGTCGCGTCAGCAGACGCGCGCAGGCAACGCATTCGAAGTGCTATGGGTCTTCCTGCAAATGGGATGCACCTGTTTCGGCGGGCCGATTGCGCACCTCGGATATTTTCGCCGCGAGTTTGTCGAGCGCCGCCGTTGGCTCGACGACACGACATACACCGATCTCATTGCGCTGTGCCAGTTCCTGCCTGGACCGGCCAGCAGCCAGGTCGGCTTTTCGATTGGCTTGCTGCGCGCGGGATGGTGGGGCGGGCTCGCGGCCTGGCTGGGCTTCACGCTGCCGTCGGCGGTATTGCTGACTGGTTACGCGAGCCTTGCGCGACTGCTCGACAACACGCTCGGCAAGGGACTCGTTCACGGGCTGAAGCTCGTCGCCGTGGCCGTCGTCGCGCAGGCGATCTGGGACATGGCCCGCCGCCTGTGCCCCGACCGTGCGCGCGCCGCCATCGCGCTTGCCGCGCTCGCGCTGCTGAGCGTGCTCGATACCACGTACGCGCAGCTCATCGTGATCGGCGGCGGCGCGTTGCTCGGCATCGTCGTGTGGCGAATATCGTCGGCATCGTCGGCCTTTGCTGCACGCGTTGCAAGCAGTGCGTCCGCAGAAGCGCACGCATTCGCATTGCCGCGCGCCGCAAGCGGCATTGCGCTCGTGCTGTTCTGCGTGTTGCTCGCCGGTTTGCCTGCACTGGAAGCGCTTCTGCCCGCCACGTGGACGATCAGGATCTTCGATGTCTTCTATCGGTCCGGCGCGCTCGTGTTCGGCGGCGGTCATGTCGTGCTGCCGCTTCTGCAACAGGCGACGGTCGCAAGCGGATGGATTTCTGCGAATGATTTTCTCGCGGGCTACGGCGCGGCGCAGGCCGTTCCGGGACCGCTCTTCACATTCGCGTCGTACCTCGGCTGGATGATGAGTCCTTCATCCGCTCACTGGCTCGGCGCGCTCTGCTCAACCGTCGGCATCTTTCTGCCGGGGCTGCTGCTCGTCATCGCCGTGCTGCCGCACTGGCAGGCGCTGAGAATGCGTCCGTCCGTTGCGGCGTTGCTTGCGGGCGCGAATGCCGCTGTCGTCGGTCTGCTTGCGAGCGCGTTTTATGCGCCCGTGTGGACGAGCGCCGTATTGTCCGCAACCGATTTCGCCGTCGCTGTCGTCTCGCTGTTCTTGCTCACGCGTTGGAACGTGCGGCCTTTGCTTGTCGTGCTGTTGTGCGCAGGTGCTGGAATCGTCGAGACATTCGTGCGTTGAAGCGCTGAAACCCGATCGGTAGCGAGACGCATCGGCTTGCGTGGCCTATAACGGTTAGCGATGCGCCCGCTTGCATCGCGCCGCGACACTATATTCATACGATAAAGACGGCCGCAAGCAGCGCGTACGGACTCTGGACCATCCGGAAAGCACTTCACGCGCATGCTGATTCTTTTCATCGCTCCCGCAGGTCTGTTTCGCGATGGCGTCGCGCGTCTGCTCGGCGACCTGGCCGAGTGCGTCGAAGTGAAATGCGCGGACTTCGCCTCGAACATACTCGATGACGAGCGACTCGCGGATCTCGTCGTGCTCGACGGCGACAGCGTGCCCGACGCGCTCAGCGCAGCCCACGCGTCGCAGCGGCTGCAGACGGGACTGCCCGTGCTCGTGCTGCTGACGGCCGTCGATCCGCAGACCGTCGAGGAATTCGTCACGGCGGGCGTCGCGGGCCATCTCGACAAATCGGAATCGGGCGAGGCGCTGCTCGACGCGCTGCGTCTTCTGCTCGCGGGCAGCCGTTATCCCGCTTCGACGCCGCTCGTGCCGGGCGAAGCAGCGCTGCCCACGTCTGCAAACGATGTGCGCGCATCCGAAGCGCTCGCTGACGAAATGAAAGAGCACGTGCTGACGCCGCGCCAGATCCAGGTGCTCGCGCTGGCGGCGCGAGGCGAAACGAACAAGTCGATCGCGAAGCAGTTGAACATCACGGAGGGCACCGTCAAGGTGCATCTGTACACCGTGTACAAGGCGCTAAAGGTCGGCAGCCGCGGGCAGGCGAGCGTGGCGGCCGCGCGGCTGCGGCAGATCGGCGATGCGCAGTTGCATCGCGCGCTCGACGGCCAGTTGTCGGTCGGCAGGCTGCTCGCGTTCACGACGCCTACGCGCTACAAGTCCGGCGAAGTGCTCTTTCACAAGAACGATCCCAGCGATGCGCTGTACTACGTCGTGCGCGGCACCGTGAGTCTCGCGGAGATCAATACCGAAGTGGGACGCGGCGCGATACTCGGCGAGATCGGTCTCTTTTCGCCGGACCATCGGCGCACCTGCACCGCGCGCTGCATCAGCGATTGCGAACTGTTGATGGTGTCGGCCACCGACGCGATGCGTCTCTACTACCAGGACCCCGAGTTCGCGACGTATCTGATCCACCTGATCACGCGGCGACTCGAAGCGGACAAGCTGCGCTCGAAAAACTAGTTTCGTTTGCAGCGGTTTATTTACATACGCGGCACCAATCGCTTTTGGCCCGTTTCCTGCCATTGAATGACGCACGTATGTCGCGAGAAAAAAAGGCCGTTTTAAACGGTGTTTTTTTGATCTATAACACATAGCAATCGCACGTCGATCCGAGGTGCCGGGCGCGCCTTCCACTGCGTCCGGCAAGACAGGCGAACCATCCGTTTGTTCGATCAACTCTGCGCAGCGCCGCGTGGCGCGTGTGCCGCAATTGCATTGCGAGACATTCGCAGAGACGCCTCATCGCAATGAAACGGATCGTGAGCCGGTAGCAAGTGCTCTTTAAAAGGCTTGAAGAAAGTGATCACAGATTCTTCCTGCCCATCCGACGGATTGGCGCGCGTCGTCCGCACGGTTCTGTTCATGGACCTCGTGGAATCGTGCAGGCTGATCCAGGACGACGAAGTGGAAGCAGCGGGACGGTGGCGCAAGTTCAAGGCGCACATCGAGAACGACATCGTACCCGCGCATCGCGGACGTCTGATCAGAACAGAAGGCGACGGACTGATGGTGACGTTCGTCGAACTGCGCGATGGACTCGCGGCGACGTTCGCGATCCAGCGCGCGTCGGGCGAAGCCAACACGGTGCTGCCGCCGCAGCAGCACATGTTGTTGCGCATGTGCCTGCACGTCACCGAGCTCTACGAAGACGAGCGCGACGTCTACGGCCGCGGCGTCAATCTGGCCGCGCGGCTCTATACGCTCGCGGGGCCAGGAGAGATCGTCGTATCGGCGCAGGTGCGGGACCAGCTGACACCCGATCTCGATGCCGACATCGAAGACCTGGGCGAATGCCACGTCAAGCATTTCGAACAGCCCGTGCGCGCGTACCGGATCGGCCCGCCTGGTCCGCGTCCCGTGATCGAACGGGGGACCGCGTTCCTCCCCGAGCTGCGGCCCACGATCGCCGTGATTCCTTTCGTGTCGCGCGGCGGCGAGGCCGGGCAACAGGTGCTCGGCGAAGTGATGGCGGACGAGATCATCTCGTCGCTGTCGCGCACGGCGGAGCTGCAAGTGATCTCGCGTCTGTCGACGACGGCGTTTCGCGAGCGCCACGCGACGCTCGACGAAATCAGCGCGTTTCTCGGCGCGCGTTACGTGCTGTCGGGCGCATATCGGACGTCGGGCGATCAGGTCGTGCTGGTCGCCGAACTCGCGGAAGCGAAGTCGCGCCACATTCTTTGGACGGCGAGCATCAAAGGCCGCGCAACGCACGTCATGCTCGGCGAAGATGAAATGATCGATCGCGTCGTCGCTGAAACGAGCGGCGCGATCATCGACCGCGAGTTGCAGCGCGCGCGCTCGCAAGCGCTGCCGACGCTAGAAAGCTCGACGCTGCTGATGAGCGCGATCGTGCTGATGCATCGCGGCGTCTCGCATGATTTCAACCGCGCGCGCGACATGCTCGAAGCGCTGATCGAGCGCGCGCGCAGACAGGCCTTGCCGCATGCGTGGCTCGGAAAATGGCACGTACTGCGTTTCAATCGCGGCTGGACCAACGATCGCGCCGCCGAGGCGCAGGCAGCGCTTGGCTGCACGCGGCGCGCGCTCGACGCCGATCCCGAATGCTCGCTCGCGATGACGATCGACGGCTTCGTGCACACGAACCTCCTCAAGCAGCTCGACGTCGGACAGCGGCGCTACGAAAGCGCGCTCGCGGTCAACCCAAACGATTCGCTTGCGTGGCTGCTCAAAGGCACGCTGCTCGCATTCGAAGGCGAAGGCGATGAAGCCGTCGACGCGACGGAGCGCGCGCTGTGCCTGTCACCGCTCGATCCGTTGCGCTACTTCTACGAATCGCTGGGCGCGACGGCAGCACTGTCGGCCGGGCGTTACGAGCGCGCCGTCGAACTCGCGCAGCGCTCGTTGCGCGTGAATCGCACCCATACATCGACGTTGCGTGCACTGGCGATTGCGCAATCGCTGCTCGGCGATCTTGATGCCGCAAGGCTGACGCTCAACGAAGTGCTCGCCATCGAGCCGACGCTGACGGTCACGAGCTATCTCGAACGCTCGCCGAGCGGCGCGTACAAGACCGGGAAGATATGGTCGCAAGCATTGCGTCAGGCAGGCCTGCCTGCGTAGAAGAAGGTTTGAATGCGGTGCAGGATTCCTGACAGAGGAGGCCTATCGTGAGCGGACTTGGCGGTGCAGGAGGCGCAGGAGGAGCGGGCGGTGCAGGTGGGGCAGGTGGGGCGGGCGGTGCGGGCGTGCCTTCGGGCGGCGGCGGTGCGGGCGGTGTATACGATGTGGGCGGTGGGTCGTCGGATGGGCCGCTTCTCGCCGGGGCGCTGATCGGGCATCGCGATGGCATTGTCGGCAGCTGGCATCCGCCGGAGCGGGTCACGGTCGATTTCGACAAGCAGAACTTCTGTGCAATCGACGACTACCGTCAGCTATGGCGATGGGAACCATGGGTGCGCGCGACGGTGTTCGATTTCGAGCTGCTGTCGAACCTGCACTTCTGGATACAGAACGAAGGGAGCAAGACGCTCGCGTATCCGCAGCTCTCGCACCGGCCGGCGAAGGGCGGCGCCGAAGTCGATATCGTGAGCCTGCATCGTCCGGACAAGGACGTGTTCGCGAAGCAAGCCGAATGGCTCGACTTCTATTCGGACCTTCGCGACGATCGCTCAGCGGAAATACTTTGCCAGATGGGGCCGCAGGTGGCCTTCTGGAGCATGCTGATCTATCTGCATCCGAGCCGCACGCCGAAGACAATCGAACTGCTCGACACGGCGGTGCGTCTCGCGATTTACGTCGAGATCCGCTTCAAGCACGCAATCGCGGCGGCAAGAGCGCTCGAATACTCGCAGCAGGTGCAGCCGATGATCCAGACGCCGGGGCATGGCTCGCTGCCGAGCGGCCACTCGACCCAGGCGTTCATCATCGCCGTCGTGCTGTGCGCGCTGTTCAAGCAGGGCCGCCATACCGTCTACTACCAGCAGGCGATGCGCCAGGCGTATCGCGTCGCCGTCAATCGAACGGTGGCGGGCGTTCATTTCCCCATCGACAGCATTGCGGGCCATGTGCTCGGCACCGCGCTCGGCGAGTACTTCGTCGCGCGCTGCACGCGCAACCTGAGGAAGCCGAAAGGGGCTCAGAACGCAAAGCGAGATCCTCTCGCAGACGGCAAGATCACGTCGCGCGAATTCAAGGGGCACGTGCTCTCGGCGAAGAACCCGAACGGCAATCCCGATTTCGATTATCACGAGCCGTTGAGCGACGACGATGTCGATGCGTATGCAAAGGCGCACAAGATGTCGAAGGCCGCCGTGCTGGCGAAGTTTCCGTTTCTCGGCTGGAAGAAGCCGGGCGCGCAATCCGTCGATGGTTCGGACATTCTGTCGTGGCTGTGGAATCAGGCCGAGAGCGAGTGGAACGGCAACGGCCTCGCGAACACCGCGTTCTAGCGTCTTCATCCTGTTCAAGCGAGGTGGGCGATGACCTGGCGATCGTTGACGGGCAAGGCGGGCGCGTGGAGCGGTCTGGACTGGACGGGGCGCGCGAACGGCACGGCGCGAGCCGACCCGTATCTGGCATGGGCCGATGCGACGCTGTTCGCCGACCTGGGCGGACCGCCTGCGGGCTGGGTGCGCGTCATCATCGAGCTCCAGGAGTTCGGACCGGATGGCTCGCCGTTGACGGCACAGTCGTTCGCGGAGAGTCTCGAAAGCACGCACGCGGCGTGGAAAGCGTGGATACGTGTTTCGTCGCTTTATCGCTATCCGCCGCATGATCTCGAACACACGCGCTTCCTGACGGCCGCCGTGACGAAGGTGTTCTTTGCGAAACTCGACACGTCGCCGCTAAAGCGCTTCGTGAAGCGCTTCGAACTCGGCATGCCGATCGTGCCCGACGATCGGCCTGTTGGCGCATCGCCGGCGACGACGGTGCTCGCAACGGGTACGGGCCCGCAGTTCGCTGCCGCTTCTCAGGCAAAGGCGAGGGCAGCGGGCGCGAAGCGCGAGCGCATCGTGTTCCTCGGCGTGATGGACGATGGCCTCGCATTTGCGCACGAACGCTTTCGTTCTTCCGGCGCTCCGTCGGCCACGCGGATCGAATGCTTCTGGAATCAGGATGACGCGCCCGGCACGCCGCCGGGCCTGCACTACGGGCGCGAACTTTCGAAGGCCGGGATCGACGATATGCTCGCGCGTTACACGCATGGCGGATTGATCGATGAAGACGCCGTGTATGCGGAGGCGGGCTACATCGGCGTGCGCAAGCGCTGGGCGCACGGCACGGAAGCGATGGACCTCGCAGGCGGCGTGCGGTCCGGCGATCTGCATGCGGCTTTTCTTCAGCGGCTCGGCGACGAAAAGAAGGCGCTCGAGAAAGTGCGGCTGATCGGCGTACAGTTCAGGACGCCTGGGCGGACCGTGCGCGATACATCGGGACTCTGGTTCGCCACTCACGCGCTCGATGCGATGCGCTACATCCTGCGCCGCGCCGACGATCTCGCTGTCGCGCAGGGCCAAGACTACTGCGTGGTGCTCAACCTGAGCTACGGCTATATGGCGGGACCGCACGACGGCAGCTCGATCATCGAGCGAGCCATCGACGAGCTGATCGATCAGCATCGCGATCTGTGCGTCGTCGTGCCCGCGGGCAACAGCAACTTGCTGCGTTGTCATGCGAACGTCGAGCTTGCGCATGGCGAATCGAAGAGCATCACATGGCGTGTGTTGCCCGATTGCGCGACGCCCAGTTTTCTTGAGCTGTGGTTGCCGGAGCATGCCGATCCGTCGAAGGTCAAGGTCCAGGTGTGTCCGCCGACGGGCGATAAAAGCCCCGCTATGTCGGTGAAAAATTTCTATGCGTGGCAACGGGGCAGCAATGTGCTGTGCGCATCCGTGTATCTGGACCGCGTCGCGACGGGCGACAACAGGATGATCCTGATCGCGCTCGCGCCCACCCTCACGCGCGATCCTTCGCGCGATGCGACGCCGGCAGGCAACTGGAGCGTGACCGTGTCGAACACGGCGCGCCGGGGCGAAGTGCTGAACATACACGCATGGGTACAGCGCAATGAAACGGCGTTCGGCTACCCGATACGCGGACGCCAGTCGCGCTTCGACGATCCGCTCTACAAGCGCTTCATTTCGGGTTTGCATGTGAGGGACTTCGACGAAGGCAACACGGACTCGTGGATAAGGCGCAGCAGCACATTGAGTTCGGTCGCGACGGGTGACTATACCGTCGTCGTTGGCGCATATCGGCGCACGGACGGCAAGGCAGCGCTCTATTCATCGACGGGACCTTCGCTTCGCACGTTGCAAAGAAACGGACCCGATGCGACTGCCGTCAGTGAGGACTCGCCCGCCTGTGCCGGCGTGCTGGGCGCGAGCACGCGCAGCGGGAGTCTCGCTGCCATCACGGGAACGAGCGCGGCCGCGCCGCAGGTGTCGCGCTTATTCGCGCAAGCGAAGGTGACAGGGGAGGCCGCGGTCCTCACGCCGATGACGGCAGCGAAGAAGGCGTCGAAGAACGTGTCGAAGCAAACAGCGAAGATCGCGCCGACGACGATGAATCCGCTTGCGAGCCGCAGGTGGATCGAGCAGAAGGCGGCCGATGAAGACCCTTCCCTCGACAAGCCGGGCGCATCGCCGCATGAGCTTGTCGACACCTGTCCTGCCACGGCGCGCCCGCCTACCGTGCCCGTCGGAGAGCATGCGTGGCTGCCGAGATTGCTACCAGAGCGCGGCGGTGCGGGCCGCTTTCTGTCACGCAGATGGAAGAAACGTGGCATCGATCCGTAAGGTGAACATGCAACGGGGCCTGTTATCGCTGACAGGCCCCGCTTTGTGCCCGGCTTCGAGCCAGGCTTTCGAACGGCATGCAAACGTATCGCTCAGTTGCCGCCCTTGAAGAGTTCGTTCAGGCGCGCGGCTTCGCCATTCTTTTGCGAGCGTACGAGATCCTGATAGACCTCGCTGCGCGTCTTTCCATGCGAGATGGCCGCGCCGCCCGACATCGACGTCGCCGCCATGGCGGGGCCTTCCGAGTTGACGACGGTGTCCGGCGTCGTGGGTGCCGAGGTCGCCGTGTTGGTGGCGCTTTCCTGCGCGTACGCTTGCAAGGCTGACAGGCAGAGCACGCCGCCGCAGAGGATGAGCATCGTCTTCATTTGAGTCTCCTTCGAACAATTGCAGCGCATTACGCGGTTGCGCCGGACCGAGACGAAAGCGTGGATCGCATTCGAAGAAAGCGAACAGCCACGCCGACTTTTAGACGTGCACAACCATCAGAATCTGTGGCAAGACAGGATTGAATTCGTTGACACGTAGTCAGCCTCGCGAAAGCTCGGCCATGCGAAAGATGACTGTGCGGCCACGCGGCTTGAACCCAGTATGGTTTTCGCACGCGTCCAGGCCTATATGACTTTGGTGGTAAGCGGGAATATAAAGCCGACTCGCTTCAACTACTTCCACGCGTAGCGCAAGCCGACCCACACGCCGCGCGGCGCGCCGATTCCGAGGAACTGCTCGTTGGTGACATTGTTCGGATCAAACGTATGGTTCGGCCCGTTGAAGAAGTTCTCGCCGAGAATCGCAAAGTTCGCATAGTGCTTGTTCAGCAGATTCTTGACGGTCGCGAATACCTGTAGCTGCTTCGTCACGTTGTACGTCGTATCGAGATCGATGAGGAAGTAGCCGGCCACCGTGCCGTTCAGATCCTGATTGTTCTCGTCGCCGCGCGCGAAGATACTGCCCCGGTACGTGAGGTTCGTGCCGATGTTCCACTGCACGATCGGCGTGTAGTCGACCCGTACCTTCACGGTGTTGGCCGGAATGCCCGGAATGCGGTCGCCCGGCTTCACCGTGACATTGCCGTTCGCGTCGGCGCTCGAATTGCTCGCGCTGCTTTCCGTCCACGTCGATTGATACGTCGCGTCCGCATAGCTATAGCTCGCGCTCACGCCGACGGGGCCGTACTTCGTGCGCGCCGCGAGTTCGATGCCTTGACGGCGCGTCTTGCCGACGTTCTGAAAGAAGCCGAGCGTGCTCGACGCGCCATTGCTGCTGACGAACTGAATGTCGTCGTCGAGCGTCGTGCGATAGAGCGCCACGCTCCATGCCGTATTGCTGCCGAGCCTTCCGCGCGCGCCGATTTCGAACGTCTTCGAGATCACGGGTTTCAGAGCCGGGTCCGCGATGAAATCGTTCGGCAGCGAGCATGGCGCGTTCGGGTCTGCGCACGCGAGTTCGATCGACGTCGGCGAGCGCATGCCTTCGTTGTAGGTCGCGTAGGCGGTGAAGTTGTCGGTTGGATTCCAGTTGACGCCGACAGCGGGATTGAAGCGCGAGAACTCATGGCGGCCATCGAGCAGCGGTTGCTGGCCGCTCTCGTCGCCGATCGTCATGCGCGACCAGTTGTAGCGGCCCGCGAGTGTCATCGACCATTGCTCGTTGAACGACAATGTGTCGTTGAAGTAGATGCCATAGGTTTCGTTGCGCGTCTTCGCATCCGTGGTCGGCACGAATGGACCCGTGCCGATCGTCGCGCGCGTGTCGGTAAAGACCGCGTCTTGCGACGACTGCGTGAAATGCGAGTTCGCCAGATCGGCGGCCACGCCGAGCACCAGTTCGTTGCGCTTGCCGAAAAGCTGTTGCAGCAGCGACAGTTGCAGGCTGCCGCCGTAGCTTTCGGTGAAGATCGTCGATTGCAGGTTGATCGCGGGCGGCACATCGTCGGGATCGTTGGGATCGAAGCCGTCGTTGACGTTGCTGCTCACGTTCTCGTTGCGATAATGGCGATAGTAGAGATTGCCGTTCAACTGAATATTAGGCGTGAAGTAATGCTCGCCCGCGATCGTCAGATAGCCGACCTCGTTCCTGTTCTGATCCGGAAACGTGTAAGCCTGCGAACGGTTGTCGAGGAACGAGCGCGGGATCGTCTGCGAGCCGTCGAGTGTGTTGTCCGCGCCGCCCGCCGAGATCGACAGCGTATTGTCGGCATCGTGATAGCGCAGCTTGCCGAATGCCTGGCGCAGACGGCTGCCGTTGTGATCGGCCCAGCCGTCGTCGTTGTTCGCATTCGCCGTGAAGTAGTAGTCGAGGTTGCTGCCGATCATTCCGACTTGCTGGACCTGCGCGCTCTTGCGTCCCCACGAGCCGCCGCTGATCTCGGCCTCGCCGCCCGGCGACGTGTTGCCGTTCTTCGTCGTGATCGCAATTGCGCCGCCGAGTGTGTTGAGGCCGAAGGTCGGATTCGAGCCGGGAATCAGCTGGATCGTTTCGATCGCGGCTTGCGGTATCAGGTCCCAGTTGACGACGTCGCCAAACGGCTCGTTGACGCGCACGCCGTCGAGAAAGACGGACAGCCCCTGCGGCGTGCCGACGAGAGGCGAAGCCGTGAAGCCGCGATAGTTGATGTCGACTTGCGACGGATTGCCTTGCGCATCGTTGATATCGACGCTCTGCAGGTTGCTCGCGAAGTAGTCGGTGAGCGTGTTCGGACGCTGGCCGTCGATCTCGCGGCCGCGTATGGTCTGCACGTTCGCGGGCACGAGCTCGATGGCCGTGCCGATGCCGACGAGCGGCGTCGTGCCGATCACGAGTATCGGCGGCTGTTCGGTGTCCTGCGGAGGGTTCTGGTTTTGCGCCACCTGTTGCGACTCGTCTTGCGACTCGTCTTGCGCCGTGTTCTGCGGTGCTTCCTGCGTTGTCGCTTGCTGCACGCTCATTGGCGTGGTCGCGGCTTCCTGCGACCATGCGTGCGCGCAGAGACTCGCCAGCGCGCTGCCGACTACGAACTGAAAGGCGCCCTTGCGCGCATGCAGCCGCGCGCGCCGCGATGTGCGCCGCGTTTGTTTCATGGTGGTCGTCTCCAGCGGGTTGTTCTGGCCTCGTCGGCCGTGGAAGGTCGTTCGGGCTGCGCATGAATGCCTGGTCTGCTGCTTTGTGCTGCTTTGTGCTGCTTGTTGCCTGCTTTCTGCCCTGATTGCCGTTCCATGCAGCGTCGCATAGGCAGGACGTCTGCCGCCCGGGAAGCCTTCCCGATTCTTTCGGGAAGCCTTCCTTACCGCATCGCCAACACGAAAAGCGCTCGCTGGATGAGTAGAATGAGTCACTGCTTCCATCAATACGCTCATGCCCGAAGCTCTCTCTTCAGTGAATCCGGCCAACCCGGCGCCGGACCCGCGGCAAGCAGCAGGCAGCCGGGCCGATGCGGCGAGCGCGACGCAAGCGCCCGCCGCGCGACAGCGCGTGACGTCTTCGCGCGCGGCGGCAGGTCACGCGAAAGGCCGCGTCCGCGCAAAAGGATCGCGGCCGGCCGCATGGATCGAGTTCGTGTGCGTCGTGATGCTGACGGCGATCGTCTGGGCGTTGTCCGCGACATTCGACGTGAGCGAACTCGCCTATCGCTGGACGCGCAATAGCGAGCGATATCAGCTCGACGAACTGCCCGTCACGATGTTCGTGCTCGCGGCGGGGTGTGCGTGGTTCGCGTGGCGGCGCTATCGGGAGTCGCAAAGGGAATTGCTGCGCAGGCGCGCAGCGGAGGAAGAAGCCGAGCGGCTGCTCGCCGACAACCGGCGTCTCGCGAGCGAGCGCATCGAAGCGCAGGAAGCGGAGCGCCGTCATCTCGCGCGCGAGCTTCACGACGAGCTGGGCCAGTACCTGAACGCAATCGCGCTCGATGCCGGGCGGATTCGAGATCTGTCGGCGGATCGCGAGCCCGAGATTCATCGCACGTCGCTTGCCGTGATGCAAAGCGCGAGCTTCGTCTATCGGCAGATCGGCGGCATGATCCGCAAGCTGCGGCCCATCGGCCTCGATGAACTCGGCTTGCCGAGCGCTATGGAGCATTGCGTCGAAGGCTGGCGCGAGCGCCTGCCCGATGCGTCGTTCAAGCTCACCGTCGACGGCGACTTCGACGGCTTCACCGATGCGCTCAACATCACGCTCTATCGCTTCGTGCAGGAAGCGCTGACGAACGTGTCGAAGTTCGCGCGCGAGTCGAGCGTCGAAATCTATCTGGTGAGAGCGCCGCTCGATGGCGAGCGCGGCGGCGAGATCGTCGTGACGGTCGCCGACGACGGCCCCGGCGCCGATCTGTCGAAGCCTCGCGCGGGGCTAGGTCTCGTCGGCATGCGCGAGCGCGTCGAGGCGCTCGGCGGCGAGTTCCATGTCGCGAGCGAGCCGGGACGAGGCTTTCTGCTATGCGCCCGCGTGCCGCCTCACGTCGGGCTGCCAGAGCACAGCGTACCGAGCGTTCCCATCGAACCCGACGAGCCGAAAAGCTCGTGAGGCGTGGCTAGCTCAGAGAACTGAAGCCCTAGGCGCTGCGCGATCTGCACGAGCTGCACGCCGTTGTTCGCGCCGAACTTCTGCCGGATCGCCGACTGATGATTCGCAATCGTCTTCTGGCTCAGGCCGAGCCGCTCGGCGATCACGGGCAGCGTATAGCCCTGCACGAGCAGACGCAGCACTTCGAACTCGCGCGCGGATAACTGGCGTCCCGGCGGCCCTTCGTTGAACATCGTCCGCAACGCGAGCGCATGCGAGACGTCCGCGCTCAGATAGCGCACGCGCCGCGCGACGGCGCGCACCGCTTCGACGAGCACATCGGGGGCGCTCGCCTTCGTCACATAGCCGCTCGCGCCCGCATCGAACGCGCGGCGCACGAAAAGCGCCTCTTCGTGCACGCTGAAGATCAGCACGCGCGCATCGGGCTCGCGCGCGAGCATCCGGCGCATCGCTTCGATGCCGCTTGCGCCCGGCATCGCAAGATCCATCACGACGACATCCGGCTGCAATGCGCAAAAGCGCTGGTAAGCCTGCATCGCGTCGGCCGCTTCACCTGCCACGCGCACGTCGGGGCTCAGTTCGAGCAGACGTCGATAGCCTTCGCGCACGACGGCGTGATCGTCGACGAGAAGCACGGCGATGGCGGGCGTCGTCATGATCGCGTTGTCTCTTTTGGGGGCGTCGTTGTCGTTGTGGTCGTTCCCGTTGCCGCGCGCGTACCGCCATGTGCACCGCTTTCCGCGCCGCTATGTGCGTCAGCAGCGAACCGCCGCGAATTCGCGTCGTTGCGGAACATGACAGGCTGTTCGTCGGGTGCGAGCGTCGCGCCACGTCTGGCCGCGTCGCGTACGACTTGCACGACCCGCTCGTGATGCTCCGACTTGTCGCAGACGGGATCGGCATTGGTGGCGTCGTGTGTCAGCAGATACGCCTGGCAGCGGCAGCCGCCGAGATCTTTTTCTTTTTCGTCGCAACTGCGGCACGGCTCCTTCATCCATTCGAAGCCGCGAAAGCGGTTGAACGCGTCGCTCGCGTACCAGATGTCGGCCAGCGGCATGTCCTTCACGTTCGGAAACGTGAGGCCGGGGAGCGAGCGCGCCGAATGGCAGGGCAACGCGGCGCCATCGGGCGCGACGCCGAGGAACACTGAGCCCCAGCCGTTCATGCAGCGCTTGGGCCGCGTTTCGAAGTAGTCGGGCACGACGAAGAAGATCTTGCAGCGGTTGCCGATCTCCCGACGATACCGTTCGACCACGGCTTCCGCTTCGCGCAGCTGCTCGGCCGTCGGCATCAGTTGCGCGCGGTTCGCATGCGCCCAGCCGTAGTACTGCGTGTTCGCAAGCTCCAGATATTCGGCGCCCATCGCGAGCGCCATCTCGATGATCTTGTCGACGTGCGGCAGGTTGTAGCGATGCAGCACGCAGTTGAGCACCATCGGAAAGCCGTGTGCCTTGATCGAACGCGCGACGCGGTTCTTCAGATCGAACGTGCGCGTGCTGCTCAGAAAGTCGTTCAGCTCCTGGGTCGAATCCTGAAACGACAGCTGGATATGATCGAGCCCGTTCGCCTTGAGCACGTCGAGCCGCGCATCCGTCAGCCCGACGCCCGATGTGATCAGGTTCGTGTAGAAGCCGAGCTTGTGCGCTTCGGCGACGAGTTCTTCGAGATCGTCGCGCATCAGCGGCTCGCCGCCTGAAAAGCCGAGTTGCGCGGCGCCGAGCTTGCGCGCCTCGCGCAATACGCCGATCCATTGCGCGGTGCTCAACTCGTCGCGTTGGTGGGTGTAGTCGACCGGGTTGTAGCAGAACGCGCAATGCAGCGGACAGCGGTACGTCAGTTCCGCCAGCAGCCACAACGGCGGGCCGACGTCGCTTCGCGCCGCCTGCTGCCCGTGCTGCCGTTCTGCAATCGCGAGATCGCTCATGCTGTTACTCCAGCCAGCCACGCGAGCGCGCGTGGTCGACGAATGCCTGAACTTCGGGCGCGAGGCCCGTCGCGTTGAAGGCCTGTTCGAGTTCCGCGACGAGCGTCGGCATGTCGCGCGTGCCGTCACAACGCAACAGGATTTGCGCGGCGCTCTGATTCAGTTTCACCATGCCTTCGGGATACAGCAGCACATGCGCATCCTGGGCCGGTTCCCATTGCAGACGGAACAGGCTGCTGAGCTTCGGGCCGCGCTTTTCACCGCCTTGCGCGGCGCTGTCATGTGGGGTGTTCGTCGGCGTATTCATGCGGGAAAAGCCTTTTCGATCGCGTCGAGCATGGTCCACAGAATGTCGAGCTTGAACTGCAGGATGTCGAGCGCGCGTTCCTGTTGCTCGCGCGTGCGGAAGTGATCGAGCGTGACGGCGAGACCGTGTTCGACATCGCGCTGCGCAAGCGAGATGCGCGAGCGGAAATACGCGAGTCCTTCGGGCTTGATCCACGGATAGTGCTCGGGCCACGTGGAGAGCCTGTCCTTATGAATCTGCGGCGCGAAGATTTCCGTCAGAGACGAGCAGACGGCTTCCTGCCACGGCGCGCGCCGCGCGAAATTCACGTACGCGTCGACGGCGAAGCGCACGCCGGGCACCACGTGTTCGAGCGACCACAATTCGTCGCGTGATAACCCGACGGCATCGCCCAGGCGCGCCCATGTTTCGATGCCGCCTTCGTCGTCGCCGTAGCCGTCGTGATCGAGAATGCGCAGCACCCAGCGACGGCGCGTCGCGCGATCAGGGCAATTGGAGAGAATCGCGGCATCCTTCAGCGGAATATTGATCTGATAATAGAAGCGGTTCGCGACCCAGCCGCGAATCTGCTCGCGCGAGCATCCGCCGCTATTCATCTTCACGTTGAACGGGTGATGAATGTGATACGCCTGACCCTTCGCGCGCAATTGCGCTTCGAATTCTTCGCGGGTCCATGCGGGGCCGGTGTCGCTCTTGAGCCTCATCGATCGCTTCTCCGTTGCTCTGTCTGTGCTGGCAGCGCGCGCTGCCGCCTACAGTTCGAACAGCATCCCGTCGTGCGCGACTTCGATGCCGTGCTGCGCGAGGATGCGCCGCTCGGGACCGTCGTCGATCAGAATCGGGTTCGTGTTGTTGATATGTATTAGCACCTTTCGCGCGTTCGGCCTATCGAGCGAATCCAGCACGTCGATCATGCCGCCCGCGCCCGTTTGCGCGAGATGGCCCATGTCGGCGGCCGTTTTCTTCGACAGGCCCAGTTCGATCATTTCGTCGTTCGTCCACGTCGTGCCGTCGACGAGCAGCAGATCGGCGCTGCGCATCGCCTCGCGGATGTGCGGTTCGAGCACGCCGAGACCGGGCGCATAGAACACGCGCTTGCCCGAATCGGGCGCGGTGAGCAGCAAGCCGATGTTGTCGCCGCGCTCGGGCGCCGCGCGATGCGGCGAGTAGGGCGGCGCCTTGCTCGACAGCGGCAGCGCTTCGATGCGCACGCCAGGCAGCGCGCCGATTTCGAACGGGCCGGCATCGAGTGCGATCATGTGGCGCTCGGTGCCGCAGTAGTGCGACAGGATCGAGACGATGGGAAAGCCCGTCGACAGGTCTTGCCACACGGCCTCGGTCGCGTGCAGCGCAAGCGGCGCGCTGTTCTCGCGCAGCATCAGCAGACCCGTCACGTGATCGATCTGCGCATCCATCAGCAGCACGGCGGCGATGCCCGTGTCGCGGGCGCGGCGCGCGGGCTGCATCTCCGGATTCGCGGCGATCTGCGCGAGGATATCGGGCGACGCGTTCACGAGCAGCCACGCAATGCCATCGACGCTCACCGCAATCGACGACTGCGTGCGCCGCCGCGCATTGAGCGTGCCCTTGCGCACGCCGTCGCAGTTGTGGCAGTTGCAGTTCCATTGCGGAAAGCCCCCGCCCGCCGATGAACCGAGCACCTTGATCTTCATTGTCCGCGCACTCCTGAACAGGCCTTGAAAAAGCGCTTCGATCGATGAGCGTCGAGTGTCATCGCAGTCATGGCAGCATCCTGCGCAACAGTCCGTCGCGGTCGATCAGCTGATGCTTGATCGCGCCCGCGACGTGCAGCGCGATCATGACGATGAAGATCCATGCGACGATCTCATGAATGCCAAACCACAGCTCGCGCATCGGCTTGTCGTCCCAGCCCCATTTCGGCAGCAGGAGTCCCCAGAAGCGCGTGCCGTACGTGTTGAATGACGAGCCCAGATAGCCCGTCACCGGCATCGCGATCATCGAAACGTATAAAAGAACCTGCGTGGCGCTCGCGGCGGCGCGTTGCCACGCTCGCATCGGCGGCAACGGCGGCCTGCCGGATACCATGAGAACTCCGATGCGGATCAGCACCAGCAGGAAAATCGTCAAGCCCAGCGACTTGTGAAAGTTGATCAGCGTGGCCTTGAAGGGCAGGCCGCGCGGCAAGCCAACCATGTACAGGCCGATCGCAAGCATCGCGATGATGCCGAACGCGATCAACCAGTGCAGCACGATCAGCGGCATCGGGTAGCGCGCTGGCGCTTCCCTTTCCGTGCGCGCGACGTCGGTCGAGCGTGTGGCGTTCATGATGTCGGTTCCCTCGATCATTTGGGCGGCGTCCGCATTATTCGACGATCAGCAGTTCGCCGCGTCCATCGACGGCAAGATCGCCCGCGTAGCGCCGTGGCGGCCTGTGCGCATCGAGCGCCGCAAAGGGCGTAAGCCGTCGTTTCATTAACGCAGATGCAGAAGCCATCTCGCTGCATTGCGCGGCAAGCGCACGCGCGAACAGCGACCAGAACACGTCGAAGCCGCGCCCGCCTGCCGTAAAAGTCGGCGGCACGCGTTCTGGCCGTTGCAGTAGCAACAGTGTGCCGCGCCGCATCCCATAGCCATAGTGTGCACCCAGACGGCCCGCGATGCCGATCGTGCCCGCGACGAGCCGCGAAGCCGCGTAATCGCCCGTATCGCCGCCGATCAGCACGGTGCCGCGCCGCATCCGGTCGGCAAGGCGCGCGCCCGCGTTGCCCGCGACGATCAGCGTGCCGCCCGTCATGCCTTCCATTCCGCCTGGCCGCGCGCCCGCGACGAAATCGCCGCTGTGGCCCTCGACCGTCAAACGCCCGCCGCGCATCTCGCAGCCGGTGAAATGCCCCGCGTCGCCTTCGATGTCGAGCGTGCCGCCCGTCATTCGCAAACCGGCGTAATCGCCGACGGGACCCGTCACGCGCACGCTGCCCGCATCGAGTCGCGCGCCGATGCAATCCAGCCAGCGGGCATCGCCTTCGATCACGACGCGCGCTGGCGCATCGTTCGTCGCGAGCGAGACGTCGAACAGATCGCCGATCGCAAACACTTCGTTGCCGGCGGACAGCAGGAGCCGCCCGATCGCGTCGCCCGACAGCGCCGACAACGCCGACGGCAGCAGCGGCGAGCCGTCGACGCGAAAGCCCGGCGCGTGCTTCACGCGCAACGTGATGGCGGTCATGGCGCGCCGTCCTTCCCGGCATTCGTCGCGCCGCCCGAGGTGTTGCCCGAGGTGTCGCCTGTCTCGCGCTGCACAATGCCCGCGGCCAGTTCGCGCAGCCTGAAATGATAGGGCCCGAGCTTGCCGCCATAGTTCCCGGCGGAAATGCGCACGACATCACTGCCCGCTGCCGATGCCGCGTCGATGCCCGCCGTCATGGCCGCACCGACGTCGGCATCCGTCAATCCGTCGATCACGATTTCGAGCACGCAGCCGGTCTGCGCATCGAGTTCGCTGCGATGCGACAAGCCGACCAACGTCGGACAAAACGCATCGTTCGTCGACGCGACCGCGCTTTTGTATTTCGACCCGATCTTCGACCCCGAACGCACGACGCCGCCAGGAAAGGGCGTGATCACGTTCGAAAGGCGATGCATCGCGGCGACGGCGGCTTCCGCTGCCGCCAGCGCGCTGTCGAGATCGCGCGCGAGCAGCAGCAGGTTGCCGCCGCCGACGGACTTCACTGTCTGCACCGTTTCTTCGCAGACGAACTCGCCGTCCATCACGGGCACGCGCCAGTAGCGCACGCCGTTCAGCACCTTCGAAATCTGCCAGCCGTCGCCGAAAAAGCGCAGCGAGCCGCCGAGCGGCGCGGCGTCCGACAGCGGCGCGCGCGTGGTCGCCGGATCGATGCCGTTGTAGACGGCCGTCGTCGGGCACGTCAGCACGCATTGGCCGACGCGCCGCACGATCTGCTTCGCCAGCTCCTTCGACGACACCGCGAAGATCAGCACCGAGATGCCGGGCCGGCCGTCGGGTGTCGCGTCGGCGGGGATTTCGTGCTCGATGCCCGCCTCGCAGCCGCAGTCGATCACCGACGTCGCGAAGCCCGTCAGCGAATCGGCCGCCGCGCGCGCCCAGCGCGGCGTGTGCGCGGTGATGACGAGCCGCGTCGCCTTCATCGGGAAGGCTTCAGCAAACGTGTCGTCGATCAGGGTGTCGTTGATCTGCATCGCGCGTTTTGCCCGGTCTGTCCTTGTCTTTGTCGTGCGAATCACGCCCGCGCGAAGCACGCGACGGGCAACAGCCGTCCGCCGCGGCAGCACGCGCAGATTTCGTCGTCGCTGATCGCGGCATGGGCGAAATTGGTGGCCAGATTCGCTTCGCTGTACTGGCGCAGCGTCGTTTCGATGCTCCTGTCGAAATCGGGGGAGACGAAGTGGATGCCGCCCGTCGGCGTCGACACGAGATTGCCGTCGCGCGCGACCAACTGGCCGTCCTTGAACACATACGCGGGCGACGTGAACATCCGCTCGCGGTCGGCGTCGTCGCGATAGACGGCGATATCGGCGGCGGCGCCCGGTCCGAGATGGCCGCGGTCTTTCAGGCCGAGCAGTCGCGCAGGGCCCGCGCGCGTGACGATCGCGATCTCGTACAGCGAGTACTCGCGTTTCAATTCCTGTAGCGCAGTCGCGATTTTCGCTTCGGGATGCAGCCGATCGAGTTGCGCGTCGCGGAACGGCTTGTCCATCAGCAGGCGAATCAGATGCGGATAGCTCATGAACGGGCCGCCGTTCGGATGATCGGTCGTCATCGACACGCGCCACGGGTCGTTCATCAGCAGGAAAATTTCCAGCCCGATGATCCATTGCAGCGCGTTCACATAGCTTTGCTCGCGATAGCGGAACGGCACCACGCCACAACCGGCATCGCATTCGATGTCGCCGACAATCCACTTGTGCGGCCGCGCGAGCGGCGCGTTCTTGAACTGCATCATCGTGTCGCCGGATGCCGTGACCGTCTGCCCGAAGATGATCTGGCCGACGTCGATCGACACGTTGGGCCGCGCGTTCGCGGCCTCCGCGATCGCGCGCGCGCCCGACGAAAACTTGCGCGGCCCTTCCGTGCCGTAGCTGTGGAACTGGATGTGCGTCAGATGGATGGGCAGGCCGTCGGCGGCATCCATCGTCGCGATCGTCGAATCGATATTGCCCGGCACGCCGAGATTGCTCGCATGCACGTGCAACGGATGCGGCACGCGCAGTTCCGTCAGCGCGCGGGTCAGCGTGCGCAACACGTCGCGCGGCGTGATGCCGTAGTGCGCGTGCGCCTCGTCGACATCGAGCGAGCGCTGGTTGAACTTGAACGCCGAAATGCCGCCGGGATTGACCACCTTCACGCCGAGCGCGCGGCTCGCGTGCATCGTCCAGCCGACGTAATCGCGCAAGCGCTCGAAGTCGTCCTTTGCGGCGAGCATCTGCAAGAACAACTCGTCGTTGCCGAGCATCACATAAGCGCCGTGGTCGATGATCGGCGTGTCGCCCATTTCCAGATGCGCATGTCGCGCATTCGACGCGATCATCGCGGGCTCGAACGCGGCCGTGTAGCCCATCTCCGCATAGCGATAGCCCGTGGCGAGCGTGCCCGGCGTGCAGATCCCGCACGACGGCATGCGCAGATAGCGGCCCCGTTCGTCCTGCACCGCTTCATACGCGGCGTCGCGCGGCGCGTCGTCGCGATGGTCTTCGGGCAACAGCAGCCGGGACAGGTTCGTCTTGCCGCCGCCAATGTGCGAATGCAGATCGATGCCGCCCGCCATCACGATCATGCCTTGCGCGTCGTAGTCCACGTCGACGGCGCCATCGGCGGGCGGCGCGACGATGCGGCCTTCGCGGATATAGAGGTCGCGCACCTCGCCGTCGATGCCGTTCGCGGGATCGTAGAGGCGGCCGCCTCGCAGTCGCGCGATGCTCATGACGGCCTCCGCGTCAACGCGGCGCGCGCGGCGAGGTCGTCGGCAAGACGCGCCGCGATCGTCGCGACGCTCGGCAGCGCAATGTTCCGCGCGGGATGCAGCGGCACGACGACGGATGCATCGACGCGAAACAGATGTCCGTCGCTGTCGATGCCCGGCGTAGCGACGGGAATGAACACGGTCTTCGCGCCGCGCGGCGCGATCGACGATGCGAGCGTGGGTGCGCCGAGCACGACGACGGGCACGTCGTCGCGCAGTTCGGCGGGCAGCGCGTGCGGCTCGAAGCTCGCGATCCACAACAGCGCGTCGACTTCGCCTGCCGCGAGCAGGCGCGCCATCCGATAGCGATACGGATCATGATCGAGCGGCGGCGTGCCCGGCAGCCGGTCGGGCTTCGACAAGCGCGTGCGCAACGGAAAGCCCGACAGCCACGTGACGGCCTGATTGACGCTCAAAGCGCCGTCCGCGCCGCCGAGCGTCAGCACGCCCGCGCGGCTCCTTCCGTTGATCGCCTTGACGATGCGATGCAACGCTTCGATCAGCAGCGCCGCATGCGGTTGCGGCAAAGCGGCGGGCTCGATCACGAATGCCGTGTAGCGTGCCTCGTGTATGCGCGCCATCAGCGACGCAAGCTCGATCGCGATGCCTGTGCCGTCTTCGAGCGCTTCGGGCTTGCGGCCTTCGGCAATCGCCGACCACAGCGCGAGCACATCGTGCAGCGATGCAGCGGAAAGAGTCGAACCGGCGCGCGCGTCGTCGAGGCGGCTCGCGACGGGATCGATCTCGCAGCCGACGAAGCGTATTTCGCGCTGCATCGCCGTGCCGCTCGCGATGCGTTCATAAAAGCGCGGATGCTGCGCGGACGGCTCGCAGCCGAACACGACGAGCAGGTCCGCGCGCGAGCGCACTTCCGACAGCGTCGTGAAGAACGCGCCGCGATCCTGCATTGCGAGCGTCGCGGCCGTCATCGCGTCGCCCTGCAACGAATCGACGATGGCGCCGCAGCCGGCTGCGAGCGCATAGAGCGCGCGCGTTCCCGCAATGTCCGTCGCGCAGCCGAACAGCGGGCGGCGCGATCGGGCGAGCACCGTGACGGCTTCGTCGAGCGCGGCATCGAGCGATGCGGGCGTGCCGTCGATCGATGGCGAGCACACGTTGTCGCTTGCGTCGTAGCGCGTCAGCGCGTGCGCGAGGCGCGGGCAGTCGGTGAAGGGCGCCGTGAGCGTCCCGTCGTTGCCGGGATGGACCACGATGTCGTCGCACAGCAGCGGGCAGAACGGGCAGGTCCAGTCGGTCGTCGCCGCGGGGAACGGCAATGCCCCTTCAGCGGGCGACGCCGCATTGGCATTCGTGACGGGGGAGTTGGACTCGTGCATGAGAACCCGTTCAGCAAGGTCCGTGCCGATTTCGCGCATGCTCGCGTCGTACGCCAATGAGGGGCGGCTCGCGTGACGCAACGCGTGCGTGCGCGCCATTGTGCGTCATTGCGGTGCTCGCCGATGGACTACGCGTTTCACGCTTTTGGGCGCAACGCATCGAACCATCGAACGCCAGCGCACGTGTTCGGCGAATGAAGCGGTTCCGCGTATCGCGCGGCCTGCGGCGCGCAGCACAGTATGTGCTCCGCGCTGCAACAGTGTGTCACTTCGGGACACCACGGCGCGCAATGCGCAGGCGACACGCGCCGTTGCTGCAACGCGGTCCGCGTGGCATGGATATTGTTTCGCGGTTCACGCCGAAGCGTCGGCGTTCACCGTGCGCGAGTTGCAAGCATATCGATGAGCCTGCCGTCATGAAGCGCCGACGCGACCAGCCACGCATCGGCGCCGCTGCGTGCCGCTGCATCGAGATCGTCGCGATGACGGATGCCGCCCGCGCCGATCAGCGTGCGCTGGCCCCGCTTGGCCGCTTGCGCGCGGATCGCGTCGAACGTATCGAGGTCGGGGCCTGCATCGGCGCCGACCTGATCGAGCGTCATCACGATCACGCGCGCGGGCCATGTCGACGGCGAACGAAGCGCATCGGCGATGCCGGGTGCCGAGATCAGATGGCCGCCGCGATGATCGAGCGACAGGATGGGCGCATAGCCGGCCGCTTCGGCTTCGCTCAATGCATCGGGCGAGCGCAGCGATTCGGAGCCGAACACGGGCACGATGCGCGCAATCGCCTCGCGCTCGAATGTGGAGCCGACAGCGGAAGCGATGCGCGCGAAGTGGTCGAGCATCGACGGGAAGTCGGCATAGCCGGCGTCGAGCCAGATTTCGAGCGGCGCGCTTTGCGGGTCACGCTGGCCGTGAGGATCGGCGAGGCGCGTGGCAAGTGTGGCGAGCGTCGATGGGTCGGCGTCGCTTGACATGATCGCGCCCAGGTCGGCGACGTACAGTACACGCGTGCCGCTCGCGGCGAGCAGCGCGCGGGCGACGGCGAGCGGTTCGCTCGACGCGCAGAGGGAAGACTGGATGGGCCGATAGCTCGCGCGGTCGCCGCGTATCGCGCGCACCGCGTGAGCATCGAGCAGATCGAGTACCGGGATCACCTGCATGCGGAGACGTTCCTTGATGAAGATCTGGGTTTATGAGTATCTCACCGGCGGAGGCATCGACCGGCAGTTCGCGGACAACAGCAGTCTCGCGGACCTGAGCGCGCTCGTCGTCGAAGGACGCATGATGCGCGATGCGATTGTCGGCGACCTGCGGCAGCTCGAAGGCGTGCAGGTGAGCTTCGCCAGTTCGCGCTTCGAGACCGTCGACGAAGGCATCGCGCATTGCCGCGCGAAACCCGGCGAAACGATGCTCGAATTCGTCGGGCGTGCCGCGCGCGAGCACGACTATGCGTGGATCGTCGCGCCCGAGTGCGACGGCCTGATGCTCGATCTCGCCGATGCCGTCGGTCCCCAGCGCTGGATCGGCTGCACGAAAGAAGCGATCGCGCTCGCGTCGAGCAAGCGCGCAACGGCGCAGCGCCTCGCGTCGCGCGGCATCGCCGTGACGCCCGCGCTCGAAGCCGCGCAGATCGACGCGCGCACGCAACGGCGCTGGGTCGTCAAGCCCGACGACGGCGCGGGCGGTCTCGATACGCATGTGTTCGATGATGCGGACGGTGCGCGCGCCGAATATGCGGCGCGCCGCGCGGCGGAGCGCGACACGGTGCTTCAGGAATGGGTGGACGGCGATCCGCTGAGCGTGTCGCTGATCTGCGATGGTTGCAACGATTCCGATGGATCGCGCACGATGCTCGTCAGCATCAACCGTCAGCGCATCGGCGTGGCGGCGGCCGTGGCGGGGCATCCTGGGCGGGTCGTCGGCTTCGAGGGCGTGGAGATCGGCTGCATCGAGCGCAACGGCGCGCAAGGCCGCGCGCTCGATGCGCTCGCGCAGCAGGTCGCGGCCGCGTTGCCGGGGCTGCGCGGGTTCGTCGGAATCGATGTCGTGTGGCACCCGAGCCGGGGCCCCGTCGTCATCGAAGTGAATCCGCGCGCAACCGTCGCGTATGCGGGTCAGTCCGCGCGGCTGGGCCGCAATCTCGCCGCCGATGTGCTCGCGGCGCACGGCCTGTATGTTCGCGCGCGTCCCGCTGCCGACAAGGCGCTCTCCACTTGCGGAACGGGAACATGAGCGCGTCTTCTGCCTTGAGCGAATCCGCTATCTTCGGCTGGGATGTCGGCGGCGCGCACGTGAAGGTGTCGCGCGTCGACGCGAAGGGTGCCGTCGCCGATATCGCGCAATGGGCCTGTCCGCTGTGGCAGGGGCTGGAACATCTGGGTCGCGCGATCGACGATGTGGCGGCGCGCTGGCCCGATGCGCTTCATGCGCGCTCGCGCCATGCGGTGACGATGACGGGCGAGATGGTCGACCTGTTCGCGGACCGCGAGCACGGCGTGCGCGCAATCGTCGATACGCTCGCCGCGCGCATCGGCAACGCAACGCTCTTCTTCGCGGGCGCTTCTGGCTGGCTCGACGCCGCGTACAGCGTCACGCAATGGCGAGCGGTGGCATCGGCGAACTGGCTCGCGACGGCGCAATACATCGCGACGCGCATGCGCGACTGCGTGCTGATCGACATCGGCAGCACGACGACGGATATCGTGCCCGTCGTCGCAGGGCGCGTCGCGGCGCGCGGCTCCAACGATGCGGCGCGGCTCGCGACGGGCGAGCTCGCATATCACGGCGTCGTGCGCACGCCGCTGTGCGGCGTCACGCATCGGATCGCGTTTCGCGGCGAGACGACGGGCGTGATGAACGAATGGTTCGCGACGAGCGCCGACGTCTACCGTCTGACGGGCGAGCTATGGCCGCTGCACGACCAGCACGCGAGCGCGGACAACGGTCCGAAGACGATGGCCGCGAGTTGCGCGCGGCTCGCGCGGATGATCGGCCGCGATGCCGCCGATGCGCCCGAGCACGAATGGCGCGAGTTCGCGTTGGCGTGGCGCGACGCCCAGTTGCAGGCGATCGGCGCGAGCTTCGCGCAGGTGCGTGAAGCGCATCCGTCGTTGCAAGGGGCGCCCATCGTCGGCGCGGGATGCGGGAGATTTCTGGCGGCGTCGCTGGCGCTTGCGAATGCGCGTGCATACGTGGACTTCGGCACGCTCGCGCGTCCGGCGGCGAGCGCGCCCGAGCACGCCGCCGAATGGATCGCGACGTGCGCGCCGAGCGTGGCCGTCGCATTGCTGATGGCGAACGGACTCGCGCAGCGGCGAGCGTCGGCGCGCGCCGCGTGAATGTTTCCGCGAGCGTGCGCGGCTGTGTGGCATGCGGCGCGCTTCGATGTGTTTCGACGCGTTTCAATGCGCGACACGCGTGGCCGCATGCGGACTTCGCGGTATCGGGCGCGTGATGCGTAGTGGGGCGCGGATGGGCATCAGCGGGGCCATCAGCGGGGGGCCATTAGCGCGGCACAACGCCGCCGTGGAGTCGAACGAGAGCGAGGTAACGGACATGTGGGTGGTGAAGATCGGGGGAAGCCTGAGTCACGACCCGTCGCTGCGGGACTGGCTCACGCAGCTTTGGGAAGTCGGCGGCGGGCGCGTCGTGATCGTGCCCGGTGGCGGGGACTTTGCGGACAGCGTGCGTGCGTATCAGCAGGAATGGCAATTCGACGATCTCGCCGCGCACAACATGTGTCTGCTCGCGATGACGCAATACGCGCTTCTCATGCAGGCCGTCCTGCCCGATCTCGTGCTCGCGACGAACGAGGAGCTGATCCGGCGCGCGTTGCGCAAGGGCAAGGTCGCCGTGTGGATGCCCGTGTGCCTGATGCGCGTCACGCCCGATTCGATGACCAACTGGGACACGACGTCCGACAGCCTCGCCGCATGGCTGTCGACGACGCTGAACGCCGAGCGCCTGATGGTCGTGAAGTCATGCCCCGTCGGCGAGGGCGTGCCGCTCGTCACGCTCGCGTCGAAGGGCGTGGTCGATCCGAGCTTCGTCCACTATGTGAAGGAGGCGAACTACGAGGTCGAACTGTTCAGCAAGACGGATATCGCGCTGGTGCGCGAGCGGTTGCTGAATGCGTCGGCGGTTTGAGCGGTTTTGAGCGTGTGTGTCGGCGCTGCGGCGGTACGGTGCACGTGCGCACGCATCACATTGCGTCGGCGGTTTGAGTGGTTTTGAGTGTGTGTGTCGGCGCCGCGCGGGTACGGCGCGCGTGCGCACGCATCACATCACGCGGCGGCGCTCGGCGCGGCGTGATGAAGCGCGTCCGCCCATTGCGCGACGCGGCGCGGATCGAGCCGCGACGTGCGGCCGTTTTCGCAAAGCGCCGTGCGAAATCCGGCGACGTCGGGCGCGAGCGCTCGGATCTGATCGAGTTGCGGCCAGCCGAGCGAGCCCGCGATGCACGCCATCGCACCCGACGCGCGTATCGTCGCGATGTAGCGCGCGAGCGTCGCGCCATCGATGCAGTCGAAGAGCGTGCGCCCCATTTTGCCCGCCGTATCGAAGACGATGCCTTCGAAGCCGAGCGTCGCCGCGTGGTCGACGAGCGACGCATCGATGCCGTCGTCGGACAGCAGCACGGGAAGCACGGTCGCGTCCAGGCCGGCGAGGTGCGTCAGACACGCGCGCGCATGCGGCCCCGGCATCACGCCGACTTTCACGAAGTCCACGCCTGCGTCCCCGACTTCGGCGACGCGCGCCGCGATCGTGTCGAGCGCATCGGGCGGCAGGTCGCCGATCGTCGCGCTGATCGGCTTGACCGGGTAGCGCGCGCGCAGCGCATGCGCGATGCGCCAGAGATCGTCGATGCGCACGCCGCCGAGCGCGCCGTCGAGCGGTTCCTTCAGGTCGATCAGGTCGGCGCCGGCAGCGGCGGCGTCGAGCGCTTCTTCCGTCGAGCGAACGCTGGTGAGCAATGCGGTCATCGGAGTCTCCGAAAGGGCGCTGCGGGGGCAATGCGTGGACGATGCGCGGATGGCGGCATCACGTCGTGCCGGCGTGCGACGGCGCGGGCGCGCTGCTTTTGCCCGACTCCGACGCCGTGCCTGTTGCGCGAAAGCGTTCGACAGCGGCCGTGATCCATTGCCACGCGGTGAGTTCATCGGGGCCGGCCGTTTTGTCGATGGCGATCTGCAGATAGGCCATTTCGCGGTCGACCTTGTCGGCGGGCAGCATGAAGAGGCGGCTCACCAGAATCGCGCCTTCGACGACGGCCGCCTGCGCGCGGTTGAAGCCGCCGAACGGCGCGTGCGTTTCGCTGTGTACGCAGCGCATGTGGAGCACGGGGCGTTGCGGGTCGTCGGTCACGTGGTCGAGCAGCAGTTCGGTGTGCGCGAGCGATTGCCGCAGCCGCACACTGCTGACGCGGCTCGCGGCGCGAATCGGCCAGTCGCGCTGCGCGCCCGTCACGCAGCCTGCGAAGATGCGCACGTCGGTCGTGAAATTGATGACGGCGGCGTGGGTTTCGAGGATGTTGTCGAGCGTTTTCGACGGTCTGAAAGGGGCCAGGATCGCGAGTCCATGCTCGAAGCGCACACCCATCGGCGCCACGTGGGGGTGGCCGTCGCCTGCCGCTGTCGTAATCACTGTTTCATGGATCATGGATGTGGTCTTCTCTTCTTCTCTGTCTGCGACGCTGTTTGCTTTTGCCCTTGTCGCGGGCATCCGCGATTTGGTTTTTTGGCTTGCTGCCGGCATCCGCGGTGCGGCTCTGGTTTTTTGGCTTGCCGCGGGCATCCGCGATGCGGTTTTGGTTTTTTGGTTTGCCGCCGGCATCCGCGATGCGCCTCGCGGCGCAGGCGTTGCCCCTGTGCGGGGCGGCACCTACTTTTCTTTGCAGCGGCAAAGAAAAGTAGGCAAAAGAAAGCCGCTCACACCGCCAATGCTTGACCTTTACCCACGGGCTCTCAACGTCCCCATCCTTCATGCGGCAGTGTGCTGTCTCATGCGCGTTGCCAGTGCGTCGATCAAATGCCTCACCCGCCTCAAGCGCCTACGCTGCGGCCCGCGACATCGAATATCCCCGGCCCCTTTGCGGCAAACTGTGTGCAGGCATTCGCGCCGCACAGGACACCCCCGCTACACGATGCGGCTGCGGTGCGGGCGGCGTCCTGTACGACACAGCAACCTGCATTCACTACCGGCATGCGGCCTTGGAACATTCGATATCCTTGGCCGTGCCACATGTGCATGAAGCGGGTGAGGCGTTTAGCCGGAGCGTTGGCAGCCCCACATAGGCCAGCACATTGCCGCAAGAAACACGGGTACGTTGAGAGCCCGTGGGTAAAGGTCAAGCATTGGCGGTGTGAGCCCGCTTTCTTTGCTTACTTTCTTTGCGGCGGCAAAGAAAGTGAGTGCCGCCCCGCACCGGGGCAACGCCCGCGCCGCGAGGCGCATCGCGGATGCCGGCGGCAAGCCAGGAAAACCAAAGCCGCATCGCGGATGCCGGCGGCAAGCCAGGAAAACCAAAGCCGCATCGCGGATGCCGGCGGCGAGCCAAAAAAAACCAGAACCGCATCGCGGATGCCGGCGACAAGGGCAAACAAAACCGCGTCGCGGACATAAAAAACAAAAGGGCCAGCCCGAAAACCGAGCCGGCCCCGTCCGGCTATCTAGTAGCGATATACATCGTGACTTCAAAGCCGAAACGCATATCGGTGTAGCCAGGGGTAGTCCATTGCATAGTCGTCCTCCTTTACGAGTGAAAACGGCGGTCCCATTGCGACCGACGCCCTCTGTGACGTACGGGACACCCGATCGCGTCGGCCCATGTTGCTGATGCAACTGTCGTACCAGACACCCAACCTGCCGGAAATGGTACTCTGCGGCGCGCCCCGAACCAGCTTACGCGCCTTACTGTAGCGGAACCGCAGCAAAGTGTTCCACGAGCCGATCGCCCATTGTGGACGCATTTTCCGTGATGTGCACGCGTGTTAACGGATCGCTTAAGCCTGCTGAAAAAAATCGTGAATTCACTTCATTCCGCGCGCCGCCTACATTGACCTGCAAGGCTCGCGGACGTTGATGCCCGCGAGCACTTCCCATAAGGCGCGCGCGTAGCGCTATTCGCTGACGACGGCGCGCGCCGCGCATCGCTAGCGTCCGATTGCCTCCATGACGCGCCAACAAAACACGCCGTACGGCAACCATCTTGCATGGGACCCGAGTAAGGCATGGGACGGGAGTAAGGCATGGGACGGGAGTAAGTGCTGAAGCACTAACTCCGGCCGACAGCTAAAGCACTAACTCCCGTCGACAGCTCTGCATGGGACGGGAGTAAGTGCTCTGCATGGGACGGGAGTAAGTGCTGAAGCACTAACTCCAGCCGACAGCTAAAGCACTAACTCCCGTCGACACGCCCGCAGTGGTCGACAGGGAGACATCGTCATGAACGCCGTCGTTAAAGACGCCAAAGCGACACCCAAAGCGGAGCCCGAAGCCGGGCTGGAAGCGCGGACGAAAGCGCAAGCGCCTGGCGCGCAGCCGCAAGTCGATCTGCTCGCGCTCTTTCGCGAGTCGGGTATCGCTGGTGTGCCGGAACAACTCGACCGCGTTCTGGCCGGTCTCGCGCCCGTCATGACGCGCATCCGCGAAATCGCCGCACGGCGGCTCGTCGGACGCGCGGCCGACCACCGCGCGCGCTTGCGTCAGGCGAATCGCCTGTTCGCGGATGCGCTGAGCGGCGGCGCGCGCGCCGAACCCGCCGGTCCCGCCGCGCTGACGCTGCTGACGCCGCCGATACCCGCGCGAGCAGCGTCTTCTCCGAATCTGTCGGTGACGAGGCAAGCCGCGCCACCGAACCCGAGCTACCCACTTAGCAGGAGAGCATCATGCGTCACGCAAACATTACGCTGACGGGATTCCTGGGCGGCGACGCCGGGCATCTGATGTCGACGCGGCCGCCCACCGCGCTGCAGGCGGTGCTGCATGAAGTCGCCGCATCGGTGAAGACGATCGCGGCTGCGCTCGCGCGCGGCACGCTCGGCGACAGCGCGCACGCCGATTCCGTCGCGGGCGGCGCGGTGCTCGCGTATTCCACGCGTCGGCGCAAGCTGGCCGGAACGGCTTCGCGCAACGGTGCCGCGAACGACGCGAGCAGGCCCGAATACCAGCTCGCGTTCGACACGCTCAACTGCCCGTGGAACGCGGACATCAACGGCACCGCGGGCTCGATCTTTTCGGTGACACGTGGGCAATCGCAAGGCAACGATGCGCCGAACGGGGAGCTTCGTGGCGGCGCGTATGCCGAATCCGACGGCGAACCCTACGGCGCGCCGTTCCTTCAACCCGGCCGCGAGCAGGCGGCAGCCGGCTACACGATCTACGGCCCGGCGACGATGCTCATCTTCACTCTCGGCGAGGGCACGCACGGCTTCACGCTCGACGGCGAGACAAACGAGTTCGTGCTCACGCATGCGTCGATCCGCATTCCCGAGAACACGGCCGAGATTGCCGTCGACGCGTCCAACGAGCGCTTCTGGGAGCCGCCCGTGCGCCGCTATGTGCACGAGTGCCGGGAAGGCCGCGCGGGCTGCCGCGAGCGCGATTTCAGCTTGCGCTGGAGCGATGCCGTGGTGCCCGAAGTGCATCGCATCCTGATGCGCGGCGGCCTCTTCCTGATGCCGCGCGATTACCGGGCGCGCTCAGCGATGCGCGGGCGGCTCTCCGCCGTCTACGACGCGAGCCCGCTCGGGTTTCTCGTCGAGCAGGCGGGCGGCATGGCGACGACGGGACGCGAGCGCGTGCTCAATGCCGCGCCGCGCGCGTTCCACGAGCGCATGCCGCTGATACTCGGCTCGGCGAACGAAGTGGCGCGTATCGGCCGCTATCACCGCGAGCACGACCTGGGCATCGACGCGCCTTTTACGTCGCCGCTTTTTCGTGAGCGCTCGTTGTTCCTTCCGGAGGCGTCGGTCTGACGCGTTGCACATACGGGAAGGCAGCAAGCGTTGAAGCGCTTGGTGCCTTCGACAGCTCTGCATGGGGCTGGAGTAAGCGCTCTGCGTGGGGCTGGAGTAAGCGCTCTGCGTGGGGCTGGAGTAAGTGCTGAAGCACCAACTCCAGCCGACAGCTGAAGCACTAACTCCAGCCGACAGCTGAAGCACCAACTCCAGCCGACAGCTGAAGCACCAACTCCAGCCGACAGGAGACAACGTATGTCAGTCAGACATCCGATCGTCGCGGTGACGGGATCGAGCGGCGCGGGCACGACCACCGTCATGAAAAGCTTCGCGCACATTTTTCGCAGGGAGAAGATCAATGCGCAAATCATCGAAGGGGATGCGTTCCACCGGTATGACCGTCTCGGCATGCACGAAGCGTTGCGGCGGAGCGAGCAGGACGGCGTCCGAAACTTCAGTCATTTCGGCCCCGATGCGAATCTGCTCGAAGAGCTGGAGCAGCTGTTCTCGAACTATGGCGCGTCGGGCACCGGCCAGTTCCGCCGGTACGTGCACGACGACGCGGACGCCATCGTCTACAAGCAGGACCCGGGAACGTTCACGCCGTGGCAGGACATTCCGCCGGACACGGACATGATGTTCTACGAAGGGCTTCATGGTGCGGCCGTGACCAGCAAGGTCGACATCGCACAGCATGCGGATCTGCTCGTCGGCGTCGTGCCGATCATCAACCTGGAGTGGATCCAGAAGCTGCATCGTGACCAGACGCTGCGCGGTTATTCGCATGAGGCCGTCGTCGATACGATCCTGCGGCGCATGCCGGATTACGTGAACTACATCTGTCCGCAGTTCTCGCGCACGCATGTCAATTTCCAGCGTGTGCCGACCGTCGACACGTCGAATCCATTCACCGCGCGGGAGATTCCACAGCCCGACGAGAGCTTTGTCGTGATCCGGTTTTCGAAGCCGAAGGGCATCGATTTTCCGTATCTGCTGATGATGCTGCACGACTCCTTCATGTCGCGGCCGAATGTGATCGTCGTACCTGGCGGCAAGATGGGGCTGGCGATGCAGCTTATCTTCACGCCGATGATCCTGCAGTTGCGCGACCGGCAGGCGAGGGCGTGAGTTTATGACGCTGGCGGGGGCGTGTTGTCGTGCGTCTCGGTGTGTGGTTGGCTGACGGCCTGTAGACCGTACCCCGCGCGGGGCCGTCAGCTTTTTATCCTGCACATTCAGGCACAAGGAGGCACGAAGCTACGAAGAAGCACCCCTTTTCCTCGTAGTCCCCGGCCCGCACCACACCTCGAGATTCTCCTCCGGCCGGTCGACCTGGCATCCCCAATCCAGCGGCTGATCCTGATCGAACCGCTTGCCCAACTCCCACGCGATTTCAGCGCGCGCCGTCTGCACGCCCATATAAAACGCGTGGCCGCCGTCGTGTTCGAGCTTCAGATGCGGATACAGCGCGAACGGATCGCCATCGACAAGATGCATCTCGCGGTTGTAGACATGAACGCCGTCCGTCGTCACCTGCACGCGGAAATTCGGATCGCGCACCTGCGCGGCAAACGCCGCAATTTCATTGGCATCGTACGGGAAAGGCCGCTTCGCATGCAGCGCGGAGAGAGAAGGGTCGATGCCTTTGGGCAGCACCTGCGCATCGTGCGCGGCGTGCATCACGCGCCGCGCGACATCGGCTTCGCGCACCGCGCGCCGCGCATGCAGGCTCACGGAAGTCGTCAGCACGGCGGACACGTTCAACTCGGCCGCGATGCCCAGCAGCACCGCATTGATCCCGCTCGTGTCGGCCTCGATCAGTTCGGTGAGATTGCCGACGCCGAGCATGATCGCGATGTCGGGATAGCGCTCGCGCAGCGCGACGTATCGCGCAATCGACGCGGCAAAACCAAACGGAATCGGATCGAGGATGGGATCGGCGAGAAACGGCCGTCCGCGTTTGAGCATCGTATCGATGGCCTGATGCAGCGACGCCGTATCGCGCGGCTCGCGTCCGACGACAATCGGCGTCGCGCTCACTCCGTCGGCGATCCATAGCGTGTCGACGTTCAGGCTCATCAGGTAGTCGGCGCCCGCGCGGCCGCCGCGCAGCAGTTCGTCGGCGACCATCGAATCGACGCTCACGCGATAGCCGCCCGCCTTCAGCATGCGCACTGCGTCTTCGAGATGCGGAAACGGCGTGTCGGGCAGACAGCCCACGTCGATCACGTCCGCGCCTTGCTCCGCATACAGCTTCGCGCGCGCCGCGATGCCGTCGAGATCGAGCCGCGGCGCATCCACGATCTCCGCGAAGATTTCCGTCGAGTAGCGCGACAGGTCGAACTTGCGCGCGGCTTGACCGAAGTGCTGCGGCAAGTCCTTCGCTTCTTCCGGTCCGCGTTCGACGGGCACGCCGAAGTGCTCGCTCAACGCGTTGAGATCGCCCCGGCAACGGCCCGGCACGATCATGCGATCGGCGCGCAGCGGCAGCGCGACGCGCCGCCGGATCATGTCGGCCGTCATCAGCGCGGCGACCTGCAAGCCGATTTCGCGCACCTCCCACGTGAACGGCGCGTTCGCCATGCCTTCCAGCACCTGCACGACGCTCTTTTCGGCGAGCCTGCCTGTCAGGAAGACGATGTGTTCCATGCGAGCCCGAGATTCGATAACCGTTCGTTCAATGCCGCGCGCAATTCATCGAGCGAGCGCGCGACGGTCGTGTGCTCGATGCGCGCAAGCCGTTCGACGTTTTCCAGTTCGAGCGCGCGCGGGCGCACTTCGACCCACTCGTGCGGGCTTTGCGTGATCACGCTCGGCTCGGTGTCGCATGCGAAAACGATGCCGGGCACGCACTGCTTGCCCGCTTGCGCGTAGAGATTGGTCGGCAGCGTATCGGAGATGCCGAGCGCGCACTTGGCGACCGTATTGCTGGTCGCCGGTGCGATCACGACGGTGTGATAAAAGCCCTCGTACAGCATGCCGACGGGCACGCTGCTCGCGCTGTTGTCGCGCATCACGCGAAAGTGCTCGCGCAGTTTCGGCACGGGCCAGCCGTAGAGCGGCAGCACCTCTTCTCCGGCCGCCGACAGAAACAGATCGACGCCCGGCAGCGCGAGCGCCACGTCGATCGACTCTTCGAGCATATGGCCCGAGCCCGTGATGCACCACGCAAAGCGCGCGTCGGGGCGGAATTCGCCGGGGCGGCGGGCGGGCGACGGTGCATTCATGCGTGATTTACATGCCACTCATACATGCCACTCATGCGCCGGGCGCAACATCCGTCGGAGCGGGCGAGCCGTCGTGCGAAAGCCGGATGTGCAGTCTGTGCATCTTCCGGTACAACGTGTTGCGGCTGATGCCGAGCGTCTTCGCGACGTTGCTCACGTTCCAGCGATGTTCGTCGAGCATCGCGAGCACCGTTTCGCGCTCCCTGATCTGAATCGCGTTGAGCGCCGACAGATCGGTGTCGTCGTCGAACGGCAGCGCTGGTGCACGCGCCGGTCCAGCGAGCGCGGGAGCCGTTGCGCGTGGATGCGCGGCGTTGTTGCCGTTGCCATCGCCGACGATTTCCGCCGGCAGATGCGCGCAGCGGATTTCGGGTCCGTCGCACAGCGCGATGGCCATTTGCAGCACGTGCCGCAACTGCCGGATGTTGCCCGGCCACGCGTAATTGAGCAGCACGTGGCGCGCTTCGGCGCTGAGTTCGGGCGGATCGTCGGCTTCGCTTTCCAGCAGATGGTGAATCAGCGGCAGCAGGTCGGCGCGCTCGCACAGCGGCGGCAGATTGATTTCGATGCCGTTCAGACGGTAGTACAGGTCTTCGCGGAAAAGCCCGCGCTGCACCAGATCGAGCAGATTGCGGTGGCTCGCGCTGATCAGCTGGAAGTCGACCTTGATCGTCGTTTCCGCGCCGAGCGGCGTCACCTCGTGCTCTTCCAGCACGCGCAGCAGCCGAGCCTGCAAGGCCATCGGCATGTCGCCGATCTCGTCGAGGAACAGCGTGCCGTTGTTCGCCTGCACGATCTTGCCACGCCGTCCTTCGCGCTGCGCACCCGTGAACGCGCCCGCGCGATAGCCGAACAGCTCGCTCTCGATCAGCGTTTCCGGCAGCGACGCGCAGTTCACCGCGACGAAGCTGCCCGCCGCATTCGGGCTGATGCTGTGCAGCGCATTCGCGAACACTTCCTTGCCCGTGCCCGTCTGCCCTCTGAGGATGATGGGAATCTTCCGCTGGATCACGCGCGCCGCCAGCTGGCTCTGCGCGGCCATGCGCGGATCGCCGAATTCCAGATGCGACAGCTTGTCGAGTCCCGCTGCGGCGGGCTTCGCCTCGCGTGCGTCGCGCGTGCTCTTCGCGCGCGGACTGCGATTGATCGACACGTCACTCCATGGCCCGCGCGCGATGCTCGTCGTTGCGTGATTCGCGCCGCCCGCAAGCGTGGTTGCGTCACGCGGCGTCTGCGCGATCAGGAAGAAGCGGTTGTTTGCGTGCGCGCTATACACGGTGATCGGATGGAACGAGCCGCGAATGCTGCGCGCGATCATGTCTTCGAGCGTCGCGCTGAACGCTTCTTCGATGCGCTTGCCGCACAACTGATCGGGCGAGCGAAGATCGAGCTGGAACAGCGCGCTGCGATTGGCCGCGAGCACGACGCCTTCGTCGTCGACGGCGAGCTTGCCTGCGTGCAGCGTGCCGACGAACTCGGGACGGCTATGGAAGTGGACCGTGTTCGCTCGCCGGTAGCGCGAATCGATCAGCCGGTTCTCGATCATCTGCCGCGACATGCCGACGAGCACCAGCGAATGCTGTTGCAGCATCTTCGAGCGGCTCGTCACGTCGAGCACGCCGACTATCGAGCCGCGTTCGTCGAAGATGGGCGCAGCCGAGCAGGTGAGCGACGTATAGCGCGGATAGAAATGCTCGTGCTGGTAGACGGCAAGACATTCGCGTTCCGTGAGGCACGTGCCCATGCCGTTCGTGCCCGCCTCGCGCTCGCTCCAGACGGCGCCCGCGCGCAGTCCGTCGGCGGCGACCGTCTCGCCAAACGGCACCGACGAAACCTGATGGACGATCACGCCGTTCGCATCGACGAGGATCACGGCCAGCTCCGGGTCGGCGAGCTGCTGATAGAGCGTCGTCATTTCCAGCTTCGAGCAGGCGATCAGATCGCCTGCTGCTTCGCGGGCCATGGTCAGTTCGTGCTGCGTGAGCACGGGCGGCATCACGAAACGTCCGGGATCGAGGCCGAACTCGACGAGGCAGCGCGTCCACGACTGCGCCACCGACGGGCTCATCGAACACGTGGCGGGCTTGTTGTTGACGATGTTCAGTACATCCCGGACGTGCGAATTTATGTCAACGAGCGATGACATCAGGGGCGTCTCCGATGCGTCTGGCTCGATGCACGCTTCGACATGTCGAGGCGCGACGGCCGGCGCAGTATGTAAGTGTTTTCCCCGCTTACTTCCGATGTGCCGCGCGTCTGTCGCGCGCGTAGATGAACCGTCTGATATGTCGTTTGAATGCGTTCAACAGCACTCAGCAACCACTGTACAACCCGTGTCGCGATACATCAATAAATAGTCGTACCAGTATGTGTCACTGCGCGTGCTTTTTGCTTCGCCTTACCAGTCGGGTTTTCCTGCATCAGAGGCCGATCCGACCCGGCGACGCGCCGCGGCGCTGCGCGCGGATTCATCAACGACGATGCGCCCACGGTGGAGCACATACACATGGACCGTTTCAATCCAGCCAGCAATCCCCTCCATTTCACTGTCGTGCTGCCGTCGAGCGCGCGTCCAATGCCTGCGCCCGCCGAGCGGACCGAGCCGGCCACCGCGCCGCGCGCCGCGCTCGACATCGTGTATATCGAGGGATTCGTCGCGCAGACAGTGATCGGCATCGACAGGGACGAACTGCACGAGCCACAGCCCGTACAACTGGATCTGTCGATCGGCGTGCCGTCGCTGCGCGCGTGCGAGACGGATCAGATCGGCGATACGATCAATTACGCCGCCGTGCGCGCGGAACTTCACACGCTTCTTGCAACGCACAAAGTGCAGTTGCTGGAGGCGCTGGCCGAGCGGATCGCGCAATTGCTGATCGAGAGATTCGGCGCGCACTGGGTGCGTGTGAAGTTGTGCAAGCCCGCGAAGTTCGACGACGTCGCCGCCGTTGGCGTGATCATCGAACGGCGGCGCGGCGACGGCCACGCGTAGCATGCATGCACGCGCTATGCCCGCCGTTGTCGGCGGCGGGTGTCGTCTGCACGACTGCACTTCGCCCGTCTCGATGCGCCGATGTGCGCCACTGCGCGGGTTTCACCGCGCAGGCATCACTTCGACGCGGAAGGCGAGGGTTTCGAGAGCCCGCATGCCTGATAGGCCTCTTCCTGCAACGCGCGATACTTCTTCGTCTGCGCGCGCGCACGGTCGACGCGAAACTCGTTGCCGCCTTCGCCGCCGAGCGACGCGTACTTCGAGAACGTCATCTGCTCGACGTATTCGTCATAGGGCAGCGCGGCCGCGATCTTGTCGACCACGCACGAGCACTTGTAGACGTTGGCAAAATCGTGGCCGTTGTCGTCCATGCAGCCGAGCACGTATTCGACGCGGCCTTGCGTCGGGTAGTCATAGCCTTTGGCGGGCGCGCCGCTGCCGGCGGGACCGGCCGCCGACGCGAGTGGCGCGATGAGCGAAACACACGCGAGCGCCGCGACCGCGATGCCCGCGCGACAACATGAGGTCATGTCAAAGCCTCTGCTTGGGTGTTCTGCATACATCGATATTAGCGCGCGGCGCGAGGCGCCGCAGAACGTTTCCGTCCTGCCGCGCCTCGCGCGCGCAACACGCCTGTCACTGCCGACGTGCGTATCGGCGCTCTATGCTCTAGTTCGGCGCGAACGGGTGCGCGGCGCTCGACTTCTTCGATACGACTTCGGCCGCGTTCGGTTCGCCCGCCACCGCGCGCTGGAGCGCTTCGCGCGTCGCCTTGTAGTTGAACTCCTGGATCTTCTTGTCGTCTTCGGCTTCCCAGTGGATGAAGACGCCGACGCAGATGAACAGGTCATCGGCTTCGTCCTTCGGGATCGTGCCGTCTTCGACGCAATCCGCGACGGCTAGCGCGACGGCGTGCTGCGCCGGGCCGAACATCTGCACCGCCTGCTTGGCGCCCTTGATCGTTACCTTGTTGAACAACACGGTATTGGGCTTCGTCATCAGGTTGGGCGCGACGACGGCAAGCAGCGAAGTGAAGCCGTCCTTGTTGTTGGTGAGCGCGTGGCAGAAAGCAGACTCGGCGGCAGAGCCTCTCGGCCCGATCAGCAAATCGATGTGGGCCACTTCGTTGCCTTCGCCGATAAGCGACTCGCCTACCATGACGCGGTTGATCTTGGCCATGCTGTTCCTCCAGTGAATTGGGATCTGTCTACGTGGGACGAACTCGCGACGCGTGGAGCCCGCCGCGAGTTGTATGAGGGGGACGCACCGCGTTCTCGACTAACAGGAAACATGCCAATCGACGCTCATTTGCGTTTTGCGCACGTTCGTTTTGGTCTATATGTGCCCGCTCGCGAAGCGCGGCGGATCGAGCAGCGCGGCGACGAAGAGCGTGGCGACAGTCAGGTCGGCGCTCGTGCCTGGATTGACGCCTTGCGCCTTCAGTCCGGCATCCCATGCATCGAGTTGCGCGACGCTCTGCGCGTCCTCCGTCGTGCGCCATCGGGCGTGACGCTGGCGTGCCTCGCGCGTGACACTTTGCGCCACTGCCGCGCCATGCTTGCGCACTATGTGCGAGTCGGGCCATGTGCCGAGGAACGTGAGAAAGACATCGAGCGTGAGCGCGGCGGGCGTCGCGCGATGCGACTTCGCGATCGCATCGAGGCCCGTGCCGAACACATCCGCGAAGCCGTTCGCGTATTGACGCGCGATGCTGTCGCGCTCGGCGGCGAGTGCCATTGCCGCGCGCAGATCGACGGTCGGCGGCGCGTGCACGGACTGCTCGGGCGCGTCGCCTAGCCCTCCGGGATTGGCGAGCGCGATCGCGCGATAGGCGGCGCGCGCGTCGTCCACCGTCAGCGCGGCGAGCACGCGCTCGACGCAGCGGTGCCATTCGGACGCCTGCAACGCGACATGCTTCGAGACACAGGCGGCTTCCAGCGCGGCAGCAAGCGGCGCGATCAGCAGCAGGATGCCGAGGTTCGTGTTGCAGCCGGCGACCCGTTGCGTGTGCGTCACCGCATCGAGAATGCGCGCGCCGACGCTCGCGCCTCGCGCAAAGAGCGCGGGCGCGGCAGCTTGCGCGCTGTCGATGAACTGCGCCGCTTGCATCCCGTGCCCCGCGCTCGCGATGCTGACGTTGCCCGGCTTTGCCGTTTCGACGTCGAGACGGCACGCGCGCAGAAACGCGTCGGGCGCGCGCGCGAGCGGATCGTCAGCGGCCTGCATGGAGCGGCAATGCAGCAGGCGCCGACGCGCGGCTGCCCGCGAGCTTGCGGTCCAGCAGATCGTCGACGAGCGCCGCCGCGATATCGATGGACGTCACCGATTGCAGCCCACGCCATGCTGCGACGCCGTTCACTTCGAGCACGAGCGGCACGCCGGCTTCATCGGGCATCGACGGATCGGGGATCAGATCGACGCCTGCGTAGTCGAGGCCGAGCGCCGCCGTCGCGCGCTCGGCGATGGCCGTGTGCGTCGGATCGAGTGCGCAAGGTTCGCAGTGCGCGCCGCGCGCGACGTTGTGTATCCAGCCGCGGCCGCCGACGCGCCGCATCGCGGCCACCGAGCGCCCGCCGATCACCAGCACGCGCCAGTCGAAGCCCGCGCGGCTCGCGCCAGCGCTGCGGCTCGCTCTCGCCGTGCCGACAAACCTCTGCAGATAAGCGACCTGCTGATAGCTCCGCAGCGGCGGCAGCGGCTTCAGCGTGCCGTCGCGCGCCGCGCTCGCGCCGAGCCGCCGCAGCCCTTTGCCCTGCGAGCCGAACAGCGGCTTGAGCACGACCTGGTGGCGCGCAGCCGTCTCGCGCATCAGCACGCGCTGCGCGAACGCCGCCGATTCCGTCGCCCAGGCGGCGGGCGTCGGTACGCCCGCTCGATGCAGCAGAAAGCTCGTCATCGACTTGTCGACGCTGCGCTCGATCGCGCGCGCGTCGTTGTAGACGGGGATGCCGCATTCGCGCAGCGCATGCAGGATGCCGAGTCGCAGCGTCACCTGCTCGAACGTGCCGCCCGCGATGCCGCGCACGAAGACGGCATCGGGCAGCTCGCGCGCGAAGCCGGGAATCGCGAGGCCATACGGCGACCATGTCGTGTCGATGCGGCACGTGGCCAGATCGACGCAGCGCGCCTCCACGCCGCGCGCGCGAAAGGCCTTCTTGAGACGGCCCGTGTGCCAGCCGGTTTCGTCCGTCATGATCGCGACGCGCAGGCCACCCGCCGATGGCAGATCGCTCATGACGCCCCCGGCGTGGTGACGCCCGGCGTGCCCGGCCCAGCAGCGTTTTCATCAGAGGATCGATCGTCGGCGCAAGCGAACGCGTCGCCTTGCCAGAGCGCTTGCAGCAACGCTGCGTCGAGCCGCCCGCCGCGATACGTGGTGCCGCTTTCGAGGCTGCTCGCCCACACTTCGGCGGGCGCGAACAGCGACGGGTCGATCTGATAGAAGTCGTGGTTGAACGACGCGAAGATGTCGGCGAACGGCCGCCCATAGTCGCGCGAATTCGACGACGGCAACTCGGCCGCGAGCCGCCGCGCGACGGCATCGCGCGTCACGGTCAGATGCACGCGTCCGCCGTACAGGATCGCGTCGTTCGTGCGGCCCATCGCGGCGAGGCCATCGGGCGCGGGCGGCGGCAGCGGCGCCGTGCCGCTCGCTTCGACGATCTCAGCGAGCGGCACGCCGAGCACATGCGTCTTGTGCAGCGCGACTTCGACGACGCGCGCGACGATCTGCACCGTCCCTGCGACAGAGTGTGTCGGCGTGACGATCACGGTCAGCCTGTCGGGCGCGAGGCCGCAATCGTTGACGATCTTCTCCAGCACCGCTTGCGGCGGCGGCTGGCCGACCTCCATCACGAGCACGCCCGCGTCGCGGCGATCGCGATAGCCAAGCTCGTCGAAGAGCGTTTCCTTACCCGCGAGCGCGCGCGCCGGACCGGAGCCGAGCGAGAAGAACTTCTTGCCGTTGTTCTGCTCTTTGGTCGCGGACAGGCTCCAGCCCGCGTACTGGCTGCCGAGGCACGCGAGCACGGGCGACGACGTGTGCACTTCGATCGTCGCGGGCCAAAGCGGCTCGAGTTCGGTGCTCACGCGCGTCTCGACGCGGCCGAGGCCGCCCATGCAGATGCGCGCGATCAGCACGCCTGCTTCGGCGCAGCCCGGCGACGCTACGCCCGCATCGACGATGGTCGGCCCGAACGCATGACGCGACGACGCGATGCGCAGCCGCGCCGCGTCGGCCAGAAGCTGCGCGACGAGCGGCGCGGCGCACGCATTGACGCTGGGCGCATCGCGGGCGATGGGCGGTGTGTTGCCCGTATTGCCATTGGGTTCAGCCATGTGAGTCGACGGATTCATGAGCAGGCTCGAGGCAGGTTTCGATGTGTTGCAGGAGACGTTGCGTATGGCGTTGCAGTTCGCGTTGCAGCGCGGCGCGCGAATCGCCCGTGACGAGCACGGTGCAGACGGGTTGCCCCGCTTCGATTCGCGTGCCCGCGTTCGGGATGTCGTGGCAGACGGGATCGACGTACAAGGTGTCGCTGAAGCGGCGCGTGGCCGTGAACGCTTCGGGCGCGAACACGACCTGCTGTGCGACGCGGCACGACGGCGCGTTCATCGGCGCATTCATCGGCGCATTCACGCGAGGGGCGGGCAGGCGATCGTGCAGGCAGGCGTCGATATGCGCGGCAAGCAGACCGCGCGGCCACGCGTCGCGCGATGAGCGTTCGTACAGCGCCATTGTCGACGAAGGCCGCGCGTTGATTTCGAGCACGTTCACGCTATCGCCGTCGAGGAGGAAATCGACGCTGTGGAGTCCTCGCAGATTCGCGCGCGATGCAATCGAGCGCACGGCGCAGGCGATCTGTTCCGTCACGCGCGCGGGCAGATCGATCGGTCCGAGCGAACCCGCGTGCACATAGGGCAACGCGCCGCTCGGAACGCAAAGCTGCTCGGCATAGCCGATGATCGACGCTTCGCGCCGCGCGGCGAGAAAGAGAGCCGACATCGAAACGCCAGCGCTCTGACGCTGGAAGTAGCAGGAGGAACGGGCGCTTGCATCTGCGTCTGCATTTGGATTTGCGTTTGCCGCAGCGCGGATATGCGTGCCGCCGCAGCCTTCGGCGAGCTTGTGCAGCCAGCCTTCGGGATGCTCGGGCCGCTCGAATGCCACGTCGGGATGCGCTATGCCCAGTTCGTCGAGCAGCGCGAAGAAGCGGCGCGGCTCGCGCACGGCGGCTGTTGCGTCGGCATCGTTGCCGATCAGCCGAGGCAGTTGCGCCGTGTGTTGCACGAAGTCGATATGCGGTTCGAGCCCGCTGCCCGCCACGAAGCCGATGAGGCGCGGCAAGCGCGCGACGCGCTCGAGCGCGGCCCGCAACTTGCCGCGATCGATCGACAAGCCCTGTCCGCCGATATCGACCCACAGCTTCGAGTAAAGGCGCGTGTCGCGGTCGCCGAACAGATCGAGCGCGACCACCTGATAACCCGCATGTGCCGCCGACTGCGCGAGCATGCGCGCCGACAGCCCCGCCACGGCGACGAACGGCGCGGCTCCATCGGGCCGCGCGCGCGGCTCGGCGAAGTGGCCGGCGGTCGCATACATCGTGGACATCGCTTCGTCCCGCTTGCTAGCTGCGCTCGGCGACGACGGCGCGCGCTTCGTCGAACGCTTCCGTGAAGCCCAGATAGGCGGGCTTGCCGGCCGTGCGCATCCGCGTGAACAGGCGATGCTCGACCTGATACTTCACGTTGCCGATCGCGAGTGCGCCAATGCCGATCGCGTCCGGCCGCGCGGCGCCCGCGAGCGGTTTGCCGTCGTCCATCACGTTCACGCCCGCGATGCCTTCGGGCGGCACCGCGTTGACGTCGGCGGCGACGACGAGGCGCTGCGCATGCGCGAGATCGGCGGCGCTCACGACCTGCACACCCGCCGTCGCCGTCGCGAAGACGATGTCGGCGCGCGCAAGCGCGGCATGCAGCGTATCGGGCGTGTTCGTGCCGACGCCCGTCGTGCGGATGCCGAAGCGTTCGTCGACGTCCTGGCTCGCGCGTTCGGCGCGGGCCGCATCGGAATGGCTCGCGATGGTGACATGTGCGCCGAGCGTCGCCGCGATGGCCGCCGTGATTCGTCCGACGGCGCCCGTGCCGCCGAGTATCAGCACCTGCTTGTCCTTCAGTTCTTCGCCGTACTGCGCTTTCAGATGACATTCGACGAGCGCGACGAGCGCCGCCGACGTCGTGTACGCGCCGCTCGGATCGGCGAACACGGAGACTTCGAACGGCGGCACCATCGCTTCGCGTGCGCGGTCGAGCATGTCGGCGGCGAGCATCACGTCGCGTCCGCCGATGAAGATGCCCGTGCGCGACACGCCTTTCGGGCCGCGCGAGAAGATCGCGTCCTGTGTCAGTTGCACGACGTTGCGCACGTCGACCTCGCAGTACGGCACGAGGATCTCGTAACCGGCATCGGCGGCCATGTTGACGTCGAACGGGCTCATCTGCGGTGTCGGCGTGAACATGTGCAGGATGTAGGGCCTTTCAGTAGCTGTGGACATGGCGTGGGCTCATTGGGGGTAGTCAGTAGCGAGGCGTCCGCGATCCGTCAGGACGCGCAGATTCGATCCGGCGACGGGTGCGGCGATTCGCGATGATCGGGCTGAGTAGGACTGGTTCGGGCTCATCGGGCGGCTGATCGGGCGGCTCATCGGGCGTCGACGCCGAAGTGCGGCTGCTGGACGGCATAGAAGCGCGCGCCGTGATTGCGCCCGCGCGTGACCGAGCACACGATGCCCGGAAACGCACGCGTGGCCGCGCGCGCGGCGGCGAGCGCCTCGTCGGCGCGCTGCGCGCTCTGCACGAACGCGAAGCCCGTCGGTCCCCATGAGCTTTGTCCGATGCCCGCGGTCTGGTTCGCGCCGATCGCCTGCACGGCGGCCGCGACGGCGGGACTCGAATACACGCCGCCTTGCACTGGCGCGAAGTACTCGCCGATCGCCTGCTGAATCGCGCTGACGCCCGCCGCGAACGAATCGAAATCGCCTTGCGCCATGCCGGGCAGCACGCGCATCAGCAACTGATGGCACACGTGCGCGGCGAGCGTCTGCGGGAAGGGCGGCAAAGCGGCGAGGCCGCGCCGCTCGTCGTCGCCGTGCAGACCTTCGCGAGTGGTGTCGTCGATCAGCACGATGCGCCAGTCGTCGGGAAAGGGCTGGCGCGCGAGCAGTGGCGGCAGCATCGCCGCGCGTGACGCAGGCGATACGGCATGTGTGCCGCCGTGGGATGCCGCGCGGCCTGGGCCGCCATCGACGATCAGCCCGCCGTGATCGAAGCCGAGCACGCCGATGCCGGAGCGCGCGCCGCGTCCGAGCCGCTGCGCGAGTTCAGCGCTCGTCGCGCCGATGCCCGCCAGACGCGCATACGCAGTGGCGACCGCGAGCGCGAGCTGCGTGCCCGAGCCGACGCCGCAATGAGCGCGCGCGGCTTGCTCCACCTGGATGGAAACGGGCGGCCCGCCGTATGCGGCGTACAGCAGCGCCAGATAGCGCTCGATACGCTCGCGCTGCGCGGGCGTGGGCTCGCCTTCGATCAGCCGGTCGTCGGCGTGCCGCGCGGTGACACGCGTGCAGCATCCTTCGATCACGACACCGACGCTGCCGAACGCGCGTCCGAGCGATGCGCCCGGATCGAGAAAGCCCAAGTGCAGGCGGCCCGGCGCTTCGACGGTGATCGCAGAGAGGGCCGGCAAGGCCGACGTGCGTTCGGATGACATCCGCATGCGAAAGCTTCCTTGTCGAATCGGGTGTGCGTGGGCGGCCTGACGAGCCGAGACGTTCCCATCGTCAGGCAAGAGGCGTACCACTCGCTACAGGGCGCGGATCGGCGCGGACCTCAACGCCTTCCGGCGGGGCGGCGCGGCGGTATCGCGACGACATCGCGACGACATCGCGCGTGACAGACGATGCGCTCGCAGCGACATCGCGTGTCGATTGCGATACAGCCCTGACACAGCCGCGATACAGCCGCGATACAGCCGCGATACAGCCGCGATACAGCCGCGATACAGCCGCAGCGCGCCGCCGCGCCGATCGCGGCACGGCGTGTCACACGCGGCTCGCCGCGAAACGGCGGCGTCGTGCTTCACGCGCGCGAGCGGCCGCGGGACCGCGCGCGCTTTTCTCGTCGCGTCGACGCTTCAGCTCTTCGGCGCGTCGTACTTGATATAGCGGAAACGCTGATCGTCCGACGGCGTGCCTTCGAGCGGGCCGCCTTCCTTGCCCGGCTGCCACTGGATCACTTCCTCGATCTTGCGGGCGAGCGCGAAGTCCTTGTCCGTGATGCCCTTCGCCGTGTGCGTCTTCAGCTTCACGATGACGAACGCATACGACACCGTCAGATCCGGGTGATGCCACGCGGCCTCGGCGAGATGGCCGACCGCGTTGACCACCATCAGCGTGCCTTTCCAGCCTTCCGTGCGGTACTTGCGCCGCAGCCAGCCGTCTTCCATATACCAGTGCTGCAACGGGCCTTCGAGCCTCTTCTGGATTTCCTCGTCGGAATACACCTGTTCGCTTTGCGTCATGGAGGGCCTCCGCTCGTGTCATGTGATGGATGTCGCATATGGAAGCTTAGTGCCGATGGCGATTCACTGCCGGCCTCCGCTTCAGAGCGAAGCCGAATTGCAATCCGCTGACATGTGCCCCGCCGTGCCGGTGGATTGTTTGCGTATCTGACACAGTATGTCTCGCCGTCGCTTGAGAAGCGGAACACGTTGACGCCGCAGCCCCGCGTGGCGGCGTGCGATAGCGACCGGCATGGAATATGCGATCCGCCTTCATACGCATGAGTCGGGCAATGGACCCGGCCCAGCACAAGACGTTACCTGCATCCAGAGGCGCGGCTGGAGCAACCCGGTAGCGTGTCATCGGTAACTGGACGGTTTAACCAGTACATCATTCTGGAGGAGACATGAACGTACGCACCCTGGTTCTCGGACTGGCGGTGTTCGTTGCGACGGCGCTGAACTCGTTCCTGGCCTATGCCGATCCGCAACTGGACTCGCTGCTCAAGAACCCATCGAATTGGGCGTCGCAGGCAGGTGACTATGCGAATCACCGGTACAGCCCGCTCAAGCAGATCAACGAAAGCAATGTCGGCAAACTCCAGGTCGCCTGGACGATGTCGACGGGTGTGTTGCGCGGTCACGAAGGCTCGCCTCTCGTGATCGGCGACACGATGTATATCCACTCACCGTTCCCCAACAAGGTCATCGCGATCAGCCTGAAGGATCAGACCTTCCTGTGGCAGTACGAGCCGAAGCAGGATTCGGCTGTGATCTCCGTGATGTGCTGCGATACCGTCAACCGCGGGCTCGCATACGGCGACGGCAAGATCTTCCTGCAACAGGCGGATACGACGCTCGTCGCGCTGAACGCGAAGACGGGCGAAGTCGTCTGGAAAGCGCAGAACGGCAATCCGAAGGCGGGTGAAACCAACACCAACGCACCGCACGTATTCGGCGACAAGGTGCTGACGGGCATCTCCGGCGGCGAGTTCGGCGTGCGCGGGCGTCTGATCGCCTACGACATCAAGACGGGCAAGCAGGCATGGATCGCCTACAGCACGGGCCCGGACAACGAGATGCTGCTCGATCCGCAGCAGACGATGACCTGGGCCGACGGCAAGCTGGAACCCGTGGGCGCGGACTCGTCGATCAAGAGCTGGAAGGGCGATCAGTGGAAGCTCGGCGGCGGCACCACATGGGGCTGGTACGCGTGGGACCCGAAGCTGAATCTCGTCTACTACGGCACGGGCAATCCGGGCACGTGGAATCCGACGCAGCGTCCCGGAGACAACAAGTGGTCGATGTCGATCTTCGCCCGCGACCTGAACACCGGCAAGGCGAAGTGGGTCTATCAGATGACGCCGCACGACGAGTGGGACTATGACGGCGTCAACGAAATGATCCTCGCCGACATCGCGGTGAACGGCAAGAAGACGCCTGCGATCGTGCACTTCGACCGCAACGGCTTCGGCTACACGCTTAATCGCGAGACAGGCGAGCTGCTGGTTGCGCAGAAGTACGACCCGGCCGTGAACTGGGCGGATAGCGTCGATCTGAAGAGCGGTCTGCCCATCCGCAATGCAACCTACTCGACGCAGAAAGCCGGCCCCGATCACAACGTGAAGGGCATCTGCCCGGCCGCGCTGGGTTCGAAGGACGAGCAGCCGGCGGCATTCGATCCGTCGTCCAGTCTGTTCCTCGTGCCGACGAATCACGTGTGCATGGACTATGAGCCGTTCGACGTCGATTACGTGTCGGGACAACCCTATGTCGGCGCAACGCTGTCGATGTATCCAGGTCCTAACGAAAAGGGCGCGATGGGCAATTTCATCGCGTGGGATGCGGCGAAGGGCAAGATCGTCTGGTCGAAGCCGGAACGGTTCTCGGTGTGGTCGGGCGCGCTGGCGACGGCGGGCGGTGTCGTCTTCTACGGCACGCTGGAAGGCTATATCAAGGCAGTTCGGATCAAGGACGGCAAGGAGCTGTGGAAGTTCAAGACGCCGTCGGGAATCATCGGCAACGTGTTCACGTATCAGTATCAGGGCAAGCAGTACATCGGCGTGTACTCGGGCATCGGCGGCTGGGCGGGCATCGGCATGGCAGCCGGCTTGCAGAAGTCGACGGAAGGCCTCGGCGCAGTCGGTGGCTACCGTGAACTGGCGAAGTACACGGCGCTCGGCGGCACGCTGTTCGTGTTCGCGATTCCGGGCGAAAAGGGCTGAAACGGGCTGACCCCAAGGCAGTTTCGCAGCAGTAGTTTCGCAGCAGCAGTGACGTAGCCGAAGACGCCCGCACGCGGTCTTCGGCTCCGGTGAAGACTCGAGGCGGCGCCGGCGGCGCGTCGAAGCGGACGCGCCGCACGGCCGCCACTTTGCAGTCGAAGAGCAGGTTCAATCGAAAACACGCAACGACGTTGCGTGAGACCAGAGTAAGGGAGACGAACGCATGAAAGGCCGCGTTGTGCTGTCGCTTGCAGGTACGTTGCTGGGATTGGGCGCATTACCTGTCGTTATCACCAATAGCTGGGGGCAGTCGTCGGGCGCGCCACAGGTCCAGCAGGTCGCTTACAAGGTCGTCGATGGCGACAAGGTCGACAACAATACACTGCTGGGCTGGAAGACATGGCGCGCGCTTGCCTGTGAGCGCTGTCATGGCGCGAAGCAGGAGGGCCTCGTGGGCCCGTCGCTGATCGACGCGTTCAAGACGCTCGACAAGAACGAATTTCACCGTACCGTATTCGGCGGACGCGTCGACAAGGGCATGCCCGACTTCAGTTCTAGCTCGATGATGCAGAAGAACTGGGAAAACCTCTACGCGTACCTGAAGGGCCGCTCCGACGGCAAGATCAAACCGGGCGATCTGCAGGCGATCGATGCAAAATGAGCTTCATGGCGTCACGAGATTCTTCGTGACGCGCTTGCGTGAGTGACCGTATGCCGTGCATCGCATGACGCAAACCCGGGAGACCTTCATGACCGATCGCAGACGTTTAGCCGTCCATGTCGCGTGTGCCATGCTGACGCTGTGCTGGGCCTGCGCCGGCGGGCCATCCGCTCGCGCGCAGGGCGCGCCCGCGCCGGACCTGCCGAACAACGACGGCGCCGACAAGGTGTTGCGCGTGTGCGCCGATCCGAACAACATGCCGCTCTCGAACGAGAAGGGCGAGGGCTATGAGAACAAGATCGCGGCCGCGATGGCCAAGGACTTCGGCTACAAGCTCGAATACACGTATTTTCCGCAGCGCATGGGCTTCGTGCGGCACACGCTGCGCGAGAAGCTGCCCAACACCGAGCAGTACAGATGCGACCTCGTGATCGGCGTGCCGCACGGCTACGACATGACGGCGACCACGCGGCCCTGGCTGCACTCGACATACGCGATGGTGTTCCAGAAACGCCCTGAGTTCGCGAATATCAACACGCCGACAGATCTGTTGAAGCTGCCGCCCGATCAACTGAAGAAGTTGAAGCTCGGGATCTTCTCGCAGACGCCTGCCGTCGACTGGCTGCTGTCGAACAATCTGATCGACCAGGCTGTGTCGTATCGCGCGCAAAGCGGCGACCCGAACGAGTTTCCCGGCGAGATGATCCAGCGCGATCTGGTGCAGGGCAATGTCGACGTGGTGTTCGTCTGGGGGCCGATTGCGGGCTATTTCGCGAAGCAGGCGAGCGATCGCGTGAAGCTCGTGCCGTTCCCGCCGCAGCCGGGCATCCGCTTCGACTATGAGATCTCGATGGGCGTGCGCAACGGCGAGAAGGCATGGCACGACAAGATCGATCAATGGATCGCCACGCATCAGCACAACATCGACCAGATTCTGACCAGCTACGACGTGCCGCTGCTGCCGCTGGCGAGCGCGCCCGTCGCAACGGACTCGCCGAAATGACGCGCAAGCCGGCCGGATGCGCACGCGCGCTCGCGCGCGCGTTTGCCGTGCGCGGCGCCGTCGCGATGGCGGCCGTCACGGTGCCGCTGGGCGTGTCGGTGGTTGTGTCCGTGGCTGCGTCGCAGGCGGCGCTTGCCGACGATGCTACGCCCATCGCGCCCGCCGAAAAGCTGTTGTTTCTCACGCCGCATCTGCATGGCGTCGCGTCGCAGACCGAGCTCGACTATTCGCTCGTCGTATCGGCGCCGCCCGAGAAGTCGACGGACCGGGTTCGCGTGCTCGTCGCGAGCGACGACAACGCGAAGAGCGACGCGACCGTCAGCGATGCGAACGGCAAGGCCACGTTGCCGGCCAATCTGCCGTGCAACCCGATCATTCTGTATTTTCTCGAACGCGACATCGCGGAGATGGAGCAGTTGACGGGCGGACAGCGCCGCTATTTCCAGCAGCGCGTCCGGCTCGCGCTCGCGGCGGGGCCGCCCATCACGGATGCGACGGCGCAAGTGGACGGCAAGCCGGTGAAGGCGCGCAAGATCGTGATTCAACCGTATCTGCACGATCCGAACGCGGAGCGTTTTCCCAAGTACACGAGCAAGCGCTACACGTTCGTCCTCGCCGATGGCGTGCCTGGCGGCGTGTCGTTGCTGCTCACCGAGGTGCCCGGCGACAACGGCGATTTCACGCATCCCGTCAAGACGGAATCGGTGAGCTACGAGACGTCGGTGCGCAAGCTGTCGCCGCCCGCGCACGGCACGCCTTCGACGCCGAAGCCAGCCTCCAACGCGCCGCGTGCGAGCCGCTGATCTTCGCTGAATACTGGATGGACGCCGCGTGACATGACGGGCGGCGTGCTCGCTGCCCGTCGAAACGCGTTTGGGAAAACGCCTCATGAATCTGATCCGCTCGCTGACGCTCAGGCAGTTGCAGATCTTCGTGATCGCAAGCCGACTGCCGAGCTTCGCGCGCGCGGCGGAAGAATTGCATCTGACGCAGCCCGCCGTGTCGATGCAGATCCGGCAACTGGAAGAGGCGATCGGCATGCCGCTCTTCGAGCGCATCGCGCGGCGGCTGACACTGACGGAAGCGGGCGAGCGTCTGTCGCATCACGCGAGCCGCATTCTCGGCGAGATCAAGGACGCCGAAGACACGATGTCCTCGCTCGCGCAAGCCGACAGCGGCACGATCGCGGTGAGCATCGTGAGTTCCGCGACCTACTTCGCGCCGAAGCTGCTAGCGCTGTATTCGAAGCAGTTTCCGAAGGTCGACGTGCATTTTTCGGTCGGCAACCGCGAGACGCTGCTTAGGCTGTTGCAGGACAACGCAACCGATCTCGCGATCATGGGCCGGCCGCCGCCGGAACTGGGCACGACGGCCGAGCCGCTTGCGTACCATCCGCATGTGATCATCGCGCCCGTTACGCATCCGTTGCGTCACGCGCGCCGCTTCGATCTGCAGGAGCTGGCGGGCGATACGTTTCTGCTGCGCGAGCCGGGTTCGGGCACGCGCGCCGTTGCAGAGCATACGTTCCGGCAGCATCTGTTCACGCCGGCGCGCTGCGTGACGCTCGGCAGCAACGAAACGATCAAGCAGGCTGTGATGGCGGGCATGGGCGTGAGCCTCATCTCGCTGCATACGCTCGCGCTCGAACTGCGCACGGGCGAGATCGCGCTGCTCGACGTGAACGGCACGCCCGTCGAACGCACGTGGCAGATCGTGCATCTGAGTTCGAAGCAGTTGTCCCCGACGTGCGTGATGTTTCGGCGCTTTCTGCTCGAACACGCGGAGCCGTTTCTCGAGCAGGAGTATGCAAAGTTGATGCAGCCGCTGTCGTCGGCGAC
>NZ_JBFRCH010000035.1:0-70457 GCF_040965635.1 Paraburkholderia phymatum
CGCAAAGCGCCTGCGGCGCGACCAAATGAACCGGAATGACCATTTTCATTGGTGATTCGGAAAGTTTACGCATGCGCCATCGCAATCAGTCGCGTTTACTCGGCTTGATCAGCATTGCCTTAGCACGCCGACGCGAGAGCGCAGGATTGAAACAGAGAGTCCAAGAGCGAACAGGAGGATACCAAGAGCAGCGGTACAGGCCAGTGCAATGCTATTCATTCAATACCCCTCGCGCGACTCCGAAGCCAGCATGTGAGGTCGGCGCGCAGAGCATAGACGTCGCGCCAGGCGTGTTCGAGAAATCGGCCTTGGGCGTTGAGGTCAGATCCAGGAATGCCTGGGGTTTTGGGTAGTGAGTGCATATGCATATAAATAGACAAAAGCAGTCGGGAAAATGGCAAAGCGGTATGTCTATGGTGAGGCATCTGACAGTGGCTTAAAAGAGGGAAACGCCGCGTTTTGGGACAATCAGTGCTCGCGATATGGCTCCAGAATTGCATCCAAATCGTGGCGGAGCTATGCTGGCTCCAATTGCCGATTACGGCGTTTTGAGACATCCATGAAGACCGTAGCTTTGTTGCTCTTCCCGGGGTTCGAGATTCTCGACCTCGCCGTGATTACCGTATTCGAGTTGGCGAACAGGACGCTCGGGTACGAGTCCTACCGGCAAGTTCGGCTGTCCGAAAACGGGGGGCCGGTTCCGAGCTATTCGGGCGCGACCGTGGACTCGTGCAAGTTCCGCAATGCGGCGTTCGATACGCTGCTCGTCCCTGGCTCCATTCCGGTTCCGAGTTCCACACCGAAAATGAGGTCATTCCTGAAGCGCGCCGAGCAGGCTTGCAGGCGAATGGGCAGCATCTGCACGGGCGCGTTCATTCTCGCGGAAGCTGGGGTTCTCGATGGCCGCCGTGCAACCACCCACTGGTCCGCGGCTCAGGAGCTTCAGCGGCGACACCCTCAAGTGAATGTTCTGCCGGACCGAATCTTTACGAACGACGGAGGCATATGGACATCGGCCGGCATGACCGCGTGCATCGATCTGGCTTTGGCCATGGTAGAGGAAGACCATGGAGCGAAGGTGGCAAAGGCCGTGGCGACGAGTCTTGTGGTCTACCACCGGCGTACCAGTGGCCAGTCCCAGTTCTCGGCGCTGCTGGAGCTTCAGCCCAGGTCCGACCGCATACAAAAGGTGTTGTCCTTCGCCAGGGCCAACCTTCACAAGGACCTTTCCGTGGAAGCCATCGCTGACATCGCGCACGTGAGTCCAAGGCAGTTGAGCAGAATCTTCAAGACTGAGACCGGACAGTCTCCTGCGCAGGTGGTGGAGAAACTGCGCGTCGATGCCGCTCGCAGCCTCGTTGATGCCGGAGAGCTCTCACTTGCAGTGATCGCGAGGGAGACTGGATTTGGCGACACCGAAAGGATGCGCAGAGCATTCGTCAGAACGCTGGGCCAACCTCCGCAAACCATCCGCCGGGTTGCCAGGCAGCAGGCCGCCTAGTCCAGGCAGGCGCGCCTCTCGAACTGCGTTTTTTCGCCGTTGGTGGCGCCGCGTCAGGTTTTGCACGGACGCGTCGAATCCGGTGGAGCAACACTCAGCGCCGGCATGTGGAACTGCAGTGGTCATGAAGCCGGTATTCGGCTACCAGCAGAAATGCCAACAGGCGCGGCCAGTCGAGGATGCACAGTGGTACGTCGACTCGCTTCCTGTGCCGCTGCCCGACCCATAGCGGCCGCTTGCTGCTCAGCAACGCGACGGTCCGTTTTGTCAGGCACAGGCGCCATTAGTGAAACCCATAGGGCCCCTACTTTCATATGCGCGAGTTCCGCCTGACCCTGCGGACCATCTGCGCGTTTCATCGACAACATGAACGAACCGCAATCGTTCACGAATAGAGGTCGATAGTTTTCGTCCACGCGTAACACGAGGAGGCGCGTTCAACGTGGCACGAGGCCCGCGCGTCGGGCCGCCGCCTGGATGCCGTAGACGACGGAAGCCGTAGTGACGCCCGTCACCAGCAAACCTTGCAATCCCAGCAAGACAGCGACAATGCGGCCAATCGCGGTGGTCGGCACCACGTCGCCGTAACCGACCGTCAACGCAGTCACCGCACAGAAATAGAATGTTTCGCTCATCGATGAACGCGTTCGCGTGCCTGCATTGACCGCGCCTCCAGCCAGGTACATCGCAATCGACAGAATCAGAAAAAGCAGCAGCAGAATTGCCAGAATACCGCGCAGGTGCCAAAGAATCCGCGCGGTTTCCGTGACGGCGTCGCGCGGCGAGATACGCGCGCCGACCGGCCCGGTGTCGTTGTCCATGTGCCTGACCTCACAGGTAAGCGCCGCTCAGCGCGGCCTCGGCTCGACGGGCGGCTCGGCGTGATAGCCGCCACCGAGCGCCTTCGTCAATGTGATCTCCTGACTGATCATCTGACCGTCGAGCGTGAGCAGCGCGACCTGCTCCGCGATCACCGGCTGGCGCGCTTCGAGCGCCGCGAGCCGGCTCGTCAGTCCGCGCTGATAGTGGGCTTCGGCGCTGTCTCTCGCGAACGCCAGCGATTCGATTCGCTGCTTCTGCAATTCGCTCTCGGCGTCGAGGGCCTCGAGACGACTGCCCGTCTGCGCGACATCGCGCACCGCGTTGAGGACGGCCTGGTTGTATTGCTCGATCAACAGGTTGCTGCCCTCGCGCGCGCCGCTCAGGTTTGCGTTGAGCCGGCCGCCGTCGAAGATCGGCAGATAGAGGCCCGGAATCAGGTTGATCTGCTGGCTTGCATGCGTGAAGAGGTCCGCAAGATGCAACGCGTCGAAGCCGAAAAACGCCTTGATGTCGAAGCTCGGATAGAACGCCGCCTTCGCCGCGTCGATACGGTCGAACGACGACTCGACATACCATCGCATCGCCTGCAAATCAGGCCGCCGTGCAAGCAGTTCATACGAAAGCGTCGCGGGCAGCGCGGCTTTCGAACGGGGAAGCGCGACGGGCTCGATGGCGGGCAGTCCGTCCGGACCCGCGCCGATCAGCGCGCGTAACGACTCGCGAAACTGCCTGATCTGCGCTTGCGCCGACACGATCTGCCGTTCGATCGCCAGTTGCTGCGCGCGTGCCTCTTCGAGCAACGTGCGGGATTCGAGACCGCGCGCCGCACGCGCTTCGTGGGCCTGCACCGCGAACGCCGCGACCTCATGCGATTCGTTCAGAAGATCGATCAGCTGATAAGTCGTTTGAATGCCGTAGTAAAGCTGCGCGACATCCGTCGAGATTTCGAGTTCGACAGCGGACGTCTCGGCGAGGCGCGCATTGCTTACGCCGACTGACGCGGCAATCTGCGCGCGCTGCTTGCCCCAGATGTCGACCTTCAGACTCGCGCCGAGCCCGACGATGCCTTCCGTGTACCACGGGCCTGTCAGTCCCAAAGCCGGTTCGTTCTGCGCGAACGGGCCGAGAAAACCGTGCGCGGACACATGCTCGCGATTCAGCAACGCCAGCGCGGTCACCTGGAGACTCGATCCCGTTTTGACGAGTTCCACATCCGACTTGGCCTGCGCGACACGCGTGCGCGCGATCACCATCGTCGGCGCATTGCTGAGCGCCTGATCAATGAGCGCATCGAGCTGCGCATCGTGGTAGCGCGTCCACCAGCGCGCGGCGGGCCAGCCCTCGCGCGCGAGATGGATGTTGTCCGCGAGCGCAATCTGCTCGGGCGCGATTTCTGCATACGGCGCGCTGTCGTGATGGATCAGCGCGCAGCCCGCCGCCACGCACGGCATCCACACACAGCACAAGGCAGATCGGAGCCATTTCATGTTCGCAACGCCTGTCTCGACACAGCCGCCCCTGAAGCGTCGACGCGCCAGTCCGGCAGTCCCGCCACCTGCTGCGACAATTCGTCGGCGGCGTTAGCGAGCGGCGCGTCGGCGGGCACGGTGACGGGCCCGGCCATCGCCGCGCGCGACGGACGATGCGCGGCGCCCGGATCGGCGGCGAGGCCATCCGCGTATCGGTCGAGATCGGTGGCGGCCCGCTCCCGCGCCGAGCGCGCGGCATCGGCCGTGCGCGGGCTCGCCGACGCGCCATGCGCCGACAGAGCGTTAGCCAGCGCATCGCCTGCCAGCATGATCTCGCGCGCTTGCGCGAGCACCGTCTGGCCGCGCATCGTGAGCTGTGCGTGCTCGCCTTCCTGCCAGCCGGGTTCCAGCGCCACACGTGAGAGCGTCGCTTCGCAATCGGCGAGCACGGCCCACGCCTGCAACTGGCGCTGTGCATGCAGCAGCGGGTCATGTCCGTCTTCGGCCGCGAGCGGCTCGCGCAGCTGCACGGCGATCGCGCGCAGCATCGTGGCGAGCTTGCGCCGCAGCACGTCGCCCTCGCCTTCACGCCAGAACGACATCTGCACGAACGTCGCCACGGCGACGCCGAGCAGGATGCCAACCATCCGGTCACGGATTTCGGTGAGATCGGTGATCGGCCCGAAGCGCGCGAGCAGCGCGAGCGAGAACGTGAACATGATCTGCGTGCCGGCATAGCTGATCCGCTCGGACCCGGCCGCGATCCACGCCGAGATTGCGAAGACGGGCATCGTAATCAGCAGCAGGCCGACGATATCGTCGAAATGCGGCACGACGAACACTGTCATGAAGAGCGCCAACGCGCTGCCAACGAGCGCGCCCGCCAGCCGAAGCAGCGCGCGCTGCGTGGATGCGCCGAGACTCGGCAGCGCGACGATCACGCATGTCAGCATGATCGTATGGATGCCCTGCCAGTCGACCGCGTTGTAGAACACGTAGCACACCAGCACGGCGAGCAGCGTCTTGAACGAGAAGCGCAGGTATGCGGGATTGCTCCACGCGTCGGCCGCGATCATCGGCTCGTCCGGTGGCGGCTTGCCGGGCTCCGCGTCGCGCGCGACAAGATGGGCGTAGGCATGCAGCGCGCGCCGTGCTTCGGCCGCGGCGGGCATCCCGTCGGCGAAATCGCGTTCGTCGGGCGCCGCCGTTTCGATGTAGCGATATGGTGCGTCGGTCGTCACGGATTCGTCGAGCGCCCGTGCGTTCGCGCGCAACTCGCGCAGCAGCGCATGCGCGGCCGGTTTGCGCGCTGCCGTATCGGGCCAATCGCTCGCGCAGCGATAAAGACGCGACACCGTCGCGATGCGCGCGAGCTGCAACGCCTGGTGCTCGCGATAGTGTGCGTCGCGCATCGTCGTGAAGCGCAGCAGCTTTTGCAGCGTGATCGCGCCCTGCTGGACCATCTCCCGTGTGACCGGGACGGCCCGCGCGCCGCCATCGAGAAGATGCGCGAGCCGCGCATCGAGCGCCGCGAGTTGCCGATGCATCTCCGCCTTCAACTGCACGCGCGGCTCTGCAGGCAGCAGCAGCGTGTTCACGATGAGCGTCAGCGCGATCGCATAGTTGATGGCGACCCACACCCACAGCACCGCACGAATCAACAGATCTGCCTGATCGATCCGGTCCACGAAGCTCTGCACGTAGATCGCGACGATCGCGACCACGAAGAATACGGGACCGATCTTCGTCACGCGAAGCAGATACACGCTGCAAAAGAACAGTACACTCGCGACGACGATGCGCACCAGCGGATAGTCGAAGGTGAACTTGAGGAGCAGGATCGACAGGCCGATGGCGAGCGTCGATCCGACGATGAACAGCATGCCGACTAGCCGCGTGACCACGACGTTCGACTGCGTGACGTAGAACACGACGATCAGCGAAAGCGCGACTTCTGGCACTTCGAGCGCCATCGATGCGACGATCACGATCGCGCTCGTCAGCAGGCAGCGCAGCGTCACGTTGATGCGGCCGGGAAACGGCGCGAGCTCGCACGCGAGGAAGATGCCTGCATCGCGCAGCGTATCGGGCAGATGATCGGCGGCGGCCACGTGCGCTCCTCAGCGGCGTTCGCCATCGTTGCCGTGTGCGGGTTGCAGCACGGCGACCGCTGACGTGCCCACGCGAAACAGATCTGGATTCGGACGATCCACGAGGATTCTGACCGGAAAACGCTGCGCGACATGAACCCAGTTCAGCGTGCGTTGTATGCGCGGCAATCCGCCCGGCAACGCGAAGCCGGCTTCCTCGGATGCGACGCCATAGCCGATCGAATCGACGCTGCCCGCGAAGCGCTGGTCCGCGTCGCTCATCAGGTAGACGGTGGCGGGGGTTCCCCTTCTGATGCCCTTCAATTCCGTCTCGCGGAAATTGGCGACCACGTACCAGTGTCGCGTATCAATCAGCGTGAAGACCGGTTTGAGCGCCGTCGCGAACTGGCCCGTCGATGTCTTCAACCCCACGACACGCCCGTCGAACGGCGCGCGCACCGTCGCGTATTCGAGATTGAGTTCGGCGATCGCGATCTCCGCCTCGATGACGGCACGTTGCGCGACGAGCGCATCAACGCCGCTCACGGCCGCCACCGCCTGCTGCGCCTGCAACTGCGCGGCGCTCAGTTCGGCCTGCGTCGCGCGTTGCGCGGTACGGGCGCGGTCGACGTCCTCCGCCGACACATACCCGCGCGGCAGCAGTGGCTCCATGCGATGCAGCGTATCGGCGGCCTGATTCGCCGCGGCGCGCGCCCGCTCGACAGCCGCGCGCACGGACTGTGCGTTGTACTGCTGCGCGTTGACGGTGCGCTGCGTCAGCTCGATCTGACGATCGAGCGCGACGAGCGACGCCTTGCCTCGCGTGAGCGCATCCTGATACGGGCGCGGGTCGATGCGAAACAGAAGATCGCCCTCCTTCACCGCCTGGTTGTCGTGCACGGCCAGCTCGACGATGCGCCCGTTCACCTCCGGCACGACATCGACGGTGTCCGCATAGACATAAGCATCGTCAGTTCGCGGCGAACGGTCGAGCTGGCGAATCACGAGCAGCAGCAACAGCAGCGTCGCCACGATCAGGACAATGGCCGGCCATGCTCTCTTTTTCTTCGTGTCGGGAGCCGTCGCCATTGCGTCACCTGAACATTACGAGCCAGACAGCAAAGGAAAGGAAAGCGACGAGCGTCGGATACACCAGCGCCGAAGGCCCGATTGCATGATCGGCGTGCAGCCGCTTGAGAATCATGTAGACGACGATCGTCAGGACCACGCCTGCGACGATGCAGAACAGCCAGTCCGGAAAGTATGCACCGAGCACGGCGATGGATGGCGAACTCACGCACCCCGATGTGAGCATCGCGGCGACGGTCGCGATGCCGAGCGCAGGCGGCAGGCATGCCCCTCTGTCGAATCGCATGTATCGCTCCAAGGTGTGACGTGTCGCCGAAACCAGCGTCACGCTTTTGGCTTTGCCCAGGCAATCTGGATCAACCTCAGTGCTTACGAATAATCACGTCCAGGTCTGTCGCAAGGAAATCGCAAAAGTGCACTCAACAGCTTAAATAGGAGCGATCCCGCTTCATTCCTGTGAGCGACGTCTATACTTTGCGGACGGATGATCTCCCGTTGACAAGCGTTAGCACCTATGAAAAAGAGACAGCTTCTCTGGTTCGTCGCACTTTGGATGTTAGGCGTCGCGGGCACGGGTCTGCTTGTTCTGCCGTTTCACCTCCTGGTTGCGGCTGCAATGCGACGATAAACACTACGCGTTAGCACTAGCGAAGAAGGAACAGATTGTCAGTGGTAGCGGGGGTCACGCTCGGTTACCTTTCCTCTGAACACCCAATACTGCATCGCGTTATAGACCAGAATAATGGGAAGCACGATGGCTGTGCCAATGAGCATGAAGAGCTGGCTCGAATGGCTGGACGAGGCTTCCCATATCGAGACCGAAGGAGGCACGATATTCGGCCAGATACTTATTACCAGTCCACTGTAGCCAAGGAAGCAAACACCGAGAGTCAGCAGGAAAGGCGTTGCTTCATGCTCAAGACGAATGGAGCGCAGGATGCCTAAAACACACGCTGCGACAAGTACAGGGACTGGAAGGAACCATCCCAGGTTGCCGCTTGCAAACCACCGATGCGCCACTGCGGGCAATCCGATGACCGTCCAGACGCTGACGATGCCGATCACCGCGGACAGTAGCCAGATCAAACGCGCCATGAGGAACCGCATCTTCCGCTGCAGATCATCCTCGGTCTTCAATATCAGCCAGCCACAAGCCAACGTGGCGTATGTCACGAGGACGCCGATTCCGCAGAAGAGACTGAATGGAGACAGCCAGTCGAAAGCGCCGCCGACGAATTGGCCGTTGACGGTCTCAGTTCCTTGTAACAACGAACCCAATACGATCCCCTGACAGAACGACGCCAGAGCGGATCCACCCATGAACGCCAGATCCCAGGCGTGCTGGGTTCGTGTGGCTTTGCCCCGGATCTCGAATGCGGCTCCGCGAAAGATCAGGCCAATGACCATCAGAATGAGCGGAATGTAATTCGCGGGGAGCAAAGTTGCATAGGCGATCGGGAACGCCCCATAAAGACCTGCTCCACCCAGAACCAGGAAGGTCTCGTTGCCGTCCCAAACGGGAGCGACTGTGTTCATCATCACTTGCCGCGCCTGTGCGGCATCGAAGAAAGGAAAAAGAAGCCCGATGCCAAGATCGAATCCGTCGAGCATCACGTAGATAAACACACCAAGGCCTATGATGCACGCCCAGACGATGGGAAGGTCGATGATCATCACGTCAATTCTCCCGGTTTCATCGCATCGAGGGCGCGATTGTTCAACACGGGATGCTCGCGTGTTTCCTCCTGTTCGGTGTGCGCCGCCGGTCCACGCTTGAGCATCTGAAGCATGTAATAGACTCCCGTACCGAACACAAGCATGTAGACAATCACAAAAATCAGTAGCGACACGCCCACCTGCTGAGCGTTGACGGGAGAGACGGAATCAGCTGTGCGAAGGACGCCATAGACAGTCCATGGCTGACGGCCTACTTCCGTCGTGACCCAACCGGCCAGCAGTGCGACGATTCCCGACGGACCCATCAGCAGCATCATTCGTTGATACCAGCGCGCCTCGTAGAGACGACCATTTAAGCGAAGCATGAGGCCCACGAGCGTCGTCAGAAACATGAGCATGCCTAATCCCGCCATGATTCGAAAACTCCAGAATACGATCGGCGAGTACGGACGATCTTGTACGGGAAACGCCTTGAGTCCTGTAATCTCGCCATCCCAGGTGTGCGTGAGAATCAGACTGCCCAGATGAGGCACTTGCACCGTATATCGCGTCACTTCGGCTTGCATATCGGGAAGACCGATCAGATTGAGAGGCGTGCCACCCTTTTCGGTTTGCCATAGTCCCTCGATGGCTGCGATTTTCGCTGGCTGATGCTTCCGCGTATTGAGCCCATGAGCATCGCCTACTGCGATCTGCACCGGCGTTATTACGAGCAGGATCCAAAGTGCCATCGAGAAGCTGGTCAGGATGGCCTTGTCGCGTCTTCCCCGCAGCAGGTGCCATGCTCCGCACGCCGCAACGACAAATCCAGCGACGATGAATGCCGCGATCGTCATGTGCGCGAGCCGGTATGGAAACGATGGATTGAATATAACCTTCCACCAGTCGACGGGAACGATACGACCGTTCGCGATGACAAAGCCTTGAGGTGTTTGCATGAAACTGTTCGACGCGAGAATCCAGAATGTCGAGACAAGCGTTCCGAGTGCGACCATCAGCGTGGCGAAAAAGTGTGCTCGTGGGCTGACTTTGCTCCACCCGAAAAGCATGACTCCGAGGAAACCAGCCTCGAGGAAAAATGCAGTCAACACTTCATAAGTCAGCAATGGACCGGTGACATTTCCGGCGACGGTTGCGAACCCGCTCCAGTTCGTCCCGAACTCGTAAGCCATGACGACACCGGAGACGACGCCCATGCCGAACCCGACCGCGAAGAAACGCGACCAGAAGACGCAAAGCTCCTTGTACACGCTCTCGCGGGTGACGAGCCATCGCCACTCGAGCACGGCCAGGAAGCTGGCCATGCCGATACTGATTGCCGGGAAGACAATGTGAAAGGAGATTGTGAACGCAAACTGCAGGCGGGCGAGATGTAAGGCATCGAGGATATTCATGGCAGAGCCGGCCGGATACCGTCCTGAGCCAGGACCCTTACGTTATAGGTACAAGCCTCGAAGTACGCAACGACCGCTGAAGAGAACGCTCGCCTAACTTCTCGCCGACGCGGCTCAAACCGGCGGCGACTCATCGCCACCGGGGCCGACTCCGCTACGCTGCCGACGCCCGGCCTAACCAAGCCGGCGTGAACGACAACTATTGGGCACGCAAGCCACATCGATCGGATAGCGTCGGGCAGCAGTCGACGCGCATCAGCCGTTCGGACCGCTGCGGCGCCAAGGCCTGCTTCCGAAGTTCTTCGGACCTCGCTTCGCTCCGATCTATAACCAGAGTGGGCAATGCGAGGGCATCTTCGAATCGTCCTCCTCACACGCCACCATGCCTGCACGATCCGATGACCTGCGCGATAGTTCATGGGTAATTTGACAGCACCCGACAGCGATGCCGTGGCAGCCCAATCGCGTCTGAAACCCTCATCTGCGCGAAATCCAATGAGATGCCTGTTTGCCACAACGGGAGAACCATCGTGCGTATCCCAAGTCCTCCAAACGTGCGGACGATCCTGAAGAGCATCATTGCCCTGACGATCCCGGCGCTTTGCGACGCGCCTGCCTTGACGGCGGGCTTACAGACCGACGCTACGCCTAATGAAACACCCTTCCTGGCGGAGAACCATGCCGCCATGACAAGAATGATGGACGGCATGTCCGCGACACCGACGGGTGACGTCGATCGCGATTTTGTCGCAATGATGGTGCCTCACCATCAAGGTGCCATCGACATGGCGCAGGCCGAACTGCGTTACGGACACAACGAACAGTTACGCCGTATCGCGCAAGAGATCGTCGTCGAGCAACAACAGGAAATCGTCGCCATGCGCGTCGCACTCGGTCAACCATTGCCAGTACCTGCCCCCGCTCCGGACCAGCAACAGCCCGCTTCCATACCTGCCGCCCCTGCTCACCGGACGCCCGACCACGGCATGCAAATGAACATGCCAAACCCTATGTAAGGGGAGCAACAATGAAACACGAATCCGCCATCGCCATCGCGTTGTCTGCGGCCGCGCTGGTAACAGCGCAGATCGCCTGGGCTGGGCAGGCCCCTGGATCGCAGTCCGATCCTGACATTCCCGTAAGCCATCACGATCGCGTTTACGCTGCTGAACAGTTCTCGAACACCGTGTCGGTGATCGACCCCGTCGACAACAGGCTGCTCGGCCTGATTCGCCTCGGCGATCCGTCGCCGGGCAATTTCAGTCCGTTGTACAAAGGCCAATTGCTTGTGCACGGCATGGGTTTCTCGCCGGACCATCACACGATTGCGGTGGTCTCGATCGGATCGAACTCGGTTTCATTCATCGACACGCAGACTAACGCCGTCAAGCATGTCACCTACGTCGGCCGCTCTCCTCACGAGGCTTTCTTCACGCCTGATGGAAAAGAGGTCTGGGTGACCGTGCGCGGCGAAAACTACGTTGCGGTACTCGACGGAAAAACATACGAGGAGAAAACACGCATTACTGTCCCGCCTGGGCCCGGCATGCAGATATTCTCACCGGACGGGAAGTACGGTTATGTCTGTTCGTCCTTCAACCCGGAGACCGATGTGGTGTCCGTGGCCGACCACAAGATCGTCGGCATGGTCAGGCAGGCCAGCCCCTTCTGTCCCGACCTGGCGGCAACGCCAGACGGCAAGCAGGTCTGGTTCACGCTCAAGGACACCGGCAAGGTCCAGGTGTTCGATGCAAGGCCGCCATTCGCGCTGATGAAGACACTCGACACAGGCCCGATCACGAATCACGTGAACGTCGTGCATAACACCAACGGCACGTTCGCGTATGTAACGGTCGGCGGCCTGAACGTGGTCAAGGTGTTTCGAACCGACGACTTTTCGCAGGTCGCGACGATACAAGTCGGCAACTTGCCACATGGGCTATGGCCATCGGGGGACGGCAGCCGCATCTATGTCGGGCTCGAAAACGCCGATGCGATGACGGCGATCGACACACTGACCAACACGGTCATCGCAACTGTGCCCATTGGCCAGGCGCCGCAGGCGGTCACCTATGTGCCGAATGCGGTGCCGGAAGGTGATGCTACGCAGAACCTGCAGACGCTCGGCCTGGCTGGCCAGAGTGTCCATATCACACTGGTGCCAGCGGGGTCGGCCAAGACGGCGGATACCGCCAATGTGCCTACGACTGTCGCGTTGTTCGACCAGGGGCTCGTGCAGGTTCTCCAGGCCGCTGTCACGGGTCTGCAACCGAAGCAGCCCTACATACTAGGTCTTGCCGATAACGCCGATGGCACGGGTGACCTGCAAGTGCTCGCGAATTTCATGTCCAATCCGGCCGGCTCGGCGATCGTGAATGCGCTCGGGCAGATTCGCCAACTGGTCACACCAGGAATGGGCAATGCCCGTGACAAGCGCCGCTACCTCGTGGTTGCCCCGCAAGGGTCGGGCAAGCCTGGAGCTCCGATACAGGTCCAGTCGCCATAACCGCGTCCGCTACCACGCCTCGTTCGCGGCGGCGGAATGGTGTGCGGCGCGGCTATCTGATTCTGGCAGTCACGGTAACGACCGCATAGTGGCGGCGAATTGAACGGCCGGTTGCTGCGTGGAACAGACGCCTGAACGTCTAAGCGACGATGTGAGCGAACGTCCCTTCATGGGCCGTCCTCCGCCTCACGCAACCGGTGTAACGAGCGTCAACGCCACAATCCTTTCGATTTTCGATGTGCAAGGGTGCAGAACATTTCATTTTTCACTCTCCGCCGCCGCGTGGACTCTTGTAAGATCCCATGGCAAGAATCTAGAAACACGGCCATCGGACAGGAATGCGAAGAGCAATGGACCAACCCGATACGAATTTGACAGCGCCCATCCTTTGCAGCGACTCTACAGTCTTGTTTTCGGTCTACGGTTTCGGTTGGGGGTACTGTGCCTTTGCGCTACCTTGTGAAGTAGTTTGCGAAAAACTCGGCGCTGCGAATCGCACCCCAAGGCAATTGAGGCTGGCCTTCGAGCTTGGCAAGCGCCGACTGCTGGAGGCTGCGGAGGCGAAAGCAGTCCACGGCATGGGTGGACGCATAACGCTGTCTGCCACTGACCTGTAGCGCAGGAGTGCGATTCGGCGGTCGCTCCTGGAAGCAGGTCGCGCGCTGGGCTATACCTCGCTGTCTGTTGAGTGCTGCCCGGAGTCGGTCGCCCTCTGGGGTGCCGATGACCACCGTCACTACCTGACCCGAAGCGGTCTTGCCTGCATACGTCGGAATGGCGGCCGTTTCCAGGGTGAAGCCGTCATTCGACTCCTCGCTTCAGCGTGGCAATTCCTCCCGTGTGGCTGGTTAAGCACGGCCACCGGCATACTCCAATAATCGATAAGACTCACGACGCCCGCACCTCACGGACCCCCTTCCCTATCCGCCGCCGCAGCAGCGTGCGCAGCGTCACGCCGTCCGCGTAACCGACCTGCTCGGCGATGCGATCCACGCTGAGCTTGCTCGTCTTCAGCAGATGGACGGCGCGCTCGACCCGCAGATCCTGAATGTACTCGACGGGCGTTTTACCGAGCACCTCGTTTAGACGTCGCGTCAACGTTCGCTTGCTGGTCGCCAGTTCTTCGGCGGCGTCGTCGAGCGCGATGGCCGTGTCGAGGTGTTCGCGCACCCAGCGGTCGAAACGCTCGACGAGCGGGTCCGAATGGGCCAGGTGATCGGAGATCGCAAAGGCAGACTGCGACGGCCGCGAATCGAAGACGAGGTACTTGCCTACGAGCGCTGCAAGCTCCGGGCTGTTGTTGCGGATCAGCCAGAGCGCGAGGTCGAGATGGCTCAGGGCGGCGCCCGCCGTCACCATGTCGCCGCTGGGCACGACAATACGATGCGCATCCAGGTGCACTTCGGGGTAACGCTGCCGGAACATCGGCGAGAGCCACCAGGTGGTGGTGGCTTCACGACCATTGAGCAAGCCGCTTTCGGCCAGCACGAAGGTACCCGTGCAGGAGGCGCCCATACGGGCGCCCGCACTGTGCCACGCGCGCAATGCGCTGAGCGCGTCAATCACATCGGGCCGGCCGAGCGAAGGCACAAGCAGGTCCGTCGTGGTCCTGTTGAGCGCCGGTACGACCACCCAGTCTGGTGCGGGGGCGTCTGTCATGTCGCGCACGGGCACCTGCAGCCCAAGCGCGGTGCGCACCTCTGGCCGCATCCCCGCCACGGTGATGTCGAAGTCCGGTATGGCCATCCCGGTCGCGCGCGCCAGTTCATTCGCCGTCGTCAGGGCATCGAGCACGGTGGTGAGGCCGGTGTCGAACACCCCTTCGAGCGCCAGGACAAAAATCCGCATGGCAGGATCGATACCAAAGTTGTCGATTGAGACAGTATCTCCAGGGGCGCTCCGTTTGTAAAGTCTGGACCAACGCGTGAACTCGTCACGCGCAGACTGGAGAGCAAAGATGATCAAGAAGGCACTATTCGTACGACTTGAAGCCAGGCCAGGAAAGGAGCATGCGGTAGCGGACTTCCTCGACGCCGGGCTGGAAATGACGAATCGGGAGGCGACCACGCCGATCTGGTTCGCCCTCAGGCTGTCACCGACGACGTTCGGTGTCTTCGACGCCTTTGCGAACGAAGAGGATCGCCAGGCACACCTGCACGGGAGTATGGCCGGCGCCCTGATGGCGCGGGTCGACGAGATGCTGGCCAGCCCTCCGTCGGTCGAGCCGATCGATGTTCTGGCCATGAAGAACAGGCTGCCCTGATTCCCGGTTAACCATCACCGATCAGTCCTCGCCCGTCAAGCGCAATTGCGCAAAACGACGGGCAACTACAGACAACTCTGGAGAGTACGATGTTTGCACTGCGAAATAAACTAGCCATTGCCGCCTTGATTGCTCTGGGCGCCACGATGGCGCATGCCGAGGCAAAGGCGGCTGCGAAAGATGTTGTCATTGTCCACGGCGCACTGGTGGATGGCTCCGGCTGGCGGGCCGTCCACGACATCCTGGTCAAGGATGGCTACCATGTGACGATCGTGCAAGAGCCGCTCACGGGCTTCGCCGAGGACGTCGATACCGCCAGGCGCGTCATCGACCAGCAGCAGGGCCCGGTGGTGCTGGTCGGCCACAGCTACGGTGGCTCCGTGATCACGGAGGCAGGTGCGGACCCGAAGGTCAGCTCGCTCGTCTACGTGGCCGCACTGCAACCCGACGTCGGCGAAGCCAGCGGTCAGCTGTTGCAGAAGTTTGCCGCGCCCAACGATGCCATGCGAGCGACGCCGGACAAGTATTTCTTCCTCCCGCCGGCGAAATTCCGTGAGAACTTTGCCGCGGACGTCCCGCCCTCGGACGCTCAATTCCTGGCGGACTCGCAGGACCAACTTGCCGAGAAAGCGTTGGGCGCACCGGTCTCTGTGGCGGCATGGCGAACCAAGCCCAGCTACGCCATCCTGACCACCCAGGATCATATGGTGAACCCCCAGCTTCAGCGCTGGATGTATCAGCGCTCGGGTGCCAAGGTGACCGAGGTGAGCGCAAGCCACGCTGTCTTTATCTCCCAGCCGGCCGCCGTTGCGCGAGTGATTGAGATTGCCGCGAAGTCGACGAACTGACCGGAACAGAGGGCAATCCGGGGCGCGTGGGGGCGATAGACCCGAAGCGCCCCTCAGAAAATGACCAACGGCAGAGTCATCTGCACCCGGTCGGTATTGTTTGTGCGCCAGTGGTTGCAGTGTCGTCGCGAGCAGAACATATTTGCCTACGATGTGCATGGCACCGCATTCCGTTGCGCGCCTGACACGGTTGCGATGTGATAGCCACACGGATCAATGATGTCGAGAAAAGGTGTCGCGTCTACCGTCGGGACGCTGCCACCGATGTCATCTGAAGGCTGCACGAGTCGCAGATGAGCCGCGAAGTTTGAGCGAGCCGCGTCGCTTCCTTTTTCACGCCGGAACGAACCGCCCATTTAACGCGACAACTGCCTCATTATCACGGCAACGGACGCATCCACGCCGATAGACCGGTGTCGACCCACTCCGGTCATACACCGCTGCACTAACACGACGGCCGTTTTCAACGCACAGCGGCCATCCATGCCGCCGTGTCGACTGCCTTTCGGCCGAACCGGACACCCGGTACGCCCCGTCCATATAACTGCTGCACGTCCTTCTCGACGAAGATCTGGGAGGCGTCACGGTAATCGGAAGAAAGCGCTATGACTATGCAGCATCGCGTCGGCTATCGCCTCCATGCAGGCGCCTTGTACACGGAGTATTGACCACCGTCTGCACCTCAAGGCGCGGGCGTCGCCTGTCGGTTTCCACCCGCGCTCATCGCCGCGTCTCTTTCGGCTCGATGCTTCGCGGCAACCTTCTCTTCCGCGGCCTGTATATCGGCGGGGTACGAACCATCGTCACCCTGCGACGGGTTATAACCCGCCGCCTCCAGTTCTTCGAGCTCATGCATGACTTCCGCGCGGGTGCGTTGATGGGTGGCAAGCTCCGGCATGGTCTGCGCATAAACACTCACTGTACCGGCCATCAGCATGGTGCCTGCGATCACGAAGCTGCGTAGCGGCTGTACAACGCACCCGGCCATCAAATCCGATTTCATGTGGTACTCCTTTTACCTCGGGAGGTGTTTGCAAAATGGAATGGCTGGCGTTCAATGCGCCTTGTCGTCTGGGAGAGAAGCGTTCTGCCGCATGAGATGTTCACGCTTCATACGTGCGACCTGCCTCGCGTAGATCGGATTGACATCTGGATACGAGGTTTCGGTCACAAAGTTCAGACCGTTTTGCTGTGCTTCGATCAGCTCCTGATAGACCTCGGCGCGGGTCTTGCCTTGAGAAAACGCGTTCGACGATGCGAGAGTCGCCAGCGAAAAGACGATCACGATAGATTTAATCATTTCATACTCCTTAGTTAACGTTTGAGTGCTGCGCGATGCGCATTGTATAGACGCCCCTTCGTCGCGGGATATTCCCGATTCTGGTCAAACAGGACGTCGGCGGGTTCATCCTCGCGAGCGGTCGTGTCGTATCGGCATTCATCACCTGTTCTGCAATCTTCGACGTTCAAGGCCGTTACGTAACTGGCCTGCGACGAACGCGCTAACGATCACGGACAGATAAAGGATGACGAGATGGTGACGCCAGGCATCAAGGGCGAGTTGGTGCGAAACCAGTTTCGGATCGGGCGGCGGAAGCATGGGGCCCTTCGCCTCGACGGCTTGCATCATCCGGATAAAGCCTCCTGCGGACAGCAGTGGCAACAGGACGACGAGTGCCAGCAGCGCGGGCTTCACGCGGTGCGCCAAGGGATGATGGCGCAACCGGAACCACAGTCCGAGGCATCCGTGTATCCAGCCAGGCGCGAGCAGTGCAAGTTGCAGGCCCTGCGTGCCGCTGGTAAGCAGCACGGTGACGACGCGCTCGTAATCAGGCTCGAAGCCATAGAGCGAGGAGGCGAGCCGGGTTGTCACCGCGTGGCGGATCAGCGGCAGCGGCAGGCTGAGGCCTGCCCAGAGGCGGAGCCATTCGGTGGGCGGCAGTGCCCAGTGGCGGCGCCCGTATATCGTGCGCACCGCCAATGCAAAATGCAGCAAAGCTGCACCGTACAGCGCGATTGTTCCAGGGGCGCTACGCCAGAGCCGGAGCGCCACCACGAGACCGCGTCCGGCAAGGTCCAGTGACCAGATGCCGAGCGCGTGATTGGTCAGGTGGAGGAAAAGATAGGTCAGCAACACCATGCCCGACCCGAGTTGAAACCCGCGCAGAACGGATTGCATCTGAACCCTCGATTCACGATGTGATGTGCGCACCGGGGGCGTCTCTTATTTCACACTCTGTTGAGTGTCGCGCGACATGCGTTGAGCAGACGCGTTTCTTGCGCGGGAGGTCTCGGCACCTTCGATAGCACACCGGCGCATCCTGCCCCGCCGTTGAACAGCGCGAACGCGGATACCGAACCGCATACGCTCTGGTATTCCTCGCTGCCTATTCTGCCGTCGAGGACAACTGTCAATCCCGATGCACGGGCCATGTCGATGATGTCCATCGTGGTCACCCAGTTCGTGTGTCCCGCCTGCAATACCGTGTGCACGCGACGGTTATTCCCTGATTCGACGAGATCGCCGTGAGGGTAAGGCAATGTGAGGGGCGCCCGCACTCGACACGCGCAAGCACGTTGCAGCAGCGCGGTGAAGGGTGAGTGGCCTGTTGTGCGCCAACGGTGAGATTTCCGATTGGGGAATAAAACGGTCGACGCGCCAGTTTAGCGTTCGAAGCCAGCCGAGGAGGTCCACCGGATGATCCCGCTGTCTACCTCCTGAACCTTAGTCGAGAGGACACCATGTCATCAGTTCTTCCTTCCAATCCATCGCGCCGCAGCGCATTGAAATGCCTGGCGTACGGTGGCGCGGGCACCCTGTTCGTCCTGGCCGGTGGCGTCCTCACGCCAGTGCAATTGGCCCTCGCCGCCAGTACGAAGGACGAGTCCGCGGCCGCAGGCGTTCCCCTGTTCCTGCAGATCAGCGACACGCATATTGGCTTCAACAAGGAAGCCAATCCGGATGTCGCGGGAACGCTCAGGCAGACGATTGACTTCGTTGCCGCCATGCCGGTCAAGCCGGCCCTGACAATTCACACGGGCGATATCACCCATCTCTCGCGGCCCGCAGAGTTCGACCTTGCGGCTCAATTGCTGGCGGGGCTGAACATCACCGAGTTGCACACCGTGCCCGGAGAACATGATGTGACGGACGGGCCTGGAACCGAATACTTCAACCGCTTCGGCCAGGCTTCGGACAACAAGGGCTATTACAGCTTTGACCACAGTGGTGTGCACTTCATCGGGCTCGTCAACGTGATGCATTTCAAGCCAAATGGTCTGGGGGGCCTGGGCGACGACCAGCTTTCCTGGCTGGAGAACGATCTGAAGGGACGTTCGTCCAGCACGCCGATCGTTGTGTTTGCACACATGCCGATGTGGACGATTTACGAACCGTGGGGTTGGGGCACCGGCGATGCAGGCCTGGCGATGAGCCATCTTAAGCGGTTTGGTTCGGTGACAGTCCTGAATGGACATATCCATCAGATCGTTTCCAGGGTGGAGGGGAATGTCACCTTCCATACAGCGCGCTCGACCGCCTATCCACAACCAACGGCCGGCAATGGACCCGGACCCATGCCGCTAACGGTGTCGAACGATCAGCTCCCGAGGATGCTTGGCGTGACCAGTGTCAAGATCTCGCGCCATCCGCTCAAGGCGACGCTTGCAGACACGACGCTCGCCTGATTCCAGACACCCCTTGCTCACTCATCCAGGATCCCAATCATGCTTTCCACTTTCTTTCGTCGCGCATTTGTCGGCTCTATCGGGGGCGGGATGCTCATGGCGGCATTGGCTTGCGGGTCGACTGTCGCGCATGCGCAGGACGCCAACGCGGTTGTTATCAAGAATTTCATGTTTTCGCCGATGTCCCTCACGGTCAAGGTCGGCTCGACCGTGACGTGGAAGAACCTGGATGGCGAACCGCATACGATCGTCAACGATGCGGGCATATTCCACTCCGCTGCACTTGATCAGAACGATACATATCAATTCAAGTTCGACAAGCCGGGGGTCTACAAGGTGTTCTGCGGCATACACCCGAACATGAAAGCGATCATCACGGTGCAGTAGGAGACGGTCACCAATCCGTGGGATGGCCGGAAACTGAACGAAGCCGACACCTGAATGTCAGGTCCACGACACCAACGCACGACTCCTCATGGCCGGACCCGGTCCGACCGTCGAACACGGCGCCGTGGTCCTCCGTTGATCGACCCGCATCGGGCAGTAGTCGACCCGTTGCTGACGGACATTCGGTCGCGCGTTCAAAGGCACCTAATAAAGTGTTCAGGACGTACACGACAGCCTCTCAGGGACGGCGGTTCGGACATCCCCAAAGATCGTTCGGCGCTCTACAGTAGCGCGGCCGTTCGACGAGCGAGCCGGACAATTCGTGCGGCGGCAAGGTCGAACGGCAGCCACTCTTAGCGATCAATGGGCGAAATGACCTGATTTCCATCCCGCACGGTATTGTTTGTCTCGGCATCACAGAAGTTGCGCCCTTGCCGCTATATGCCCTAATGACGCATTCGCGTGCAACGACGCGCGAAAGCTTATAGGCCAGACTTGCTTGATGCAGGCTTGAGATGCCCGGCGGTGCTGTTTCCCGCCGCCACACTGCGGAGAACTTCCAGCGCACTGCGTTCCACCCAGTTGTGCCGCAGCAGCCCGTCCTCGCCGACGTGCAGGACGGCCGTTCCCGTCATGTCGATCGGTAAGCCCGATGGCTCCGAACCCATAAAGCCGTTGTTCTTCCCCGTAACCCGCCATCGACTGACCACCCGATCGCCGGTTTCGTTCTGAAACGTCTCGATCACATCGAACTCGAACTCATCGATGCTGGCGAGGAATGCAGCAACCCACTTCTTGAACGTTTCACGCGATTTGATTTCCACTCCACCCGAGGTGACCGTGAAGTCGTCGGTGACCAGATGGTCCGCAGCGTGTGGATTGCGCAATTGCCAGACTTCATGCCAAAACCTCTCGACGACCTGGACTGAATTCTTCCGTGCCATTTCAAATCTCCCCTTCATGCAGAACAAAAAAATCCCTTCGTTTGACGCTCCGCTGCCTTCGGAACCTCTCATTGAGCCGGCGCAATTCGCGCCGCAGTAACGTGCTTCAACAGCGAGGCGATTTCAGCAATCCTCGCGCGGATGGCCAGTACGGTTTGATCGGCATGCCATGTCTGATGAAGTTCAGCATCGGCCGCGATGAGCCGTGCATGCCACGCATGAGGCTCGATATCCCTGAGATCCGAGAGCAATTGGTCCAGTGCCTTTCGCGTGGTTGGTGAAAGCGCTCCAGCATCGATGCGCAAACCATTCTTCAGTTCGAGCAGTTCGGAACCTATCTCGATCCACGACATGCATTCATTCACTTCCTCTGCGGATGCCGCGGGCAATGCGATTCGCACGAGCGCGTCGATGCTTCGGCTTTGCCACTCGTGATGCGTGATGGCCGTTCGCCGCCCGACGGGCGAAGCGATCAATGTCCCGATCGTGTCGGCTATTCCCACCAGCCGGCGTTTGCGCCGCCGGCTCTCAAATCCAGGTGATGGAGCCAGATGGAATGCGAACGCGGCCAGCGCAGAGCCAGCGAGTACACCTGTCGCATTGCCGGTCACCACGCTTGCCGTCGTATGCGCTATCACTGCCGGATCGGACACAACGAGGAATACGAGGCAGAAGCCTGATGCCCAGAAACTATTCGAAAGTAGAGACGACAATACAATCGCCAGAAAAACGATACCGCCCTCCGCGAGCACAATCCCCGCCGGATGCGCAATGTGCGGCGCAACCGTCACGCAGAACAGCAGCGCAGCGCCCGTGCCCACGGCGCCCGAAGCTAGAAAATGAACTGCCGTATGTCGCGGGTTGGGCCGGATCGAGAAAAGGGCAATCGCGATAGCCGTGAACGCGACGAACAGCGGCCCGCCTTGCCAGCCGGTGTTCATCCAGACCGTTCCAGCGAGCAGCAATGCAACCGCAGCGCGTAACGCGGCGGCTACCGCGTAAGTGCGATCGTGTGCATAGACGGGCGCGGGATAGCTTTCTGCGTCGCCATTTCGAGTTTCATCGGCCCCTGTCAAACGGGCGGATACCCGCAGCGCTCCTTCCGTCGCGCCGAGCAGTGCTGAGACGAGATCGATGCGTCGGCGTTCGATGACGGTTTTCGCCCGAGCGGATGAAAGCGTGGCGCGCAATGCGCGCAGTTGCGCGAAAAAGACAGCTGTCTTTTCGCATTCGGTTGCGCTATCGCCACGCAGTTCATGAGCGATCGACCTAAGCAATACCGATGCTTCGACAACGATCTCCCCGATCTCGTCGCTTATTGCATTACCTTGTGACGCGGCCGCTTGGAAGTTCCGCTCGATGCCTCGCGACACCACAAGCAGACTCAGGAGCGCCGACACGACGCCGCTCAGACTACCGGTGCGGGTCCACAGCGCCGGCGATTCAGCCGCCGCGCTCAGCACCGCGCCATCAAGCGTGAGGATATCGCTCAATTGCCGACGCAGCCGCTGCGGGCCAGTGCCGTCGATGGACCGTGGGCGCGGTAAGCCTGCGAGCCGGTCTGCACTCCATGCGCATGCTGCGCTTATCGCATGCCGGATGCGCCGGACTGCAAGTCCGCCGTGCACACTTTCGCGCGAGAAATCGATGACAAGCAACCCGCATGTAATACCGACGAGCACCCCGACGCAGCGGTCCTTGCCGACCTCAAATAACTGTGCGTAATCACCCGACAACGACATCGCGATGATGACCGCGCTGTAACCCGCCAGCACGGCACCGTATGCGCGGTAATTGCGCAATGAGGCGCCCGCATAGACACACGCCGCAAGCCACACCGCCAGCAGGCCGACAAGCAACGGCGCGTTGCCGTGCGCTACCAGCACCAGCAGCACGCCGACGGGCGCACCGACAGCCGTGCCGAGCGCGCGATCGAGCGATTTCAACAGACTGTCTCCGCGTGCCGGAAGCGCCAGAGAGACCACTGTCCACGCGGCCCAATGAGGCTCGTGAAGGCCAGCGAGGCTAGCGCAGAGCAGGCCTAGCGCAGCCGCCAGCGCAGTACGGCCAGCTAACGTCACAAGGCCGCGAGAGGGAATCCACGTCGAACGCATAGTCTTGACTTGCCTGCTTGCTCAAAGGGTTAAGCGGTGAACGATCGCCGGCGCGCTGTCGCGTCGACGATCGTCATCATCAGTCGCTTCGACCTAGCTCAGCACGAACGGGTTTTCGACACCGGGCGTCGGATTGATGAACACGCTCTTTGCTTCGAGGTATTCGTAGACCGCACGAATCCCGTTTTCACGACCGATTCCCGAGGCCTTCACGCCGCCGAACGGTGCGAGATAGCTGACGAGGCGATAGGCATTGACCCATACGCTGCCTGCTTCCAGCCGCTTCGGCACCGTCATGGCGCGGCGAAGGTCGCGCGTCCAGACGCCAGCCGCGAGACCATAGTTGCTGTCGTTGGCAATGGCGATCGCTTCCTCCTCCGTGTCGAACCTGATGACGGCCACGACCGGTCCGAACACTTCTTCCTGAGCGATGCGCATTTCGTTGTGCACGTCGACGAAAATGGTCGGTTCGACAAAGAGGCCTTTCTCCGTGCCAGGTCGCGTCGAGCGATGTCCGCCCAACACGAGGCGTGCGCCTTCCTGTTTCGCCACATCGATGTAGTACAGCGTCTTTTCGAGTTGCGGCTGGGTCGATACGGGACCCATGTTCGTATCCGGCGACATCGGATCGCCGAGCCGCACATCCTTCATGAAGTTCACCAGCCGTTCGACGAACTCGTCATGGATGCTCGAATGCACGAGCAGGCGCGATCCCGCCATGCAGCTTTGGCCGGTTGCCGAAAAAATGGCGGTGACGGCGCCTTTCACGGCGTCGTCGAGGTCGGCATCCTCGAACACGATGTTGGCCGACTTGCCGCCCAGTTCGAGCGAAACACGCTTGAACGAGCGCGCCGCATTCTCGTAGACATGGCGACCGCCGCCTTCGCTGCCGGTGAACGCTACGCGCGCGACCAGGGGGTGACCGACCAGCGGTTCGCCGACTTCCTTGCCGAATCCGGTCACGATATTGACGACGCCGTCCGGCACGCCCGCCTCTTCGCAGAGCCTTGCAAACAGGATGGAAGATGCCGACGAGAATTCTGATGGCTTGATGACGACCGTATTGCCGGCGGCGAGCGCTGGCGCGATCTTCCACACCGCGAGCAGCAGCGGGGAATTCCACGGTGCGATCGTCGCGACCACACCGAGCGGTTCGAACGTGCTGTAGTGAAAAATTCCCGCTTTATCGAACGGCGTGACATCGCCCTGGATCTTGTCGGCGAGACCGCCGTAGTAGTAGAACCATTGCGGCAAATATTGCATCTGCTTCAGCATTTCGGCTTTCAACTTGCCGTTGTCCTTTACTTCCAGATCGGCGAGTTCCTCTGCATGCGCGGCGATCGCGTCGCCGATCTTGTGAAGCGCCATCCCACGCTGGCTCGCGGTCATCGTGGCCCAAGGGCCGCTCCTGAATGCAGCATGCGCGGCGCGCACGGCTGAGTCGACATCGTCGGCTGTGCCGCGCGGCACCTCCGCCCAGACTTCGCCGTTGTAGGGATTGATACTCTCGAAGGTCCGGCCATCGCTCGCACCGCGCCACTCGCTGCCGATGCGCATCTTGAACTGTTCCATCACGGTACTCCTTGCCTGTCTAACGTGAGCCGGCAGCCGCATCACCTGCGACAGATGCCGGCGCTGTTACGGATTGGCGGTCATTGACCAAAATAGATGCTGTCCCGTGCTTCCGGCGCGGTCACGGTGCGGCGCCCGCTTTGCGAGCCACCCGTGACGGTGCCGCCCACGGAAGAGGCTTCAGCATTCCCGGCGTTCGTGCTGGCGTTCTGGAGCGCGGCGGCTGCGCGCAGTTGAGCGGTGGGATAGGTGGCATCGGGCGCGTCGAACACGCCCGATGCGCGGGCCTGAGCGAGTTCGGCCCGAACTTCTTCGCGGGTCTTGCTGTGCACGGCAGGATCGGCGAACACAGACGACGACACGATTGCGCCGACAATAGCGGCTGGGATCAGAAAGCGTTTCATTTCGTGCTCCTTGGCGGATAGATGAGAAGCTGTCCGACGATCAAGCGGCTAGTCTGCGATTTGCCGTTTGCTTGTTCGTCGATCGGTGAATGCATTATTGCCACCGGCCTTCTATCCGCCAATTCCCGAAATGTGCGTACCGTCCAGGAGAAAATGCACAAGCTGGTGCGGCGCGCTGCCTGTGTCAGCCGTTGCCAGGAAAGCAGCTTGCAATGCTGCATGACGCTGCGGATCGCCGGAGCGTGCCGCAGATCGTTGTGAATGGAGAGCCATATCTCGCGCTGCAATGGCTGGCCCGGCCCTTCGACGATGTTCAGGCTCTCGTCCCAGTCCCCGAGGAAGTAGGGCAAGATCGCCACCCCGACACCTGCCCGCGCGGCGGCTGCTTGCACGTCGAGACTATTGCTGCGCAGAACGACGGGACGTGACTTCGCCTGCGTGTCCAGCCAGATCTGTTGAGCAGATCCGTCAAGACTGTCGTCATATCCGATGAATTCGTAGTCTTCAGGCGCATGAGACGCCAGATAGTCCGGCGAGGCGTAAAACGCGAACGGAACCACGCCGATCTTGCGCGCGACGAGATCGGCCTCGGTTGGCCGGCTCAGACGAACTGCAATATCTGCTTCCCTTCTTATCAGCGACACATTGCGCGTATCGGCGACCAAGCGGACGCGAAGCGCTGGATGCTGCACGCGCAGCTTGCCTAAGTGAGGTGCGATGACACTGCTCGACATCGACGGCGGCGCGCTGATCACCACCTCCCCGCTCACGACTTCCTGTCCGCCGACCGACATCCGCTCCACGGCAAACGACTCTTCCTGCATGCGCCTGCCCCGTTCGGCGATGCGTTCACCGTCTGCCGTCAGCACATAGGCGCGTGGGCGGCGGTCAACCAGCTTCAGTTCAAGGGACTGTTCGAGCGAGGCGATCCTGCGCGCGACGGTCGCATGATCGACCTTCAGATGCCGTGCGGCTTTCGCGAGCGATTGTTCCTGACTGAACGCGACAAAGTGGCGTAAATCCTCCCAGTCGAACATGAACTCTCTCCTTGCCGCTTTGATTATGGAAAATCCCGCAATGGGACTACCGAACAAGGATATTAGAAGCAAACGCGACAGACCTCACAGAAACGGCGATGTGAAAGCTATGTGCATTGGGTGCATATGGGCTATGCATCGTTGCGGAAAGATGCCCCAAACCGAAACGGGCACGATCAAGAACGAGATGACAAAGCGCGCACGCCATCACAGATAGCTCAACGCCACTTCCGTCCCCCTCCGCCCATAGTGACTCGTCTGAGCGGAGGCGATCAGTGTCCGCTACCTGTCCGCAGCTGACGATCGAATGTCCGTGTCGCCGCCGACAGGAATGGCCGGATGTGGCCGAACCCGGTCCGAAGCTGAACCGACGAGGTGGGCGCGGCCAAAGCGGATCGTATCCGGGCAGCAGTCGTCGCCCGCGCGGACCGTTCTTGACAGCCGAAACGCCCTTCCGTTCTGATACGATCCGGCCTTTTCCGACAACGCCCCGCCACCGTGAATCGCCGATATGTATCTTTGCGTCGTGAGCATTGCGCACGGTGGCTTGCCCCGCATCCGGCTACTGGCCGCCGCCGGCAGCACCAAAGCCAGACTTCTTTTCAGCAACACGCTGCGCCGCCTTCGCCACCCCACGCGACGCGGCATCGCGCTGACGCTCACAGAGAGACTTGTCGAACGCTCCCCAGGCGGCTGTCGACGTGGCCGCTCGCCGGCACAACGGAATCTACCGTTTCAACTGCCAGGCTCGCGCCCGTTCGCGGCATCGCAAGCTCGGTGATACAGATCGAATTTGCAGCGTTCGCGTCGCGACTCTCACCACGCACCGACTGACGACTCTCGAAGGAGTGATTCAGCGCGGCGGTCAACCAATGGTTGATCCGATGGCACGATCGCTTGCGATGAATCGGAGGCCGGGGCTTGATGAAGGCGCTCATGACGTGCAGGTTGTCGAAACAGAAAAACCGGCTCACGCTAATGTCGTACGCAGCAAACTGACGCGTGCCGAGCGAAGCTGATGAAGGGACAGAGATATGAGCCTGGTCGACTATCAACTCATGGAAGTGGCAACCGACAAGGCCGTGAAGATGTGGACACGGGGCGTCGTGATTGAGGAACCGGCTCGCCGGCAACTGAGCAACACGGCCCGCATGCCGTTCGTGTTCAGGCACGTTGCCGCAATGCCGGACGTGCACGTGGGCAAAGGGTCGACGATCGGCAGCGTGATTCCGACACAAGGCGCGATCATCCCGGCGGCGGTGGGCGTCGACATCGGCTGCGGAATGATGGCAGTTCGCACGACGCTGACGGCCACCGACCTGCCCGATTCGCTTTCCGGCGTGCGCGGCGCGATCGAGCGTGCCGTGCCGCACGGCGGTGCGCCGGGGCGACGCGGCCCGGGCGCATGGTCGCGTCCGCCACCCGCCGTCGACGACGCCTGGAGGCTGCTGGCGCCCGGTTTCCAGCGCATCGTCGACAAGTACCCTTCCCTCGCGCGCACGAACAACCACGCGCACGTGGGCACGCTCGGCACCGGCAATCACTTCATCGAGGTATGTCTCGACGAAGATGACGGCGTCTGGTTCATGCTGCACAGCGGATCGCGCGGCGTGGGCAACGCGATCGGGACCCTCTTCATCGAACTCGCCCAGGCCGACATGCGCCAACACCTTGCGAATCTGCCGGACAAGGATCTCGCGTACCTCAAGGAAGGCAGTCGGCACTTCGATGACTACGTGGAGGCAGTCGGCTGGGCACAGAACTACGCGCGCAGCAACCGTGAGGTCATGATGAATGCCGTGATCGACGCGGTGCGCTCGATTATCGGGAAACCCTTCACCGTCGACGAGCACGCGGTGAACTGCCACCACAATTACGTACAGAGGGAACGGCACTTCGGCGCCGACATGTTCGTCACGCGTAAAGGCGCGCTGTCGGCGCGAGTGGGCGAGTTCGGCATCATTCCCGGTTCGATGGGCGCGAAGAGCTTCATCGTTCGCGGCCTCGGCAATGAAGAGAGCTTCTGCTCATGCAGTCACGGCGCCGGGCGCGCGATGAGCCGGAAGCAGGCCAAACGGCGCTTCACGGTCCAGGATCAGATCAGCGCAACGGCGCATGTCGAATGTCGCAAGGATGCAGGGGTCATTGATGAAATTCCGATGGCCTATAAGGACATCGACGCGGTGATGGCCGCGCAGCGGAGCCTGGTCGAGGTGGTACATACGCTGCGGCAGGTGGTTTGTGTGAAAGGTTAGGCCCTGATTGCTTTACGACACCGAACAGGCGGCGATACCGGGCTTAATCCGGGCCAGACATAGGTAAGGAGGTCCCGTGATTGGCCGGGGCAACCCCGGCGCATTGTCGAAGTACAACCTGGACACAATACCAAACGCAACTTGCCCACAATTGCAACTGCCGTCGACTTTCATGCCACTCCTCGCGTGGGGCTAAGTCCAGGCGCCAACGGCCACACGCCGTTTTCGGCTACGACCGTGTTCCAACTTTGACGTCTTCATAAATCGACGCGAGGCGCTGGCTTGGAAAAATCATCACATACGGGGCCTCACACAGTGACGGGTCAATATCGGCTGGCAGCGCACCGCATATCGCATCCAGGGGACTTGCAATCGTGATGGTCCTGCCATCACGATTGCGTGTACAGGGCTACAGATGCTTCTTGATAGCTTCGGATAGGGACGGACGCCGTGAGTATTCTTTATAGAGTCCAGATTGCCGTGATGGTTTGCGGGGTTGCCGCAGGATGCGTGTCGCAGCCCATCGGGCCAGCGGTAGCCGTGAAGCCGGGGCGCGACAAGCCATTCACCGTCTTTCTGCATGACGATTCGCAGTGCAAACAGTATGCGATGGACCAGCTGGCGCGCGGCGGTGACGCGCGCGCTGCTAGCGATGCCCACGTGTCGCGGGCACAACTGAACATGCAGCAAAGATACGATCTCGCGTACCTGGAATGCATGCACGCGAAGGGAAATGTGGTGTCGGATGGTGCAGCTCCAAGTACGCAGCCTGAATAAGCGACCTCGCACAGGAAAACTACATGCAGCTGCCGGGCGACGGCGCCGGCGGCTTAGTTGGGCCCGAATCCGTCAAACGTGCGTTGAGTTTGCGCGATCGCCCGCAACCGACGCAGATTGGGCAATCCGACAAAACTATTATTTCTTCTATGCGGAACCTGCTTTGCGCGCTTGCGTTTCCGTGTCCGCGAACAGATCGACCACCGCACCGCGCAGCCAGCGATTGGCTTCGACACATGACGGCGAAGGCGCAAGGAACCGCTGCCACTACGGCGACCACCACGTCCGGAACGTGGCCACTGGCGCCGGGAAAACTGCCGCAGCGGCCAAATGCAAGTAATCAGGAGGTTGTTCGACGCGTCGATGGCCTCCTACGTGACCCAAGTCCGCGCCTGCCTCATGCCGCCCCGCCCATATGTGAACGGGTGACGGAACAGTCGCATTATCGGCAGTAGCTGCAAATGACGGCCCTGTCCTCACTCATAATGACGCGCAGTTCGTGCTGCCCAGAGGAAGCACGGCGGGACAAACGGCAGGACATATGGCAGAATCCCCCAGCAAACGGCTGCGGCGCCCGACGCCGGAAAAGTGGCAGCGCCGCGGAAGTGACTCTGGCAGCGGCAGAAAGAGGCTCTGTTTCGAGATGCCATCCGTGCCAGGATGATTTTGCTCACCGCGCCGAGGAGACCGCATGGCAGTCCGTAACCTCACCGAATTTTCGTGGGACGAACAGGAAGACGTCAAAGCCGTGCTTGCGAGCCGGGGACTCGATCTGCGGGAATTCGAGATCACCGACAATGATGACGATCCGGCGGACGGCAGGAGAGGCGCGATCCGGAAGATCTCGGTAACGCGGCTCACCAACGGCAAGATGGCGATCTACGACACTGATCACTTCGCCACCTGGCTCACGGATTTTGCCGACGCTCTGGAAGCGGGCGAGTTCGACGACTGAGATCACGGCGTTAGGGCGTTACGTCAACCGTACACATTCCTCTGACCCGCATCACATTCGCGGCATCAGCCTCAACCAAGGGAAATGACTGTTTGTCTCAAGGATTGTTGGACGCCCGCCCTTGCCCACACACCACCTTTTAGCGTCTGCTGGAGAGAACGGGCAGGCGCGTCCAGCAATCCTTTCCAAGAGCAGCGGACTAACGTTGGCTAGAGCTAGCGGATACGACGACGTGGTTCAGGACGGTTCGCGCCGCGGCGCAGTGCGTATCGTTGCTTGTTGATAGCATCGGGCTGCACCGGGGTGAAGCCCGGCGGCTTCACGGTCCGGTTTTGCCGGAATCTACGTTCGAGTGCTCGACGAGCGCCTTCGCTCCGGCGCTGCTCGAATCGATTGACAGCGCATTACCGGCGTTTTGCCAAACGCACTGCCGCCGTTCCTCTCCGCCGCAACTGCGTGCCGCCTTCAATGCCGCATCGCGAGCCCTTTCCCGCGAGACCAGCTCCATCTTCATCAGGACTGCATCGCGATTGTCCGGCTGCAGAGAAAGCGCCCAATAAACCCCTGATCGGGCCGTACGCAAGTCGTTTTTCTCGAGACCGTCGTGCGCTCGCGCAAGCGCAAGCGAGATCAGCCTATGTTGTCTGCCTCCATATCCCCTGTCATTTGGCCTCGCGTACTGCGATGGCGCTTCTTCGTTCTGCGAAGAAGAGAATTCTGCCTGAGACGGTCGCGACGCCACGGTAGATGCAGTCATAGTAGGCGTCACCGACGAAGCGCCGTTCGTGGGCGGGACAGCGGTCGCTATTGTCGCCCTTTGCTCCGTTGCAGGATTTTGCAGAGTGATCGAGCCTCCCGTCGCCTCCGAGCCTCGGGCGATGGTCGAACCCTGTTCGATGGTCGAGGCCGGGTTATGATGACTCATGTGATCCGACGTCACGGTGCCTTGCACGATACTCGATCTCGCCCGCTGATCGCGCGTGTCGGAATCGACTGATCGGTGCAAAAGTACCGCCCCGCCGAAGAGCACGACGACCGCCGGCAACATCAGCGCCGCGCCCGTTTTTAGGCCCCAACGACGGGCACCGCTGCGCGATGGCGCGCACGCCGCCATATTTATGATCGGTATCTGCCGACGGGAAAAAGGGTGTCGACCGCCACGGCCACAGCCGCCGGTCACGCAAAATGTTGGCACCTCCGGCCGCTGCGAGCGTCGACGTCACACGAGGTTTCTTCGCCGGCGCACGATCGCCGAACGCAAGCCGCGCAGGCACGCCGCAGTGGGGACAGAAAGAAACCGTCCCCAATACCCTGCCGCCACAGCGCGAGCAGGTTGCCGGAAAGATCGGACCATGTGCGGTTTGATCACCCACCGTCAAAATCTCCTCTTATGTGAAGTCTCAAACGAACGTCAGACCTGAAAATGGCCGATGCGACGGCCACAGATATCGCTCGATTCGATATGCAACATTGCGTTCATCGCGACGACGGGACCAAATCGAACCGCGAGTCCAATATCGGGCAGCGGGGGACCAGCGTCAACCCCGAGATGGCGAGTTCATGTCAGACAATACCGGCGCACACACGAGGGTGAGCCAGGACGAGAGCCACCGAATGCGAACATGTCAATACGTCAACGGCGCGTGCAACGCGCCTTCTGCGATGTACTCGCGCCGTCCGTGCCGTCTTCCTGCCAGGTGGCGAATCCGAATTCGTCGGACGACATTGACGCTTCGCAGAGCGAGAACCTGGCATTAGCCAGTCCGATCGGTGTGCACGCGTGCGGCCGTACGACCTCACGTGAGACTATTCCGACACCAAATTGCGGGCATCGGTCAGCGCCCTGTGGTCGGCAATCCGGGCGGGAGCACGCCCTTGTTAATACGTCGCAATATTGGTTGTCATATGACAACGTGATCGTCGCAGGAAAGTGGCTTTCAGATTCCGGACGCGGTGAGTCAGTGCCCTCGGGAGACGAACTGCGTTCGCATCGCTGAACCATCTGCTTCCATCTTATCGAGCCGACCATTCTGGCACGCGACTCAAAATTCACGCTGAAGGTTGTTGTAGGGAAACGGAACTATAATGGCGCCGCCCATTCACTTTCAGGTCGGCGGCAGGATGCGTATCGCGCGTGCTGCGTGCGAGCAATTTGATGTCCTCAATTTTTTAATCCGACCCTCTTCGCTCGCGCCAATCCTTCGAATCAGTCATGCACACCAAGTTCCGCACTTTTTCGGCGGCTTCCACGCTGCTTGCGCTTGTGAGCGCACTATCTGCTTGCTCGACACCAAAGCCGCTCTACCAGCAAGAACAGTTTGACGCGAGCGACAGCCCTTATATGCATAGATTCGCCGCGAAAGCAGAGCCCGCATGCGAAGCTGCGCGGCGTGCGTTGCTCAGTCAGGGGTACATCGCCAGTTCGACAAGGCCCGATTCGGTGGATGGCTCGAAAAATTTTCAGCCTAACAACGACTCGCACGCGGTGATCGAAATCCACGTGGTATGCACAACCGACGGCCTCAAAAGCAACAGCAGTACCGCGTACGTGAACGCGGTGCAGGATCGCTATGCGCTGAAGAAGAGCAACACTTCGGCCAGCGTGGGGCTGAGCGTGTTCGGATCCCTGTCACTGCCGATTGGCTCAAGCGACGATTCGATGGTAAAGGTCGCGAGTGAGACGATTCCCGCCGGCGTTTTCTATCAGCGTTTCTTTGCGCTGGTGGACCATTACCTGAAGGCCGACGCCGCGCAACCGGCCGACGTTGCTGCCGCCGCAACGCCCAAGGAGGCGCTGCCGTCGATGAACGATGCTGTACCTCCGATTGGTGCAGTACAGACAGGTGATGATTCGCAGAAGGCGACGAGCACCAAGTAGCGTTGACGTAGCGGCACTCGAACGTGCCCGATCCGCATTCTGTCCGCTGACCATCCGATGCAGTCAGGTGATGGCCGGTGGCTCGCCACGTAGCGCTGCGCTTTCCCTATGTAACCGACGCCCAATTCTCGAGTTCTGCACGCTCCTGCTCCTCCGACGTTTCTGTTGTGTCAGCGTATCCGTGCGAATCACGCAACCGATGACGGAAAAATTCTTCAGCGTCAACCCATGTCGTCGATGTCGCGCTATAGGACCAGCGCTGAACTTTTTCAGGCGCAAAAAATGGAGAATCACATGAAGACGATGTTCGCTGCTATGGCTTCTGCCTTGCTCGTTTCGACGGCTTTCGCACAAACTGCAGCACCGGCACCGTCGACCCCTGCGACGGCGACGACGCGGGCTGGCAAGGCTGACCTGAAGGCCGGCACGGAAGCACAAGCCGGCGCAACCAAGGCGACGGTCGGCAAGGCGTCTGGTGAAGCCGGCGTCAAGAAGATTCCCACCGCACACGCGAAGGCCAAGGCACACAAGGTGAGCAAGAAGACGCAGGCTGTCAAGGCGGGGCCTTCGACGGCCAAGGCCGATGCAGGCAACGAGGCAAATGGTGCTGGCGCGAAGACAGATGCACCCTTGAAAAAAGGACGATCGGTCAGCGCGATGCACGGAGGTTGAGCAGACGCGTGCGCGAGATCGTGAGTCGCTGGCCGACAACGCTAATCGATCGCAACTTCGATGAAGCGCCGGATCATAAACTCCGGCGACCGTACTTCTTCATTCGCGCATTGAGGCGTTTGACGGTCGCGTACCGCGATATAAAACTTTTCAGATTGCCGCGGATGGGCGGCGTCCGGGACCGATCTTCATCTTAGGAGCGGATACGCCCGACACCATGATGCACCCGCGTCCACGACATCACAGGCGGCGTACGCGCCAAGCGCCTTGTCCGACGTATCGCATTCGTGCGACGCGGTCACACTGTCAGAACGTCGAGCCACTCCGCTGGGCTCATGATGCGAACACGGTCTTCGAGCAGACCCCAAAAAAAGACCTTGTCGTATAGGATCTGCTGGTTGCGAATCGATAGCTCGGTGCGAGCGGAAGCTATATTCGCTGCAAACTTTTGAAGTTGCTCCTTGATCTCAACGGCTATCGGGAAATTCTGCATCTCTGCCACCGATTCAGGTGTGCGCAGCCGTTAGCGACATGCGTTCAGTGATCGCGCTTCATGCATGCCGTCACTGGCTGATGTGCGGCCTTGCGGCTCAACAGCAAGGTGACGGCGGCCGATACGGCCAGTGTCGCGCCGACCACATAGAGACCCGCTGCATAGCCGCCCGTGGCGTTCTTGAGCCAGCCGATCGCGAACGGACCGACAAAGCCTCCAAGATTGCCGATTGAGTTGATCATCGCGATCCCTGCGGCAGCGCCCGCGCCCGACAGGAACATGCTCGGCATTGCCCACAGCGGCGCCTTCGCCGCGCTGATACCGACATTCACGACCACCAGCGCGAGCACGATCAGCAGCGCCGTACCCGCCTGAGCGGCGAACATGAAGCCGATGCATGCGAGCGCGCAAGGGATGACGACGTGCCAGGTACGCTCATCCGTCTTGTCCGAGTGCCGCGCCCACAGCACCATCGCGACGACGGCAAGCACGCTCGGAATGCCCGTGAGCAGACCGGTTTGCAACGGGCTGAAGCCGAACTGCCTGATGATAAGCGGTGCCCACAGGCCCAATGTGTACAGCCCGGCCGATGTGCCGAAGTAGATCAGCGCAAGGGCCAGCACGCGCGGATCGCGCAGTGCGCTGAGTGCCCCCGCCGTGTGGCCCACGTGTCCCTTGCGTTCGTCAGCTTCCGATTTCAGCCGCGCGATCAGCCATTCGCGCTCGTCGGCGCGAAGCCACTCTGCTTTCGAGGGCGTGTCGGTCATCAATTTCAATACGACAAAGCCGAGCAGGATCGCGGGCAGCGCCTCGATGATGTAGAGCAGTTGCCAGTCGGCGAGACCGAACATCGGCGGCAGTTGCATGATCGCGCCCGAGAGCGGTGAACCGATGGCCGTTGAGATCGGCGCGGCCGCCATGAACCATGCGGCGGCTGCCGCACGCTGCTTCGCCGGAAACCATAGGCTGAGATACAGGATGATGCCGGGAAAGAAACCCGCTTCCGCGACGCCCAGCACGAAGCGCAGCACATAGAAGCTGGTCGGGCCCGTGACGAACGCCGATGCGGCCGATACGATGCCCCACGTCACCATCACGCGCGCGATCCAGATTCGCGCGCCCACGCGATGCAAGATGAGATTGGACGGCACTTCGAACAGAAAGTAGCCGATGAAAAACAGCCCGCCGCCGAGGCCGAATGCCGTCGGCGAGAGGCCGATTGCCTTGTTCATCGTCATCGCCGCGAAGCCGACGTTGACGCGATCGAGGAAGCTGACGAAGTACAGCAGCATCACGAACGGAATAATCCGCCACATAAGCTTGCGTGATACGCGAGATTCAAGTTCCGGTTGCATCTGTCTCCTCCTTGGAGGTTAAGCCGAGCTTTGCGCGTTCTCTGCCGTTTGAGGTCAGTTGTTGTTGTGTGCGCAAACCTTCGGGCACGCGTCGTTGGATGCGGCACGCGCCCGTTTGCATCGTCCGTTGTCTCGCAGTCTCTGGTTGCGCGGCAACGGACTCGCCTGCACGTTATGCGGCGATGGCCATCTTCTCGACGAGCGCGCAGACAGCCGCCGTCACTTGCGCCGTCGTCGCCTTGCCGCCGAGGTCGCCTGTATGCAGCGACGCGTCGGCAGTCACGGTTTCGATCGCGCTCATCACGCGCCTGGCGGCCTCGAATTCGCCGAGGTGCTCGAGCAGCATCACGACCGACCAGAACGTGCCGATCGGATTCGCGAGGCCCTTGCCCATGATGTCGAATGCAGAGCCGTGGATCGGCTCGAACATCGACGGATAGCGGCGTTCCGGATCGATGTTGCCCGTCGGCGCAATGCCGAGGCTGCCCGCCAGCGCGGCGGCGAGATCGCTCAGGATGTCCGCGTGAAGGTTCGTGGCGACGATGGTGTCGAGCGACGCGGGGCGATTGATCATGCGCGCCGTCGACGCATCGACGAGTTCCTTGTCCCATTTGACGTCGGGGAACTCCTTCGAAACCTGCTGCGCGACCTCGTCCCACATCACCATCGCGTGACGCTGCGCGTTGCTTTTCGTGATGACGGTCAGCAGCTTGCGAGGCCGCGACTGCGCGAGACGGAACGCGAAGCGCATGATGCGTTCGACGCCGGCGCGCGTGAGAATCGACACATCGGTCGCGGCTTCGATCGGATGGCCCTGGTGGACACGGCCGCCCACGCCGGAATATTCGCCTTCAGAGTTTTCGCGGACGATCACCCAGTTCAGGTCTTCGGGCTTGCAGCGCTTGAGCGGCGCGTCGATGCCGGGCAGGATGCGCGTCGGGCGCACGTTCGCGTACTGGTCAAGACCTTGGCAGATCTTCAAGCGCAGCCCCCAAAGCGTGATGTGATCCGGAATGTCCGCGTCGCCGGCCGAACCGAACAGGATCGCGTCCTTATTGCGGATCGCATCGAGGCCGTCGGCGGGCATCATCACGCCATGCTGGCGGTAGTAGTCGGCGCCCCAGTCGAAGTTCTCGAACTCGAAGCGGAAGCTGTTGCTCGTGCGCGCGAGCGCTTCCAGCACTTGCTGGCCTGCCGGGACGACTTCCTTGCCGATACCGTCGCCTGGAATCGTCGCAATGCGATAGGTCTTCATGTCTCGCTCCTCCAAATGGTCTGGAAATGATGGGAACGAAGCCGACTTTACTGAACTGGGAGTGCAGTAACCGGTGCTAGACTCAAAGCATCTTTAACCAGAATTCACAAATGAGCGATGACGCAGACCGTTCAGCCAACCGATTTGAGCTTCTTTTCGACGCTGGCGGCATCCGGCAGCCTGAGCGCAGCAGCGCGCGAGCTCGGCTTGACGCCCGCAGCCGTAAGCAAGCGTCTGACGCAGATGGAACAGCGCGCGGGTGTACCGCTCGTCAACCGAACGACGCGCCGGATGATGCTGACGCCGGACGGCGAGGTCTATCTGGAGCACGCGCGCCGGATACTCGATGAGATCGAGGCGCTTTCCGAGCTGCTCAGCAGCGCAAAGAAGAGTCCGAAGGGATTGCTTCGTGTGAACGCGACGCTCGGTTTCGGGCGCAGTCATGTTGCGCCTGCCATCTCGCGCTTCGTCAGCCGCTATCCGCAGGTCGCGGTGCAGTTGCAGCTGTCGGTCACGCCGCCGCCGCTCACCGACGATGCGTTCGACGTCTGCATCCGTTTTGGCGAACCTCCCGATAGCCGTGTTATCGCGCGCCGGCTTGCGCCGAATCGAAGGCTGCTGTGTGCGGCGCCGTCATACATAGCCGAGTATGGCGCGCCTCTAACGCCGCACGAACTGGTGCGACATAACTGCATCGGCATCCGACAGGGCGATGAAGCGTACGGCGTGTGGCGTCTCACAACGGGCCGTGGCGCCGCGCGCAAGACTGAGGCGGTGCGCATCAACGGCAATCTGACAACCAATGATGGCGAGATCGCCGTGAAGTGGGCGCTCGAAGGCCATGGCATTCTGATGCGCGCGGAGTGGGATATCAAGGAGTATCTGGTCGATGGCCGGCTGGTTCAGGTGATGCCTGCATATGAAACGCCGAGCGCGGATATCTTCGCGGTGTATTCGCAGCGGCATCAGATGTCGGCGCGAATACGGACGTTTGTCGATTTCATTGCACGGGCGTTGAGGGAGGCTTCGTGATGCCGATGCCGCATCAACGTTCAACGCAGGCGTTGGCAAGTTGTGCAGCGGTGCGCCTTCTGTGCAATTGGCGCCGTCGTGCCAGTCGCCCGAGGCTGTGAACTTCGCTGCCCTCGTCTGGCGCATCACACTGCCCGATGAGCTCCTCGATAGAGGCTCGCTGCCCACACTGCACGATCGGTACGGAATCTCGGCGGACGCGATGGCAGCTAAGGAAGGTCTGCAGAACCCGTTTTCTTGACCGCTAGACCTACACATTTCGCTGGTGATTAGCCGGCGCTGGGAACATGCCGGAGCGTTTGCCACCATTCCATTCAGGTGGCGGTTCGCGTCTACTGCGCTTCGCATATCAGCTCGCACACGCATCATGCCCTGCACAAAGCCTTTCGTGCCATCCATAAATGGCCCAGTGCAAACAGCGTCGTCATCTGCGAGGTGTTCTTTACCAAGCCTCGGTATCGGATCTTCAAATAGCCAAACTGACGCTTCAGCACGCAAAATGGATGCTCGACCTTGGCGCGGATGCCGGCTTTCAGGCGCTCGATCTGGTCGTATATCGCATCCAGCGGGTCGTTCTGGTTCAGTTGCTTTCGTTTGCACGGTCTCATTGCGACGTGCCAGCGAACTACACCGCGCTCGCAACGCTTTTCGATTCCCTGGCATCCGGCATCGGCATATACGTCCGCCTCTTCGCCGTGCAACAGCGCTTCAGCCACGTCAATGTCGTGAACGTTGGCTGCCGTGCCGATGACCGTGTGAACCAGGCCCGAATCCGCGTCGACACCGATGTGGACCTTCATCCCGAGGTACCAGTTTCCGCCTTTCTGCGTTTGCTGCATCTCAGGGTCCTGCTTACCCGCCGTATTGTTTGTCGAACCCGGCGCAGAAATCAGTGTCGCGTCGACTATCGATCCGGCCTTCAGGATCAGACCTTTCTCGCTGAGAATCTCATTGACCAGCGCCAGCATCTGTACCGCCAGTCCGTGTTCTTCAAGCAGGTGACGGAACGGCAGGATCGTGCTTTCGTCCGGCAAGCGCGTCATGCCGCCGTCCAGTCCCGCAAACTCGCGAGACAGCGGTACGTCGTACAGTGCTTCTTCCATTGCGGGACCCGACAGGCCGAACCACTGCTGCATGAAATGGATCTGCAACATCGTCGCGATCGGGAATGGCGGCCGCCCTGTCTTACCTTTCGGGTAATGCGGCTCGATCAGTTCGATCAGCCTCGACCACGGCACCACGCGTCTCATCTCGTCGAGAAATTCGCGCTTGCGCTTCGCGTTGATGCCGATTCGAGGTTTCCGCCGCAGCCTTGGGACAGGGAAGTCACTTCATTTGCTGGCAGAAAGACATGTAGGGACTGTTAAGGAAGGTCTGCAAAAGTCCTGGCGTTGACCCGTTCATCAACTGTTGACACCCCCTCCTGTCATTGGCCGGTTCTGGACCCCCGCTCTGGCGCGGTCTCCATCCCATGATACGTCGAGGGCCGGCAACGATTTTGACGCCCTCGCCGCTCCCTCGCGCTGTTCGCGCCGTTAGCCGATCACGCGCAACGTCAGCAGCAACGCCCGCCCTTCCTGCGCCGGTGCCTCCGGCCAGCGCCGCCGTTCGACCGTAATCTGCCGTCGCAGCGCCTCGCTTACGAACGCGTCGAGCGTCTCACGAATGTCGCGGTCGATGAAATCCGCGCGCTCGGCATCGATCAGCACGGTCGCGCGGTCCGGAATCTGCGCGAGACAATGCGTGAGCATCGGCTTCGACAGGAACGTCGCGTCCTTGCGCAGGCACAGCAGAAAATGGTCGTCGTGACGCGTCAGCGTGAAGGTGCGCGACAGGTTCGCGCGCATCGCGAGCAGCGCGCTCGTTGCGATGCCAATGGCAATGCCGATCAGCAGGTCAGTCGCGAGTACGCCCGCGATCGTCGCCGCGAACGGCACAAAACGGTCGATTCCTTCGCGCGCCATTGCCGCGAACAGCGCCGGCTTCGCGAGCTTATAACCGGTGTGAATCAGGATCGCCGCGAGACACGCGAGCGGGATCAGGTTCAGCACGGCTGTCAGCGCGAACACGCTCGCGAGCAGAAATACGCCGTGAATCACGGCCGACATGCGCGTCTGCGCGCCCGCATGCACGTTCGCCGAGCTGCGCACGATCACGGCCGTCAACGGCAAACCGCCCAGCACGGCTGCGACCATATTGCCCACGCCCTGCGCCTTCAGCTCGCGATCAGGCGACGCGCGGCGGCGCTTCGGGTCGATCTGCTCGACGGCTTCGAGACTCAGCAGCGTTTCCAGACTCGCAACGACGGCGAGCGTCAGCGCGACGCGCCACACGTCGGCATCGACGAGTTGCGTAAGGTCGGGCATCGATATCACGCCCACCAATGCGTCGAGCGAGTCCAGCGACATCAGCGACACACGATGCTCAGCGCGCAACGCAAGCGCGGGCGCAAGCACATTGAGCGCAAGCGTCACACCGATGCCGAACGCGACGACGGCCAGCGGCCCCGGCAGCATGCGCGTGATCGCAAGACGTTTCGCGCGCGGCGTCTCCCATGCAAACAGCGTCGCGACCGACACGACAGCGAGCACAATCGAGACCAGCGACACCTGGCCGAACGGCGTCGCCAGCGTGGCAGCGTGTGCGACGTGCGCATCCGCGCCCGTGATGAGCCCCGCGCCCAGCGGAATCTGCTTGACGATCAGCATGATGCCGATCGACGCGAGCATGCCTTTGATGACGGCGACGGGCACGAAGCTCGCGAGCCGCCCCGCGCGCAGCAGGCCGAAGCCGATCTGGAGCGCGCCCGCAATCAGCACGGCGGCGAGAAACGCGGAAAAACTGCCCAGCGATGCGATCGCGGAGACGACGATCACGACGAGGCCCGCCGCCGGGCCGCTCACGCTCAGATGCGAGCCGCTCAGGAGCGCGACGACGAGTCCGCCGATGATGCCCGATACGACTCCGGCAAACGGCGTGGCGCCGGACGCCGTGGCAATGCCCAGACAGAGCGGCAAGGCGACCAGAAAGACGACGATGCCGGCAAAAACGTCGCTACGCAAAGTCGATAGACGGGAGACAGAAGGTGTGTGCATGGTATTCGCGAGGGCGAGTTGAGCCACGCCGCCCGGCGATGGGCGCCGACGGCTCGTTGGTCAGATCGTGAAAAGGGGCTTGTTTCGAAGCGGGTTACGCTGCGTCGCGCATGTCGGCCATCTGCTGCGCTTCTTCCATGTCGGTGAGTGGCATGAGCAACCCTTCTCGCAGCCCGAAGATCCAGCCATGCACCTGCGGCGCACGGGGCGCGCGGCGCACGATCGGCGATTCGCGCAACAGCCGCACCTGCTCGATCACGTTCAACTCCGCGAAGCGATCAACACGTTCGTCGAAATCGGTGATCGCATGCAGCTCCTCACGGTGCCGTTCAGCCAGTTCGCGCAATCCGGCGATGCGGCGGTTCACGGCGGGCAGCGCATCAGACGGAGGCGACAGAGCCGCGCGCGCGCCGACGCAATGGTGATGTCCGCAGATGATGATGTGTTCGACATTCAGCGCATGCACCGCGTATTCGATCACGCTCGACGCATTGCCGTCGTCGGACGTGTAGAGGTTCGCGATGTTGCGATGGACGAACAGTTCGCCAGGCTGCGCATTTGTGATCCGCTCGGCGGGCACGCGGCTATCGGAACAGCCGATCCACAAAATGCGCGGCTGTTGACCGCGCGCCATTTCCGTGAAGAACTCGGGCTCGCGCGTCGTCACCTCCTGCGACCACGCGAGATTGGATAGCAACAGGCGTTTCGGGTGATTCATCAATCGGCTCCTGCCGGGGTCTGTTGAACGGGATCGGCTGTCCATCGCGGACAAACACGACGCTGTTTACGAGGACCTTACAGTCAGAAGGTTCCGAAAAAAAATCGACAAGAAACAATTTAATGCCGGCTGCATCCGATGCCCGGAAAGCGTGCATTCATGCGGCTTTTCGCTCTTTCGTGTCATTTGCGTGATTCGCTGCACCTTGGTGGAGCGACTTCCTTAACTACGGTGCCGATCAGGTGGCGCTCACGGCGGCTTCCAGTAAGAAACTGCACCCTGGCAGGTCCAAGCCTCGCAAAGTTGGGCGTCGCAGAGTTTGCGTGTGCGGCATGCAGACGAGGTCGCGAGGTCGCACAGCTGACGGCGCCCGCATCGAGTCGCAGCTTGCCGGTTCGAGGACCTAGCGCGATGCGTCGTGCTTTGCTTTCGCCGCCTTCCCCTGTCCTTCCACCAGATCAGGAAGTTGGTCACCGCGGCCGCGATGAATGCGACGGTCGTGGAGGTCAACGACACGATGAGCGTCTTTTCCTCCGTATCCGACGAAGGCGTTGTCGGGTGTTGCAAACCAGATGAAAATTGGACTGCGGAATCGCTTCTCGACAAGGCTTGCGATGCGCTTTTCGACTGCACAACGGTGACTGCCGCGGCTGTTTCGCCGATATGATGTAACGCGCGAAAGCGCAACTGTTACGCAGGAAAAGCTCAAAAGACATCGCGAGCTTTGTCACCTGCTCGCGGGCTTCGGCCGCTTCGGCGAAATCGCCATGAGGTGCTTGAGGAACTGAAAAACGATTCCGCCCTGGCGGCCATACCGGTTCATCCTGACGGACCTCTAATTCGCAAGAAGACCTGCGATCAACGCTTCGGGCATCATTGCGTGCGCTCTCAAGCAAGATGAACGGGTAAAGAAGGCGAAATTGCTCTTATCGCGGTCACCGCTTTCCGGGCGCATAGATACGCTAAAAAATTAAAAATACTTAGCATGACAGAAGACGTCAGAATCCCGTTTTCGCCATTGACGGGTAAAAGGCCTGAATCATCGGCGGAAATCCTTATAGAGGATATGTCACGGACAGCAGCAACATTCCGCCGAACCACGGCAACAGCAGGCAATATGTGGCTATCCGAATTCGCTCGCGGGCTTGCGCGCGACGAAGTGGTGGTGAACTGCGTAAAGGATGAAGCCGATCGCGACGCATCGCTATGGCCAACATCGCGAATCGACTGGCTGCAAGCGCGCGGGGCTGGGTCACCCCACAGCAGGGTTTCTGGACGCCTCTGCCAGGCGCTCCGCAATAAAAATGTTCACTGAATCCAGAAGAGCCGCCACGTTAGCCGGCTTCTGAAAGAACGCCGTCCAGCATCGCGGATAGCCTCCCGGATCGGGCGTGGCTGACAGCAGGATAATCGGAAGATCCGCAAGCGACGGCTGACACCGCACGCGACGGCAAAGCTCGACGCCGTCCATCCCGGGCATCTGCCAGTCGGTGATGATGAGCTGCGGAAGCTGACGCTGCAGCTTTTGCAATGCGTCGCATCCGCTTTCCGCAAGCACGACGTGATGCCCGCACGATTCCAGCGCCAGCTGGAGAGCCCAAAGATTTTCGACGTCATCGTCGACCAGAAGCACAGTAGACATGCTGGTGTGCAGATGCAGTGACCAATGCCATCGGCAGCCACACCCGCAGGCGAATGCCAGCGTCCGTGCAACGTCACCGCCTTGCCCCGAAAGGCAAGGCGATGCACAAAACGTCGCTACTGGGCTGAAGAAGCGGCGGTATCGGAAGCGCCCTTTGCGTGGGGCTTGTAGTTCTTCGACGTCCCGGATGGTGCCTTCATGGTATTCGAACCCTTCGAGGTCGAAGTCGTGCCCGTAGGCCCGCTGGCGCTCGGGGTGCTCATCCCCGTGCCGCCCTGACCGGCAGCGCCACCATTGCTGTTGCCGCCACCTCCTCCTGAAGTTCCGCCGCCTTGAGCGAACGTCGCTCCCGTGAGCGCAATGAGGATTGCAGAACACAATGCGGCTGTCCGTCGAATTTTCATGGCTGTCTCCCTTGAATGGACGCCCCGGACCGGTATCGGCCGGGGCGACGCACGCGACCCGTCAATCAGACGTCGGCGGCGCTATCGCGCCCTTCGACGACATCTCGCGTCGTGGTCCAGTATGGCTGCCGGTTGTAGTACTGGTGCAGTTGCGTTCCCCAGGCCGCGTCAGCCATTGACGGCCAGTGGTCAGGATCGAAGCCGGGGTCATCCTTGAGCTGCCGCGCGGTGATGTCGACGCGGAAGCATTTCTCGTCCGTATCGAGCGTCAATGCGTTCCACGGAATCGCATGCAACGTCGTACCCATCCCGAGGAAGCCGCCCTCGGAAAGGACGGCGTACGCTACGCGTCCGCTGCGCACGTCGAGCATGATGTCCGAGATTTTGCCGACGTCCTGGCCGTCTGACGTGACGACCTTGTCGCCATCGAGCGTCGCGGCCGCCATCACATACGGTCCAGGTCCTTCCCCACGTCCGCCACCGACGATATCGGCGCCGGACATATTGCCTGTCGGGTCAAGTGGTTTGCTCATGACTGTCTCCTCCTGGAGGTTGAGCCAACTTACCCGCATCCGCCATTCCAGCGTCGCGGTGCATTACCCGGTCCACAACCTGTTCGCGCATGACGAAGCACGCCAGCCCGGCGCGAGTGAACGAACGCCGAAAGCGGCTATTTGGTGGGCGTGAGAAAACACCTTCTCCCACTGACAGAAGGCGAGCGTTCGAATCTGTTCCCCGGTAACGTCCCATTTCGACCTCCGGTAAATAGGGCAGCTGTATAAGGCCAAGTGACCGTTATCGGCGAGTTCCCACGTACGAACGACGGTCAGCCTGCCTATCGCGGGTATGGATCTCCCGGACTGAAAGCCGTGCTCGCCGCCAGCCCCCCGCATTTAGTCCTGCTTCAATCCGGCGGACGGTTTTCCCTCGGCCTCGCGTTCAGTCATCGCTGCTGTTTCTTTCATGCTGGCGGTAGCAAGCGCCGGATCGCCCGTCAACATTGAGGAACCGACGCCAGCCGTTACGTCATCCAGCGCACCCGTTATTGTCAGGAAGCCTCGATTCAGACGATTCTCTGCTTCGCTAACCGCGTCGGCATATCCATCCAGGATGATCTCGCTGGCGTGGCGCCAGTAGGCGACGACCTTCGCTGTCCCTGCCAGAACGTAGCTCGCGTGGAGCCGCCACGCACCTAGAGGCGAGACTTCTTCCGCCGCCTTGAGGGAAACAGCACGCTGTTCCTCGATTGACGTCTGGATCGCCTTGCGGTTGAGTTCGAAGAGCCGCTCCGCGGTGCCAACACACACGTTGACCACTGCGTCCGCGTCTTCTCGTCGAGCCGACGCGGCACGCTCAGCCGTTGCCTTGAATCCGGTATCCGGAATAGCGATAAGTCGTTCGGTTGCCATGATCGATTCCTCAATGAATTAATGGAACATCCCACGCGACACACACCTCGCAATATGAGCAGGCTGCCGCGCAATCACCATTCCCGGTTCGCTCCGGCTCAATGACACATCGGCGCGTGCCGTTGGGCTGCATTACAGGCTCAGGGCAGTCAAGGCGACGAACGCGATAGCTGATAGCTGATGGACAGGCGGGCCAAGGCGATGGCGCCACAAGGGCGCATCGACGCCGGGCAAGACACGCGTTCGTTCACAATAGTCTTCCGATCGTGTCCGGCTCAGAAACAGGCGCATCCCTTCGCGCCCCTCGTGTAAAGAGGTCCGTTCCACGAGCAACACACGAATGTCGCTCGTTCGGCAGGCAAATGAACTGCGAGAGCCCCTCCTCTTGTGCGCCTTGTCGCACAAACCAGCCATCCGGTACTTCTGCATTCAGACGTAAACGCGAATACGCTCATGTCAGAAGGCTGCACCACCACGTCAACCCCGCCCGAGCCTCGCGTTAAAAGCGGGAGCGCAGCGTAGCCCGACGTCATGCAAAACAGTCAGGTACGGCGTCGGACGATGTCAGTAACCGGCGCTGTCTTGTTGAAACGAGACGCGTATGTCGTGACGAGTACTTCGACTACCCAGCGCGTCATGTCCATCCGTACTGCGTCGCCGTTCACAAGCTGGGCGAGGTCGCGGCATGCAGTTGACGGCTACTTACGCGCGTTGGCGCGCGGGTTCTGCGCGGTCCTGTCTGAAGGCCCGCGATCGGCTACTTACAGGCATCCAGATGCCGAGCCTGTTGCGCTCGCCGATAGTTGTTTTCTTCTTGCCTTCGTTTTGGACCACTCGTTCTCGACGTGATCGCGTTGCGGGTGAACCGCGCGGCACATCCGCATCCTTCTGTCGCGGACGTACGGACAACGGATCGGTATGGTGGACGAACCGCCGCGGCACGGCGGTTGCTGCGCACTGTGCATAGAACCAGAGCGCCCGCGCCTGCCGCCGGCGAAAGGGGCGCAATAATGCACGAGCCTATCGAACGCGAAGCTGGCGACGAGATGGAGGCCGAAGGCAGTATAGGGTGATTGCGGCGGGCGGGCCACGGTTCATTCGGTACGAGCTCAGCAACTGTGTGATCGCCTATGCATTGCCGAATCCTTGAAGCGAAGGCTGAGCCGCCACGTGCACTTCGCGATTCGATCGAGATACAGCGTGGCCTGCCTTGGCCTGCTCAAAGCGGATTCATTCTGTCGACTGCGACGACACGCACCGGAATCGATTTTGCCCCCGGCACCTTGCTCTCCTTCGCGTAATGCCACAAAGGAAGCAGCGGGTTGCATTCCGGATAGTAGCCCGCGGCGCAGCCCGGCGGGATGTCGTAAGGCACGACGGCAAAGCCCGCGACCCTGCGTTCGATCCCATCGTCCGAGATCGTTTCGAGCGTCACGCGATCCCCTTGATGCAGCCCGCGCATCGCCATGTCGGCGCGATTGAGCAGCAACACCATGCGCGTTCCTTTGATACCGCGAAAACGGTCGTCATGATTGTAGATGGTCGTGTTGAACTGGCTGTCGCTACGCAACGTCATCAGACGCAGCGCGCCCGGTTCGCGCTCGGGCATGTCGGGATCTTCGCCTAGCTCGTCGGGCACCAGGAATTCGGCCTTGCCGCTCTTTGTCTGCCACTTGCGTTCCCGCGCCGGCAACGGTCGCGGGAAGCCGCCGGGCGTCCACATGCGGGCGTCGAAATCGTGAAAGATCTCCGGGTAAGTCTGCGCGATCGCCTGACGAACGCGGCTGTAGTCGTCCCGCCACGCGTCCCAATCGATGGTTGAATGGTCTTTTAAGGCCGCCTTCGCGAGGCCCGCCAGGATGAACGGCTCGGAGCGGATATGCGGGCTGGCCGGCTCCGCGACGCCACGCGACCCATGCATGCAGCCCGTGCTGTCCTCCATCGACACCGCCTGCACCCCGCCAGCCTGACGATCGATCTCGATCCGGCTCAGGCACGGCAAGATATACGATACCTGGCCGTGCACGAGGTGACTACGATTGAGTTTCGTCGCGATGTTCACTGTAAGGCGCAGCCGCGACCAGGCGGGCTCCGTCTGTCCGCGGTCGGGCACCGAGCGCACGAGATTACCGCCCAGATTGACCACGGCCTTCACAACGCCCTTGATCATCGCCTCGCAGGCTTCGACGATATTCATGCCCTTGTCGCGCGGCGGTTCGAAAGAGAATTGACCGGCGAGCTTGTCGAGTGGCGCGAGCTCGGGCTTTTCGGTAATGCCCACGGTGCGCTGGCCTTGCACGTTCGAGTGGCCGCGCACGGGCGAAGGGCCCGCGCCGGGCTTGCCGATATTGCCGCGCAGCAGCAGCAGATTGCACAGCATGCGCACGTTCTGCACGCCCATCCGATGCTGCGTCATGCCCATGCCGTAGTGGGCGATCACCGCGTGGGCCCTGGCATATTCGGCGGCGGCCGCTTCGAGCGCCTCGCGCTTCAGGCCGCTGACCTGCTCGATATCCGCCCAGTCCAGCTCGCGCACGAAGCGGGCGAACTCGTCGTAGCCTGTCGTGTGTTCTTCGACGAACGCGACGTCGATCACGCGCGGCGCGCCGTCCGCAAACGCTGCATCGTCGGCGGCGATGACAGCCTTGCAGATGCCGAGGATGGCCGCCGTATCGCCCCCCGTCTTCAGTTGATGATACTGCGTGCTGATCTGCGTATCGCCGGGCGTGAGCATCTGGACAGGCGATTGCGGATTCCTGAAGCCGATCAACCCCGGTTCTCTCAGCGGGTTGAACGTGATGATGGGAACACCGCGCTTGCGTGCATCCTGCAACGGGTGGAGCATGCGCGGGCTGTTCGTGCCGACGTTCTGCCCGAAGAAGAACATCAGGTCCGTTTTCTCGAAGTCGTCGAGCGTGATCGTGCCGACGCCGACGCCGATCGCTGCCTTGAGACCGACGCTCGTGCTTTCGTGACACATGTTTGAACTGTCGGGCAGGTTGTTCGTGCCATACAGGCGCGCGAACAGTTGCAGCATATACGCGGATTCGAGCGATGCACGTCCCGATGTGTAGAAGACCGTCTGGTTCGGTTCGAGGGCCTGCAGTTCGCGGCCGATTTCATCGAACGCGTCCTGCCAGGCGACGGGTACGTAACGGTCCGTTGCGGCGTCATAGCGTAGCGGCTCGGTGAGGCGCCCTGCTTCCTCGAGATCGTGATCATGCCATGCGAGCAGTTCGCGAACCGTATAAACCCGGAAGAAGTCCGCGGTCACGCGTTTGGCCGTGGTGTCCCACGCGGTGGCCTTCGCGCCGCTCTCGCAGAACTCGAACGGGTGAGGCTGCGCGGGTTTCGCCCATGAACAGCTGACGCACATATATCCATCGGGCTTGTTCTGATGCAACAGGATCTTGCTGTCCTTCAGCGCAACCTTCTCCTGCAGAAGGATGCGCGTCACGGCTTTTACCGATCCCCATCCGCCGGACGACCACGGGTGGTCCCGGCGCTTCGTCTCATCGCTCATTCGCTGCTCCCCTCAAACTCCATCACGTTGTGACACTTCAGCAAGCCTCATTCCCTGCCGGGGAGAACCGCTTGACCGTTGCTGCCGACTTGCGCGCAATGCGGTGGAACGTCGGATGCTTGAGGCAATCAGGTGCAAACCCACATGCAAATCGTCCGAGGTTCTATCCATGTCCAGCACGAACGGCAATCTGAACGGCAATCTGTCGCCCGCCATCACCACGTTGATCCGTCTCGACCATAGTCATGTCGTCGCTGCATTTCATCGCTATCGAATTAACAGCGCATGGTGGCGCAAGCGCGCGGTCGTCAACAACGTGTGCACTGCGCTGGAAATACACGCGCAACTGGAGGAAGAGGTTTTCTATCCGGCACTCGCGCGCGTTGCACCCGATAACAATGTCCTCAAGCAGAGCCATGCCGGACACGACGCGATGCGCGAGATCATCGGCAAGCTGCGCAGCATGGGTCCGGAAAACGCAGCTTACGATGGCCTCTTCATGCAGTTGATGCGCGAGACGCTGCATCACGTCGCGGACGAGGAAGCCGCGCTGCTGCCGATCGCCGAACGCTCACTCAAGCACGAGTTGCGTGCGCTGGGCGCCGAAATAACACGCCGGCGCATGGCGTTACTGCGCGAAAAACCGCTGGAGATTGCCGTCACTACCGCAGGCACGTTTCCAGTTGCGACGGCGGTGACCGCCGCGGTGCTGGCTTGCGGCATGTTCAGGTTGATGCGCGGTATCGCGCGCCGGCAGCAGACGTGAGACGTTCCCTGAGGCCGGTTCACCTGTGGAGTATTTCGCGCAACGAGCTGACGTCGTTCGCGGTAATCGGCTGGGCGTTGTTGCCCCATGCGCTGCGCACGTACGTCAGCACCTGGGCGATCTGCACATCGGCCAGCGTGCCGACGAAGGCGGGCATCGCCTGGCGCGGCGGACCTGTGAGCGTCGACGGGCTATTGCCGCCTTCGATCAACAGACGGATCAGCGATGTCGTGTCTTCGGCCAGCACGGACGGATTGCCCGCCAGCGCGGGAAACGCGCCGTGAATGCCCGCGCCGTCGTCGCGATGACAACGCGCGCAGAACGAGCGATAGACGTTGAAGCCGACCGACAGGCTGTCGGGCACGCGGCTGCCGTTGGCCTGCGAGCGCGCGGGATCGGCGCGCGGCGTATAGGTGCCCGACGCTTGCTGCGCGGGCAACGACTTCAGGTAGCGGGCGATCGCCTGAAGGTCGTCGTCGCTCAGATACTGCGTACTGTCCTCGATCTGTTCGACCATGCTGCCATACGCGACGACGCCCGCCGCATGCCCCGTCTTCAGAAACGCGGCGATCTCGTCGGGCTTCATGCGAGCGAGTCCCGAACCCGCATCGCCCGTCAGATTGGGCGCGAACCAGTGGTCGTTGACGCCGCCCGTCAGATAGGTGCGCGACGACTCGTCGTAGCCACGCTCCTGGTAGCCGGGTCCACGCGGCGTATGGCAGGCGCCGCAGTGCCCGGGTGATTGCACCAGATACGCGCCACGATTCCACTGCGCATCGCGGTCCGCGCGTGGCCGATAGACGCCGCGCGGCGTGAACGCCATCTGCCAGAAACGCAGCGCCCAACGCTGATTGAACGGAAACGCGACGTCCGAAGGCGGTGTCGGCTTCGCGATGGGCGCGACGGCATGCATCATGTACGCATACAACGCGCGCATGTCCTCGTCGGTGATCTTTGCAAACGACGCATACGGCATCGCCGGATACAGGTGCTTGCCGCCCCGCGCGACACCTTCGCGCAGCGCGCGCGCGAATTCGTCGTAGCTGTAGCGGCCGATACCGTATTGCGCGTCCGGTGTAATGTTGCTCGACGTAATCGTGCCGAACGGCGACCCCATGCCGAGCCCGCCCGCATAGGGTGCGCCCTGGGGTGCGGTGTGGCATCCGGCGCAGTCGGCGGCCTTCGCGATGTACTCGCCGCGCGCGATGAGTTCGTGATCGGTCGATGACGACGACGTTTGAGCCGAAGTCGACGCAGACGTGGCCGCGTCACCCGCCGGGCCGCTGAGATACGTCAGGGAAATGGCGCAAGCGCCCGCGAGCATGACGAGCGTCAATCGGCTTGCCGTATTCCGATGTCGCCGTCTCATTGCACGCCATCCCGCCGCACGATGACAGCATGCTGTGCGGTCAGCACCGGTGCGTCGCGGCGCATCAGCCAGCGTGTCGCGATGGCCAGCGCGCCCACGAGATAAGCCGTGGTTGCGGGCACCCACATGATGAGTCCGCCGAGCTGCTGATCGTTCAGCGGATCGACACCGAGCGCGCTGCACGGCTCGACATACAGCGGATACCAGAGCTGCGGCGCGAGCGTGATCAATGCGCCGAGCGCGCCCGTGTGCATCATCGTCGTGAACAGCGAGAGCATCGCATGGCCATCCGTCTGCCGCCGCGCGCCCTCGCCTGTGATGCTCCACCAGAAGAGAAGCGCCGTCAGCAGGAAGCTCGCGTGTTGCAGCGTGTGCACCCATGGGCGCATCAGCACCGCTTCGAAGAGCGCGGGCGCATGCCACGCCCACAACGCCGCCGCGTGCAACACCCACGCGGTGATTGGCATCGTCAGCATATGCCAGAAACGCACGAATCCGCGTGTCCTGATACGCTGCCCGACCCACAACCGCGCGCGATGCGGCAACGCCCAGATCCACACGCCGAGCGGGCGGCCCATCGCGCACAACGGCGCCGCGACGAGCATCATCGCTTCGTGCTGAACCATATGCGCGGAAAAGAGCGCACTGCCGAGCGCATCGAGTGGGGAGAAGAACGCCAGCGCGAGCGCGGCCCAGCCGGCCACGAACGCGAGCAGATACGCGCGCCGCAATCGCCTGCTTTGCATGCGCCGCGCGCCACGCCTGCGCAAACGGACATAGCCGGCGACATAAGCGGCGAGACTCGCTGTCATCGACACGACCACCCACGGCTGCGCGCTCCAGCCGAACGACAGCGTCCCGCGCGAAGTGTCGACGAGCCCATGCGCGCGCGAATCCGTCGCGATAGCCAACACAGGCAGCGCGACGAGGACCGCGAACCTCGCAAGACGTCTCAACGACAAGGCGAAAGTATCCATTGGGGGAACCACATCATCAACTGGATCAGCGCACACAGCGCGCCGACCCACATCGCCATGGACGCGAAGAACGCGACGCGTGCATCGCTTTCCGTGCCGCTTTGCGCAGAAGGCCGTGACGCCCTGAGCCACAGGCGCCACGCGAACCAGGCCGTCGCGCCCGAAAACAGCAAGCCCATGCAGCTGACGATGTCGAGCGCGAGACGACTGCCGTGCGAACACGCGACATGAACGAGCGCGTAGTCGATGCTTTGCGCGGTCAGCACGATCGCGGGTGCGGCGAGCAGGCCGAGCCAGGCAGCGGCGGGCATCCGCTTCATGACAGCATCCTTGGCGCCAGATAGATCACGGCGTAGATGGGCAGCCAGCTCAACACGACGAAGTACCAGTAGACCGCGTTCTCGCAGGTATCGACGAGACGTTTGCCTTCGAAGGGCCCTGTGTAGAGCAGCAGCGCGAGCACGGCGGTGTCGACCGTGTCGGTGACGAGGTGCGTCGTGTGCAACCCGAGCAGCAGCCAGACGATCGACCCATACGCGTTCGCGTACCACATCACGTTCAGCGCCGCGAATTCGAAGCCTCGCAGCACGAGGAAGATCACGGCAAACGCGAGGCACACGGCGAGCCAGAGCCGTGCGTCTTCGCGATGCCCCTTCAGCGCGGCGCGTCTCGCCAGCTCGTTCGGCACAATGCTGAGCAGCAATATCGCCGTATTCAACGAACCCCACAGCAGCGAAGGCGGCGGCGCATCCATCGGCCAGGCCGCATTGACGCTGTGCAGGTAGAAGTACATCGCGACGGCAATCGCGAACACGGTGCCTTCGATCAACATCAGCCCTGCCGTCGCCCACCACATCAGGCTGCGCGAACCGAAACCGAAACTCGGCAGCTTGCGCACGTCGAGCGTCGAAGGCTGTTGATCGAGCGATCCGGTTTGCGACGGTCGCGATGTTGCCGCTTCGTGCGCCCGTTTTGACGCAGCGTCGTCCGCCGCATCCGGCCACCGTTCGAGCGCACGCGCGACGGCATTGAAGCGCCGCGCCGGCCAGAACCACGCGATCATGGCAGCCGCAACCGGCAGCGTGCCCCACCAGACCGCGCTCGGTGTGTAGATCGAGCCGATGAAGAACACCGTCGTCGCGACCGCGCTCACGAAAGGCCACAGCGATGGCGTCGGAAACAGCGGACGCGTATCGGGCTTTGCGTCGAGTACGCTCGTCGTCAGCACTTCACGCGCGCCGGCTGTCAGGCCCGATACCCAGCGCGGCTCGCGAGCCCGCTCCCACAACGGATGACATCCGTGCACGACGGGCAGCGCATCGAAGTTGTGCGCGGGCGGCGGACTCGGCGTGCTCCATTCGAGCGTATCGGCGCCCCATGGATCGGCGGACGCGCGCTCGCCGCGCCGCGCGCTGCGAGCCACGTTGACGATGAAGATCAGCACGCTCAGCGCAATCATGTAGGCGCCCGCCGTCGCGCCGAAGTTCATCGTGTCCCACCCCATGCCGTGCGGGTAAGTCCAGACCCGGCGAGGCATGCCATGCAGTCCGAGCAGATGCATCGGAAAGAACGTGACATTGAAGCCGATGAAGAACAGCCAGAACTGCCATTGGCCCAGCCGCGCATCGAGCATTCTTCCCGTCACTTTTGGAAACCAGTAGTGGAATGCGCCGAACAGCGGAAACACGGCACCGCCCAGCAACACATAGTGCAGATGCGCGACGACGAAATAGGTGTCGTGCACCTGAAGGTCGAGCGACACCGAGCCGAGCATCACGCCCGTCAATCCGCCGAGCACGAGAATGAAGAAGAACGCCAGCACGAACAGCAGCGGCACCTTCAGGTTGAGCCGTCCTGTGAGCAAGGTCGCGAGCCAGCAGTAGATCTGCACGCCCGAAGGAATCGCGATCATCACGCTCGCGGCCGTGAAGAAGCTCTTGCCGAGCGCGGGCACGGATGTCGCGAACATGTGGTGGACCCATAGGCCGAACGCGAGGAACGCGGTCGTGATCAGCGCAAGCACCATCGCGGGATAGCCGAATACAGGGCGGCGTGCGAACGTCGCGATGATCGACGACATGAAGCCGAGCGCCGGGATGAAGATCAGATACACCTCGGGGTGCCCGAAAAACCAGAACAGATGCTGCCACAGCAGCACGTCGCCGCCGAGCGACGGATTGTAGAACTGCGTGCCGACCAGCCGGTCGAGAATCAGTGCCGTGCTGGCGAGCATGATCGCGGGCATCGCGAACAGCACCATGAACTGCGTGACGAGTGTCGCCCACACGAACAGCGGCATCCGGTTGAGCGACATGCCGGGCGCACGCATCTTGAGGATCGTCGTGATGAGCACCACGGCCTCCAGCAGCGCGGACAGTTCGGTGAACGTGATCATCTGCGCCCAGACGTCCGAGCCCTTGCCCGTCGCGTAGTCGGGACCGGCCAGCGGCACGTAGCTGAACCAGCCGGCGCGCGGGCCCGAGCCGATAGCAAAGTACGTGTAGAGCATCAGGCCGCCGAACAGGAACACCCAGTACGCGTACGCGTTCATGCGCGGAAACGCGACGCTGCGCGCGCCGATCATCAGCGGCACCAGATAGCCGGCCACCGCCTGCATGACGGGCACGGCGAACAGGAACATCATCGTCGAGCCGTGCATCGTGAAGAGCTGGTCGTATAGCTCCGGGCCGATCAGCCGGCTGTCGGGGCGCGCAAGCTGCGTGCGCATCGCGAGCGCCAGCATGCCGGCGAGCATGAAGAACGCGAATGTCGTGACGACGAAGCGTCGCGCGATGGTCTTGTGATTGACGGCCGACAACATGCCGATCAGGCCGCGTGGATCGCTCCACGTCACGGCCAGCGCGTCGCGCGCGCGTTGCGGCGCGTCGGGTCCGTCCTTCAGCGAAACGTCCGCGTCGACGTGCTCGATGCGCGGTTCGGCCGTGCTCATTGCAACGTCCCCAGCCACGCGACGACAGCGCGCAGATCGTCGGCGGCAAGCGGCACGGAAGGCATCGTCGTGCCGGGCTTCAGCGCCTGAGGGTCGCGAATCCACGCGAGCAGGTTTGCCTGCGTATTCGCCAGCACGCCGGAAGCGATCGTCTGCCGGCTCATCAGATGCGTGAGATCGGGCGCGAGCGTGCCCTGCGCGGAGGTGCCGCGTATTGTATGGCAGCCCGCACAGCTCGATTGCAAAAAGACCTGACGGCCGCGCAACGCGAGCGCGTCGCCTGCCGAAACGGCGGGCGCCGACTGTTGCTTCAGCCATGCCGCGTAACTGTCCGGCGTCTGCGCGACTACCAGCATCGCCATCAGCGCATGCTCGGCGCCGCAATATTCCGCGCACTGTCCGCGATAAATGCCCTCATGATCGGCGCGAAACTCGATCGTCGAATCGACGCCGGGCAGCATGTCCTTCTTGCCATGCAGATTCGGCACCCAGAAGCTGTGAATGACATCGCCTGCCTTCAGTGAAACGATCACGGGGCGTCCGATGGGCACGTGCAGTTCATTGGCGGTGACGAAGCCCGCGTTGCCGCCGTCGGGCGCGTAGGCGGCCTGCCACCACCACTGCTCGCCCGTCACCTCGATATGCACCGCGTTGTCCACGGGCAGACGCGACAGCGCGCGGTCCGTCAACACGTCCGCGACGACGAGCCCGACCAGCAGCACGACCGAGAGTCCCGTTGCGCCGATGACGAAGCGGCGCGTCCGTAGCTCGGGGGCATCAGCCGACCCGGCATCGGGTGGCGTGCGCGCATCGCCGCGCCGCCGGCGCGCGAGCGACACCACCGTTGCAAGCAAGACACCCGCGAACACCACGCCGCAGACGACGAGCGTCAGATTCCAGAGCCGCGCGATATGCGCGGCCTGCGCGCCCGCCGGTTGCAGCGCATTCTGGTTCGGCTGCGCGATCGCGTCGCCCGCGAAGAACGCCGTCAGCGTCAGCGCGCGCTCGGCACACGCATGTGAACGCTGCAACGCAATCGTGAGGCTTCGACTCAGGTTTTCGTGCATGGCAGTGGCCGAACAGGCGGACACACGCGGACAGCAAATTCCGTTCCGCGACACTGCGCAAACCCGCTCATTCATGCATCGCCGCACGAGACCGTCGCGCTACCGTTCGCTCACACGCGGGAGGTTCGGATTCTCAGGCTGCGTGTAGCGCGCGGTGATGGCCGAGAGGACGCGCGAACGGCTCTCGGTTGGCGACAACGATTCGTCCTGTTCGATCGTCCTCGTTTCGTTTGCCAGCTCGACATCGCCGAGCACGCTCTCGAACCATCGCGAGTAGTCGCCACGCTGAAGATGGAAACGCCACGTCTCTTCGTCGGCGCCCTCGGCCAGCTCGACGAACAGGATGAGATTGTGCGCGCGCAGATTGAGCTGGCTGCGCGGCCCACGAAAGTAAAAGCTGCGCTCGGGAATCAGCAGGCCTTCCGCATACTTCCTCAGATGACGGCGATGCTGTCCGCGCCCTCGCTCGATCGTCACGACGTAAGGCTCGCCTTGAGCCGGCTCCCAGAACAATGCTTCGCCGCGCTTGGCACCCTTTTCCGGCACGATGGGCAGGTCCATGTCGATAGAGGACGCGAACGCATCGAGCTTGCCGGCGGCATCGTCGCCGAGCGCGATCGCCACGTTCACCTGCTTGAGCAGCGCCGGCGAAAGCTGCTCGGGATGCACGGTCACGATGAGCGCCGACTCGAGCGCTTCAGGAACGGCCGCGCTCGCGGACGCCCACGTGCGGGGAAACAGATGATGCGCCTCATCGAAGACGAGCCAATGCGGCCGCCCCGTTCGCGCGCGCAGCGTCTGCAGCCTCGGCAGAAGCGCGGCGCAATATTGGGCGCGCTCGCCGGGCGGCACGCGCATCATGTTGATCGCAACGGCTGGCTGGCGCGCGCCTTCGAGCAGTTGCAACGCCTCGTCTTCGGCGGGCACGTGCTGCGCGTCGCCGACCACGGCCGTATGGTCATCGCTGCCGTAATCGCCTTCCGGATCGAAAATGCATAGCTGATGCCCCGCGTCGGCAAGCCTTTCGAGCAGCGCCTCCGTCGCCGTCGACTTGCCTGATCCCGACGCGCCCGCCAGCAGCACGACGCTGCCATACGCGTCGATCGACACGACGGACGACGCGGGCGCGTCGCGACGCTTGCCGACAGTGAGCCTGCATTTGGCAAGCGACGATGCATGGCCGCGCAGATCGTCGGCAATCAGCGCGTCGATCAGCGCGGCCACGCCCCGACCATCTGGATGCGAGGTCACGAGATCCGCGTGCGGCTTCAACGCCGGCAACGCATTTTCCACCGCGACCGACATGCCGCACGCGCGAATCAGCGCATGGTCGTTTTCGGCGTCTCCCACGCCGACGACATTGAGCGGCGACAGCCGCAATGCCGCCAGCGCTGCCATCAAACCCGATGCCTTGCTGACGCCGGGCTGAAGGATCATCACGGCATCGCCGTTGAACACGACATTGAGCTCGAGGCCGAGATCGCGTATCGCTTCGAGCGCGATCCGCTCGTTCGGCTTCATCATCGCGACCAGCGTTTCACTGACGCTGAAGTGCTCCAGTCCACGCGCGCGCAATGCGTCGACAAACGCCGGCGGCGGCGCCTCGGCCAGCAGCCGTTTGTCTTTCGTTGCGGGATCGAACAGCACGCCGCCGTTTTCGGCGACCACGCGCGAGAACACGTCGAGGCGTGGACAGACCGTCAACAGGTCGTCGAGTTCGCGCCCCGTGACGAGAACCGGATAGCGGCCGGACTCGCGCAGCCTTTCGAGCGCGGCCCACGTGGCGTCAGCCACTCGGCCATCTTCTGCGAGCGTATTGTCGTAGTCCGTCGCCAAAGCCAGGTAACGCATGACACCTCCATATCAGCACGCGGATACACCGACACGAGGTCTGCTCCCGTGATCGAGTCGACGCTTGCAAACAGCGTGACTTCGTGGCCGCGCGCGACGAGTTCTTCCGTGAGCCACGAGACGACACGTTCTATGCCGTCATACGCGACGGGCGGCATGCGTTCATAGAGTGTCGAGACTTGCGCGATACGCATCGCTTCGTGTCCAGCATCAGGATTGACGTGCGATGAAGCGAGCATCCGTTGTTCCAGTCGCGCGCGTCGACGAGTCAACGGAATGCCGATTGCTGCCCGGCAAAAGCGATCACCATACGAGAAGAGAAGGCAATGCGAATAGCTCAGATTGCGCCGCTCTACGAACCGGTTCCGCCCCTCGCCTATGGAGCGACGGAGCGCATCGTCCATTACCTGACGGAAGAGCTGGTTCGGCGCGGGCACGACGTCACGCTGTTCGCCAGCGGGGATTCGCTCACCTCGGCCGCGTTGATCGCCGGATGCGAGCGCGGATTGTGGCGAGATTCAAGCGCGTGGGACACATCGTGCCATCACGTGCGCCAACTGGGACAGGTCATGCAACACGCACGCGAGTTCGACATCCTGCACTTTCATGGAGAGCCGATCCACTTCCCGCTGATGCGCAGCCTCGGGTGCAAACATGTCACCACGATGCATGGACTGATGCTCGCGCATGATCATGGTCCTTTGTTGCGCGAGTTCGCCGATGCGCCGCTCGTCGCCATTTCCGAAAGCCAGCGCAAGGCGCTGCCCGGGGCCAACTGGACCAGGACGATTCATCACGGCATTCCCGCGGACGCGCTCCCGTTCGAAGACGCACCGCGCGGCTACCTGTTGTTTCTCGGCCGGATCATGCCCGGCAAGCGCCCCGATCTGGCGATCGAAATCGCGCGGCGCGCGCAGATGCCGCTCAAGATCGCGGGAGTGGTCCATCCTGGCGAGCGCGAGTACTTCCGGAAGACCATCAAGCCGCTGCTGCACAAGAACGCGGCCTTCGTCGACTATCTCGGCGAAACGGGCGGACAGGCGCGCAGCCGTCTGCTTTCTCAGGCGAGCGCGCTGCTGCTTCCACTCGAATGGGAGGAGCCCTTCGGCCTCGTCGCGATCGAAGCGATGGCATGCGGAACGCCCGTCATCGCGTTCAGGCGTGGCGCGATGACCGAGATCATCGAGGACAACGTGAGCGGCCACCTCGTCGACGATGTCGATGGCGCCGTTGCCTCTGCCGAACAGATTGGCTCGATCGATCGACGCGCTTGCCGCCGCGCATTCGAGTCCCGCTTCACCGCTGCGCGCATGGCAGACGATTACATCGAACTGTATGCGAGCCTGTGTGGGGCGCTGGCGCCTGCGACACATGACTGGACGCGACGCCGCGCTCCCTCACTCGAACGTACACTCGACGCGCGCGCCAAAGCGCGCTAAAGAATCGGCGTGCCTCCTGTCACCGCGATCGTCGCGCCCGAGATATAGCTGGCTTCGTCGGAGGCGAGCATCACATACGCGGGCGCCAGTTCGGCCGGTTGCCCGGGCCGTTTCATCGGCACCTGCTTGCCGAAGCTCTCGACCTTGTCCTTCGGCATCGTCGATGGAATGAGCGGCGTCCAGATCGGTCCCGGCGCGACGCAGTTCACGCGAATGCCTTGCTCGGCGAGCAACTGCGCGAGGCCGCCCGTGAAGTTCTGGATCGCGCCTTTCGTCGTCGCGTAGGCGAGCAGTCCCGGGTTGGGTTTGTCTGCGTTGATCGACGTGGTGTTGATGATCGAGCCGCCCTGCTTCATATGCCGGACCGCCTTGCGCGAGATCCTGAACATCGCGCCGATGTTGGTGTCGAACGTGCGGTTCCATTCCTCGTCGCTGATGTCGTCCAGCGAGTCGTACGTCATCTGGTACGCGGCATTGTTGACGAGCACGTCCAGCTTGCCGAACTCCTTCACTGCGCGATCGACGATCTCGTCGCAATGACGTGGGTCGGCAATGTCGCCGCGCACCAGCACCGCGCGGCGCCCTGCTTTTTCGATCCAGCGTTTCGTCTCTTCGGCATCTTCGTCTTCGTCGAGATAGGCGATCAGCACGTCGGCGCCTTCACGCGCAAACGCGATCGCGATCGCGCGGCCGATACCGCTATCGCCCCCCGTAATGATCGCGGCTTTACCTGAAAGCCTGCCACTGCCCGCGTAACTTTCTTCTCCGTGATCGGGCTGCGGCTGCATGGATGCCGTGTGTCCAGGGACACTCTGCTGCCGTTGCGACGGAAATGGCGGCGCGGGTTGCTTGCTGCTGGTCATGACGATGCCCCCTCGTGAACGTTGTCGACGTGCCTGTGTGGCTATCGGATACGGGTGGCGAGCAATACGCCTGCCCGGCCCGAATGGAAAGGCCCGGCTTCGACATAACCTGGCGGCACGGCGTCTGCTCTGTCACAGGGAATTCACGAGCCATGACACGGGGCCGATATGGCATCCAGCGCCTCGTCCGGTTCCCGGCGACCGCCGGGTAGGGCCCACCGCCCTCCCCGTTTAGCGACGAGCAATATGTTCGGTGTTGTCCGGCGGTAAGCCTGGGATGCGATGTCTCGAGCCAGACTCTGTCGACGGGTCGATTCGCCTCGTGCTCGTGCCACCTCAGGGATTGTCAGAATTTGAGGAGACAGCAGCGCCGCCACGGCTACCCGTTTATGGTCGGTCCTTCACGAGCGCGAGAAGACGAGTTGCCGTAGTCGTTCAATCTCGCGGCCTGTTACCGTGAGTCACGTTGGACTTCGTTGCAACGTCGAACCTGGTCCAATGCCTCAATGTGAGGTCTCGCGCGCTTCATTTCCGGGTGATTCAAAACTTAAAAGTACGGCGCTGAAAGCGCCCCCCAATTAACGTCTGACGCTGTATATCGCTGGCGTCCTCGGGATATGCATAGCGATGCGGCTGGCGCGAGAGCTATGGCTGCGTCAGACAGTCTACGGATAACCACGGAGCCGGACTTCAGCGTAACAGGAACGTGTCATGCTGGTCCGAGATGAGTCGCTCGTCCGCAATCGCAGTCATGCATGCGTGACACGCAACGAGCAGCGCTCCGGAGTCAAGGCGATGACCAGCAACCCATTTCAAGCACGGAGGTCGTCTGCGGGCAAGCAGCCAGCGGACGCGCTTACATGACGATCGGCTGCCCTGAGTGCGGCGCGCTCGAAGATATCCCGCCGCTCGCCTCGCGCATGCTCGCACGCTGCCGTGTATGCCGATATCCGCTTGAGCGGCGCAGCGGCCGTAGCCTTAACGCGGCGCTGGCCTGCTCGATGGCAACCTTCGCGCTCCTCTTTCCAGCGAACCTGGCGCCGCTGATGACGGTGCATATGCTCGGCACTGAGCGATCGTCGGTGCTTGCGTCAGGCATCGTCGCAATGTGGCGCGAAGACTGGATCATCCTCGCGGTGTTGCTGGGGACCTTCGGCATCGTTCTGCCGTTCATACGATTCGGTGCTCTTACGCTCGTGCTTGGGGCGGTCCGGGCCGGCTGGCGGTTCAAGGGCATCGGCGCACTGTTTCGCTGGACCGTTTTGCTCGATATCTGGGCAATGCCCGATGTCTATCTCGTAGGCTGCCTCGTCGGATATGCACGCGTGACGCAGAATCTGACGGGCACCATCGGCGAGGGCGGCTACTGTTTCATTGCGGCAGCGCTGATGTCGATGCTCACGCGTGCATCGCTCGATCGCCGGACGATCTGGCGCGCGATTGCGGCTGAACGAACGCTCGCGAAAGGCGAAGCTGCGCTGTCCTGCACCGTGTGCGACCTCGTCGAACCGGTTTCCCGGGAAGGACAGCCGTGCTACAGGTGCGGGCAGAAGCTGCGCGTGCGCAAGCCCGACGCCGTGGTGCGAGCGGCCGCTTTATCGCTTGCGGCACTCGTGCTCACGGTGCCCGCCAATCTTTATCCGATGACCGTTTCCACGCAACTGGGTCACGACGTGTCACATCGGATTATCGACGGCGTGTACCAGCTCTTTCATGCCGGCCTTTGGCCACTCGGCATTCTCATCATCTGCACGAGCATCGTCATACCCCTGGCAAAGATCGTGGGCATGGCCTGGTTCATCGCCTCTGTGAAGCGCCGCTCGCGCGAGCATCTACGAATCAAGGCACATTTGTATCGATGGATTGACGAGCTGGGCCGATGGTCGAACGTTGACGTATTTACGATTGCGGCCTTTGCGCCGCTTATCCCGCTCGACGGCATAGCTTCGGCAAGACCTGCGATCGGCGCGACGGCGTTTGCGCTCGTCGTCTTTCTCACGATGACTGCGTCGCGCGCGTTCGATCCGAGAATGATGTGGGACGTCCGGGTCCGGAGACGACCATGAACAGCCCGCGTTCGCATCGCACGCAGGCCGACGTGCGGCGCAGCGCGTGGCCGGGCTGGATCTGGTCGGTGCCACTCGCGGCGTTCGGCGTGGCCGGCTGGCTCGGCATTCGCGCGCTGGTTCACGATGGCGAAATGGTCACGGTGACTTTCGACAACGCCTATGGGATGAAGCCCGACGACACGATCGTCACACTGCGCGGCGTCAAGGTAGGTGACGTCTCGGACATCTCGCTAGCCCCCGATGGCCGGCACGTCGAAGCGAAGCTCAGGATCGATCACGCGGAAAAGCAGTATCTGCGCAGCGGCACGAAGTTCTTTCTGCGTGGCGCACAGGCGGATTTCAGCGACCCGTCCTCGATGAAGGCGCTGCTTTCGGGGCCCGAGATCGTCATGGAGCCAGGACCCGGCAAGCCAGAGGTTCGCTTCGACGGAGGTGATCGACGGCCCGCGCTTACGCCCCAGCACGGCCCTGTCGTGACGTATGTCGTGCGGTTCGGCGGCGCCGCCGGCGAACTCAGGAACGGCGCCGACGTGGAGTTGCGCGGCTTTCATGTCGGCACTGTCACAAGCGTACGCCTCAGCTACGATGCTGGTACGGGCGCGTTGACCACGCCTGTCCAGATCGCGCTCGACCCGTCGCAGCTCGGCATCGTCGGCGTGCCTCCACCCGCCAACGGCGATTGGCGGCCACTCGTCGATGGCATGATGAAGCGCCTGGTCGCCGAAGGATTACGGGCGCGACTTTCGCAAGACCCACCCTTCGTCGGGCCGCGCAAGGTCAGTCTCGACTTCGCGACAGGCGCATCGGGCGCGACGCTTGCCGCTGACAACGGCATACCCGTGATTCCGAGCGTGGCGTCTGCGGACTTCGACGCAATTGCATCCGGGGCAAACGATGTCATCAGGAAGATCGACGCGCTTCCCATCAAGGAGACGGGCGAAGAAGTCCGCAGTATTGCAGCGCGTGTCAGCGCGCTGAGTTCTTCACCGCAGATTCGCGACAGCCTGGCGCACATCGACCGGGCCGTGACGCAAATCGATCGCACGTTGCACCAGGTGTCCCCGCAAATCGGTCCGCTCGTCGCGCAACTGCGCGAGACGGCCAATGCCGCCGATCACACGGTCGCCGCCGCGAACCACACGCTCGGGGGTGACGCATCGAGCCAGAACGACCTGCCTGCGGCCTTGCGCGAGCTCACGGATACAGCGCGCTCCGTTCGGGCGCTGGCCGATTATCTGGATCGTCATCCAGAGGCGCTCGTGCATGGCAGACATGAGGAGAATCCGTAATGCGCAGTCGTCCAAGCCCCGGCCACCGTGGCCGCGATGCGTTCGTCACTGTGACCGTGCCGACGGCAGCGCTCGTCGTATCGCTTGTCGGGACTGCGATCACGGGATGCGGGCATAGCATGCCCGTGCGCTATGTGACGCTGAACGCGATGCCAGTCGAGACGCGCACGACGACGCCGATATCGCCCGTACAACTAACCGCGGTGCACATACCGGCCGTGCTCGATCGGCCTGAAGTCGTCACGCTGGCCTCCCGCAACCGTCTGACGATCCACGATAGCGAACGGTGGGGCGCTCCATTTGCCCAACTGATGCGCCGCACGCTGGCGCAGGACCTCTTGACGCGATTGCCCGCGGGCTCGTTCGTCTTTCCGGACGCACCAGCGCCACCCGACACGCGTACGCTGGTCGTCACCGTGCTGGATTGCGAAGCCGATGCGAGCGGGAGACTGACATTACAGGCAGCGTGGACGCTGTTGTCCGGGCATCCTGCCCACGTCACGCTGACGCGACAGGCGACGCTCGTGTCCGGGATCGCAGGACATGATGCGGAGGCGCAAGCAGCTGCGATGAGCCGGGTTCTCGGCGAACTGGCCGATGGCATCGCGGCGTCGATACCCACGCATTGAGGCGCAACCTGGATCGCGACTACGCGTTACCGCGAAACAGATCGTCGACGCCGACTAGCCGCCACGCACCGATGCATCGAAGCGGTCGTCGAGGAGGTCGATGTATCGCTGAACCGACGCCGCGACGGCCGCCTTGCCATCGGATTCTATTTCGGCATGACGAAAGGTTCCGTACACGCTCGCATACTCGAATCCCTCAAGCAGTGCCGCCATTGTTCTGGCGTGGCGATAGGACGTCCATTACATCGGACATGATCCTGTTTCCGGCTCGATGACGGCGACATTCCGTAACGTCGATCGCCGATGCGCTGTCGAGCGCGGACGTGGCCTCCGTGGGTGAAGTCCCGCTCCTGCCCATTTTCTGCACAAGTAGAAGTACGCTTACTTCGTAACGCGTTCCCAGCCGTGCCGCACTGCAGCCTTGAATCGTTCCCAGCCACTCTCTGGATAATGCGACTCCCAATGCTCTCGGGCACTCGGCTCGACCTGTTGCCAGTCCTGCCCGCGATATCGCTCATCCTGCCCGAGCGTGGTTCCATGCGTGTACGCGCGCCGATATTCGTCGTATGACGCGCCGGTGTCCGCGTAGTGAGCGTCATAGTCCCTGCGAAATTCATCGTCGTAGTGGTCGTCGTCCAGCGGGGTTCCCATGACAGGATCGCCCACCAGCCCTGTGCCCGAGGTCTGCCGCGCTTTTGCGCCGCTCCTGCTGTCATCGGGCGGGAACGCTGCTTGGGATTTGAGATCCGCGTCCACACCTGCAGAGGTGCGCGCGCGTCCGGCGTCCGGTACACCCGATAACTGCTGCTTCTGCTCCATGGACGGATCCGATCCGCCACCCTCTGTCCGCGTCATTACCTGCTGCATCCCACCGACCACGTTCGGTCCGGCCGACGGGATGGCAGTGCGCACAGTTTCGGTTCCTGCCGCGTGAGAAGCATCGCCGGCGGATTCCGGCGGCAATGCCGAAGCCGGTGATGTGTCGAGCGGCGGCTCTTCCGGGCTATCCAGCGATGACGCGACGTCCGCAACGCGTCCGCTGCGTAACGTCGTGTCGCCCTGGTGGCCCGTCGCCGGCTCGTCCCGGCTGGAGGAATCGTAGGTCGTCGAGCTACCGCGATCTGGCGCGGATTGCGACGTACCCGTTTCGACGGAACCATTCCGCCATGCATTGCCGCGCTCCCCGATGTCGGCTGCGCCCGCGCGGCACATCACCTCACGCGCCAGATCAACCTGCATTTCGGAAACGTCGGCGCTGACAACTGTTCCGCCGCGGCGGATGAATTCCCTGTAGTCTTCGGTCTCCGGTGGATACGCGCCCTGCCTGAAGAGCCGTGCGAACAGATGCTCAAGCTGATCGAAGACAGGCTTGCGATGACGCACGTCACTACCGCCCGGTACATAGACACGCGGCCCTTTTTCGGCGGGGGCATCAACCGACATCGAGTAAATGGCAATATCGGCCTGCGCAACGCCTGCTTCGCCTAGCGCCCGCTGCGCCGAACACGCGTCTGCGTAGCTGTCGTATACGCCTAACACGGTCTGTCTCATGACTGTCTCCTTTCGCCGCCCTTCGGCATCTTCGCCACCGTACGTATGACAGGCGCAACACATGTGCCCGCCCGCGTCAAGCGGCAATTGCGAGACGGCGCCCCTCGTCACCGACGTTGTCTGCGACGACGCGCGCCGTATCATGCGGCCCTCTGAGAACGTCGGTTCCAGAGGATCGACGACAAAAGAGCTGACTACTCGTAGTTCATCGCAAGCACCCATATCCCACAAGGGTAGTGGTCGAGGCAAACCCTTTAGATGCCTCGCATTTACGATTGAAGCAGACTGCCTGACGCGTTATGCGCCGTTGGCCAGCATGGCATCGGTTCTGCGGCGCCAGTGGAGGCGTCTCGATCTGCTCCTGCTTCTTTCCTCGCTTCCGGCATATTGAATTTACTTTGGGTTCCTCATCTGGAGTGTTTCTGGATTGCGTCGGCTCAGGCGCTCGGTTTTTGGCGGCGCATTGCCAGTGACGCATTCACTGCAATATGGTACGGGTACACCAAGGTCTTTACGTCGAGCGTATGGTCACCGGGCCCGCCACCACTCGGGTACGGTTTGCCGGGAAAGCGACAACCGGTCCGCGTCGTGCCAGCCTTCCCATCGGGCTGATTCCTGGTCTTTCCCGACAAGGTGAAATCCAGAAAGGCCCGGATTCGTAGACGCCGGTCTGGTCGGAGCAGTGGAGAACGTGGAGCAGAATGAGGTGTGTCGCGATGGTGAAGCGACGGCGGCCTGATACGCGGCGTGCGCTCCGCGCGTCGAAGTTCCCGTCGATATGCGGTTGGACGCTCGTGTTGTATTCGCCCTCGCGTATGAGGGGGGCGGTGCGAGTGCGCAGTATGCGCGATGCGAAAGAAGAAGGTGTTCGCCGCGCCCACTCGACCGAAGGAGCTTCCGACGATGATATACGGCATCCCGATCAGTTGCGACCGACCCAAATGGCGATCGGCTCGCGATACGTCAACGCAAAGGCCCGTCTGACCGAACGGCACTGACAGAACGTCGATGCGTTCATGGTGCGGCACGCAGTGCACGTCGCGCTCGGACCGCGCGATTCGATCATCATCATTAGGCGTGCGCCTGGCAGAGGGGTTACATCGCCACATGCCGTGGCCCTGTCAATCAATGCTTTGGCACGCGACGACGCGGTGACGGCATGCGCTTTGGGACTGACGTCAGCAGCAGACGATGGTCTCCGCTCGTTGCCTTGAATGGCAACTGCCATTCAGATCATGAAAATCCGGCGATCAGCTGGCCTATAAGATCTGCCCGCACGCAAGCTATGATTGCCGGTTTCGCGCGGCTACCATACCGTGCGCGAGCAAACGTGCCTCACAGACTGCACACATTCGCTCAACGAACGGTGAGTCGCTATCCAGCATCCCTTGCACATCGAAAAAGCGGGTGATCCTCGTGGGCCCGCGAAGATGCTGGATCTTCCAAAGGTCGAAAGCGAGTTGTTCCGAGAGTTGGCCGATACGCGTCGCTTCGAGCCATCCGGGTGAGACACCCTTCATTTTGGCCCAGCGCTGAATGCATTCGACCAGACTTTCGGGTATCAGCCAGATGCCCGCAATAGCGCGCGACAGTAACTGTTCGACGACCAGATGACAGAGCAATTCAATAAGCTGCCTGTCGTCCAGGCGGGCCGATGGTGAGACTGGCTGCTGACCAGAAAAAGCCGGGGCAATGTGGCGTGTCAAGGCGAGGTCTCTGCAAAACAAGACGACATTCATGGGAAATGTTACACGACGGCCTTTATGGTATGAGGAATGAATCTCCGCGTTTCGCGCCGTTTTAATCGACTATTCGCGCCTTTGCTGAAAGCGAATATCGACTGCGAGCCCGGAGCGATGCGCCTTGCATTTATCAATGTCGCGACGAGATCGCGCATTGATTCGCGCTGCGCGACTGCGCGCCATCCGGAGATGGGGATAGGCCACATATGGGCCTGATCGGGCAGCGTGATCAGCGTCGCGATGGGTTCGCGACCTGATTGCGGCCGTATTGCCGGTCGAAGTTTTTGCGGCCCGTCATGCCGAGCGTCAGGCCAGCCATCGGGGCCCATGGCAGCGCCGGCCGTCGCCGCCGCGATCTGCGACAGCGTGACGGGCCAAAACCGCTGCGATAGCCAGATCACGCACGCGGCGACGATCGACAGTGCGCCCGCGCCGACGACGACCGCGCGCCGATGAGACGTGGCATCGACCAGCGCGCCGGCGGGCGCCGTCACGAGCATGCCGACGATCCCGCCGAGCGTCAGTACGGTGCCGATCGTATCGGGCGTCCACGCGCCTGCAAGTAGATGCCGAGAAACGGGCCGACGCCCGCCTGCACGTCGGCCGCGAAGAAACTGACGGCCAGTAGCGGTGTAGTCGGCTTCACGTGCGTGGCGAACGCGTTCGTCCACTCAGGCGTCGATGCCGCAAAGCGTCCTGGCGAAACAGCGTGCGTCCGCCAGGTCCGAACCGCTTCGGAAACCATCGATGGGCGAATAGCCATTGCGCTCGTAAAACGCAATGGCTCGCCGGTTCACTGCACGCGTTTCCAGTACGACGGTGTGATAGCCGGCTGCAACAACCTCTGTTTCCAGCGCGCTCAATATGGCCCGACCCACGCCCGCCTTGTTGGACCGCGCATAGATGCGCTTCAGCTCAGCAACGCCGAAGTCGAAGCGCCGGAACGCACCGCAGCCCAGCAGCGTGCCGTGTGACGTTCGCGCAATCATGAATGCCCCTCTAGCGGAGCACACATCGTCGGTGCAGAAGCGGGACTGACCGCCGTCCCCGGAAAGGAGAGCGAGCATCGCGCTCAGTTCGTCCATCAACATCTGCGCATCCAGCGAATACGGATCTTCACGCTGAATCACAAAATCCATAGCCGATTCCATCATCACGTACTCCGTCTCGCGGCCTTTTTTTATGCGTAGTCGCGCAAGTGCGATTCCTGAATGGCAGTGCGCGCCGATCGGATGCGCGTCGAATCACTCCCGGCCCCAGGCGTCCCATCGGGGTCTGCTCGAACTTGCAGCGAAGACACTCACTTCGTGCGCGGCGGTTCGAGCGCGTCGTCGGGCCGGCGCAGTTCGCCTGCGCGAATCGCCGTCACCGCGTTGACGACGGCACGCGCGACGTTGTCCGTCTCCGCTTGCACGCCCTTATCGTCGTCGAGAGCAGTGTGGCTCGTCGCATACGGCGCGTAGTAGTTGATGTAGCGGTCGAGCCGCGCCTGCGCACCCGCTTCGATGAAGCCCATCCAGTCGAGCCAGTCGGCGAGCGCCGCGCGCGATCCTTCGATGCCCGCGACGTCGCCGTGCACGACGAGGCCATACGCGCGCCCCTTCAGATGCTTCGGATACGGCCACCCTTCCAGCTCGAGTTCCTTCGCGCGCTGCGCATCCTTGCCATGTGTCGATGACGGATCGGGATTACCGCCGTCGGCGCACACGAGCCGGTCCATCATCAGCTTCAGCGGGCTCGGCGACTCGTACCAGTACACCGGCGTCACGATGACGACACCATGGCACGCCGCAAACCGCTCATAGATTTCGTTCATCCAGTCGTTGACCTGGCCGAGCGAATGATTCGGATAGCAACTGCATGGCCAATGACACAAAGGCATGGCAGTCGATACGCAGCCCTTGCACGGATGAATGTGCCAGTCATGATCGGAGGCAAGCAGCGACAGGTCGAGAAAGTCCGCCTCGAAATTCGCAGCTTTAATGACCGACTCTATACGCTTCGCAAGCCGAAAGCTCTTCGACATTTCACCGGGACACGTGTAGTCGTTGCGCGACGATGCGTTGATGATGAGAATGCGCGAACGCGCCGACGGGTCCTGCTGACGTGTCTGCGCCGCCTTCACCCGCAGCGATGCTTCGCGCCATTCGACGGACAAGTCGTAGTCAGGGTCCGCGTAGCCCGCGCCTGCCTTCTGCGTGACGGGTGCCTTGCGGCCCTGCTGATACGCCTGCCATGCGATCACTTCGAGCCGCGCGATGGCGTCGTCCTCGGAGCGGAAAGCGGGATCGTAAAAGCGCGCATTGAAGCGCTCACGAAACGCTTCCCGCGTCATTTTCTCCGTCACCTGTCCTTTCATCACGACGGGCCGCGCACCTTCAGACTTTTTTGCCGGACTCTTCACGAGATTCACTCCTGCTTCGATCGTCGCTATAAAGCGCGCAAAGGCGCGAACGCTATCTGATCTGCAAGCAGCGTACCCACGGTGGTTCGATCATCCAATGTGCAGGCTTCAGACGCCGAATGGATCGAGGTCCGGCGCGCGCTTGGTGGCACGTGTGGCAAGCGGGCGATCGCGTGTGTCGAGTCGGAACTGTTCGGAGAGCGTCGCTTTCGTGTAGTGGCTATGCATCTCCGTATCCGGCCGGTAGATGACGCAGATGAAGCGTTCGAGCCTCGGCGCCCGCAAGCGCTCGTGCAACTGCGGATGCATCGCGCCCGATCGACCACACAGCGAGTCTGATGGGATGCATGGAACTGATGCTCGCAACTGTCCGTCGTTGCATCGGCCGAGCGCTATTACCGGATGATGCGCTTGCGAGCAGCAAGCGCATGACGGCCGATGACGCAGTCCGATCCCATTAGCGCCCATTTATCACTTCGCCTCGCGATCGAACGCGAGGCTTCTTTGAGCAGCGAGCTTGCTGCCCGCCGCTTTCAGCCTTTCATCAACACTTTTTTTCCTGTGGCGATTTCCTCGCCGAGCCGCACGAGATCGAGGCCACTCTTGAGCAGTTTGGGAAACAGAACGGATTCCTCGTCCTCGATGTGATGACGTACGATCTCCACCAACGCTTCGAATGTCGCATCAAAACCGCGGTCGCCGGGCTTCAGCGATTCGAATCTGACGACCAGTGTCTTCATCAGGAAGTGCTCGACGCAGGCTTCATCGACATCGACTTCCTCTAACTGTTGTAGCGCCGTGTATGCGGCGGGATAGAGAATCTCTTCCTCGATCAGCGTGCGAACGGTCAGCTCCTCGCATGCGTGCAGCACGAGCGCGCGCTTTGCTTCATGGTCGGTGTCGGCCATCCTGTGAAAAGCATCGAAGGAACTGCTCCGCGATGCGATGGTCCGCCTTCAGCATTTCGATGGCGTCGTGCGCTGCGTTTTCCACGGCGGCCTTGGAGATGAAGGTCGGCACGATCGAAAAGAGCGCGCCGCTCGGCGAAATCGGCAACCGTGCGTTGAGTGACAGCGCTGAACACCACGTCGCGCGCTTCGTTCAGCGCATCGGCGAAAAAGCGCAGCAGCGCATACGCGAGCACCAGAAACACAGGGAACACAACGGGCGATTCCGGGTGGCTCAATTCGTCGACGATATGTTTTAGCGTCAGCGGAATCGCGA
>NZ_JBFRCH010000036.1:0-70057 GCF_040965635.1 Paraburkholderia phymatum
ACGGTGGCCGCTTCATCGATCCGAAACTCGTCGATGCCATGGTCTTCGAAACACAGCGCGGCGACGTGCCGCCGCATGAAGTGCTGTCGGACCGCGAATTTCAGGTGCTGCAGATGCTCGCGGCGGGAAGGAGCATCAACGAAATCGCCGACGCTTGCGCGCTCAGCGCGAAAACGATCAGTACACACAAGATGCGACTGATGCAGAAACTCGGGCTTTCCAATAATGCCGAGGTGATCCGGTACGCGATCCGGCACGGATTGATCGTCGGGTAGCGGGATGCCGCGGAATGCAGGAATAAGTGGCGAGCATTCTGCAGGGGCGTCCGAATCTTTTTTCAGCGGCCCGCGACAGGATTTCACCAGGCTCGCTGGCAATACGCGTGCCACCTGCGCGAACCATTTCACCAGTGGTTATCGTGAAGTGTGCGATTCGACGGGCGGCGAAGAATTCGCTTGAAGATCAGATACGGCTGGCGCGTGTAATTTCCTCTCCTGCGCGACGCGGCAAGCGCAGCGTGACGGGAATCGACGCCAGCGAGCACAAGCTCACCAGCAGAAACGCGGGCCAGAAATCCGACCACATGATAGACGCGTGCCCGTTCGCTAGGCGGGAAATCTGCAGCATGATGCCGCCGATCGTCACGCTTAGACCGAGCGACATCCGGTGCACAGCACTGCCGAGGCTCGTTGCCCGTCCAACGTCGCGACTCGCGACTTCTGCATAGGTTAACGAGTTGAGAGCCGTTAATTGCAGCGCCGGAAAGAAGCCGCCAACCAGCACAACTACCGAGATGACCCACGTTGGTGTGCACGGGAAAAAAAATCCGTGAGCTGCGACCGACACGCTCGAGAGCGCGGCATTCACCACCAGCACCGAACGGAAGCCGTAGCGTTGCAGTACGCGTGTGGCAACCGTGCGTGTGAACACGGCACCCAAAGCGGACGCGCAAGTGATGAGGCCTGACTCAAAGGCACTCATGCCGTATCCTTCCTGCAGCATCAGAGGCAACAGGAACGGCATTGCGCCAAGGCCGATGCGGAACAGCGATCCGCCGAGGACGCTCGCGCGAAATGTCGGTATGTCGAAAAAGTGCAGATCGAGGAGGGGCAGCGGTGTGCGCCGTTCATGTGCAACGTATCCGGCGAGCAATACGACGCCCATTGCAGCCATGCAGCAAGCATCGCGGTTCGTAACGAGTTCAGAACCGATAAGGGACAAGCCAAGCAGGAGTAGAGCAGTACCCGCCCCTGTCAGAAAAAAGCCTGTCCAGTCGAGGCAGCCCGGATGAGGTTCGTCGGTGTTTGTCATGTGTTTATTCGTCAAGCAGATGCCGAGAATGCTGATAGGCACGTTGACAAGGAAAGCTAGGCGCCAATGCGAGTAGGTTGTAATAAGGCCCCCCAGTAGCGGGCCCGCGGCGGGGCCGAGCATCGCGGGAACGCTGAGATAATTCATCGCGCGTATGATATCGGCCCTCTGCACAACGCGAATAATGATGATCCGGCCCACCGGCACCATCATCGCGCCTCCGACGCCTTGCACGAAGCGTGCGAGCGCGAAGGTGATGAGGGAATTTGTCGCCACGCAGAGGAGAGAGCCGACTAGGAAGATGCCAATCGCTGAGCGAAACACCGTGCGCGCACCGAAGCGGTCTGCGAGCCAGCCACAGACAGGTATAAACGCGCCGAGCCCAACGGCGTAACTCGTCACTGCAACTCTTAACGTCACCGCATCACGCCCGAAATCGCGTGCCATCGTCGGCAGAGCCGTGACGATGACGTTCTCATCGACACATTCCATGAATATGGCGCACGCGACGATCATAGGCGTGATCAGGGCTTTCCGGCCAACACTCGAGCTAACATTTTGATTGTTCAGTTGCGTGACTCTCTCTGTTCATAGAGCAGGCCATGGAGCTTCTGCAGGTTTGGACTCAATCCCCCCTCAGGTCTGATAGCGCGGATGGTCGACGTGTGCGCGTAGCCGAAGAGTGTATGCTTGGTGTACGGAACGTTGTGCCTTGTGTCACAGAGGCTATAAGCTCCTCGCACGAATGATTTAAAAGGGAAGTCTACTGCCTCGTTGCGGACGGAGTCGGTACGCGACTTTCGCGTTTCCTTTCCTTTGTTCCTTCTCACCATGCAATAGTTGAGCCAGCACCCGTAAATAGCAGGAAGATGAAATAACCTTTACTGACACCGAGATTGGACATTATGTCCACGTTCCATTGTGAATGTTCTTCTTTAGGACGATTACAAAAAAATTGCGAGTTCTTTCACAAGTTATTTTCCAGTCTTTCGCTATGTCGAACATCCGACAATGTCGGGTTGCGAGATGTCGGTTTGCCGTCATTGTGTCGATTCTTAGGCGCTTGCGCTTGTCGTCTAATTGCTGTCAATAGATCTTGCTCGTCGATAGGGTTCAGACCAGCCGTTTGCTTGTCGTCTGGCTTCACAACTTCCGACGCTTGCGCATCCGCTTCGAACGCTTCGCTTTCATCCATGAAGCTTTCCTGAAGCTGGCCTGCTGCATCATATGCTGGCGACAGCTTCAAACATCATTTAGTTAAGTGTGCGCGCATCGTTCTTGTCGGCATCGAACTGATGCATATGGACCGCAAGGGGGGAGTTGCAACACGATGATATAGGCAGAACCGCCGCAGAGCAGTTCCCACTCGCTCGTTACGTAGGATCCTATTTTAGTCTCAGAGCTTTCTCATCTCGATTTTCTTGTTGCGAAAGAGCCAGTTGGTTTTCAGGCTGCCGGGGCCTGCGTGTCAATGGAGGCAATCGTCTTTGCCTGATTCCTACTGAGTTGGGTGCCGGTGCATTTGACTTATGCACGACTACACCCGAGCAAATTGGGGGTTACTGGTCCGTGCCCGGCTCATTGGGTTCGCGACCCAAGTCTGCTTTGCAACGTTCCCAGTTCGCCGCACGTAACAATATCGTGTGTGGCAAATGATGTCGGGCGACGAGGTCTCGTCTCGACTCTCGATCTTCGGCAGGCGAATCATTCGTCAAGCGTCCACGACGGCCTTCATGTCAGAATGGATGGACTCCTGCCGATCATCGATCGGCCATCACGTATGCGTGACCGTTCCACGATGGCAGAATGTGCGAAAGGAGAGCCATTAACCGGTTGCCTGCAGTACGAGTTGCGCAAGGAGCGATCGGCGGCTGGGCTCATGTGCATTGCATCCGCGCATCTACTGCGATCTGTTTGCGAAGCGCCTCGAAACGCTCAAGCACCTTTTCTCCAAAACGCGGATCGGGGCTAGCAGAAACGACGGCATCGACCGCTGCCCAGTCCTGTTCCGTCAACACCTGCGCGGCGCGAGGCATCAAATCTCGCTCCTCAGTAGAAATGTGGTGACGATAGTACACAAGGTACGTGGCCGTGGCCGCCTCCAGAGCCGTGCGGGAGACGATGACATCTCCCGCGGCTTCATTGATGCGATTCAGGAGTTCATCGCCGGCCGCGGCAATCACGCGATGCTCCTGCAGGACTCGATTCACGACGACTTGAATCCCGGGATCGCGTTTGGCAAGCCGAGCGTACGCGACATCCTCGCGCGGATGATGAATACGATCGGAAAAATTCCGCATGTAGTAAAGGATGTCGTTCATAAGCCCGTAATTCGGACTCTCGCCCCGATGGAGCGCAGCCACCTGTTCTTCGAGAAGATCGAGCAGCCGGGCAAAACTAACGTGCTCGGTGTGCCATACAGAAAGTGAGTCCGGCATGACATGCTCCATGGTAGTACAGACTGTCTGAACCAAACGGTGAATGCAGCCCTTGTCGGCGTGATCGATAGTGCCGCAGCGCGACCGGTACAATCGAAATGTTACCAGGTGCACCGCCAAGAAGGACTGACACGGATCAATACACTGTGGTATTGGTAGGCAGAGATCGGTCGCGGCACGGACGGCATGGAACAGCGTCAAGCAGCACGCCGGCCGTGCTGCTTGACGCTATCCAGTGAAACGCGCGCGCCGATGGCCGTCGCACCTAAATCGAGTGCAAAGGCATAAAGACGATCCCGATGCCAATCGGTAGCGGCGACTGTCAACGCCGCATCCGTGTACTGGTTTCGAAGGGCGTCGGGGATGTAAGTGCCGAGATGCGGAATAGAGATGAGAAGCGGGGCGTTTCCGCGCGTTAATGTGTAGAAGTCGTTCACGAAACCTTTCTAGTTCGTCGGTTTCGGGAGCAATGCGTCTGCCGGTAGCTGGGGCAAACTGCGGGTGAGCGCGGGGCAGATAAGCTGATCCAACACCCGACCGGTGAGCGAAGAGATATTCTCCACGAACTCAACCCACTCCCCCTGCCTGTGCAGGATGAAAAAATCGCGTCTACTGAGCCGTCCTGTCGGGAGTGGAAAAACAGCGATCTCGTTGAGATAATGTCGTGCCTGCCATAGACAAAGCGGCGTTGAGATCGCAAATCCAAGGTTTGCGCTGACCAGACTAAGCATCGGATCGGTGGCATCGAATTCGTATCGACGCGGGCCATTGATGCCCAGATGTCGTGCCAAGCGTTCGATCTGCTGTCCAATCACCGATCGGGCCGTATACCGTATCAACGGTAGCTCAGCGGCTAATTGCCTCCAATGTGAGTCTTTGGGCGCGCGTCCATCAAGCCAGCGGCGAGACATTACAGCTAGAAAAGCCTCCGAGAGAAGAGGTAGCTCGACAATGCGGTTGTCGTTGACCACCGTCTGCGTGCACACCACGACATCGACCTCACCATCGTGCACTTGTCTGGAATGTGCAGGCGTGAGCCCCGACCACATTTCGATCTGGCGAGTTGACCCGGACATCGCGCGGATGATTTCCGGCCCGACGGTAGCTGCGAATGAATCGACGCATCCGAGGCGCACAGGCGGGGTGCCAGCTAACGAAGCATCCTTGATCCGGCCGCTGACCGTATGCGCACGTTGGAGCAGTGGACTGGCAAGTTCGAGCAAGGCGCGCCCAGCCAGATTTGGACGCGGTGGACGGCTGTCCCGGTCGACCAGATCTGCACCCTGCTCGCGCTCGAGAGCAGCGATGGATTGACTTACCGCGCTTTGGCTGACTTGGAGGCGCTTCGCGGCTGCCGTCATTGAGCCGGTCTCACACACCGCAACGAACGCTTCCAAAGCGCGAACATCGATAGGTGACCGAGAGCGTTTCATTGTTGCTCCCAACATGAAGGCTTTTGATGAGACGTACCATCCTGAAACGCCGCACATGCCGGCCGCTATGAGCACGACGCTCGTTTGAGCCCGAAGCCGCTCATATCGCCATCAACCAAAGCCTTCGTGCTAAAACCGCTGCCGAAGTGTGCTCAGTGATTGACTTGAGACCCGAACGGGTTTTCGTGCCTCAGTGCCGCGTTTCGGCAATGTGCTCAGTACGAGGAAAGAAGCCGACCATACCCGTTCATACGGTCCGGCAACCCTGCAAGCCTCATGACGTCCCAAGCGACTGCCTGATTGCTGGTAATGACTGGCTTTCCGGTCCGCTGTTCAATCTCCTCGATGACTTCGATCGATCTGAGTGCTCCGCAGCTGATGAAGATCGCGTCGGCGTCTGGCCGATCCAGAAAGAGAGCCATTTGCACGATGCTGTCGGGCGTGACTCGCACCATATCGCTGTCTTTCTCTAGCTGAAGACCATGGATAGCCAATACTTCAAAGCCCTCGTTTTCCAGATAGGACTTTTCCATGATATTGATCTCGTCGAGATAGGGCGTACCGATAACGATCCGTTTGGCACCGATGGCACGAAGTCCGCGAATCACCGCTGTGATCATGCTTGTGGTCTTCGCATTCGGAGCGCCTCGGGTCAATTCCGCGAAAACTTTCTTCTCACCAACAACAAGGCTGCCGGAGGTGCAACCGTAGCAGATGACATCGAGGCTGCCGTCAGGAAGGATTCGAGCCGCCGCATCAGCAAGGCTGGACGCGATGTTGTCGAGGGACTCCCTCGTTATGCTATCCGGATTGGGGACCCTTGTGAAATGGATTCCTATCCCCTTCGGAAGCAAGGTGAACATGTCGTCTTCAATCGTCTGCTCGGTAGCAAGCAGTACAAATCCGGCCTTTGCACGGTCATGGCGACCACCATCAAGCTTGGCTTTAAATCCAGTCTTGTCGGTCATGACGCGGACTCCTCGTTACGGAAAATTGCAAGCGTTTTGACATAGTCCACCTACGGGTAAGCTAGGGATGTGAGCGACTAGCCGGTTATGAATCGTGCGATGCGAGCCAAGCCGAAGGAGATGTAGTTGCGCTGCACCAGGCCCAAGGCGCGCATATCTGCCGCTCGGAGCGCCCGGCAGCACTCTTCCAGTTCACGTTTCAAATACTCGACTTCTTCTTCCCAAAGATCGCTAACGAAGTTGTACCAGACACGTGATGCCTGAAAATAGCACCGATCATGCGTCTGTCGCAGTTCCCTGTTTCTGATCAGTTCATTGATCGCGAAATGTAGCTCGTGAAGGATTGCCCAGAACTCGTCAAAGTCGCGAGAGGCGTTCGATAGCGCGGCAGCGCGCGGAACCAGTCGCTCGATGCGCTCAAGTGCCTGCGGGGCATCGGTGGGTGAACAAAAGTCACCCAGCATCTCGCTCAGCCTCAACCGGAAATTGTAGGTGTCACGGTACTCCCGAAAATCAACACCGCTCACGATCGTGCCGACGCCGTTTTTTGTTTCAACCAGACCTTCGTACTCGAGCCGCTGCAGGACCTGACGAATAGGCGTACGGCTAACTTCGAATTCTTCGGCAAGCACGGTCTCTCCCAGCAATGTGCCAGGCGGATAGTGGAGGCTGCAGATGCGATCGCGCAACGTCAGATAGATGTCCGGCATCTGGCCGCGAACTGCCGGCGCTTTCGAGGTGGGCCGCAAAGCTTGCCCCTTTAATTTGACCACGCGTGCCATTGAAAAATCCTTCACAAGTGTGAATGAGATAGTCGGCGCCGCCGAGTTATGACTGCGCTGGTGCTGCAATCTGCCCGATAATAACCAGGATCGGTAGCTGTCCGCAACCTGTACACAGGTTAGCACAGTTTACGGAAGGGTGGGCGATGAGACCAGCCGGTCGTTGCGGGATGTGCAGAGAGTTAGGAGAATATCGTTTGGTTGTAAGTAACTGAATAAGCGCAATAAATATCGTTATTATCCGATTTTTCCGGTTCGCGATACCTTGGTTAACCTAAGCGAACATACCACTTGACATGGCAAATTGGTGCTCCTAGAGTCGAGCTGTGTACTTGCTGCATACAGCTTAACAACAGGAGGACATGTGAACGAATATGCATGCCGGGCGGGCAAACTGCGTGACGCGCTGCGTCGCGCCGATATCGATGTGGCGTTGATTAGCGACCCAGACTCAGTGGCCTACTTCGGGGGCTTCTGGAACTATCTGGGCGTTGAATTTGGCCGCCCTACGCTGATGGTGATTTCTCAGGATCGTGAGCCGGTCCTGATCACGCCGTTGATGGAATCCGAGATGTGCGGTCTGATGACCTGGGTCAAAGATATCCGTCCTTGGGCCGATGGTATTGATGATGAATGGCGCAAGCCGCTGCGAGAGGTGCTGCAGGCTTCGAAGGCAAAGCGCGTGGGAATTGAGCGCGCGAAAATGCCTCCGCTTGTTTCGGGTGTACTTCCCGTTGAGGCAGACAGCCTGACCGATGTGGGTCAGATCATCCTTGATCTGAGGACGATCAAGTCTGAAAACGAAATTGCGGTCATGCGGCAAGCCGGGCAGGTGGCTGTTGCGATGGTCGAGGCGGCAAAGGAAGTCATCCGGGAGGGCGTACCGGAGTACGAGATTGCGCTGGCAGTCATTGCTGGAGGTACACGAAAAGCTGCTTCGTTTCTTGATGGACACGAGGATAGATTCGTTTCGCCGACGATCTACAACCTTCAAATCCTCCAGTCCGGGCGCGATGTCTGTCTTGTGCACCGTCGATCCTCGGTTCGCGCACTGAAGCGCGGCGACCCGGTCTATCTGTGCTTCTGTGGCATCGCAAACTTCAAGAACTACAAGCTCGGCTTCGACCGCGAGTTCTTCGTCGGGTCTGTGACTGACGAGCAAGCTCGGGTCTATGAGGCCGCCGTTGCGGCACAGCAAGCCGCACTCGCGCAGATCAAGCCAGGTGTGCGCTGTGAAGATGTCAACGCTGCCGCTGAAGAGGTCTATCGCGACGCGGGATTTGCCCCGGGATATCGGACCGGACGCTCGATCGGCTACTCGTTCCTTGAGACTCCGGAGCTCAAGCGCGGCGAGCAGCGGACTCTGGAAGCGGGTATGACCTTCGCGGTCGACGGTGGCATCACGATCGAAGGAGAGTTTGGCGGGCGAGTAGGAGATTCGATCGTCGTGACGCCAGATGGATTTGAATATCTGACCGATTATCCGCGCAAACTGACAGTGGTGTAAGCGCCATGGACGATCGGGTTACCCTCAAAACACTGATCGCGGTAAATCGCGAGTTCTTTGGCAGTCGTTGGAGCGAGAAAGATCTCGAAGAGCTGGTCAACCCGCGTTTTGGTGTCGTCTCGGACCTATCCAGCCTGGCAGAGCGGCTGTCAGTAATCCGGGCGAAGGATCTTGCCGACCAGCCCCCGTTCTGGATCACGGAGCGTCAGCCATGAAGCCAGCGAAGGGCAACACCCTGAGGAGCTTTTCAAAGGCGCTTTCGCGTGGAGATGTCACAGCCTTTGAGGTTGTTGATCACAGCCTGGCGCTCGCGGAAGCGACCAATGCGTTGCTCAGGAGCTTGATTACGGTGACCGGTGATCGCGGTTGCGCTCAGGCAAGGTCGGCCGATGAGCGCCGCCAACTTGGTAAACGGCGGGGGATACTCGACGGTATCCCGTACGTGGCGAAAGACGTCTTCAAAACGGAAGGGATCCGGACCACGGCGGGAAGCAAGGTATTGGCTGAGCACTATCCGCAAGAAGATGCCGTCGTTGTGCGGAAGCTGGCAGAAGCGGGCGCAGCCCTCGTTGGTAAAGCGAACATGCACGAGTTCGCATATGGTGCTACCGGGGAGAATCAGTTCACCGGCACGACAGTGAACCCGTGGGACCAACGGCGTTTGGCAGGGGGCTCCAGTGGCGGCTCTGCTGCTGCGGTTGCAGCCGGGATCGTTCCCTTTGCGTTGGGCACTGATACAGGGGGGTCAGTGCGTGTACCGGCAGCGCTGTGCGGAGTAACCGGCTTCAAACCGACGTTCGGACTGTTGGACTCCACTGGCGTCATTCCGTTCTGCTGGACGCTTGACCATGTGGGCATTATCGCAGGGAATGCGGATGACGTTTCCGTCGTGATCGACTCGCTGACTGACCTGGATGTCTTCGGTGCTAACGGCTCGCTGGAATCCCTTCGTATAGGGATTCCGAGGGGATGGACCTCTGTTCTGGAACCCGGCGTTCGAGCCGGATATGAACTGGCAGTTGCTGCTCTAAAGTCCTCCGGCGCTACTTTCCATGAGATTGAGCTGCCGGAACAAGCTGAATCTCGGACCGTATCTCTCACGATTCAACTGGCCGAAGCTTTGGCGTATCACACGCCATTGATAGCGTCGTCAGGTGAGAAGTATGGGCACGATATCCGCAGCGGCTTCGTCCTTGGTCAACAGTTATCCGCTGAAAGCTATGTGCAATGCCAACGGCTGCTGAGCGTGTACCGGGCGTCGTTCATTCGGCACTTTGAGACGATTGATGCGATCCTGACTCCCACATGCCCGATTGTCGCGCCCGAAACAGGCAGTAGTCGAATACCAGTCGGCGATCAACTTCTCCCGATCGGTAACGCGCTGACGCTTTTTACGTCCTTCTTCAATCTGGTCGGTGCACCGGCTGTAGCACTACCTGCCGGCACCGATGACAAAGGATTGCCAGTCAGTGTGCAGCTCATCGGCGCACCAGGCAAGGACGTAGCGATTCTTGAACTTGCACGACATCTTGAACAGGAACTGGCGCCAACATAGACGTGCCTGCTCCATAGCGAATTCAACTTCAACGCAATGTAAAGGGGCTAGTATGCAAATCCTCAAAACATCGAAGCACGCTCGGACCTGTCTTTTCGTGTTGCTGAGCGCGATTCTCCCTGTCACGTCTGCCAGTGCTCAACAACTGGTCGTCGCCTCGTTTGGTGGGGCATATACCGCAAGCCAGTCGAAGGCCTTCTTTGAGCCGTACGCCGTAAAAACCGGGACCAAAGTCCTTCCCGCTGACTACAACGGCGGGCTGGCAGAGCTTCGTTCGCAGGTGCAGGCGGGCTCCGGTGCGTGGGACGTGATCGATCTTGAATTTCAGGATGCAGCTCGCGCATGCGACGAAGGATTGATTGAACCGATAAAGCCGGGTTCGCTTCCAAACGGTCAGGATGGCAAGTCCGCGTCTTCCGACTTCGTGCAGGGTTCCCTGATGGACTGCGGCGTCGGAACGATCCTCTGGTCGAACGTGATTGCGTATGACAAGCGAAAGTTTAGCGGGGCGCAGCCTGCAACAATTGCCGACTTCTTTGATTTGAAGAGGTTCCCGGGCAAGCGCGGGCTAAGCAACAAACCGAACGGAAACCTGGAATGGGCGCTCCTGGCTGATGACGTACCGCGAGACAAGGTTTATGCAACCCTGCGTACGCCGGCCGGCCTCGAGCGCGCGTTCAAGAAACTCGACACTATCAAGGCCAACGCGATCTTCTGGGGGGCGCAGGCACAGTCCGTCCAGCTTCTCGCCGATGGAGAGGTCGTGATGACAGAAGGCGGCAATGGCAGATTCACAGACGCCATCACCAAGGACAAGAAGCCTTTCGGTATTCTCTGGCAAGGCCAGATCATCAACGGTGATGTATTCGCTGTATCGAAAGCCAGTAAAAATAAAGAGGCCGCGCTCGACTTTATCCGCTTCGCAACTTCGGCGCCTCAACTTGCTGCTCAGACCAAATACATCAGCTATGCCCCCGCGCGTCGTTCCGCATTGCCATTGGTGGACGCATCTCTGCGAGAGAATCTGCCGACATCGCCTGCGAATCTGAAGGTCGGCCTCGCCAGTGACACGGCGTTCTGGAACGACGAGCAGGACGAAATTAATCGCCGTTGGGCTGCATGGATGGCCCACTAAGAGGAACGTTATGAACATGCTAAACGTCTTCCACCAGCGAGAACAAGGCAATGCTGAACGAGCCGATAGTAACCACGTTGTTTTCTCGCAGGTAGAGAAGAGCTACGACGGCAATACGCACGTCGTCAAATCACTCTCGCTCTCAGTCAAACGTGGCGAGTTCGTCACGTTACTGGGTCCGTCAGGCTCGGGCAAAACGACGACGCTGATGATGCTTGCGGGCTTCGAGGCACCCACTGCGGGGACGATTAGCATTGGTGGCGTGAATCTGACAAACACGCCACCACATAAGCGGGGCATCGGTATGGTGTTCCAGAACTATGCCCTGTTTCCTCATATGTCGATTGCGGACAACGTGGCGTTCCCGTTGGCCGCAAGGAAGATGCGAAGGAGCGAGATCGCCGAGCGCGTGGCACGGGCGTTAGAGATGGTCAAAATGCAGGACTTTGCGTTCCGTCGACCCGCTCAGCTTTCAGGAGGACAGCAACAACGTATTGCGCTGGCTCGAGCTCTTGTGTTTGAGCCAACTCTTGTCTTGATGGATGAACCCCTCGGTGCGCTGGACAAGCAGCTTCGCGAGCACATGCAGACTGAAATCAAGCACCTGCACAAGTTGCTGGGCGTTACGGTCGTATATGTGACCCACGATCAGGACGAAGCTTTGGCGATGTCCGATCGGGTTGCCATTTTCAACAATGGAGTGATCGAACAGATTGGGCCGCCGACTGAGATTTATGAATCACCGAACACGGAGTTTGTGTCGCGGTTCGTTGGAGACAACAATCTTCTGGAAGGCGTTGTGGACGACTGTTATGTGTCAGAAAGCGGGGGCTATCGCGCAAAGATTACGCACGGAGCTTGTCGATTTGAAGCGGTGGCCACCAAGCCACTTGCGTCGGGTACGCATATCACCCTGGTGTTAAGGCCGGAACGGGTGTCGCTTGCTGGACAGGACGGATCTTTTGAGAATCAGGTGAGTTCCCAGATTGTAGAGTCTACGTATTTCGGCGATCACGTTCGCCTGACATGCCGGATCCCCAGCGGCAACGAAATCATAGTGAAACTGGCGAATACGTCGAGTCTTGGTTCCCTTCAGGCCGGGCAGACAGTGCCTATCGGCTGGCGCTCCGCTGACAGCCGTGCGCTACTGGCAGTAGGAGGATAGCGATGAATCCGATGACTATGGTCGAGACGCACAACACGGACGCTTCATTTCAGGAACAGTGGAGCACCGCATTGAAAACGCGCGTTCAAAAAGCACGGCGGCGCGAGACGCGCAGATCGTTGTTGCTGGTTGCGCCCGTGATTCTGTTCCTGATGCTGACCTTCCTCGTGCCAATCGCCAAGATGTTTCAGGTCAGCATCTACGATCCAACATTGTGCGATCTTCTGCCGAATACAGCCCGTACGCTCGAGAGTGCTTCGAACGCGCAAACGGGGAACCAGGTCTGGCAGAGCCTGGCTCGCGATCTCGTTTCGGCCCGAGATCAGGGCAAGCTCGGAATTATCGCGAGCCGGCTGAACGCCGAGCGCCCAGGGCTGCGATCCGTCGTCGAGCGTACCGCCCGGCGCGCTGCGGCTACTGACGATGCACCTACCGCCCAGTGGTTCGCTAGTGTCGATCCGACTTGGGGTGAGCCTGAAATAATTCCCATGTTGACGCGTGCCACGCGCACCTTCACATTCGACAACTATCTATCGGCGTTAGACTTCCGCCGCGATGAAAGCGGAAGTATCGCCTCCCAACCGCAGGATGAGCGGATTTACCGATCGTTGTATTTTAAGACCTTTGGGGTAGCTATCGCCGTCACGGTGCTTTGCGGTGTAATGGGCTATCCGATCGCTTACCTGATGGCGACGAGCTCAAAGGCAACTGCGAACAGATTGATGATCCTTGTGCTGGTTCCATTCTGGACATCCATGCTGGTTCGGGTTACCGCATGGATGGTCCTGCTGCAATCCCAAGGCGTCGTGAACGATCTTCTCGTGCTCGCTGGCGTGGTAAACGAGAATAATCGCGTAATGCTGATCTACAATCTCACCGGCACCTTGATTGCAATGACGCACATCCTGTTGCCGTTCTTCATACTCCCGCTTTACAGCGTGATGGTCGCCGTTCCTCCCAGTTATATGCGGGCCGCGCAATCACTTGGTGCCGGACGGTTTAGTGCCTTCTGGAAGGTCTATTTCCCTATCACGCTCCCGGGCGTCGGGGCAGGCGCGCTACTGGTGCTGATTTTGGCCCTTGGTTACTACATCACACCGGCTCTTGTTGGTGGGCAGTCGGGACAGATGATCTCCAATATGATCGCCTTCAATATTCAGACCTCGCTGAACTGGGGTCTCGCGGCTGCACTGAGCATCGTGCTACTGGTTGTGGTGCTCGCCCTTTATTTCGTCTACAACCGTCTGGTTGGTGCTGAAAATCTGAGGATGGGGTAAGCATGAACATTCATACCCAGCCGTTCCGCTCCCCCATCGAGAAAGGATGGAATGTTCTTTTTGTACTGATCTGCACAACGATCTTCCTCTTTCTGGTTGCGCCAATTCTCGTAATCATTCCGTTATCGCTCAACGCCGAGCCCTATTTCACGTTTACACGGGCAATGCTGCATTTACACGCTGATGCGTGGTCTCTTCGTTGGTATGACTCGTTTTTCAGCAACCCTCGCTGGTTGCTTTCGGTAAGGAACAGCCTCCTTGTAGGCGTCGCGACTACCGTTCTGGCGGCATCGATTGGGACCGCGGCAGCGCTGGGTTTAAGGCAGCGCCTTCTGCCTGGCAGATCGCTCATGATGAGCTTCATTCTTGCACCGATGGTGGTGCCGACAATTGTTACAGGCGCCGGAACCTATTTCGTGTTCGCAAAAGTTGGCCTGGTCGATAATCTCTGGGGGCTGATTGCAGCGCATACTGCGCTTGGAATTCCATTCGTCGTAGTCACCGTGCTTGCTTCTGTCAGCGGCCTGGATCGATCATTCGAAAGAGCGGGCGCGATCATGGGGGCGCCACCGTGGATGGTTTTTCACAAGGTCACGCTACCACTCATCATGCCGGGCGTAACGGCGGGCGCCGTCCTGGCCTTCATCACGTCTTTCGACGAGGTTGTTTTCGCGCTGTTTCTCTTGCCAAGTCCGCAGTACTTCACATTGCCCAGGCAGATGTGGTCCGGCCTTCGCGAGCAAATCAGTCCCGCGATTCTGGCCGCGGCGACGCTCTGGATATTGCTCTCATTGGTCATGATGTGGCTGGTCGGCGCACTTCGCAAAAGAGCGGCGCTTGTGCGGCGATCGTCGTAGGGGTGCCCCGTGTCCCGTCTCGGTCGGGTAATCGTCGAATCGAATGCGGTAATTCACCGCTGCTCGTCTTGACTCCCTGCCGGCAGGCAGATCCCGCAAGATCTCATCCAGCCGCGACGTGGGGAGGCTATGCAAATTGCAGAGCGGCTGGCGAAACCGTCCGGGGAGTGGCAGAACCCTCAACGCGTCCTTGATTGGCGGAGCGTATTAGCCATGCGTAATCGATCTGAATGTTGACGAGGACCATTCCGATCTAACGCCGCATTTCAATCGGCTGAGGGTCTGCCAGTCTCACCCAGTCGATGGCGAAGCGCGCTAGGATGGCGACGTCGGATACGAACGGACGGTGCACGCGAGGGGGCGACCTTTTCACGACGCCGTCACTGAGGAGTTTTGCCGTCTGCAGTCCATGTACAGCCGCATGCTCGTATTTGTCACTCATCCGAGACAATGGTCATTATCCTGACAAGCGAGCTCACCTCGCAGATTTCACATTTTCGACGCACTTAGGCCGATCCGCCGACATCCGCCTGGTCGACGCACCGACGGGCGAGGCGGGTACTCGTGGATACTGAATCCTGGCAACGCCGGTGGCGTCGCCGCGCAGGCACACTGCAATCCGGGAAAGGGAGTGCACTTTATCGAGGTTGAGATCGGCACGCAATGGCGAACAGGCTGTACGTTCGACTCCAGTCTGCGACCAGCAGTAGTCAACCGAGGACGGCCCGGAGGGTTTGGCTTCGATTCTCGCAAACGTGCTCAACACCCTTGGCTTCAGGCTAATAGAGATTGATCGCGGAGACGTCGCTAAACGATTGTCCATCGAGGTAGCGCGAGTTCGCGGTGCGAAGACTCGCGACTTGCGCTGATTGCGGGGGGCGATGCGTGTTGTGATTGTGGCGGTGGGATTTCATGCGGAGATCGTTGCGCGTGAGTATCCTCAAACATGGGTAACTCTTTTTTCTGCTGCTTCGCGTGGTGACTTCAGTCGAGCACTTGTAGCGCCACTAACGGCTCAGTTGCATGCAGTGGCTCAAGTTAGGCAGCGTGGTCTCGGTCGGGGGCGCACGCCATCTGGTCGCGAGGGGGCATTTCCGTCACTGAGCGTGTCTGTCGCGTTGGGTTATCCGGTCATACGTCGTACTGCGTCGGAACAGGCGTACCAGATGCCCTGAAGCGCGTTATGGAGGGCGTGCGGCTGGTCGTTGCCGCACGCGACGACGATCGCATTGCACTTTACGGTTCATGTGAATGCGGTGCGCCGAGCTGGCGCGACGCGGGAACAGCGGTCCTGAAAGGCCACGCTTCGGGAACCATAGATAATGTGTTTTTCGGGGAACCGGGGCGCCTCCTGAGCTTGCGCCGGGAGGGTTGTTCTGCAAACACTCTCCGTCAAATCCGGCTCGTTAGTTCTGGCAAGACGGTAAAAAGGTCATCCACAAGGCCGTAGTCGGCAACGCTAAAAATCGGCGCTTCCGCATCTTTATTGATGGCGACGATCACCTTTGAGTCCTTCATCCCGGCGAGATGCTGGATCGCGCCGGAAATGCCGACCGCGATGTAAAGTTGCGGTGCGACAATCTTGCCGGTCTGCCCGACCTGCCAGTCGTTTGGCGCGAAGCCTGAATCCACCGCGGCGCGCGATGCACCTACTGCCGCGTCGAGCTTCTGTGCCAGCGGATCGAGTAGCGCGAAGTTGTCCGCGCTGCCCATGCCGCGCCCGCCTGACACGACGATGGGTGCCGACGTCAGTTCCGGCCGCTCGCTCTTCGCGACCTCGCGACGAACGAAGCGTGCGCGGCGCGTGCCTTCGCCGGCGTCGTGCGCTTCGATCGGCGCGCCACCACCATCCGAGGGCGCCGCATCGAAGGCGGTCGTGCGAATCGTGGCAACCTTGATCGGGTCGTCGCATTGCACCGTGGCGATTGCGTTGCCCGCGTAGATCGGGCGATCGAAGGTATCGGCCGAATGAATTGCGGTGACATCGGAAATTTGCGAGGCGTCGAACTTCGCGGCGACACGCGGTGCGACGTTCTTGCCGGAGGCGGTCGCACAGAACAGCACGTGCGTGTACGACGGCACGAGCATCAGCACCTGCGTGGTGACGTTCTCGGCGAGACCGTCTGCGAGGTGGGGCGCGTCAATCAGGATCACCTTATCGACGCCTTGTATCGCGGCGGCCGCTTTCGCGACGGCGCCTACATCGTGCCCGACGACGAGCACGTGCACACAGTCATTCAACTGGCGCGCGGCGTTCACCGTGTGCAGCGTGGGGGCCTTGAGCACAGAGGCTTCATGGTCGGCAATGACGAGAGTGGTCATTCAGATTACCTTCGCTTCGTTTCTGAGTTTGTCAATCAGCGTGGCGACGTCAGGGACGCGCACGCCGGCCTTGCGCGCTGCCGGCTCGACGACTTTCAGCGTCTTCAGGCGCGGCGCCGGATCGACCCCGAGTTCGGCCGGTGTGAGGATATGTAGCGGCCTTTTCTTCGCCTTCATGATGCTGGGCAGCGTCACGTAACGCGGTTCATTCAGGCGCAGATCGGTTGTCACGATAGCCGGCAGGTCGAGCTCAATCACTTCGAAGCCGCCGTCCACTTCACGCGTGACGGTTGCCGTTTTGCCCTGAATCTCAATGGCGCTCGCAAACGTGGCCTGCGGCCAGTCGAGCAGCGCGGCGAGCAATTGGCCTGTCTGTCCGGCGTCGTCGTCGATGGCCTGCTTGCCAAGAATGACCAGTTGCGGCTGCTCGCGTTCGACTGCCGCCTTCAGCAGCTTCGCGACCGCAAGCGGTTGCAGCTCAACGTCTGTCTGAATGTGCAGCGCGCGGTCCGCGCCGATGGCGAGCGCCGTGCGCAGCGTTTCCGCGCTCTGCGCCGGGCCGCACGTTACTGCGATGACGTCGCTAGCGTGGCCGGCTTCCTTCAGGAGCGTCGCCGCTTCGATGGCGATTTCGTCGAACGGATTCATCGACATCTTCACGTTGCCGATATCGACGCCCGTCTGGTCCGCCTTCACGCGAACCTTCACGTTGTAATCGACAACACGTTTCACTGCTGCCATGACCTTCATGCATGCTTTCCTTTGCTGGGGAGAGAGTCGGCGTGCGCGGCGTGCTAGCCGCGTGACACGGGTTCGATGATGACAAGCGCACCGTATGGCGCGGGGGCATGTGTTGGTGCTTCGTTTGAGACTTTGCCGGTGTCTTCGTCGCGCGATGGCGCAATATCGAGCGCAGGGCCGTCGGCGAGTCGCGTCGCGACGTGCGCAGCGTCGAGCACAATGGCGTCTCCGCTGTCTGTCGCACTAACGATGCAACTGCCGCACAGCGTTACAATAAGCACGAAGCAGCCGGCCTGTACATACGCCGCTTCGTACAGCGGCGTGATGTGCGCGCGGTAGCGCCCGCGCGCGGCCATCGCGTTGAGCTTGATGACAGGGCCGTCGCGCAACGTGGCCTGCCAGGTGGTGCCACCGTCGTATTCGGATGGGCGACCGGGTTGCAGTTCGACGCGCGTCGTGCCTTCGTCTAGCGTGACGCCTGCACCTTGGATCACGAGCGACACGCGCGTCATGCCGGCGAACCGCGAGTATGGACCGTCGCGTTCGACGTCCGCGAGGCTGATGCGCCAGCCGCCGTCGACGTCTTCCGCGAGCATCCGCATGGTGCCGCCGCCGTTGCGCCAAGGTTGCAATGCGAACGACGTGAGCGGCCGGATCGCAAGGCCGACGGCTGCCTTCGCGTCAGGAGACGGCGCCGAGCCCATACTTGCCGGTCAGGAGCTTGCCGGTTGCGAAGCGTTCGATCGAATACGGTTTGAGCGATACATCCGTCTGCAAACCGAGCGCGCATTGCGCGAGGATCTTGCCGACCGTCGGCGAGAGCTTGAAGCCGTGGCCCGAGAAGCCGTAGCCGACCACCAGACCTTCGATGCCCGGCAACGGGCCGAGCACCGGATTCCAGTCCGGCGTCACGTCGTACACGCCCGTCCACGACGACGCAATGCCCGCGGTCTCGTAGGTGGGGAACCGCTCCGCGACCTGCGCGCCGACGTCGACGATGTAGTCCATCGGAATGTCACCCTGTTCGGTGTCGGCAGTGTTCAGTTTTTCTCCGATCACGCCTTCGCTGACCAGCATCTGGTTGCCGCCGTAGCTGCGGTAATAGAGCATGCCTTCCGACGCGAGATCCTTAAACACGGGCATCGTGAATGTGTAGGGCGCTTCCGCACATTCGAGCGCAAGTACCGCGTGACGCTCGGGAGCGATTGGCAACGTCTTGCCGGTCCAGCCAGCCAGTTCCGGCGTCCAGATGTTTTGCGTGCTGATGACGATGCCGGCCGCGAAATCTCCGGCGCTGGTCGATACGCCGACCACCTTTCCATTCTCGATGAGCAACTTGTTGACGGCGACGTTTTCGCGGATCGTTACGCCGCCGCGACGTGCGGCGCGCGCAAAACCGGTCGCCGTGAGATAGGCGTCGGCGAAACCGGCTTCTGGCTCGTAGCCGATGAGCGCAGCGTCGTCGAAGGTCGCGATCGGCATCAGATTTTGTGCTTGGCGCGCGTCGAGCAGTTCGAGAGGAATGCCCTGCTGCTTCTGTTGATCGAGCGATGCGCGCAGTGGTTCGAGCTTGTCATCGTCGGCTGCGACGATCATGTAGCCGCATCTGACGAGGCCGCACGACGCTTCGTCATCTCCGAGATAGTTGGCGAAGTCATTGAACACCGACCAGGACTTGCGCGCCAGTTCGACGTTTTCCTTTACCGAATAGTGCGTACGCAGGATCCCGGACGACTGAGCCGTTGTGCCGGCGCCTACCGTCGCCCGATCAAGCACCAGCACACGCTTTGCACCGAGCTTTGACAGGTGAAAGGCAACAGACGTCCCGATCACACCCGCGCCTATCACAACCACATCGTACTTGTTCACGGACGCACGCCCCTTATGAGATTGATGTGCCCAGTCTGCGCTTCACCGCGGAGGCCTACGTTTGCATAAGCAAATCTGCTAATCGCCCATAAGATGAAGCTCAGGCGCGAGAGATGTGACAGAAACACTCCGATGGGTGGCACTATGGAGTCTTACCATGTACTCGGGCGGGTGAAAAAATCTAGATGCAAGAGATTGCAAGAGGTGCTTTCGTGGCGATGGCTGCAATCGCGATCGCATTGTCAAGTTGCGTGGCTGCGCGCTGTTTGTTGCGGCTTTTCCTGTCACCGCCGCGCGCGGCGGTGGTTTCCGAGGTGATCGGCCTGTCCATGCTGATTGTCTCGTGTGCTTATTATTTTAGCGGCGGGGAGCATAGTCGAGCCAACCATCCACCGCATGGACAGGAATGCAACGGAGGTCACCGGTTATAGGACACACACACGCTGCTACATATCCGTGTAGTTGGCTCCGCCGCTCCTTCGGGAGGCACCCAGACAATGTTCTGAGTCGGATCTTTGATGTCGCATGTCTTGCAATGCACGCAGTTCTGCGCATTGATAACCAGCCGCTCGTGACCATCTCCGATCTCGACGAACTCATAGACGCCAGCCGGCAATAGCAACTTTCCGGACTCGCATATTGCCGCAGGTTGACATTGATCGGAACTGCCGGATCCTTGAGCGTGAGATGCGCCGGCTGATTATCGTCGTGATTCGTGTTCGATAAAAATACTGAAGACAACCGGTCAAACGTCAGCTAGCCGTCTGGCTTTGGGTAATCGATCTTCCTGCATTCCGACGCAGGTCTGAGCATCTTGTGATCCGACTGAGCATGATGAAGCGTCCATGGCACATTGCCCTTGAACAACTTTTGCTCAATACCGACCATGCCTACATACAGTCGTTTGCTCATCCATTTCACGAAATTTCGCGCGTGGTACAGCTCCCGTAGAGCCACGATCTTTTGAATGCTTCAGGATACGAGTGCAGCTCGTCGCCCTGGCGTCCCTCCTGAAGCGCATCGAAGGTCGCCTGCGCTGCCAACATGCCGGACTTGATTGCTCCGTGAGAACCTTTGATGCGCGAGGCGTTGAGAAAGCCCGCTTCGTCGCCAGCGAGCGCCGCCGGGAAATGCCAGCTTCGGCAGTGACTTCAAACCGCCAGCTGTGAGCGCTCGTGCCGAATAAGACAGGCGCCTCGCATTCCAGGAATTTTCGAATCTCCGGGTGTTTCTTGTAACGCTGGAATTTCTCGAACGGCGAGAGGTATGGATTCGAATAGCCGAGGCCAACGACGAAGGCAACCATCACCGATTGATATCAATGTGATAGAGGATTGAGCCGCCATACGTTTGCATATCTAGCAGCCAGCCGTCTGGATCACGAGGCCGGCCTTGGGTTTCGGGTCGTTTTCCCGCCGTTCCTTGATGCCCATGCCGTATACCAGTGGATCGACGCCGCCGTGCAAGCAGAATTTCTCCGAAAGCTGGCGGCCCATATGCCCGCGCGGCCGCCTTCGCAAAACAGCGTGTATTTCGCAAGCAGTTCCATGCCGGACTGGAAGTTTTCGGTAGGTTCGCCGTCCTTGCCGATGCCGGGATTGCCCGTCGCAACGCCCTTCAAGGAGGCGACGTCGCTGTACAGCACTTCCGCAGCCGCGAAACCGGCAAAATCTCGGCACCGAGCGCCTCCGCCTGGTGGCCAAGCCAACGCGTAACATTCCCGAGACTGACCACGAGGTTGCCGTGGTTCTTGAAGTTGTCCGGAAGCAGCCAGACCGGCACTGACTTCGCGTTGGCCTCAGACAGAAACGCGATGATCACGTGCGTTGCGACGGGTGCCCAGAACGAGCCGCTCAGATTCAGCAGCGAGAAGCGCAGGAATGCGATGCCGAGCACGACGGCAGGAATCGTCATCGGCGAGAGGAAGAAGCTCACCAGTGCGGCGCGGCCCGCGAGCGGTACCGCGATCGCGAACGCGAGCCGGACCGACAGCCAGAACGCCGGGACGATGTCGCCGTTGTCGAGGATCGCACGAAACCAGCGCAGCGACGCGCCGTCGAACGGCATCGAGATGAAGCCCTTGTCGGTGAACGCTACCAGCAGCACGACGACGAGCGGCGCGAGGATGAAAGTGAGGAACAGCGCGTTGAACAGCAGGCCCCAGAATCCGTTCTGTTTCATGGCGTCATCCTCATCGCGTCACTCGAAAATGTGCTTGAAGCGGCGTTCGGCGAGACGTTCGCGATCAGCGGCAGCACTGCGATGCTCGCGCCGAGCGGCCAGTTCAGCGTGCCGAGAAACTCGTCGTAGGCGGCCGTCGCGACGACCTTCAGACGGCGGCCGCCGATCAGCGCGGGCGTCGCGAAAGCGGACGCGGACAGCGCGAACACGATGATCGAGCCGGACAGCATGCCGGGCATGATCTGCGGCAACACCACGCGGTCGCAACACGCGCAGAGGCGAGCCGCCGAGCGACAGTCCCGCCCATTCGACCTGGGGATCGAGCTTTTGCAGCGTCGCCCACACGGACATCACCATGTCCGCAGGCCGCAATTGAAGACCTCGACACTCGTGCCGGCCGAGACGTGGACCCGCGCTCGCTCACGAGCCTCGCACTTGGCGATTGGGTCGAAACTGCCTAAAGCTTGCTCATCAGCGGCGCAACCGGCGCGTGGAAATCGTGGCTCGCTTGCGCCTTAGCCCAATATGCTTGCCGGCGCGGGCACTCGAGCGTACGTACCACGACCGAAATCAGGAGCGGGCCGAGCACGATCGGCAGGCACAGCGGCTGCCACGGCAGCTTCATGCGCGCGAGCATGATCGTCTCGGGGACGCCGAGCAGCACGCTCAGCAGCGTCAAGGTCAGCGCGAGGCCCGCCGTGCGCAGGAAGATCTCGCCGTAGTACGGATCGCTCAGTACTTCGGCGTAGTTCTTGAGCGTGTAGGCGGCCTGTACGCGGGCCGGCCACGTCGCTGAAGACGCGAAACGACAGCAGCCACGGCGCGGCGCCCGCGCGCGAGTCATCAAGCGTTGCCATGGGCGCTTTCCCTTGTCAGCACGCGCAGATCGTCGTCGGTGAACGAGAGACCGAGTTCGCGGCCTTCCTCGGGCGGTGGCGCGCCGTAGTTCGGCTGCGCGATATGCAGCTTGCCGAGCTCGGTGTCGACTTCGAGCAGCCATTGATTCCGATGAACACGCGGGTCGCGATGCGTCCGTGCATACGTGCGTCGCCGTTCGTCGGACGCATTTTCTCCGGACGGATGTACCCGTGCGCCGCGCCCTGCACGCCGGGTGTGCGCCCTTAATGCACGTCAAATGGAAAGAGAACTCGCAATTCTCAGTGATACACCTCGGTGACCCTCAAGCAGTATTCGCAGCTTACCCAGTTCGTCGAGGTGACCGATAACTGAATCGGCGAGCATGTCGATGACAGGTCCTGGCGCGGTGCAGGGTAGCGTAATAGTCTCATCGACGGTGCTTGCGCCAAAGTTCAGAGCTGTAATCTGAGTCTCTTTCCCTCCAGGAAGTTCGTGAACCATTACTAGGAGGCCTGGCGCGACAACGTCAGGAATCTCGATTTGCCTACTCGAGGCAATGCCGTACGAGTCACGCACAGCGAGGAGACGCTTGAGTTGCGAGGCGAAAGAGGCAGGGTCGGCGAGCTGCTCCGGCAACGTACCGTACAAGGCCACTGCGCGCGGTATGCCTTCTTCAGATGTGTATGCGTGTGGGTTTTCTCCCGTCAGATCATAAGCACCGCGTTGTACCCAGCGCGTGTCTCCGTCAGTCGTTCGCTCCTCGACGGCCTCAATGGGTAAGGGCAGTGCGCCGACAAGGTCCCACCCCGATATTGCAAAAACGCCGGGCTGCAAAGCATTGAACATCGCAAGAAGAAGATGAATTTGTCGGATATTGTCTCTGTCCCCGGGCGTTATGGCGTCCAGGTCCCGAATATTGAGTGCCGCAGTGATGACGCTGGCTGTCGTGCAAGACACGCCGTTTGTCACGAAAGGAAGGTTGTAGGGTGCATGCTCGCCGCTCAAGCGCTCGTACATCTTCTCCCGGATATGCTCTCGAAGGGTGTTGCCGTTCCATGTCTGCCCTTGGAAAATAAAAGTTGCGTTAGCGTGTAGCGTCCAGAAATGTACGAGCTCCAGCGTCAGTTCGTCATGGTTCTGAAGTGCGTGAATGAGAGACGCCGGGTCGATGCCGTACTGATGGACTTTGCGTAGCATCAGTCGCAAGAACTCAGTGTCTCCCGTCAGAAGTGCATGCTGATACGCAGGACGTGTGACGAAGTCGTAAGACAGGTCAGGGCCATTTTTGGACATTGCCGCCATGTCGTCGAGGGTGAGATTGAGTTCCTGAAAGCTGAACCCACCGGCCTTACGAATCGCCCCGGCGAGAAGCTGGTTGCCCGCGACCGCGAGTGGATGGCTCTGCGACCATGCATTGCCGTGTGGTCTTCGCTCGATGCCCAGGAAGCCGTTGGCATCTAGGCGAAGTCCGCGAGCGCCGAGGACGTCCAGGGAGTGCAGAGCATCACCGATACTGATTTGTTGGGCGGCGAATGTTGGGTCGAGCCAGTTTAGTGACGGTTGACCTTCCTTAAAGTAGTGAAGGTATACCCACCGGCGCGTTACGCCGTCTACGCCAAGTACAGGCGCGGTTGCACTCCAGTCTGTTTCCTTGACGCCTGGCGCAAAAAACATTACCCGCTGAAGTTGGCCAACGATGTAGCACTTGCTTTTCAGGGTGTCGACCACGTCAGCCGGCAGATTGATGCAATCTTTTCCTCCCGGTACGTCTGGCAAAAGGTTCCAGTCGCCAGGCATGATCTCGATCATATGGTAAAGGCCCGGATAGTCCCCGTAATTCATCTCAGCGAGCCGGAAGTCGGGGCCTTTGCCAGTATGCAAAGGAATGACATCGTCAATGACAACAGCGTTGTGCGATGCCGCCATGCGACTCATTGCTCTGAAGTCTTCTTCGGTACCGAATCTGGAATCGATCTCCAGGCCGATGCGATCAAAGTTGCCGTCTACCGAATGGGTAAAGCGCTCGCCATTAAGACCACCGGCGACTTTGGTTGGACCCGGGTGAATAGCATTAATACCTATCGAGGACAACGAACGCCACAGTGTCTCGCTTCCCAATGCCTGGAGTACCGACTGTCCCGGCGCGGCTATAACCGCGCTCGGGTACGCGGTGAACCAGACAGACGAATTTGCGCACACCCCACGCGGGCGGGCCTCGGCATAGGGGTGGAGCCAAAGCTTGGCTTGCCCCGCATAACTGCGTGCCCGTGCGCGAACCTGACGGAGCATTGAAAGACTCACGAGCCACTGGATATGCTCTGAAGCCGGAACATTCATGGCAGACCTCCTCGAGATATTCTTGAGGCGATATCAGCGTTTGGGCGCGCTCAATCAGCGCCTTGGATACCCTGAGGCCAATGAGTCTTCATGCCTCGCTACAGTTTGCGCGCACGTCACCGCGCGTGCCGGGTCCCGCCTGATCGTCGTAGCCGACGATAGCCTTCACTTCGAGAAATGCCTCCAGACCCCACTCGCCATATTCACGGCCGTTGCCCGATCGCTTATAACCGCCGAACGGCGAGCCCGCGTCCCACGCCGGATAGTTCAGATACACGCTGCCCGCGCGCAGCCGGAACGCCACACGCCGGGCGCGCGCCGGATCCGCGGATTGAACGTATGCAGCAAGTCCAAACGGTGTATCGTTGGCAATCGCGATCGCGTCTTCCTCGTCGCGATACGGCATGATGGCGAGCACTGGACCGAAAATCTCTTCTCGTGCAATCGTCATCGAAGGGTCGACGTTTGCGAATACCGTGGGCCGCGCGTAGTAGCCGCGCGTCAGGCCATCGGGACGTCCCGGCCCGCCGGCTGCGAGCAGTGCGCCTTCCTCGATGCCTTTCTTGATCAGCCGTTGCACGCGCGTATATTGCACGTCGCTCACCACAGGGCCCATCGTGGTGCGGTCGTCGTTCGCGGGACCCACACAGTGAGAGGCCGCCGCATGCTGTGCAATGCGCACCGCCTCGTCGTGCAGCGCTGCGGGCACCAGCATGCGTGTCGGCGCGTTACACGACTGGCCGCTGTTGCCAAAGCACTCATAGACGCCCGAGGTGACGGCGGCTTCCAGGTCCACATCGTCGAGAAGAATGTTTGCGGACTTACCGCCGAGTTCCTGATGCACGCGCTTGACGGTCGGCGCCGCGAGCTTCGCGATTTCCACGCCCGCCCGCGTCGACCCGGTGAACGACACCATGTCGACGTCCGGATGACTGCAGAGCGCCGCGCCCACAGTCGGGCCGTCGCCGTTCACGAGATTGAACACGCCCGGCGGCACGCCCGCGGCATCGAGAATCTCGGCGAACAGCACGGCGTTCAGCGGCGAGATCTCGCTCGGCTTGAGCACCATCGTGCAGCCGGCGGCAATCGCTGGGGCGACCTTGCAGACAATCTGATTGATCGGCCAGTTCCATGGCGTGATGAGCGCGGCCACGCCGACCGGCTCGTAATTGACAAGCGTCGTGCCCTTCTTGCGCTGCCATGCGAAGCGCTCGCAGGTACGCAGGAGTTCTTCGAGGTGACGTCTGCCGAGCGCGGCCTGCCATGTATGCGAAAGCATTTTCGGCGCGCCGATCTCGCGCGAAATGAGATCGGCCATCTCGTCGTAACGCGCCGTATAAGCATCGAGTATGCGGCGAATCAGTGCGACGCGCTCGGTCAGCGGCGTCAGCGAAAACGACGCGAACGCGCGCTTTGCGGCTGTCACCGCGCGCTCCACGTCGTCGGCATTGCCGAGTGCGATCTGCGCGAACGCCTCTTCCGTGCAGGGATCGACAACGGCGAGGCGCGCGTCGCCCGACGGCGCGACCCAGATGCCATCGATGTAAAACTTCTGTGCATTCAACATCTGCTTCTCTGTCCGAGAGAGTTTCAAGAAGAACTGCCGGGATTGTTAATCCAGAGCCAAACCCGTTAGCTTCGACCGCAGCCTCTTTAGGGTGAGCTGGGTAGCTGGGCGTAGTGATGCATGGCTCCCCGACTTTCGTCGTCTGCGCATATGGTTTGAAAGACGCGTCGACATTTACAAGGGATTGCTGACGATAGGATGCCACCTGGTTTGCCGGTGGAGATCTTCAATGTTCCGAAGAGGTCTTTTGAAATGTCCTCCATGGCATGCAAATTATTCGGAAGGAGCGTGTAAAAATCAAAACAAACAGCACTCCCGAGTCGCCTAATGTGCAGTATAGCGAAAAGGCTTTTTGTGCCTTTGATCGCAATCAACGCATGACTATGTTCTACTGAATACATCGTCGGCGCTTCCACTCCCGGAGTTACGTTGTGTCGGTCGGTCTTATGCGCGTAGCCGTATCGAATGACCTGGAATCACTAAGAAAAACCGAGGACATCTGGCGTGCGCGTCATATCCATGGCAGCATCGCCAGACGAAAAAAGCGGCAACGGTTGGATGCGGTGCGGCGGCCGTAGAGATTCCGGCGACGACATTGCCCGCTGAAACGGGCATACGACTTACGCGCCGAGCAGGATTACGCGGGCTCGGCGTCATGGCAACTGACGGAGTAGGCGTGCCCCCGGAGCATTTCTGTCTCAGCAGCAGGTTTGCCGGAACCGCGCGGAACCCCACCTGGACCGCAACTTCTACTTTCGGCTCGTCCATCGGGCGATATACGCGTGGCAGCGAGAAATGACTTGCCGTAGTGACGTGCAAAGTCCAGTACGGTGTCGCCCGCGCGAGGTTCATAGCGGTCGGTGTTGATTTGCACGGAATCCTGCTTGGCCGTCGTACGGATTGCCCGGCATCGAACGCGCGCCGATCACGAGCCCTTCCTTGTGGGTTGTCGTAATTGACACCTTGACGCCAAATTCGTACAGCGTACGAGCCTTGCCTTTGGCCAGACATTCGACTTCCGGTGCATGCAAGGCGTAAAGCTTGTTCCTGTCCTTCTGCTTCTGCGACGGGATCCACCTGGTGCGGCCGATCAACTCCTGCAGCGCATTGCGCCCGGTGTCAGCAACCGATTCGAGCTGACGCTCCACGTCACGCATCACCCGGCCAACGCGCGAGCGCAATGTACGCAGGGCCTTCTTCATGCGCTTGTACTGCTTCGCATGGGCGTAGCGACCAATCTGACGCGCCAGGTGCGGTGCCTCGCGGTTGTAGTTCTGACGCAGCTTCAGTCCGTGCCGTGCCGCAGCCTTCACCAGATATTCTCGACACCGTTCGAGCAGGCGCGAATCGGTTGGATGGGCGATCGGCTTTTGCATGACCGTCGTGTCGACGATCACGCGTTTCGCGCTTGAGGCCTTGATCACGTTTGCGCGCTTCGCCGCTTCGATCGTCTCGGCCAGCAGTTCTTCAACGCCGGCTTCTTCCAGGCGCTTGCGCCAGCCCGTCAGACTCGACGGATCGACCGGCGGCTCGGTCTGCAATACGTCTCGCCGGTAAAGACATGCCAATACGGGTTCTCCACCCATTGCCAGACCACTTCCTCGTCCGACAGATCGAACGCATGCTGGAGATACAGCAGCCCAGCAATCAACCTCGGTGACGTTGCCGGACGACCCTTGCGGGAGACGAAGCTCGCGCTCATTGAGGTACCCAGCCGATCCCAGTTGATCAGATCGGCCAGACGTACCAGCGGGCGCTTAAGGTTGATCTGCTAGGAAAAGATCGCCTTCGCTCACCGGAATTTGCAGGAAACTACCCATAATCTGCCAGGTCCCTGCAAATGCATCAACCACTTTCCACTTCAAGCCCTTGCTGTACAACGTGCTTCGAATTATTCAGGCCCGACTCCTTAGACGTCAGGCGTCACGAATTGGGTGTTAATCACGGCTTCGACCAGCGTAACTCCGTTGGGGGTAAGTGTTACCACATCCCTATCGATTATGACCAACGCTTTGTCAACCAGCGTTCTGAGCGTGGGGCGGATAATCGGGTTGTTGAAGAAGCTTCTGCCATCAAAACGCCGCCTGAACACGTTGTCATTCACCGGAACCAGTGTGGAGAGAGCCATTTTGAAAGCGTTCACTTCGCGCTGAAGTGGGGAGACCCCTCGGCTTTCCTCAATGGGCAGACGGTTTTCATCCAGAGCTTCCTTGTATTTTCTGTAGCCGGTGACGTTGATGGCCTCGGCCCGGGTACATTTCGAGCTGCCGCCGAGTCCGATCGCCACTTCCGGGTACTGCTTATCGAGGTCGGTCACTAGCCCTTTCCATTTCTCCGGATGCTGATGGTTCTGGTGAAAGTACGTAGTCGGATGTTCGAGATATCCGGACGAGAGGTACTGCTCGATTAGATCGCGCATCTGATACTGCTTACCCAGCCCCGGGAAATTCATGTTATGAATGTTAATAAGCCCGTTTTTCTGCCACAGACTTTCTCGTTCTCCGGAAACACCGGTACGCTTTTTCAGAAACTTTTCCATGTGTAGCTTGGTGCAGACCACGTGAGAAAGTTCCAGTTCGAGGGTTTTCTCGATGTCATATTTCACATCATCCACGCTCTGGCCAAGCATGCCGTAGATAAGGTCGACGCTGACCCAATCGAAGCCGATTTCACGCGCGTTAAAAATTGCATCCAAGCACTGTTCGGCAGAGTGCATACGTCCACAGGCTGAGATAATGCGGTCGTCGAAGGCTTGGGCACCGAAGCTGATTTTGGTAAAGCCCAACTCTTTTAACAGTCGAAGGTATTGTTTGGTCAGGGTACCCGGCTCGCCTTCAAAGCGCATGGTAGCAACAGAAAGGTTAAAATGGCCCTGATAAAAATCCATCAGACGCCGCAAGTCAGACTCAGGAAGCAGCGATGGCGTACCGCCGAAAATGTTGAATTCGCCGACTTCGGCATGTGCGAGACATGGGACGTTCCGAAGCCACATAGTGGCCTCTTTAATGTTGTAATCCACCACATCCCGGAACACTGGCTGTGATGAAGTGGCCTGTGGATTCAGAATAAGCGTCGGGTACTGGCAGAAATGGCAGCGGTAACGGCAGGTGGGGATATATGACCAAAGATGAATCTGCTTTGCCTGTTTGATATCACGCTCCATGTCATCAAGGAAAGCCGCGAGTGGATAATCACAGATATCGCCAGGGAAAACGTGGCAACCGAACGGATCTTTAAAGACATACTCCAGGAATGCGATGTTCTCCGGGCGGGAGAGAAAACTATATACTCGCGGCACCGGATAATTTGTATCGATATCGTTTAGTGAGTTCAGAGTTTCGCTGTTCATCAGAAGACCCCACCGTTAGCGAAGTAGTTGTGCGCTTCGCCGGACTCACGATCTTCACAGAAATAGTAGACAAAACGCTCGAAATCTTCCGGTTTGACCACATCGAAACACTCTGGCAACGGCGGCGGAAAACCGATATCGTCACCAACGGCGCGGCGCATGGCACTGAAAATTTCATCACAGAACTCGAAATAGAGCCGATAGGCCGGGGTTTTGTAAGCATGGATCGGTTTGAAGTCGATAATTCTTGAATCGTGCTTAATTTCATGGATGCGGTGATACAGACGGTCAGCCACTGGCCCGGTAAAAAATTCGCGCACGGCGATGTCCTCCAGCAAAATCTGCGGATTGAGCAGTGCCGGCAATACAATGTTTTTGGGAACGTAGTCTTTAATGGAGCAACACCAGGCCTGCTGCGACTGCGCGGGAGTGGTGTCGGAGAGTGTTGACTTTTGCTTTTGCTCGTCCGGGCGTACGTCTTTCATGATGATGATGCCATCCTGCCCATAGGCGATGCCGCCGATCACTTCCTCCAGAATGGTATCCACGCGACGGCTGTTAATTTCCACTCGGGAATCCCGGGCGTAAACCGGCTTTCCGCCCCCGGCGATTACTCGGATCCCGAAGTCCCAGTCATCGGAGAGGTGTTGTACAAAGCGGCCATTGTTCAGCTGGTAGAAAATTTCGATACCTCCCACTTTGTCGTACAGGCTGCGCTCAACGGCAAACCCTTTGCCGTCCGGAAAGCCGCCGAACAGTGAAAACGACACGTCACGGCAGCGCAAGGTTTTTTGGATTTCCCGAAAAAGGTTGGGGCGATTGCGGAAGGATTCTTCGTTGTAGTAGTAATTGCACGTGCCAAGATCCCCATTTGCCTCCACCATTTTGTTAATCAGCGCGTGCAGCCAGTAAGGATCTACGGTGCAGTCCGCATCGGCCGACACAATATAGTGTTTTTTCTGAACTCCTAGCCGGTTGTCGCGGGCTTTTGCGCGCACAGAAGCGTAATCCATACCGCGTTTTCTGGCGGACGAGGCACCCTGAATGGGCTCATGGAGGACATGAATCTCCATGGATGGATTTTGGGCTTTGAAAGTGTTAATTTTTTCAACGGAATCGTCCGTAGAATTATTATCGACAAGAATCAGTTCATAGCTGTTGTGAGTAATCATGCTGTTATATGTTTTCTGGTTAAACAGGGAGAGCAATACCTCACAGATGCGATTGCCTTCGTTATAAACTGGCAGCGCAACTGATACAAATACAGTATCACGCATCTTTCCTTCAGAACAGTCCACGTCGAGAATGTCAATTACATTATTGGAGAGTAACTGCTTACCAATGGAAAAATTCCGCCCAGCAACGTCATACATCAACCGCCTATTATTGAGGAACCGGTACACCTCCCTAATAAATGCTTCATCAGGCAAACCGTCCTGCTCCTCTGATATCGGCATAACCGGCGCCTCAAATCCATACTGACCGTACACTTCCCAATAGTATTCGTAGCTGGTAGTGATGTAGCAGCGCTGGTTACTAATCGCTTCTCCAACAGGATTTCCATAGCTGTCGTAATCCCACGAAGTAAGGAAAGAGACCAGATCGCAGGAGTAATATAAATCCTCAATAGTCGTCGCTTCTCCCAGTGAAGACATATATTTGTGCCGAAGCGGACCAACAAATTTGATAAATGACTCAACGTTTAATTTTTTGGCTAATGCATTCAGTTCCCGATGGTAAGAACGGTTTTCATCGGGATCGCCTGCCACAACCAAATAAACTTTCCGGTCGATATCGTTCTGACTAAAAAGTTGGTTTAATCGATGGACCAGACAAACGTCCCGGTCCAAACGCTTTTGCGGAATAATGCGAGTGGTGCGGGCGATCAAAATGTCGCTGTCGCGGATAAGGAAATTCTCCCTGATACTGGTATGTTTACCTTGTTCGGTGAAACTATAGGTATTTTTTTTAACCTTGACGTTTACTTCGTGATCACACCACGCTTCCAGTTCATTTTTCAGGTGGTTATTGAGTGTGACGTACGTTATATACTTGGATTTAACAGGCTTAACGGCATGAGGATAAGGTGCCGCGCCGTATTTCATCGCATTTTTTTCACTGTTCCACATTAGATCGTGATCGCGCCAGATGACGTAATTCCCTAAGCAATAACGTTTCCCGTAATCTTCAATCGCTGTGTATAGCGCCTTGGTATAGATAATATTTTCCGGAAGCGTTCCATTTTCAACAACCACATAACTGATACTTAGCTTTTCCCATAGCTGAACGATTCGATGTGCCAGTCGCAGAGAAGATTCGCTAATTGCAAGCAGGAGTTCTTCCTGCTCTCTGGAAGAAGCTGATGGAACTCGACCCATCAGAACATTATGCGAGTGCGTTAGGAAATCAACGCTGTAGTGGGGAATAGAATCGATATCGTCAATGCGAACCAGATCGAATATACCCCTATAGACCTCGTTTTCGTGGTCATACGGTTTGCCGAATTTTCCTTTATCTATCTTTATATCGTAGCCTAAGTCGAGATAAGACTTAATTTGATTCTGCGCAAGAATTTTGGCCATTTTTGACGCTTCAACTGTGATGCCTGATACGGCGACGGCGTCAAATGATATAAATATGGCCGAGGCATGCATATCTTTGCGACACATTCCGAATCACCCTAAAACAATTTGTGAATACGAATCATAACCGCCACCAAAAACCATCCATTTGCGACACAATGTCGCCGTGGCTTCGAGCGCGATTTCCGGCAGTGCTTCATGGCGCGCTGGGCTTCGAACTATGCCGGTCGAGACGATGAAGCGCGTCGTGTCGCAGATACATCTCCTCGACGCGACGTTCGCGTACGGGATGACAGAGATCTCCCCCGGTATCGTTCCCAGATCCTCACCGACGACTCGCTCGTCAAGCGGGTGACAAATTGTGGGCCGCGCGCAGCCGAACCATTAGGAATGCAGATAGATAGTTGGAAAGGAGAGACTCGTAGGGTGACAGCATTCTATGAATCCACCATACTGCGGGAGCAGACACCGGCCGCTCGCACGGCAAGTGTCAGCGAGGACGATCGCCCGAGCTTGTGACACCCGGTCACTCAGGAAGCCGTGCTACGCGACCGCGAACAACGCCTGCCGCACAACAACAAGCGCACGCATGGCGCCGGCACCGCATGGAGGGTTTTCCACGATCACGGCAGTCGGTCGCGCATTGCATGAAAGAATACGCGTCATTCCTTCGAATCTGCTGGCGCGGCTGAGCGTACCTTCGATCATGTAGCGCGCGTCTACGGGCAGACCGGCGGCGGCCATCGCGTCAATGTAGCCCTTACGCGCCCGTGTTGTGTTCGGTATTGGGGCGGTAGCCGACGCTCGCCGCAACCGCAACGGCTCCCTCACTTGTGCGCTCACTCACTCCCGGGTGGCCGTTGAGCGCACGGCTGACCCGGGTTCGCGACATTCCAAGCTTGTGCGCAAGATCTTTGAGTTTCATCGCGTGTCCCGGTCTTGCCGCTGTCCCGCCAACCTGTCGGGGCCACAGACCCCGTAGCGCGACGCGTCAACCTGCAACCCCTGCCATCATCAAGTGCATGGACGGGCATCGGGTCAGAGATCTCCCCGATCTGGCAGGAACAGAGCGATCTGCTGCATTGCCGACTGGAAAGTCTTCCTCGACCAGCTTCCATTCGCCAAGCGGATGATCGGCAATCAGATCGTGCGTGCCCTTCATCGACTCGGACATGCGCTTGCGGCAATACGTCGGCTCGATATGGTCCTTCGCGGTGCAGAACAGGCAGTACCAGCGGCCCTGATGCTCGAAGACCTGCGGTACTTCCAGTTGCCCGAACACTTTCGAGCGGAACAGCGGCGGGCGCAGCGATCTATGCTCGAGATCGCGCGACATCGCATGCCCGCGCACGCCGCGTCCGATCGCTGGGCCCACGGGCTCTCGTGTGATGAACATCATGTGCCAACGGTCGCCGTTCGGGGCTGCGAAGACTCGGGAGGCGCGGAAGGCCTAGTCCTCCAATACATCTGCTTCAGGCGGCTGTACCAGTAAGGATCGGTGTTCAGCATCCGATTGTGCACGAATCGTTCCCACCTGTGCAGATTGTCGGATCAAACTGCACCCGTTTGGTTCGACTTCAGGTGATGGTCTGCGCCCAACAACATATACATGGCGGGCACGACGAAGAGCGTAAACAGCGTGCCGATCGACAGCCCCGTGAAGATCACGAGCCCCATCGCATTGCGGCCCGCCGCGCCCGCGCCCGATGCGATCACGAGCGGCAGCACGCCCAGCACCATTGCAGCCGTCGTCATCAGGATCGGCCGCAAGCGCACGCCGGCCGCTTCTTCGAGCGCCTCGCGCTTGCCGCGTCCCGCGCGTTGCAGTTCGTTCGCGAACTGCACGATCAGAATGCCGTGCTTGCTGATGAGGCCCATTAGCGTGACGAGACCCACCTGCGTGTAGATGTTGAGCGTCGAGAGTCCCATGTTGATGAAGATGAGCGCGCCGAACAGCGCCATCGGCACCGACACGAGAATCACGACAGGATCGCGGAAACTCTCGAACTGCGCGGCGAGCGCGAGAAACACGATGATCGTCGCGAACAGCAGCGTGATCACGAAGCCGCCGGACTCCTGCACGAACTGCCGCGACAGGCCCGAATAGTCGGCCGTATAGCCCGTCGGCGCGACGTCGGTGGTGGCCTTGCGCAGGAAGTCGAGCACTTCGCCCTGCGAGATGCCCGGCGCGAGCACGCCGGAAATCGTCGCTGAATTGAGCTGCTGGAAGTGATTGATCGACTCGGGCACGATGGTCTGCTTCAGATGCGTGACCGTCGATGCGGGAATCACGCTGCCATCGGGCGTGCGCAAATAGTAGTCGAGCACTTGCGACGGGTTCAGCCGGTCCGTTTGCAGCACTTGCGGAATCACCTTGTACGAGCGGCCCGCGATCGAAAAGTAATTGACGTAGTTGCCGCCGAGCGCCGCGCCCAGCGTCTGCCCGACATCGCTTTGCGACAGGCCGAGCGAAGCGACCTTGTCGCGGTCCACGAGCAGCACGCTTTCCGGCTTGTCGATTTTCAGGTCGCTGTCGACGAAGAAGAACATGCCGCTTTCGCGCGCTTTTTGCAGCACGGCTTGCGACACTTCATTGAGGTTCTCGAACGGCTCCGTCGTGCTGATGACGAACTGCACGGGCAACCCTTGCGCGCCCGGCAGCGGCGGAAACTGGAACGCGGCGACGCGCGCGCCCGCAATGCTGTCCCACTTCTGCTGAAGCTCCTTCTGCAATTGTGTCGCGCCCTTCTTGCGCTTGTCCCACGTCTTGAAGAGCACGCCACCAAAGCCCTGGTTCAGTGTCGGCGCGCCCGTCAGCTGGAACATCTGCGAGTACTCGGGCAACTGCTTCGAGATATCGAACACCTGGTCCGCGTAGGTCTGCATCTGCTGGATCGTCGCGTTCGGCGGCCCCTGGATCTGCGACAGCACGATGCCCTGGTCCTCCTGCGGCGCAAGCTCCGATTTCGACGTCGTGAAGAGGTACACGGTGCCGCACAACAACAGCGCGCCCATCACGATGAACACGGGCCACGTGTCGAGCATCGCATGCAGAAGACGCCCATAGCCGCGATGCACGCGCTGGAACTGCCGGTCGACGAAGCGCGCGAAGCGGCCCGACTCCTGATCCGTGCGGAAGAAGCGCGAGCACATCATCGGCGATAGAGACAGCGCAATCACGCCCGATACCGTCACGGCGCCCGCCAGCGAGAATGCGAACTCGGTGAAGAGCGCGCCCGTCAGTCCGCCCTGGAAACCGATCGGCAGGTACACGGCAACCAGCACGACCGTCATCGCGAGAATCGGTCCGCCGAGTTCGCGCGCGGCGATCAGCGCGGCTTCGAAGGGCTGCTTGCCTTCCTCCTTCATATGCCGGTCGACGTTCTCGACCACGATGATCGCATCGTCGACGACGAGCCCGATCGCGAGCACGAGCGCGAGCAATGTCAGCAGATTGATCGAATAGCCGAGCAGTTGCATCACGAAGAACGTGCCGATCAGCGAGAGCGGCATCGCGATCACGGGCACGATCACCGCGCGGAAACTGCCGAGGAACAGGAAGATCACGACCGTCACGATCAGCAGCGCTTCGACGAGCGTCTTCACCACTTCTTCGATGGCCGTGTTGATGAAGTCGGTCGCATCGTAGACGATGTCGCCCGTCATGCCTGTCGGGAACTGCTTCTGCAGGTCCGGGAAGATCGTTCTCACGCGCTTCGCGACGTCGAGCACGTTCGCATCGGGCGCCACCTTGATGCCGATGAACACCGAACGCTTGCCGCTGAACGCGACGTTGAAATCGTAGTTGTCCGCGCCGAGCACCACGTTTGCGACATCTTCGAGGCGCACGATCGCGCCGTTCTTCTGCTTGACGACGAGCTTCTTGAAGTCGTCGACGGAATGCAGGTCCGTGCCCGCATTCAGATCGACGCTGATCATCTGGCCTTTGGTCGTGCCGAGCGTCGCCAGATAGTTGTTGTTGCCCAGCGCCGTGGAGACGTCGGCGGCCGTGACGTTGTGCGCGGCGAGCCGGTTCGAATCGAGCCACGCGCGCAGCGCGAACTGACGGCCGCCGAGAATTTCCGCCGTCTGCACGCCCTGGATCGAATCGAGCTTCGGCTTCACGACGCGCAGCAGATAGTCGGTGACGTTGTTGCTCGGCAGCACGTCGCTGTAAAAGCCCACGTACATCGCGTCGGTGGTTTGGCCCACCTGCACGGTCAGCACCGGCTGCTGCGCTTGCGGTGGCAACTGGTTGCGCACCGACGCAATCTGCGTGTTGATCTCCGTCAGCGCGCGATTCGAGTCGTAGTTCAGGCGCAGCGTCGCGGTGATCGTCGAGACGCCCGCGCTGCTCTTCGACGACATATAGTCGATGCCCTGGGCCTGCGCGATTGCGGATTCGAGCGGCTGCGTGATGAAGCCGGCCATCGTGTCTGCGCTCGCGCCGTAGTACGACGTCTTGATCGTCACCACGCCGTTTTCGGTCTGTGGATATTCGCCGACCTTCAGCGCGGAGAGCGAACGCAAGCCGAGCACGAGGATCAGCAGACTCACCACCGATGCGAGCACCGGGCGTTCAATGAAGATGTCGGTGAATTTCATCGGGTGGCCTCTTACTGTTCCTGAGGCATCGGATTCGGGTTGTCCGCAGGCAGCACGCGGTTGTCGATCACGAGCGGCGTGCCGTTCTTCAGCTTCAACTGGCCGCTCGTCACGACCTGCATGCCTTCGCTGATGCCCTTGAGTATCGCGACCTGATCGCCGCGCGTCGGCCCTGGCGTGACGAACACCTGCTGTGCGACGGGCATCATCTTGCCTTGCGCGTTCTTTTGCGCGCCGGGCTTCACGACGAATACGGTTGCGCCGTACGGGTTATAGGTGATCGCCGTTTGCGGCAGGGTCAGATAGCGCTGCACGGTGCCCGCGTCGATCTTCACGTTCGCGTACATGCCGGGCAGCAGCTTGCGCTCGCGGTTGTCGACGGTCGCTTCGATCTGCACGTTGCGCGTCGTGTTGTCCACGCGCGGATTGATCGAGCGGATCTTGCCGTCGAACGTGCGGTTGCTGAACGCATTCGTATCGACGACGATGGCCTGGCCGACCTGCAATTGCCCGAGCTGCTGTTGCGGCAGGTAGAAGTCGGCGCAGATCGGGTCGATGGCTTGCAGCGTGACGATCGCATCGCCCGGATTGATGTACTGGCCCGGGTTGACCGTCGTGATGCCGACGCGTCCCGCGAAGGGCGCGCGTATCGTTTTCTTTTCGACGAGCGCGGCCTGCTGATCGACCTGGGCTTTCTTGCTCTTCAGATCGGCGGCATCGGCGTCGAGTTGCGCCTTCGCGATCGCCTGAATGTCGAACTGAGCCTTGTCGCGCTTATAGACGGTTTGCGCGAGTTCCGCAGCGGCTTGCAGCGACGCGAGCTGCGCGCGGTCCGAATCGTCGTTCAGGCGCACGAGCACCTGGCCTGCCTTCACCTCCTGGCCCGAGCTGAACGCGATCTCGCGCACGAGCCCGGCCACTTCCGTCGTCACGTCGACGCCGCGCACCGCGCGCAGGCTGCCCACCGCGGCAAGCTGCGGCTGCCACGTCTGATAGCCCGCAACAGCGGCCGTGACGGTCGCGGGCGGCACGGCATTGCTCGCCATGAACTTTTTGAGCATGTGCGCCCTGAACAGATTGAAGCCGACAAGCGCGCCGAGCAGTACGCCCACGCAGATCAGCATGATGATCATCCGCTTGATCATCGGTCTTTTCGTTGTCATCGTTTCGTCCTTGCACGGCAAACTGCTGAGGTACTGATGAGGCACAAACCAACTCGTCCGGTGGCGCTGCCGTCCGCTCGCATGCGACCCGCGGCTATTGCGAAAGGATTCACTGCGGCCTGGCAGACGCCGGAGCGGCCGCCGGCGTGGCCTGGGCTGCCTGACTTGTCGCCGTGTCGTTCCACCAGCCGCCGCCGAGCGCCTGGAACAACGCCGCCGTGTCCGCATAGCGCGCGGCCTGCGCCTGCGCGAGATTCACTACGGTCTGCTGGTACTGGCGCTGTGCATCGAGCAACGCCAGATAGCTGACGCCGCCGATGCGAAACTGGCCGCGCGTCAGATCGAGCGAATCGCGGGCCGCGCGCCATGCTTCCGTTTGCGCGCGCAGGCCCGTGGCATCGTGTTCGAGCGCGCGCAACGTATCGGCGACGTTCTGGAACGCGAGCAGCACCGTCTGCCGATATTGCGCGTTGGCCTGATCGAAGGCGGCTTCGGCTGCGCGCTTTTGCGCGCTCAGCTGTCCACCGTGAAAGATCGGCTGCGTGACGCCCGCGCCGATGTTCCAGATCATGTCCGCGTACTTGAGTAGGCCCGCGGGCGTCAGCGCCTGCGGGCCGTAGCTCGCCGACAGCGTGAGCTGCGGATACATGTTCGCCGTCGCCACGCCGACCTGCGCGCTCGCCTGATGCAGCGTGGCGTCGGCGGCGAGGATGTCGGGCCGCTGCCGCACGAGCGACGACGGCACGCTGACGGGCAAGCTCTGCGGCAGCGTGAGTATCGCCAGTGTGAACTCGGGCACGCCCGTGTCGCTGGGCGGCTTGCCCGCGAGCACGGCGAGCTGGTGGCGCGTCTGATCGAGCGACTGGCGCAACGGCGGCAACGTCGCGCGCGTCTGCGCGACGAGCGTTTCCTGCGAGAGCACGGCGGCACGGCTCACGCCGCCAAGTTCGAACTGCTTGCGCAACACGCCGAGCTGCGCGTCCTCGTCGGTGGCGATGCGCTCGGTCGCTTCGATCTGCTCGCGCAGCGACGCTTCCTTGACGGCCGCCGTCACGATGTTCGCCGACAACGCGAGATACGCAGCCTGCAACTGAAAGCCCTCGTAATCGACCTGCGAGCGCAGCGATTCGAGCTCGCGCCTCGCACCGCCGAACACATCGAGGTTATATGACACGCTCACCGATGCGTTGTACAGATTCAGTATTCTATGCAGACCGGGCTGACCGAACGTGACGCCGTTGAATTTCTCGCGTGTCGCGTTGGCCTTCGCATCGACGGACGGATACAGCGTGGTGCCCATTTGCGCGCGCAGATTCTCGCTGGCCTGCCTGAGCGCCGCTTGCGCCGCGGCGACGTTGGGACTGTTGGCGAGCGCTTCGCGGATCAGCGCGTCGAGCGGCTCGCAATGAAAGAGCGTCCACCATTGGGCGGGAATGTCCTGGCCGGTCACGAACTGTTGGGGCACGCCCGATGCGCCCGGCGACGACGCCGTTTGATCGGGCAGCGGCGTGGGTGTGTAGGTTTCGGTGGCGGGCGGCGCGGGCGTTTGGTAATCGGGACCCAACACGCAACCCGACAGCGAACAAAACTGTGAAAGCAGGACTGTAACCAGTGCGATGCGCGCGCAAACGCGATGCGCAATGCGGCGCCGAAATGCACCACTAAATTGCCGATGCAATCGGCTGCGACCAACTGCGGTTGACGTCATGGAACACCTATCCACCTTCCACCTTAGTTCGCGTGAGCGGCGTGTTGTCAAAATTGCGGATGCAGAACTTATCCGTCCCCGCTGCGCTGGTCTTCCTGCGAGGCGGTCAATGTAAGCATGAGTGACTTCATTTGGAGCGATATTTGGCTCGCCTCCGCAGCGAACTTCGGGCGCGCATATCTGATAACAGGTTGCGAACATCCTTCGCGCGTGGTCAATGCCTGTCAAGCCAGTTCAAAACAATTTCGACACCCTCATTAATCGACAGCAAACAAGTGTCGATGAAGACGTCTGGTGCCGTCGGCTGTTCGTACGGCGAGTCGACGCCGGTGAAATGTTGGATTGCGCCACGTCTCGCGAGCCGATAGAGCCCTTTGGGATCACGAGCCTCGGCTACGGCCAAAGATGCGTGGACATGAATTTCAGCGAAGTTATGCTTCCCTGCGTTGGATTTGGCGAGTTCTCGGTCCGAGCGGAAGGGGGAGATGAGGCACACCAGTACAACGATGCCGGCGTCAGCCATCAATTTTGCAACTTCCGACACGCGCCGTACGTTCTCGTGTCGATCCTCATCGCTAAAGCCGAGGTCCTTGCAAAGACCGAGCCTGACGGAGTCGCCATCGAGAGTGTAGGTGAGGCGGCCGGACGCATGAAGACGCGCCTCAACCCTGTCAGCGATAGCCGATTTTCCAGACCCGGACAGACCGGTGAACCACAGAATGGCGGGCGTTTGTCGTAGCAACCGTCGTCTAGACTCAGGATCAATGCGAAAGTCGTGTGCGTAAAGATGTGAAGTCGATGCCTCGTTCGTCATACACGCCTACGTAAGCGGGTTGGGATGGTTGCTGGAATTCGGGTCCGCGCTCAAGCATTGCAGCAGTGTGACGTCAGTTGAACGTGGACGATCAGGAAATGGACATCCACGGATCTGCCGTCGACGCGGCAGGTTGCCGCCTATCATTCAAGGCCCAAGCGCGACGAATCGGAATATTCCGAGCGGTGCAGTCGTTTTCCACTCATACTGGTGCACAGCATGCGGGTTCGTCGGTTGACGATGGCAGGCCGTTCCCGCGTGCCTTGCTCAATAGAAGACCGTCGCACCATACATGTTCGACGCGTCCCCATTTACAGGCTGAAGCAGCGTCCGGGAAGAAGCCTCGCCCGTGATGATTGGCGCTGGTGTTGCAGAGCAATGGAAGACCTGTGAGCTTTTCGTATTCGATCAGCAGTTGGGCTACCGGATGCTCGGAAGTTCTTGCGATCGTCTGCAATCGAGCCGACCCGTCGAGGTGCACAACGGCAGGAACCTTGTCCTGCCATTCCGCGCGCGTCTGATGATCGAACAGCATGTAGGGGTCTGGAGTGCCGGGGCAAAATACGGCAGGAGCACGGTCTTCGAGGCATATTGGTGCCACGGGGCGGAAATGCTCTCGATACTTGATATCGTTGAGGATAGCCTTCATAGCGGGCGAAGTCGCAGCGGCCAGGATGCTTCTGGCACCCAATGCCCGAGGCCCCAGCTCGGCGCGGCCGGCAAGAAAAACGACGGGTTCATTATCCGCGAGTATCCGGGCGAGTTCCGCAATGGAGCAAGGAGACGCCGTCCATCCGGCCGGCACGTCGCCAGTTTTCACGGCTGGTCCGCTATAGACCGACCATTCCAACGGTACGAAGCCTTTGTCCGCGGCCATCGCGCAACAAGCGGCGCCAATCGCCGATCCACTATCATTCGGAAAGGGCGGGACCCAGATTGCGTCGAACAAGCCACTCGCACGTAATGCGCTATTCCATTTGATGTTGAGTGCGCATCCGCCAGAGATACACAAATTTCGCGGCCCCGGAATCGAATGTCGCTGGAGCGCCATTCCCATTTCGTGAACGAGAAGACGCTCAAGGAATACATGAAAGGAGACGAGTACGTCTTCGTGAGGCTTGGTCTTTAGTTGTGGCAGGCTTGCTTCGAAGAAGTCGCGTACAGCTGCGAGCGATGTTTCCGGAAGATGGACATTCTGGCGGTAATTTCGCGCAATTTCCGTATCGCCGGCAAAGCGTTCCTGGTAAAGCCGATGAAACTCAGTGACGATGTCTTCATCGAGGGACCCGAGCGCGATATATGCCATAAGCTTGCCGGCCACGCCAAGATCCCACTCCGCGCCGTCCGCCTTCTTATAGGGCCCAAAATGATGACCTGCCGCAGCGTATATTTGGCCGATGACCGGAAACAGGCAGTCAACGAGGCGCGCTCCGTGGCGTTGTACGTGGTACAGCCTCGGCACCATTCCACCATCCCAGACCAGGCACAACGCGGGCTGCCCGCTCCGCGCGAACGGGCTGGTGCAGTACGCGGAGGCAACATGGCCTGACACATGAGGATAGCTTTTATATGTACGTGACGCTCCGCCGACCAGCAGTCCGGTGCCGTCGACCGAGGCAAGAAGATGGTCTACTTTGCGTTCGATATAGGGGGCGCCATTTAGGCTGACCAGCGTGGAGCCACTGACCATCCGAAACTGTGACTCCACTTCGCCGTCCCAGCCGTCGACAACAAACTGGTCTATATCTTCGACACGCAAGCCACCTTCGCTCAATGCGGCCGCAACTGCATCCAGGTTCTCGATTTTTTGGTATCGCGGGTTGTTTTCCCGCTTCTCCTGTTCGATGCAAAAAACGAGTTTTCCATCCTCGACAACGGCGATTGCTCCGTCGTGTGTCAGCTTGAGGCCACAAATGCGCATAGTATCCCCTACTCAAAGAGGGTAATTGGGTTGAGGCGAAAGGAAAGCCCGGTTCCGGAAGCGCGCGAGCAGACAGTCTTCATTGGGCGACTCACCGACGCACTCCACGCGCTCAACTTCGGTCAGTTCTTCTTTCAGAATTTCCAAGACCGTTTCTGCACCGGCAAGGTGTCCCCACCGCCGGCAACTGGCGTCACGCGCCGACCCGAATATCAATCGGCCACCAGGTACAAGCATCCGTACGAGATTGCGAATAGCGGCGCGCACCTCCTCGATGTTGCCGAGGTAATAAAGGACTTCCGCCACTACGATCAGATCGAACTTGTCGAGGGTCAAAAAATGCTGTACGTCTGAAACAATCCAGACCGTGTTCGGTGGCTCCTTCAGACGTTCGCGTGTTTTCGAGAGCGCTTGTGGCATAACGTCGATAATGGTGAGCCGTTGGCAATGAGGTGCCAATCTTTCCGTAAACGCTCCTCCCGCGCATCCGACTTCTAACGCGTTGGAGACAGATCCGTCGACGAGTGACATTCGGAGCATTTGCTCATGGCGTTGGAGTTCGAAGGGATTACTGTCCAGTTGCCACGGGTCGTCCGCGTCCAATTCTCGACGCAGTAATTCAAAATTCGTTACATTTCTCAATTTGGTCTACCTTACTAGTAGTCCACTACAACGTCGTTGTACGACGCGCTATGCGGGACGCGTCGCTTTCCGGACAGAACCGGCGTGCCTCACAGCTCGGGTCCGTTGCGCTCGATGGCGGCGCCGTCGGGCCACTCGCTCAGCGGGCTACCGATCGGCAAAATCACAGCCAGCACGTCTTCAATGCGCGTAGGAGGTAAGTCAAGGTGAACGTTTGGGAGCGTTGATCGCACGCGCACCCCATCCAAGATTGTCCCCATTCCATTCCGAAACAATCTGGCAAAGTGATTCTTTAAGGCATGCCGGACTGTGCCAAACGCAAATGGGACGCGGAGTTCTTGCAGCACTGGATATATCGCGCGGATCGAATGACCGATTCCGAACCCTTCGAGATCCGGACGCACCCCATACAGTCCCAATTCGGCTACAAGTACATCGACCGAGCCTACCTTGATGAAACGACGAAGCGATCCCATGTGAGCTGCAACACCCCTCGAATCGTAGGCGATGGCGCGGAGTTCGGGCCGCGCACCGGCCCAACTTCGGCCACCCTCGAACGGTTTCGCGTTGAAAGCCCCGGTCGGCCCATACGTCGTTCGGAAGAATCGGGCCAACTCGATGTGATCGGTGAGTTCAAGCTCATTTTCCCAGCACAATCTCCACTGCACTTTTGAGGACATGCACAGTTACCTCGTTTTGACGCGTTCATCGCCTGCTGCGCGAGCGGCCAGACATACCGATGGTGCGCATCAGTTTTCTATGGCTATAAGGGAACGCAAGGATTAATCAAACCGATCATTCGTTAGCTAAACAGATCTCGCTTAGAGACAAGACGACACTTAAAATGATCTGTCAACAGGCGGGTTATACGATCGAGTTATTCGTAAGGGGTGTTTAAAAATCGATCTTCCCACCTTCGAAGAGGCTCTCGTACTGCCCGCCTGCGAAGTGACGCTTCAACTCCTCAAAATTGAGTACCGTTTGTTCCAGTGGCCTCACTTCCTGACGTTGAAGGGCTGTGCTGCCAGAGTATGGACGCACAGGAATTTCGAGGAAAGACCAAACCGCTTGCAGACATGAAGCAGGATTGTCCAGCAGACTTTCATACTCGACGGTAAGAATGTTCGCTGGTGCGAATGAGTCCATCACCAGTCGGTGGAAATCGTCAGCAGCTTTGAGATAGTCCTCACAGTCTTTAATTTTCAAGGTTACCTGAGGAGGCGGACCGGAGTCGTTGCCTGCGCCAAACTTTAACCATTGACCACTTTGCCTTGCCTGCACCAACGATCGCAGTGATTCCAATGTATTTCTGCGGATCACAAGCATCACCTTGAGGTATGGCCATCTAGCCAACTCATCAAAGAACCCAGGACGTTCCTGAAGCTGAGGTTGGTTGATCTTGCAACCGACGTGTGTGATCGCGTTCTTTCCGGCTCTGGCGGGATAGTGTAGATAGGCGAGTTCGAGGAGTTCGTGATCGGTAAGTAGCAAGCGTTTGCGATTGTGCCAGATCGCGTCGTAAGGATTGAGCAACTCGCCATTGCTTGATACGTTGCGATGTTCGTTTAGCAATTCTTCAAGATAATGTGTGCCCGTCCTTGGCATCCCGAGGATTACAAACGGATTAATTATCAGCATGGGGTGGGTCATAGCGTATCTTCAACAGAATCGGAAGCGATGGTTCTAAAAACTGATTCCTGTCTAGTTCATTACAAGATCTGATCCTGCTCGGTTTCCAATCATCTGCGTCAAGATAGGAGACGTCGGCGAAACAGTACTGCCGACAGAAAGAATGGCAAGACTGTGTAGACGCAAAGCGCAATCACATGCAGACCGATTCCGGCGGCTGGGCGCGCAAGCATCGCAGGGCGGATGAGTTCAACGGAATGTGTGAGCGGCAAAAATCGCGCAAGCTGTCGAAATGCACCTGGAAGATGGGCGACCGGAAAGACGACACCGCTCAGAAAAAGCATGGGTGTCAGAACAAGTGTTTGATAGAAGATAAAGTAATCATAACTCGGCGCGATCGCGATGAGGACCATGGCAATACTCGCGAAGGCGAGGCCAGTTAAGATAACGACAGGAATGACATAAAGAATGCCCGGAAAGGCCGCATAGCCCAGCGTCGTGGCAACCGCCGTAACAGCCGTGCCGGCCAAAAGGGCTTTTGTTGCTGCCCAAGCCAATTCACCGAGAACGACGTCGCCGATCGTGAGTTGAGTACACAAGACTGCTTCCCACATGCGCTGAATGTGCATGCGAGCGAAAGTCGCATAAATCGTTTCGAACGTCGCGGAAGTCATTGCGCTTGTCGCTACCATTCCAGCCGCCAAAAAGGCTACGTAAGAAGTGCCTTCGATGCGGCCTATCATTATTCCCACGCCGAAACCCAATCCAAACAGATACATCATCGGGTCCGCAAGGTTACCGATAAGCGAAACGAGTGCAGTTTTTCGCCACGCCAGATAATTGCGGCGCCATACCATGCGCCAGTTCCAAGTGTTGGTGGGCATAGTCATCGTGAATAGTTCACGCATCATCTAGTCCTTCATATCGCGTCCGGTCAACCGAAGAAACACGTCTTCCAGGTTTGCGGGACGTTGCAGAACGCGCAGACCCGTTCGCTTGCACAACTGCATGCGCACCTGTTCCAGATCGGCTGCATAGCAAAACAGCGTCTCGCCGCTCACCTCCGTGCGCTGCGCGTATGGCTCGAGCAATGCACGCAGTTCGTGCGAATCGCCGCCATATATCTCCAGCACGTGGCTCCCAATTTGTTCCTGGATTAGCGCATGAGGGGCACCTTCCGCAATGCTGCGTCCTTTGTCGATCACGCAGAGCCGATCGCACAATCGTTCGGCCTCTTCCATGAAGTGAGTGGTTAGAAGGATTGTCTTGCCGCGCGCAAGTAGAGAGCGCAAGCGGTCCCAGACGAGGCGGCGCGCATGTGGATCAAGGCCGGTCGCAGGCTCGTCCATTACCAGCAGTTGTGGGTCGTTGATAAGTGCCCGGGCGATGGTCAACCGACGCTTCATGCCGCCGGATAATTCTGAGACGCGCGCGTGAGCCTTGCTCTCCAAGTGCGCGAATTCAAGCAGCGACGGAATCACCGCTTCGACTTCGCCCGCGCTCATGCCAAAGTAGCGCCCGAATATCTGCAGGTTCTCGCGGACCGTAAACCCGGGCTCAAGGTTGTCAAATTGCGGAACTACACCGATACGCCGCCGTGCCCGACGTGCGCGTACGGGCACGGGCTCTCCAAGGACAGTGATAGCACCTGCGTCAGGCGACGCCATACCGAGGATCATGCGCGCGGTCGTGCTCTTGCCTGCGCCGTTGGGTCCCAGCAGGCCAAAGCATTCGCCCTGCTCGACGCGAAATGAAAGTCCGTTAACGACCTGTTTGCCGTCATATAACTTTCTCACGCCAGTAAACGTTATCGTTGCAGCAGCCATTGAACGGAAGGTCGAAATGTGGCTTTGTTAAAAGAAGAGCGTGATTTGCGCGCGAGATCTAAGCATTATTCACTACGGACTACATTGTTCGACGTTCTGAATGACGGTGGCTTGCACTGTCTGTCACACTGCGCATCCATACCCGTCGATGCATTAGGGTCTGTCGTCGCAGGGTGTCCAGGCGGATCGACGTATTCGCGACAGTCGTCGGCGGCAGACCCTCGGGAAAGCCAGTTGCTGTTACTCAGCGTACACAATGCGTAGGCTTTTACTGGAAGCAATAACAAAAGGTTGATAAATGTGTGCGCGGAAAATCCGAGAAATCGAAGTTCTCGAGACCGAACTGCGGCCACGGAACAGCGGATCATAGTCATTGAGGCTATTAGAAAGCATGCGTGCCAAGGTGCCGAGGCTGTCAGAACGATCTGCAAGAACCCGGCAAGCATTGAAACGGCAAGCAAAAGCGACCCTACGTTTTGCCCGATCACGTCCAGCGTAAGGTAACGATCAAGACGAGGCAGGAGGCGCAGCGCAAGCAGCGTGTCGCGATAAGTACTGCGCGCCCAACGTAGTTGTTGACGCAGATACGGCCACAACTTGTCTGGTACAACGGTAGCTGCGATCGCGTCTGGAACATATTCCGTTCGGTAACCAGCTGCCAGCATAAGAATTGTCAAATGACGATCTTCGCCAAAGTCACTGCGTTTTCCGCGAAACGTCTGAGTCTCGTACTGGTTCAGCAGCAAAAGAAGCGCGGATCGCCGATAGATGGCGCATGGACCGCAGCAGCACATAACGGCACCGAAACGGGCTTGAGCGGCACGCTCTTCGTTGCAGGCGAGCCAGTATTCCATATCGATCAGACGGGTCAACCATGTGTCGCTGCGATTGCTTGCTGTCAATTGACCCATGGCGGCCCCGATCGCCGTGTCGCTCATTGTTAGTACGAGTTTCTTCACGACGTCGGGCGCTAAGGTCGTATCTGAGTCGACGTTAAGTATCAGTTCCGCGGACGAAGAGCGGATCGCAGCGATTTGTGCCTTGCGTTTTCCTACGTTCCGGGGAAGGAGGACAAAATTGAATCTCGGATCGTGCTCGTACTCGTCGTACACCATTCTCAACGCGTCTCGATTGGCTGAACCGTCATCGACCACGTGGACTTTAACGGGGCCAGCATACTCCTGAGTCGCGATTGAAGCGAGGCATGCCCGCAGTGTGTCCGGGTTTTCGTTGAAGCACGGCACAATAACGTCGACGTCGGGCAGGGAGTTGCAGTTGGTCGAGTTACTTCTCGCCGGTGGCCCGCTAGCCGGCATGGCGTGTAGAACCTGCGCGCTTTTATAAATGGTCGAAAGTAGTGCGTACAATAAAATGGAGGTCGTGTTGATCGTGGCAGGGATGTTCATCGAGGTCAGTTTGCTAAGTGGCGTTAAGAAATGATCTGATTACAGGCCTGCCGTGATCCAGAGAATGAACAGGTGGAAAACGCCAAAGATCTGCTTGCGAAGTTCCTGTCGGTAGTGGGCAAGGGTGTCTCTCCAATCCGCCTAGATCCATGGATGATGTCTCGCTATGTCTTGGCGAGATCGCAGAATCTTGCGCTCTCTTGTCGCTCGGTTTCTCAGCTAGTGCACGGCCATGATAGCGAGCTGGCAAGTAATATATCCATCGGCCGATGCAGAAAGCTCGGTCAGTGATTCCTGTTTATTGCGTCAGGATTTCCTGATGCGTTCATATCGATTAATCCGTGTCGAAGCCGTTTACAAGCTGCTGCTCATGATTTGAGAAACCTCTTGTAATGAGGCGCACCAGCCTTGATAGATGGCGCCGGTTTTTGCGGGGGCTCATCGGTTCAGTTTGTCGACATCAAGGCAGTGAACTGATTACAAACCTGCGTTCCTTCAAAGCTGGAATCAGGCGCGACAGCGCCGTGACGGTCTGATCGCGCGATGTGGCGCGAGCATCCGGATACCACTCTCCAGGAGGGCTCCCATCGTGTAAAAGGACAATAGAGCCTGGCTGCACGGACGCCAGCACAGCGTGCACAATCGCGTCGACACCGGGGCGAGACCAATCTCGCGGGTCTATCGACCAGTGAAGTGCCGTCAGTCCCGCCTTTGCCGATTCGGCAATTACTTCTTTCGTCCATATTCCGTATGGCGCACGCACATACCGCACCGTTGCGGCAGGGCATGTCCGCTTGAATATCGCGTTCGCTTCCAATATCTCACGCCGTGTCTGTTCCGGTTCGCATTTTGAAAGATCCCGATGCGTCATCGTGTGATTGGCGATCTCGTGACCTTCAGCGATGATCCGTTCTATCAACTGTGGATGACTTGCCGCGTAGAAGCCAAGTACGCAGAACGTTGCCGGCACCTTGTGCTGCCCCAACACGTCAAGTATCTTTGGCGTCCATACTAGGTCTGGACCGTCATCGAAAGTAAGGTAAACCTGACGGGATTGGTGTTGGCGGTCGAAGTTGTCCGGCACTTCGGACACTAATCGAATCGGTTCGCACCCGTCTCGTTGTGGTATGTCATCCTTCATCTCTAAGTCATCGAGTATTCATGGTGGTGCGCAGAAAACGTCGCGGTGGTGAAAATCTGTCTATGACTCACAATTTGGGAATTTGCAAAAAACGGTCGGTCAGTAATTCGAAGAAAATCTTCGTGCGACCTCTTGCAGCTTTAGTCTTGATAGGCGTAACTTTGCGGGACGACAATTAATTTGTACAATCGATTGTTTCGATACGTCGCATCCACACAGCGAATACCTGAACATGCGCTTCAAAGGCCTCGATCTCAATCTTCTTGTTGCGCTGGATGCGCTGATGACGCAACGCAATCTGACTGTCGCGGCGCAGAACATCAATTTGAGTCAACCTGCCATGAGTGCCGCGGTCGGCAGGTTACGAGACTATTTTTCTGACGACCTGTTCGTGATGAGGGGCCGCGAGTTTGTTCCGACAGCTCGGGCGATGGAGCTCGCAGGCCCGGTTCGGGAAGCTCTGTCGCACATACAGCTTTCGATCATTTCGCGCGACGTCTTCCAACCGGCCAAATCGAATCGCCGTTTTAGGGTCTGCCTTTCTGATTTCATGACACTTGTCTATTTCCAGGATGTCGTAAAACGTGTCGCGCGCGAAGCTCCCTCAGTGAGTTTTGAACTGCTTTTTCCTGACGACGAGCCCGGCGAGTTGCTTCGTCGAGGTGACGCCGATTTTCTGATTTTGCCGGAGCTGTTGCTGGCAGATTCTCACCCCAAAGCGGCGCTCTTCGAGGAGAAGCTCGTATGTGTCGGATGTCCAACAAACAAACAGTTGTCGCGGCGGCTCCCGTTGGAGAAGTACATGTCGATGGGACACGTGACAGTGAGGTTCGGACGGGCGCGCAGGCCCTCGATCGAGGAGTTTTTCTTACTCGATCTCGGTCTCAAGAGGCGCGAAGAGGTTGTCGTGCCGACCTTTGATCTGGTTCCATCCATGCTATCGCGTACCAACCGTATAGCAACGATCCCTATGAGGCTGGCAAGGCATTTCGCCGAAGTGGTTCCCCTCCGGATCGTCCAGGTACCACTGCCCCTTTCCTCGTTCACTGAATCGATCCAATGGCCTGCGCTGCACAACGCTGACCCTGCAAGCATCTGGTTGCGCGAGCTGTTATTACAGGAGGCGCAAAGCCTTGTGGCTGGCTAGTATCGATGGCTTCACGGCGAATTCGGGCCGGGCCGAATTCCTTTTTCAAAGGTCGCGAGTGTCGCGACCTCCGCGAGGGTGAAGCGAAAATCCCGCAGCGTCGCGTGAATTGCCACGGCGATTTCGTGTTCTGATGCACCCCGGTAGCGAAAGCGCGCGAGGATCGTATCGTAGCCGCCAGCGCCGTCGAAGACATGATGTTGTTTTGGCAAGACGGTTTCATAGAGCGCCGCGATTCCTTGCGGCAATTGCGCATCGACGAACGCCTTGCCGACTGGCTCCGGTAGCATCAGGAATCCGCCGCGCGCGCGCAACGTCGATGCGGCGAACGCGGCTCGTGCTTGCTCCGCGAAACATGCCTCGTCACCTGACTGCTGCGCGACCCACAAGGCGAACAGGTCAATACCGTACAGATCGCGAAACAGGAAAGGGATCTCCCCCCCGCCCACGCGCGCACCGATCTCGAGGAAGTACAGGGCGCCGGGGCCTCGAATGATCTCAAGATGGAACGGTCCATTGACCAACGCGAGCGCGCGGAGGCTGGCATCTGCAAACGCGAGCAGTGCATCATTCAGCGGCCCGGGATCAAGCATTACGGAGCCGAGTGGTTTGCCCTGCGCGAACTCAAGGCAGGTGTTGATATAGCGTGACGCGCGCGCGATCACAAATGCACGGTCAACAACGAAGCCGTCAACGTGGTAAATCGTTCCTTCGATGTACTCCTCGCATTCGTACTCAACGAGCGGTAGAGTCGGCAACAGTGCATTGAACTGCGCCTCCGTGTCGACGCGCCGTACACCTACGCTTGCGGCACCGGTGCGCGGCTTTGCGATGAGCGGAAAACGCATTGTATTGATCGGCTCCGCATCGGGAGAGGTCAGATTTTCCAGCGCTGCAAAGCGCGGCACACGCAGGCCGGCTGCCGCGACGGCTTGCTTCATGACCGCTTTGTCGCGAAACCGGACGACTGCATCAGGCAGGTCACCAGGGATACTGAACGAATTGCGGAGCCGCGCGGCCGCCATCAGGTCGAATTCGGACAGCGCGACGAGCCTGTCGATGCCGCCCAGTGCCGAGCTGCAGGCGCGCACGGCCGCGTGCAGCGCATCTTCATCGCCGAAATCGGGTAGCTGTTCAATGTGAGTGATGCGCGACGCGCGCAGTGCTGCCGCAGCGTTTGGCGTGCAGACGTATGCCACGTCGTGCACGGCATGGTCGATATAGCGATGGTAGGCCGCGAAGTCGTCGGACCAACGATTAAGCACAACGATGCGTCTAGTGTTGGAAGACAGGCTGATTGTCATGTCGAGAAGTTTTCAGATATCGTCAAGGGTGCGATTAAATCTAAGAGCGCTTTGCGCCTCGGCGAGACGTAAATCAAGCGTCGGGCGATCGGCAGCGGTAAACAGCACATGTCCGGCCCGGCCGCGAAAATCCATCAGTTGTGGCACGGCACCGCCGATGTCGGGATGGACCTCGATCTCCTCGAAGCCAGGCATTGCGCGCACCCGTTCGACCGCGGCGGCGCTGGAGAAGCGGCCCGTTACAGGCGCGAGGAACCGCACACCGCTCGCGCACGTCGTAACCTCTGTGTCGTAGCCGGGCGCCGGATTGGTGTCGCCGAGATGGCTGCGTATCATCACTTCCGGCAACGAGAGTGACTTGCTGAGTTCAACCAGACGGTAGATGCGGTCTCCTCCGAGCCGCGCGGCGATCTCGATGAGCACCGGACCGTCGCGTGTGATGCGGGCCTCCGCATGGAAGACGCCGAGTGTAAGGCCCATTCGTGCTGTGATTTCTTCGACGTATGCGACCAGCGCCGCTCGGTGCTCTGGCCTCAGCGCTGCTTCAACCGTGTGTCCCATCTCGACGAAATACGGCTCGGCGCTCAGCAGCTTTTCGGTTACAGCGACAACACGCGGCCCGCGCCCGTCGATGTAACCTTCAATGCTGTACTCCGGACCCTTGAGATATTGCTCAAGCAGCAAAACGTTGCCAATCTTGCGGCCCATGTCTACAACGCCTTGGTGTATGGCGCGCTCGACCGCGAACTGCAGCTCGGCAAGCGAGTTGACGCGCGTCACCAGTTGGCTACCGCAGCCGTCCACAGGCTTGAGAACGGCTGGGAAGCCGACCTGCGAGGCGGCCGTCGTGATGTCGCGGGGATCTGCGATTTGAGCGAACTGTGGCACCGCCACTCCCATAGTTGCGAGGTGCAAGCGGCTGTGGTACTTGTCTTGAGTTAGCGCTGCCGCTTCAGGCGGCAAATGGGGAAGACCGAGCCGGGCCGCCGCTTGCGCGGCTACGCCGACTGTGTATTCGAACCCGGGCACGATTGCGTCGACGCGCATGGCGCGCGCCGTTGCGGCGACCGCGTCTGGGGAAGCGGTGTCGACCACGGTGACCGATGCGGCGGCGTTGCGAAGTGCAGGCAGAACGACGCGCTCGTCACGGTTGGCCGAAAACACATGCGCGGCGACACCGAGGCGCGCAGCAGCGGCGATAAGCGACGCGCCCGACGACGCCGGTTCAATTACGATGACGGCGGTCACGCGGATGCTCCTTATGTGGCAACCGGTTCAGCTTGAGGCACTGTTGTCACAAGCAATTCGTCGAAGTATTCGTGGATCAGTTCGACGAAGTGGCACAGATAGGTCTCCGCTTTTTCCGTTCCGCCCCAGTTGTCGATTGCCCGCTGCAGGGCGACCCACATCCGCTCATTGTGATCGCGCGATTCGTCGTAGTGAATGTGGCCGAGCGAACCCCTCACATAATCGTGTCCGAACGCGCGCGCCGCAGCTTCAGTGATGACCTTGTTGTAGCGATCCGAATACCATTCGACGAACCAATTCCACACCATCGTCGGCAGCGGCCCGTCGCGGCCGATGCTCAGATAGAGGTAGCCAATTAATTTGTCGGTGCTGTGAAAGGGCGCGGTGCGATCGACGTCGGCTGCGGAAAGGCCGAATTTCTCGATGTCACGTAAGAATAGCCCATCGTGCCCGTATTCTTCTGCGAGGTATCGCGCGAGAAACTGCGCGAGCACGTTGTCCTTGTAGCTGATTTTGTAAAGTGCGAATGCGTCGACTTCGTTGTTGAGCCGGATTCGCAACACGGTTTCGACGAGATGCCGGCGATAGTATTCACTGTCGATCCAATCTCCACGATGGAACGCAGCTGTTTCCGGCGAAGTGGCAAAAATCTGCTTCATCGCCTGCTCAGCGACTTGCTCTAGATGAACGCGATCGTTGCTTGTTGACATATAACCTCCAAGTAAAATAGAAAAACAAGAACGGAGAAAACAGCGCTGTGGCCACTCTTTATTCGCTGGCTGGAAGAGCCAAAAGACACCGGGTGATTTTTGAGCAACGCAATATGTACCTCGGGACTTATGAGGCTTCTTGTTCTCCGGAGTTGCGCAGGCCGCAGTCGTTGTGTGGTGAGACGCAAGACTTTCAAATGCTTCTCAATGATGTTTGATTAGATTAGAACCGACTTGCCCGGGTCTTCCTGCTAGTAGCTCGGCAACACGCAGAACTCCTTCCAGATTGGCGGCGCATACCCGCAGCCACGTTGTGCGAATCGTGCCGTATGCCCTAATGAATGGCAATGGTGCAGTCTTTGGCCGACCCCTGCGGGCGGACGTGGCAGCGCACATCGGCGCGATTGGGCGCGAGCCCGAAGTGGTCGCTCTCGACTTGTTTTGCGTTCAAATTCTCGCTCGCGCATGTTCTCTGCGTGAGTGACGGAAGGATATTAACCCCAGGTGTATGCGTGGTATAAGCTGATAATCTTTATGTCTGCATGAGGGAAATTGATGATTCGCGATCTCGACAGCGCGCTGCTGCGTACGTTCGTGACGGTGATTGAGGCCGGCAGCGTGAGCAACGCTGCAATGGCACTTCATCGCACCCAGGCTGCCGTCAGCATGGCTCTTCGTCGTCTTGAAGACGAAGTCGGCCAACGCCTGCTCGAACGTTCGCCGCGCGGCGTGAAGCCGACTTCGGCGGGCAGTGTGCTGCTACCGTATGCGCACAAGTTGCTCGAAATTGGGCTTGCCGCCCGCTCCGCACTCAATGCAGGCGACGTTTCAGGTACCGTCAGGATTGGCATTCTGGAAGACGTCGCAATGAGTCACCTCCGCCATGCACTCAGGCAGTTCTCGGCATCGTTTCCTGACGTCGCACTGGAGATCGTCGTCGACGCCAGCCCTGCGTTATCCCAGCGGCTCGCAAGCAACACGCTGGATTTTGCGATTGGCGATCCTGCGCTGATTCACGTCGAGCCGCTCGTTACCTGGCGGCATCCGCTTCGCTGGGCCGTCGCACGCACGCGAAACGCTGACCTGCGAGGTGGACCCCTTCCTATCGTTGCATTCGGCGGAGCATGTCGATGGCAGGAGAACTTCTTTGCGACATTGCTTGAAGCCGGCATCGCGTGGCGCGTCGCGTGCACGAGCACCAGTTTGTCCGCAATCCAGTCGGCCGTTGAGGCCGGGCTCGGTATTGCCCTGCTTCTCGATTGGCATGTGCGCCGCGATACGATGCGGGCAATCGATCCGTGTTCTGCCGGGCTGCCTATACCACCTGTCGCGGAGTTCGGCCTGTTTAGTCCCGCGAATGCACACGACAGCACGTCCGCAGCAGCGGCTCTGCAGCGCTTCCTCTTTCGCGCGTTGCAATTGGGATCTACAGACGACGGCGCACTCAACTAAGGGCGTACCGGCATGCCGCTACGCAGGCTTCCATGTTATCCGCGTCTTCCGGCGGGCTGCGTCGGACGGGGCAAGCTTTCGACGTATCAGAACTCGCGGTATATGCGCGAGACAAATGCGCCGGGCTGCCACCGTCCAGGCGCAGGGGGAATCTCTGGGGGCAACGGCGATATTCCAGCAAGCCGGTGAATGAAGCTTGACAAATGTCATTGAAAAATCTAGTCGGAGATGCAATCAGATTTCCTTCCCTCAAGCAGGTCGTTCGTGTTATTCGTGCATTCGAACAGTAAGCGGATGCTCGATTGGTCGATTCATACGCTCAAGGCCGACTGCCTGCCGGGCGCAGTGCTTGAGAGATGACCTGTTGCAGAAGAAATGAGCGAGGCGAGGCGTAGTTCTCGTAACATGGCGTCACACTCGTATGTCGTGTTCCGGCTAAACATGGCCCCCGTCCAGTTTGTATCGAGCTTCGGTGCAAGTTAATAAGCAAGCCTCATAAGTTGCCCGATGCTGAAGACGACGTGAATTTGTAGTAAAACCTCCAATTTTTTCCGTTAGTATCCTAGGCGCGCATACAGGCACGTTGTTGTGGTTGTCGCCCCTATTCGATATCGCAGTTGCGACTTTGTCCGTTTTGTCGGCGTCATCGACACGCGCTTAGTTGTGGCGTGCAAATTTGTCATCGCCGACGCGAGCACAGTATCGACTTTTTTGTCGAGCCGTGTTTCCGGCGGCGCTTGGCGCGCTAGCGCCGGAGTTCAAATCGATGCCGCATTTTCATGTCAACGAGAGACCTCGAGATTTCGATGTAGTGTACGAAGTAGTAAAGACGCTAGTCTCGTCCCGTGATGCCGAGCGGACGTTGGACAGGTCGCTGCGTTATCTGTCATATGCGCTCGGATGGCGCTCCGCGTTCATCGCCGTCAGGGAACCGAATGGACATCTGTGCAGTTTGTGCAGCACTGGGTTGTCAGAGGGATGGCGCGACAGTGCGCGATTCTTGTCTGGAGAAGGGATCGTAGGACGGTTGCACTCGAGCGACGCGGCAGTGGTTGTGCCTGAGCTGAATGAAGAACCGCTTTTCGCGGACGACATCGGAGCCTTCGGTGTATCGGAAGGTGAACATGTCGCTCTGCTCGGGACTCCGATCCGGCACGAAGGGCGGCCGCTCGGCGTGCTTGTGGCTTTTTGCGAGAATGCGGACGGCAAACGCATTTTCGGCGATGACCTTCAGCTTATGAAGATTGTAGCGGCGCCGATGGCACAGGCGCTGCTGCTTCATCGTGACGAGAAGCCCATGCGCGACGGCGCAGAGCCGGTCAGGCGCCCGCGTAAGGAAACCATTCGTGCATATCAGCTCGATAACACGATCGGTGCGTCGACGGCGATGCAGCAGGTTTTTGCGCAGGTCCATCAAGTGGCGCCGTCGAGAACGACGGTGCTGTTGCGCGGCGAGAGCGGTACGGGCAAGGAATTGATCGCGCGTTCAATCTGTCGTCTATCCCCGCGCAAGGAGCAGCCATTCATCGCGGTGAATTGCGCGGCGCTCACGGAAACGCTGCTCGAAAGCGAGTTGTTCGGCCACGAGAAGGGCGCGTTCACTGGGGCGCAATCTCAACGCAAGGGGCGTTTCGAGCTAGCGCACGGCGGGACACTTTTCCTCGACGAAATCGGCGATATCTCTCCGTCCTTCCAGGCCAAGCTCTTGCGCGTTTTGCAAGAGCGGGAGTTCGAACGGGTAGGTGGCGCGACGCCGGTAAGAGTCGACGTAAGGCTGATTGTTGCGACGAATCGCAATCTGGAACGAATGGTGAGGGACGGGGAGTTCCGCGCGGATCTGTATTATCGCATCAACGTGGTAAGTATTCTTTTGCCGCCGCTGCGCGAGCGTCGCGAAGACATTCCGGCAATGGCGCAGTATTTCCTCGATCGTTTCAATCGCGAGAACGGTCGTTCACTGCGCTTCAGCGACGAAGCATTGCGCGTGCTGTCGAGCTGTTACTGGCCCGGCAACGTGCGCGAACTCGAGAACTGTGTTGAGCGCACTGCGACGATGACACACCATCAGATCATAGATCGCCTTTGCTTCCTCTGCGAGATCGACCAGTGCCTGACGAAGGTATTGCATCACATCGAGCGTGAAGATGCTGTGCGTCCCGGTCCCCCGTCGGAGCTTGCTGCGAGCGAAGCGTCGAACGCGCTCGCAAGCGGCCACGCCGCCGATCTTAACGGCGGCCGGTTCGACGTCCCTCGCGGCGACGGCAGGCCGGAGGGCGAGCGTGAGCGGCTCGTCTGGGCAATGGAGCGTTGTGGCTGGGTGCAGGCGAAAGCAGCACGGCTCCTAGGCATCACGCCGCGGCAGATCGGTTATGCGCTGCGCAAGCACGAGATCAAGGTACGTCGCTTCTGATAGACACAAGGCCCGCGAGTACATCTGCATTGCCGTGCAATGTCGCGATCCGTTCAACTCCGTCTGGATGATGCCAATGACGACAATTCCTGGTCCTGCACGGCGCCGCAATGGTGTCGCATGCGCTCTACATCGATGGTATGCAACTTGCCTGTCGTCGTGGACCGCAGATTGTCAGGAGTCGACGATGTTGTTCAAGACGAGGACTGCCGAAGTGTTCGAGGAGCCAGGTTGCGCGAAGAACCAGGCCAAGAGCGAGAAGGAGCGCAAGCAGGGCTGCGCGAAACAAGTCTCGCCGGGAGCGGCGGCTGGCGGGTGCGCGTTCGACGGCGCGAAGATCGCACTGCAGCCGGTTGTTGACGTTGCTCACCTCGTTCACGGCCCGATCGCATGCGAGGGGAACTCCTGGGATAACAGGCATGCGGCATCTTCCGGGTCGACGCTCTACCGCACAGGCTTCACGACTGACCTCAATGAACTCGATGTGATCTATGGTGGCGAGAGGCGGCTCTTCAGTAGTGTGCGCGAGATCATAGAAAAGTACGATCCGCCCGCCGTGTTTGTCTATCAGACGTGCGTGACCGCGCTCATCGGCGACGACATAGAAGCGGTTTGCAAACACGCATCCGAAAAGTTCGGGAAGCCCGTTATACCGGTGAATGCCCCCGGTTTCGCCGGATCGAAGAACGTGGGGAACAAACTTGGGGGCGAGGCGCTTCTCGATTACGTGATTGGCACTCGCGAACCGGCGTATACGACGCCTTGGGACATTAATATCATCGGCGAATATAACCTGTCGGGTGAACTGTGGCAGACGAAGCCGCTCTTCGATGCGCTGGGTATTCGTATATTGTCCTGCATTTCCGGCGACGGCCGGTACAGTGAGATAGCGAGTGCGCACCGCGCGAAGGTCAATATGGTGGTGTGCTCGAAGTCGATGATCAACGTCGCGACAAAGATGTGGCAGCGCTACGGCATTCCGTACTTTGAGGGCTCGTTCTACGGAATCGGCGATATGAGCGATGCGCTACGCCGGGTCGCGACGCTGCTGGTGCAGCAGGGCGCAGCCGAGGACCTGCTTGCGCGTACCGAGCGCTTGATTGCGGCAGAAGAGGCGCGTGCCTGGGCTCGCATTGCTCCGTACCGCGAGCGCCTCGATGGCAAGCGCGTGTTGCTGATTACGGGCGGTGTGAAGTCGTGGTCGGTTGTGGCGGCATTGCAGGAGGCGGGGCTCGAGATCGTCGGCACGAGTGTTAAGAAGAGCACGGATGGCGACAAGGACAGGATCAATGAGATCATGGGAGACGACGCGCGCATGGTCGAGAATATGACGGCACACGAAATGTACACGATGCTCTGCGACGCGAAGGCCGATATCATGCTGTCTGGTGGGCGCTCGCAGTTTGTCGCGCTGAAGGCGCGCACGCCATGGCTCGACGTCAACCAGGAACGCCATCATCCGTACGCCGGGTATGAGGGCATCGTCGCGCTAGTACGCGAAATCGACCGCGCGATCCATAACCCGGTCTGGGACCTGGTGCGTATTCCGGCGCCATGGGATGAAGAGGCTGAGAGGCTCGGTACTGGTCTGCCGCAGTTCCCGGAGGACAGGACGCCAGCGTTGCGGCGCGCAAGCGTGCAGGATTGCTCGACTGGCGTTCGCCCGAGCGTCACAGCCTGAGCGCAGCGTGGAGCGAACAACATGGCTATAGTCGTTGAGTCAAAGAAAGCTTGCACGGTCAATCCGCTGAAAATGAGCCAACCGCTTGGCGCGAGCTATGCGGCCATGGGACTCGACGCGTGCATGCCAGTGATGCACGGCTCGCAGGGCTGCACGTCGTTCGGCCTCGTGCTGCTGGTGCGCCATTTCAGGGAGGCAATTCCGCTGCAGACAACAGCGATGAATGAAGTCACCACTATTCTCGGCGGATATGAAAATGTCGAGACGGCGCTGCTAAACATCCGTAGGCGCGCGGCGCCAAAAATCATCGTGCTCTGCTCGACGGGGCTCACCGAGACGAACGGGGAAGACATCGTGGGCCATCTCGCGACGGTGCGCAAACGCGAGCCCGAACTGAACGACACCGAACTCGTCTACGTTTCGACGCCGGATTACGTTGGCGCCTTTGAAGACGGCTACAGGCATGCTCTTAGCGCGATCGTGAAGACGCTGGTAAAGCCGCTGCCTACTGTGCACCGACAGGTCAATCTGCTACCCGGTAGTCATCTATCGCCGGGCGATATTGACGAACTGCGAGAGATCGTCAGCGCATTCGGGCTAGACCCGATCATACTTCCCGACGTCTCGCGTTCGCTCGACGGCCACGTTTCGCCTGTCTGGCGTGGTACCACGCTAGGCGGAACCACGCTCGATCAGATCCGGATGGCGGGTGGTTCGGTCTTTACAATCGGAGTTGGAGAGCAAACCCGCGAAGGTGCGCAGACGCTCGAGTCGATAGCTGGGACGCCGTTCGAAATTTTCGAGCGGCTCACCGGGCTCGAACCCAATGACCGGTTCTTGCAGCGCCTCGCGCAACTTTCGGGGCAGGCCGTTCCGGCAAAGTACCGCCGCCAGCGCAGCCAACTGCTCGATGCGATGCTCGACGGCCATTTTTACACCGGCGGTATCAAGGTGGCCGTGGGTGCAGAACCGGATTTGCTGCTCGCAATCGGTTCGCTGCTACAGGAAATGGGCGCGGAACTGTCGGTCTGCGTCAGCACGACCACATCGGCGTCGCATGCGCTACTTTCGGCGAGCAGGGTGGTGCTGGGTGACCTGGAGGACATGGAGCGAGCCGCGACCGGTTGCGATCTGCTCATCACCCATTCGCACGGCAGGCAGATGGCCGCGCGCCTTGACAAGCCACTCATGCGCGTAGGCTTTCCCGTGTTTGATCGCATCGGTAACGCACATCGTTGCCAGATCGGCTATCGAGGCACGATGAACCTTATTTTCGAAATAGCAAATCTGCTGACCGCACAGATTGCACACCGCCATCCAGCCGACTGGGCGTTGCCGCCATCGTCGATCGCAGTCGCCGTAGCAGCCCCAGCTATGAAATGACGGTGCTGGTGATTACAGCCAGCACTATGAACATTACTAGGAACCCATCGCATGAAAATTGCATTTGCCACGCAGGATAAGGTGCATGTCGACGCGCACTTTGGGTCGGCGAAGAACATTGTTACGTACGATGTAACGGCCGACAGTCATAAGTTCGTGGAAGCCTTTTATTTTGGTGACAATCTGGAGGAGGACGGCGACGAGGACAAGCTCGCGCAGAAGCTTGAAGTGATCCACGGCTGTGCGATCCTGTACGTCGCGGCTATTGGCGGTTCGGGCGCGGCGCGCGTGGTTGCGCTGAAGGTCCATCCGGTCAAGGTTTCGCAGCCGGAGCCGATCGAGGACATCCTGATTAAGCTGAGGGACGTCCTGAAGGGCACACCGCCACCGTGGCTGCGCAAGGCACTCACCAAAAATGCTGGCAGATCATACGATATTGGAGGATGACGAGATATTTGATCGCTAACTCAATCACCGACACGATTGCCGCGCTGGCGGCTCCGCGACGCCCGCAGTGGGTCGTGTGACAGGGGAGGACATGATGAATGACCCGCAAGAGCTGAAGGCGCGCCTGAAAAAGCTCAATGCATTGGCCGTGCAAGCCAAGATGGATCTGCATGACCTGTCGGAAGAACTGCCGACAGGTTGGGAGCAGATCCTGATCGTCGCCCAGCGCTGTCACGACGCGCATGCCGCACTGATGGACGCTCGCAAGACCGCAGCGGCGGTTCCGGGTGAACCCGGGAGGCTGACATGAACGATACCTTCAGCGTGAAGCTACCCGGTGGCGAAACCTGGACTCCGGCTTTTGTCTCCTCGCTCGACGAGGAAAAATGCATCGGCTGCGGGCGATGCTTTCGAGTGTGTTCTCGAGGTGTCCTTCAACTCGTTGGTGTAAGCGAGGACGGCGCCCTCATTCCGCTCGATGACGATGATGAAGAGGAGTACCAAAAGAAGGTCATGACAATTGCGCACCCACTGTTGTGTATCGGCTGCACGGCGTGTGCGAAGATCTGTCCAAAAAAGTGCTACAGGCACGCCCCGGCGCAGATTTGAGCGCGAGAGTATGACTATGGATTTCCATGCGACGCTGATGCGCCACGCGATAAACACTAACGACTGCACGGTCCTTGCACTCGCTGGAGTGCTTTCAGCGGCGTTCGAGGAAGCCGGCGTGCGCATACTGCCTATCCGCGGACTGAACGCCGACGAGACCCGCTGGCTACTTGCACGGTGGTTCCCAGGCGCGGACGATGCATTATCGCTGCCACAGGGTGCATTGGTTACGACCACCCCGCGGCGTGGCTCGCGTTACGACGAGGTCGAAGACCTCATAACCCTGTTCAAGGCGCATGCTGATCCGCGCGCAGGTACAACCAGCGAAGTCCATTGCATTTCCCATGCCTTGGCCTGCGCGTGTGTTCGGGACAAACACCTCTGGCAGGACTTGCGCCTTCCTTCGCGTCATGAATTGTCGGGGCTGCTCGGCTACTGGTTTCCACGGCTCGCTGAGAAAAACGTCCACGGCATGAAGTGGAAAAAATTCCTCCATAAGCAACTGTGCGAGCGAGAGGCGTTGTCTATCTGCAAGGCCCCGTACTGCGGCGACTGCGCGGATTTCGCGGATTGCTTCGGACCGGAATGAAGATTCTGGCTGCCCAAGTGAGCATGCGCCCGCGGGGAAGGTGTGCGATGACTGTCAGGTTCGACACTGACACTCAAACGCGCAGAAACTCGCAGGGAGACTGGCGGTAGCCGTGCCGAGGATGTACTACCAAATTATCGCGACCCGGACTGTGCCAGCAATGCTTCCACGACATCGAAACCGACGCAATCGGTAGGGTCCAGCTTGCGTAGCTTGGCGATCAGCTTCAGTGCAACGGCGCGGTTGCCGCGCCGCACGCTGATGAACGCCAGTGCCTTGAGCGTGAATAGCCAGAAGCGGCTAGGACCAGGAATGGTGAAGTCCGCATCGCCCGGTTGTACCGCACACCAGTTGCTGTCGATCGACGCTTGTCGGGCGGCGATCGTCAAAGCCTTGGTCGCGACCTCCTGCGCCTCGCCAAGTTCACCGCGGTTCGCATGGAACTTATACAGGAGATAGTAGGGGGGCAGGCAGCGCGGGTACGTCAGAACCGCGGTCCATAGCGCGGCGGCCACATCCTCATCGTCGCCGCCGCGAGCCGTGTCGATCAGCTTTAGCACGGCGGCGGGGACGTTGCCGCCGAAGAGGTCGGTCGATTCGATACCGGTAATGAGGTTCATCAACTTGCTCCGATGATGGGGGCTCCCCCCGCCTTCGCGAAGTTCGGGAGCCGATTTGATAACGATGTGTTTCTCTACCCGAACTTGAACAGGATGCCATGCCCGCCGCGGGGGTACGCCCATTCGAGGTTGTGGTGCTCTGTGCATAAAATGCGGCAACTGCCGCATTCCAGGCAGCCGTCGGTTATCAGCGTGACCGAGCCGTTGTTCTCCTTCCGATAACAGGACGCAGGGCACACGAAGGTGCAGCTTTTGTCGGCACAGTCGTTGGTGCAGACGTCAACGTTTTTGATATGGACGTGCGGCCGGCCTACGTCCACGCGGTAGCGGTTCTGAAACAGCTTTTCCTCGATGTTGACAGTGACCGTTTTCATCGGAAGGCCCTCCAGAATTTGTACGCGTCGCCGACGAGCCCGGTCAGCGAGCGGCTTTCGCGGAAACTGGCCATAACCTCGTGCTTCTTGGTCTTCTTGTCGACGCCATCCACGGTAATCATGGTGCGGGCCGCCTTGGCGACGAGATCAGGGTATGTCGTAAAGAACTGTGGATTGCGGTGCAGGATTTTCGGCATGTCGCGGTACTTGTATAAGTCTTTCATCACGAAGCTATCGTCGAGCGCGTCTTTATACGTGGCTAGTGCGTTAGCGCGGTAGCCGCGGCCAGCCGCTTTTGCGGCGATGGCGGCTTCGGCAGCGAGGCGTCCTGTTGTCATGGCGAGGTTGCAACCTTCGCGATGCGCGGCGTTGACGAAGCCGCCTGAGTCACCGACGATCATCCAGCCATTGCCGTACACTTGCGGTATCGCGTCGAAGCCCCCTTCGGGAATTAGATGAGCGCAGTACTCCTTCATCTCGCCCCCTGCAATGAGCGGCACGATTGACGGATGACGCTTCATTTTTTCGAGCAGCACATACGGGCTCATGCGGTTCGAGTTCTTTTTGAAATCACTCAGCATGCAGCCGACCCCAATGGTCAGCGACTCTTTGTTGGTGTAGAGGAAGCCCGTTCCCGCCATGCCTTCGGTGATCCTGCCAACCATCTCGATCACGACGCCTTCCTCATCGCCAACGTTAAAGCGCTGGCGAATGGTCTCCTCTGGCATGAAGAGAATCTCCTTCACAGCTAGCGCGACGTTGCTCGCCTCGATTTCGCTGTGAAAGCCTGCCTTGCGCGCGAGCGTTGAGTTGACCCCGTCCGCGAGAATCACAATGTCTGCATAGACCTCGCCCTGCTCCCGATCGCATTGCACGCCGACTACCTGATCTCCATCCATGATCAGGTGATTCACCGTGGTCTCGCAGATCAGCAATGCGCCGGCCTCGCGCACCTTCGATGAGAACCACTTGTCGAACTGCGCACGGATGATCGTGTAGCGGTTGTACGGTGGCTTGTTGTAGTCGTCGCTACGCACGTGAGTGCCCACGAAGGAAGTATCATCGAGCATCCACATGCGCTGCTCGATGATGTGGCGCTCGAGCGGAGCGTGGTCACGAAAGTCCGGAATGATCTGTTCTAGCGCGTTTGCGTAGAGAATCGCGCCTTGAACGTTTTTGCTGCCAGGATATTCGCCGCGCTCGATCTGAAGCACCTCCAGTCCGCCCTTGGCCATCACGTAAGCTGCGGCGTTGCCAGACGGTCCGGCACCAACGACGATCGCATCGAATCGTGAGGTTTTTTTCATCATGCTCTCCTTTTGCTACGCATCTGCTGCAGCTCCAGATGGTCCTTGCACGTGTGAGTCAGCGCCGGCAGCAGTTGCAGTGCGTCCGCGACGATGCCATAGTGCGCGTAGTCGAAAATCGGAGCGTTCGGATCGGTGTTGATCGCGACGATGACGTCAGAACTCTCCATGCCGACGCGGTGCTGGATCGCGCCCGAGATGCCCGCAGCGATGTAAAGTTTCGGCCGCACGGTTTTGCCTGTCTGCCCGACTTGCCGATCGGCCTCCACCCAGCCCGCCTGCACGCACGGACGGGTTGCTCCAACTTCGCCGCCGAGCACGCGTGCCAGATCGAACGCGAGCTGGAAATTCTCCGCGTTCTTTAGTCCCTTGCCGCCGCTAACTATGACGTCGGCGTAGGGCAGGTTGACCTGATTGCTTTTGTCATCGGCGATGAAGTCGAGCAATTTGGTCACAATGTCGGCCTCAACGATCCCAAGCGCCTCCTTCACGATCTCGCCGCCGCGCCCCGTTTGCGCCTGCGGCATCGCCATGACCCGCGGGCGCACCGTCGCCATCTGCGGACGGTATGCGAGCGTCATGATCGTACAAAGTAGCGAGCCGCCAAACGTCGGCCGCGTGGCCGCCAGCGCGCGCGAGGCTGGATCAATGTTTAACTCGGTGCAGTCGGCGGTGAGGCCGGTCGAGAGCGTCGTAGCCACAGAGCCGGCGAGATCTCGGCCCGTTGAGGTTGCACCGAGCAGCAGGATTTCAGGGCGGTACTTGTTGACCAGATCGGTCAGCCCTTTTGTAAACGGCTCATTGCGGTAACCGAGCAATACCGGATCGTGAATCACGTATGCCTTGTCCGCGCCGAAACTGAACGCCTGGGTTGCAAACTGTTCAAGTGGCTCGTCCGTACCGCCGAGCGCCGCCACGGCGACGTCGCTGCCGAGTTTGTCTGCGAGCTTGCGCGCCTCACCGAGCAGTTCCCACGACACGCTATGTACGTGACCCCGATCGTGCTCAAGAAAGACCCAGACACCTTGGTAGGCTTTTAGGTGCTCGGGCAGATCGAGGTTACGTCCTCCGGCCGGTTTGGCTGGCATGGCCGGCTTCTTGTTTGAGGCAGCGGGCGAGTTCATGAGTCCCTCTTCATCAGCACGTCCGCCTCCAGTGTCGGATGGCGAGTGAATATCTTATGCGTCAGGTTTAGCGACACTTCGTGGAAGCTGGACGCGCCGAGTTCGAGCATTTCAACCGTTTCAGCGCGCGGCGTCGGGCCGAACACTTTGCGGACCACGGTCGGTGAACCTTTCAGCCCGATCTTGCTCGCGTCATCAATGCCGGCCTGTTCGCGGTTCCATTTGCGCACTGGGAAGCCTGCCGCGTGGATCATTGCGGGCAGTGTTGCGAAGCGCAGTTCGTTAGTGTTCTCAAGCATCGTCACAAGACATGGCAATGCAGTTTTGAGTACCTGCACGCCCCCTTCGGCGCGACGCTCGACGACGATCGTGCGCGCGTCGAGGTCGATCTCGACGATTCTGGACACATAGGTGAGTAACTGGACGCCGAGGCGCTTGGCAATGCCGGGGCCAACCTGAGCGGTGTCGCCGTCGATCGTCTGTTTGCCGGTAAAGACGATGTCCACCGCCTGTTCTGTTGCAATCTGCCTGATAGCGGCGGCGAGCGCATACGATGTCGCGAGCGTATCGGCGCCAGCGAACGCACGATCGGTGACGAGCACGGCGTCGTCGGCGCCGTAGCTGATGCATTTACGGAGCGCGTCCTCAGCCTGTGGCGGTCCCATGCAGAGCATCGTGACCGCGCCGCCGAAGCGATCCTTTATCCGCAACGCTTCTTCCAGCGAGAACAGATCGTACGGGTTCACAATTGCCGGCACGCCTTGGCGCATGATGGTGTTGTTGACTGGATGAACCCGGATCTGCGCCGAATCCGGGACCTGCTTGATGCAGACGACAATATGCATTGAGGGTACTCCGGGTCAGGCGGCGCCGCGGGTGGGCAACGACGCGCACACCTTGTCAAGGGGGATGAGTCTCCGTCCGTCCGCTTCCTGGAAAACTTTGAATACCTTCTGCTCCGCAGGCGTGGACACAACAAAGTCGTTGTAGGCCTTCTGGAGCAGACTTCGGTAGACGTTGAGCACGCCCGTCGCATTGTCCCGCGGCAGTTCTTCCTGTTGCTCGATGTACTGGAAGAAGCGCTTAAGGATGTGCAGGCGGCTCACGTTCACCACCTTTTCATCAAATTCGATCTCGAAGAATCGCATGAAATCCTCGATCGATGAGAGGTGATGCAGTTGCTCGATAACTCTTTGCATATCGTTGCTCCTATTGGACACGTTTGGAAGCACACTCATGACGCCTTCACTCGCGTGCCGCGGGCCTGGGCCAGGAAGCGGTGCAAATCCCTTGCACTGGGCGCCTGCTTGTGTTGCACGGCGAAAGAACGAATGCGCGCAAGCAGCTGCGGGATGAGTCGCTCAGCGACCCTCACGCCTAAAGCGTCGTAGGCCTCGCGCACACTTTGAGATCCAGAATGTTTGCCGAGTATCATCGACCGTTGCCGGCCGAGCTCAGCTGGGTCCAATCCCTCGTAAGTGGTGGGATGCTTGGCCATGCCGTCGGTGTGTATGCCCGATTCGTGAGTAAAGACACCTCGACCGACGATGCTCTTGTTGAATGAAACCGTACGGCCTGACGCCTGTTCCACCAACGAGGAAATGTCGAGCAGCGCTCGCGTGTCGACGCCTGTGTCACGTCCCAGCAGGTGCCGCACGCCCATCACGATTTCTTCCAGCGCCGCATTGCCGGCCCGCTCACCCAAGCCGTTGACGGTGGTGTTCGCGTGCGTGGCGCCGGCCCCAAAAGCGGCGAGAGTGTTGGCTGTGGCAAGCCCAAGGTCATTGTGTGCATGAATTTCGATCTCGAGATCGACAGCATTGCGCAGCGCTGCAATGGCGTGGAAGGTCTTAAAGGGATCCAGCACACCCGCGGTATCCGCAAACCGCACTCGCTGCGCTCCATATTGCTGCGCGCAGCGAGCGACTTCTATGAGGAACGAGGGGTCCGCGCGCGAGGCGTCCTCCATGCCAAGAGAAATCTTAGAGTGATTTTTCGCTGCCTCCTCGACGATGCGTGCTATCTGTGCTAGTACCCAACCGCGCGACTGACGCAGCTTGTACTGCAAATGAATGTCCGAAACCGGAATGGAGAGGTGAACGATATCAGCACGGCAGCGCAATGCCGCAGCGAGATCCCCATCGGTGAGGCGGCCCCAAACCATCAGACTGGCGTCGAGCTTGAGATCGACAATGGCCTCGATGCACGCGATTTCGTCTTCGCCCATGGCCGGAACTCCGATTTCGAGTTCGGCCACGCCCGCACGCGACAGTGATGCGGCGATCGCGCATTTTTCCTCGGGGTGAAACGCGACACCGGCGGCCTGTTCCCCGTCCCGGAGTGTCGTATCGTTGATCATCGGTTTGAGCATTTCAACGGTCTATGGAATTGTTACCCAATGGCTTCGCAAGGCTCGTGCCAAGCAAGCATCACCGGTGACAGAGTGCTCTGCGTGGATTTCGACCGGCTATTCGTGTCGCCAATGTCATTTTCCTGACAGCGTTGCCGTTCATCAGGCGACTGCGAGCGGATTGAGCGCTGCATCGGTTCTTGATGCATCGTCGTCGTGGCTGTCATTAGAATAATTTGATATGCGAACTAATGCGCGGTCGAAACAGCGCAATTGTGATGGTGTCGCAACAGCGACACATTAGTCGGGTTTGTCGAATTTGAATGCCGGGCGCAACCCGAGAAACCTGATCGGCCCTACCACCGGGGTCTTACCAGTTCCAAGATTGAACGAGACCCCGAAGCGAATCGCGTTGGAGTGGCACGGATTTCGCTTTTGCCTAGCGCGGCCGCCGTCCGGTTGCGAGGAGATATCTATGGAAGATAGCGAGAACCACAGCATGCTGCCCTCGACCGCCTATATCGGCATCGGGCAGATAACGCGCTTGGGCTCCGCAGTCGAAGCGCTCGCCCCCCCGGGCGGCGGTTGTTGTTCACGCAGTGGTGGCGACGGTCAGTCTGGCCGCGGTTCGTCAGGCATCCCCCATGACCTGCCGACAGAGGTGTGGGAAAAGATAAAGAATCACCCCTGCTATTCAGAAGAGGCGCATCGTCATTATGCGCGGATGCATGTGGCGGTTGCCCCAGCGTGCAACATCCAATGCAACTACTGCAATCGCAAATATGACTGTTCGAACGAGTCCCGGCCTGGCGTCGTGTCGGAGAAGCTGACGCCGGAGCAAGCGGTAAAAAAGGTAGTGGCCGTCGCCGGCCGGATCCCGCAGCTGACCGTGCTTGGCATTGCAGGTCCCGGGGATTCGCTGGCTGATGCGAAAAAGACTTTTGACACCTTCCGTATGCTTCGCGAGCGGACTCCGGACATCAGGCTATGCCTGTCGACGAATGGACTCGCGTTGCCGGAGCTTGTCGATGAGATCTGCGAGCACAACATTGACCACGTAACCATCACCATCAACATGGTTGATCCCGCCATCGGCGAAAAGATATATCCGTGGATTTTCTGGGGCCACCGACGACTCACGGGCAAGGAGGCCGCGCGCATCTTGCACGAGCGGCAAATGCGAGGGCTCGAGATGCTGACTGCGCGTGGCGTACTTACGAAGATCAACTCGGTGTTAATTCCAGGCATCAACGACGAACACCTGATCGAGGTAAATCGCGAGGTGAAGAGGCGCGGTGCCTTTCTGCACAACATCATGCCGCTGATCTCCGAGCCAGAGCATGGCACGTATTTCGGCCTGCACGGACAGCGTGGTCCGACTGCGCGTGAGCTTAATACTGTGCAGGAGGCGTGCATGGGCGGCACGAACCTGATGCGCCATTGCCGGCAGTGCCGTGCCGACGCGGTGGGGCTTCTGGGCGAGGATCGTCGCGAGGAGTTCACGCTAGACAGGATCGACCACATGGAAGTCGACTATGACCTCGACGGTCGCCGCGAATATCAGCGTCGCCTGGAAGCCGAAGTCGATATGCAGCGCGGTGCGAAACAAGAGGCGCTTGCCTTCGCGCAGGCGAGCGCGGTGCAGGGCGACATGAAGGTTCTGATTGCCGTCGCGACGAAGGGGCGCGGCCGGGTGAACGCGCATTTCGGGCATGTCTCCGAATTCCAGATTTTCGAGGTTGGCGCTGCCGGAGCGTTCTTCGTCGGCCACCGCCGTGTGGACCTTTATTGCCAAGGCGGCTATGGCGACGACGAGGGCCTGCCCCGACTCATGCGCGCGATCAGCGATTGTCATGCTGTCTTGGTCGCAAAGATTGGCGCGTGTCCGCGCAAGGAACTATCGCGCGCGGGCGTCGAGCCGGTGGACCAGTACGCGGGCGAATTTATCGAAAAGGCGGCGCTTGCGTGGTTCGCCGACTATTGCAGCCGTGTAGCCGACGGCGTGATCGTGCACGCGCAACGTGGTGAAGCCACGATCCCGCAGGGCGCGTTGACGGCTGCGACCGCTGATGCCGCTGCTTGAGCGGCAGGCAGGATAGTCATGCCTGTCTCACCGGGCGTACACCGATCATCATTGCAAGGAGTGTCGCATGGCCCTGAAGATCATTGCGTCGACGTGCACCGGCTGCTCGGCCTGCGAGCCGCAGTGCCCC
>NZ_JBFRCH010000037.1:0-68630 GCF_040965635.1 Paraburkholderia phymatum
GATGTCGAGCCGCTGGGTAAAAGACGCGACCGGTAGTGGTCTGACGCCGTGCCAGTGATACCGCGATCCCTGTCTCGGGCGCTCGGCAGAAGTGCGATAAAAAAACGGGTTGTTCAGACCTTCCTAAGCAAAGAAAGCGGGCTCACCCGCCAGTGCTTGACTCTTACCCACGGGCTCTCAACGTCCCCGTACTTCTGGCGGCAGCACATATGGCCCAAGCTCGTTGCCAGCGCACTACTCAAACGCCTCACCTGCTTCACGCCCCTGCGTTACAGCCCGCGACATCAATATTCCCTCGCCCCTTTGCGGCAAACTGTGTGTAGGCATTCGCGCCGCAAAGGACACCCTCGCTACGCAATGCAGCTACAGTGCGGGCGGTATCCTGTACGACATAGCAAGCTCATTCACTACCGACATGCGGCGCTGAAACATTCGATACCCTTAGCCGTGCCACACGTGCATGAAGTGGGTGAGGCGTTTAGCTGCAGCGTTGGCAACGAACACAAGCCAGCACGCTATTGCCCGAACTATGGGGACGTTAAGAGCCCGTGGGTAAAGGTCAAGCACTGGCGGTGTGAGCGGCTTTCTTCTGCCTACTCTTCTTTGCCGCGGCAAAGAAGAGTAGGTGCCGCCCCGCACAGGGGCAACCCCCGCGCCGCGAGGCGCAATCGCGGATGCCCGCGATAAGGGCAAAGCGATCGCGGATGCCAGCGACAAAGGCAAAAAGGACACAGCGTCGCAGACAAAAAAAACATCAATCGTGCAGCACGATCCGCTTGATATCCCCAACGATGAAGATATACGACAGCGCCCCAACCAACGCGACCACGCCGATAAACACCAGCGCGCCCACGAAAGAACCCGTCGCCGACACGATGAACCCAACCACGAGCGGCGTCACGATGCCCGCGAGGTTCGCGGCGAAGTTGAAGATGCCGCCCGTCACGCCGAGCAGTCCGTCGGGCGCGATATCCGACACCAGCGTCCAGCCGAGCGCCGCCATGCCCTGCGCGAAGAACGCCACCGACAGGATCACGATCACCGTCACGTTGCTCTCGACGTAGTTCGCGAGAATGATCGTCGACGCGAGCAGAAGACCGGCGATGATCGGAAGCTTGCGCGCCACGTTCGCTGACACGCCGCGGCGCAGCAGCCAGTCCGAGAACGTGCCGCCGAACATCACGCCGATCGAAGCCGCGATGAACGGCATGATCGCGAAGAAGCCGATCTTCAGCCAGCCCATATGGCGCTCGGTCGCGAGGTAAGTCGGGAACCAGGTCAGGAAGAACACGAGCGTCGAGTTGCCCGCGAACTGGCCGAGGCAGATGCCCGTCAGCTGGCGGTGCTTCAGCAGCTGCCCGATCGTGCGCCAGCTGAAGCCGCCGTTGTTACCGCTGGCAGCCGTTGCTTCCTTCGATGCCTTGCGGTGAGTCAGACCGCCGCCCGCTTCGATGTACTCCAGTTCGGCCGCATTCGCACCCGGATGGTCGCGCGGCTCGCGATAGAAGCGCCACCACACCAGACCGAACACGACGCCCACGCCGCCGACGACCCAGAAGAGCGAGCGCCAGCCGAACGCGCCCATCAGCGCAAACAGGAACGGGCTGAAGAACGCGAGGCCGATGTATTCGCCGACGGTGTACGTGCCCGTCGCCATCGCGCGCTCGCTTTGCGGGAACCACGTCGCGACGATGCGGCTGTTGGTCGGAAAGCATGGCGCTTCCGTGACGCCCAAGCCGAGGCGGCACGCGAGCAGCGCGCCGACGTTGTGCACGAAACCCTGCGCGAGCGTGAAGCACGACCAGAGCGTCATCGACAGGTAGTACGTGATCTTGCTGCCGAAGCGGTCGAGAAACAGTCCGCCTGGAATCTGCGACGCGACATAGCTCCACGAGAACGCCGAAAACATCACGCCCATCAGCGCGGCGCTAATGCCGAGTTCCTTCGTCAGCTGTGGCGCGGCGATGCCGAGCACCGTGCGGTCCAGGTAGTTGATCATCGTGCCGATCGCAAGCAGCGCGAGGATGCCATAGCGCGCCTTCGAGCGGCGCGCGGTGGCCACGCTCTTCGGCGGGGCGGCCGATGCGTCGGGATGTTGAATCGATTGCGGCATGGTTGTCTCCGTGTCCCTGGGGCAGGACCTGTCGTAGTGCGAGTGGTGCGTAGGGGTGCGTAGGGGTGCGTAGTAGCGGGTGTTAGCGGGTCAGCAGCGACTGCAGATGCGCGTACATTCGTTCCGGGTCCGGCTCGCGGCCAGTGAAGATGCGAAAGGCGTCGACGGCCTGGTAGACGGCCATGCCGCCGCCGCTCAACGTGCGGCAGCCCACTTCTTCAGCGGCTTGCAGCAGCGCCGTGCGGATCGGGAAATAGACGATGTCGGCGACCCACAGCGCGCGATGCAGCAGCTCGGCGGGCAACGGCATGCCGGGCAGCTTCGCCATGCCTGTCGGCGTCGCGTGAATCAGGCCCGTGGCCTGCTCCATCGCGCCTTGAAGGAACTCGCCCGCGCTCACCGTCGTGGCGGGGAAGCGCTCCTGCAATTCATCGGCGAGCGACTTCGCACGCGCGCTGTCGACGTCGAACACCGTCAGCGCGCGCGCGCCCATCATCAACGCCGCATGCGCGACGGCGGCACCCGCGCCGCCCGCGCCCAGTTGCACGACGCGATCGAGATTCGCACCCGGCAGGCCGCGCTGAAACGCGCGCGCGAAGCCGGACCAGTCGGTGTTGTGGCCGATGCGCTTGCCGTCGCGCAACAGCACCGTGTTGACGGCGCCGAGCGCGCGAGCGTCGTCGGAGAGCTCGTCGAGCAGCGGAATGATCTGCTGCTTGCACGGATACGTGACGTTGAAGCCGTTGAAGCGCATCCGCTCGGCAGCGACGATCAGCTCCGGCAGCGCGGACGCGTCGAGCTTCAGCGCTTCGAGATCGATGCGCCGGTAGACGTATTGCAGGCCGAGCTGACGGCCCTCTTCTTCATGCATGGCGGGACTCAGCGACCCGCCGATGCCCGAGCCGATCAGACCCACCAGATACGATTGCGTGCTCATTACTTCACCTTCTTCGACTTCAGGATTTCTGCCATGCGCTCCAGCGCGAGCACATAGCCTTGCGTGCCGCAGCCGCAAATCACGGCTTCCGCGACAGCGGACACATACGAGTGATGCCGGAACGACTCGCGCTTGTGAATGTTGGAGATATGCACTTCGATCACGGGCTTCGCGATCGCCGACAACGCATCCGCGATCGCCACCGACGTATGCGTATAAGCGGCGGGATTGATCACGATGCCCTGCTGCGTCTCGCGCGCTTCGTGCAGCCAGTCGATCAGCTGATGCTCGGCGTTCGACTGGCGGAAATCGATCGCGAGATCGAGCCGTTCGCCCGCCTCGCGACAACGGCGCGCGACATCGTCGAGCGTTTCCGCACCGTAGATAGTCGGCTCTCGCGTGCCGAGCAGGTTGAGATTGGGTCCGTTCAGGACCAGCACCGACGCAAAGCTCATGACTGACCGCTCCACAAAATTGACTCTCCGTGCGGAAAACACAAACCGCCTCCACGACGTTGTTCCGCAACGTGAACCGAAGTTTGCACCCGTATCCGGCGCGCGTCTTTTGGGGTTTTTACTAAATTTGTACGATCTAGTTAGTTTTAAATTTGATCGTACAAACCGCTATTTTTCATGGAATTGTCGTGAAGCAGGCAGCGAATAGTAGTAACCAAGTGGTGCGGAAATAGTGGCACTCCGGTAGCGGGAACGCGTTCGAAACGGCGCTTTCGACCGGCGCGGCGAGCGCTTTGCGCAGGGTCCGCATCGCCGCCGCAGCCGTCCGAAAACCGGGCATGTGGCTTGCGTCGATATAATTTCCCGAATGTTTCGCGGCATTTCGCCGACGGGCGCGGCAGTCACGCCGCACCAATGCGCAGCCGCTAACGCGAAGGAGAGTTATGAGGAAGCTAGCCGTCACCCTGTCCGTTCCGCTGTTTCTCGCCGCTTGCGCCGCATATCAGGCGTCGCACAACCCGGATGCCGGCGATCCGATGAAAGACACGATGACGAACCGCTCGACCGACGACGTCATCCAGTGCATGACCCAGGCTGCGGCAAAGCACGACACGCCCGTCAAGGCCACGCCGATTCCGCAAGGCCAGATGCTCGATTTCGGCGATTCGAACATCGTCAAGGTCCGCACCGATAACGGCGGCACGACGTTTCGCTACTACGCAGGCAAGCGCAACACGTCGAATCTGTGGATCGAGGGCGCGAGTAAGGAATGCGCGCCTTAAAGGTGGCTTTCAGCGCTGCGAGCGCTGCCGCGATGTAACCCGATGAAACAACTTCGCCCGCCCGGCAAAGGCCGGCGGGCGGGGACTTTAAGAATCGTTTAAGTCTTGGCCGTCACGATTCGTCTTCGACACTGACCCGCGTTCCGCACAAGGTGCCCTGGATGGATTACCACAACGACCGTAACGACCTGAAGAAGCGCAGCGTAGCCGGATCATCGGCCGCGCCGGCGCAAGCCGCCAACACGACGACTGCTGCGCCGAAAAAGTCGACGCTTCTGCGCCGGCTACTGAGCCCGCACGAAATTGCCACGCTGCTGCTGTTGCTGCACGCGCCCGTCGCCGCGTTCGCGAAACCGGAACTTCCGATGCTGCAGGAAGCGGGTCTGGTCGAGACCGTCTCCACCGATGCGGGCGAATCGCACATCCGCCTGACGTCCGAAGGCAACGCGATCCTGCGCGGGCTCGGCGTCCGCTGAACGTCTACGGCAGCGCGCCGTGCGTCTCGCGCCGCGTGATCATGCCTGCCACACGGCATAACCGGCTTCACGCAATCCGATCGCCAGTTCGACTTCCATGTCGCGCGCGCCTTCGTATGGCATCGGGTTGAACACTTCATACAATTCCGGCATCAGCCTCACGCCGTAGTCGCGCACGTAGCGGTTCGACTGGATGCCCGCCTTGTGCCGGTCGAAGCGCAGATCCGGGTCCAGCCCCGTCATTCCCACATACACGCACGGACGTTCGAAACGATAGTCGGGATTCGCGCGCCGAAAGCGCGCCTCGTTCCAGACGGTATCGTCGAGCGCCACCACATATACGTAGTAGCGAAGCTTTTGACGGCGAACAGGCATCGTTTGCTGGGTTTTCTTCTGACTGCGGAAACGCCCTTGCCGCGCGCTCAACGACGCGCGTGCGGCCGGTTCGTGACGGGCGTCGACGCGATTGACTGCTAGTTGCGCGAAGTGCCGTGCAACAGCATCCGGTATTCGGTCGGTGTCACGCCGACCGTCGCCTTGAACTGCCGCGTGAATGCGCTGTGATCGGTGTAGCCGCACAACGCGGCGACATCCGTCACCTTGTCGTGCGAGACGAGCAGCGACGTCGCCGCATCGAGCCGCGTCTTGAGCAGCACCTGACGTGGCGTCAGATGAAACACCTTGTGGAAATACCGTTCGAGCTGCGCCACCGACATATCCGCCATCGCCGCGAGATGCTTCAGATTCAGCGGCTGCACATAGTTCTCTTGCAGATACTGAACGACCGTCGCGAGCCGGCTGTACGCGGGGTGGCTGCTTTCGTCGGCGCGCAGGTCGCGCGAGATGCCGGCCAGGCCGACCACGCGCCCCGCCGCATCGCGCAACGGCTGCTTGCAGGTCAGGCACCAGCCTGGCTGCCGGCCCGGATACAGATGCAGTTCGAGCTGATCGACCATCTGGCTGCCGACATGAATCACGGCCTTGTCCTGCGCCGTATAGATGCGACCGAAGCGACTCGGGAACACCTCTTCCGCCGTCTTGCCGAGCAGCGCCTCTTTCTCCTTGAAGCCGCAGCGCGACACGAGCGTGCGGTTGACGAGCGCATAGCGCGCCTGCGCGTCTTTCACGAAGAACACGATGTCGGGCATCGCGTCGAAGACGGGTCCGAGCAACGCGAAATGCGAGAGCATCCCGGCCAGCGACGCGTCGCCCGGATCGAGCGCGTCGAGCGAATGTGCGAGCGTGTTCATCGTGCGGGTTCCGTGCATGAACTGCGGTGAACGGTGGATGTCAGCCCCGGCAAACGCTCGCGGGGCTGGTCGATTATAGGGCGGCGCGATGCGCGCGAAGAAATTCGCTTTGCGGGATTGCAGGCGCTTTTCGTCTGATGCGTGCCTGATGGTGCGTATGGAGCTTGCCAGTCGGCGGTTGACGCTGGCGGCTTCTCAGTCGGCGGCCGTTTGTGTGTCGGTGGCCAGCAGCAACGTACTGATCCGCGCGGGACTGATGGGCGGACGTGTCTGCGCGACCTGCCAGCCGAACAGCGTGTGCGCCGCCGCGCCGCACACGCGTCCCTGACACGCGCCCATGCCGCAGCGCGTGTGCAGCTTTGCATCGCGCCAGTTCGCGTGCGAGCGGACTTCGCCAATCGATACGTCTTCGCAACGGCACAGCAGCGTATCGTCGCGTGGCATCGCACGCGCGAACTCGCGCAACGCGAATGCCGTCTCGACGCGCTGCGCGAAATGGCGCCAACGCTCGCGTTCTTTCACAAGCGCGTCGACGAGCGTCTGATCGTCGACATCCAGCGCATGCAGCCCGGCTAGCCGCCCTTCAACGTGCGCGAGTTCCATCCCGCCGACGCCCGTGCATTCGCCCGCCGCGAACACGCGGTCGACGGACGTGCGCTGCGACTCGTCGACGACGATCGCGCCATCGCCGTCCATCGCGCAGCCCAACGACTGAGCGAGCGTCGTGTTGGGCACGAGCCCGTAGCCGCAAGCAATGCGGTCGCAATCGATCGACACGATCCGCCCATTGGCTCGCTTGATGATCGCGCGCTCGACGCGGCCGTCACCTTGCGCGGCACGCACCGCGCCCGACGTCAGATAACGCGGGCCCGCGAAGCCGCGCGTCAACTGCACCGCCTGCCAGAGCTTCACGGGCGTCGCCGCAAGCGACGCGCCAAAGCGCATCACGGAAGCCCATGACGCCTGCTCCACGACGGCGACGATCCGCGCGCCAGCCGCACGCGCGGTGGCCAGCGACGCGAGCAACAACGGACCGCTGCCCGCGATCACAATGCGCTCCCCGCGCACAGGCACGCCGCCTTTGATCAACGCCTGCAGGCCGCCCGCGCCCGTCACGCCGGGCAGGGTCCAGCCGTCGAACGGCAGCAGCCGTTCGCGCGCGCCTGTCGCGAGAATCAAGCGCTCGTAGCCGATGCGCGCGCCGCCGCGTTCCGCCGATTCGATCAGCAGACGGCGTCCGTCGAGCGGCGCGACGACGCGCGCCGATTGCAACAGCGTCACGCGGGCGTTCGAATCGTTCGTATCGGTAGCGCGCATCGCCCCCATCGTCTGCAAATGAGCGGTCAACGCCTTTGACGGCGGATGCATCGGCCCATTGCGCCACACCTGCCCGCCCGCGCGCGGATTGTCGTCGAGCACGGCGATACGCGCACCCGCGTTCGCGGCCTCGCGCGCAGCAGCGAGACCCGCAGGCCCCGCGCCGACAACGACGAGATCGAAGTGCGCGTCGTTCATCGCCGCCTCGCCGTCTGAATGATCTGGCCGTCGCGGCACAGCGTCTGACACGCGAGCACATGCGCGCGGCCGTCGACCGTCACGCGGCATTCGTGGCAGATGCCCATGCCGCACAACGCAGAGCGCAACTCGCCCGTCGCCGATGCGCGCGTCCCGCTCGTGCTCGCGCCGCAGACCGCAAGCGCCGCGGCGATGGTCACGCCCTCGCCGACATCGAGAGCCTCGCCGTCGATCACGACGCGTATGCGTTCACGCCTTGCATCAGAGTCAGACATGGTAGGTCTCGAAGCGCTCGGGCAGGAACGGGTCGGCGGCAATCGCGGCGGGCGTCCGCGTGATCTGCGCGGCGAGCAGTTGCGCCGTGCCGAGCGACGTCGTCACGCCAAGCCCTTCGTGCCCGACGGCGAGCCACACGCCAGGCGCCGCGCTGCCGGCGGGACCGATCAACGGCAAGCCATCCGGCGATGCCGCACGAAATCCCGTCCATGCACGCAGGCCGTCGAGCGCGGGCAATTCGGGCAAATAACGCGCGGCGCGCTCGAGCATCTGCGCGAGCACGGGCATCTCGACGGCTGGATCGGTCGTCTCGAACTGGCGCGACGAGCCGATCAGCAGTTGCCCTGTCGGACGCGGCTGCGCATTGAACGCGACCGACGTGCCCGTCGCGTGATGCGCGCTCTTGATGTAGCCGAGTTCGAGCAGTTGATGTCGAATGAAACCGGGGTAGCGGTCCGTGATAAGCAGATGGCCCTTCTTCGGCTGCAACGGCAGCCCGGGCACGAGCGCCACCGCCTGCAGTCCGTTCGCGACGACGACATGCGCACACTCGATACGCTCGCCATTCGAAAGCGTGACCTGATGGCTGTCGAGCGCTGTCACACGCGTATCGAGCCGCACGTCGATCAATGCTGCTGCCGGCGACTGCGTGAGCATCCATTGCGCGGCGGATGGCGCGTACACGATGCTGTCGTCCGCGATGAGAAGGCCGCCTGCCATGCCCGGCGCAAGCGATGGTTCGCAGTCGTACAGCGCGCGCGCATCGAGCAGATCGGCCGCAACCTGTTGCGCGGCGAACGCCGCTTGCATCGCGCGCGCGGCGTCGAGCTCTTCGCCATCGGCGGCAACCCAGAGCGTGCCGCAACGCGCGAACGCATCGCGCGCGCGCAACTGCGGCGCAAGAGCGAGCCACAGTTCGCGCGAATGACGGCTCAACGCGAATTCGGCGGGCGAGTCGTTCATCACGACGATGTGCCCCATGCCCGCCGCCGTCGCGCCGCCGCCGATGCCTTGCGCGTCGAGCACCGTCACGCGCAGGCCGCGCGCCGCGAGTTCCGCCGCGCACGCCGCGCCGACGATGCCCGCGCCGACGATCACCACGTCAGCCGTCATACCGTGCGGATGCCCCAAGCGAACGGATCGCGTTCGTCGAAGCACAGACGGCTTTCGGCCATGATGTGCGCGTGCCCCGTGATGGTCGGAACGACGGTGGGGATGTCGTTCTGCGTGCCGCCATCTACGTAGCTCGCTTCGAACACGCTGCCGATAATGCTCTCCTGCCGCCACACCGCGCCCGGCGCGAGCTTGCCGTCGGCGGCGAGGCACGCGACCTTCGCGCTCGTTCCCGTCCCGCACGGCGAGCGGTCGTACGCGTTGCCGGGGCACAGCACGAAGCTGCGGCTATCGATCCCTGCACGCGAGCCCGGACCGAACAGTTCGATATGGTCGATCAGCGCGCCGTTCGCCCCTGTGATACCCGACTCGATCAGCGCATCGCGGATCGCCGAACTGAAACGCGTGAGTTCGGCAATGTTCGACGCATCGAGCGTACGGCCATGGTCGGCGGCGAGGAAGAACCAGTTGCCGCCCCACGCGATGTCGCCCGTCAATGCACCGAAGCCCGGCACGTCGACGGTCACGTCCATGCAATGCCGATACGCGGGCACGTTGCGCACCGACACGCCGAGATCGGCGTTGAGCGTCGCCTCGACGATGCCGACGGGCGTGTCGATCAGATGCCGTCCCGGCCCGATGCGTCCCATATGCGCGAGCGACACGACGAGTCCGATCGTCCCATGACCGCACATCCCCAGATAGCCGACGTTGTTGAAGAAGATCGCGCCCGCCGCGCACTCTTTGTGATCCGGCTCGCACAGCAGCGCGCCGACGACCACATCGGAACCGCGCGGCTCGGTGACGATGCCCTTGCGCCAGTCGTCGAAGCGCGCGCGAAACGCGTCGAGCCGTTGCGCAAGCGTGCCGCCGCCGAGATCGGGGCCACCGGACACGACGAGGCGGGTTGGCTCACCGCCCGTGTGCGAATCGATTACGTTCAGGGTTTTCATGCCGCCCATGGTAGGAATGCGGCACCGCGCAGTCTTGAAGCGGCTGCGCGTGGATTGTGACGATTTTGGCATAGTTTGCAAATCGCTGGCTGCGTGTTTGACGCGCTGCCGGCTGGTCCATTGAACGGTCATTGGCATGCCATTGCATCGCATCGGGAAGCGGCACGGTTTGCATGCGCCATTGAGGCAGCGCAATGGGGTTCACGGTCGCAAATCAATAAATTCACCTTGAATCATGGATCGCCGTCGCACAATCACTGTGCCGAAATCGTCACGCATGACGCGCGATTCGCGCAAGACACCCGGATATTCGCTGCGTACACTGCACTCGACTCATCACTTTCAGGAGAGCAGTCGTGGCGCACATCTGGGAAGGCGTATTGCCCGCAGTCACCACCAAGTTCAACGCGGATTTCAGCATAGACGGCGCGGCAACCCGCAAGAACATCGAAGCGCAAATCGATGCGGGCGTCGACGGCATCATCGTGTGCGGCTCGCTCGGCGAAGCGTCCACGCTCTCCCTCGACGAAAAGCTGCAAGTGCTCGACGTGGCCGTCGAGGCATCGCGCGGCCGCGTGCCCGTGCTGCTGACGATCGCCGAGAACAGCACGCTCGACGGCTGCCGTCAGGCTGAAACGGGCGCAAAACATGGCGCAGCGGGCTATATGGTGCTGCCCGGCCTGCGCTATCTGTCCGACCGCCGCGAGACGCTGAACCACTTCCGCATGGTCGCCGACGCGAGCCCGCTGCCGCTGATGATCTACAACAATCCGCTCGCCTATGGCGTCGACATGACGCCGGAGATGTTCGCCGAAATCGCCGACGAGAAGAAGATCGTCGCCATCAAGGAGTCGTGCGGCGACGTGCGGCGCGTGACGGACCTGATCAACGAAGCCGGCGACCGCTATGCGATTCTGTGCGGCGTCGACAATCTGGCGATGGAAGCGATATTGATGGGCGCGCACGGCTGGGTGGCGGGGCTCGTCTGCGCATTCCCGCATGAGACGGTCGCGATCTACCGGCTGTTGAAGGCGGGACGGTTGGAGGAAGCACGCGCGATCTATCGCTGGTTCGCGCCGCTCTTGGCGCTCGACGTTTCGCCAAAGCTGGTGCAGAACATCAAGCTCGCGGAAGCGATCGTCGGCTTGGGCACGGAGCCTGTGCGTCCGCCGCGCCTGCCGCTCGCGGGCGATGAACGCAAGGCCGTCGAAGCGCTCATCCGTCATTCGATCGAAACGCGGCCGGCGCTTCCGAAGCTATAAGCATGAGCGCGTGTGCGGCGTAGCCGGCAGGCACGGCCGGTATGAGAAGTCAGTGCGCGGAATCATTGCGCAAAAGCCACACCACAAAAAACATGCGGCGGCCGAAGCCGCCGCATTTGCCACGCGTGATGCCCGAGCGCACTCAAGCCGCTTCGGCGTGCTCAGCGACGGCTTCTTCGTTGCGCAGATGCAGCAACCGATAGCCGCTCTTGTACACGGGCTGCAAACGGAAATCGTTGTGCGGGTCGATTTGCAACAGCAGGCGCAGCCGCGACACATGGCTGTCGATCGTGCGCGTCACTTCGCGGAACTCGCGGCCCCAGACCATCGCGAAGATGTGATCGCGCGACAGCACGCGGCCGATGTTCGAAAAGAACAGCGACGCCAACCGGTATTGCGTGCCCGACAGTTGCACGGGCGTACCGCGCAGCGTGACGAGCTGGCGACGAGTGTCGAAGTGATAATGCCCGACATCGAAGCTGTCCTTGCCGTACCGTTCCGGATAAGCGCGGCGCAACAGCGCGGAAATCCGCTCACGGAATTCGGCATGCCGCGTCGGCAACGTGACGTAGTCGTCGGCGCCGAGCATGAACGCGCGCACGACGCTTTCTTCCGAGTCGTCCTTCGACGCGAACACCACCGGCATGCGCTCGCCGCCGACCGAGCGGACCGCCTTCAGCACGTCCGTGCCCGACAGACGCAGCGCGTGCCAGTCGAGCACGAGCATGTCGATCGTCGAGCGGGCCAGCACTTTGGACAGCGCGAGGCCGTCGTCGTAGAGCATGCAGCTGTGGCCGGCCTGCACGATGATCTTTTCCAGCAATTTTCCCTGCACAGGGTCACGCTGAAGAATGGCGATACGCATGGTGGTTCCCCCGACGATTGATCACGGATCGCGATTCTCATCAGGCACCGCCATTAAGCCCATAAGACTTGTCTGAATTTGCAAAGATTCTGCGACAAATTACATACTGTAAAATCGCGCGCTGGCCAAATTCGTCATCACGCCGCCTTATCCGGGCCGGCGTGCCGTGTCCCGTGCGCTACCCCGCACTGTCGCACTCCCCGCCTGACGACCGCCGTACCCCGCGCGCAACGCGCGGCTTCTCTCTTTCCATTACGACAGGCAATGCAAGCAACACAACTGGGTAGACCACACGCCGGGGACATCGCGCACGCGCGTCCCCTGACCCGCCACGATTACAAGACGCTCAGCCTCGCCGCGCTCGGCGGCGCGCTCGAGTTCTACGACTTCATCATCTTCGTGTTCTTCGCCCCGGCGATCGGACAACTGTTTTTCCCGCAATCGATTCCCGACTGGCTGCGCCAGTTGCAGACGTTCGGCATCTTCGCTGCCGGCTATCTCGCGCGTCCGCTCGGCGGCATCGTGATGGCGCACTTCGGCGACCTGCTCGGGCGCAAGCGCATGTTCACGCTGAGCGTGCTGCTGATGTCGCTGCCGACGCTGCTGATGGGCGTGCTGCCCACCTACGCGAGCATCGGCATCATGGCGCCCGTGCTGCTGCTCGTGTTCCGCGTGATGCAGGGCGCGGCCGTCGGCGGCGAAGTGCCGGGCGCATGGGTGTTCGTCTCCGAGCATGTGCCGCAGCGTCACGTCGGCTATGCGTGCGGCACGCTGACGGCGGGCCTCACGGCAGGCATCCTGCTCGGATCGCTGGTCGCGTCGGCCGTGAACCGCCATTTCGCGCCCGCCGATATCGCCGGTTTCGCGTGGCGCATTCCTTTTCTGCTCGGCGGCGTGTTCGGCCTGTTCTCGGTTTATCTGCGCCGCTGGCTGCACGAGACGCCCGTGTTCGCCGAGATGAAGCAGCGCAAGTCGCTCGCCGGGGAAATCCCGCTGAAGGCCGTGCTGCGCGATCATGGCCGTGCAGTGATCGTCTCGATGCTGCTCACGTGGATGCTGTCGGCCGCGATCGTCGTCGTGATCCTGATGACGCCGACGCTGTTGCAAAAGCAGTTTCACATCGCGCCTTCGACGGCCCTCTTCGCCAACAGCATCGCGACGCTGTGCCTGACCATCGGCTGCGTGCTCGCCGGTTCGCTCGCGGGGCGCTTCGGCGCGGGGCGCACGATTTTCGTGGGCTGCGTCGCGCTCGGCATCGCGTACTACGCGCTCTTCCAGCAACTCGCCGTCGATAGCGCGATGCTCGTGCCGCTCTATGCCGTCGCGGGCCTGTTCGTCGGCGTGATCGGCGCGGTGCCGTTCGTGATGGTCAACGCGTTTCCGCCCGTCGTGCGCTTCTCGGGCATCTCGTTCTCGTACAACGTCGCGTATGCGGTGTTCGGCGGCCTCACGCCGATCGTCGTGTCGCTGATGATGAAGTCGAATCCACTGGCGCCCACGCTGTACGTCGGCGCGCTGTGCGCAATCGGCGCGCTGACGGCGTGCTTCGTGAAGCGGGACGCGGCACGATAAGCCGCATGAAGTGGCGTGCGTGGGCGCGCCGCTTGCGCGCGTCGGTGTGTCGACACCGCAATCGACACTTCGGGCCGGTCCGAAACGTCGGATGGCGCGGCAGCCCTATCATCGAGGCATGGATATTTCTGTCGACGGGAGTCAGTGCTTGATCGCTTGCTCCCGTCCCATGCCAAATGACCCACACACCTCGCTTCACACGGACGCTCGCGCGCATCGTCGCGACCGTCAGCATCGGCTTCGTCGTCACGCAACTGGACGTGACGATCGTCAATATCGCGCTGGCGAAGATCGGCTCGGACATTCAAGCAAACGTCACCGGCCTGCAATGGATCGTCGATGCGTACACACTTGCGTTTGCGGTGCTGATGCTGTCGGCGGGCGTGCTCGGCGACCGCTACGGCGCACGGCGTCTGTTCGCGTTCGGCCTTGGTCTCTTTGCGGCGGCGTCGCTTGCGTGCGGACTCGCATTCGACGCATCGACGCTCGTCGCCGCGCGCGCCGTGCAAGGCATCGGCGCAGCCGCGATGCTGCCGAATTCGCTCGCGCTGCTCAACCAGGCCTGCGGCCATGATCCGAAGCTGCGCGCCCGCGCGGTCGGCTTGTGGACGGCGGCGGGCGCGGTTGCGATTGCGGCAGGCCCCGTGATCGGCGGGCTGCTGATCGCCGCGCTCGGCTGGCGCGCGATCTTTCTCGTGAATCTGCCGATCTGCGCGCTCGGGCTCTTCGCGACGTTCGCGTGGGTGCCTGCTTCGCCGGCTGCTTCACCGTCGTCGCACGATGCGGCACACGACGGCGCGGCCACACGCGGCATCGACCCATCGGGTCAGATACTCGCGATCGTCGCGTTGACGGCATTCACGGGCGCCGTCATCGAATGGCGCCCGCTCGGCTTCACGCATCCCCTCGTCGGCGGCAGCTTCGTGCTCGCGCTGATCGCAGCATGCGCGTTCATCGTCAGCGAGCGGCGCGCCCATGCGCCGATGCTGCCGCTCGCGCTCTTTGGCAACCGCACGTTCAGCGCGGCCGTACTGTTCGGCATCTGCGTGAACCTCACGTACTACGGCGTCGTGTTCGTGCTGAGTCTCTATCTGCAACACGCGCGCGGCGAGACGGCGTTGCAGGCAGGCCTCGCGTTCCTGCCGCTGACGGGCGGCTTCCTGATTTCGAATCTCGCAAGCGGCTGGGTGGTCGGGCGGCTCGGCGTGCGCGTGCCGATGATCGCGGGCGCGATCACGGCCGCGCTCGGCTACGGACTGCTGCATTTCGCCGACGCTGCTTCGCCGCTCTGGACGCTGCTCGGGCCCTTCCTGCTGATCCCTTCCGGCATGGGCCTCGCAGTGCCCGCGATGACGACGGCCGTGCTGGCGAGCGTCGACGCAAAGCGCGCGGGCACGGCATCGGCGGTCCTGAACACTGCGCGCCAGGCGGGCGGCGCAGTCGGCGTCGCGCTGTTCGGCGCGCTCGCGAGCGCGACAGCGGCGGCGAGTACCACGGGCGCCGAGCATATCGTCGGCGGCCTCAAGGCATCGACGCTGATATCCGCGTGTCTGCTGCTGATTGCGCTCGTGCTCGCGTGTCTCGTGCATCCGCAGCCGCATGCGCGCGGCCGGCCACGCAACGCTGCGGGCGGCGCGCGGCCCGCCAGCGCGAACGAATGACAAACATGCGACCGATACAGGGCGCAAGCACGGCGCCCTAAAAGCACAACACCCACGATGCACGCGCATCGTGGGTGTTGCAATGTCCGGCAAACCCGGAAAATCGCTACAGCGTTGCCTGCTGGATCACGCCAGTTTCAAGCGCTTTCTCGATGAGCCCGTCGCTCTGTGCCTTGCTGATCGCATCGGCGATCTGCTTGTCGGGCTCTTCCATCTCCGCCTTGATCGAGCCGATCAATCCGGCTGCATCGAAAACGACCAGTGTCTCCGCTGTATCGGCCCGGCTGATGATCACGCGGTGGTGCATCGGCCCTTCGCCGAGACTCGCGCAAAACCGCATGACCGTGCCGCCGATCGTATGGTCGAAAGCTTGAATCATCGCGTGCTCCTTTTAAGTCAAACTGGCTTGTCCGGACGCTGCATCCCGAACGATGCAGGAATGATGCCCGCTCTCACCTCGGTGCCGCGAACCGGCTGCGACATGAACCGGCCCCGTCGCAACGCTTCGCGCCGCTGTGCGCGCAACGATCACAGGCTGCTGCTCAGGCCGCCCCTCGGCGCGCGCGCGCCGTCGATGCTGATCCGTCCAGCGCCCGTCACGCACAGCAACAGGAAGCCGCCTGCGATGCCGACGTTCTTCCAGAAATGGATCACCATGTCGCGCTGCACCGCCGCGTCGGTGATGTTCCAGAAGTCGTGCCCAATGATGGCCGTCGCGATCGTGTATACGGCCATGAACAGCCCGAGCGCGCGAATCTTGAAGCCGACCACCAGAAAGATGCCGCCCAACACCTCGACGGCCGTCGCCACCGGCGCGGCGATCTGCACGAGCGGCACGCCCTTCGAATGCAGATAGCCGACGAAGCCCGCATACCCGATCAGCTTCATCACGCCGCTCCACAGAAAAAGTGCGGCAAGCATGAGCCGGGCAAGAAGAATTACGCCGGAATCGACGGGACGCGTCATAGGTGTGGCTCCTGAATTGAATTAAGCAGCAGACCGACCGGCACGTCATCAGTTCCCGGGCGCTGAAGTCAGAATAAGTGCAATGCTCGGGTTTTCCAAGGCGACAGATTAGGCCGAGTCTGCCTGAATTCTCGGATTTGCGTGCGCGGAGCGACGACAGAAATGCAGACGGGTCGCGGACCATCAAGGTCAAATTACCCGACCGTCGATGCGCGCATTTGTTATAATCCTCTCAGGAAATCGAACAAAATCTAACGCGCGTTTTTCACCGCCCTCCATTGCGTTAGCGAGACCTTCCCCATGCTGAAAACCGAACGTCTGCGCATGCTTGCCGATGCGGTGGCCAAACAGAACGTGATGCGCCTGCGCGACGCGGCGACGCTGCTCGGTGTGTCGGAAATGACGGTGCGGCGCGACATTGCGGCGAGCCCGGACCATTTCACGTACCTGGGCGGCTACATCGTCAGCGCGACGGACGTGCCCAACACGGCCGGCTATTCGCTGGAACAGGAAAAGGACCACTTTGCGCAGGCCAAGGCGGAGGCGTCGGCGATCGCTGCGAAGCTGATCGGCAACAACGAGACGCTTTTCATCGATTGCGGCACGACGCTCACGACGCTCGCCCGCCTGATTCCGAACGAAATGCACGTGACGGTCGTCTGCTATTCGCTGAACGTTGCGGAAATTCTGCGGCGCAAGCCGAACGTGCGGATGATCCTGCTGGGGGGCGTCTATGTGCCGTCGTCGGATTCGTTCTCGGGCGACGAGAGCATCGAAGTGCTGCGGCGCATGGGCATCAACAAGGCGTTCATCTCGGCGGGCGGCGTCGACGATGCGCGCGGCGTCACGTGCTGGAACTTTCACGAAGTCGCGCTGAAACAGGCGGCGATGGCGAGCGCGGTGGAAAGCCATCTCGTCGTCGACAGCAGCAAGTTCGGCGTCGTGAAGGCCGTGCGGTTCTCGAAGATCGAAGACTTTACGTCGATCATCACCGAGAAGGGGCAGGAAGTGCGGAAGGGTTAGTTTTTTGTCTGCGACGCTGTTTGTTTTTTGCCTTTGTCGCGGGCATCCGCGATTGCGGTTTATGTCTGTGACGGCTCTTTTGTGGTGGTGCATTTGCTTTTGCGCTGGCATCCGCGATGCGCCTCGCGGCGCGGGCGTTGCCCCTGTGCGGGGCGGCACCTACTCTTCTTTGCCGCGGCAAAGAAGAGTAGGCAGAAGAAAGCCGCTCACACCGCCAGTGCTTGGCCTTTACCCACGGGCTCTCAACGTCCCCATCCTTCACGCGGCAGCGTGCTCGCTGGTGTTCGTTGCCAACGTTCTGGCTATACGCCTTACCCGCTCCGTGCATCTGTGGCACGACAAAGGCCATCGAACGTTTAGCGCCCCATTTCGGTAGTGAATGCGGTTGCTGCACCGTACACGGCAACGCCCGCAGTACGTAGGCGTATCGCATAGCGAGCACGTCCTGTGCGGCGCGAATGCCTACACACAGTTTGCCGCAAAGGGGCGCAGGACATTCGACGTCGCGGGCCGCAACGCGGGTGCATGAAGCGGGTGAGGCGTTTAAGTAGTGCGCTGGCAACGCACATGGACCAGCATGCTGCCGCGTGAAGGATGGGGACGTTGAGAGCCCGTGGGTAATAAATTGCACTGGCGGTGTGAGCGGCTTTCTTTTGCCTACTTTTCTTTGCCGCTGCAAAGAAAAGTAGGTGCCGCCCCGCACAGGGGCAACGCCCGCGCCGCGAGGCGCATCGCGGATGCCAACGCAGGGTAAGGCGAACCGCCTCGCGGATGCCAGCGCAAAGGCAAAAAACCAAACAGCGTCGCAGACAAAAAACTAACCTTTGCGTTGCAAAGCAAACAACGTCCCCGCGATCAGAATGAACGCGCCGATAATCACCTTCTGCCACGTGCTCGGCACGCCGACGAGAATCAGCACGCTATTGATCAGCGTCACCAGCACGACGCCGAGCAGCGTGCCCGCCACCGTGCCCGTGCCGCCCGTGATGCGCGCGCCGCCGAGTATCACGGCCGCGATCACATCGAGTTCCGTGCCGACGAGATCGAATGGATTCGCAAGCCGGTTGTTCGACACGTGCAGAATGCCCGCGATGCCCGCGAGCATCCCCGTATAGCCGAATACGAACAGATGGATCGCGCGCAGGTTGTAGCCAAGACGCTCTGCAATCGCGAGACTGCCGCCCATCGCGTAGACGCCGCGTCCCATCATCGTGCGGTTCAGCAGCCACCACGTGACGACGGCCGCGATCACGAGCGCGAGCACCGACGCGGGCAGCACCGCGCGCAAGCCGTCCGCCGTGTGATAGAAGAACAGCGGAATGCGCCCGAAGTGGTCCATGCTGTGCGGAATGTTCATGAAGAACGTCGTGCCGATGAACGTCAGCAGGATGCCGCGATACAGATACTGCGTGCCGATCGTCACGATCAGTGAAGGCGCCTTCAACCGATGCACGAGCACGCCGTTGATCACGCCGAGCACGATGCCGCCCACCGCGCCCGCAATCAGGATCAGCGCGAACGGCGCATCGGGCCACCACGCGAACACGGCCTTCGTGATCGCATACATCGTCAGCGCGCCGATCGCCGTGAACGATACGTCGATGCCGCCCGACGCCAGTACGACGAGCGTGCCGAGCGCGAACAGCGACATCGTCGTCGCCGAATGCAGCAGATCGAACAGCGTCGCAAACTGGAAGAAGCGCGGATTGATCGCGCCGACGATCACGCACATCGCGACGATCAACGCCACGGTGAACCACTCCGGGTTGCGCGAGAGCTTCGCGCGCCATGTCGGCGGCTTGACCTCGGGCGCGATTTCGACGACGTTGGGGGTAGTCATGGTCCGGTTCATGATAGACGACATCTCATGCAGCCTCTGACAACAGAGCGTGATACAACTGGGCTTCGTTCAACTGGTCCGCGCGATACTGGCTCGCCACGCAGCCCTTCTTCATCATCAAGATGCGATCGCAATTCTGCAGCAGCTCGGGCAGATCATCGCTGATCAGAATGATGCCGATGCCGCGCTGCGAAAGCTTCTGCATGATCCGATAGATGATGTCCTTCGAGCCCACATCCACGCCCACAGTCGGCCCATGCAGGATCAGCACGCGCGGATCGATCGCGAGCCAGCGGCCGATCAGCACGCGCTGCTGATTGCCGCCCGACAGCGACTGCACCGGCTTGTCGACGCCGGGCGTCGCGATCTGCAAGTCCTTCACCGTCTGTTCCGCAAGCTGTTGCGCGCGAGTACGGTCGATCTGGCCGAAGCGGTCGCGCAGGCTCGCGATCATCGCGGTGATCACGTTGTCGCGAATCGGCTTGTCGAGAAAGAGCCCTTCGTTCAGCCGGTCTTCGGGCACATAGCCGATGCGATGATCCTTCGCATCCGATGGCGTGCGCAAACCGACGGCCTTGCCGTCGAGCGTGACCTTGCCGCTCTCGGCAGGCGCGACGCCCGCGAGCGCGCGCGCAAGTTCGTTGCGGCCCGAATCGAGCAGACCCGTCACGCCGAGAATCTCCCCGCGATGCAGCTTGAACGACACATCGCGGAACTGCGCGCCGCGCGTGAAGCCCTGCACGTCGAGCACGACTTCGTTGCCGACTGCGCCGTCGCGATAGCGCTCGTTCGACAGCTGCCGCCCCGTCATCAGCTCGCTGATCTGTGCTTTCGTGTATTCGCCGATAGGGCCTTGCGCCATCTTCTGACCATCGCGCAGCACGATCACTTCGCCGCCGATCGCATAGCATTCGTCGAGCTTGTGGCTCACGAACAGCACGGTCACGCCTTGCGCGCGCAGATTGCCGAGCACGGCGATCAGGTTGTCGACTTCTTTCTGCGTAAGCGACGTGGTCGGCTCGTCCATGATGACGAACTTCGCTTCGCTCGCGATCGCGCGCGCAATCGCCACGAGTTGACGCGTCGCGAGCGGCAACTGTTCGATCAGCGTCGACTGGAATTCCGCGTCACCGGGCAGGCCGACGGCTTCGAGCGCTTTCGCCGCCGTGCGCGCGAGCGCCTTGCGGTCGAACGTGCGCGTGAGACGGCCGTTGTGTTCGGCAAGCTCGGACGTCAGCGCGACGTTCTCCGCGACGCTCATGTTCGGCAGCAGCGACAGGTCCTGATAGACCGTCTCGATGCCCGCCGCCAGCGATTCGAGCGCCGACAGCCGCGCATGATGCACGCCTTCGATGATCAGTTCGCCCTCATCGGGCGGCTGCGCGCCGGAGATGATCTTGATGAGCGTGCTCTTGCCGCAGCCGTTTTCGCCGAGCAGGTGATAGATCTGCCCACGCTCGAACGAAAGGCTCACGCCGCGCAGCGCATGCACGCCCGTGAACCGCTTGTGTACGCCGACCACCTGCAAGAACGGCGTGGAGGAAACGTTTTGATTCATGCCGAAAGCCGTGCTCCAGATGAATATCGCCGCGTGCCGGCTCTCGTTCGACAGCCGGCACGCGGTCATGCCGCGCTCAGAAGTTGTATTGCTTGTAGTTCGATTTGTCGACGTTCACCCAGCCCTGGCCGCGCACGATGATGCCCTTGCCCGGCCCCTTCTCGACCGTCACTTTCGTATAACCCGGAATGCCGAGATCGGCGCCATTCGCCACCGTCTTGCCGTCGACCAGCATCTGAGCAACCTTGTTCATCGCGATGCCCGCGAGCTTCGGGTCCCAGAACGCGATGCCGTTCACAGCGCCGCTTTCGAGGAACTTGCCCGCTTCCGTCGGCAGGCCCGTGCCATATACGCAGATCTTGCCCTGCATGCCCGATTCTTCGACGGCGCGGCCGATGCCGATCACATCCAGCGACGACGAGCCCTGAAAGCCCTTCAGATCGGGATGCTTGCGCAGCACTTCCTTCGCGACTTCATAGGCCTTCTCGCCGTCGTTGTTCGTTTCGAGCTTCGGCTCGACGAGATTCATCTTCGGGTATTTGGCCTTCGCGTTGTTGATGCCGCCATCGGCCCACTGCACCTGCGAGCGGCTGCCGAGCGAGCCGACCAGCACGGCCCACTTGCCTTCGTCGTGCATGCACGATGCGAGGCGCTCATTCAGGCCCGCACCGTACGCGCTGTTGTCGAACGCCTCGATGTCGACCATCGTGTTCTTCGCGTTGTCCGCTTCGTGCGTGACGACCTTGATGCCGCGATCCATTGCTTTCTTCAGCGCCGGTTCGAGCGTCGGCGGATCGTACGGCACGACCGCGATCGCGGTCACTTTCTTCGCGATCAGGTCTTCGATGATCTTCAGTTGCTGCGCGGCGTCGGCGCGGCCCGGGCCCGTCTGATACGCCTGCACGCCGGGGTTGTCCTTCGCGAACTGCTTGACGCCCTCGTCCATCCGGTTGAACCAGTTGATGCCCGTCACCTTGACGACAGTGACGATCGTCTCGTTGGTCGCGGCCTGCGCGGCGGCGATGACGCCCACCGCGAGTGCGCCGGCAGCGAGGGCAGTGCTCAGTCGAGTCAGCTTCATGCGTTTGTCTCCTTTGTCTTTAGTCGCTCAATGTCCATCCATGTCGCCCTTCATCTGCGTATGCACGTCGGCGGATATCCAGGGCTCCGATGTCCGCTTGTACGGTGATGCCGCGCTAACGCCTCTGGTTCGGCTGCGCGAAGCCGAAGATCGCGCGCACCCGCTCGCCACCCGCGAACGCGAGCGACAACAGCAGCAGAAAACCCCATGCGCAATCGCCGAAAAACTGCGAAACGCCGAGCAGATTGAAGAGGCTCGACAGGAACTGCAAAACCGTGGCCGCGAAAAACACGCAGATGATGCGGCCATAGCCGCCCGCCGGATTCACGCCGCCCATCACGGCGATCAGGATCGCGATCAGCAGATACGAATTGCCGTAGTCCCACTTCGCGCTCGACGTATGCGTGACGCTGATCAGACCCGCGAGCGACGCAAGCACGCCGCACATCGTGTACGTGAGAATGAGCATCCGCGCGCGTGGAATCCCCGTATAGAACGCCGCCTTCGGGTTCGTGCCCATCAGATAGAGACGCAAGCCGAACGGACTGCGCCGCAACACCCAGCCGAGCACGACGACGGCCGCGATAAAGATCACGAACGAAACGGGCACCTGAAGCCACGTGCCGTTGCCGATATCCGACAGCGGCTCGACATAATCGACGTGCACCGACGCACCGTTGCTCAGCACGACCGCGCAGCCCGTGAACAGCAGCTGCGTGCCGAGCGTGCAAAGAATCGGCGTCAGACGCAGGCGCGCGATCACGACGCCGTTCAGAAAGCCGCCGACGAGCCCCATGCACACGACGATCGCGCAGAACGCGCTGGTGTAGAGCATCGGCGAGTCGTCGCCGCTGATGAACTTCGGCACGATCAGTGCCGCGACCATGCCCGACAGGCTCGCGAGCCCGACACCCGACAGGTCGATGCCGCCGTTGCCCGACACCATCGACAGCATGATGCCGAGCGCGAGCAGCCCGAGTTCGGGCAACTGCCCGCCCATCGACTGAAGGTTGTCGAGCGAGACGAACTGGCCTTGCGATACCCATGTCGCGACGAGTACGACGAGCACGTTGACGACGAGCAGAAAGTTCAGTTGCCGGTCGCGAAAGAGGCCAGTGAAAAGCGAGGACTTCATGTCGAAACGAACTCCTTCAGACTGTGCGCCGCGCAACACGGCGCGCTCGCTCAATGCGTTGAAAGCGGATCGCGCGACTGCGCGAGCACGGCGTTGACTTCCGCGAGCATCGGCATCGACGGCGCGGTGCCGGGGCGCGTCACCGAAATGCTCGCGAGCGCGCAGCCGAAACGCGTCGCCTCGACGGCATCCGCGCCGCGCGCGAGCGCCGCCGCGAAGCCGCCCGTAAAGCCGTCGCCGGCGCCCGCCGTTTCCACCACGCGCCCGCACTGGAACGCCGGCACGAACACCGACTGTTCAGCCGAATGCAGCAAGGCGCCCGCTTCGCCGAGCGTCACGATCACGTTGCGCACGCCCTTTTCCAGCAGCACGTCGGCGGCACGGCGCGCATCGTCGACGTTGCGGACTTCGATGCCCGTCAGCGCGGCCGTCTCCGTCTCGTTCGGCGTGATGTAGTCGCACAGCGGAAAAATGCTGTCGTCGAGAGGCAGCGCGGGCGCGGGATTGAACACTGTCGTCACGCCGTGCCTGCGCGCGACTTCGAGTCCACGCCGCGCGGCGGCGACGGGTTGTTCGAGTTGCGTGACGAACACGCGCGCCGACGCGATGTCTTTTTCGATTGCGTCGACGTCGCTCGCGTTCATCGTTCCCGCTGCGCCCGACGCGACGATGATCGCGTTCTTGCCGGTGATGTCGTCGACGAAGATGTGGGCCGCGCCCGTCGATGCGCCGTCGATCACCGACGCGCGCACCGTGATGCCTTCGGCGTCCCACGTCGAGCGGGCAATCGCGCCGAACGCGTCGTTGCCGATGCGCGTGCAGAACACGACGTCGGCGCCCGCGCGCGCCGCCGCGACGGCCTGATTCGAGCCCTTGCCGCCCGGCCCCATCTTGAACGCGGAACCCGCAATCGTTTCGCCGATCAACGGCATCCGGTCCGCGCGGAACGTGAGATCGGTCACGTAGATGCCGAGAATGACGACGCGGCCTTGTTTTTGTTGCGTGGCCATCGGCGTTATTCCCTTGGAGCGTCTGGCGCGAGCAACACGCCCTTCTTGAACACGAAGCAGCCGTAGCCGCGCTGCTCGCCCGTCGCGATCACGCAGTACGCTTTCTTCGCGCGCGCATAGAACGCAAAGCGCTCGATGCCGACAAACGGCACGTCGCGCCCTTCCGCGTTGTTCACTTCGGCTTGCGCTTCGCCCTGCACGGCGGGAATCGTGTCGGGCTCGCCGACCACTTCCATGCGCAGCGCCGGATCATCGACGAACGTATCGAGCGGCAGCACGGAAAGCACGGCGCGAATCGCGCGCGGCGCATCGACGCCGTCGAGTCGCAGCAGCTTGCCCGTGACGGTTTCACGCGCAACGGAGTCGCCCGGGAAATTCGCGTCGCAGATCACGACTTCATCGCCGTGGCCCATCGCGCGCAGCGCGTGCAGCACATCGGCGTTCAACAGCGGGTCCAGATTCTTCAGCACGTTGTCTCCTCCGTTTTCGGTTGGCGCGCTGTCGCCTTGTCTAGGGTCTGCTTACATATGAAACGTGCATGCGTTGCCCCGTAAAGGGCCGCTCGCAAGGACTACGACGCCGCGAATACTGGACGTCCCCCAAGGGGATTTCCTTCGGGGCATATTCGCAAGGAGCATGACGCAGCGGGCGGCCCTTTACGGGGCAACCCCTGACGTGAAGTTCATTCCAGGGGAACGCCCGATCCGAGCCACATGGCGGCGTCGATCGTCGCTTGTTTGGCGCGGCCAAACGGCGCTCCTCTACTCCTTGCCCTGCGGCCCGGATCGGGCGTTCGCATGCACGTTTCATATGTAAACAGACCCTCGCGATCAGGAAACGATTGTCAGGCGATCAGTCGCCGTACGGTATCCAGATGTTCTTCACTTGTGTTGCCTGCCGCAGGAACGCCGGGCCTTCGCTCGATGCGTCGAACCAGTCGAACGCGCGGCCATGATCGACGAACGTGCGCTTCAGGTTGCCGACCGACTCGCGTTCGGCCAGCGCCGAATCCTTCGCTGAGCCAAAGCACCACAGCGCATCGACGTCGTCGTGTTTCGCAAGCGCCGACAGCAGCGGGCCGCGTTCGCCCGTCACGATGTTGAGCACGCCCGCGGGCACGTCCGATGTCTCGACGACCTGATAGAAGTCGGTCACTGTAAGCGGACTCGACGAACTCGGCAAGACGACGACGCGATTGCCCATCGCGAGCGCGGGCGCCGCCAGCGAGATGAACGACAGCAGCGGCGCCTCGTCCGGGCACGCGATACCGATCACGCCGAGCGCCTCGTTCATCGCGAGCGCGACGCCGCGCAACGGCGGCGCATGCACCGCGCCGTCGAACTTGTCGGCCCACGCGGCGTACGTGAAGAGGCGCGTCACCGAGGCGTCCACTTCGCGGCGCGCGGCCGTTTCGCCGGCGCCCGTGCGAACGGTGAGCTGATGCGCGAATTCATGCGCGCGCACCGCAAGATTTTCGGCGAGGTAGTACAGCACCTGCGCGCGGTTGTGCGCGCTCGCCTGCGACCACTTCTGCGCGCCGCGCGCGGCCGCGACGGCGTTGCGAATGTCCTTGCGATTGCCGTCGCCGACTTCGCCGACGACGGCACCATCGGGTCCGTAGACAGACAGCGAATAGCCGCTGTCGGGCCGTGCCTGCTTGCCGCCGATGAAGAGCTTCGCCGTGCGGTCGATCGAAAATGCGTCGGCCTGATTCGACTCGCGATGCGGCCCTTCGTCCGATTGCGACGACGCATCGCGCACGCGCTGCAACGGCTGCCGTTCTTCGAGCGCGAGCCACGCCTTCGGCTTCACATATTCGTAGATGCCTTCGCGGCCGCCTTCGCGCCCATAACCCGACTCGCGATAGCCGCCGAAGCCCACCGCCGCATCGAACAGGTTCGTCGCGTTGACCCACACGACGCCGCATGCGAGACGCGGCGCGACGTCGAGCGCGCGGCCGATCGTCTCGCTCCAGATGCTAGCGGCGAGCCCGTAGCGCGTGTTGTTCGCGAGCGCGACGGCTTCGTCGGGCGTGCGGAACGTCATCGTCACGAGCACGGGGCCGAAGATTTCTTCTTGCGCGAGCGTCGACGCGGGCGCGACGCCCGTGACGAGCGTCGGCGGATAGAAGCAGCCGCCCGCGGGCACGCCGCCGTGGTCCGCCTCCGGCGACTGGTAGATCGTGCAACCTTCGCGGCGGCCCGCTTCGACCAGCGCCTCGATGCGCTCGAACTGCACCTTGTCGACGATCGCGCCGACATCGATGCACTTGTCGAGCGACGGCCCGACCCGCAGCGTCGCCATGCGGCGCTTGAGCTTGTCGATGAAGCGCGCCTCGACGCCTTCCTGCACCAGCAGACGCGAGCCCGCGCAGCACACCTGCCCCTGGTTGAACCAGATCGCGTCGACGACGCCTTCGACGGCACCATCGAGGTCCGCATCGTCGAACACGATGAACGGCGACTTGCCGCCCAGTTCGAGCGTCAGCGACTTGCCCGAGCCCGCCGTGGCCGTGCGGATCAGCCGGCCCACTTCCGTCGAGCCCGTGAACGCGATCTTGTCGACGCCGGGATGATCGACGAGCGCCGCGCCCGTGCGCCCGTCGCCCGTGACGACGTTCAGCACGCCCTTCGGCAGCCCCGCGCGATGCGCAAGCTCGGCGAACAGCAGCGCGGTGAGCGGCGTGTATTCGGCGGGCTTCAGCACGACGCAGTTGCCCGTCGCGATCGCGGGTGCGATCTTCCACGCGAGCATCAGCAGCGGGAAATTCCACGGCACGATCTGGCCGATCACGCCGAGCGGCGCGAAGCTCGCGAACTCGCTGTCCTGCAGTTGCGCCCAGCCGGCGTGATGCAGAAAGTGTCTCGCGACGAGCGGGATGTCGATGTCGCGTGTCTCGCGAATCGGCTTGCCGTTGTCGAGCGCTTCGAGCACGGCGAAGAGACGGCTGTGACGCTGCACCATCCGCGACAGCGCATACAGATGCCGCGCGCGCCCCGCGCCGCCGAGCGCGAACCACGTGGGCTGCGCCGCGCGCGCGGCGGCGACGGCGGCGTCGATGTCGGTGGCGTCGCCTTGCGCGACATGCGCGAGCAGTTCGCCCGTCGCGGGCTCATGCGTCGCGAAGCGCTCGCTCGCAGCGGGCGCGCGCCATCCGCCGTCGATGAAATGACCGAACGTCGCGTCGTGCTGCGCGAGCCACGCGCGCGCGGGCTGATCGTCCTCGAGTGCGGGACCGTACTCCATCGAAGAAAAATACTCGGCTACGCTCATGGGATCGGTCTGCTCAGGCTACAGGGTGACGGTTGAAGGCGGAGTAACGGCCAGTCGCGTGATGCTCCAACTGGCGTTCGACATCGGCGAGAAGGCTCGATGCGCCGATGCGGAACAGTTCGGGTTCGAGCCACGGACGGCCCAGTTCTTCTTTCATCAGGATCTGATACGACAGCGCCGTCTTCGCATTCGACACGCCGCCCGCGGGCTTCAAGCCGATCAGGATGCCCGTGCGCGCGTGGTATTCGCGGATCATGCGCGCCATCACGAGCGACACGTCGAGCGTCGCGTTCACGCCTTCCTTGCCCGTCGACGTCTTGATGAAATCGGCGCCCGCCATCATGCAGACCATCGATGCACGCGCAACGTTCGACAGCGTCTGGATATCGCCCGTCGCGAGAATCGCCTTGAGATGCGCTTCGCCGCACGCGGCGCGAAAGTCGCGCACTTCGTCGTACAGCGCCTGCCAGTTGCCCGTCAGCACATGCTCGCGCGTGACGACGATGTCTATTTCGTGCGCGCCGTCGGCCACCGATGCCTCGATCTCCTTCAGCTTCAAAGGATGCGGAACGAGACCTGCGGGAAAGCCCGTCGACACGGCCGCCACAGGGATGCCGCTGCCTGCGAGCGCATCGACGGCGGCGGCGACATAGCGGTGATACACGCACACGGCGCCCGTCGTGATGCTGCGCGGCGGCACGCCGAGCGCCGCGAGAATGTCGTCGCGCACCGGCTGCTTCGCTTTCGCGCACAGACGGCGCACGCGGCCTTCCGTGTCGTCGCCGTTGAGCGTCGTCAGGTCGATGCAGGTGATGGCCTTCAGCAGCCACGCGGCCTGCGCATCTTTCTTCACGGTGCGGCGCGTGCCGAGCGTCGCCGTGCGGCGCTCGACGGCCGACTGGTTCATGCGCAGCCCGTCGAGCCACGCAAGATCGAAAGGCACGCCGGGATTGCGCACGGGATGAACGTGGGCTGCGCGCCGCAACGCGACCACCGACGACGGCATGGAAAGTTCAGGCATGAGACGTCCGCAGGTTTGTGCAATGCACAGCAACGGCTGATGGTTTATTCGCAGGCATCGTACATCGGTTGATAGGATTCTAACAAGCGTCGTTATGATTGTTTCCACGTGCGACGGATAGGGGAAATGTCGCGCGAAGCGGCGAAAGCGCCGACCGGCGGCGCTTCGGTTGTCGTCGGCGCAAGAAGTTGGTGTTTTCACCAGGGCAAGCGTGCTGCCTGGATTGTGAGAAATGCGTGCCGCGCGCGGGTCGCGTAACAGACGCGATACCAGTGCGGATAACAGCCCAAGCAACCGCCTCGCTAATCGGCCCGGCCGCGGTCAGGCTATGACGCTTTTGGTCGCGGGCGGTCTGTGATGGCAGCGCGCGTCGTTGTGTTCGTCCGTGCCCACTTCGAACTCGCGGCGCGTGCTGGAACGCCGCTCATGGATCGGGCACGCGACCTCGCGGCCTCGCGGCCCACTTCGCCGTTCAGCGCGGCGCAGCGAACGGGGCTTGCGTCCGCGCCGCACATCGCGGCGACATGCGGCGAGACGGGAATTGTCCGTTGGCATCCAGATCACTCTCGACCAATAGGCAAGTGCGCACAGCGCGTCCCGCATTGCCGGCAGCGATGAGACATCGAAATGAACGATCTTTGAAGAGTCGCTAAGCGCAGAGCAATCGGCTTCGAAAACGAGATTCATATCAGCCGAGGCGCCGCCAGATGAGGCCATCCGATGCGCTTTTCAAGGGCCTGATTTTTTGCAGAAATTGCGCTTGAAAATTTGCAGAGGCTTCCTATTTATCGATCACCAGGCAGACGCCGCGTCGACGTGACGGGCACTGCATGTATCCACTTTCGTTGCGGCACGACAGGCACACTCAGCCCGGATTGTCTTGCCGCTCAGAGGAGAGAGCGACCATGAGTGACTATTACTTCGGAACCGATCTGTTCGCCGAACTCGACCGCTTGCAGCGGCACATATCGAGCCGCTTCGGCGCGTTTCCGTCCAGCATCCGTTCAAGCCGTCTGGGTGCGTTTCCAAGCCTCAATATCGGCGTGACCGACGATGCCATCGAAATCGTTGCGTTCGCACCCGGCATCGATCCGTCCAAGCTCGAACTGTCGATCGACAAGGGCCTGCTGACGATCGCAGGCGAGCGGCCGTCGGCGCGCGCCGCGTCGGACGAAGGCGCCCGCGCGTATGCGCAGGAGCGCTTCAACGGCACGTTTCGCCGCGTCGTCGAGTTGCCTCAGCAGGCGGACCCCGACAACGTGCAGGCGCGCTATGTCGATGGCTGTCTGCTGATCACCGTCGGCAAGCGCGAAGCGTCGAAACCGCGCGCGATCACGGTTCAATAAGCGAGGTGAAATCATGAGCGACAACACTCAAGTGACCCAGCGCGACGAAAGCGCGGTGACCCGCAACGGCGCACGCGAGCAGGAACGCCGCGTGACGCTCACGCCGCCCGTCGATATCGTCGAGGACAGCAAGGCCGTGACGCTATGGGCCGATCTGCCCGGCGTGTCGAAGGACAAGCTCGACGTGCGCGTGCATGACGGCAGTCTGACGATCGAAGGCGAATCGGCGGTGCCCGCGCCCATGAACGTGCGGCTTTCGCATGCAGAAGTGCGCGCACCGTTTTTCGCGCGGCGCTTCACGATCAGCGACGACTTCGACACGTCGAAGATCGAAGCGAATCTGAAGGACGGCGTGCTGAAGCTCGTCATTCCGCGACGCGAGCAGGCGCAGCCCCGGCGCATCGACGTGAAGCTGGTCTAACGCGTTCGCCTGAATGAATCGATGAATGAAAACGGAGCACTCGCGAAGTGCTCCGTTTTTTATGCCCGCAACGCGCGATGGCGCTTCAATCTAAATCCGCGCTTCCAACGCCGCTTGCAGATCTCGCACGACGTCGCTCCAGTCGTTGCGCTTCGACTGACGGAAGAGGCGCATGTGCGGGTACCACGGACTGTCGTCGCGATTCAGTTGCCAGCGCCAATCGGGCGTGAACGGCAACGCGAGCCACACGGGCTTGCCGAGCGCGCCGGCAAGATGCGCGACGGCCGTATCGACGGAGATCACGAGATCGAGTTGCGTGACGAGCGCGGCCGTGTCCGCGAACGTCGCTAGGCGATCGGACACGTCGCGTAGCACGCCGCGCTGCACGAGTGCGTCGATGCCCGCGCGATCCACGTCGCGCACGTCCTTCACCAGCGAGACGAACTGCGCATCCGCATCGAACAGCGGCGATAGTTGCGCGAGCGGAATCGAGCGGTTGCGGTCGTTCAGATGCGTGCGGCTGCCCGACCACACGATACCGACGCGCAGTCTCGTGCCACCTTGCCTGAACACGTCGTCCCACTGCTCGACCCACTGCTGATCCGCGTGAACGTACGGACTCTCGCCGACGAAATGGGCCTCGCGAATCTTCAGCGCGAACGCGAGACTCAGCATCGGAATGTGATAGTCGAACGCGGGCAGCGCCGCCGTTTCGCCGATCACGTCCGCTGCGCCCGGATAGCCGTGCAACAGCGGCAGCAACGCGTCCTGAACGCGCACGATGACCCGCGCGCCTTTCGCGCTCAAGCGGTCGACGAAGCGGATGAACTGCAACGTATCGCCGTAGCCCTGCTCGCAATGCACGAGCACGGTCTTGTGTTCGAGCGGCTGCTTGCCCGTCCACAGCGTCGCGTCGGGCAGGCCGTGGCTCATCGTGCCGTCGAGCCAGCGCCATTCGTACTCGCGCCAGCCATGCTCGAATTCGCCGAGCAGCAGATTGGTCTGCGCGCGATTGGTGCGCGCGCCGGCATCGTTGGCGTCGATCGACACGGCCTTCTTGAACTGCTGCAACGCTTCGTCGAAGCGATGCAGATCGCGCAGCGCGACGCCCAGGTTCACATGGGCGCGGACGAAATTCGGTTTCAGCGCAATCGCCTGCCGATACGCCGCGAGTTCTTCTTCATGGCGCTCCATCTGGCCGAGCAGCGTGCCGCGGTTGTAATGCGCTTCGGCGGATCGCGGATAGCGTTGCGTGAGCCGCGCGAGACATTGCAGCGCGCGCTCGTGATCGCCCGTTTGCACGAGCGACATCGCCGCGCCGTGCAGCGCTTCGGCGTGATCGGGATAAGCAGCGAGAACGCGCTCGAACAGCGCGACGGCATCCGCGTGACGCCCGGCCATCTGACAGAGATGCGCGGCGAAATGCAGTTGCTGCGCATTCGTCGATGCAGGTTGCGCGGCGCGCATCGCGTAGTCCGCGGCGCGCGCGTAATCACCCTGTTTCGCGGCGACGTAACCGAGCGCTTCGAGCGCCTCGTTGTGGTCCGGATCGATCGACAGAATGTCGTGCAGCAGCGCAGCGGCTCCGTCGAACTGGCCGGCCGTGAACTTCTGCTGCGCGTCTGCGAGCCGTTGGGCGATATCGTGATTCATGATGCAGCGCTTGCGCGCAGCCGTCGCTGCGCGAGGGGACGGAGGGGTCGATTGTACGCGACGCCCTAAGCCGTCCGCGCGTTGCCGCGCCAGCACCACCTGATCCAGCCGACGAGCGCGAGCAGCATGAGCCCCGCGCCGCCGAGCACGGGCTCGCGCCACGCGACGAGCGCGATGAACGTGAACGCGCGGGTGCCCGCGAACAGCGCGAATCCGGCGATAATGCCCGATGCCGTATCGATTGCGTCCTGCATGCGTTCATACGCGGCGGGGCTCGGCGTGACGGCAGGCTCATGCATGACTTTTCTCCTTGTTTATGCGGGACGGGCGGTCACGCCTCAGGTAGTGCGCTCAGGCCGCGCGCTCAGGCAACGCCTCAGGTAACGCCTCAGATAGCGCGTCAGGCAGCGCCGGGCGCTTCGTCGATGAAGCCCGTGACGGCCTGCAGCCGCCCGGCCGCATCGACGACGCCGAAGTCAGAGCCCTTCACGATCGAAGCACCCGACGGCGTCAGCAGTTCCCACGAGAAACGCAGACGGTTCGCGAAGCCGTCGACCTGCGTCGTGCGGCGAAACGTGTGATGGGGAAAGCGCTCATGGACGGCGCGGACCATCGCGTCGATGCCGTCGTGTCCGTCGCCCGTCAGCAGGGGATCGGCGTAAGCGGCGTCCTTCGCCCACGTCGCCGCGATCTGTTCGCGGCGACGGCCGGCGTCGGTTTCGTTCCAGGTGTCGAAGTAACGGTCGATCAGTGCGGTATGCGCGTTCATCAGAAACTCCTTCAGTCGGTGGAGGGTCGAGACGTGCGCCGCTTGCATCATGTCGGCGGCGGCCTCGGACTGAAGATTCGTCGATGAACGTACGCGAGTCGATTACGCGTGAGGTAATGATCGGTCGGCACCAGCGTCGTTCAGAGGCGCTGGCGCGATGGGAAAGATGTGAAGCGTTCCGTACGGTGCGCTAGCCCCTCGCACCGGGAAGTCCGTCAGCGAGCCGCCTGCCTTCGTCATACCCGGCTTCGCGGGCCTCTTCTTCGCTGCGGAACGTCGCGACGAGTTCCTGAAAGCGCTGGCTCTGCCCTTCGAGATGCGCATCCGCACCATGCCGGCAAACGTAGCCGATGTAATGCCACAAGGTGTCCGGCACGGGCGGCCCATAGGCCGTGACGGGGAGGACCCAGACTTCACGTCCGTTGTGCTCGATCTTGTCCCACATGTTCGCCTCCGCAACGGTAGCAAGGGTCTCCAGTATGACTGCCTTTGCGCGCGTCAGCGATCGGGGGCGCGGCCTACATCCACCTTCGTCCATAGGCCGGACGAGACGGCCGGTCATGCGTGGCGGCACATTACCTCCTGGGTAATGGAATCGCGGCGCACTTTGGCTATCATCGTCGGCATGGACACGATCACCGCCCCCCTCCGCGCGCCGTCCGGCGCTCTCCCGATGAGCCGCACCGTCGGCGACATGCTTCGCGAATGGCGTCAGCGTCGGCGGATGAGCCAGTTGCTGCTCGCCTCCGAGGCCGACATTTCGACGCGCCATCTGAGCTTCGTCGAATCGGGCCGCGCGCTGCCGAGCCGCGAGATGGTCATGCATCTCGCCGAGCGGCTCGACGTGCCGCTGCGCTCGCGCAATGCGCTGCTCGTCGCGGCCGGTTACGCGCCGCTCTATCGCGAGCGTCAGCTGAGCGATCCGCAACTGGGCGCGGCCCGCGAAGCCGTCGATCTCGTGCTCAAGGGTCACGAGCCGTTCCCGGCCTTGGCCGTCGACCGTCACTGGACCATCATCGCCGCGAACAACGCGCTTGCGCCGTTGCTGACGAGCGCGAAGCCAGCACTGCTCGAAGCGCCCGTCAACGCGCTGCGCCTCTCGATGCATCCGGACGGCATCGCCTCGCAGATCGCCAACTGGCATGCGTGGCGCGCGCATCTGCTGTCGCGCCTGCAGCGGCAGATCGACGTGAGCGCCGACTCGACGCTCGCCGCGCTCTACGACGAGCTCGCCGCCTACCCGACGCCGCCTGACGCCGAGCCCGCCGACGAAAACCACGCTTGCACGCTCGCGCAGATCGCCGTGCCGCTGCGCCTGCGCACGGAGCTCGGCGTGCTGTCGTTCTTCAGTACGACGACCGTGTTCGGCACGCCTGTCGACGTGACGCTGTCGGAACTGGCAATCGAGGCGTTCTTCCCCGCCGATCCGCAAACGGGCGAAGCGCTGCGCAAGTTCGCGGATGCGCGCGCGTCGTCCGCCGCCGGCGCCTGAGGGCCGCGCATGGCTTCGGACATCTCGATTCGCCAGCTCGGCCCCGCAGACAGCGACGCGTTTTTCGCGCTGCGTCTGCGCGGGCTGAAAGCGCATCCCGCCGCGTTCGGCCAAAGCTACGACGAAGCCGTCGAACGCGGGCCGTCGCAGCACGACGCGATGCTCGCCGGCACGCATGCGGCGCTCGGCAACTTCCTGCTGGGCGCGTTTTCGTCGACGGATGGCGCGCTCGTCGGCACCGTCGGACTGATGCGCGAGACGCGGCAGAAGGAACGGCACAAGGGCTTCGTGATCGGCATGTATGTCGCGGACGAAGCGGCGGGACGCGGCGTCGGACGCGCGCTGTTGATGGAGCTGCTCGCGCGCGCCGCGCAGATCGACGGGCTGCGGCAAATCACGCTGCTCGTCACGAGCGCGAACGCTTCTGCCCGCACGCTGTATGCATCGCTCGGCTTTCGCGTGTACGGATGCGAACCGGACGCGCTGTGCGTCGACGGCACGTACCACGACGCCGATCTGATGGTGCGATTCATCGACGTACGGGCGCCGCAGACAGCGAATAACGCGGGCGAATAACAGAGCAAGACCCGGAGTGTTCGCGGACGCCCCTCTACGTAGACTGGGTGGCATGGATATGGCAAAAGCCGTCACGGAGCCACTCATGCAGCAAGCCTCATTCGACACACAAGCCGCGCTGTTCGACCTCGATACGCCGCCGCGCAACGATGCGCGTAAGCCCGAGCAGAAGGACGCGCGCAACGACGCGCCCAGCCCCGCGCCCGCGATCGCGACGGCTCAGACGATCGGGCCACGCGTCGACGCAATCGACTGGACGCGCGCCGCAGGCGAACTCGACGCGCATGGCTGCGCGATGCTGCAAGGCTTGTTGCGCGCCGACGAATGCGACGCGCTTGGCGCGCTCTATGCGCGCGACGACCTGTACCGCAGCCGCGTCGTGATGGCGCGGCACGGCTTCGGACGCGGCGAATACAAGTACTACGGCTATCCGTTGCCCGATGTCGTCGGCGCGTTGCGCACGGCGATTTATCCGCGTCTTGCGCTCATCGCGAACGGATGGAACAGGACGCTAGGCATCGACGTGCGCTATCCGCCGACGCATGCCGCCTTCCTGCGCCGCTGCCGCGAAGCGGGCCAGCTGCGCCCGACGCCGCTGATCCTCCAGTACGCGGCGGGCGACTTCAACTGCCTGCATCAGGACCTGTACGGCGAGCACGTCTTCCCGATCCAGCTCGCGATCCTGCTGTCCGAGCCCGGCAAGGACTTCACGGGCGGCGAGTTCGTGCTGACGGAGCAGCGTCCGCGGATGCAGTCGCGTGTCGAAGTCGTGCCGTTGCGCAAGGGCGATGCCGTGCTGTTCGCCGTGCATCAACGGCCCGTGCAGGGCACGCGCGGCGCGTATCGCGTGAACATGCGGCATGGCGTGAGCCGGCTGCACGCCGGCCATCGGCAAACGCTCGGCATCATCTTTCACGACGCAACGTGAGTGCGCCGGCGTGCGTCCACTGCAAGCCCTCTATCAGCGCCGTCGTCGGGGGACGAGGCGCGCTCAGCATCATCTGGCGTAACGTGCTATGGTTTTAGACTGGCTTTCGGCTGCACTTCTCTTCGGTTGCACTTCGGTTGCAAGCATGCAGACGAGGCCGCATTTTCATCATCACGAGTCGCGGCGCATGCCGTCAGCACGGCGCCCGCGCACTGCACCGCACTGCACGATTCACACGCTCGTCCAACGTTCGTCATGTCCGATCTCGCTACACCGCTTCCGCGCCGCTTCGACATCAATCCGAAGCCGCTCGCCTTCTCCCTCGTTCTGATCGCGCTCGGCGCGGTCTATCTCGCGCATACCGTCAACGGGCGCCAGGCGGCCCTCTATGTGGTCGGCGCGCTGCTCGGCATGTCGCTGTATCACGCGGCGTTCGGCTTCACGTCGGCGTGGCGCGTGTTCATCGCCGACGGCCGCGGCGCAGGCCTGCGCGCGCAGATGCTGATGCTCACGATCGGCGTGCTGCTGTTCTTCCCGGCGCTGTCAGCTGGGTCGCTGTTCGGCCATCCCGTCGCGGGCCTGGTGTCGCCTGCGGGCACATCCGTCGTGGTCGGCGCGTTCATGTTCGGCATCGGCATGCAGCTCGGCGGCGGCTGCGCGTCGGGCACGCTGTACACCGTCGGCGGCGGCAGCACGCGCATGCTCGTGACGCTCGCCGCGTTCATCGTCGGCTCCGTCGTCGCGACCGCGCATATGCCGTTCTGGACCGCGCTGCCGTCGCTCAAGCCGACTTCGCTCGTGACGACGCTCGGCGCGGGCTGGGCCATCGCGATCAACCTGGCGATCTTCGCGACGATCGCCGCGCTGACTGTCGCGATCGAGCGGCGCCGCCACGGGCGGCTCGTCGGCGAGCCGCCGCGCGCCGCGAGCGCATCGCCGTGGCTGCAAGGGCCGTGGCCGTTGTTCGCGGGTGCGATCGCGCTCGCGCTGCTCAACTTCGCGACTCTCGCGCTGTCGGGCCGTCCGTGGGGCGTGACATCGGCATTCGCGCTGTGGGGCGCGAAGCTGTTTTCAGTCGCGGGCATCGACGTCGCCAACTGGCCTTACTGGAACGCCCATGCGAACGCGGCGGCGCTCGCGGCGCCCGTCACCCGCGATGTGACGAGCGTGATGGATGCGGGGATCATCCTCGGCGCGATGGCTGCGGCCGCTCTGGCGGGCCGCTACGCGCCCGTCTGGCGGCTGCCCGCGCGCTCGCTCGTCGCGGCCGTCGTCGGCGGCTTGTTGCTCGGCTACGGGGCCCGGCTGGCCTACGGTTGTAATATCGGCGCTTACTTCAGCGGCATCGTGTCAGGCAGCTTGCATGGCTGGCTGTGGCTCGCCGCCGCATTCGCGGGCAACGTGATCGGCACGCGCCTGCGTCCCCTCTACGGACTCGAAGTCGAACGCGTCCGCCCGACCGGCTGCTGACCTGTCGCAAACTCTCGCCGAGTCCTGTAACAGGATTCGGCCAAACCAGTTACAAACTCCCCGGATTTGTAACTGGTCTCTCGTCTTTTTTGTTACATCTCGGGTTATCCCTGAACCGCCATCCGGCAGCGTATTTTTTACCTGACGAATTTTGCGGCCTCTTTCCTATTCCTTTCAAAATTCATATCGATTTCGCATAAGCGCGGATAACGCGCAGCGCGCGAACCAATCGGAAGAAATTGCTTCAAGCCTTGTTTCATAAGGGTTTGCGAGCGGTCTGCGGCAAACGTTTTCGCACTATCAGGCGATTATGACGGCGACATGAAAGAGTTACCGGAATTACCGTTGTTTTGTCGTATCTTTTTTTTGAGACGGGGATTGATTTTTGTAAAACCTGTTCATACAATTCCGCCCAAGCTGTTACGAAATGTAACGTCTTGTATCAAAGATTGGCAGCCGTATCTGCACTCAACTTGACGCCGGAGATCATCAGTGTCCGGCGGGGCAAAAGACCAAAACGGCATAAAAAGCCGGCATAAGTAATTCGGGGCTTCGGAAACAGAGAAAATGGACCGTAGCAGCGAGACGCTGGATTCTATCCGCGAGATCAATTTGTCTTACATCATGCTCGCACAACGTATGTTGCGCGAGGACAAGGCAGTCGGGATGTTCCGTCTGGGCTTGTCGTCGGAGCTGGCCGATATTCTTGCCGGGCTGTCGCTCGCGCAGATCGTCAAGCTGGCCAGTTCCGATCAGCTTTTGTGCTTCTTCCGCTTCAACGACCACGCGATGCTGTCGGCGTTGACGCACACGTCCCGCAACGCAGAAGTGGCATCTACGCATGCCGCGATCCTGCTGGCGGGGCAGCCCGCAGAGCAGTTCGCTTAAACCGCAGAGGACTGCCATGCTGAAAAAGAGCCTCACCGAAGACGCGCAGGAAGTATTCCGCGCGATCGCGCTCATCGAGCTGGGCGCACGCATGCAGGTGCTCGAAAGCGAGCTGACGCTGTCGCGCGACCGGATGATCCGCCTGTATCGCGAGGTGAAGGGCGTATCGCCGCCGAAGGGCATGCTGCCGTTCTCGGCCGACTGGTACATGACGTGGCTCGCGAACATTCACGCTTCGCTCTTTTACAACACATATCTGTTCCTGAAGAACGAAGCGCGCTGCACGCATCTGGACGCGCTGACCAAGGGTTATCGCCTGTATCTGGAACATTGCCGTCATAGCCAGACGGAGCCCGTCCTCGATCTGACGCGCGCATGGACGCTCGTGCGTTTCTTCGACGCCGACATCCTGCAACTCACGCGCTGCTGCCGTTGCACCGGCAAGTTCGTCGCGCACAGGCACGATCTGCAGCACAACGTTGTGTGCGGCGCGTGCCAGCCGCCGTCGCGCGCGGGCAAGACGAAGAAGGCCGCAGCCGCGAAGCGCGAGGCGCTGCGCGAAGCCGCGCCCGTGCCGCAGATCGTGGAGATCGCTCCGCCCGAAGAACAGGTCGTCGAGGAAGCCGCTTTGGCGGCCTAGCGACGCGCATCGCACCGTCCATCCGAAGCTACGCATCACGTTTGAAGCGGGTCTCTCGAGACCCGCTTTTTTTACGCCGGCAACTTTCGAGTTCCAGGCTTTTGCGTTCCCGGCTTTTGCGTTCCCGGCTTTAGCGTTCCGGGCTCTTGCGTTCCGGGCTCTTGCGTTCCGGGCTCTTGCGTTCCGGGCTCTTGCGTTCCGGGCTCTTGCGTTCCCGGCTCTTGCGTTCCCGGCTTTTGCGTTCCAGGCTTTTGCGTTCCAGGCTTTTGCGTTCCCGGCTTTTGCGTTCCCGGCTTTTGCGTTCCAGGCTTTTGCGTTCCCGGCTTTTGCGTTCCCGGCTTTTGCGTTCCCGGCTTTAGCGTTCCGGGCTCTTGCGTTCCGGGCTCTTGCGTTCCGGGCTCTTGCGTTCCGGGCTCTTGCGTTCCGGGCTCTTGCGTTCCGGGCTCTTGCGTTCCGGGCTCTTGCGTTCCGGGCTCTTGCGTTCCCGGCTCTTGCGTTCCGGGCTCTTGCGTTCCGGGCTCTTGCGTTCCCGGCTCTCGCGTTCCGGGTTCTCGCGTTCCGGGTTCTCGCGTTCCGGGTTCTCGCGTTCCGGGCTCTCGCGTTCCGGGCTCTTGCGTTCCCAGCTCTTGCGTTCTCATCCAGCGAGGCCGAACGTCTGCACCACGAGCCACAGGTTCGCCGCGCTGATCACCACGAAGAGCGCCCAAGCGACGATGCGCGTCGGCAGCCGGTTCACGAATTCGCCCATCAGCGCGCGGTCGTCGGTCATGCGGATCAGCGGATACAACGCGAACGGCAATTGCAGGCTCAATACGACCTGGCTCGCAACGAGCAACTGACCGACGGCGCCGTTGCCGAGCATCTGCACGCCGACGAGCGCGGGAATCAGCGCGAGCGCGCGGGTGATGAAGCGCCGCTGGTAGCATGGAATCTTCAGTTGCAGAAAGCCCTCCATGATCACCTGCCCCGCGACCGTGCCCGTGAACGTCGAGCTTTGCCCCGACGCGAGCAGCGTGATCGCGAACAGCACAGCCGCGAAACCCGTGCCGACGATCGGCGCGAGCAGCCGGTAGGCATCTTCGATTTCGGTAACGGCCGTGTGCCCCGTCGAATGAAACGCGGCGCCCGCGAGGATCAGGATCGCCGCATTGATCAGCAGCGCAAGAAAGAGCGCGACGATCGTGTCGAGGCGCGACAGCGAAATCGCTCCGGCGAGCCCTTCGCGATCGCGCTTGACGGCGCGCGTCTGCACGACTGAGGAATGCAGATACAGGTTATGCGGCATCACCGTCGCGCCGAGAATGCCGATCGCGAGATAAAGCGGCTCGCGCCCGCCGAGCGCCCGCCACGACGGCGCGAGCCCTGCTATCACGGACGGCCAGTGCGGCTTCACGAGCGCGAGCTGAATGACGTATCCGACGCCGATGGTTGCGATCAGCGCGAGCATGATCGCTTCGAGATCGCGAAAGTTCTTGCCCTTGAGACCGAGCACGATCAGCGTATCGAACGCGGTGAGGATCACCCCGATCGTCAGCGAACATTTGAACAGCAGATGAAACGCGAGCGCGCCGCCAAGCACTTCGGCGAGATCGCAAGCGACGATCGACAGCTCGGCAAGCAGCCATTGAATGCGCGCGACGCCAGGCGAGTAACGCGTGCGCGACAGCTCCGCGAGATTGCGGCCCGTCACGATGCCGAGACGCATGCTCAGGCATTGCAGCACCATTGCGGAGAGGCTCGACAGCACGACCACGAACAGCAGGCTATAGCCGTAGCGCGAACCGGCTTCGATATCGGTGGCCCAGTTGCCCGGGTCCATGTAGCCGATCGACACCAGCAGGCCAGGGCCCGCGAACTGCAATAGCTTTTTCCAGAACGGCGCGGAGGACGAGACGGCGACGGAGCCTTGCACCTCGGACGGGCAGAACGGTGCGGTTGCCGTAGTAGGAAGCTTGAACTGCAAAGCCGATAACCTCGCGATGAATGACCTGCGGCATGAAGAGCGTGGCTGCTGACTGGCCGTGCCGCGAAACGGCTCCAAGTGTACAAAGAAACGTGCGACGGCGTCCCATCAGGGTCGAAGCGCCGCACATCCGCGAGCAAACGAAAAAAAACGGACCGCGAACGGTCCGCTTCTTCGAACGACACATCGGCACCGCTTACTGCTTCGCGACCTGCTCCTTTGCATCGGCGCTGCCGACGTCCGTCTTGACGTCGCCCCACCCGCCGCCGAGCGCGCGAACGAGGTTCACCGTCGCGACCGCCTGCGTGCCCGACAGATGGCTCAACTGCAACTGCGATTGCAGCACCTGCCGCTGCGCGTCGATCACGTCGAGATAGCTGACCTGCCCTTCCTGATACTGCGTCTGCGAAAGATGCGCGGCGCGCTGCGATGCGTTGACGGCATCCGTCTGCTCGCGCGTCTGATCGCCGAGCAGACGCAGATCCGACAGATTGTCCTCGACCTCGCGGAACGCAACGAGCACCTGCTGACGATACGACGCGACGTCCTCGTCATACTTCGCGCGCGCGTTCGCGAGATTCGCCTTGCGTCGGCCGCCGTCGAAGAGCGGCACGGTCAGCGCCGTGCCCGCAAACGGCCCGAGCAGGAACGCGCGGCTCGACCACTGGAACAGATCGCCGAGTGTCGCCGACTCGAAGCCGAACGCACCCGTGATATCGAGCTTCGGGAAGAACGCCGATTTCGCGAGACCGACACGCGCGTTCGCGGCAGCCATCGCGCGCTCGGCCGCCGCGATGTCGGGGCGGCGCTCCAGCAGCGCGGACGGCAAGCCGGCCGGCACGCGCGCCTTCACGGGCGCAAGCGGCGTCTCGGGGAACGAGAAGTCGGCGGGCGGCTTGCCGAGCAGGATCGCGAGGCTGTGCTCGGACGCCGCGCGCTGACGCGCGACGCCGACGGCATCGGCGCGCGCCGTCGCCAGTTCGTTGCGCGCGCGCGAGACGTCCAGCTCGTTGATGTCGCCTTCCTTGAAGCGGCGCTCGACGAGCTTCAGCGCGTCCTCGCGCAGCGTCACCGTCTGACGATACAAGCCCAACTGCGTATCGAACTCGCGCAGCTGGAAGTAGTTCTGCGCGACATCCGCCTGCAACGCGAGCTGCACCGACAGAAACAGCGCCTCGCTCTGCTGCTCGTCGGCGCGCGCTGCGTTCACATTTGAACTCACGCGACCGAACAGATCGACCTCATACGACACCGTCGTCTGCGCGCGCCACAGCGTTTGTGTCGGCACATTCGCGTCGTTCGGCAGATTCTGCGAAGCGGGCGACAGGCGCTCGCGCGTCGGCCCGAACCCGGCATCGACGGACGGGAACCACGCGGAGCGAGCTTCCCTTGTCAGCGCACGCGATTGCTGCACGCGCGCGGCGGCCGCCTTCAGGTCCTGGTTCGCATCGGCCGCCTGCTTCTCCAGATCGTTCAGCGTCGTATCGCCGAAGATCGCCCACCATTCGCCGCGCTGCGCTGCTTCATTCGGCTCCGCGGGCTTCCACGTGCCGGCTTCGCTGGCGGGCAATGCCGCAGCGGGGGCCGATGCGCCATCCGTCGTCGCCGCCGATACAGGCGCTTCCTTGAACGCAGCGGGAGTCGGCGCGTCGGGCCGGTGATACGTCGGCTCGACCGAGCACGCCGCCAACAGCAGCATCAGCAACGCGCTCGCCGCCGCGCGGCCCGCGCCGCGCATCTGTTCAAACCTTGTCATTATCGTTTTCTCCATCATGCGTCCGTCGTGTGCGCGACGAGATGCGGCGCGTCCTTTTGCGCAACGTGAATCTTGCCGCCCGCCAACGTCCGCAGCACCACGTAGAACACGGGCGTCAGCATCAGACCGAAAAGCGTCACGCCGAGCATCCCGAAGAACACGGCCACGCCCATCGCGTGACGCATCTCGGAGCCTGCCCCGCTCGACACGACCAGCGGCACCACGCCCATGATGAACGCGATCGACGTCATCAGAATCGGGCGCAGACGCATGCGGCTCGCTTCGATGGCGGCTGCCATCGGCGTGCGCCCGTCGTGTTCCAGTTCACGCGCGAACTCGACGATCAGAATCGCATTCTTCGACGCAAGCCCCACGAGCACCATCAAGCCGATCTGCGTAAAGATGTTGTTGTCGCCCTGCGTGAGCCACACGCCGGCAAGCGCGGACAGTACGCTCATCGGCACGATCAGGATCACCGCGAGCGGCAGCGTCAGGCTCTCGTACAGCGCGGCGAGCACGAGGAACACCAGCAGCACGCTGATCGGGAACACCCACAGCCCCGCATTGCCAGCAAGGATCTGCTGATACGTGAGGTCGGTCCATTCGAACTTCACGCCCTTCGGCAGCACCTGCGCCGCGATGCGCTCGGCGGCCGCCTGCGCTTCGCCCGACGAGAAGCCCGGCGCCGGACCACCGTTGATGTCGGCGGCCGTATAGCCGTTGTAGCGCACGACCATTTCGGGGCCATACGTCGGCGTCACCGTCACGAGCGATGACAACGGCACCATCTCGCCATTCACGTTGCGCGTCTTCAGTTGCAGGATGTCGTCGGCGCGTTGACGGAACGGCGCATCCGCCTGCACGCGCACCTGGTACACGCGGCCGAAGCGGTTGAAGTCGTTCACATACAGCGAGCCAAGATACACCTGCATCGTGTTGAACACATCTGTCACGGGCACGCCGAGCTGCTTCGCCTTCACGCGATCGAGATCGACGTTGAGTTGCGGCACGTTGATCTGATAGCTCGAAAACGTCGGGCCGAGTTCGGGCGTCGCCGAGGCTTTCTTGATGAACGCTTCCGTCGCCTTGTTCAGCTCTGCATAACCGAGCGCGCCATGGTCCTCCAGCTGCATCTTGAAGCCGCCCAGCGTACCGAGACCGAGCACGGGCGGCGGCGGGAACACCGCGACGAACGAGTCCTTGATCGCGCCGTATTGCTGGTTCAATGCGCCCGCAATCGCGCCCGCCGACAGCGCCTTACCCTTGCGCTGATCGAACGGCTTGAGCGCGACGAACACGATGCCCGCGCTCGAACTGTTCGTGAAGCCGTTCACAGACAGGCCGGGGAACGCCACCGCGTTTTCCACGCCCGGCTGCTTCAGCGCAATCGCGCTCATGTCGCGGATCACCTTCTCGGTGCGGTCAAGCGATGCGCCGTTGGGCAACTGCGCGAACGCGATCAGATACTCCTTGTCCTGCGCCGGAACGAAGCCGCCCGGCACGACACGCGACACGAGCACCGTCAGACCGAGCAGCACGGCATAGACGACGAGCATCGCGCCCTTGCGCTTGAGCACGCCGTTGACGCCGCGTCCGTAGCTGTCCGAGCCGCGATGGAACACCTTGTTGAACGCCTTGAAGAAGCGTCCCAGCACGCGGTTCATCACGCGCGTGAGAATGTCTTCCTTCGCGCCGTGACCGCGCAGCAGCATCGCCGACAACGCGGGCGACAGCGTCAGCGAGTTGAACGCCGAGATCACCGTCGAAATGGCGATCGTCATTGCGAACTGCTTGTAGAACTGACCCGTCAGACCGCTCATGAACGCGAGCGGCACGAACACGGCGACCAGCGTGAGCGCGATTGCGATGATCGGCCCGCTCACTTCCTGCATCGCCTTATAGGTTGCATCGCGCGCACTGAGCCCGCGCTCGATGTTCCGCTCGACGTTCTCCACGACCACGATCGCATCGTCGACCACGATGCCGATCGCAAGCACCATCCCGAACAGCGACAGCGCATTGATCGAGAAGCCGAACGCGAGCAGCAGCGAGAACGTGCCGACAATCGACACGGGCACCGCGATCAACGGAATGATCGACGCGCGCCACGTTTGCAGGAACACGATCACCACGATCACGACGAGCGCAATTGCTTCGAGCAGCGTGTGCACGACGGCCTCGATACTCGAACGCACGAACTGCGTCGGGTCATAGACGATCCGGTACTCGACACCAGCCGGGAAATCCGCGCTCAGCTCCTTCATCGTCGCGCGGACTTCGTCGGAAATCTGCAGCGAGTTCGCACCCGGCGACTGGTTGATCGCCATTGCAACAGCCGGCTTGTTGTCGAGCAGCGAGCGCAAGCCATATTCCGAAGCAGCAAGCTCGATGCGCGCGATGTCGCGAAGGTACGTGACGGCACCATCGGGTGCGGTCTTCACGACGATGTCGCCGAACTCGCCCTCCGTCTTCAGACGGCCACGCGCATTGACGGACAGTTGCAGCGGCGTGCCCGGCACCGAAGGCGACGCGCCGATCACGCCCGCCGCGACCTGAATGTTCTGCTCGCGAATTGCGTTGACGACTTCCATTGCCGTCAGATTGCGTTGCGCGACCTTCTGCGGATCGAGCCACACGCGCATCGAGTAGTCGCCTGCGCCCCACAACTGCACCTCGCCGACGCCCTTGATCCGCTCGAGACGGTCCTTCACGTTGAGCAGCGCGTAGTTGCGCAGATACGTCATGTCGTAGCGGTCGTTCGGCGAGATCAGGTGGACGACCATCGTCAGCGTCGGCGAACTCTTTATCGTCGTCACGCCGAGACGCTGCACGTCTTCCGGCAAACGCGGCAATGCCTGGTTCACGCGGTTCTGCACGAGCTGCGTCGCGAGGTCGGGATTCGTGCCGAGCTTGAACGTGACCGTCAACGTGAGATTGCCGTCGCTATTCGCCTGCGACTGCATGTACAGCATGTTTTCGACGCCGTTGATCTGCTCTTCGAGCGGCGACGCGACAGCTTCGGCGATCACCTTCGGGTTCGCGCCCGGATACTGCGCATGCACCACCACGGAAGGCGGCACCACTTCCGGGTACTCGGAGATCGGCAGCTGGAACAGCGCGATCATACCCGCGAGCAGGATCACGACCGATAGAACACCAGCAAAGATGGGGCGGTCGATGAAGAATTTGGATATGTTCATGTGAAGCTCTTGATGTTGGAGCGCCTACGGCTTTCTACGCATGCATCGAAGGATTGCGTCGGCTGGCCGGCGCTCACGACGCCTTGTGCGTCTTCGCGCGCGGCTGCGATTGCGCCTGCGTTTGCGGCGCCGATTGCGTAGTCGATTGCGCTTGCGGTTCGGTGTGCTTCTGCTTCGTTGCGTCGAGTTGCGCGTCTTTTTCTGCTTTCGCGTCGTCGGCAACGGATGCGCTGTCGGCGTCGCCGTTGCCCATCGCCACCATGTGCGCGCGAATCTGCGCACCCGGACGCACGCGCTGCGTGCCGTTCACGACGATACGATCGCCCGGCTGCAACCCGCTTTTCACGACGCGCAGATTGCCTTGCAGATCGCCGAGCTGCACTTCGCGATACGCAACGTGTTCGTCCTTGTCGACGACGAACACGAACTTCTTGTCCTGATCCGTGCCGACGGCGGCATCGTCGATCAGCAGCGCCGAATGCGGCGCGCTGCCGCCCACTTTCACGCGCGCATAGAGGCCCGGCACCAGCGAGCCGTCGCCGTTGTCGAAACGCGCGCGCACGCGGATCGTGCCAGACGACGTATCCAGCCGGTTGTCGACGGATTCGATCGTGCCCTTGCGCGAGTAGCCCGTTTCGTTCGCGAGGCCCAGTTCGACGGGCACCTTGCTGTCGTTCTTCACCTGGCTGATGTAGCGCAGATACGTCTGCTCGTCGGCGTCGAACTCCGCGTAGATCGGCGACACGGACACGAGCGTCGTCAGCGGCGCGGCGCTTGCGCCCGCGTTCACGACGTTGCCGACCGTGATCTCCGCGCGCGAGACGCGGCCCGCGACGGGCGCGACGATCTTCGTGTAGCCGAGATTGATCTGCGCGGCTTCGAGCGCCGCTTGCGCCGCCTTCACGTTCGCGTTCGCTTCGCGCGCGCCGTTCTGCTTCTCGTCGTAGTCGCGCTTCGCAATCGCGCTATCGCCGATCAGTCGCTGCGCGCGCTCCCAGTCGCTTTGCGCGTAGCCCGCGCGCGACTGCGCCGCCGCAAGCTGCGCCGCCGCGCGATCGACTTCCGCCTGGTACGGGCGCGGATCGATCACGAACAGCACGTCGCCCTTCTTCACGAGCGCGCCGTCCTGGAAGTTCACCGACACGATCGTCCCCGACACGAGCGGCCGCACGTCGACTCGTTCGACGGCCTGAAGACGGCCCGAATAGGTTTGCCAGTCGGTGATCGTTTTCTGCACGACAGTGGCGACATCGACTTCGGGGACGATCGTCGGCGCGGATTGCGCGGGCGCGCGCGCATCGACGCGAATCGCGCCAAACGTGCCGAGCCCCGCGATCACGATGACGGCCAGCGCGGCGAGCGCCAGCTTCGAACGCGAGAGAGGAAAAACAGACATGTCAGACTCCGGAATTTAGTTGAGAAGTTTGTTTATCGGAGTGAGCGCTCGTCGAAGCGCCACTGGAAGAATCGAACGGCCTCTAGCAGCGCCGCGGAATGGTTGGCGAGCGCCGCGTGCGACACGCTCGGATAGCGCACCACCTGCGTCTGCACGCCCGCTTCGATCAGATTGCTCGCGTACTTCTCCGCTTCGACGTGCAGCACGTCGTTTTGCGCGGTCGCGATCAGCGTCGCGGGCAAGCCCTTGAGCCGCACCGATTCGAGCGGCGCCGCATACGGGTGCATGCGCTGCGCCGCTTGCGGCAGATACGCGCGATAACACGCGGCGCATTCGCTCGCGGTGATGTCCGAGCTCAAGCGCTTCTCGTCGCCAAGACGCGTGAGACTCGGGTCGAGCATCGGGCCGAACAGCGCCTGCGCATCGATGCGCACATCGCCGCGATCGCGGCCGATGAACGCAAGGCAATTCGCTAGCGAACCGCCCGCATCGTGACCCGCGACGCCGATCTTCTTCGTGTTGCCGCCGAACGCGCGTGCGCGTGTCTGCACCCACAGCGCCGCGCGATGGGCATCTTCGGGCGCGGCGGGAAACGGAAACCGCGGCGCGAGCGAATAGCCGACCGACACGACGAGTGCGGGCGTGTGCTGCGCGAAATAACGCGCGGCGAAATCGGCTTCTTCGAGCGAGCCGCGCACGAAACCGCCGCCGTGGAAATAGAGCAGGATTGGCAAGCCATTTTTTGCAGCGGCCCGCCGGTAAAGGCGCAATGTGATGTCCTGCGCGTAGCCTTCTATCTGCACGTCGGTGACATCGAGCGACGCAGCGTTTTCCGCCAGGCTAGTGGCCGGCGGTACAAAGGTGTGGCGCGGGTTGAATGCATCCATGTCGAACAGCGCAATGCGCGAAGCTATCGAATGGTGCGAATTGTGGGTCCAGCAGACTTCCAAATAAATGCCTATAATCCGGCAACACAATTCGGTGCACCTGAACAATCGAAAGGCTTTATTCGGCGCCACCGCCAACTAAAGCGGATGCTTCACCAGTGCTCCGGCTCTTTCGGAGGTTTGCAATGGACCGGCTCCAGGCCATGCAAGTGTTCACCCGGGTCGTCGATACGAACAGCTTCACCCGGGCAGCGGAAACGCTCGATCTGCCACGCGCTTCCGTCACGACGATCATCCAGAATCTCGAAGCTTTTCTCGGCACGCGCCTGTTGCACCGTACGACGCGCCGGCTGTCGCTGACGCCCGATGGTGCCGCGTACTACGAGCGTTGCGTGCGCATTCTTGCCGACGTCGAAGAGACGGAAGCGAGTTTCCAGAGCGGCAACAAGAAGCCGAGTGGCAAGCTGCGCATCGATATGCCGGGATCGATCGGACGTTTGCTCGTCATTCCCGCATTGTGCGAATTTCACACGAAGTATCCGGATATCGATCTGCAACTCGGCTTGTCGGATCGCCCTGTCGATCTCTTGCAGGAAGGCGTTGATTGCGTGGTGCGCGTCGGCGCGCTGCAGGATTCGTCTTTGGTAGCACGACGGATAGGGTTATTCGAAGGCGTCACGTGCGGAGCGCCGGCGTATGTCGAGCGCGCGGGCATTCCTCAGACGCTCGAAGATCTCGAGCACCACAAGGCCGTCAATTATTTTTCGAGCCGCACGGGCCGGATTATAGACTGGTCGTTTCTCGTCGACGGCAAGGAAATCGAAGTGAAAATGAAGGGCCTGGTGTCCGTGAATGATGCGGACGCTTACGTGACGTGCGGCCTCGAAGGCTTCGGCCTGATCCAGCCGCCGCTCTTCATGGTGCTGCCGCATCTGCGCTCGGGCCAGCTGGTCGAAGTACTGCCCGATCTGAAACCGCTGCCGATGCCGATTTCCGTCGTGTATCCGCATAGCCGGCATCTGTCGTCGAAGGTGCGTGTATTCGTCGACTGGATTGCGGAGCTGTTCGACGGTTGTCCGCTGTTGAGCGGCCGTGCGAGCCTCGACAAGACCTGCTCGCAGCGCACGTTCGAACAGAAAGAGTCCGCGCCGGACATCAAGACACCCGTCATGTCGGAGTGGGTCGCGTAGTGCGCGCGGCCTTTGTCTTAAAAGGACGATCGCGGCTTCGCGCCGCGATTGTTCCGAAATCACGACAATTCATTTCACGAAAGTCGGGTTTATCGACCGCACGTCGAAGCCTACATTTCACCCTGTCGCGGCGCCCGATCGAGGCGCGGCAAACAGCTACAGGAGTGAATCATGAAGCGCAATCTACTGGCAGGTCTTGTTCTCTCGCTGCTCGTCAGCGCACCGGCATTCGCTCAAGGCGGTGGCGGCATCGGCCGCGCAGGCTCGTACAACGATCAGTGGTGGCAGCATTCGGAGGGCGCATCGGCGCAGAAGTCGCGTGCTGAAGTTCGCGCGGAAGTCGCCGATGCATATCGCGACGGCACGCTGCCCTCGCTGAACAAGACCTCCTATCCGGAACAAGGTCTCGTTGGCCGCACGCAAGCGGAGCGTCTCGCCGTGCAGAACGACGAACGAGAACAGCGCAGCGTGCGCGTCGCTCGCGGCCAGTAAGCCCAATCTTCGTTTTAATTGCAGGAGCCGATCATGAGCCCGTCAGAACTCGATGACTGGAATGCGGACATTCCCGTGTGGACGCCTTATCGTGCACATTGAGTTGCACAGCGCGTGCGCAATCAGTGCACGGTAAGCGTGCATGAAAGCACTGTGCAATAGCAAAGCGCTCAATCGCTTTTATACGATTGAGCGCTTTGCGCTTCCAGATGCTGATTTGATGTCTTGCGTTTTAGCGTTAGCGTTGCGGCACGCCATCGCGCCATTCGCCCCAATGCGACGCGATATCCTGCACGAGCGGATTACCCGCGCGATAGAGGTTTTCGAGTGCAATATTGAAGCCGCCTTGCGCAGCGTAGTTGAGCAGATTGTCCGCGCTCGTCTGCCCATCGTATGGACGATCGAAATCCGAACCCGCACGCAATACGGCCACGCGATTCAGATCGACACGATGCACGCTCGCCGCGCGTTTCAGCGCTTCATAGGTCGCATTGTCTTCCTGCTGCGTCGTGCAGTAGACGCCCTTGCCGTCCGTGAGAATCTTCGTCCATTCGCGCGCGCGTTCGCCTAGCTTTGTGCCGGACCACCATGTATCGCCCGCAAGCGTGTCGCACTGAATGACAGCGGGCGGACGATTAGCAGGCGCGTAATTGTATTTGGCGCGCGCCGCCTGTGCTTGCGGATTGTCCGAAAGCACCACGCTACGCGACAGCGCAAAAGCCGTATCGGCGAGTCGTGGATTCAACTGGAACACTTCCGTTCTGTAGTCGAGCGGCGGCTTGTCTGTCGGGCTTTTCGTATTGATGCCGAGATAACCGGTATTCCAGCCTGAAGGAATTTCGCGTCCGTCTATTTCCCATTGAATGCCGAAATCGACAAGGTACCTGGCCCAGGCAGCGGAGCCAACCGTGCCCTGAATTGGATCGATACCCGCAATGCCCGCGACCATGAAATACGTGTGCCGCAAATCGAAACGTGATGAAAATGCGAGCGCCATCGTCGATGCAGCGGCATTCGCGTGACCCATGCCCGTCGTCATCACGCAGATGTCCTGCTTGTTGCAATGAATGGCGGGATAATCGGGCGAAAGACCCGCGACGGAAATGTCCTGCCACGGGCCCAGCGTGTCGAGCCACACCTGCCCTTCCGGCCCGAACATCGAAATGATCATCACCTTGACGGGACGGCCTTTCGACTCGCCATTGCCTTGAGCGAAGCCGTCGTCATCCTGCGCGTTCGCGAGAGGCGAAATGGCCGAGCATGCGGCCAATGCCAATGCGGTTAAAGCTCCAGCCGTGCGAGTCACCATGACAAATCCTTCCTTTATGCGTATTCGTCGATTGGGAATGGAATGCATGCCCTCGCGGAAAAGGGCGGAGCTAAGTATAGAAGGCATTCAATTGTTTTCCATTAGCCAATTTCCGAATTAGCGAATCGAATAGCTATTGCGCATAAAAGAAAGGTAAATATAAAGAATCATCGCGTTTTAATCGAGCGAAGCCTCGGTGCGCACTCTCGGCACGTCCGGTTCGAAAAAGACCCATCGCACCTGCGGAAACTTCGCTTGAATATCTGCTTCAACGACATTGATCGCATCGACCATTGCGCGGCCGCTTTCGTAATCGATCATCTCCGCCTGCACCGCGACCACCACGTGCCGGCCCCATTGCAGCGTGATCAGATTGATGATGCTGCGAATCTCGTTGCGTGTACGCAGATGCGCTTCGATCGCGCGCCGCACTTCCGGGCTCGCGGATTCGCCGATGATCATCGACTTCACCTCGCGCGCAACCAGGAACGCGATCACCATCAGCAGCACGCCCACGCCGATCGAGCCCCACGCGTCATACGCGGGATTGCCCGTCACCATCGTGGCAAGCACTGCGGCGAATGCAATCGCGAGACCCAGCAGCGCGGCCACGTCCTCGCCCGTGACGACGAGCAGCTCCGATTCGCGCGTCTCGCGAAACCATCGCCACATCGATTTGTCTGGGTTCGTCTTGCGGATTTCCTTGAGCGCGCCCATCAGCGAAAACGCTTCGAGCACGACCGACACGCCCAGCACGCCGAGCGCGATATACGCATGCGACAACGGCTCGCGCGCGACGAGCCGATGCGCGCCTTCATAAACGGAAAACACCCCGCCGACGAAGAACAGCAGCAACGCGACGATCAGCGAATAGAAGTAGATCGCGCGTCCCGCGCCGAGCGGATGCAACAGGCTTGCCGGCCGGCGCGCCTGCTTCAGGCCGAATAGCAGCAGCAACTGATTGCCGCAATCGGCCGTCGAGTGAATCGCTTCGGCGAACATCGAGCCCGAGCCCGTGAATGCCGCCGCGGCGAACTTGCACAGTGCAATGCCGAGGTTCGCCGCGAGCGCGTAAAAAATGGCCTTCGGTGATTCTTCTGTCATGGGCTCTTCGTGTTGTCGTGATGCGAGGGAAGCGAAGCAGGATCAGACGACTTCGACGCTCGGCGCGCCATCGTGCAGTTCGCCGATCACGGCCGCGCGATCGAAACCATCGGCGCGGAAGATCGCGAGCACCTCATCGACGACGGACGGCGAGCACGACACGAGCAGGCCACCCGACGTCTGCGGATCGGTGAGCAGCGTGCGTGCCGTCGCGGGCAGGCTGTCGGCGAGACGCGCGTCTTCGCCATACGAAGCCCAGTTGCGGCCCGATGCGCCCGTGAACGTGCCCGCCGCCGCGAGTGCATCGACGCCCGCGATCCACGGCAGATCGGCGTAGCGCACACGCGCCGTCAGCTTCGCGCCGCGCGCGAGTTCGAGCGCATGGCCGAGCAGGCCGAAGCCCGTCACGTCCGTCATCGCGTGCACGCCGTCGAGCGCCGCGAGTTCGGTGCCTGGGCGATTGAGTTTCGTCGTCGCGGCGATCATCGCGGCGTAGCCCGCTTCGTCGAGCTGATTTTTCTTCAGCGCCGCCGACAGCACGCCGACGCCGAGCGGCTTGCCAAGCACGAGCACGTCGCCTGCCTGCGCCGACGCATTGCGCTTCACGCGCTGCGGATGCACGACGCCGAGCGCGGCAAGACCGTAGATCGGCTCGACGGAATCGATCGAATGGCCGCCCGCGACGGGAATGCCCGCCTGCGCGCAGACGTCCTCGCCGCCGCGCAGCACGGCCGCGATCACGTCGTGCGGCAACACGTTGATCGGCATGCCGACCAGCGCGAGCGCGAGGATCGGTTTGCCGCCCATCGCGTAGACATCGGAGAGCGCGTTGGTCGCGGCGATGCGGCCGAAATCATACGGGTCGTCGACGATCGGCATGAAGAAATCGGTGGTCGCGATGATCGCCTGCTCGTCGTTCAGGCGGTAGACGGCCGCGTCATCCGCCGTTTCCGTGCCCACCAGCAGGTCGGGAAACGACGGCATCGGCATGTTCCGCTTCAGCAGATCGGACAGCACGCCGGGCGCGATCTTGCAGCCGCAGCCGCCGCCATGCGACAGGCTCGTGAGACGCGGCACATCGGACGCAACGTTGGAAGTAGCAGCGGATTCGGTCATGATCGTTTAGCGAAGGATTGTCGATAACGACTATTATCGGGCAATCCGCCGCATCGCTGCCGAACAGGGCGCACGGGCATGCGCCGCATGCATGCGCGGCGGCGCGCGCCGTCTTCGGGCGCGCCGCCCTTCCCTTCCTCACTGGCGTTCGAGCGTCGCCATCGCGCCGACCACGACGAGCAGCATCGAAAGACTCGTGCCGCCTGCCGCGCGCAGGTCCGTCAGCAGTTGCGCATAGCGCCCGAGCACCGCTTCGCGCTTGCTGCGCCATGCGTCGACGACGGCTTGCGCGTCGTTCGCGTCGGGCGTTTCGGCGAGCGCGCCCGTGGTGAGCGCGCGCTTCAGGCGCCCGAGTTCGGCCAGCGCGCCCGCGCGCGCGATCACGTCCCAGTTCGCCGGCGTCGGCAGTTCCGCGGCGCGTTCGCCGATCCAGCCATAGTTCAGCTGCGTGCCCAACGCGAAATACACGCCCGCCACCAGCTCGATACTGCGCTGCGTCGCCGACGCGACTTCCGCGATATCGAGCAACGCGGCGGGAATGTCGCCGCTCGCCACGCGCACGGCAAGCTCGCTGTCGACGCCCGCATCGACGAGCACGCGCTGCCGCTCGGACAACGCTTCGATATCCGCCGCGGGCAGCAGCATCGGCAGTTGCGGCGCGAGCCGTTGCGCGGCATCGCGGCAACGCGTGATCAAATCGGTCACGCTCGCGTCCTTCACGTCGCCCGACTTCAGATGGCGCAGAATCCACAGCGCCGCGCGCTCCAGCAGCTTCGTGATCTCGACGAACATGCGCGCCTGCACGTCGTCGGCAACGCGGTTGTCGAGCGCATCGATGTTGCGCCATACGTCGTTCAGATCGAAGATGTCGCGCGCGACGATGCACGCGCGCACGATGTCGCCGGGACTCACATCGGCTTCTTCCATCATCCGCAGCACGAACGCGGGACCGACGCGATTGATCAGCGCATTCGTCAGATGCGTCGCGAGAATTTCGCGGCGCAACGGATGGCGCCGCATCGGCTCGCCGAAGCGCTGACGCAGCGGCTTCGGAAAGTAATCGACCAGCATGTCCGCGACGAGGGGATCTTCGGGCACATCGGATTCGAGCAGCGCATCGTAGAGCCACATCTTGCTGTATGCGAGCAGCACCGCGCGCTCGGGCGACGTCAAACCCTGTTTCGCCGCATGACGTTCGTTGAGTTCATCGTCGGTGGGCAGGAACTCGATCACGCGATTCAGGCGGCCATTGCGTTCGAGGTAACGCATCATTCGCGTTTCGACGTCGAGCATCTCGGCGGCGTAGCGTCCCGCAATCGACAGCGCCTGGGTCTGATAGTAGTTGTCCTGCAACACGAGCAGGCCGACTTCTTCCGTCATTTCGGCGAGCAGCGCATTGCGCTGCTTCTCCGTCATCTCGCCGTCCGCGACCACGAGGCCGAGCAGGATCTTGATGTTCACTTCATGGTCGGAGCAATCGACGCCCGCCGAATTGTCGATCGCATCCGTATTCACGCGGCCGCCGTGCTGCGCGAATTCGATGCGCCCCAGTTGCGTGAGGCCGAGATTGCCGCCTTCCGCAACCACCTTGCAGCGCAGATCGCAACCGTTCACGCGCACGGCGTCGTTGGTCTTGTCGCCGACCTGCGCATGCGTTTCGCGGCTCGCCTTCACGTAGGTGCCGATGCCGCCGTTGTACAGAAGATCGACGGGCGCATGAAGGATCGCGCGTATCAGTTCCGCCGGCGCCAGCGCGGCGGCCGTGATGCCGAGCATCGACTGCACGGCGGCCGAAAGCGGGATCGTCTTCGCGCTGCGCGCGAACACGCCGCCGCCCGCCGAGATCAGCGACGGGTCGTAGTCGGCCCAGCTCGAGCGTTCCAGTGCGAACAGACGCTCGCGTTCGGCAAAGCTCGCGGCAGGATCGGGATTCGGATCGAGAAAGACGTGCCGGTGATCGAACGCAGCGATAAGGCGGATATGCGGCGACAGCAGCATGCCGTTGCCGAACACGTCGCCCGACATATCGCCGACGCCGACCACCGTGAAATCGGTCGATTGCGTATCGATGCCCATTTCGCGGAAATGGCGCTTCACCGATTCCCACGCGCCGCGCGCGGTGATGCCCATTTTCTTGTGGTCATAGCCGACCGAGCCGCCCGATGCGAACGCATCGTCGAGCCAGAAGCCGTACTCTTGCGAAATCGCGTTCGCGTAATCGGAGAAGGTGGCCGTGCCCTTGTCGGCGGCGACGACGAGATACGGATCGTCGGGATCATGGCGCACGATATCGGGCGGCGGCATGATCGCGCCGGCCGAGAGGTTGTCGGTGAGATCGAGCAGGCCGCGCAGGAACGTCTGATAGCACGCGACGCCTTCGCGCATCCACGCTTCGCGATCGGTCGGCGGCGGCGGGTTCTTCACGACGAAGCCGCCCTTCGATCCGACGGGCACGATCACGACGTTCTTCACCATCTGCGCCTTCATCAGGCCGAGCACCTCGGTGCGGAAATCCTCGCGCCGATCGGACCAGCGCAAGCCGCCGCGCGCGACGCGTCCGCCGCGCAGATGCACGCCTTCGACGCGCGGCGAATACACCCATATTTCGAACATCGGCTTGGGCTCGGGCAGGCCCGGCACCTTCGCCGGATCGAACTTGAACGACAGATACGGACGCGGATTCCCGACCGCATCGCGCCGGTAGTAGTTCGTGCGCCGCGTCGCATTGATCACGCCGAGGAACTGGCGCAGGATGCGGTCCTCGTCGAGATTCGGCACCTGGTCCAGCGCGGCTTCGATCGTTTGCAGCATCTTGTCGATGCGCGCGTCGCGCGTCGCGCCCGTCGCCGGCTCCGAGCGCGCGACGAACAGATCCACCAGCATCCGCGCGATCGCCGGATTGCCCGTCAGCGCGCGCTCGATATACGCATCGCTGAAGGTCGAGCCGACCTGCCGCAAGTACTTCGCGTACGCGCGCAAGATCGTCACCTCGCGTGCGCTCAGTTGCGCGCGCAGCACGAGGCGATTGAAGTTGTCGTTCTCGATGTCGCCCGTCCATACGCGCTCGAATGCATCTTCGAACAGATCCTTCGCGCGCTCGATGTCGAACTCCGTGTCGTCGGCGAGCTCCAGGCCGAAGTCGTGAATCCACGCAGGCGCGGCACCCGTCGCCTGGATCAGATAGGGCCGCTCTTCATCGACGCGCACACCGAGATGTTCGAGCATCGGCAGGCTGCGCGACAGCGCGATCGGCTCGCCGACGCGATATACCTTGAAGCGGAATGAGCGCGGCCCCGATTCGATGGGACGATACAGGTTCATCGCAAGATGCTCGGTGCCCTGCACGCGCTCGATCAGTTCGATATCGCGCACGGCCGTGCGCGCCGGGTAGTCGTCGCGGTAGCCGGCGGGAAACGAATCGCCGTACTGCTGCAACAGGCGATTGCCCTGCTCTTCGCCAAACGCGTCGAGCAATGCGTCGGCGAGATCGTCCTGCCAGCGGCGCGCCACCTGGATGAGCCGCGCCTCGAGTTCGCGCGTATCGACGTCGGGCATCGCGCCCGGCTCCGCATGCACGACGAAGTGAATGCGCGCGAGCGTCGACTCGGATAGCAGCGGCGTGAATTCGGCGTTGGTGCCGTTGAACGCCGCCATCAGCAGCCTCGCGATGCGCCGGCGCAGATCGGTGTTGTACTTGTCGCGCGGCACGAACACGAGGCACGACACGAAACGGTCGAAGCGGTCGCGCCGCACGAACATCCGCGTGCGCTGATGCTCCTGCAAGCGCAGCACGCCCATCGCGGTGTCATAGAGCTGGTTCTCGTCGGCCTGGAAAAGCTCGTCGCGTGGGTACGTCTCCAGCACGGTCACGAGCGATTTGCCGAGATGCCCTTTCGGCAGAAAACCCGCGCGCCGCACGATGTTCGCGCATTTGCGGCGCACGATCGGAATCTCCGACGCCGGCGAGGTATAGGCCGTCGATGTGTAAAGCCCGATGAACCGCCGTTCGCCCGAAATCTTGCCGTCCGGTCCGACGAGCTTCACGCCGACATAGTCGAGATAGCCGGGACGATGCACCGTCGCGCGCGAATTGGCCTTGGTCAGAAAGATGGGAAGCGCGCCCGCGATGATGTCGGCGGCGGCGGGCGGCAACGGCGTCACGTCGGAGCCGCCCTGCGGCCGCATCGATTCGCGCAGAATGCCCGCGCCCGAGCCCGCCACGCCGCGCAAGCCGTACTGGCCGTCTTGCGTGACGAGTTCGTAGTCGCGCTGGCCGAGAAACGTGAAGTGGTCCGCGACCATCCATTCGAGAAACGCGCGCGCTTCGACGCCTTCCGGGCTCGTTTCGCGCACGGCCATGTCCTTGATCGTCGCGCGCGCGATCTCGACGATCTTCGGCCAGTCTTCGACGGCGGCGCGCACATCGCCGAGCACCTTCGCGATGTCGTTGCGCAATGCGTCGAGCTTCGCGGCATCGCCACAGCGATCCACTTCGAAATGAATGAACGACGCGAGTTGCGAGCGGCCGTCGTCCGAAGAAGAGGCGTCCGTTGGCGCTACGCGTTCGATGCCGCCGTCACTGCCGCGCCAGATCCGAAACACCGGGTGCAGCACCGAATGCAGCGAGAGGCCGAGGCGGTTGACGGCCATCGCCACGGAATCGACGAGGAACGGCATGTCGTCGTTGACGATTTCGATCACCGTGTGATCGGAGTGCCAGCCGTGCTGCTCGAGTATCGGGTTGTAGACACGCAGGCGTTCGCTGCCTGGCACGAAGCGCTGCGCGGTTTGCCAGTGCGCCATGGCCGCGCCGTACAGATCCGCGATGCCGCGGCTTTGCAGATCGTCCGCATCCGCGAAGTCGTAGTAGCGGCGCAGGAGTGGCTCGACGACCGTAAACGCCGGTTCGGGCAATCGCCCTCTTGCGAACTCGACGACATCGTTCAGCAGATGTACAACGGCTTCTTCGTTCTTCGCTTGCATGACGTCCTCCGCGATGGGCGACAATCGACTGCATCGATAGAAGCGCATTATGCACCCGTCGGATCGAAACCGATTGTGCGTGCGCACATCGAACGACATCGACCATGCTTGCTTGCGGCTGTGACAGAAGCGTGTCGGAACCAGGGCATAAAAGCCCTTTGGAAATAGATAAAAACGCTTCGTTTTGTTACCTGACGAACATGGCGAATCTGGCCCAGGGTTCTTCTTATTGGCGTCGTCGGCACCGATGCATTAGGCTTTTATGTTCCGCTTTTAAAAGGGTGAATCGAATACGTATAAAAGCCCTATCGCGGATCTCATCACCGCATTGACCAGCTAATCGAACTCTCCGCATTTGCACTCCCCGGCTGTCTGCACGAGCCAGCCGCGAATGCGCTCGACGGTCCATGCGGGGTCGTCGTGAGGCAGGTCGTGACCGGCCCACGGTTGCGTCCAGTGATCCGCGCCCCACGCGGCGGCCAGCGATGCCGAGCACGCCGGATCGACGAGCCCGTCTTCGCGCGACGACAGCACGAGCGTCGCGCACTCGGGCCGCCGCTTTCCCGCTCTGAAGCGCGCCGCCGCAAGCAGCTGGCGCAGCGCGTTCGCGCGGCTCACGGGCGCGCTCGCGCGAATGTCCGTCCATATCTTCAGGTCGGCGGCGCGCGTCTTGCCGTTGTTGCACGTCAGCCGGTGAATCACTTCCTCGGCGACGGACGGCGCATTCCAATGCCGCGCGGCGCGCAAGAGCCCCGGCCATGCCTTGGGACGCAACCTTTCGTCGAAACGGCTGAACGGCCGCATGCTGGTGTTGATCAGCACGAGCCTCGCGATTTCGGCGGGATGACGCTGCGCCCAGCAGGTTGCGACCATGCCGCCCAACGACATCGCCAGCACGCAATACGGCCCCGGCGCGCCGCGTTCACGAGCGGCCGCTCGCACGAAATCGACCATCTCCGCCACGCGCAGCGGCGCGCGCAGATGTGCGTACTCGCCGTTGCCAGGCAGGTCGATGGTGAGCACGCGCTCGCGCGGGTTTCCCATTGCCGGCGCAACGCCCGCGATGCCGTCGAGCGCCTCGCGCAACGCATCGGGCAGCGCGCCCCAGTGCCTCGCTTCGCGTGTCAGGCCACGCAGCAGAATCCACGTGTTCATTTGCGCTCGGACTTGTACCAGTGATCGATCGCGTGATCGAGCAGCTCGTCGCGGCGGTGGCCTCGTGGCAGCCAGCGCTGCGGCGCATACGCGGCGCGCGTCAGGAAATCGAGCAGATTCGCGTGACGCCGCAACACGCGCGCGGTGCGATGCGCCTTCACGGGATTGAACATCCCCTGTCGCGAGAAGATCTGCCGCGGATTCTTCTTGATCCACAGCCACGAGCCGAGTTCGAGTGTCATCGGCAGAAAGATGTTGGGCGGCGGCGTGCGATCGTAGGCCCAGTCCCACAGGTCGCCGTGCAGCAGGTATTGATGGCTCTGCGGCTCGAATATGTAGCCGTGGTGCGGATGCGCGCGCTCGAACATCGTCTTGAGCGCGTACATCTCCGGCAGATGCGGCATCGCGCGGCGCGTCTTCGCGTACGGAAACCAGATGCTGTCGGTCCAGCCGTAGCCCGAATGGCAATCGAGCGCGAACGACAGCGGCCGCACCGCGAGGTCTTCTTCGACGACGCGCAGCAGCGCCGCCGCCTCCACCTCCATCGGCGCGCCGCGCCGTCCGCGATACCACGGCAGCCACGAGCCGACGCGCTGTCCGCCCGCGAGCCACGGCACGCGCTCCTCCGCGTCCTGCGGTGCGTTGCGCATCAGGTCGACGCCGTTCGGATTCGCGCGCGTCGCGGCCCACATGCCGCCCGGATTGACGATCGGCATGAAGATGAGGCGGATCGATTGAAGCTGGCGCACGAGCAGTTCGTCCCATTCGAGCCGCCCGAGCAGCGCGCGCATGTAGTCGAGGACGAGTTGGGTGCCGATCCGTTCGAGCCCGTGGATGCCGCCGAAAAAGCCGATCGCGGGCGCCCGCGGATCGCGCGAGCCGATGCTCGCGGTGTGCACGCAGAAGGTCCTGCCGTGAGTGCGCGTTTCGCAAACGGTATGAATCTCGAAGCTGCCGCTGCCGACGTCGAGTATCGCCTTCAGATCTTCGTACTCCGTGAACGTATCGGGCAAAAAGCTGAGAGCGTGTGGCATGGGCGGCGCCCGTTGTGGAGGTTATTGGAGACGGCTCACGCGCTGATGCCTTCAACTATAGCGGTTCGCGCTTGCCAATGGATGACAGACGGCTGACGGCGCCGCGCCTGTCATACGCCTGACACATTGCAGCGCGTTTCGCGCCGTTTTGGGTCTCGTCTAAAAGATATAGTCGTCTAGATGTTGCGACGCCTTCACTCAACCGTCATACACGCTTTCTAGAATGTCCCACAACTTCCGGCAAAGCACCGGAGTCATCGACAGGACACACATGGACGCAATCCGCATCGAACGTCTGAGCAAGACATTCAGCAATGGTCGCAAGGCGCTCGACGAAATCGACCTGCGGCTCGAGCAAGGCGAAATGGTCGCGCTGATCGGCGCGTCCGGCTCGGGCAAATCGACATTGCTGCGTCACATCGCCGGCTTCACGGCATCGGATGCGCAGCCTTCGCAGATCTCGATACTCGGCCGCCCGATCCAGCAGAACGGCCGCATCGTGCGCGAAGTGCGCAGCATTCGCCGCGACATCGGCTTCGTGTTTCAGCAGTTCAATCTCGTGAACCGGCTGAGCGTCGAAGCCAACGTGCTGATCGGCGCGCTCGCGCGGCTGCCGCTGTGGCGCCGGCTCACGGGCGCCTTTCCGCGCGGCGAACGCGAGCTGTCGATGTCGGCGCTCAATGAGGTCGGCATCGGCGAGCATGCGCGCGAGCGCGCGTCGAATCTGTCGGGCGGCCAGCAGCAGCGCGCGGCGCTGGCGCGCACGCTCGTGCAGCAGGCGCGCATCATCCTCGCCGATGAGCCGATCGCATCGCTCGACCCCGAGTCGTCGCGCCGCGTGATGGACATGCTGCGCACGCTGAACGTCGAACATCAGCTGACGGTGCTGGTGTCGCTGCATCAGGTCGACATCGCGATGCGGTACTGCAAGCGCACGATCGCGATGCGGCGCGGCAAGGTCGTCTATGACGGGCCTTCGTCGGCGCTCACGCCCGCGCTCTTGCAAAAGCTCTACGGCGACGACGCGCGCGAATTGCTCGAGGACAACGCCGCCGCCGACGGCACGCCGGGCATGACGTCCCGCGCACGCGTCATACCGTTCGATGCGGCGCGTTCCGCCTGATCGCTTCCTTCAACAGAAACGCAGTATCCGACTCACTCACCTGGATCAGAACTCATGAAATTTTTGCGCTCTCTGCTCGTCGGCGTCGCGGCCGTATCGGCTTTCGCCAGCTTCGCCGCTCAGGCCGAAGACCTCAATCTCGGCATCATCTCGACCGATTCGTCGGCGGTGCTCAAGCAACGCTGGCAGCCGCTCGTCGACGACATGAGCAAGCAGACGGGGCTGAACGTCAAGGCGTTCTTCGCGACCGACTACGCGGGCATCATCGAAGGCATGCGTTTCAACAAGGTGCAGGTCGCGTATCTCGGCAACGCCTCGGCGATGGAAGCCGTCGACCGCTCGAATGGCGAAGTGTTCGCCAAGACGACGTATGCGAACGGTGACGCCGGCTACTACTCGCTGCTGATCACGAACGTGAACAGCCGCTTCAAGACGCTCGACGACGTGTTCAAGAACACGAAGGACGTGACGCTCGGTTTCGGCGATCCGAATTCGACGTCGGGCACGCTGATTCCCGGCTACTACCTGTTCGCGAAGAACAACGTGAACGTACGCACGGGATTCAAGACGGTGATGCCGGCGAGCCACGAAGCGAACCTGCTCGCCGTCGTGAACAACAAGGTCGACATCGCAACGAACAACACCGAGATGCTCGACACGCTGAAGAAAAAGAACCCCGAGAAGTTCGCACAGGTGCGCGTTCTGTGGAAATCGCCGCTGATTCCGTCGGACCCGCTCGTGTATCGCAAGGATCTGCCGGACGCGACGAAGGAAAAGGTGCGCAAGTTCTTCTACGGTTACGGCAAGACCGACGCGCACGAAAAGGAAGTGCTGGCGAACATCTTCGGCTATAGCGGCTTTGCGCCGTCGACGGATGCGCAGCTCGCGCCCGTTCGCCAGGTCGCGCTGTTCCAGCAGAAGCAGAAGATCGAAGCCGACACGTCGCTGTCCGATGCGGACCGCAAGACGCAGACGGCCGCGATCGACGCCAGGCTGTCCGCACTCGGCGCAGCACAAAAGCAATGAACGCAGCCGACCTGAGCGCCGACCGCTCGACCACTTCGTCCGCGCAGCCATCGAAGACGAAGGCTGCGGCGGCGGGCAAGCGCAGCTGGACATCGCTCGTCGGCTGGATTGCCGTGATCGCCGTGCTGGGCCTGTCGTGGCATCCCGCCGACATGCGCCCGCTCGATCTGCTGTCCGACTCGGGCAACATGGGCCAGTTCGCGCGGGACTTCTTTCCGCCTGACTTCAGCGACTGGCGCACGTATGTGCACGAAATGATGGTGACGCTCGCCGTCGCGGTGTGGGGCACCGCGCTGTCGCTCGTGTGCGCGGTGCCGTTCGGCCTGCTGTCCGCGCACAACATGGCGCCCGCGTGGGTCGTGCAGCCCGTGCGCCGCATCATGGACGCGTGCCGCGCGATCAACGAAATGGTGTTCGCGATGCTGTTCATCGTCGCGGTCGGACTCGGGCCGTTTGCGGGTGTGCTGGCGCTGTGGGTGCACACGACGGGCGTGCTCGCGAAGCTCTTCGCCGAAGCCGTCGAAGCGATCGATCCGCGTCCCGCCGAAGGCGTGCGCGCGACGGGCGCGTCAAGCCTCGATGAGATCGTCTATGGCGTGCTGCCGCAAGTGCTGCCGCTGTGGATTTCGTATGCGCTGTACCGCTTCGAATCGAACGTGCGCTCGGCGATGGTGGTCGGCATGGTCGGCGCGGGCGGCATCGGCGTCGTGCTGTACGAGTCGATCCGCTCGTTCAACTACGCGCAGACGGCGGCCGTGATGCTGATGGTGATCGTCGTCGTGACGGTGATCGATCTGCTGTCGGCAAAGCTGCGCGAGCGCGTGATCTGAGTCTTTAGTTCGCGCGTCTTCTCGACGCGGCGCTTGCAAGGGTCCCGATCAGGGCCCGCGCAAGCGCCGCGTTTTGCCTGGTGCCCCTCTTTCGGCGCGGGCTCGGGCGCACTAGCATGCCGCCCGCACGATTTCCACAAATCCCCTCCTGTTCGCACAAAAAACCACAACAAACCGCCCGGCTGCGGAATAATCACTCTTTTCCTGTCCCCTCTTTTCGCTTCGATGGATACCCTCGTCGTTCTGCTCGTCCTGTTGTCCGCGATGCTCCATGCGAGCTGGAACGCGTTCCTGCGCCTCGCCGAAGACCGCATCTGGCTGCTCGGCATGATGTCGATTCCATATCTCGTCGTCAGCGCGATCGGCGTGGCCGTGCTGCCGCTGCCCGCGCCCGGCGCGTGGCCTTATATCGCGGCGTCCGTCGTGCTCGAATTCGGCTATTGCCTCGCGCTGATACGCGCGTATCGCAGCGGCGACTTCGGACAGATCTATCCGATTGCGCGCGGGCTCTCGCCGCTGCTCGTGTTCGCCGGCGCGCTCGTGTTCGCGCACGAGTCGCTGAAGCCGCTCGCGGCGACGGGCGTCGCGCTGGTGTCGCTCGGCATCGTGTCGCTCGCATTTCGCCGCGACATGCGCTTTTCCGGCGAGAGCGTGCCCTACGCGCTGCTGACGGGCCTCTTCATCGCGTCGTATTCGGTCGTCGATGGCATCGGCGCGCGCGTCGCGGGCAACGGCATGAGCTACATCATGTGGGTCTATCTGCTGTGGAACTTGCCGCAGTTCCTGCTCGTCTGGTATTGGCGCGGCGGCGCGAAGGGGCTCTTCACGTCGCGCGAGACGATGGTCAAAGGGATTCTCTCGGGCGTGATCGCACTGAGCGCGTATTGCCTGATCATCGAGGCGTACCGCTATCTGCCCATCGCGATGGTTTCGGCATTGCGAGAACTCAGTTCGATCTTCGCGGTGCTGATCGGCTTCTCATTCATGCACGAGCGGCTGACGGCGCGCCGTATCGTCGCGTGCACGCTCGTCACGCTCGGCGCAGTGCTGATCCGGTTATAGCGCCGGACTGGCGCGACTATCACGCGCATTCACTCGGATTCACGCGCATTCACGCGAAGAGCGGCAACGTCGCGTCGATCGCTTGCGCGAGCGTGTCGAACGCGGGTGCGATCTCTTCATCGGGCACGCACGCGTAGCCGATCAGCAGCCCTGACTGCGCGCGCGACGTCTGCGCGTAATACCCCGACAGCGGACGCACGACGATATTGCGTTCGAGCGCGGCCGCGGCGACGGCGCGGTCATCCGTGCCTTCGGGCAATTGCATCACGAGATGCAGGCCCGCATCGCCGCCGACCGCGGGCAACGCGTCGCCATAGCGCCGCGCGGCGGCGTCGAGCAACGCGGAACGCCGCTGGCCGTAGAGCGTGCGCATCTTGCGGATGTGCGACGTGAAATGCCCTTCGCTGATGAACTCCGCGAGCATCGCCTGCTGCAGCAACTGCCCTTCGCGATACAGCTCGGCGCTGGCCGTCGCGAAGCTCTCGGCCAGCGCCTCGGGCGCGACGAGATAGCCGATTCGCAGCCCCGGAAACAGCGTCTTGCCGAAGCTGCCGACATAGATCACCTGCCCCGTCGTGTCGAGCCCCTGCAACGACGCGAGCGGCCGGTTGCCGTAGCGGAACTCGCTGTCGTAGTCGTCCTCGATGATCCAGCAGTGGTGCTGCCGCGCGTATTCGAGCAGCATCCGCCGACGCGCGAGACTCATCACCATGCCGAGCGGGTACTGGTGCGACGGCGTCACGAGCATCAGCTTCGGCGGATGCGCGAGATCGTCGGGCGAAGGGTTGATGCCTTCTTCGTCGACGGCAATCGGCCGCGACTTCAGTCCCGACACGTGCATCACGCTGCGCACGCCCCAATAGCACGGGTCCTCCGTCCAGATCACATCGCCGGGATCGGTCAGCAGACGCACGGCCAGATCGACGGACTGGTGAATGCCCGTCGTGATGACGATCTGCTCGGGCGTGCAGCGCACGGAGCGCGACGTGCGCAGATAGTCCGCGAGCGCGTGGCGCAGCAGGGACAGGCCGCCGCCCGGCGCATACGTCAGCAGATCGGGCCGCGGACGCCGCCAGTACTTGTTGTGCAGACGGCTCCAAACGCGCGCGGGAAAGCGCGTGACATCGGGCACGCCGGGCATGAACGCGCCCCATTGACGCTTCGACACGCCCGCGCCCGCGATCAGCCGCGAACCGCGCTGCGACAGCGCCCGCGCGGCGGGCTGCGCGTCCAGCAGCGGTTTGGAGCGGGCAGGCGGCAGCGCCTGCTGCAACTGCTCGAACGAGGTCGAGCGCATCGGCGTGGCCTGCGCATCGGGCGATCCGACGATTTCATCCGGCGACGTATCGGCGACGAACGTGCCGCGCCCCGTGGCCGACGTCACATAGCCTTCCAGCGCCAGCTGTTCATAGACCTGCGTGACGGTATTGCGCGCGATGCCCAGTTCGTTCGCAAGCAGCCGCGACGACGGCACCTTGCTGCCCGCGGGCAACTCGCGCGTGAGGATCGCCTGTTGAAGCAGCCGATGCAGCTGCCGGTACACGGGCTGACCGTTGCCGCGATCCAGACGCTGGGCCAGCCAGTCGGACAACACGCTCGCGCGCATAAATTGGCTCCTGGTTTTTTATTGAAATGGCTCTGAAACCTAGAGCCAAATATAAGTATAGTCGGTGCATGTGCCGCGATGAGCGCGAGCGCCCGAACGAACCCAACCAGGAGATCTCCGTGAAGAATGCCGAACTGAAGAGCCGCAAGGACGCCGCCACGCCGCGCGGCGTGGGCGTGATGTGCGATTTCTACGCTGCGCGCGCGGAGAACGCGGAGCTATGGGACATCGAGGGCCGCCGCGTGATCGACTTCGCAGCGGGCATTGCCGTGTGCAACACGGGCCATCGTCATCCGAAGATCGTCGAGGCCGTGCGCGCGCAACTGGACCAGTTCACGCACACCGCGTATCAGATCGTGCCGTACGCGTCGTATGTCGAGCTGGCCGAGAAGATCAATCAGCGCGCGCCGGGCGACTATCCGAAGAAGACGGCTTTCTTCACGACGGGCGCCGAGGCCGTCGAAAACGCGATCAAGATCGCGCGCGCGGCGACGGGCCGTCCGGGCGTGATCGCGTTCACGGGCGCCTTCCATGGCCGCACGATGATGGGCATGGCGCTGACGGGCAAGGTCGCGCCGTACAAGCTGAGCTTCGGCCCGTTCCCGGCCGACGTCTTCCACGCGCCGTTCCCGAATCCGCTGCACGGCGTGACGACGGCCGACTCGCTGAAGGCGATCGAGCATCTGTTCAAGGCCGATATCGATCCGAAGCGCGTCGCGGCGATCATCTTCGAGCCGGTGCAAGGCGAAGGCGGCTTCTATCCGGCGCCCGCCGAGTTCGTGCGCGCGCTGCGCAAGCTGTGCAACGAGCACGGCATTCTGCTGATCGCCGATGAAGTGCAAACGGGCTTTGCGCGTACGGGCAAGCTGTTCGCGATGCATCACTACGACGTCGTGCCCGATCTGATGACGATGGCCAAGAGCCTTGCAGGTGGGCTGCCGCTGTCGGGCGTGGTCGGCCGCGCCGATCTGATGGATGCCGCCGCGCCTGGCGGACTGGGCGGCACGTATGCGGGCAATCCATTGGCGGTGGCTGCCGCGCATGCCGTGCTGTCGATCATCGATGAAGAGCAGCTCTGCGAGCGCGCCGTCGAACTGGGCGACCGGCTCAAGGGCCGCCTGACCGCGCTGCAGAAGGAAGTGCCGCAGATGGCGGATGTGCGCGGGCCGGGCGGCATGGTGGCTGTCGAGTTCTGCAAGCCGGGCACGTCGGAGCCGGATGCCGATTTCACGAAGCGCGTGCAGACGCGCGCGCTAGAGCGCGGGCTTCTGCTGCTGGTTTGCGGCGTCTATTCGAACGTCATCCGGTTCCTGTTCCCGCTGACGATTCAGGATGCCGTCTTCGACGAGGCGCTCGCCATTCTCGAAGATGCGTTGAAAGAGACCGTGGGCGTCGCTGCCTGAAGTGACAGACAAGCAAAGGACAGAACGAAATGACCGATCTGCGTAGCAAACTGAAAGACCCGGCGCTGCTGCAAGGCAAGGCGTATATCGACGGCAAATGGCAAGGCGCCGATAACGACGAAACGTTCGAAGTGCTGAACCCGGCAACGGGCGAACTGGTCGCGCGCGTGCCGCGTATGGGCGCACAGGAGACACGCCGCGCGATCGAAGCGGCGAACAAGGCCTGGCCCGCATGGAAGGCAAAGACGGGCAAGCAGCGCGCGGAAATCCTGCGCAAGTGGAACGACCTGATGCTCGCCAACGCCGACGACCTCGCGTTGATCCTGACGACGGAACAAGGCAAGCCGCTCGCCGAAGCCAAGGGCGAAATCGGCTATGCGGCCTCGTTCCTCGAATGGTTCGGCGAAGAAGCGAAGCGGGTCTACGGCGACACGATCCCGACAGTGGCGGGCGACAAGCGCATCGTCGTGACGAAAGAGCCTGTCGGCGTGTGCGCTGCGATCACGCCGTGGAATTTCCCGGCCGCGATGATCACTCGCAAGGTCGGTCCGGCGCTCGCAGCCGGCTGCCCGATCATCGTCAAGCCCGCTGAAGCCACGCCGCTGTCTGCGCTCGCGCTTGCCGTGCTCGCCGAGCGCGCTGGCGTGCCCGCGGGCGTCTTCAGCGTCGTCACCGGCGATCCGAAACCGATCGGCGGCGAGATGACCAGCAACGCAACCGTGCGCAAGCTGTCGTTCACGGGCTCGACGGGCGTCGGGCGTCTGCTGATGGCGCAGTGCGCGCCGACCGTCAAGAAGGTCTCGCTCGAACTCGGCGGCAATGCGCCGTTCATCGTGTTCGACGATGCCGATCTCGATGCCGCCGTCGAAGGCGCCATCGCATCGAAGTACCGCAACAGCGGCCAGACCTGCGTGTGCACGAACCGCTTCTATGTGCACGACAGCGTCTACGATGCGTTCGCTCAAAAGCTGAGCGCAACCGTCGCCGGGCTCAAGGTCGGATACGGCACCGAGCAAGGCGTGCAGCAAGGGCCGCTCATCAACGAGGCCGCGGTGCTCAAGGTCGAATCGCATATCGAAGATGCGCTCGGCAAAGGCGCGCGCGTCGTGACGGGCGGCAAGCGTCATGCGCTCGGTCACGGCTTCTTCGAGCCGACCGTGCTCGCCGATGTCACGCCCGACATGAAAGTGGCCCGCGACGAAACGTTCGGCCCGCTCGCGCCGCTGTTCCGCTTCACGTCGGATGCCGAGGTGATCGAGATGGCGAACAGCACTGAATTCGGCCTTGCGTCGTACTTCTATAGCCGCGATATCGGCCGCATCTGGCGCGTCGCGGAAGCGTTGGAGTTCGGGATGGTCGGCATCAACACGGGCGCGATCTCGAACGAAGTCGCGCCGTTTGGCGGCGTCAAGCAGTCGGGCCTGGGACGCGAAGGCTCGCACTATGGGATCGACGAGTATGTCGTGATCAAGTATATGTGTATGGGGGGCGTTTAAGCCCGGTTCGGCGGGCTTCTTTTTGAAGCTGCGCCGACTGAAAATTGCTTCTTTCGAATCTCGAGTGGGTGGTTGCCGGGTCAAGTGCGGGCGTCAGCCCGGCGAAGCGAACGCTTGACGCGCGTGGCGCAAGCAAGCTGGCAGAGGGCTGGTTGCGGCAGAATGCTGCAACCAGCCCT